>JAJFKC010000028.1 GCA_021773435.1 Porticoccaceae bacterium
ATGGAAGTGACCCTGATAGCCCCGATAGCGATGGAAGACGGTCTGCGATTTGCTATCCGCGAAGGTGGCAGAACAGTGGGTGCTGGCGTGGTGGCTAAGATTATTGAATAGCCTGTGAAGAAACCGCGTTAAATAAGGGTGTCAGTTCAGCAAAAACCATACCCTGAGCGGAGTTTTTGCTTGACAGCCAGTAAGTCCATATATAGAATTTCGCCTCTTTTTTCGGGCCTATATCCCGGTTTTACTCGATGGCTAAAGCAGCATTTTCTAGAGTTGCGGGTGCTTTTGGTTGTAGGTGCTTTTGGTTGTAGGTTCTGGGAGTTATAGATTCAATGCAAGATCAACGTATCAGGATTCGACTCAAGGCTTTCGATCACAAGTTAATCGATGCCTCGACCCAGGAAATTGTTGAGACGGTCAAACGCACCGGCGCGCAGATTCGTGGGCCGATTCCTTTGCCGACGCGCAAGGAGCGATACACAATTTTGATTTCGCCGCACGTCAACAAGGATGCGCGCGATCAGTACGAAATTCGCACCCATAAGCGATTGCTTGAGATAGTAGAACCCACAGAGAAAACTGTTGATGCGCTGACCAAGCTAGACCTGGCGGCAGGCGTAGACGTTCAGATAAGTTTAAGTTAGAAGCCCTTTCCGGACATTCTCACTTCGTACGTAGTTACGTTGTAATACGTACGAAAAGTAGAGACGCCGGGGGTGTAACGCTCTGAAATGGGCGGCCATAGCGGGTAAAAGCCCCGTACACAAAGAGGTTACAAAATGAGTGTTGGATTAGTCGGTCGCAAATGCGGCATGAGCCGCGTATTCACCGATGATGGTGTATCGGTCCCCGTGACTGTGATTGAGGTCGATCCCAATCGCATCACCCAGGTCAAAACCCCCGAGCAAGATGGTTATGCCGCGCTACAGGTCGCTGCGGGTTCGCGTCGTGCATCACGGGTGACCAAGCCCCAGGCTGGGCACTATTCAAGAGCGGGATCTGAAGCCGGGAGTTGCCTCCGGGAAGTCCGTATCGATGGAATAGAAGAAGTATTTGAAGTTGGTTCGACTTTAACCGTCGAGCAATTTGAAGCCGGTCAGAGTGTCGATGTGTCCGGTGTCTCCAAAGGTAAAGGATTTGCCGGTGTTGTGAAACGCTGGAACTTTCAAATGCAGGATGCCACCCACGGCAACTCTATCTCTCACCGGGCACCCGGCTCTATCGGTCAAAATCAAACTCCGGGACGCGTCTTTAAAGGCAAAAAAATGGCCGGTCACATGGGTGCCAGAAATGTCACGGTGCAAAATCTGGAAGTGGTTCGTGTCGATACCGAACGCAATTTGCTGCTGATCAAAGGTGCCGTACCCGGCGCGCCAGGTGGCAATGTCATTATCCGTCCGGCCGTCAAGGCTTAGAGGGTTAGAAGATGGAGTTAAGCATAGCTACGCTCAATGGCAGCGGCGGAACGTTAACTGTTTCGGATACGGCATTTGGTGGAGAGTTTAATCAGGATTTAGTGCATCAGGCTGTCACCGCTGTGCTGGCAGGCGCACGGCAGGGTACACGCGCCCAGAAAAATCGCGCCGCAGTGCGTGGCGGTGGCAAAAAACCCTGGCGACAAAAAGGCACTGGCCGCGCACGGGCGGGCACTATTCGCAGCCCTATCTGGCGTTCTGGTGGTGTGACATTTGCCGCTCAGCCCCAGGATCACGGTCAGAAATTGAATCGCAAAATGTACCGTGCAGCCTTGCGGTCAATTTTTTCAGAATTGGCCCGGCAGGAACGGCTGGTCGTGGTTGAAGCTTTTGATATGGACGTACCGAAAACCAAGGCGCTGGTCGAAAGGCTCAACGAGCTGGGTTTGCAAGATGTATTGATTCTCACTGAAGAAGTGAACGAAAATTTATATTTGTCAGCGCGGAATCTCCACAAGGTCGATGTTCGCGACGCGCTGGGTCTGGATCCCGTGAGCTTGATTCGATTCGAGAAGGTCCTGGTAACCGTTCCGGCCCTGCGAAAAATTGAGGAGATGCTGGGATGAATAAAGAACGTATCTTCAAAATATTGCTGCAACCGGTCGTCACTGAAAAATCGACGAATTTGGCTGAAACCAGCAATCAGGTGGCCTTTAAAGTTGACATGACCGCCAACAAGCGCGAAATCAAAGCTGCTGTTGAGCAGTTGTTTGATGTCAATGTTGTCACCGTTCGGGTCGTCAGTGTGCCCGGCAAAACAAAGCGCAACCGTACTGGGTTGGGTAAATGTTCGGACTGGAAGAAAGCCTACGTAAGGCTTGCTCCGGGTCAGGATATTGACTTCACGACGGCAGTGTAAGGGGAGCTAATATGCCGGTAGTTAAAAGAAAGCCAACCTCTCCTGGACGCAGATTTGTCGTCAGCGTCGTGCATCCCGATCTACACAAGGGTGCACCCCACGGGCCATTGCTTGAGAAAAAATCCAAATCTGGGGGGCGTAACAATGCCGGCCAGATCACTACGCGGCATATCGGCGGTGGTCACAAACAGCATTACCGCGTAATAGATTTCAAGCGCAATAAAGATGCCGTGCCAGCTAAGGTTGAGCGTCTTGAATATGATCCCAACCGAACCGCCAATATTGCCCTGCTGTGTTATACCGACGGTGAGCGCCGCTACATTATTGCGCCAAAGGGACTAAAAGCTGGCGACATTCTACAATCTGGTCAGGTCGCAGCGATTAAAACCGGTAACGCCTTACCATTGAGGAGTATCCCGGTTGGTAGTGTCGTGCATTGTGTCGAGATGAAGCCGGGCAAAGGTGCTCAATTAGCACGTAGCGCTGGCACCTCGGTGCAGCTGGTTGCCCGTGAAGGGCGTCATGCGACGCTACGTTTACGCAGTGGTGAAATGCGCAAAGTGCTTGCTGAGTGCCGTGCAACGATTGGTGAAGTGAGCAACAGCGAGCATAACCTTCGATCACTGGGTAAAGCCGGTGCATCAAGATGGCGCGGTGTTCGCCCAACTGTACGCGGTGTCGCGATGAACCCGGTCGATCACCCCCATGGTGGCGGTGAAGGTAAGACCTCCGGTGGTCGGCATCCCGTGTCACCCTGGGGTACGCCAAGTAAAGGTTATAAAACCCGTAAAAACAAGCGAACAGATAGCATGATTGTTCGTCGTCGCGGCAAAAAATAGCCGTTGCGGTTAGAGGAGATTTAACAGTGCCACGTTCGCTTAAGAAAGGCCCATTCGTCGATATCCACCTGATTAAAAAGGTCGAAGTCGCTGCGGAAACCAATGATCGTCGCCCCATCAAGACCTGGTCCAGGCGCTCAATGATTTTGCCGCAAATGGTTGGTTTGACCATTGCCATTCATAACGGACGTCAGCATGTGCCGGTGTCAGTGACCGAAGAAATGGTTGGCCATAAACTTGGTGAGTTTGCTCCGACGCGAACCTATCGTGGTCATACCGCAGATCGACAGGCCAGGACGTAAAGTCGGGAGTGATGGCGATGGAAGTAGCAGCAAAATTAAGCGGCGCGAATTTGTCCGCACAGAAAGCCAGATTGGTCGCAGATCAGATTCGTGGTAAGTCCGTGGAAGATGCTCTGGATATTCTCATATTCAGTAAACGAAAGGGCGCAGCGATTGTTAAGAAGCTGCTCGAATCAGCGATTGCCAGTGCCGAGCACAACGAAGGTGCGGATGTTGATGAATTAAAAGTATCGACAATATTTGTCGACGAAGGTACTACCCTGAAGCGGCTAAAACCCCGCGCCAAAGGTAGAGCCGACAGAATATTAAAGCGCTATTGCCATATCACCGTAAAAGTAGCCGATCAGTAGAGTCGGGAAGCAGGAGCTGACATGGGTCAGAAAGTACATCCAATCGGTATTAGATTGGGCATTGTTACCAAGCATACCTCGACCTGGTACGCGGATGGTACAGACTATGCGGACAAGCTGAATGCTGATTTAAAGGTGCGGGAGTATATTCAAAAAACCCTGTCCCATGCCTCAGTAAGCCGTATAGATATAGAGCGGCCAGCAGATACTGCGCGGATCACCATCCACACAGCACGACCTGGCATCGTGATTGGTAAAAGAGGTGAGGATGTAGAAAAGCTGCGTGCTGCCATCGCTATACAAATGGGCATGCCAGTTCATATCAATATTGAAGAGATTCGTAAGCCGGATCTTGATGCTGCACTGGTCGCACAAAACGTTGCGCAACAATTAGAGCGCCGTGTGATGTTCCGTCGCGCTATGAAGCGCGCCGTTCAAAATGCCATGCGTCAGGGCGCTCAAGGCGTAAAAATTCAGGTCGGTGGTCGTTTGGGTGGAGCAGAAATTGCCCGTAGCGAATGGTATCGAGAAGGCCGTGTGCCTTTGCATACATTACGCGCAGAGATTGACTACTGCACCGCTGAGGCGGCTACAACTTACGGCATCATTGGCGTTAAAGTCTGGATTTTTAAGGGCGAAGTGCTGGGTGAAGAAGAAATTGAAAAGACTCCCGCAAAGAAGTAATTGGGAATTAAGGGCAGGACGAAATGCTGCAACCAAAACGAACTAAATATCGAAAACAGCACAAAGGGCGCAACCGGGGCCTGGCGCTGCGCGGCAGCAAAGTCAGCTTTGGCGAATATGGCCTTAAGGCTGTAGGACGGGGCCGCTTAACGGCGCGCCAGATTGAGGCGGCACGGCGAGCGATGACGCGACACGTTAAACGCGGCGGCAAAATCTGGATTCGCGTGTTCCCGGATAAGCCTATTACACAAAAGCCCCTCGAAGTGCGAATGGGTAAAGGTAAGGGTAATGTCGAATATTGGGTGGCGCTCATCCAGCCCGGCAAAGTGCTCTATGAAATGGAAGGTGTGTCTGAAGAGTTAGCGCGAGAGGCCTTTAGCCTGGCGGCAGCGAAACTACCGATACAGACCGCGTTCGTTAAACGATCGGTGATGTAATGAAAGTGAGTGAATTGCGTGGAAAGTCTGCGTCGGAGCTGCAAGAAAGTCTGGAAAGTGAGCTGGAAAAGCAGTTCAAAATGCGTATGAAGCGCGCCACCGGGCAACACGAACAGAGCCACGAATTTAAACAGGTACGGCGCGATATCGCTCGCATCAAAACCGTATTAAATGAAGCTGTATTAACCGAAGCTGCGGGAAACTGAAATGACAGAGAAAAAGGCACGGACACTGTCAGGCAAAGTGGTCAGCGATAAAATGGATAAAACCGTTACAGTGTTGATCGCGCGTCGGGTCAAGCATCCGGTGTACGGCAAAATTATTAACCGATCCAGCAAAATTAAAGCTCACGATGAGCAGAATGAATGCCGAATAGGTGATCAGGTCACCATCGCTGAGACTCGACCGATTTCCAAAACAAAATCCTGGAAACTGGTGGATGTTGTGGAGCGTTCAACAACGGTTTAGGGCTGGACTGTTTAGGGCTGGACTAATGGTTACGGCTGGACTAATAAAGGCGAAGCAAGCCGGTGTCGAATTAGCGGCCACGTTAATTGGACAAGTTACGTTAATTCGACTAGTTAAGTTGATTCAAAGAGCAGAGTAGACAAGACATGATTCAGACACAGACTTATCTTGACGTAGCCGACAACAGTGGTGCCCGGCGGGTGATGTGCATAAAGGTATTGGGTGGCTCACATCGTCGCTACGCTGCAGTGGGTGACATCATAAAAGTTACCATCAAAGAAGCCATTCCTCGAGGTAAGGTTAAGAAAGGACAGGTGATGGATGCCGTGGTGGTACGCACAAAAAAAGGTGTGCGTCGGCAGGACGGTAGTCTGATCAAGTTTGACGATAACGCTGCTGTGTTGTTGAACCCACAACTGGCACCTATTGGCACGCGAATCTTTGGGCCGGTGACTCGCGAATTACGTGGCGAGAAATTTATGAGAATTATCTCCCTGGCACCAGAAGTACTTTAAGCGCCGGGTAGGCGTAGCAGGCAAAGAACATGGCGATGAAAAAAATTATCCGCGACGATGACGTCATCGTGCTGGCGGGAAAAGACAAGGGTAAGCGTGGCAAAGTGCTTAATGTGCTGGCTGATGGCCGCCTGTTGGTATCTGGCGTGCAGACTGTGAAGAAGCATCAAAAGCCAAATCCGCAAATGGGTGTTCCCGGTGGCATCATCGAGAAGGAAGCACCCATAGATTCATCTAATGTTAGCGTGTTTAATCCGGCGACTAGCAAGGCCGATCGAATCGGCTTTAAAACTCTCGACAACGGTAAAAAAGTTCGAGTATTTAAGTCGACCGGTGAACCTGTAAGGGCTTAGGGGAAAGATAGAAATGGCTAGTCTAAAAGACCTTTACACCAGCGAGCTTGTGCCTCGCCTCAAAGAAGAGCTGGGCCTTGCGAACGTCTCAGAAGTGCCGCGTATTACTAAAATCACCCTCAATATGGGTGTTGGTGAAGCACTGGCTGATAAGAAAGTGCTGGAACACGCCGTTAATGATTTGCAGGCCATTGCCGGCCAAAAACCCGTGATAACCCTGGCGCGTAAGTCTATTGCTGGTTTTAAAGTGCGCGATGGCTGGCCGATTGGCTGTAAGGTAACGTTACGCAAAGACCGGATGTATGAGTTTCTTGAACGACTCGTTGCGATAGCAATCCCGCGTATACGAGATTTCAGGGGTATTAATTCTAAATCCTTTGACGGTCGCGGCAACTTTGCCATGGGTGTGACAGAGCAAATTATTTTTCCCGAAATAGATTACGACAAAATTGATAAATTGCGCGGCCTGGATATCACCATAACCACCACCGCGCGTACCGATGATGAAGGTCGGGCATTATTGCGTGCATTTAATTTTCCGCTGCGAGGTTCGTAACACAGTATGGCTAAGGTATCGATGGTAGAGCGTGAGAAAAAACGCAGTAAGCTCGTAGCTAAATATGCAATTAAACGGGCAGCGTTAAAGGCAACCGTTACGAGTGTAGATAGCACCGACGAAGAGCGTTGGGAGGCGCAGCTACAGTTACAAAAACTGCCGCGCGATTCCAGCCCCTCAAGACAGCGTAATCGTTGTCGCGTCACCGGACGGCCCCACGGCGTCTATAGAAAATTTGGCCTGTGTCGTAACAAGTTGCGTGAAGCTGCCATGCGTGGTGATGTGCCCGGCCTGGTTAAGGCTAGCTGGTAATAGGGATTAGGAGCAGATTGCGATGACTATGCAGGATCCAATAGCAGATATGCTGACCAGAATCCGTAATGGTTTAGGTCGGTCGAAAGTGGCTGTCACCATGCCTTCGGCAAAGCTCAAAATAGCGGTTGCCCAGGTCTTAAAAGATGAAGGCTATATTATTGGCTTTAGCGTAACCGAAGATGCCAAGCCTGAGCTAACCGTCGAGCTGAAATATTTTGAAGGTAAACCCGTCATTGAAGAGCTGGATCGTTTTAGCCGTCCGGGTTTACGTCGCTACGCCGGGGTTGATGGTTTACCCCAGGTTCGCGGGGGTTTGGGTACGTCGATTGTATCTACCAGCCAGGGCGTAATGACGGGGCTTGCTGCCCGCACCGCCGGTATTGGTGGTGAAGTGCTTTGCACAGTATTTTGATGACCTTTTATATTTGATCTTTTGATATGTGGCAAAGGTTCATATTTTTACAGGAATACCATATTTTTACAGGAATATGTAGATGTCTAGAGTAGCTAACAGCCCGGTACAAATACCCAAAGGCGTCGACGTTGTCCTTAAGGGTAGGGATATCTCCGTAAAAGGCGGGCAGGGCGAGTTATCGATGACTTGCCACGAAACAGTTGAAATTAGTCAACAGGACAATGTCCTGAGTTTTGCGGGTCGGGAAGGCGACAAAAATAGCAGTGCTATGGCAGGCACCACCCGCGCTCTGGTCAACAATATGGTAGTCGGTGTTAGTGCGGGCTTTGAAAAAAAGCTCCAGTTGATTGGCGTTGGTTATCGCGCTCAATTACAGGGTAAGAAGATTAACCTGACTTTGGGTTTTTCTCATCCCGTTGAATACATACTGCCCGAAGCGGTAAGCGGAGACACGCCTAGCCAAACAGAAATTGTGCTGAAGTCTGCTGATAAACAACTGCTTGGTCAGGTCGCCGCAGAAATCAGGGCGTTTAGACCCCCAGAGCCGTATAAGGGTAAAGGTGTGCGTTATGCGGATGAACATGTGCGTCGTAAAGAAGCCAAGAAAAAATAGCAGGTTTAGCTGATGAAAGATAAGAAGCAATCTCGATTACGTCGAGCCCGCAAGACTCGCAGCAAAATACGGCAGCTGGAAGTGTCTCGCCTGTGTATTTTCCGAACGCCTCGGCATATCTATGCACAGGTGATTACTGCGGGTGAGGGTGGCGATAACGTGCTGGCCAGTGCATCGTCACTCGACAGCAGTATCAGGGGCCAGGTCAACACTGGTAACCGGTCTGCGGCAGAAACAGTGGGCACGCTCCTTGCTGAGCGCGCCAAGCAGGCAGGTATTACCAGGGTGGCGTTTGATCGTAGCGGGTTTAAGTATCACGGCCGTGTTAAAGCGCTTGCCGATGCTGCCCGTGCGGGTGGACTAGAACTCTAGGTAGACAGGAACTCTCGGTAGGCCGGTACTCTCGGTCGACTGGAAATCTAAAGGTAGATCAATGGCAAAGCAAAACACACGAGATAACGATCCCAACGAAGGGCTAATGGAAAAGTTAGTCGAGGTTAATCGGGTTGCCAAAACCGTTAAAGGTGGGCGCATATTCGGATTTACCGCTTTGACGGTTGTGGGTGATGGCAATGGTCGAGTTGGCTTTGGTCGCGGCAAGGCCCGTGAAGTGCCATTGGCCATACAAAAAGCCATGGAAGCGGCCCGCAGGAATATGATTCAGGTCGATCTAAAAGACAATACCCTGCAATACGCTATCCGCTCAAACCATGGAGCGTCGAAAGTGTATATGCAGCCAGCATCGGAAGGTACCGGGGTAATCGCGGGTGGTGCCATGCGAGCAGTACTGGAATTGGCCGGTGTACAAAATGTGCTAGCCAAATGTTACGGCTCGACGAATCCAGTAAACGTGGTTCGGGCAACTTTTGCCGGTTTGGAAAAGATGCGAGCACCCGAGCAAATCGCAGCAAAAAGAGGCAAAACCGTAGAAGAGATTCTCGGTTAGAGATTGCTCTTTAATTGGACGGGAAGTAATTAATTATGGCTAAAGCTGAAACAGTAACCGTTACGCAAGTGCGCAGCACGATAGGCCGCTTAAAAAGCCATAAGGCTTGTTTGGCCGGATTGGGTTTACATCGCCTGGGCCATAGCGTCACCGTCGAAGATAGCCCGTCGGTGCGCGGCATGATCAACAAAGTCAGCTATATGCTAAAAGTAGAGGAAGCTTGAGATGCGGCTAAATACTTTAAGTCCTGCGGAAGGCAGCCGGCGTGCCGCCAAGCGCGTTGGTCGTGGTATCGGCAGCGGTTTCGGGAAAACTTGTGGACGAGGCCATAAAGGTCAGAAATCCAGATCCGGTGGTAGTGTTAAACCCGGCTTCGAGGGTGGTCAAATGCCTTTGCAAAAGCGCTTGCCGAAATTTGGGTTTAGTTCGCGGATTTCCCGTGTCAGTGCCCAGATTCGCCTTGCGGAATTGAACAATATCGACGCGGATGTCATCGATGTAGAAGCTCTGCGTAAAGCTGGTTTGGTAAACAGTACGGTGCGACGAGCTAAAGTATTTCTGTCTGGCGAACTGACCAGGCCGGTTAAAGTAAAGGGTTTGGCTATTACCGCAGGCGCTAAAGCTGCTCTCGAAGCGGCAGGCGGCCAGGTAGTAGAAGCAGAATAGTAAAAGCAGAATGGTTTTCGCACAGTGCTTTTATCGGTACAACGAGTGTGTGCGTAGAATGTGTAGTTGTTGGGAAAGGATAGCATCAGGCTTTAAATAAAATGGCAAAAGCGGCAAAACAGCCTCAAGGCAGTGGAAAAGGACTAGGCGAGCTATGGGCTCGCCTTCGCTTTTTGTTGTTGGCGATTGTCATTTATCGCATAGGCACCCACATACCTGTGCCCGGTATTGACCCTGACCGAGTCGCTGCCTTGTTTACTCAAAACCAGGGCACCATTCTCGGTATGTTTAATATGTTTTCCGGCGGCGCGCTCGAACGTATGAGTATTCTCGCGCTGGGCATCATGCCGTATATATCAGCTTCAATTATAATGCAGTTGTTAACTGCAGTTACTCCGTCGCTGGAACAGCTTAAAAAAGAAGGTGACGCAGGGCGAAGAAAAATCACGCAGATGACTCGTTATGCGACAGTGGGTCTCGCTTTTGTTCAGGGCACCGGCATGGCATATGGCCTGGCCGGCCAGGGCATGGCTCTTTATACCGGCTTTACATTTTTCCTGATTGCTATCACGTCGCTGGTGACCGGCGCTGTCTTCCTGATGTGGTTAGGCGAACAAATTACCGAGCGGGGCATTGGCAATGGCATATCGATGCTTATATTTGCCGGTATCGTCGCTGGTTTGCCAAGCGCCCTGGGGCAGGCATTTGAATCGGCAAGGCAAGGTGATCTAAATATTATTGCTCTGCTGTTAGTGGCTATTTTGGCCGTCGCCGTAATTTATTTTGTGGTGTTTATTGAAAGAGGCCAGCGTCGCATCACCGTTAATTACGCGCAGCGCCAGCAGGGCCGTAAAGCCTACAACCAACAAAGTAGCCATCTACCGTTGAAAGTAAACATGGCCGGCGTAATACCGGCTATTTTTGCCAGCAGCATCCTGTTATTTCCATCGACGCTTGCCGCGATGTTTGGTCAGGGTGCCAATGCACCAGATTGGTTGCAGGATGTCTCCCTATTTCTAGGGCCAGGGCAGCCATTACACATCATATTGTTCGCCGGCTTGATCATCTTTTTTTGCTTCTTTTATACGGCATTAACGTTTAACCCAAAAGAAGTTGCTGACAATTTAAAAAAGAGCGGCGCTTATTTGCCTGGCATCAGACCCGGTGACCAAACCGCAAAATATATTGACAATGTTGTTACCCGCCTGACCATGGTCGGCGGTATCTATATTGCTGGGGTATGTTTGTTGCCCCAGTTTCTAAATGTTTATTTTAATGTGCCGTTTTACCTGGGTGGAACTTCCTTATTGATTGCTGTGGTCGTGACTATGGACTTTATGTCTCAGGTGCAATCGCACCTAATGTCTCAGCAATATGATTCGGTGTTAAAAAAGGCAAACATGAAAGGTTACGGTAGCGGCAATCGCTAGCTGTATTGAGGTAGGGAATATGAAAGTAAGAGCGTCAATAAAAAAGCTTTGCCGAAACTGCAAAGTTGTTAAGCGTAAGGGTGTAGTTCGCGTGATCTGCAGTGCCGAACCCCGACATAAGCAGCGTCAGGGCTAATTAAAACATGCAAAAATCGCGTTTAAATTTATTGATTTAGGTGGTGTTAGGCGCTATCCTGTTGCGCCTTTTTGCGCGGCCATTGGGTGTCGAGCTTGACTTGATAGGTTTGCGTAAACACTAAAACACGAAAATTATCGAATAGTTGGAGTAAATTGGATGGCCCGTATTGCCGGTGTCAATATTCCCGATCACAAACATGCGGTTGTTTCGCTGACTTATGTTTTTGGAGTTGGTCACACGACTGCGCAAAAAATTTGCGCAGAGTCTGATGTTGATGAGTCGACCAGAATTTCTGATCTAAGCGAAGCGCAACTTGATGTTATGCGCGCCGTTATTGCAAAGCGCATGGTCGAAGGTGATTTGCGTCGTGAAATTAGCATGAACATCAAGCGGCTGATGGATCTCGGCTGCTACCGAGGCATCCGTCATCGTCGTAGCTTGCCGTTGCGCGGACAACGGACGAAAACCAATGCGCGAACGCGAAAAGGCCCTCGCAAGCCCATTAAACGTTAACCCAACGAACTGTTAGATAAGGTACTAAGGTAGTAGCGGAGCTGGTTATTGTGCCGAGACTGCAAGATTAACTAACGGTTTGTATGTATAGAAAAGGTATTTTCAGGAATTGAACTGATATGGCATTGAACTGATATGGCAAAGACCCCTGCAAAAACAACGCGGAAAAAAGTTAGTCGCACAGTAGTCGATGGTATCGCGCATATACATGCGTCATTTAATAACACCATTATTACTATCACAGATCGACAGGGCAACGCACTGAGTTGGGCAACATCAGGTGGCTCTGGGTTCCGTGGCTCCCGTAAAAGTACGCCCTTTGCTGCTCAAGTCGCTTCTGAGCGTGCAGCAGCAGCAGCACAGGAGTATGGCTTGCAGAATGTAGACGTGGAAGTGAAAGGTCCAGGGCCTGGTCGTGAATCGGCGGTTCGTGCGTTGAATAATGCCGGCCTTAAAATCACCAATATTACTGACGTGACGCCGATCCCACATAATGGCTGTCGGCCACCCAAGAAACGTCGCGTTTAAGAGGAATAACACCCATGGCAAGATATCTCGGTCCGACCTGCAAATTGAGTCGACGTGAAGGCACTGACCTACTGCTCAAAAGTGGCATTCGACCGCTTGAATCCAAGTGTCGCGCGGAGAGCATTCCGGGGCAGCACGGCGCGCGTCGAAGCCGCCTGTCAGATTACGGTGTGCAATTAAGAGAAAAGCAAAAAGTGCGTCGCTTATATGGTGTGTTGGAAAAGCAGTTTCGGAATTACTATAAGAAGGCCGCAAGTATTCGTGGCAACACCGGCGAAAATTTGTTGAGCTTGCTCGAATCCCGATTGGATAACGTGGTTTACCGTATGGGCTTCGGTTCAACTCGGGCTGAAGCCCGACAGTTGGTGTCCCATAACTGCGTGCTGGTGAATGGTCGACGGGCGAATATTGCTTCGTTCCAGGTTCAGGAAAATGATGTCATCAGTATTCGCGAGCGAGCTAAAACTCAGCTGCGTATTCAATCGGCGTTACAGCTTGCAGCTCAACGCGGCGAGGTCGAATGGGTCGATGTTGACGTTAATAAAATGGAAGGTGTGTTTAAACGCCTACCGGATCGAGGTGATCTTCCCAGTGAGATCAATGAAAACCTCATCGTAGAACTTTACTCCAAGTAACAGCACGCCGGTTACGATCTATATCTCGAACAGCCTCAGGATAAATTCGTCTATGCAACATACATCAGCTGAGTTACTCACACCTCGCACTATCGATGTCACCGAATATGACAATACGAATGCGCGAGTGGTATTGGAGCCTTTGGAGCGTGGTTTTGGCCATACTTTAGGTAATGCTTTACGCCGAATTTTACTGTCATCAATGGCTGGTAGCGCCATTGTTGAGGTTGAGATTGATGGCGTTTTACACGAATACAGTGCTATCGAAGGCGTTCAGGAAGATGTCATCGAGATATTGCTGAATCTAAAAAATGTAGCGATGGTGCTGCATGATAAAGAAGAAGCTGAACTGACTCTGAGCAAAAAGGGTGTCGGCACCGTCACGGCTGGGGACATTCAGGCTGATGCCAACGTAGAAATCATAAACCCAGACCATGTTATCGCGCATATCACCGGTGATATTGCCCTGAACATGCGTCTTCGTATTTCCAAAGGGCGTGGTTACCAGCCAGCAGATACCAGCGAAACGGAAGAAGAGGAAACTCGTGCGATTGGCCGTCTGCGTCTGGATGCATCTTATAGTCCAGTGCGACGTGTTTCCTATTCGGTTGAAAATGCGCGGGTTGAGCAGCGTACTGATCTTGACAAACTGGTGCTCGATATTGAAACCAATGGCACCATCGATCCCGAGGAAGCGATCCGTCGGGCGGCAACCATCCTGCAACAGCAGCTGGCTGTATTTGTCGACCTAGAAAGTGAAAGCCAGTCAGAGCCAGAAGAGGATGAAGAGCAGATTGATCCCATCCTGCTGAGGCCGGTCGATGACCTTGAGCTGACCGTACGCTCGGCTAACTGTTTAAAAGCCGAGAGCATCTACTATATTGGTGATTTGATTCAACGTACCGAAGTTGAATTACTGAAGACACCTAATTTAGGCAAAAAATCTCTCACCGAGATCAAAGATGTGCTGGCTTCCCGGGGGCTCTCACTGGGTATGCGCCTGGAAAACTGGCCGCCAGCTAGCCTTCGCCAGGAAAACGAAAGCCTGTAATTAATTTGAAAGGCGAATTGATTTAAAAGGCAAACAGCTTCGCAAATGGGTAAGCACCGCAGCTAAAGTGGTTAATAATATATAGCCGGGCACTAAACTCTTAAGAAGCATGTTGCCAGGTAGTAAGAAGATAAATCGCAATAAATAATATTGGCCGTAATTAGTAAGCAGATAGACAGGATTAAGTGCTATGCGTCATCGTCAAAGTGGTCGCCAATTAAATCGGAACAGCTCACACAGAAAAGCGATGTTTCGAAACATGACCGTTTCATTGGTCGAACACGAAGTGATTAGAACTACTTTGCCAAAGGCTAAGGAACTGCGTCGCTATGCTGAACCCCTGATCACTCTGTCAAAAACGGACAGCGTTGCCAATCGTCGGCTGGCTTTTGGTCGCTTACGTGACAAAGGCGCCGTCGGCAAATTATTCAGTGATCTTGGGCCACGCTACGAAGAGCGTCCCGGCGGTTATACGCGAATCCTAAAGTGTGGTTATCGCACCGGTGATAAGGCGCCTATGGCCTATATCGAACTGGTTGGTCGAGTGATGGCAGAGCCAGAAGAAGAGTTTGAAGAGGTTGATGAGTAGGTTCAAACAAATAGATATTTAAGTTGACTGAAAGAATAAATAAAAAAACCGGATTAACCTCCGGGTTTTTGTTGGTTTTGATCTGAACAATCGCAGTGTACATAACTTTTATCGTTCAGGTTTAATATTCGAAGACACTTACCCCACACGCAACCAGTATCGAGAGGGAACAGTCGGTCACCACAGTAGCGGCCTTCCAGCGCCGCCCAATGGCCGAATATTAGTTTTTCTTCAGCGGTTTCTCGCTGAGGGTGCGAGTACCAGGGTTTAAAACCTGCCGGGCCGTGCTCTGGTGCTAGCTTGCAGTTGAGCTCTAATTTACCTTCGGCATCACAATAGCGCATGCGGGTAAAGTAATTGGTAATGACTCTTAAGCGCTCTACCTCAGGCAGCTGGCTTTGCCAATGGTCGGGTGTGTTGCCATACATGTGCATAAAAAGCTTTTCTGAATCATCGCTGCGCAATACCTGTTCCACCTCGTTAGCTCTTTGTTTTGCTATGGCAAGCGACCACTGGGGCGGAATCCCTGCGTGGATCATTACGTAGCCGTGATCGTGGATAAGCACTGGTTGATGTTGTAACCATGCTGTCAGCTCATCGACATCAGGTGCATTATAAATTTCATCCAGGGTGTCTTTTGGTGTTGGCTTTCTGTGGCCTTTCGCAGTCGCCAATAAATGCAGGTCATGATTACCTAATACCATCCGAAAAGACGGGCCGAGGTTTTTCAAAAAGCGCAGAGTTTGTAGCGACTTTGGCCCTCGATTAACAATATCTCCGGTTGACCAAAGTTGATCGCGACTGGGATCAAATGATATTTTTTCGAGCAGTTGCTGTAACGGCTCGACGCAACCTTGAATATCACCGACCGCATATATTGTCATCGACTATCAGTGAACAGCATTTGGCACTGCGAGCAAAAAAGTTGGAATAGGCGCGTCAAAAGGCGTCCCGGTGTCGCTCAGCATATGATAAGTGCCCGACATGGTGCCGATCTCAGTTTCTAGAATGACGCCGCTACTGTATTTGTACTCGTCACCCGGAGTGATAAGCGGTTGTTCGCCGACCACACCCTGGCCCTGTACTTCCTGGCGAGACTCATTACCATCGGTGATAATCCAGTGCCGACTGATCAGCTGTGCACTGTGTTTGCCCCGATTAGCTATGGTGATGTGGTAGGCGAAAGCATATTGTTGATGATGAGGTGCGGATTGGTGCGGCAGATACTCCGTTTCTACACTTATTTCGATGGCACAATTATTCATGGTGAATCGCTCAAAAGTCTGGTTTAGTCGATTAAGTTCAATTGGTTATATTCAGTTGATTAGACAAGGCTACGAAGTCCGCCACAGATAGTGTCTCCGGTCGCGCGCTCAAATCGATAATTTTATTAATTTCTTCAGTAGCATCTCCGGCTAAGAGTTTGACACTATTGCGTAGCGTTTTTCGACGCTGTTGAAAACAGGTTTTTACCAATTGCTCGAACATTTCAATATCGCTCGCCTTATGGGGTATGCAGCTATACGGAACAAGTCGGACTACGGCTGAAATCACTTTTGGCGCCGGCTCAAAGGCACCAGGGGGTACTGTAAACAACGGCTGCACCTGGCAGTGATACTGCATCATAACGCTGAGTCGGCCATAGTTTTTGTTACCCGGTGACGCTGCCAGTCGGTCTACCACCTCTTTTTGCAGCATGAAAAACATGTCGGTAATTAAATGACGATAGCTAAGCAGATGGAAAAGCAGTGGCGTCGATATATTGTAGGGTAAATTGCCGACCAGCCGAATTGGCTGGTGAGCAGTTAATTCTGCAAAGTCAGTTTGCAACGCATCGCCGATGTGTAGCGTAAAGTTGGGTTTAGCAGCGTGGCGCTCGGTCAATATGTCGGCAAGATCGCGATCTATTTCCACCACAGTGAGATGCTGACAGTCGGTCAGCATGGCCTCCGTTAACGCACCCAGACCTGGACCAATTTCAATAATCCGATCAGCAGGGTTAATGCCGATAGCGGAAACAATATTATTAATCACATGTTGGTCGACCAAAAAATTCTGGCCAAAACGTTTCCTCGATCGGTGTTTAGCCCCACTGTTTTTAACCGACATTACTATGGTGCTGTTCGATTAGCTGATGCTACGGTCGCCATCTCTGCGGCACTACTGATGGCTGCTGCCAGACTGCCGGTGCTCGCCTCCCCGGTCCCGGCCAGATCAAGTGCGGTGCCGTGATCAACCGAGGTCCGAATAAACGGTAGCCCCAATGTAATATTGACTGCTTCACCAAAGCCTTTGTATTTTAGAACGGGGAGCCCCTGATCGTGGTACATGGCAACAATAACATCTGCTTGTTCAATGTATTTCGGCGTGAATAGGGTATCGGCGGGCAATGGACCAATAATATTCATGCCCGAATTGTTAAGCTCATTAATAACAGGGGTAACTATTTCTATTTCTTCTCGACCCAGATGCCCACTCTCGCCAGCATGAGGGTTGAGGCCGCAAACAAGTATCGATGGCTTTGCGACCGCAAATTTGTTTTTTAATTCACGATCAATAATGATGAGTACGTCTTCGAGCAAAGTTGGTGTCAGTAACTCTGCGACGGCAGCAAGTGGTACGTGAGTCGTCGCCAGTGCCACGCGAAGGTCGGGACAGGTAAGCATCATCACGACTTGGGGGGTATGGCTCAACTCGGCCAAATATTCGGTATGACCGCTAAAGGGGATGCCCGCATCGTTAATGATCCCCTTGTGTACTGGCCCGGTAATAAGGGCGGCAAATTCTCCGTCGAGGCAGCCACGGGTAGCGCGCTCAATGCAGGTGAGCACTACAGCCGAGTTAGAGGTATCGAGCTTCCCCGGTACTGAGGGATTAAAATTAGCCGGAATAACGGCGAGCTCTCCAGGTAACATCGGTGTGCCAGCGGGGTCGCGTAAATTTAAGGGTAGTCCGAGTATAGCTGCCCGCTGTTCAAGTAGCGCTGGATCGGTGATAGCGACCAACTCGTGCGGACATTGTTGCTGGACCAATTTAATCAGAATATCGGGGCCGATACCTGCAGGCTCCCCGGGCGTTATTGCCAGACTTAAAGTCATGACTTTATATCGATGAAGGCCTCATTGCGGATTTCTTCCAGCCAAACCTGTAGTTCTTCGGCAAATTTACGTTTGCGGATTTGGTTGGTGGCCTGATGGCGCATTATTTCAGTACTAAAATCCTGTTTGCGATGCGCGGTGACCTCAATGAGATGCCAGCCGTGCTGGGACCGAACTGGCTCACTGAGATCACCCACTTTTAATTGACCCATCGCAGCCTCGAAATTCGGCACAAACTGCCCCGGCATTGACCAGCCTAGATCGCCACCCTTGAGGGCAGAGCCGGGATCTTCGGAATGGAGTCGCGCGAGTTCCGCAAAATTTTCATCCCTTAAAATTTGCTCACGTAGATCGATGGCCAGGGCTTTTGTCGCATCGTCATCACGTATTTCGTTGGGCTTGATAAGTATGTGGCGAACTTCGTTTTGTTCGATCAACTGTTCGCCGCCGCCGCGACGCTCATAGAGCTTTAGCAGGTGGATACCGGCGTCGCTGCGTAATATTTTGCTGACCTGGCCAGGTTCCAGAGTTTCTAGCGCTTGAGCAAACAAATCAGGCAATTGTGCAGATTTGCGCCAGTCCAGATTGCCGCCCTTTAGCGCATTGGGGCCAGCTGAATGAACCAGGGCGAGCTGCCTGAAGTCTTCGCCATCGTTTAAGCGGCTCTGTAATGTCTCGGCCATTGCCATTGTCTTGTCGATTGTTGCCTGATCAGCGGTGGCTGAAAGTCGCAGTAAAATATGACCGACATTGACCTCCGGCGAAGACATGAACTTGCCCTCCTCAGAATTTAGGAAGTTATCGACTTCCTGATCGGAAATTTCAATCCGTTCAGCGACCATTGCCTGCTGGACGCGGGAGACGATCATCTCCTTTTTAAACTGCTGGCGAAGTTGAGCGAGGGTAAGTCCGTCCTGACGAGCGTAGTGGACAAAATCATCCAGGCTCAGGCCCTGTTGTTGAGCTGCGCGAGTCAATGACTGGTTGAGCTCTGCGTCAGTAATCTTCACGCCGGCCCGCTTGCCGATTTCAAGTTGCAATCGATCCTGAATCAATTTATCCAGCACCTGCGGAACAATCTGCTCCCGGGAGGGCATTTGTTGTTGTGTGCGAGCCATCTGATTGGTCAGTGCAGCCACCTGCTCTTCAAGCTCGCTGGACATCACGACATCGTCATCAACAATCGCGATGATTCGATCTAGCGATTGCAGCTCAGCAACCGCCGGAGGAATAGTGTGGGGTGCGATCACCAGCACGACAGTGGCGACGAATGAATTAAAAATATTACGCCTGAGCTGGAGAAATTTAAGACGGTTTTCGGCGTTAGGGGTTTTGAGATTCATAACCATAGATACCATCGCTCAATATACTTTCTACACTGGTGCCAACGCCAGCCAGTCCTTTTAGCTGGATCTGAAAGAAAATACCGTCGTCGTATTCAAGTTGTTCTTCGGGAATAATAAGGCCGTCATCCCGGTCCAGCCAACGACGCAGAATAATACTGCCGCGCCAGCAGCAACTGTTGTATTCGATACCGCCAAAAATTTCCAGCTCCCGACTATTCGTTAAGTCCTGATTCCAGCGTCCTATCAGACTCCAGCTGCGATTTACCGGCAGGAGCGCGGATATGTCAGCCTGATCAATGTCGGCATCGAAGCTTTCAATGGCATTGGTGATGGGATTAAATCGGTTAATCGGGTCTTTGCGGGTGTATCGGTAGGAGGTGTTGAAAATAGCGCCCCGCTTATTATTGAAACGAAGGCTAAGACTACCCTTGTCCATTTTCTCGGTGTTGTCATCATATAAAAGATCAGACTGGAAGCGCCAGTTACGGCCAAGATAGGCGGCAAATTCAGCCGCTATATTTGACTCATTATTGAGCAGGTCAGTGGCAAGATTGCGTTGCGCGATATTGGTCAGCAGTGCGGGGTCGCTCAGGTTTTGAAGGAGGTTTTTGGTGAGCACCGGGTTTAGTGATACATAGCGGTCTTTTAGATAAAAAATCTGGCCAATACTAGCGCGCAGTTTTTCGATGCCAGTATCTGCGTCGATCAGACGGCTGGTGACGCCTACAGTAAGTTGTTCAGCGTCACCGATCCGATCACTGCCTGAAAACCGATCATCCCGAAACAGCTGTTGATAGCTAAAGGTCAAATCGGAAGTATCAAAATCCGGGTGTGTGCTTTGGTCTTCGAATTCGGAATTCAGATAGTAAAGTCTCGGCTCAAAGGTTTGTATTGAGTTTTTGAAAAAAGTGGTGTCGCGCTCAAAGATCAGTCCAGCGTCAACAATAGCCACAGGAACCGTTGCCGATGGACTGTCATCGCTACCCGGTGTACTGGTGTCATCAAGATCATAGACCAGGTGTTTAAGCATGACGGTCGGCCGAATATAGCCCCAGGTCCACTGTTGATCGAGGGTTAGGGCGTAGTCAGCGCGCATTCGATTACCGGTGACGATGCGCGCACCAGCGAGATTAAACGCGTCGTCGTGGTCGAATACCGTGTACTGGTTTTCCAGGTTGAGTTCGAGATCAAGGCCCCAGGGCGAAAAACGGTAGTTGCCGTTGGCATCGACCCGGGGTAACTGCTGATATTGACGCTGGGTATTATTGATTAGGGTTTGATATTCAACCGCCTTAACACCGACCCACCAATTACTGAAATAGTAGCCCGTCGACGCTAATTGCCTAAGATGAGTTTCACTACTTGCCTGTAGGGTGACATTACCAAGGTCGCGAAAATAATCTTCATCGCTAACTTTGGTGTAATCGATTTGAGTATTCCAGGGCTGGCCCATGCCGCCTTTGTGATCGACGCTAACCAGCCAGCGATCCTGTCCGGCTAGTGACCGACTGCCCGGGTAATTTTCATCGTTGTCGTCACCACCGTCATCGTCTTCGAGGTAAGCGCCACCGACTACTAATTCGGTGAGCTTTGATAAATGACGAATTTCGACTTCAAGCATTTCACCGCGCTCCTGAATATAGCGCGGGGTAAGGGTGGCATCATAATCTGGTGCGAGATTGAGATAGATGGGCTGACCATAGTCGAGCCCATTTTCGTCACCGAAGCTGAATTCTGGGAATAATAAACCAGTGGCGCGGCGTCCATCGACCGCATAGCGGAACCAGGGGATGTACACCACGGGGATATCTTTAACCTCTACCCGTGCATGTCGAACTGTCGCTATGCCGGTATCCTGGTCGATGTTGACCTTGGGTGCGACCAGGCGCCAACTATTATTACCGGGTTCACAGGTGGTATAGGTCGCATTATCTATGTAGATATGATCATCAATATTGCGCGTTAGAGACTCGGCGGTACCGCGAATGCCCGACTCGTGCATAACAAAGGTCGCGTTTTTAACCTCAAGCTCCTGTGTGTCAAGGTTAACAAATGCGTTGTCACCCAGCATCAACAAGCCGGGTTCGCGGAGCTGAATATCGCCTTCTAGTTTGACAGTACGCTTATTCTGATTAACGGTGGCCATGTCACTGCGCACCTGGCGATACCCCTGTGAAATCTGCACATCACCGGTCATGGTAGCTATTTTGTCCCGAGCCTCGGTAGACTTGGCGCTAACGCGCATGGATGACGTTTCTGGGTCTAGCTCTGCATCCGGGTATTCTCGTGGAGGCTCTATATAATCGCCGCAACAACCCGGTTCAGCGGCTTCACGTTGTGCTTCGGTTAAAGCCTGGTTATCGACCCAATCGAGATTGCGCGCAACTTTTATACGAGGTTCATCGGGCGGTGGTGGCGGCTTGATTTGGGCCGGGGCACGGTGTGGTGGTTTACGGAATGCCTTACCCGGCAGGGTGACTTCGGAGCATTGCCAATCGCCATCGGTGCCGACTTTACAGACCCACTCCTGGTGAGTGTTTAGCTCGGTTGTTGCTCCGGTTTCAGACTCAACTGCTGGCTCAGCATCGGACTCGGCAAAAGCGCTGATCGAACAATAGCTAGCGAAGAGCAAAACTGCCAGTTGGCAGGTGAATATGCGTAAAACTGAACGTACGCAAGACCACTTTTTTTGTTTGCTCGAAGGCATATGTTTGTCCAGTGTCACGATCGGTACCAGGCAGTGCCAGCATTATCTCTCCAGCGTGACATTCTACCTGAACTTGAGCTACGAAGGAGAGTTGACGGCAGGATTCAGATAAAATATGGCCTTTGTTAGTCGACAAAGATCAGGTGGCTCGGTTGGATACTACTGAACTGGAAAATGCCGGCTTAAAAGCGTGGATAAAGACCTATCTGCCCGGCCGTTTACTGGGTGATTCTGTCGAGCTGACTCCGATTTCGGGTGATGCCGGGTTTCGAGCCTATTACCGAATTAACTGCGCACCGCCGTTGGTGGTCGCTGTTGCTCCACCCGAACACGAAAATAACCTCGGTTTCGTTGCTATTGGTGCCGCGCTTGCGAAAGCAAACGTGCACACACCCAGGATCTATGCGGTTGATTATCAACAGGGCTATCTCTTGCAGGAGGATTTGGGCGAACAGCTCTACCTGGAGTTGCTTACTGATCAAACGGTGGAAGCGCTATACGATCGCGCAGAAACTGCTTTGTTAAAGATTCAGCAGACACCGGCCGACGGCCAGGTGTTTCCTGTATTTACAGCTCAACGATTACGTGATGAGTTGGCGCTATTTGCCCAGTGGTTTGTTGAACAATTGCTGGGCTATACCTTGTCTTCAGTTGAACGAGATATGCTTGATCGTTTGTTTAATCTGCTGATAGCCTGTGCCCAAGAACAGCCACAAGTTGTGGTGCATCGGGATTTCCACAGCCGCAATCTGCTCATGTTAGCGGATGAAGACGTTGGCGTAATCGATTTCCAGGACGCGGTGATCGGGCCGTGTACCTATGACCTGGTGTCACTGCTACGGGACTGCTACGTGTGCTGGCCAATTGCTTTGGTGCAGGGCCGTGTCGCTGGGTTTTTAGACCGAGCCAAAGCCGCAGGGTTAGTTTCCAAAGACATCGAGGCGGAACAATTTCTGTGCTGGTTTGACCTGATGGGTTTGCAGCGACATCTCAAGGTGCTGGGCATATTTGCACGACTTTATTTGCGCGATGGCAAATCAGCGTATCTAAATGATTTACCTTTGGTCATACGATATAGCCTCGAAGTGGCGCAGAAGTATCCAGAAACGCGAGAATTCTATAACTGGTTTCGCGCAACTTTTTCAGATTTATTAACACGGCAGCGTTGGTATCAAGACTGGCGCAGAGCGGGCGAAGGATGAGGGCGATGATCCTGGCGGCAGGTCGTGGTCACCGTTTGCGACCACTAACCGATCATACGCCTAAACCCTTGCTGAAGGTGCGAGGCAAGGCGCTGATTCAGTATCACCTTGAAGGTCTTGTAGCTGCGGGCATCCGTGAGGTCGTGATTAATCATGCCTGGTTGGGCGCGCAGCTTGAGCAAGCCTTGGGCGATGGCGCAGAATTTAATGTGTCCATTAGTTGGTCTCGGGAGCAGAAACCTCTAGAGACAGGCGGCGGTATCAAGCGGGCTTTACCCTTGCTCGGCAAAGGCCTGTCTCAAGCCGTGTCAGGCGCAGCGCTGGATGATAAGTTTGGTGGAGAGGTGTTTGTAATAATTAATGGCGATGTTTTTACTGACTACCCATTTGCTGCGCTAGCCAGCATAGATATGACCGACAAACTGGCCCATCTGGTATTTGTCCCCAATCCAGATTTTCATCCTCGGGGAGATTTTGGGCTGGATAACAAAGGCCTGGTTACGTTGAAGCAGACCGACAACAGGTCATTAACTTACAGTGGTGTGGCAGTCATTAGCCCCAAATTATTTGCCAATTCAGATAATCTTGCCGAGGCGTTTGCGTTGTTAGACGTGCTGATGCCCGCGATTATTGCCGGCAAAGTAAGTGGCGAAACCTACACGGGTGCCTGGTCTGATGTCGGTACCATTGAGCGTTTAGAAGCGTTAAATATTGAATCGTGAAGATGCTCGTTGATACCATCAATTCTGGTTGCAGCAATTATTGATGTTCAAATAACACTCTATGGTAAGCGTTTAACGGTACAATAGCGGTTGTACTGACTTTCTTTCCTGACGCTAAATAAGAAGAAAGCATTCTTCTTGGTTTCCCAGAGGCACCTATGTTCGAATTAATTAAAGCGCTGCCCGCCGACCCCATCCTGGGCCTGATCGCCGATTTTGGCAAAGATAAAAACCCGGACAAAGTCGACCTTGGTGTTGGCGTCTATAAAGACGAATCCGGACAGACGACGATTATGAAGGCGGTTAAGAAGGCCGAAGCGATCTGTCACCAAACGGAACAGACTAAAGCTTATATTGGCCCCGCTGGCGTACCTGAATTCATTGATGGTATCAGGCCCTTAATTTTTGGCGATGATCATCCGGCCTTGCAGGATAAGCGCGTCAGTACCGTACTGACCCCTGGCGGTTGCGGAGCGCTCAGGGTAGGAGCTGAATTTCTTTTGCGCTGCGCAGACTCGGTGACTGTTTGGGTGAGTGATCCCACCTGGGCGAACCACGTGCCCCTGCTGGGTAATGCTGGTTTGAAATTAGTGACCTACCCATATTATGACCAGACCAGTAGCCAGTTACTCTTTGATGAAATGATGTCAGCGCTGGTAGCTGCAAAATCAGGTGATGTGGTGTTGCTCCATGGTTGCTGCCACAACCCCTGTGGTGCTGACCTCAGTGAAGAGCAGTGGCAGGCAGTCACCGCCCTGGCAAAAAAAAATGGTTTTCTGCCCCTTATTGACCTGGCCTATCAGGGCTTCGGCCGAGGGGTAGATGAAGATGCCTACGGACCGCGACTGATGGCGGAACGCCTGCCAGAGTTATTGGTGGCGAGTTCCTGTTCGAAAAATTTTGGACTTTATCGTGAAAGAACCGGCAGTTTATCGGTGGTCGGTGCGCAGAGTCATCATGGTGAAGCGGCTATCACCCATATCAATAATGTGGTCAGAGGGAATTATTCCATGCCACCATCTCATGGTGGTGCCATTGTTGGAACCATCTTGCAGGACCAGGCTTTGCGCAAGATTTGGGAAAGCGAACTGGAGATGATGCGAAATCGCTTAAACAGTGTTCGAGCACTGCTGGTGGATAGATTAAAAAATTGCGGGGCTGATCGGGATTTTTCGTTTATTGCCGAGCAGTTTGGGATGTTCTCGTTTCTCGGTATCACCTCCCAGCAGGTTCGACGCTTGCGGGACGACTTTGGCATTTACATGGTTGAGTCGAGTCGGATCAATCTCGCGGGGGTGAATAAAACTAATGTCGATTACTTGGCTTCAGCAATTGTGGCAACGATAAAATCTTGAGGGATATAGCTAAGGCGAGTCTCAGCCGATACGATGCGGGTTTTTGAATTTAATATTTCAAAATAGGAAGAAAACAAGGGCCTTTTTAACAGCCCCTTGTTTAGTGGTTATGTCTTGTTAAAAAACAGAGATAGGCTTATTTAGCTGCCACTGTGATGCCGCCGTGGGATTTGCGCAATTCTGTTTTCAGAATTTTGCCAGCCCCGGATTTTGGGAGCTCATCGAGAAAGTAAATTGCTTTAGGCACTTTGAAGCGTGCCAGGCGCTCATTACAAAACTCGATCAACTCGTTTTCTGTCAGCGTCACGCCTTCTTTGAGCACGACGCAGGCTGCTGGAACTTCCTGCCATTTTTCATGGGGAATACCGATAACAGCAACCTCTGCGATACTGTCATGCTGATACATCGATTGCTCAAGCTCGGCGGGGTATACATTCTCGCCGCCGCTGATAATCATGTCTTTCTTGCGATCAACAATATAGAGGAAGCCTTCATCGTCGAGATAGCCCAGGTCCCCAGAATGGTACCAACCGCCACGCAGGGCGTCGGCAGTCGCCTCAGGTTTATTCCAGTATCCTTTGAGCATATTAGGGCCGCGGCAGATTACTTCACCCACTTCGTTGGCTCCGACGTCTTTACCGTCTTCGTCAATAGTGCGAATATCAACAAAGAACGCGGGGTAGCCCACCGAGCCATTTTTGCGTTCGCAGTCCCACTTGTCGAGAATGGTTACTAGCGGTGCCATTTCTGTCATGCCAAAGCCTTCGTAGATATCCAGGCCTCGATCTTTGAAGTAAGCGAGAATTTTCAGCGGCGTCGGCGCAGCACCGGTCATCAGGAATTCGACGGAACTCAGATCGAATTCTTTTTTATCCAGTTCTTCAACAATCATCTGCCACATGGAAGGCACGCAGAACAGGCCTGTGAGGCGTTCTTTCTCGGTGACTTCCAATACTTTAACGGCATCAAACTCAGGCAATGTGACCACGGTGCCACCCTGAAAGAGGGTCGGCAATACCGTGACGCTAGTGCCGCCGATATGGAACATGGGCGCGACACCCAGAGCAATGGTGCTGGCGTGAATGGGTAAGCGTTGGGTGGTGTGGCTAACATTGGCAGTGTGGGCGGCATGAGTCAGCATTGCGCCTTTGGGGCGACCGGTAGTACCGGAGGTGTACATCAGCAGAGCGACATCGTCGGCACTGACTGTGGCATTGATTTCTTCATCGGAACCGCTTGCGATAAAAGCTTCGTAATCAGCTTCGTCGTCGCAGGCGCGGGCATTACCGCAGTAGACAGATGTATCAAAGTTCACCAGTTTTGCTACGCCTTCAGCCAGATGGCGAAATTCATCGTGGAAGAAGACGGTTCGCGCACCGGAATCTGAGACAATATATTCAATTTCGGGCACGGTGAGTCGGAAGTTAATGGGTAAAAAGATCGCACCAAGTTTCGCGACCGCGAAGATGAGTTCGAGCTGTTCATTACCATTCATCAACAAAGAGCAGACGCGATCTCCTGGCCGGACACCACTATTGCGTAGTGCATTCGCCAGGCGGTTGCAGCGTCGATTCATCTCTTTGTAGGTAAAGCGTCTGTGGCGATTGACCACCGCGAGCCGGTCGCCGGAAATCAATTCACGCTTGGTTAGCCAATATCCTAGACCCTGATCCATAATAGCCCTCTTTTACTGTTGTCAAACATCGACAGTTGCATCGTCGACGGTTTTGTGGATTAAAATTATACAACGGTCGGCAAGCCTAGCAATTACTTAATACTATGACAACGGCTTGCTTAGTGTTGATTGTCTTTTAATTTAGCTTGGTTACCGTTGCTAATTTTCTAACGAAAGTCCATATAATGCATGCTTTGTTTAGCATAAGCAGATTTTATGATTGACAGCTTGCTGCTTCCCAGATGGTTGGTATGGTGGCGTGTCCTGCTAATACTTGCCCTGGTGTTGGTCACTTACGCTTCGCTGGCTCCCTCATCGGGGGGTGCGCTGTTTGTGGGTGTGGATAAATTAGGACACTGTCTGGCCTACGCCTGCTTATATTTTCTCGCCTCCCTGGCATTTCCAGGCGCGGTATGTAACGCGCCGATTCATCTGGCATTGCTCGGCTTTGGCGTGCTAATTGAAGGCCTGCAAGCGCAGACAGCGTACCGAACCATGGAAGCAGCCGATGTGTTGGCTAATATGGCTGGCGCGGGTTTGGGCAATCTAATCCTGTTATTTTGGGTTAAATTAAAGCCTCAACACTTTGATCAGGGTTTTAACAAAGGCGTTGTTGGAGAGAAACGTTGATGAGTATCGAGTGGGATAATACTGCCGCAGCAATTTGGCGGCCAAAACAGGCCAGGCTGAGGGCGGTTAAGCGAATCGATACTATCACCTTTGACGATCTACTCGGTATCGATCGGCAAAAAACTGAATTCAGAGACAATCTGGAGTGTTTTATTGCCGGTCACCAGGCCAATAATATTTTGCTCTGGGGCAGTCGAGGCACGGGCAAATCATCTCTGGTCAAAGCTGCTCTGAATCATTATCAGGATAACGGCCTGAGAGTGATTGAAATTGATAAGGATGACCTGGCCGACCTGTCAGAGATTGTTGATGATCTGCGAGAACTGCCGCAGCGTTTTCTGATTTTCTGTGATGACTTGTCCTTTGATGAAGGCGAGACTGAGTACAAGCATCTAAAAAGTGTACTGGAGGGTTCAATTGAACTGCCGCCAGAAAATGTGCTTGTTTGTGCAACGTCCAACCGTCGTCACCTAATCAGCGAGCAAAAGACTGATAATGAGGGTATAGAGATCGTTGAAGGTGAGTTGCATTACGGCGATAGAGTGGAGGAAAAGTTATCATTATCTGATCGTTTTGGCCTGTGGTTATCCTTTTACCCTAATTCCCAGGCGCAGTATTTAGCCATTGTTGGCGAGTTATTCAAAGATGAATTATCGGGAAGTGGCGGCGACGAAATAAATAGCCGGGATTTACAGATGGCTGCTAAACGCTTTGCGATGACCCGGGCGTCAAGAAGTGGGCGTACGGCGAAACAGTTTTTTATTCAGTATCAATTGCATTCAGTATCATCAAAACCCTGATAATAGCCTTTAATCGACCGTCGACTAATAAATCTTATCTTGACCCTCGGGCCTGGTTTTAAAGCGTTTATGCAACCAGAAATAGTCTTCGGGATGCTCGCGAATTTTGCCCTCGAGCCAGTCACTCCACAAAATGGTATCTGCACGGTCATCGCCAGTGGGATAGTTCTCCAGCATGGGTTCCACGTCAATTACGTACTGGCCGTCGGCTTCCCGATAAGTTGAGGCAAATAGCACATTGGCATTGGCTGACGTGGCGTACTGTGGGATGGCGGTAATAGTTGCCGTTTCAATACCAAAAAACGGGATAAAAATACCGCGCCTGGTGCCGAAATCCTGATCTGGCAGAATAATTACCACGCCTTTGTCTGCGAGCTTCCTGAGCATGTGTGGTATTTCTTTGCGATGGATGGCATCAATGGGATATTTTTTCATGGCTCGTTCATAAAGATGGACCTGCATGACCGGGTTATCCATACGCCGATAAATAGCTGAGTAAGGAGAGATTTCGGAGAGCTTGGCAAGACCTAACAAAAAACTGGTGGCATGGCCCGACACAATCACCAGCGGTTTGTCAGCGGCCAATGCGCCACGGAAATGATGTTCTCCGATGATGCGACCGGGTGTTAGCACAGACGATTTCGAAGCCCATATCATATTGACTAAATCAAACAATGTCATCAATGTGGAGCACATGTTTTTTTGCGCCAGGGTGTCACATTCCGCTTTCGAAAGCTCGGGAAAACACAGCCCGATATTGCGGCGAATAATTTCGACTCTCGATGAGCGCGTTTTAACCAGCGCTTTACTTAAGCTCTGAGACAAACTCCTCTGTGCAGAGTTGGGCAATTTAGCCAGTAACCACGTAGCGCCCACTGCTATCCAGGATAGCCAGAAGCGCGGCGCATAATGACCCATTGGGCCTAGTTTATTTCGGTCTTTTGTTTTGCCCAAGGTGGGGTTTCCTTCTTAGCACGGAATTAGTTGATGGTATTAGCTTGCTGGTTGATGTTGCACTGGTGCCCAGTCGTTTATAACCGCGCCTGTTCACGCAAGCTGAGGCGCAAGTTTTGCGGGTGGATGGGGTTGTTGCCACTCATGGCCAGTATCATAGTGGCGAGCTCCTGCCAGGGTGGTGTCGGATTCATGCCTTTAATGGCGCGGTCAACACCGGCCGCTTGACGGAGCAGTATGATGAGTTGGGCGGGTTTTAAGCGTTGCAAGGCTTTGCGTAATAGCGGCTGTCGATTGTTCCACACACCAAGTCTTTTTAAGACGCCGTCGGCGCGACCCCCAGCGACAATTTGCTGGCTGGCTTTTTCCAGGGTACGTAGCTCGCGGGTCAGCGCCCACAACACAGCTGCGGGTTCGGTGCCTTCGTTACGTAAACCGTATAAGGTGCGGGCCGCTGCTTCGCTATCGCCTTCAAGTATCCGGTCGACTAAATTAAAGACATTGTAACGAGCGCTATCGGCTACCACCGTAGACATGGTTTCGGCATCGATCACGCCACCTGCTTCGATGAGGAGTGTGAGTTTTTCTATTTCCTGCTTGGCGGCCAGCAAATTACCTTCCACTCGATCGGCGAGCACCTCAATAGCTTGCTTGTTAGCGTTGACACCGGCCGCTTGCAATCGTTTATTTATCCAGCCTGGCATTTGCGCTGCGCTCACCGGCCACACTTGGATGGTGGAGCCGCGGGCATCCAGAGTACGGAACCATTTGCTGTTGGTGGCGGATTTGTCGAGCTTGGGGAAAACAACCAGGAGCAGATTGTCGGCGCAGATATTTTGGCAATATTCATCAAAAAATTTACTACCTTCTCGACCGGGCTTACCCGAAGGTATGCGCAGCTCAAGAATTTTTTTATCGGCAAACAAGGACAGACTGTTCGCCTCATTTAGCACCTGCTGCCAGTCAAAATGCTGATTGGCTTCAAATAATTCTCGATCAGTGAAGCCATTTGCTCGCGCCGCAGTGCGGATACTGTCACAGGCTTCCTGCACCAATAGCGGCTCATCACCGGATACTACGTAAACAGGTGCTAGTCCTTCGGACAGTTTGGCTTGTAATCGTTCAGCTTGCAGGCGCATCAGTCTTCGTCTTAGCCGGGAGATTTACTCGACGTAAGCGGCTGAATATCTGTCGCGCTAGTTCTCCGCTCATTTCTCGCTTTAGCATCCGCGCTTCATCGTTAGTCGCTAACACGTCGTTCTCATTGTATTCGTAAACTCGTTCAACCATCACATCGGTGAGAGGGATGGCCTTGTGTCCGTTTTGATCGACCAACATAAATTGCGCCTTTTCAGTTAAGGATCGCTCTGACACCCGGGCGCTGGCACTCACTGTTGCCGTGCGACGTTTACTTTGTTGATTGAAAATTACCAGGTTATAGGCGGCATCAGTGGCGCTATCAACTATCTCGACGCCGCTCGCTTTAAGCTGTTTTTGAAGTTGTCGAACCAGCTCAGTGTGACGGTTGGAGGTGCTGATGTGAATGCTGTCAAAGCTCACAGTGCTGCCTGTCGTGCCCCGCAAATGCCAACCGCAGGCGGAAATAGTGAGCGTCATGATTGCGAATAGAGTCGCAATAAAATATTTGACGAGATGTGCGGAGGGAGAAGTAGACCTTGCACTTTTATTCATGGAAAAACCCTGTTGTTAGGATGTGAACTTTGATCATGGCTACGATCCTGATTATGACCTCAGGCATCGGGTTTATAGTTTTACGGCTTAACCAACAACTATATTAACCAGGCGATTCGGCACCACGATCACTTTACGGACGGCCTTGCCTTCAGTAAAGCGCAGCACCTTGCTGTCTTCGACAGCCTGCCGTTCGATGTCCTCAGTCAGCGCGTCCGCTGCCACTTCAATTTGGCTACGTAACTTTCCATTGACCTGTACCGCTAAAGTGATGCTGCTCTGTACTAACGCAGTTTCGTCCACTGTTGGCCAGGGCGCATCAATGATCGCTTCTTTGTGGCCCAGCGCAATCCAGGCATGGTGACATAAATGCGGTGCAATCGGTGCTAGCAATAACACCGCTGCTTCCAGTGCTTGTTGAGTGATGGCTGGAGCCTGAGCAGCATCGGCGTCGAGCTTATTCAGTTCATTGAGTAATTCCATTACCGCAGCAATGGCTGTGTTAAATGTTTGACGGCGACCGTAATCGTCACTGACCTTGGCAATGGTGGCGTGGGTTTTGCGGCGTACGTCCTGCTCGTTGGTATCGAGTCGCTCAATATCGAGTGGCGCTGCGTTGGTGTAGGAATGAGCGACATGGCTGTGCAGCATTTTCCAGAGGCGGCGGAGAAACCGTGCCGCACCGGCGACACCTTCATCGGACCATTCCAGGGATTGTTCGGGGGGTGCGGCAAACATGGTGAATAAGCGCACTGTATCTGCGCCGTACTGGTCAATTAAACCCTGAGGGTCAACGGTATTGCCCTTTGATTTGGACATTTTGCTGCCGTCTTTTAAGACCATGCCCTGGCAAAGTAATTTGGTGAATGGTTCGTCGGAATTGAGTAGGCCTTCATCACGCATTAGTTTGTGATAAAAGCGTGCGTATAACAGATGCAAAATAGCGTGTTCGATACCGCCGACATACTGATCGACGGGTAGCCAATAATTGGCGCGTTTGGAGTCGAGCATGGCATCGGTGGCATCCGGGCAGGTAAAGCGCGCGTAATACCAGGAGGATTCCATAAAGGTATCGAAGGTATCGGTTTCTTTTTCCAGCGCCTCGCCATTGAGGCTGGTTTTTCTCCATTCAGGATCGGCTTTGATGGGCGATTGTACGCCGTCAAGTTCGACATCTTCAGGTAGGAGTACCGGCAGCTTCTCAGCGGGTACCGGAATTTCTAACCCCTCGCTGTTGTAGAGCATGGGAATGGGTGATCCCCAGTAGCGTTGCCGCGATACACCCCAGTCGCGCAGGCGATAATTGGTGGTGATACGGCCTTTATCGAGATCGATTAACGCACTGGCGATAGCGTCAAAAGCCTCTTCAAAATTGAGTCCGTCAAAGCCCTCCGAGTTAATCAATTTACCTTTGGTAACAAAGGCTTCTTTATCGATATCGCAAGGGCTGTCATCAGTGGGGGTCACAACCTGATCGATAGGCAGGCCATAAGTTTTGGCAAACTCCCAATCGCGCTGATCGTGGGCGGGCACGGCCATTACCGCTCCAGAGCCATAATCCATCAACACATAGTTAGCGATCCACACCGGCATTTTTTTGCCGGTAATGGGGTGGCTGGCTTGAATGCCGGTGTCGATGCCGGTTTTAGCCATCATGGCGATTTCGGCTTCGGCCACCGACTGGCGTTTGCAGGTGGCGATAAATTCAGCCAGTGCTGGACTGGTTTCTGCCAGGGTAAGGCTAATAGGATGTTGGGCTGCCAGGCTCAGGTAGGTGACACCCATCACAGTATCGGGCCGGGTGGTGTAAACCTCAAAGTGGTCGTAACCGGCGACGGGCGAGTCTAAATCAAAGCTCATGGTGACGCCCCGGCTTTTGCCAATCCAGTTGCGTTGCATGGTGCGCACTTGGTCCGGCCAGTCGTCGAGTTTATCGAGATCGTCGAGGAGCTCTTCGGCGTAGTCGGTAATGCGAATAAACCACTGGGGGATTTCTTTGCGTTCTACCGGTGTATCACAGCGCCAGCAGCAGCCGTCGATGACCTGCTCATTGGCGAGCACTGTTTGGTCATTGGGACACCAGTTCACCGCGCTGGTCTTTTTGTAGACCAGCTTTTTTTCGTAGAGTCGAGTAAAAAACCACTGCTCCCATTTGTAGTAATCAGGCTGGCAGGTGGCTAGCTCTCGATCCCAGTCATAGGCGAAGCCCAGGGCGTTAAGCTGGTCTTTCATGTAGCGGATATTTTCATAAGTCCATGCCGCTGGAGCGGTGTTATTTTGTATAGCGGCGTTTTCTGCCGGCAGACCAAAGGCATCCCAGCCCATAGGCTGGAGAACATTTTTACCCAGCATGCGCTGGTAGCGGCTAATCACATCTGCAATGGTGTAATTGCGCACATGGCCCATGTGCAGTTGCCCGCTGGGATAGGGGAACATGGCCAGGCAATAGTACTTTTCGCGCTGAGTGTCTTCTGCCACTTTGAACGACTGCTGATCCCGCCAGTATTGCTGAACCTCCAGTTCAATGTCTTTGGGCTGATATTTTTCTTGCATGGGCTCTCATCTTGAAGGGTTGGCCGGGCACATGATTGCCGACGGCCTGAAACAAGGGCGAAATTATAGGGGAAAGCGAGGGGCAGACCTAGCAGACTAAGCCTTTTAGTTGGATTTACGTAGCGGCAGGATCATGGCTAGCATCAATAGTATCAGGCAAAAACTAAGGACCGGCAGCACCCCCCAGCGACTGTAGGGAGTTGATCCTTGATGAGGCATGATCTGACCCAGCAAAACGCCTTCAGCAAAACGCGGCAGCTGTTTAACGACCTGGCCTCGGCTGTCGATAATGGCGGTGATGCCATCGTTGGTAGCGCGCAACAATGGCTTGCCGGTTTCAAGTGCTCTAAGGCGGGCAATTTGTAGATGTTGATGAGGGCCGAGTGAGTCGCCAAACCAGGTGTCATTACTTACGGTTAATAAAAGGTGGGCCAGTTGAGCATCCCTTGCAAGTGGCTCGGAATATGCAATTTCGTAGCAAATGGCGGTGGCAAGTTGGTAGGGGCCAACATTTATCAGGGTTTGGCGCTCTTCTCCAGCACTGAACGATGACATGGGTAAATCGAAAAAGGCAATGGCGCCTCTTAACCATTGCTCCAGAGGTACGTACTCGCCAAAGGGCACCAGTCGTCGTTTTTGGTAGGTGCCGCTGGCGGTGCCCAGCCCGATCACAGAATTAAAGTATTTGTTGTCAGAATAAGCGGGGATACCGGCGATCAATGCGGTTTGATGATCATTTGCCAGCTCGTTTAAATCGGCCAGAAATTCCGGGATGCTGCTTTGCAGAACGGGAATGGCTGATTCTGGCCAGATAATAAGATCCTGCTCGGCGAGGTTTACTGTCCTGCCGCGCATATCGGCCAGTATTTTCGGGATTTCACTGTCTTGCCATTTTGTTATTACTGGGTGGTTGGGCTGTATTAGGGCGACATTTAGTGGTTTTTCAGCGGCAGGGAGTGTCCATGTTTGTTTTTGTAAGGCGCTACCGATAACGATAAACAAGCCGAGCAATGCAATAGTAAGGACTGGAATCCAGATGGGATTCCTTGAACTGGGGCTGAAAAAAACCTGGCTTAAAACCACGCCGCCGGCAACAATCATGCCGCTTAAGCCCAGCACGCCAACGAGAGGTGCCCATCCTGCCAGCCAGGTATCGATAAAGCTGTAACCTAGATAAAGCCACGGAAACCCGGTTAAAAACCAGCCCCGAAACCATTCACCCAATACCCAGACGGTTGCAAATACCAGGGCTTCCATCAGTGGCTTCTGTTGTTTTAAATGTGCCAGTAAGACAAAAGGCAGGGCAAACACTGCTGCTAGACCCATGGCAAAAACCAGGGTGAGGGTTACAGCAAGGGCTGCAGGTGCCTGGCCATATTGATGGATACTGACATAGATCCATGACGCTCCGGTGCCATACAGGCCAAGGCCAAACAGCCAACAAAGACTAAGTAGCTGTCGCGATGAACCGTCACGTATAACCGAGCGTAGCACGGAATATAGTACGGCGATGCTGACAATGGCCACCGGCCACCATGTTAGCGGGGCAAAAGAGAGGGGCAGCACGGCGCCACTAAGGAAGGCAGCGAGGTGTGTCGAAAAACCCAGCCGGAGCGGTTGTGTCATATGGCTGCTAGTCCGGGGCAGGACTCAACGGACGCATTTCTAGAAGATGTATCTGGCGCTCATCGCCATCAATAATGGTGACTTCGAACCGATTGAGCGTGGTGCTTTCACCCAGTTTTGGCAGGTGGCCAAAGGCGCGGGTGACGATGCCGCCAATGGTGTCGAATTCATCTTCGCTTAGACCGGTACCAAAATACTCGTTAAAGTCTTCTACCGGGGTGAGCGCGGCGAGCCGAAAGCTGCCGTCTTGCTGCCGGGCAATTTGTTGTAAGCCTTTCTGATCGGTCTCGTCTTCGATTTCACCGACAATTTCTTCGAGGATATCTTCAATCGTCACCAGACCAGCCACGCTGCCATATTCATCCAGCACCAGAGCCATGTGATAGCGTTGTTCGCGAAATTCCTTGAGCAATACATTCAGGCGTTTACTTTCCGGGACGATGGTCGCCGGACGAATGACCTGGCTCAGGTTGAAATTGTCGTGACCAGCGAGGGCCAGAGGTAGTAGATCTTTGGCCAGCAATATACCTTTTATATTATCGACAGATTCGCCAATCACAGGGAAGCGCGAATGTTTGGATTCGGTGACCAGCGACAATATTTGTTCGGTATCAGCGGTTTCGGGAATCACCGTCATTTGCGAGCGAGGTATCATAATTTCCCGCACCTGCTGATCAGCAACAGCGAGCGCGCCCTCCATAATATCAAGGGCTTCGTAATCGAGGATGTTGTCATTGTGGGCATCGCGCAATAGCTCGGCAATGTCATCCCGGCTGGTTGGCTTCGACGAAAACAGCTTCGTTAGTCTGGATATCAGCCTGGTCGGAAAGGATTTGTCTGTGGTGACACTCGCGCCGTTATTCACTGATGTAAGCTCTTGTCGCTGGGTTTAGGTTGCTTGTTTGGCGCACTTATTCCATAGGGTGGCGGGAAACCCAACGCGATGACTATGTTTGTCTCAATCGCTTCCATCTGCTCTGCGTCATCGTTGTTAATATGATCGTAACCCAATAAATGCAGTATGCCGTGCACCACCATATGGGTCCAATGAGCCTGGTTATTTTTGCCCTGTTCGCGGGCTTCTCGCGTGACCACCGGGGCGCAAATAACGATATCTCCAAGTAGGGATATAGGCACAATTTCAGGCAAATCAGCGGGGAAAGATAGTACGTTGGTCGCCTCAGGTTTACCTCGGTAGCGCTTGTTTAGCTCGGCACCTTCGGCTTCATCAACAATACGAATGCTCAGTTCGGCGGTATCCACCTTATCAACAATTGCGGCAGTCAACGTGGTGGCATTCAACGTCGCATTGACCCAGGCCTTTATCGATTCAGGGTCGGGGCGACCTTCAGTATCGCCGCAATTATCGACATTGACAGTAATGTTCATGCCGAGCGCCCTGAGTCAGGTTTAATTATCAGCGTCATTATTGCTTTCAAATACACTGTAGGCATCGACAATTTTTTGTACCAGAGGGTGGCGCACCACGTCTTTCGATTCAAAATGGGTGAATGAGATTCCGTCGACGCCATCGAGGACATGACAGCCATGGATAAGGCCCGATCTGGTGCCGCGAGGTAAATCTATCTGGGTGACGTCACCGGTGATCACGGCTGTCGAGCTAAAGCCGATACGGGTGAGGAACATTTTCATTTGTTCGCGGGTGGTGTTCTGGCTTTCGTCCAGAATAATGTAGGCATTGTTCAGGGTTCGACCGCGCATATAGGCCAGCGGTGCCACTTCTATAACATTCCGTTCGATCAGCTTGCCGACAGTTTCGACGCCCATCATTTCATAGAGTGCGTCGTATAAAGGGCGTAGGTAGGGGTCGACTTTTTGTGATAAATCACCGGGTAAAAAGCCTAGCTTTTCGCCGGCTTCTACCGCGGGCCTGACTAACAAAATTCGCTCTACTTCGTGGCGCATAAAAGATTCGACCGCGCAGGCCACGGCGAGATAAGTTTTGCCAGTACCCGCCGGGCCGACGCCAAAATTAATGTCATGGGTCTGAATGGACCGCACGTAGTCGAGTTGGTTTTTACCACGGGGAGTGACTTGGCCTTTCTTGGTGCGAACCACCGAAAAGCTTCGCGTGGTCGCCGCGTCGGCTTCGCTGGGTGGCTCTGTGCCTTGCTGAAGCACGGGGGTGTCCATATACAGTTCCATATCAGATTGTTGCAGGCAGACGTGAACCTGTCCGGGGCTGAGGTTATTTGAGCTGGTTTCATCGTAAAGATGTCGAAGTAGATTAGCGGTGGCGAGGGCGCTGTCAGGATCGCCATAGAGAGCAAAAACATTACCACGATTCCTGATTTGAATATTAAGGCGTTGCTCAATCTGTTGGAGGTGTTCGTCAAATTGCCCGCAAAGTTGGGCAAGCCGATGGGTGTCATTAGGTAGGAGAGTGACAGTTTGAGCCGCAGAGCTAGTGTTCAAATGGTTTTGTTGGAACCTTTTGTAATCGCATTAGATGGGAGAATAGCGGTTTTATACGCAGAATAACACTCCAGATCAGGTCGTTTTTACACCACATGGTCTGTGCATTTCAAAGCTGTTTAGCCACAAAACCGCCTTGCTTGCCACGCTCGCTCACCTGTTGTGGGGGTTTTTCGCAGAGCTGACCACGCAGAGAGTTGGGTAGGGCCTCGGTAATTAGGACATCGGCAAATTCGCCGATCAGGCGGTAATCAGTGCAGGCAAAATTTACCACCCGGTTATTCTCAGTGCGGCCCTGCAACTGACTCGGATCTTTTTTCGAAATACCCGTGATCAACAGCCGCTCGAATGTGCCCACCATTTTGCGGCTAATCGCCATAGCCTGCTGGGCAATACGGCTTTGCAAAATTTGCAGACGCTGTTTGTAAATGTCGGGGGAGGTGGTGTCTGGCAAATCAGCAGCCGGTGTGCCGGGTCGAGCGCTATAGATAAAGCTAAAGGAGTGGTCGAAACCGATGTCTTCGATCAGCTTCATGGTGGCGGCAAAGTCCGTTTCAGTTTCGCCGGGAAAGCCGACGATAAAATCAGAAGATAGGCATATGTCTGGCCGAACCTTTCTAAGTTTGCGAATCGTCGATTTATATTCGAGCACGGTATGGCTGCGTTTCATGGCGGCCAAAATGCGATCCGATCCACTTTGTACGGGTAGATGTAAATGGCTCACTAGCTCCGGCACCTCACCATAGACCGCGATTAATGCGTCGTTAAATTCGATGGGGTGAGAGGTGGTAAAACGAATGCGGTCGATGCCATCAATCTGGGCGACGTAAGTAATTAGTTCGGCCAGGCCGCATAAAGCTTGTTTCGAGCCAGCGTTTTTTACGCCACTCTTGTGAGCATCAGTGCTCTGAACCTGGGTGCTCTGAACTTCGGTGTTCTGGACAATGGCACCGCGATAAGCGTTTACATTTTGTCCGAGCAGGTTGACTTCCCGGACCCCTTGTTCCGCCAGGTGAGCGACTTCGGTTAGCACGTCTGCCACTGGTCGGCTGACCTCCTCGCCACGGGTATAAGGTACGACGCAAAAACTGCAATACTTCGAGCAGCCTTCCATGATAGACACGAAGGCAGTCACCCCGTCCGCCTCGGGCATGGGTAGGCGATCAAATTTTTCAATCTCGGGGAAGCTAACATCGACCACGACACTGCCATTGCGGCGTCGTTCAGTGATCATTTCTGGCAGTCGATGCAGGGTCTGTGGGCCGAATATTAAATCAACGTAAGGTGCGCGTTTGGCGATGGCCTCACCTTCCTGACTTGCGACGCAGCCGCCCACGCCAATTATCATGTCGGGTTTCGCATCTTTGAGTTTCTTCCAGCGGCCCAGCTGATGGAAGACTTTGTCCTGGGCTTTTTCGCGGATAGAGCAGGTATTGAGCAGCAGTACATCTGCTTCGACAGGGTCTTCTGTGCTGACGATTTGATGGCTGTCGCCAAGCAAGTCTTTCATGCGCGCCGAATCATACTCATTCATCTGACAGCCGTGAGTAACAATATGTACCTTTTTGACCTGCTTATCAGTCATCGTCAATTGTTTAAGATTGTTGGGTTGTGGCAAAAATTAGGCGACCGGTTAAATAGCGCTTAAACAGTCGCTTGAAGAGGTGGGCGATTATAGTGGTTCGAGGCAATGAAACCTAGTTTTTGCTAATTCGAATTAGCGCTCCTGTGTTATTATTCGCCGCTACTCATCAAGCAGTGAACAAGTGCAAGTTATGGCGAATGATCCGATTTACAAGGTTATATTTTTCAATCAGGGGCAGGTCTACGAGCTTTACGCTCGCAATGTATATCAAAGTGATTTGATGGGTTTTCTTGAGGTGGAGGAGTTTATCTTTGGCGAGCGCACCCAGGTGATTGTGGACCCGGCTGAAGAAAAACTAAAGAACGAATTTGCGTCTATCAAACGCAGTTTTATACCTGTTCATTCTGTGGTCAGAATTGATGAAGTCGAAAAAGAGGGCGCCTCCAAAATCACCGAAGTCAAAGGCGGCAATGTGACGCCGTTACCGTTCCCTTCAATTGTGCCGAGCTCGAATAAACCTAAGTAACCAGCACAGGTGTGCATATCTTTTTTGGACAATACGCTGCTAATCGAGTCATGGTCAGAAAAACTAGTTAAGGCCATCGCTTATACGATAAGAGATTATATAGTGTCCCGGTTTGCCAGGCTCCAAACACATTCGCTGGTACGAAGCATTAAACGATACGATTATCTCGCAGTTCCGCTATTTCCTGTTTCGAATAACCCAGCTCAGTGAGAATGTCATTGGTATGCTCGCCTAATGTTGGCGGACGATGCCTGATAGTGCCCGGGGTCTCAGATAATACGACTGGTGTCCCTGCGACCGGCGCAGCCTGATCGAGGCCAGGATAATCAATTGGGTTCAACAAGCCCATGGCCTGGACATGAGGGTCATCATAAGCTTGCTGCGAGGTTAGCACCGGGCCCCCGGGCACCCGCGCTGCTTCAAGTTGTGCAAGCGCTTCTGCGGTGGTCCGCTCAGCACACCAGGCCCCAGCACGCTCGCTAATAAGTTCACCGTTTTCACCACGTAGGGCATCAGTTGCAAAGCGCGGATCATCAATCCATTCTTCCGCGCCGACTAACTCTGCCCATCGATTAAACAGTGGTTGGCCGATCACCTGGATAATAATGGCGCCGTCTTTGGTGTTGAAGATATTACCTGGCCCCGCATTTTGGGCTCGATTGCCGGTGCCGGTGCGATTGATATTGAGCAGCACCTGCTCAATCATCAGCGAATTTGAATAAGTTAGCGCTGTGCGTAAAAGCGCGCCTTCTACAATCTGGCCTTTACCGCTTTGCTGGCGGGCTATAATGGCTGCAAAGGTACCCAACGCAGCGGATGTTGCGGTGCCAAAATCCACATAAGGCGCATAGGACTTTATCGGTTGCCCCGGAAAGCCTCCCATATGCACAGCGCCCGACATGACCTGGCCAATGCCGTCAAAACCGAGGCGGTCACTATAAGGTCCCACCGAGCCAAAGGTGGACATCGTAGTGAAAATAATGTCCTCTTTAATGGCCTTCAGAGATTCGTAGTCGATACCCATTTGTACCAGTGTCGGTGGCGGCAGATTAGCGAGCACCACATCAGCGCTTGCTACCAGTTTTGCGACTACTTCCCGGCCTTCGGGTTTTGTGGGGTTTAGGGTCATCCCGCGCTTATTGCAATTCATCTGCATAAACAGCGCACCTTCACCCTCACTGGTCACGGGCGTGGTGTAACGATCCTCGCTGCCGGCCAGCTTTTCTATGCGAATGACATCGGCACCAAATTGCGACAATAATTGCGCACAATAAGGCCCGGCGATATAGCGTCCAAAATCCAGTACCCGTATACCGTCTAGTACACCGTTCATGATGGCTTCTCCGTTACAATTTCTGGTTTAATTTGAGGCATACGGGATGCGCTATTTGGACTTAACAGCCATCTAGTTGCCATTAGAAAAATATTTTTCTAATTTTTGTGCGGGTTAGATTACCGGCTATTTGAGCCGGTAAAGACAATCAACCGGGATATTCAATTTTTATGGCTGCCATCACAAAGAGGTGCTGTGGCGGCTACCTTACAGCCACAGAAAAATACTTTGGTAGAATTGCTGGCATCATATTTAAGAGGCATAAAATCAGTTCCCTTATGAGAGCCATCACAAAAGGGCTGCTTGGCGCTTTCGCCGCAGGAACACCAAAAGTAGGTTTTGCCTTCTTCAACATCGACGGCATAAGGGGTATCAGACACTCGGACAGGGTCGCTCATGGTTGGCTTCTCAGGTGATTTTTTGGACGCAATTTATTTGAATTAATAAGTGTAGTAGAAAAATCGGTAGAGTGGAGCTTTGATTTAGTAGAGTGGAGCTTCGATTTAAAGGCAGTTACTTAAGATACTGGAAGTTGACGCCGTGTTACTTTAGCAAGGCTATTCTGAATGGATCTAACCCGAATCAGGAATATCTTTATTTGAACCATGCCTTTTTCGATATCTTCCATCATGGCAGCGCTGAGTTTGTCTATTGCTTCCTCTTGCTCTTCTGCCCGAACGGCTTCTTCAGCCGCCTTTAGGGCCGCTAGAATTTCTTTCATATCTGGTGCTTCTACTGCATCAGGTTTGCCGGTTTCTTCGTACTTTGGTATATCTGCTGATTGCCTTTTGAGGAATTCTTTTGCTTGATCAGACTCGGATGAAGACACATCTCGTTGTACGCCCATTGCCATCTTCATTGAACCAGCTACTTGCTTAAATTTAATAATGTCCATCTCTGCGAAGGACAATAACAGCACAAAGAAACACAATAGCAAGGACATAAGGTCAGCAAAAGTCATCACCCATGCTGGTGTCCGCCGCCACTGCCATCACTCATCATGCCCCCTTCTAATACATGGTGCTGCGAGGCACGCGGCTAGTGATTGCAAGCCAGCAAAATAACGTCTACATGCCATTACTCAGGTGCAGCCTGCGGGCGATGTCCCCGACTGCTCCCCCTCCTCAGTGTTTCTCTGTGATCCTGGCAAGTATGTTTGCAGAAGTTCTTCAAGCACTCGGGGGTTCTTGCCCTCCTGGATCCCAGATACCGCGTCTATGATAATAGATTTAATCATCACCTCCTCATTTCGTCTCAGCATCAACTTACCAGCTAATGGTATGGCAAATACATTGGCAATGAGCGCACCGTATAGCGTTGTTAGCAACGCGATGGCCATGGAGGGCGATCATTTCCCTCACAGATAGACTAGCTTTGCCAAGAACACTGGAAACCTCCATCGTTGTTAATTTCATTTTCTCCATTATTATTGGGGTCCAGGCACCGTTTGTTTCAGGATTTTCGGTTTCATGCGTAGCCATAAACTTGTTGTTTAATGGTTCTATCATGGCGTGAGGAATCGCCAACTGAATTTGCCACCGCGGTTTTCGAAACTAACCTCAAAGGTGTTGAGCATCAGCGGTTCAGTGGGACTCAGCAAATGCGCAAAATCGGGGTTTGTTTCCGTTTGTATCAACGCCGGTTCAATGGCTAAAAGAGACTGCCAGGCACTTGTCAAATCAGTAAAAGCGTTTTCTATGAGCATGTTTCCCATGCGCGTTTCCGATCGGGTGAAGTCGCGTCTTTTACTGGTCGAGTTATAATCTGTACCTCCACCAAAAAAGCGGTCTACGACAACACCAATTAGGTCGGTATCAACGACGGCCATGGCGAGGCCCACCATCGGTTTGAGGTTGATAAAATTAATATAAGTGGGTAACTCCATGCTATTAAGGTAATCGATGAAGCTAATTACCTGGGTGCCAGCAAACTCCACTGTGGCAGAGCAGCGCATAGAATTGGAGATGCTTTCGCAAAAATTTAGTGCGAATCGCTCGTGAGCGACATTGAGAACAGGAATGCCGGTGTTCAGCAGTTTGTTCTGGTTAGAAAAATCGACTAGCTCAACATTTTTCTGGTTCGTAATTGGATCGTTACCCACAGGCGTGGAGCTATCCTCTACGCTGGATAAAAGCGCGTCTATCTCATCCTGGGTAAGAATTTCATTGGTATCCATAAGTTACTGCATGACATAGCCGGTGAAATATACGGTATCAATTGAATGCCCGGATTTGCTGGTGCCAACTATTTTTCGCAATGCGATGAGCATCTCCAGCCGTAGTTTTTCTTTGCGTGCTGGCCCGCTGAGTTCGGCGTAGGTCCGGTTGCTCAGCAGCGTTAACACACGGTCTCGTATTGTCGGCATGTGCAGAATGGCTTGATCTATCACAGCCTGGTCTCTCGCCATGATCGAAATATTGGCTTGCAGATATCTCAATGTATCTTTGTACTCAAAATTGGCGACAAAGGAAGGTTCAAGGTCTAAATAAATAGCTGGCTGACTTTTGATTGTTTTACCAGAAGGTTTTTCAGCATCAGGTGTTCTTGCTGATATGCTCGAAGAGAAATAGGAAAACCCGCCAACGCTGACTGTAGCTATAACTACGGTAGCAATGACGAATACTCGTTTAATCCCGCTTTTCCTGGGCCGGCCCAGGGGTTCAAGATCAAGCTCATCGTCACCAATAGCCATATAGTGTCCGACGTTGCGCTAATAAATTATTGCGTCATAAATTTGATTCAATGGTGTAACACCAAGCAATCGTTATGCCAGTGAAATAGCGCAATACAATTCAATGGGTTAGGTTTTTTTGGTCAAATAGTTGACGCGCCCGGCCAGCAGCCAATGATAGTTTTATGTCAAAAGTTAATTGTAGTAGGTGTAGGTATAAGGCCTGAACATTGGCAGGGAGACCTTGTCTCTCGACTACGAATAATTTTCGGAGTATTTTGCTCATCGGAAAACGTAGAATCTAAAAACGCGTGTTTCCAGTTTGTAGCGGCATCCCTTCAGATTGGAGCATCCGAATTAACATCGCGGCCAGTTAGCAATTAAGAGGTAAAAAAGCTGAGGTGATTTAAGCCTTTCTGACAGTAATTTATGCGATGTCAGTAATGCGAGTAGACCTAAAGTTTAGTTACGCGTTGGCTTGAGCAAGAAATGGGTGCCTAACCCTTTGATTTATATGGTAGCTACGGGCGGACTTGAACCGCTGACCCCAGCATTATGAAACTGGCGGGATATTTATAACTACTTGATTTTATTGTAATTAATATCGGCACCCACAGCAAATTAGCACAATAAAGCACTACTTTTCACAACAAGTCACGCAAATCTCACACATGTGCGGTGTGGGGTTTTCTGATGTGACTCCCTAATTGCGCCACTTTATTTGGCGCAAAAGTAAGGAATGCGACAAATAAATTCAAATTTTTGTTTGTCGCTAATAAGAAACACAAGTCCATTTTAATAATGTGTCAGAGGCAAGCTTTGATACGTATAGCTGTATCTGATTTTAGTTTGACATCTAAGAGTCCATTTTCTATTGACAGTTTTAAATATCAGGGCTATATTTACGTTTGACGTAACTCGTCAAGTCATACCAGGGTACAGATGATAATAAACTTCAAATGTAAGAAAACAGAACGCTTGTTCAATGGCGAACGAGTACCTGCTTTCTCTGGTTTTTCAAGGCAGGCTGACAAGCGGCTGAGGATATTGGATGCCTCTGAAAACCTTGAAGCCTTAAAAGCTCTGCCGAGCAACCGTTTTGAAGCATTATCAGGCGATAGGAAAGGGCAATACAGCATCCGTGTAAATCAACAATGGCGCGTATGCTTTGAATGGGACGAAGGTGCTCATCAAGTCGAAATTGTTGATTATCACTAAGTTAGTGGCTAGAAAGGTTAAAGGTGAACATTATGGCTAAAGAAGCAATCCACCCCGGTGAATTCCTTGCTGATGAACTGGAGGTCATTGAGATTACAGCAACGGAATTGTCGCGTCAGATTGACGTGCCACCCAACCGTATTTCCCAGATTGTCCGAGGCAAGCGGGATGTCACAGCAGACACAGCATTGCGGCTTGGACAGTTCTTCGGCACAGGCCCGGAACTCTGGATGAATTTACAAAAAGCCTATGACCTGGATAAGGCGAAAGTAGAGATGGGCGCTAAAATCAGCAAAATCCATCGCTGGCAGGCGGGGTCACATGTGGCTGGGTAATATCTTAGGAAACACCGTTTGCAAAACAAGAAGAAATTAAAGTTGCCCCATAAAATTAGAGCGTAGCCATTCTTCCAGTCGCCTTGTTGCGATTACATCATTCCGGTTATAGCCCAAAATATCAGACTTCAATGTTTCTTTGATTTTTGGGTCGGTTTCGGCAATAAATCGGTTGAATTGAACGATTGACCATTGAGAACCTGAATCATCATCCTCCCATTGAATATTGACTAAGTCTTTATGCTTGCAAATATCTTTCAGGCCGTAGCCTTGAAGCGGCAGAACGAGACTATCCAGCACGGGTTTCTGCATATCGAAGAGGGGGCTTTCGTAGCCGAGCAGATATAACACGGTTTCGTTATTCTTCATGCCGTATCGCTTGGCATAAGTGCGAATAGTTGTGCGTTCGTGTTGAGAATAATGAGCGAGCACAAGTTCAGGATACCGCTGCCTGTATTCTTCTATTCGGGCTAGAAACTGGAGCCAGCCTTGCTGATCGTCAGCCTCGGTATCTGTCCAGACATGCTCAAAACTATTATCCGAATAACCAGGCACTAAAAAGCCCCATAGATAAACGTGTTTTTGGCCGTTACCCGTCAGGGGATTATCCTCAATATCAAAATGCACCCATTGGCCCGTCGGTAGTGAAACAGGGGTAGTTTGAAAGACTTTACCTGTCAGGTAAGACCTTGCTTGTAACACGGCGCGTCGTTTGTTTTCGCTACCTTTTAGATATGGAATATCAGGAATAGTGATTGGGTCGGCGGATGCCAGTTGAGTAATCGTGCTGATACCCTCAGCTTCCAGACCTAAAGCGGCGCGCCCCTGCACGCCATACAATAATGAAAGTTCTTCTTTTGCTTCAAATGCAGGTTTGCAATGAGTGTAGTAAGGGCAGGCGCGGCATTTACTATGGCCATAGCGGACCGCCGGTTCTTCGTCACAGGCCAGTAGCTCGCGCATCTCAGTTATAAACTGGTTAGTTACGACATTGGCTTCATCGCCAATTAGAGCCTTGTTACCATCGCCAAGAAATACGATAGCAGGCAATTGGCTGCCAAGCATACGGCGGTAAAATCCAAGTTGAACTTGTATTCCTTTCTTTTCTTCGCTGAGTGAAAGTTTGGCATCAGCAGGTTGGTACTCACCATTCTCATTCCGGATCAAGAAGTCAGGATAGCCGGTAAAGCCATTCTCCTCATCCACAAGCTGAGCCTGGTAGATCGCTTGCACGCCTTCAGTGATGAGGCGTTTTGTGTCTGCTTGGGACGTGGCGGTATGTACATCTATAGTGCTGGCCAAGTGTTGAAAAACGGCATCTTCCTGTTCATGGCCAAGCTGTTTAATTAGTTGCTCGAATTCATCCGTAACTGGTGATAGATCAAGGTTGCCCTTGTTATCGAGCCAGACCCTCCGGGCACACAGCGACCACGATCTAGCGTCACTAGGCTTGATTAATGGTATAGCTGCGACATTTGTCATTGATAGGTTTTTATCCTTGTTGGGCACCTACTTAAAGCTATCAGATAGCAGTGGAATGCTAAAGACACTTTTCTGGTTGTCGAGTCCTCGATCTTCTCATATTCTCTTACTGGTGTTTTGGCGGGTAAAGCCATGACTGACGAGATTTTGGCCTTGAAAGAGATTGCTCAATACCTCAAGTTGCCTAAGCAGACTGCTTATCGCCTAGCGGGATAAGGAAAGTTGCCCGGCTTCAAGGTCGGTGGCAGTTGGCGCTTTAAGGAAATAGATATGGAAAGTTGGATAGAAGATAGAAAAACAGGTAGCAAAAATAATAATGAAAAAGGCTAAGGACTGTTGAACGCCGTTGAAACAGAACAGGCGATAAGCACTCTGTCCGAACAACCCTTCGACCCGGCAAGTTTCCCGTTTGCCTTTTTAGAAGCCTTTAGCAACAAAGCTACAACATTAAAACGGCTGAAAAGTGACCGGCAGTTCCTTTTAGGCTTCAAAGCTGGTGAACCGGATTGGGCTTTGTACCCCTTGAATGGACTCGAAAACATGGCAGCATTGAAGCGGAAGCTCCAGAATATACAGAAGCTGCGTATTCTGGTGATTCCGATCACCGGTACTGGTTTTATTCGATCACCAGATCTTCCTAACGCGACGGGTCCGATGGTATCACTGTAAGTGATCGGATTGAGTCAGTTTGCTCATAATTTTACGCATCGATTCTCCC
>JAJFKC010000029.1 GCA_021773435.1 Porticoccaceae bacterium
TTCTGAGAGATTCTCTGGACCTGACCTAGACTCGTCCGTGTTTAATACACAAGCGCCCCTGGCGCAGCGAGGTTTAGATGAACACCAACAAACGCATCATTCTGCCGCGACTGATTCGACTACGCGATGCTCCCGATTACCTGGGCATGGACCCCAACCGGTTTAATCGCGAGGTGAGGCCCCTTCTTGTGGCGATGCCCATTGGTATCCAGGGCATCGCCTTTGATCGACTTGATTTGGATGCCTGGGTAGAGGAATATAAATCCCGCTGTGGGTGTTCGCTCAACCATAGGAGTAACACACTATGTCAAAGAGAACACCAGGCCTCGTCAAACGAGGCAAAAACGGCATCTGGACAATCGACAAGCGGATCAACGGCTACGGACGCCTTTGCGAAAGCACTGGCACAAGTAACCAGGCAGAAGCCGAACAATACTTAGTCTTCCGCCTGGAGCAGATTCGGCAACAAGTGGTCTATGGTCAACGCCCGAGTTACAGTTTTCGGGAAGCGGCCACCAAGTACCTGCTGGAGAATGGGCACAAGCGCACCTTGGCGCGCGATGCCCAGTCCCTACGGATACTCGACCCCTATATTGGCGAGCTGCCCTTGAGTCGGGTTCATCAAGACGCCTTGGTCCCGTTTATTCAGGCGAGGCAGGCACAAGGACGCAAGTCCAACTCGGTGAATCGGGATCTGGCTGTGGTAAGGCGTATCCTGCACCTAGCCGCCCGCTTATGGCGGGATGACCAGGGCCGACCCTGGCTGGATACCCCGCCCTTAATCCGTATGCTCGATTGGCAAGATGCTAGAAAGCCCTATCCCCTCAGCTGGGAAGAGCAAGCGCGCCTGTTGGCGCACCTGCCCGATCATCTACGGGAAATGGCTTTGTTTAAGGTCAACACCGGGACAAGGGATGGTGAGGTCTGCGGTTTAAGGTGGGAGTGGGAGATTCCCCTACCGGAACTCAAGACCAGCGTCTTTCTGGTACCGGGGGACCGGGTTAAAAATGGAGAGGATCGTTTGATCGTGATGAACGCCGTAGCCAGAGCCGTGGTCAATCGCCAACGGGACACACATCCGGACTATGTTTTTACCTACCGGGGCAAAGCCGTTGCGCGGATGAATACCAAAGCCTGGCGGCGGGCCAGGGAGCTGGCGGCCTTGCCTGAAGTGAGGGTACATGATCTCAAGCACACTCTGGGAAGGCGCTTGCGTGCGGCCGGGGTGAGTTTGGAAACGCGGATGGTGTTGTTGGGTCACACCAACCAACAGATCACCTCGCATTATTCGCAGGCAGAGATCGGAGAATTGATCGAAGCCGTGGACAAAGTGAGCAATGCCGGGGGTAATACGCCGACCCTGACTTTACTGCGCCCGGGAGCCTCACGCAAAAATCACGCAACCGACCATACTGATAAGCAGGGAGGTTTATAACCTATTGATTTGATTGGTGCCGGAAAGAGGATTTGAACCTCCGACCAACGCATTACGAATGCGCTGCTCTACCGAGCTGAGCTATTCTGGCTAAACAGGGTGATCAGCGAGGATAGTTGGCTGTTGCGATTGTCAGCTTGAGCGACGTTAGTCCGTTTCTTGCCTGGCGGGCAGGTTTTGGCGCTCTAAATCAATCAGATAGTCGATGATCTTCATCATGCCAGCGTGGCCGCCACCCATGCGGGCGGTGATGCGGTATTTTCCGTTCACGACCATTTCGGGTGTGCCTTTAATCTCATAGCCGCGTTGTCTGGATTTGGCTTGTCTGACAGAGCTAGATACACCGAAGGAATTAAACGTTTTCTCGAATTTTTCCGGGTCAACACCATGGTCTTCGAATAGTTTGGAGATGGCCGCTTCGTCGGCAAGTTTGTTTTTTCTAAGGTTCATTTCTTCAAATATGACGGTATGCATATCGTCCAGTACGCCTAAAGCTTTGGCGGTGTAGAAAGCCCGTGCGTGCAATTCCATCGTTGGATGCCAGATGGCAGGGCTTTTTACCAGCACGACATCTTCAGACAGTGTTTTTTTCCATTCTAGAAGCGTGGGTTCAAAGCTATAGCAATGACTACAGCCATACCAAAACACTTCGGCGGTTTCGATCAATTTTGGGTTGCTAGTACGCACGGGGGTCGCAAGCACGTCGTAGTGGGTGCCAGCCTGGTAAGTGGCTCCTGCAACGTCTGTGCCAACCTCAGCAAGGCTATTTGCACTAGTAATCACTATCAATGCGGCTATGAGTGGGGTAAGCAATTTTGGCATGGGCTTTCCTTAATTCGGTTTTTGGTCAATTGTATTTGTGAGGCGGCGAGAGGGATATACGAGGCCTGCTGATTTTGACCACCATCAATACGGAGGTTCCGACTAATTTATGTTTGGATGTCGACATGTAAGATAGCAGATAATGTTTAAGGAATAAAAAAGGCGGCTATCAGCCGCCTTTTCAGAGTGCATAAAGTTTTATCAGTGCAGCCCAGAGATGTAATTTGCCAGCGCATTAATTTCCTGATCATTCAATTGTGCAGTGACGCCGCGCATCATTTTTGAGCTGTCGTTCTTGCGGGCAGCGGGGTCATCAGCATCGTGCGCGCCAGTGCGAAATGCTCGCAGTTGTTTAGCAATATATTGGCTATGCTGGCCGCCTAAAGCAGGGTATCCGGCTGGTGCATTGCCATTGCCTGACGGTGAATGACAGCCGGTGCAAGCAGCCACGCCGGTTTCGAGGTTGCCTGCCCGGTAGATTTTTTCTCCCAGAGTAAGTTGCTTGCTGTTCTCCTCAGCGCCAGCCAGTTGCCTGGTTTGGCTACTGTAATAAGCTGCCACATTGGCGATATCCTGATCGGTATATGCGGTGAGCATACCGGTCATTTCTGCCACTGTACGATCGCCCGACTTTATATCCTGCATTTGTTTGCTGAGGTATTTCTCGCCCAGGCCTGCAAGCTTTGGAAAGGCCCCGGTGGCACTATTTCCGTCGGCGCCATGGCAGGCACTACAAACGACGGTTTTTGCTTTGCCGACCTCGGCATTGCCTTCGGCAAATATAGATGGAGCAAGTAGGACCGCGATTAACGCCACTGCAGCACTTAAAGTTGTTTTCATCACAATACTCATATTAGTCAATAAATGATTGGGCGTTGAATGATTAGATCAACCGCTGGGAGTCCTTCAGTAAACGGAGTTACCACGGGGCGAGAGAAATCCGCGCTGGCCCAAAAAAGCGGCGCTATTATATACCAATCCAGCGTCTATTTTTAAGCGTTATACTCGCGGCCTATGACAGAAGCCATTGCTTTTACCAAAGCACAATTTATGCAAAGCGCGCCAAGCTTGCATCAATGCCCCCAGGACGCGGGTTGTGAAGTGGCTTTCGCAGGCCGGTCGAACGCGGGCAAGTCCAGCGCGATTAACGTATTGACTCGACAGGGTAAATTGGCCCGCACCAGTAAAACTCCCGGTCGCACACAGCTCATTAATTTTTTCTCACTGACTGAAAGCTGCCGTCTGGTTGATCTGCCCGGTTATGGTTACGCGAAAGTGCCGAAAGCCTTAAAGCAGCGCTGGGACGAGCATCTGGAAGAATATCTACAAAAGCGTCAGTCGCTGAAAGGTTTGATATTGCTGATGGATATTCGCCACCCCCTACAGGAATTCGACAAGCAAATGGTATGGTGGGCAGTTCAGAGCGATATGCCCGTCCATATATTGCTGACCAAGGCTGATAAGCTTAAAAGAGGGCCTGCAATGAGTACCCTGCTCAGTGTCAGGCGTGAGCTGGAAGATGGAAACACAGCTGCGCAGGTAAGCGTGCAATTATTCTCCGCGCAAAAGCGCTCGGGTGTTGCTGAATTAGAGGGAGTATTGCTTAACTGGTTTGTCCCTTAGTTCAGCAGGGAATTAGTTCAGCAGGGAATTAGTTCAGCGCAGGTGTAGCTAAATGTTAATGTGATTTGCGCGGCGGTTGCCCTGACGGGAACTCGTCCCGGGGCATGACAGTAAAGGGTTATTCAACGCAACGAATTTTGGCAAAAAAAAACGGCGCTTAAAGCGCCGCTAAGGTATTAGGTCGGGAAGATGCCTAGAGGGGGAGGAGTAGCCCGACCATGCTTAAAATTGGAGATAAGAATCTTAATGGCAAGTGAGACCGGCTTTCAGTGTAATAGTTCACAAAACTATCATTTTTTGCTCGATAATCGCGCTCCTGACTGAGTTATGTCGTAATTTGTCCTCTAGGATCCGAAAAGTGGGCAAAAAAAAACCCCAATCCTGAGAACTGGGGTTGCGCCGTGACAGTTTTGGGGAAACTAGCGGGCGCAAAAGTTTTGGGGAAAAAAGCAGCAATCATGGATTGCCTGACATTTGACAGGCTCAGCGCGGAAAGTTCCCCGGGCCACTGAAATAATCTAAATCGATAATAAGTCTAAGACCAAAATTACCACATGCGCTGCATCCGGTAATTTTAATGGGCTTCATCCCAGTTATTGCCGGTGCCGATTTCAACAATCAGGGGCACATTAAGCTCGACGGCGGTCTCCATGCGGGTTCTGAGTTCGTCTGTAACAAGATCGACTTCATCCACGGGCACTTCCATCACCAATTCATCATGGACCTGCATAATCATCCGGGTCATCAGTTTTTCTGTGCTCAGCCAGCCATCAACATCAATCATGGCTTTTTTGATGATATCTGCGGCCGTGCCCTGCATGGGCGCATTAATAGCGGTGCGTTCAGCAGCCTGGCGCTGCATGCCATTACGGGCATTAATTTGGGGAAGATAAAGACGCCGGCCAAACAGGGTTTCGACATAGCCCTGGTCAGCTGCTTTTATTTTGGTGGCGTCCATATAGTCCCTGACACCGGGATAGCGACTGAAGTACAGATCGATATATTCCTGGGCCTGGTTGCGGCCAATATTCAGCTGGCGTCCCAGACCGAAGGCAGACATGCCATAAATCAGGCCAAAATTAATGGCTTTGGCATTACGGCGTTGCTCCATGGTGACGGTATCAAGAGACGTGCCAAACACTTCTGCTGCCGTGGCGCTGTGGATATCGAGGTTTTGCTTGAATGCCGCAAGCAGTCCTTCATCACCAGATAGATGAGCCATGATGCGCAGTTCGATCTGGGAGTAATCTGCTGCGATTAGTTGACAACCTTCAGGGGCAATAAAGGCTTGGCGAATGCGGCGACCTTCTTCGGTGCGGATTGGAATATTCTGCAAATTTGGATCAGATGATGACAACCGGCCGGTGGCGGTAACGGCCTGGTGATAAGAAGTGTGGATGCGCCCGGTGCCGGGGTCGATCATGGTTGGCAGTTTGTCGGTATAGGTTGATTTCAGTTTGCTGAGGCTGCGATGTTCAAGAATGACTTTGGGCAGTGGGTAGTCCAGGGCCAGTTCCTGCAAGACTTCTTCGGCTGTGGACGGCGCACCTTTTGGGGTCTTTTTAATCACCGGCAGCGCCAGCTCTTCAAACAATATTACGCCCAGCTGTTTGGGCGAGGCCAGGTTAAAAGCTTTGCCTGCAAGATCATGGGCCTGCAATTCAAGCTCGTCCAGGCGCTTACCCAGCTCGGCACTTTGGGTATTGAGTAGGCCCTGATCGACTTTGGCACCGTTACGTTCGATTCGGGACAACACTGGTAACAGGGGTATTTCGATCTCCTCGTATACCGAAAGGAGTGTGGCTTCCTGTTTCAGTTTGGGCGCTAAAACCTGGTGCAGGCGCAGCGTGATATCGGCGTCCTCGGCGGCATAGGGAGCCGCCTCTTCAAGGGCTATCTGATTGAAAGTGAGCTGTCCGGCACCTTTACCCGCGATATCGGTAAAGTGCACGGTGGTTTCGTCCAGATATTTCTGGGCCAGGGTATCCATGTCATGGCGCGATCCAGTCGCATCTAGCACGTAGGATTCGAGCATAGTATCGAAAGCAATGCCTTGAAGATCGATGCCGTGCTGGGCCAGTACACTCATGTCGTATTTCAGGTTTTGTCCCAGCTTGGCTTTGTCGGGATTTTCCAGTAGGGGTTTAAGTTGGTCTAAGACCAGGGTCTGTGATAACTGGATGGGGGCACCCAAATAGTCATGTCCAAAAGGCACGTAAGCTGCCTCAAAAGGCGTCACAGCAAAGGAAACGCCGACGAGTTTGGCCTGCATATAATCAAGACCGGTGGTCTCGGTATCAAAAGCAAACACATCAGCGGTTTGGAGTTTTGTTAGCCAGTTAGCTAATTCGGACTCGTTGAGGATGGTGGCGTAGTTTCTGTCCTGTGCAGGTGTCTGGCTCTCCATGGTTGCCTTGTCAGCGGCCGAGCTATCAGCAAAGTCGGCGAGTTCTTCAGACCAGGCTTTAAATTCCATGTTCTTGTAGAGGCCTAATAGCATGCCGTTATCGGACTCGGCGTTATGAAGTTGATCGGCGCTAACATCGAGATCAACATCTAATTTTATTGTGGCAAGCTGTCGCGACAAATAGGCCAGGTCTTTGTGTTCAGCTAATTTTTCGGGCATTTTTTTTGCGCCGCGAAAAGACAGGTCCCGGACTTTTTCCAAATCTTCGTAAATGGCGTCAATATCACCGAGGCCCTGAAGAATAGCCAGGGCCGTTTTTTCGCCGACTCCGGGCACGCCGGGTATGTTGTCCGACGAGTCGCCCATTAGGGCGAGAAAATCTATGATCAGCTCCGGCGGCACGCCAAATTTTTGCTCAACACCCGCCGGATCCAGTACGGTATCGGTCATGGTGTTGACCAGGGTGACGTGGTCATTAACCAGTTGCGCCATATCCTTGTCACCGGTTGAGATAAGTATCGGCACCTGCGATTCGCTGCCCTGTTGCGCCAGGGTACCGATCACATCATCGGCTTCGACGCCATCAATAATCAGCAGGGGTAGGCCCATAGCTTTGACGATGCTATGTATGGGTTCAATTTGCTCCCGTAACTCGTCGGGCATCGGTGGGCGGTGGGATTTGTACTCCCCGTATAGCTCGTCGCGAAAAGTTTTGCCTTTAGCATCAAATACCACAGCGATGGGACTTTCAGGGTAATCTTTTTGCAATCTGCGCAGCATCGAAATTACGCCTTTAACTGCACCGGTTGCCTGGCCTCGGGAGTTGTTTAGCGGCGGTAACGCATGAAAAGCGCGATACAGATAGGAAGAACCGTCGACCAGAACGATGGGTGCTTGAGCAGATGTCATGGCGTTACCTGGGAATAAAAATTTGGAATGGAAAGGCTGAGATTGAAAAATCGGTGGTACAAATCTGTACTGAAAACCTGTGTTGTTAAAAAGTACCAAAATAAAGAGCGTCGAAGTGAGCAGGATACACCAAGATTCAGGCATGATTTGACCAACTATGTAAATTGAATGCTTGCTGAGGGCCGACGCGGACTAAATTATAAACTGCTAGTGCATTGGGGTTGTTTTAAGTCGATGGCTGTATACACCAAAATTGATCAGGATGAATTAGAGCATCTATTGACGGGGCTGGGTATTGGTCGCCTCAGGGCCTATTCCGGCGTCGCCGATGGCCTTGAAAATAGCACTTATTTCGTGACCGCAGAGCAATCCACCGGCGGCACTAAAGACTGGGTGCTTACCGTTCTCGAGACGACTAAACCTGAGCAAACAAGCTTTTCAGTGGCTCTGGTGGAACAGCTCGCGAGTGCCGACTTACCCGTGCCTGCCTTTGTCAAAGATCAAGCTGGTAATGCAATCCATCAAATTGCTGGCAAGCAGGCGTTGTTGGCTGAGAGAGCCATAGGTACTCACCCCAGTTACGGCGGCAGTTCGGTCAATGTTAATTCGGTGAATATTAAAAAATGCGCAGCCATTGGTAATTTCCTGGGGAGCATGCATCGGCTATCCACTAACTTTGAACCGCATCTTGTTAATCCCTACGGCCAGGCCTGGGCAAATTCGGCTCTGGCGTCGCTGGGTGCATATCTTTCTGCCGATCAAAAGGCTCTTATCAATGAGCAGTTGTCTCGTCAGGAAACATTGGTAACACAAAGCGCTAGCTTGCCAGTGGGTGCGATCCATGCCGATCTGTTTCGCGACAACACCCTGTTTGATGGCGACAGGCTCTGTGCAGTCATTGATTTCCACAGTGCCTGCACGGATTGCTTGTTGTTGGATGTTGCCGTCGCCGTGAACGATTGGGCGAGCACGGCAGAGGGTGAGCTAGATGTCACCCTGGCAAGGGCATTAATTAGCGCTTATGCGCAGCAACGTTCGTTTGTTGAGCAGGAATATACCGTCTGGCAGGAGGTATTAGCGAAAGCGGCGACTCAGTTCTGGATGTCGAGGCTGTTGACCCAGCAGAGCAGTCTTGAGCCTGGCTCAGATTCGACGACTGAACTGACGGGCCGAACAGGCAAAGACCCCGAGCAGTATGCACGTATTCTCAGGTGTCGTTTGAAGGGGACTGTGGCGCTGTCCGATCTGACGTGATGCTTGCTGAATGAAGGCTGGTCTCGATCACCCACGGCTTTGATCAGTTGGCGTCAGTTTCGGGTGTTGGGGTGGCAGGCTCGTCGGATGGCGGCGGATTAAGTGAGGGCAGGCATTCCTGGAGACCAGCGGCTATACCCCTTAGTAAGTTCTGGTAGGCGTCGTTGGAATCCAAAATATCCGCGCCCAGTGGATCGATGGTGACTGTTCGTGACGTAGTCTTGGCGGCAATTTTCTTGACGCGGGTGTGTGCGGATTGAGGTTCTATAACGATGCAGTCAATAGCACCTTCGCTGAGCACCGCCTGGAGGCTACCCGCGCTGGCGGGCAAACCGGATGGGGTTTTCAGTGCGCCGATCTGTTTGATATCGAAGGCCTGAAAGAAGTGGCCAAAGGCATCGTGGTCGACCAGAATGCCACTTTTTTTGGTAGTGGCTAATTGTTGGTGTATGGCTTTTTTTGTCGCCTGAGTTGCTACCCTGAATTGCTGCAGGTTGGCGAGTAGGTGCTTTTGTAATTCTGGAAAGTGGGTTGCCAGCGAGTTAGCAACTTCGATAGCTAGCACCGCACCGTTTTCAGGATTAAGCCACAGATGCGGGTCTGTTATTTTAGGGTCGGCAGCCTTCTGCATATCGGGCAATGAAATTGCCGTAACAACTTTCTCCGGATTCTGGTTAGCAATAGCGCGAACCAGAAAGGATTCTAATTCGGGGCCAACCCAAATCACCAGATCGGCCTGATTGAGCAGCAGCCGATCCGAGATGCGTAGTGAGTAATGATGGGGCTCTTCGGTATCGGGCAATAATTGACGGACTTCAACCTGGTCGCCTCCAATGGCTTGAACAATCATGGTAAGGGGCCGGATTGATGTCACTACTAGAGGTTGTGCCCAGGCTGGGTTGGTTGCCAGTATCAGGGTGAGTACGGTAATAAGTTGGGACAATGATTTCATAGCTAGATTTGGTGTTTATATTGTATGTTATAGTATAACATTACTATTTGTTGGCGTTGTGAATACAATTGGCACAGTTGGCTTTACCTGATGCGCGAATTACATGGTATCTGCCAGATAATAAGCTGCGATTGGTTGAAACTCATTTATTAAAGATACTATAACGATTCTCGTCAAATGCAATACTATAACGATCAGCTACAAAAATAACGGGTGGGGCTGTGATGATTACAAATTCCAGAGTTGCTTATCAGCAACACGACCATTTACGTTGTCAAAATGCGGCCATGCATCAGGCCAGGACTTTGTGTGCCCGTGACGAAGTTCGTCTCACGCCTATTCGCGAGACCGTGCTTACACTGATCTGGCAGAGTCATCGACCATTAGGCGCTTACGACATCATCGAGCAATTGTCAGAATCTAGTGGCAAGCGGGTGATGCCACCGACTGTGTATCGTTCGTTAGATTTCCTGCTGGCCAGGGGTTTGATTCATCGGCTGGCGACATTGAATGCCTATATCGGTTGTCCGTTTCCGGGTAGTGCCCACAGCAATGTATTTATGGTGTGTCGTCTGTGTGGCAGCGCTGCCGAATGCAGTGTCGATGCTATCAATAGCGCGATTATTGCGACTGCGGCACGAACAGGTTTTGAAATTGAATCACAGACTATAGAAGTAAGTGGCCTGTGTCCCGCTTGCCAGGTCGATGCGGTAGGTCAAGATGGCGATCAAGAAACGAATCAGGACTCAGCGCTGTGAATATCGACACCTTGATTAATTTAACCAATGTCTCAAAGCAATTTGGCGAGCATGTTGTGTTACGGCAGGTTGATCTGGACATAAAAAGAAATCGCATCATTACGCTTATTGGGCCAAACGGCGCGGGTAAAACCACTCTGGTAAAAGTCGTGCTTGGCCTGCTTGGTGTTGATGACGGCAAAGTTGAACGCTCGTCTCATCTAAAAGTCGGGTACATGCCGCAAAAGCTTGATCTAGAGCCAACCATACCGCTTCAGGTGGGGCGGTTTTTGCAGTTTGCCGAGCCAGACAAGCAGCTGTGTAGAGACGCTCTCAATAGAACCGGTATATTGCAGCTTATTGATCATCCCGTTCAGAAGCTCTCTGGTGGTGAGACGCAACGCATGTTGTTGGCCCGGGCATTACTGCGCAGACCCAATTTGCTGGTGCTCGATGAGCCGGTGCAGGGGGTCGATGTCACCGGTCAGGAGGCGCTCTATCAGTTGATTGCGAGTCTCCGGGATGAGTTGGAGTGTGGCATCTTTATGGTCTCCCATGATCTACACCTGGTCATGGCCGCAACCGACGATGTGGTTTGTCTAAATCAACATGTCTGTTGTTCTGGCAGTCCTCAACAGGTGTCCGTCGATCCTGCCTTTGTCGAGCTATTTGGTACAAAAACAGCTCTTTATACCCACCGTCATGATCATCATCACGACCTAAACCTTGAGGTGATTAGCGATGCCGACCAGCCATCGGGTCTCGATCACCAATCTAAAGCAAATCATGCCGTGTCGACAGAAGTTGGTTCTGAGGTAGATCGTGGCGGTGTTTGACTTTCTACTGGCTTATGATTTCCTGCTAATCGCGCTGTTAGCCGGGCTGGCCGTCGCTGCGGTGGCCGGGCCATTGGGTTCGCTGGTGGTCTGGCAGCGAATGGCTTATTTTGGCGACAGTTTGGCGCACAGTGCCTTGCTAGGTATCGCTTTGGGCCTGTGGTTATCAATCGACGGCGGTGTCACCACCACACTGACCTGCCTGTTGGTGGCTCTATTGTTGACGGTTCTTGAGGATCACCAAAAGCTGGCCACAGACACCGTGCTTGGCATTTTCTCCCATACCTTTTTGGCTTTGGGCCTGCTGGCCATTACCTTGATGCCCGGCGGCCGTACCAATATGGAGGCCCTGCTGTTTGGCGATATTCTCACTGTAACTACAGCTGAAGTGATAACTATGTGGGGTTTGTCGTTGGCCGTGCTGGTAGTGCTCAAGCTGCAATGGTCAGCCATTGTTGCCATGACAGTTCATCAGGATCTCGCCAGTGTTGAAGGCATATCTGTGGGTCGCCATAAGCTGCTATTAAAGTTAATGTTGGCCTTAACGGTAGCTATTTCGATGAAAATTGTCGGTGTTCTATTGATTACGGCTCTGCTAATTATTCCAGCCGCTGCTGCTCGTCAGTTTAGTAAGACCCCGGAGCAAATGGCCTTAGGAGCCAGTCTGCTAGCGGCGGCTAGCGTCTGTCTAGGCCTCGCAGGTTCGTTATTCTGGGATGTGCCGGTGGGGCCCACTATTGTTTTGAGTGCGAGCGTCTTGTTTTTGGTTGTGCGAGTGACTAGTCGGCCCTATATCTAGTCGGCAACAGCGATAGCAAGCTGTGAACTGCCAGTGCGGAACTGGTTATAGAGTTTTAAAAACATCTTCCGCTGCATCCAGTGTCGCTTTTAATTCATCTAAGCTATGTGCTGCTGACATAAACCCCGCTTCATATGCTGCTGGAGCCAGGTATACGCCCTGCTCTAACATGCCATGAAAAAAATCATTAAAGCGATCTGTATCGCAGGCCATCACCTGCTCGAAATTAGTAACCGCCGGAGCCTCGGTGAAAAAGATCCCGAACATCGAGCCGATATGGTTGGTGGTAAAGGCTATGCCAGCGGCCTTCGCTCGTTCTCGCAGTCCATCTATCAGAAATGCGGTGTGCTCAAAAATAGTGTCATAAAAGCCGTCCGTATCAAGCTGATTCAAGGTTGCAATGCCAGCCGCCATAGCCACTGGATTGCCGGATAAAGTCCCCGCCTGATAGACCGGCCCGAGCGGTGCAAGTTGATTCATGATTTTACGCTTGCCGCCAAATGCACCGACGGGCATGCCACCGCCGATAACTTTGCCCAGGGTGATGAGGTCGGCATCAATATGGTAATGCCCAATCGCACCCTGCGGGCCAACGCGAAACCCGGTCATGACTTCGTCGATTATGAGTAACGCGCCATGCTGGGTGCACTGTTCTCGCAAGGTTTCAAGAAAACCGGGAGCAGGTGGAATGCAGCTCATATTACCGGCGACCGGCTCAACAATAACGGCGGCCACCTGCTCACCCAGTTGAGCAAATGCTGCCTCTACAGTCGCACTATCGTTATAACTGAGCGTGATAGTGTGATCGGCCAGGCAAGTGGGAACCCCCGGGGAGCTGGGTATGCCCAGGGTTAATGCGCCCGAACCGGCCTTGACTAATAACGAGTCAGAATGACCGTGGTAGCAGCCTTCAAACTTGATGATTTTGTCTCTGCCGGTATAGCCGCGAGCCAGGCGAATAGCGCTCATCGTCGCTTCAGTGCCGGAATTAACCATGCGCACCATGTCCAGGCCTGGCACCCGTGCGCAGAGCATTTCGGCCAGGGTGGTTTCCAGTTCGGTAGGAGCGCCGAAGGTCAGCCCCTTTTTCAGTTGTTGGCGAATGCTTTCGAGCACAGCCGTATTGCCATGGCCAAGAATCATTGGCCCCCAGGATTGCACATAGTCGATATAGCGTTTGTTATCGACGTCATACAGATAAGGTCCAGCGGCATGATCAAAAAATACCGGGGTGCCACCGACAGCACGAAAGGCTCTGACCGGTGAGTTAACGCCGCCGGGAATATGCTGCTCGGCACGGGCAAATAGAATGTCTGACTGAGTCATGGCAGGATCTCAATGTGGCTGGTTTCAGAGTGTTACAGATGGCGATAAAGGAGCCGCTATTATGAGTCTTTGTCTATATGGAGCAAAGTTGTGACGCAGTTATTTGTTAATTTGGTTTACAAATTTTTATCTTGGTATTTCGCATTTCGCTAGACTGGCGCTTATGAAAATTGAGCACGACTTTCGGCCTGCCAGACATCACTGACAATCTTCCAGGCGATCAGCCCGGAAATGATATTGCCCGCTGCGAAGCCGAAAAATAATCCGGTGCTGGCACCCACATATCCGCCCATATAGGCCAGCGGCAGATTGATTAGCAGCAAGCGAGAACCGGCTACCAGCAAAGCGGTTTTGGGTCGTTTAAGCACATTCAAAGTCACCATCACCATGATACCCACGGCCTGCCCGCCATAACTGAGTGGCACGACCCAGAGGTAGGTGCTAACGATGGCGATGACCTGCTCATTGTCGCTAAAAGCAGGGCCAATAGTGCTGGCACTGAGCAGTATCAATATCCAGATAATGCCCTGGAAGACTATGCAGAATTTAAGCACGCCAAATAATGCCTGGTGGGCGCGATCAACCCGTCCGGCACCGATATTCTGGCCGATAAACATCGGCAGGGTGGAGGACAGCGCAAATATTACCAGTAAACATAAATCGCCAACCCGCGTGGCGACGGTAAATCCGGCTACCGCTTCCGCGCCATATTGCGCGACCATTGCGGTGAGTATGACTGCCGCGAGGGGCGTCATAAAGTTGGCGAAAATAGCTGGAATGCCGATGTGAGTTAACTGCCGCCAGTTACGCAATAAAGTGTGAATTTCAATCCGCCCTCGTAAAATAAGGTTTTCCTGAACACCTAACACATAGTCCGAAACCACATAGGTGATCAGCCAGGCTATCGATGTGGCCAGTGCTGCGCCGCCCATGCCGAGACCGGGCAATGGCCCATAACCGAAGATGAGCAAGGGGTCCAACAGGCCGTTTACGACCGCGAGTGTGGCTAGCAAGGACGCCGATTTAGCTGGGCTACCGATGGCCCGTAGTGTGGAATTAGCGGTCAGAGCCAGTAGCATAATAGGTACCACCGGCAGCCACAGCACCATGAATTCCGAGATGAAGCCCTGGACGATGGCATCGGCACCCATAAGTCGGAATAGTGGCTTCATGATCAGATAGAGCAGAACCTGTAACACGATCCCGGCGATCAGAATAAGCAGGCGGCCGTCGGTAATTAGTCGTGCAGCCGACTCGGGTTTTTGTTCGCCAAATAATCGGGAGACCAGCACCGACAACGCCATGCCCAGACCCAGCCCAATGCTATTGACCCCATGGGTAACCGGCAATACAAAACCGAGTGCCGCCAGTTCGTTAAGCCCCAGCTGACCAACAAAATAGGCATCGACGATACCAAGCGCCATCAGCGCAATAATGCCGCCGACCATGGGTGTGGTGAGGCGGAAGAGTGTGCGCGCAACTGGCGCGGTGACGATCGCTTCGGTACGCGCGTGGGCTTTGGCTGCGTTCATTCGTTTAGGCGCTCGACTATCATGCCTCTGGTCGATGGAGCCGCGACGCAATGGGCGCTAACTTTCAAGGAGCGGAGACTAGAAACTGGCAGCAGAAACAAATCCACTAAAAAGGTCGTACCACGACCATCACCACAATGCCGATCAAGATCAGTACCGGTGCTTCATTGAACCAACGATAAAACACATGGCTGTGTCGGTTTTTGTCCTCGCGAAATTGCAACATCAAATACCAGCAGGCCCCGTGGTAGGCGATGAGTAGTAGAACCAGGCTGACCTTAACCAAAAACCAGGGCTGGGCCAGATAGTAATTCGGCGTCAAACTGGCCAACCAGAGACCGAAAATGAGAGACGCCAGCATGGCGGGGTTGCCTATGCCCCGAGCCAGTTTGCGTTCCATAATTTTGAAGCGCTCGATGCTGATTTGATCTTCCGCCTGGGCGTGATAGACAAATAATCGCGGCAGATAAAATAACGCCGCAAACCAACAGACAACACTAATAATGTGTAGTACTTCGATCCATTCGGGGGCCATGGCTTAACTCCGTTGGGTCTGGATATTGACAGTATTTAGTCTTGGCGTTGCTACTTTCGCCAACATAGTCAAATCATTATTGGTAATATCGGTCTATCCGTTCCTGAGTAATAATCCCGGCGACCCCCGGCTGCAAGGCCGGTATAAAATGGTTGACGTATACCGCGTGGCCATTTTTATCTTGTAACAGGCGCAGGGCTTCGTGGAGGGTGGCGCGGGCATGGATGGGATGCAAGCGCCACCGCTCTGCCGGTATTTTCATTAAATCGATCGTGGTTATTTCTTCCGAGACTATTTCTTCCGAGACCAGGTTATCAGAGTCGAGCTTATTATCTGGCGACTCGGTAGTTGGTATCGTAGAGTCGGGCTGTTTCGAAGCGCTGTCTGATGCCGATGTCTCAAGATATCGGGCTAAATCCGCAGCTCGGAGAATATATTTATGATAGTGTCGGTCGATTGATTGATGGGCCGCTTGATGAATGAGTTGCTCATCTCGTTCAGCATTTATTTTGTCATCCGGATCAATGCTTTCAGGTTCTTCAATTTCTTCAATAATTATCCACTCAGGATGGCTGGTCAGCAGGGTTTGCGCATCGGCGGTGGATGCATAACGGCGATGGCTAACAAAATCCTGGGTCATGACACTGGTCACGCCAACCCGGCTCAAAGCCTGACTGATTGGCGATGTGGTGTGGCTGGCCTCCCGACCAATCAAAAACAGCCCAGGTAGGCCGCTGGTCATGCGCGTGGTAATACAGGCGATAACAATCACCAGCATTCCCGGCAATAAAATGCCGGGGTTATAGGTAAGCTCGAGAAGTGCCAGCAAAGCCGCCAGGGGGGCATTGAGAACCCCTGCCATCATGGCGCCCATACAAACCATGGCATAAAATCCGGTTGCCGCTGATTCGCCTGGTGTGAGTGTATTTGCGGCGATGCCCAGGCAAGCACCGAGGCAGGCACCGATCACCAGAGTCGGGCCGATGCTACCGCCCGGAATGCCCAGTGCAATAGTGACGCTAGAGACCAGCAATTTTGCGATCACAATCGTCGCCAGCAAGGCGAAGCTAGCGTTACCGATCAGGGCTAACTCAAGGGTGTCGTAACCAATGCCCATCACCTGGGGTACTAGGGCTCCGGCAGCACCGGCGATCAGCCCAGCTCCGAGCAAACGCAAAATCAACGGCAGATTGTTTAAACGCAGGGTATAGCTGTGCAGAGCCAGCATGGCCGTGCTGGCCAGGCCAACAACAACGCCGCATAGTGCTAGAATCGGTAGTTCCAGCACTGACACCATAGTTAAGGCGGGAATATCAAATGCCGGGGTATCCCCGAAGCAAATGCGGCTGGTTACGGCACCGCACACAGCGGCGAGAATAATCGGAATAAATCCGGTGATGGTGTATTCCATCAAGACCACTTCCATAGCCAGAATCACCCCGGCCAAAGGTGTATTGAACGACGCTGCGATGGCTGAGGCGACCCCACAGCCGACTAAAATACGCAAACTATTATTGGGCAGTTTAAAGGTCTGGCCCAGTAGACTGGAGCTGGCTGCGCCCAGATGTACCGCCGGGCCTTCGCGGCCTACTGAGTGACCGGATACGGCGGCTAGTATGCCGCCGATAAACTGCAATAGCGCATTTCTTAAGGGCAAATAGGCTTGGTGACTATGGTAGCGATTGATGACATGGCTTACGCCCATCTGTCTCGCCTGGCTTGAATTAAAATGAAAGATGCAGCCGATAATGATCGCGCCAATCAAGGGCAACATGAAGCGTGCAGACAGCGGTAATGCCTCGAAGCCTTCGCTGTTGTGATTTGGCAATAGCGCCCGTAGAGGCCACTCTATGCCGAGCCGAAATGCCACCGCAACCAGCCCAGTCGCAAAGCCGCTGAAAATACCCAATATGGCCAGTTGCGGTAGTGCATCGGCATGGGCCAGACGCAGGCGGAACGCGTGAAGCAGGTAATTGATCGGCCTACGAGGAGCTTGGTCGGCGGTGGCTTTTGTGGAGTCCTGCATATTTATTCAGTTGGTTAGCCTAGTTTGTGATCGGTCGCACGGGGAAAGAGACTCCCTAATCCGGTATTATAGGCGGCTCTTTAAAGCGACTGGTAAGGTTTCAGGAATTTCCCGTGATTAATGTGAGTATTGTCGGTGGCACCGGATATACTGGTGTTGAGCTGCTGCGTTTGTTGGTAGGCCACCCCGGGGTGGAACTGACCGCGGTAACCTCGCGCGGCGAAAATGGTCGACCGGTGGCAGATTTGTTCCCGAGCTTACGGGGCCACCTGGATATCGCTTTCAGCGAGCCAGATGTGGCTCGGCTAAGTGAATCTGACCTGGTGTTTTTTGCCACGCCTCATGGCATCGCCCAGGCCATGGTGCCCGATCTGTTAAAGCGCGGTACCAAAATAATTGACCTGTCGGCAGACTTTCGAATTAAAGACATTGCTGTTTGGGAGCAATGGTATGGGCAGGCCCACGGCTGCCCCGATGTGGTTGCTGAGGCAGTTTATGGTTTGCCCGAAATTAATCGCGATCAGATTGCCGCGGCACAGCTCATCGCCTGTCCAGGGTGCTATCCAACCAGTGTGTTGCTGGGGTTTTTGCCTCTGCTCAAGGAGGGGCTGATTGTTGTCGATGATCTGATTGCCAGTGCTGCGTCGGGTGTCAGCGGCGCCGGTCGAGGTGCTAGTGTCAATAATTTGCACGCTGAAGTCAGTGATAACTTTAAGGCCTATGGCGTCGCTGGACATCGCCATCTGCCGGAGATTGAACAGGAATTAGGCGGCATGGCCGATGGTCAGGTTGAGCTGACCTTTGTGCCCCACCTGCTGCCCATCATTCGTGGCATTCATGCCACCCTGTACGGGACGCTGGCAGATGGCAAAGACGGTGTCGATCTACAGGCGCTTTACGAAAAGTGCTATGCCGACGAGCCTTTCGTCGATGTCCTGCCCAGCGAAAGCTATCCGCAAACACGCACGGTGCGCGGTGCCAATATTTGCCGCATCGGCGTTAGTCGCCCTCAGCAGCGACAAAAAGTGGTGGTGATGTCGGTTATTGATAATCTTGTCAAAGGTGCATCTGGCCAGGCAATACAAAATATGAATGTGTTGTTTGGCTTACCCGAGACCTGCGGCCTGATAGCGCCGCCGTTGCTGCCTTAGGCTACGGTCCGGGATTGATTAAATCTCACAGGCGCTGGGTGGATAGATGTCAGTAACCAGGTTTCAATTACTTGCCTGCTTAGTATGCCTTGTTGTATTTGTGTCGGGGTTTTTGCTGGGAAGCCGTTATTTTAGCGTTGAAATGACTCGTGAGAGAAGTCGTGTTGCGCAGCTGGAGGAGCAGAGGTTGCAGCTTGATAATCAAGCTGCTGAGCTGGTTCGTCTCCGTGCGACCCACAATGTTGAAAGCAAGGCCCTGGAGAGTTTACGACAGACGATCGCGGGTCTGGATGAGCAATTATCTGTCCAGCTCGAAGAGTTAATGCTTTATAGCAAGCTATTGAAAACGGATGCTAGTGAAGATGGTTTACATATCCATAACACAAATATAAAGCCCGGCGAGTCGCCCCAATCTTATGTCTATAGCTTTGTGATCAGGCAACAGGCGTCGGTACTCAACACCATCTCGGTGGTTTATTCTGTCGAGGTGAATGGCCAGTCGAAGCTGGAGGATAAAGAAAATAACGAGACTGTTACTTACATGTTGGACGATCTTGATGAAGCGGTAGATACTTCGGCTAGTAAAATTAAATTAAAATATTTTCGAGTAATTGAAGGGGTAATAAAATTACCCGAGGGGTTTACCCCTCAAAATTTAATCATTAGCGCCTGGCCGGAGAAAATACCGTCTAGTCGTCGACAACAGGTGCATTACTGGCCTGACGCAGAGGGTTGAACGATGCGAAAAAAAGCAGCAAAAAAAACAGCCACGCATACACCCACGGTGATAGCAGAAGGCACGCACTTATTGGGTGACATTAAGTTTTATGGTTCGCTTGTCATCGAAGGTGAGATAACGGGCAATGTTTCAGCTCAGGACGGCGGTGAGCCAAGTGTAGTTGTGCTGGATAAAGGCCTAGTGCGCGGCAAGGTTTCTGCACCCTCCATATTGGTTAGTGGTCGGGTAAAGGGTGATATCTATTCTAGTAAAGTTGTCGAACTTGCTGCCGGGGCAGTAGTCGAAGGCAATGTGTATTACACCGTGTTAGAGGTCGCGAAGGGAGCCCAGGTTAACGGCAGTTTAGTACTTGGCAAGCCAGACAGAGATGCGAGCAATTCGCCGAGTAATTTGCCAGGCAAATTGACACGGAATCGATTGAAGGATCAAGCCATCGCTGGCGTGCGGCCCGTGGTACCCCCAAAGTCGGCTTGATGTTGTGGTTTGCGGGTTGAGCCCCCATATTATGATTAAGCGTTGTGATTATGCGTTGAGATTATGCGTTGAGATTGAATGCGTTCACGAAAGGGTAATGAAACTGAATTTTATGGATTTTATCGGGAGCTAAAAATGAGCGGTGCTGCAACCTTTACTCCAACTTCGATCAATATAACGTCTAAAGCAGTAGCGAAAGTCAAAAACCTTGTTGACGAAGAGGGCAACCTCGAACTCAAGTTGCGAGTATTTGTCACTGGCGGCGGCTGCTCGGGGTTTCAATACGGGTTTTCCTTCGATGAGGAAGTTGCTGAAGACGATACAAAAATTGAAAGCGATGGTGTTGCCGTGCTGGTGGATTCATTGAGCTTTCAGTACCTCGCTGGCGCAGAAGTTGACTATACAGAGGGCCTTGAAGGGTCGCGCTTTATTATCAACAATCCCAACGCTGCGACTACCTGTGGCTGCGGAGCTTCATTCTCGGTTTAGGGTGAGCTTGCCATGACCTCACTAATGCTGACCTCAAGGACAAATATCCATGCCCACTATTTTTCCGCGCTTCGGGTGTGCCTACTCTTGTGCCTCGGATCGTTAAGTGCGGGGACGTTAATGGCTGGCGTGGAAGTGCCTCCTGAAATGCTCAAAGTTAATACGGACATACCCGGCTATCTGACCCGCATAGAAAAAAATGATCCAGAGGAAGTGGAGCAGGCCTTACTGAGGGCTGAACAGTACTACCTTAATAATAACTTGAGCAACGCCTTGCCAATTATCGCGTTTGTGTTGCACGGGCCCGAAGTTGAGATATTTTTTAGGGATAATTACTCGCGCTACAAGCCGATTGTCGATTTGGCTGCTAGGTTATCAGCGCTAAATGTCGTTGATATCAAGGTTTGTCGAACCCGGTTACGCGCACTCGAAACTGAGCCGAGTTCTTTATTTCCGTTTGTCGGAAGCGTGCCTTTCGGGCCAGCAGAGATTGAAAGGCTAACCGGCGAAGAAGGATTCGTCTACTTTTAGGCACACCAACAGCGTAGCCTCTGATCAGCCAGTCGTTTGCCTACCAGGATAGATTCCACCCAACACCACCTTTTCGCGCGCTCCGGTGACATCAGGTAGATTGCCGGGCTGTCCGGCCAGAGTTCGTTGGGCCAACCACGCGAAGGCTAAAGCCTCCACCTGATTTGGATCGACCCCCAGAACAGCAGTGCTGACCACGGGTGCAGGGTTGAGGGCTTTTTGCAGCTGCGTCATAAGCTCAGTATTGCTTGCGCCGCCGCCACAAATATAGATCTCGTGCGCCTGAGCTGGGAGACTGGTAATGGCTTCTGCTATTGTTTCGACACTTAAGTCCAGCAAGGTTGACTGTATATCTCCAGGTTGTAGCTGAGAGCCGTGCAGGCTAAGTTGTGCATCCAGCCACCGCTCATTAAACGCTTCCCGACCACTGCTTTTTGGGGGTAATTCGGCGAAAAATGGGTGGCTTTTTAACAATTTTAGTAACGATGCATCGCTGGTGTGCTGGGCTGCCCACTGGCCTTTGTCATCATAAGGCTGATTTAAATGGCGCAGGCTCCAGCAGTCGAGCAGGCGGTTCCCAGGCCCAGTGTCAAAGCCGATGACTATCCCCGCGGCGGGCAGCCAGGTAATGTTTGCAATGCCGCCGATGTTAACGATCACCCGGTTTTTGTGCGGGTCACTGAAAACATGCTTGTGAAAGGCCGGTGCTAACGGTGCACCATGTCCTCCCACGGCCATATCAGCGCGACGAAAGTCGGCCACGGTGGTGATGCCCGTTCGGGATGCGATAATGTTAGGGTCGCCAATTTGCAAGGTGAAGGGGTGGGGGTACTCACTGCTGGGTGGGCGATGGCGGACGGTCTGGCCATGGCTGCCAATAGCGTTGATTTGCTGAGGAGTTATGCCGCAGTTATTTAGCAGTGTGAGGCTGGCTTCGGCAAATAATTCGCCCAGTTGTTGATCGACTCGTCCGAGTAGATCAACGTCATCACCACCGGGCGAACACAGTATGGCAAGTTGCTGCTGAAGTGCTGCGGGCATTTCGTGGGAGTGCCAGCCAAGAACGACTGGCGCGGTATCGTCAGTAAGCTCTCCCAGTAAAGCATCGATGGAGTCCATGCTGGTGCCTGACATCAGCCCGATAAACATAGCCTTCGTTGTTGTCACTGCGCTTAGATGGCTTATTTATCAGCGGCGCGCAGGTTCGGGCTAAGCGAGGCGATCTGCGTTCCACCCAATTGTTTTAGCCTGACCAGTAGGGGTGTAGTCTGTGCAATAAACGCCGGTTTTTTGCTGGTTACAATGGGTCTGGCCTCGGGAAGTTTGACGGTTCTCGGGTTGCGGTGAACGCCATTCACAACAAATTCGTAATGCAGGTGGGGGCCGGTTGCATAACCGGTTGAGCCGACCGTACCGATGGTTTGCCGTTGTTTGACTGATTGACCTTTGCGTACCTTACGTTTGGTGAGATGCAGATATTTGGTAACGAAACCTTCACCATGACGGATAAACACATAGTTGCCATTGGCTTTGCTATAGGCAGAGGCGGTCACTTTACCGTTGCCCGCTGCGTATATCGGTGTGCCACGGGGGGCGGCGTAATCGACGCCCCGGTGAGCCTTGATTTTTTTATGGATGGGGTGTTTTCGGCGCATGTTGAAGTTGGAGCTAATACGTGTAAAGTCCAGCGGCGCACGCAAAAAAGCCTTCCTCATCGGCTTGCCATCGGGGGCGTAGTAGCCCAGCGAGTTGTCTGTTTCTCTAAACAGCACTGCGTCATAAGTTCGCCCCTGATTGGTAAACGATGCAGCAAGAATATTGCCATTACCGACCTTTTCGCCTTCGAGAATCTTCTCTTCATAGAGCACACTGAATCGGTCACCGCGACGTATATCTAATGCAAAATCTATATCCCAACCAAAAATATTAGCCAACTCCATTATTTTCGCATCGGTTAAACCTGCGCGGCTGGCATCCAGAAACAGGGAGTTTTCAATCTGACCTTGCTGGAAGGTCTGGATGATTTCAGGCTCATGAACTACCTTCTCTCCATCAAACCCCTGTCCATCGCGCTTGTAGAAGTAGTGCTCCAGCTTTGACCGGGAATATTTTACCTGTTCGAGCTGGCCCGCCGCATCGGTCGTAATGGCAACTGTTTCGCCAGGTTTTAGGCGTTTTAGCCGGCTCGATTCCTGTTTCGCGTTAGCGACCAGATAAACATCGACGTCACTCAGGCCAAGACGTTTGAAGATAGATGTCAGGTTGTCGCCGCTGACGAGCGTAGTGGTTTGCCATGCTCGACTTTGTTTATTTGGTTTGTCTAGCATGGATTTGGTGATTGTATTACCCGAATGTCCATCTGACTGTTTTATAGCCATTGTCCCAGTTAAGCTTGACGGTGTTTTCTGGGTGTCCACAGCGGCGGGTTCGCTGTCGTTGGGGAGCGCAATTGTGTGGCTACGGCGATTTGCTTCAACTTTATCCGAAGGTAGCAAAGACAGCACAAGAATAGTGCCGATAGTGACAAATCCCACAGCAAACAAATGAACCTGAGGAAGTGACACACCAAGTAATTTCATCACAACGGGTTGAGCTTTTTCAGATGGAGACATAATTTATTCGGCCACTTTCGCAGGTTTTTGTCCTAAGCCGAAGACTTATAACAAAAAAATCGTTTTCGTTAAAGACGAAAGTGCAGTTTCTGTTACCTGGATCCCCTTATTATTTGACCAGAAATGAGGTATCGTTCGCCGTCTTTTTCGCTGGCAACCCTATTTCAGCCAGCAATATAGAGGAACTAGAGGAAAATGCCTGAGCGGGGTGCCGAGCTAATCGCCGATTTACAAGCGCGGGAGTTGGTTGCGCAAATGACCAGTGGCGACGAGCTGCTCAGCCACCTCAACGAGCCTCGGACAATTTATTGTGGCTTCGATCCCACCGCCGACAGTCTACATATTGGCAGTTTGGTACCGTTGTTGGCGTTGCGCCGCTTTCAGCTCCATGGGCATAAACCGCTGATCTTGGTCGGTGGAGCGACTGGCCTGATTGGTGATCCGAGTGACAAGGTAGAAGAGCGTCAGCTAAACACTCGCGACGTCGTAGCGGATTGGGCGGATCGTTTGAGGAATCAGGTGGCTAAATTCGTCGAATTTGATGCCGATGCGAGTTCAGCAGAAGTGGTTAATAATCTGGACTGGGTTGGCTCAATGCCGACACTGGATTTTTTGCGCGATGTTGGTAAGCATTTTTCAGTTAATGCGATGGTCAACAAAGAATCCGTTAAGCAGCGCATTAAGCGTGATGGCGCGGGTATCTCCTTTACGGAGTTTTCTTATCTGTTACTGCAAAGTCTGGATTTTTCGCAGCTTTATAAAAGCTTTGGCTGCACAGTCCAGATTGGCGGTTCTGATCAGTGGGGCAATATTACTGGAGGCATCGATCTAACCAGGCGACAGCATCAAGCGCAGGTTTTCGGCTTGACCTTGCCGTTGATAACCAAATCAGATGGCACCAAATTTGGTAAAACTGAATCTGGCACGATCTGGCTGGATGCTGCGAAAACCTCTCCCTATGCTTTTTATCAGTTTTGGATTAACACCGCTGATGTGGATGTCTACCGCTTCTTGCGATTCTTCACATTCTTGCCCGTAGAAGAGCTGAAAGAAATCGAACGTGCAGACCTTGAAAGCCGGGGCAAAAGAGCGGCGCAAACAATATTGGCCCAGGAGGTCACTCGTCTTGTTCATGGTGAGCCAGGCCTGGTTGCTGCAGAGCGTATATCGAGGGCTTTGTTTTCGGGAGAGCTAGAAATCTTAACTGAGTCAGACATGGAGCAATTGGCGCTAGACGGTCTGCCTAGCACTGATCTCCTGGGCAGTGAATTGTCCTTGATCGATGTGCTGGTGACTACGGGACTAGCACTGACCCCTCGCGGTGAAGTCACCGTGGGGCAGGCGCGCAAATTTGTGCGAGACGGAGCCATTCAAGTTGATGGTCTTCAAACGCGGGACCCGGAAACGACACTTGCCCGTACTCGAGCGAGCCATGGCCGCTTCAATATCCTTAGACGAGGTAAGAAAAACTTCCACCTAGTGCGCTGGGTGTGAGCCGCAATTCGCTTGTTTAGAATCTATTATTCAGGCAATTTTAAGCTGGATACAAAAGTTTGTTGACAGGGCGAAAGGAATCGCTAGAATGCGCGCCTCGCCAGTGAGGAAGCACCGCCTTAGTGCCACTGTTTTTCGTTGTTATGCATAGTAACTAATACGAGAAACTGGTTGACTAAGAAGTGGTAATCAGTAGAATGGCGGCCCCGCTTGAGAGAGCGGTTGTTCTTTAAAAATCGATCAGGCAAAGCGTGTGGGTGCTTGCTGGAATATTTCGAGCAATACGAAATATTCAAATGCAAGTAACTCATCAATTCATTACGAATGGTAAGCCAAAGTATTTGAGCCGAGTTTTAGATAGTGGCGCAGGTTTTGCGAAACTATCTCCTCTTGCCAGTTATGTAGTCGGTAGAGGTAAAAGATTTAAACTGAAGAGTTTGATCATGGCTCAGATTGAACGCTGGCGGCAGGCCTAACACATGCAAGTCGAGCGAGAAAGGTCTTCGGACTGAGTAGAGCGGCGGACGGGTGAGTAACACGTAGGAATTTGCCCAGTAGTGGGGGACAACATGTGGAAACGCATGCTAATACCGCATACGCCCTAAGGGGGAAAGCAGGGGATCCAATCTTTTCGGAGAAGGGACCTTGCGCTATTGGATAAGCCTGCGTCGGATTAGCTAGTTGGTGGGGTAAGGGCCCACCAAGGCGACGATCCGTAGCTGGTCTGAGAGGATGATCAGCCACACTGGGACTGAGACACGGCCCAGACTCCTACGGGAGGCAGCAGTGGGGAATATTGGACAATGGGGGCAACCCTGATCCAGCCATGCCGCGTGTGTGAAGAAGGCTCTAGGGTTGTAAAGCACTTTCAGTAGGGAGGAAAAGTTAGTAGTTAATAACTGCTA
>JAJFKC010000030.1 GCA_021773435.1 Porticoccaceae bacterium
TTTAGGGTGATTAGCTAACTTAACGGCTTGCCGTTTGAACTCAAGGGTATAACGATCGTAGTGACGTTTCCTGGTTTGTCCCATCTTCTAGACCTCTTCGATAAACAGTCAATGACTGTCCACTAAAGTGGTGCTAGTTCAGCGCCCTTTAATTCAAGCGTTAGCTCTTAAAAACCGACAATTCACGCATACTATTGCAATCTAATGTAATTACATTATAATTACTATAATATGCATATTTTATGAGGCGCAGTTATGGCACATTTAGTTAAAATTGGTAATTCTCAAGGCATTAGAATTCCTAAACCACTAATACAGCAAGCCCATCTAGAGGGGAAAGAACTTGATATACAGGTAGTAAATCAAGGCCTTTTGGTTACCCCAAGTAAAAAGCCAAGAGAAAACTGGAAAAAAACTATTGAAACAATCCTTGCAAGCAGCGGTACAGAAATAACTGACAGTGAATGGCTAGATGCAACATTAACATCAGATGAAGACCTGGAGTGGTAATGACATCCGTTACCCGATTTCAGGTTTGGCTCGTCAGCTTAAATCCTACTAAAAGCAAAGAAATAAACAAAACAAGACCATGCGTTGTCATTTCTCCAAATGAAATGTCTGCATTATCAACTGTACTAGTTGCACCTATGACCACCAAAGGCTTTGACTTCCCTTGCAGAATCAAATGTAAATTTAAAAATAAAAATGGGTTAATTCTTTTAGATCAAGTTAGAGCCGTTGATAAATCGAGATTGGTAAAAAAATTAGGCTCAATTAATGAAAAAACTCAAGTAGAATTATGCAACACTCTTCAAGAATTATTCGCATATTAAAATTGAGCTAACAATTAGCTAAAGCGGACGTAAAAAACACGCCGCTTAGCAAGGCCGTTGAGTATCAGCGCCCAACAAATCTACAACTGGCGACGTCAGTTTAATCGACTTTCTGACAAGCAATTTAACGCGGTCGACGGTGCCGATTACTCCAGGAAAGAGCGTGAGAAGCTGCGTAAATTACACGGCCTTTGAGCAAGAATAAATCAGGGGATAACCCAGCCTGGTTTTCGAAAATCCACTTGTCAGCGCAATTTATAAACAAAAAAGCGGGAATACCGCTACCAATATCCCCGCTTTTATCCAGCTAGTAAATCGTAGGTTACTTATGAAACCTCCAGCCCTTTAAGCGAACCTTCATTCCGCCAATCTTCCAGAATTTTAAAAAACTCGATTGGCCCACCGCCGTATTGATTGGTAAGGAAATTATTTTTGTTGACACCACCCTTGCCTTCATTGTTGTAGTAACCGGGCGTACAGGCCTCAAAAAAATCGGTGTTGTTATGGGCCTTTTGATCGATGACATCGCACCAGGTGTCTTCTGCTTGCTGGCTAGCTTCGATCGCCCCAATATCGTTATTCAGGCAGTGATCTACCACGTAGGCAATATGCATCGCTTGTTCATCAAGCGTGTGAGGCAGGCTGACCGTCAGGCCAGTCTGAAACAAACCCATGAAGAAGCAATTTGGAAAATCATGGCTGAACAGACCATGCATGGTGGAAGGTGCATCGGCCCACTTCTCACTCAAATTGGTGTCATTGCGACCGACAATATCGAAACCCGACGCGCTGGTGAAACTGGTGCCGGTTTCAAAGCCGGTGGCGATAATTAAACAATCGAGTTCGTAAACCTTGCCATCTACCACCACACCTTGTTCATTGACCTCCTCTACACCTTTACCGTCGGTATCGACCAGGGTGACACTGGGTCGATTAAAGGTCTTCAGGTAGTCATCATGGAAACAGGGGCGCTTGCAGAAAGGCCGATAATAGGCCTTAAGATTTTGAGCGGTATCTTTGTCCACCACGATGGCATCAACACGATCACGTATCTCTTCCATCTTCTGTAAATCGGTGAGTTCCTTGAGTGCGGCTTTTTCCTCGGTGGTCATTTTTGCTCGGGCTTCACCGTCGCGCATCGCACCGATCTGACGGCCAAAGAGATCGGTCCAGCCATCATCGACTAGATCCTCAGCCTGATAACCACCATTGGTGATGATATTGAAGTTCTCCATGCGTCTTGCCTGCCAACCCGGCTCAAGCGACTCTACCCATTTAGGATTGGTAGGGTGATTGCCTCTAACATCGATAGCCGAAGGCGTGCGCTGGAAGACATAAAGCTCTTTCGACCATTCACCCAAAGCAGGAATACATTGGAGAGCGGTCGGACCGGTGCCGATAATACCCACTCGTTTGTCTTTTAGACCGGTCATATCGCCCATGGTATTGCCACCGGTATAGTTAAAATCCCAGCGGCTGGTGTGGAAGGTATGTCCTTTAAACTGGGTAATGCCAGCAATACGTGGCAGTTTTGGTTTGGCTAATATGCCGGTCGCCATGGGCACGAAACGCGCCTTGATGACGTCGCCCCGATCAGTGCTGACTATCCAGCGTTTGCTGTCCTCATCCCAACGCATGTTCGTCACACCGGTCTGCATCAGGGCACCATCGTAAAGACTATATTCTTTGGCGATAGCCAAACTGTGGTCAAGAATCTCTGGGCCAAAGGAATACTTTTCCTTGGGCATGTATTTGAGTTTTTCGAGGAGTGGCAAATAAAGATAAGACTCTACATCGCATTGCGCACCGGGGTAGCGGTTCCAGTACCAGGTGCCGCCGAAATCACCGCCTTTTTCAATGCAGCAAATGCTTGCCACACCCGCCTCACGTAAATGCGCGCCAACCAGCAAGCCGCCAAAACCGCCGCCTATGATGGCGACATCCACTTCTTTCTCTACCGAATCACGGGTAAAACCGGGTTCCACAAAAGGGTCATCATCAAAAACGTCAAGCTCGCCGCTTAATTCTTGATACTGGGCAAAGCCTTCGGGCCGAACTCGTTTGTCTCTTTCATGGGCGTATTTATCTCGCAGGGCATCGGGATCAAAGCCCAACTTCCCAGAAGCCAGCTTCTCAGCGACCGCGCTGTCTGCTGGGTAATCTGCAAATTTCTTTAATGGTTCATTACTCATAAATGTAATCTCCCTAGCAATGTGTGATTTATCAATTTTGTACCAGGCCGCTCGCCTTGTATATGGCCTCAGGAATTCTTACTCGCTACCTGGTGGTAGCCTGTGAGTTTTAATCCGGTAAAAAAGCCCCGGATGCTTTTTCCGCAGCCAGGGCTATACTTATCATATTTCAGCTGAGCCCCCGGACAAACCGGGGACTCCTCTGAAAACCTGCTAGTTAACCTCCATACCCTCGAGGTTTCCTTCTTCCCGCCAATCCTTGAGAATCTTGAAGAATTGCACAGCACCCCCACCATACTGGCCTGAAATAAAGCCGTTTTTGTTAGCGCCGCCACCTTCGTTGTTGTAATAACCGGGCGTGCACTGAACCAGCAACTGCTCAGTTTTATCGCCGTAGCTCTCACAGATAGCACACCATTCGTCTTCCCCCTCCTGGGTAGCCTCAACCGTTTGTGCGCCTCTGGTTCTCGCCTCGTTAACGATATAAGCCATTTGACTGGCCTGCTCGTCGAGCATATGGGTTGCGTTCGGCGTAACACCGGTCTGGGTGAATCCGAGCACAAAGCAATTAGGGAAGTCATGGGTGGTTAAACCGTGGTGGGTACGCAGACCATTAGCCCATTTCTCACTCAACTTGGTGCCGTTTTTACCGATCAAATCATAACCGGACTGGCTGGTATAACTGGTGCCCGTCTCAAAGCCGGTGGAGAAAATCAGGCAATCCACTTCGTATTCCACACCGTTGACAATGACGCCTGTTTCCGTGATTTCGTCGACGCCCTGACCAGCAGTGTCGACCAGAGTAACGCTGGGGCGGTTATAGGTTTGCAGGTATTCATCGTGGAAACCGGGGCGCTTACAGAACTGCCTATAGTAAGCCTTGAGGTTTTCTGCGGTTTCCTGATCTTCAACGATGCTTGACGCACGGTCGCGAATTTCCTGCATCTTCTGGAAATCACCCAATTCAAAGACTTCGTCTCTTTGCTCATCGGTTAAATCATCGACATTACCGACGACAATACCACCGATATTGCGGAAAATATCGGTCCAGCCATCGCCGACCATATCGTCATCGGTATAGGCGCCACCCAATGTCTGGTTAAAGTTCTCGACACGCCGTTTGTGCCAGCCCGGTGTCAGTTTTGCTTTCCAGGCAGGGTCGGTGGGGGCGTTGTGCCTGGCATCCACCGACGTTGGCGTGCGCTGGAATACATACAGCGCTTTTGAATCTTCACCGAGGTGGGGAATGCACTGAATGGCGGTAGCCCCAGTACCGATAATGCCAACGCGCTTATCGTTCAGATTAGTCATGCCGCCCTCACAGCTACCGCCTGTGTATCCGTAATCCCAGCGGCCAGTGTGAAAGGTATGGCCCTTAAACTTTTCAACACCGGGAATGCCAGGTAACTTCGGACGGGTCAGTGGACCGTTAGCCATGGTTATATATTGGGCTTTCATAGCATCGCCGCGATTGGTGTAGATAATCCAGCGTTTAATATTCTCGTCCCAGTTAATCTCAGTGACTTCAGTCTGGAAACAGGTATCTTTGTACAGGTCGTAATGCTTGGCAATATCAATACTGTGTTGCAATAATTCCGGCGCATGGGCGTAGCGTTCACTAGGCACGTAGTCCAGCTCGTCAAGTAGCGGCATATAAACATAGGCTTCAATATCGCACTGAGCGCCGGGGTAGCGATTCCAGTACCAGGTGCCGCCAAAGTCACCGGCCTTGTCTATCATACGAATACTTTCAACACCGATCTCACGCAGACGAGCACCGGCCAGCAGGCCACCATAGCCGCCACCAATAATCGCGAATTCAACTTCATCAGTGAGTGGCTCGCGCTCAAAAGGCTCGGCATAGTGATCAATCATGTACTCGGCCAGCTCGCCAACAGCGTCTTTATATTGGCCGAAACCTTCTTTCTTAATGCGCTTGTCGCGCTCGAAATTATATTTTTCGCGCAGCACGGCGGGGTCAAAGCCGAGTTCTGCTGGGTCGGTTGAATAGGGTTTTGCTTCACTCATCGTTACTACCTCTCATATTGAAATGTTTAAATAAAATTCTGTATTTGTTGGCTCAGGCGACATTATAAACTGGACGGTAAGCCGCGCCATATAGTGCTTTTTCGGCGATTATAGTCAACCCATTTGTGACAGTCGCACCACTGCGCCAGGTCTTGCACCAGTATCTTCGCCGTTTTTCATGATGACTTGCCCGGCAACCAACGTCGCCACATACCCTTCAGCGCGTTGTATCAAGCGCGAACCGCCCGCTGGTAAGTCATTAACTACTTTGGGCGCCAGACTAGTCAATCGATCTAAATCAATTAAATTAATATCAGCACGCTGGCCAGGCAGCAACTCGCCACGGTCAGTGATGCCATTGCGTCGAGCGGTGTCACGGGTTTGTTTGCGTACGGCCAGCTCCAGAGGCAAGCCTTCGGCTCTGTCTCTGGCCCAATGAGTCAGCATATACGTGGGTACCCCGGCATCAACGATAAAGTTGCAATGGGCTCCACCGTCGCTGCCACCGAGCATGGATGTCGGACTCAACAGCATCTCTCTCGTCGCATCGAGGTTGCCATCAGAAAAACCAGCGGAGGCATAAAACAGGAAGGCCTGACCATTACTTTTAAGCATCAGGTCGTAGGCCAGCTCGGCGGGTTCACGCCCCTGATTCAAAGCCATGGTCTTAATATTGTTATCTGGATTCGGTTCGTAATTGGGCGTGTCACCAAGCTCAAAGGTCAGACGCCAGGGATTAACAAATATATTAGTCCAGGCAGTGGGTGCGGGATCTTTATCCGCCAGAATCCGCGCCTTTACTTCTGGATCGCGCAACGCAGCCAGACGTTCCGGTTGGGATAAGTTGTTTAACTCTATAAAACTGGGAAAGCGAGCAAACGGGTTTTCACTTTCAAAACTGAACAACATGCCCACCGGCCGACAGGACACCTGAGGTATTAACGTCGCACCCGCTTCGTTTGCCTCTTCTGCGAGTCGAAATGACTCGCGCCACAGGTCTGGATCTTTACCGGTCTGGGCCATCAAATAAGTAATGGGGCAACCAGCTTCTGAGGATATTTTTCGCATCAAGGCCAACTCAGATTTCTGAGCAACCGGATCACCTGATTCCACGCCAGCGGCAATAAACTCCAGCAAACCACGCCCGTAACCACCCACCGCCTGGGCGATGGCCATTAACTCGGATTCTTTGGCGAAGGTACCGGGGATAGGATCACCGGCGGGTGTCAGGTGAATGGCGGTACGCGAGGTAGAGAAACCAAGAGCACCGGCCTCCATCGCTTCTGCGACAATATCTGCCATCTGTTTGATTTCATCGTCGGTGGGATCAACATCCTGAGCGCCGCGTTCCCCCATCACAAAGGTACGCAATGCACAGTGGCCGACATAAGCACCGACGTTGATGGCCCTGGGCATACGATCCAGGGCATCGAGATATTCAGGAAAACTGGTCCACTGCCAATCGATGCCAGCTTTCAGAGCCTGGGCAGAGATATCCTCAACCGACTCCATCAGCTCAATCATCCAGTCGCGGTGGGCTGGTTCAACTGGAGCAAAACCAACCCCGCAATTACCCATCACTGCGGTGGTTACACCGTGCCAGCAGGATGGCGATAACAAAGGATCCCAGGTCGCCTGGCCGTCGTAATGGGTGTGGATATCAACCCAGCCAGGCGTCACGAGTAAGCCATCGGCATCCAGGACTTCTTGCCCATCACCAGATATTTCCCCGACTGCGGTAATCTTGCCGTCGTCAATGGCAATGTCGCCAATGTACTTCGGTGAGCCAGTACCATCGACAACGGTGCCACCTTTTATAATTAGATCGTGCATCAGCTATATCTCACTATAAATAATTTATTAATATTATTAATATGTTACCCAGTATTAGTAATCTATATTCTAGTTTATGCTTCGCATATTCCAGGGTGAATATTGACCTAAGATACTTAATAAAACTCAAACAGCCTGAATGGGCGTAATACCAAATTGCGCAGCAGCATTGCCACCCAACATACGGGCAATAGTGTCTTGCTTGATACCTGCTTCACTCAATAACTCAATGGCCTCCCAGGCGCTGGTGGTGTCCTGCTGTGGATAGTTTGAACCCCAGACAACCTTCTCGATATAGTCCTCTGATAACTGCTGAACCATTCTTTCCTGGGCATCAAAGCCGAGCATGACCTCACCCTCTTCCCACATTTCTTCCGGATCGGTGCGCACCGGGTAGGCGTGCAGCAAAGGGAATGTCAATGCTGAGGCTTCCATTTTTTCGAGGATTTCTTCCATCCACGAGGCCTTGCCGTGAGCCATCACCACTTTCATTTTTGGATAACGCTCCATGACGGTAAAACCAATCAGCGCCGCACCGACAAACATATGGTTATCGAGCCAGGGAGAAATAACCTGAGACATGGGATGGCCTAACTCGCCCGCCGCCAAAAACCCCAGGTTGCCACCATTGCCGCCACCGGCATCCGGTCCACCGCCAGCTTCAGCCAATAGCGTCGCCTTGGTCAATCGAGTTTTCATCTTCTCCATAAACTGACCATGGGAGGTCCATTCTGGATTCCACCAACCATTGGCTGGGTGCACGGCCGCGGTAATTTCCAGCTCTTCGAGCGCGGCCCACAGGGGATCATAATAAGGATGGGTGAAATATCGATCTTCAATAAACATCGGCCGGATAAAGGCACCCTTAAAACAGGCGATTTGAGCGATGCGTTCCAGTTCTTCACGGGCAAAGTCGAGGTTTTGCAAAGGGATCATGGCGACGGCAAATAAGCGTTCCGGCGCAGCGGCACAAAAATCCGCTATCCAGTCATTGTAGGCCCGGGCCAACGCATATGACACATCCGGGTCTTCGATCAGATGGAAACCTTCCGCAAACCAGGTCGGATACAACACCGTTTGGTCGATCCCCATAGCATCCATATCTTTCAGACGGGCCTGGGGGTCCGATGCACCCTGGGTTTTATCATGGCGCACATCGGGGTCGAGATCACCGACATCCTCCCAGCTCATACCAGGTTGCCAAATGGCGTGGCGAGGAATATTGATATTCATGGTGTCGCGAAAGATTTTGCCATTTACTTTGAGATAGGCGTTGCTCTTACCCTCTTCCCGCCACAGGGCAAATTTACCCAGAGTACGGTACTCAGGATCGAGATACTTTGTCCAGATATCCTGTGTTTCAACGATGTGTGAATCGCTGTCTAGCACTGAAAATGATTTTTGCTTTCCGTTAGGTGCCTGGCCGTTGCTTGAGGACATTATTCTGCACCTCCGGCGACCATCTTCGCAGGCCTTTGGGGAGCCGAGGAAGCACGTGATTTTGAAGCGCTGGCTTTACTTTCATTAAGCGCCTTTGCATAGGGTGAAATACCGGCTTCAGGGGTCATCGCATAGTCGATTTCTTCCTGAGTTGGCCACCAATCAGGGCGTTCAATCTCGGTTTGGCGATCCCGTATAAAGGTTTTCGGCTCGGGGATATTGTAAGCACGACGGGCATTGCCGCCCAAAAATTTAGCCTGGCGCTCCTCAGATAAATTCGCGCCCTCCATAGTTTCCATAGCCCGCCAGACATCATCACCATCGTGATGATAAACATCGGAGGACCAGACCAGAATATCTTCGTAATAATCCGGCATCCGCGAGGGCGGCGCTTCATCACCTTCAAAACCCGTCACGCAGCGCTCGAAGAAGGTCTCGCTGGGTAATTGCTTGAGCGGTCGCATGGTGCGCTCGTTTCTGTACAGTTTGTAGTACTTGTCACACTCATCCAGCACAAAGCTCAACCAGGTCGATGAGGCCTCAAACACCGCCGCATTCAGCTTGGGGAAGCGCTCAAACAGACCGGAGAACAGGGCCGACACCACCCAGAGAGAGGCCTCGGACTGAAAGTTCTGCACATTGGTCAGAAAGCCGTGGGGAATACCCGCAGACACAACCGTCTTGTTAATTAATTCAGAGGCTGAGTGTTGCTCTGTATAGCCGGGCGGCTTGAGCGAACCCAGGGCCGGGAAGGGATGCATACCATAGACAACGCCGGTTTCCTGCATCGCTCGCCACAGCGGTTCATACTTAGGCTGCAAAGGATAATTGCCCATCGCATCAATGGGTCGCACCAAACCCACTCGGCAGCCCCTGTCAGCGACCCGGTAGAGCTCTCTCACGGCCAACCTGGTGTCCTGTAAAGGCAGCAGCGCGGCAAAAAATATCCGCTCTGGATCTTCCTGGCAATAGTCCCAGGCCCAGTCGTTATAGGCCTTGCACAGGGCCGCCGCACCTCGACCATCCTGTATCCACGGGTAGGTGTCGATGTCCGATGGGATAATCATTACCTGATCAATACCCTGGGTGTTCATATCCTTGATCCGTGCCTTCGGCTCATAGGCGCCCATATGATCGACATAGGCGGACTGTTCTTTGGTCAGCGCGGTCTCTTTGCGCAAATTACGCACATTGAGAGCCCGCTGAATGGGGTGCTTCATACCCGGTCCGGCCACCGAAATAAGGTTCATCGCGCCCGCAGCGCCTGCCCCCTCATTTGACCTGATCCCGGCACCGACAATGCCGTTAACCGACAGTTGATTGGTCTCTGAGTCAAGCCACATAGCCTGCTTCAGAGAGTCAAGTTCATCTTTACTCAGATTTTCTTTGGCTAGCTCCCAGATACGTGCGGGTTCGGCAACGTGGGCATCGCAGTCAAAACTGGCGAAGTTCTTACTCATGGGTGGAAACTTTTGTGTTGGCATAACATGCCTCCTGTATTTAGAGTTTTATAATTCTGTTTTATGGCCAGGCCGTCGACAATGCGTAGCTCTCCTCGACAATGCGTGCCGGTATATGCATATGATATGTACCGATATCAGCCAGGGCCGTTCAAAAAAGTCAGCCGAAAATATAAACACCCTTTGGGCCTGATATCAAATAACTTTTTGTAGTGGGATTTTGCATTTTAGCCGAGCCGCCCTATAAAGACTCTCAAATCCAGCCAAGAGCAAGGCGTAGATCCGCCTTCATAAGCAGAAATTATTCTTCCATAAAATCAGCAAAAGCCTGTTGGTAATCCGGGTGCCAGCGCGACAAAGCTGGACGTTTATTGGCCAGATCACCAGCACCCCAGAGAATGCGTTTCGCATCGACCTCCTCACTGACATCGTTATCCGGGCAAATAATATAAAATTCATTATCGGCCAGTTTTTCAAGCATATACTCAACCACCTGCTCAGGCAGCCAGGCCGTAGGTGGTTTTTCAGGAAGGTGTGCCTTAACCATGCCCGTGTAGGTAAAGCCTGGCACCAGCAAATGGGCACTGACCTGACAATCTTCGGTATTACGTAAATCGTGCTGCAAACCTTCGGTCAACGCTTTGATGCCCGCCTTGGAAATATTGTAGGCGGTATTGCCCGGTGGACAGGTTATACCCTGTTTGGAGCCGGTATTAATAATGCACGCGGGCAAGCCCTGAGCAATCATGTCGGCGGTAAACGCCTGCACACCGTTAATGGCGCCCCACAGATTGACGTTGAGCATTGTTTGCCAATGTTGGAAGTCTGACCAGGTACCCGCACGCAAGGAGGTGCCAGCATTGTTCATCAGCACATTGACCTGGCCGAAGGTTTGCATGACCTTGCCTTTGAGATTCTCCACTGACGGGAAGTCTGAAACATCCAGCGAAACAGCTAAAATATCTGTCGCACCCCCAGAACAAAGCGCGGCGACTTCGGCTCCAGCCTTTTCCAGCCCCATCTCATCTAAATCTGCCATACAGATTTTCATGTCCAGGCTGACGAATTTTTTCGCGGCGGCTAGCCCAATCCCGCTGGCAGCTCCAGTGATAACCGCGACGTTTCCAGATGCGATTGCAGGATGATTATTCATAATACTTCCTCAATTATTTTGGTGGTCACGAAATTCGTTCAACCGGGCAACGCGGATTCATAAACGTCGACAACATTAGGCTGCCAACCTCAATAGGCAACCGCGAGACACGCACGCGTATACATAATAGTCGTATATAGTTCCTTAACCATCTCTTAACAAAGGCGTGGTAGGCTGCTGCCGTCACATCACCAAAGTCAACAGATCTATGTCAAATCAACACCTTACCGTCATCGAAGACGAACCCGATATTCTTGATATTTTATCTTACAATCTCAAGCGTGAAGGGTTTGAGGTAAGCACCTCCATGAACGGCACCGAAGGCCTCAAGCTAATTCAAAAAACGATGCCCGATCTTGTACTGCTCGATCTTATGTTACCCGGAATGGATGGTCTGGATATTTGCCGCCACATCAAAGACGATAGTCGCACTCAGCATATTCCCATTATCATGGTGACTGCCAAGGGTGAGGAAAGTGATGTGGTACTGGGCCTCGGCATTGGTGCCGATGACTATATTGCTAAACCGTTCAGTCCAAAAGAACTTATTGCCAGAGTCAAAGCCGTTTTGCGGCGGACAGAGGAACGCAAAGAATCACTCACAGAGAAAGAACACATTGCGATTGGCGGCCTGACCATTGATACGAGTAAGTATAAAGTTTGCCTTGATGACAGGGAGATCAAATTTACCGCTACCGAGTTTAGGCTACTACGTTATCTGGCTAGTCATCCCGGCCAGGTCTTTTCCCGCGAACAGTTATTAAATCAGGGCTTTGGCAGTGACGCGATGGTGATTGACAGAAATATCGACGTCCACATTCGCGCCATCCGCAAAAAACTCAATAGCGACCAGGACCTTATTGAAACCATCAGAGGCGTAGGTTATCGCTTCAGAGATTCAAACTGATGGATTCAATCTAAATGGCCCAAATCAATTATATTCCGACGTAAGATTTCCCACGCTAGCCTGACTACATCAACGTAACCAACTTTATTATAATTCAGGACTACTCAATAATATTACTATGCTTAGGTCACGTTTGTTCTGGCAGCTATACGCTGGTTATATAGCTGTTATCTTCACCTCCACAATCATCGTTGGCGTATTGGTAAGCCGTCAGGTCACAGAAAACAGCTTAAATGAAATTCACCACTCTTTAGCTGTGCGCTCTGAGCTATTGGCTCAAATCGCAAAACCTTATCTACTCGACTCTTTCATTGGACAGGAGCCAGAACCATCACCTGAATCAAAACCTGAATCGATGCCCGATACGCACTTTTTGTCAGCTAAAGCTTCGCTGCAACAAACAATAGTCCAGCTGGGTAAAGAGACAGGAAGTCGATTAACCCTTATTACCGCCAGTGGGATTGTAATCGCCGACTCTCAGGAATCACCTCTGAATATGGATAACCATGGCCAGCGCCCCGAAATAATCGATGCCCGTGATAAAGGCTTCAGCATAACATCACGTTTGAGTCAGACCCTCCAGCAACGGATGATTTATCGGGCCTTAAGAATCACCGAAAATGAAAATGTCCTCGGCTTTGTTCGTGTTTCTCTGCCGCTGTCTATCATTGATCAAAAATTGGCACTGTTACGATTAATTGTATTATTTGGTGCCAGTATTTCCGCTGTTGTCGCCATTATTCTGGGCTTCTATTTTGCCCGTCGGTTTTCTGACCCACTGACCAAAATGACCGAGGTTGCTGAGGCGATATCTCAGGGCAATTACAATCGCCGAATCAATGTTCAGCAGCGCGGCGAGGTCGGCACGTTAGCCCGGGCATTCAACCGAATGGCGAGAACCTCTGAACAACGGATGGCCGAGATTACAACCGACCGCAATCGCCTGGCCAAAATATTCGCGGGCATGGTCGAAGGGGTTATCAGCATCGATCAAGATCAGAATATTATTCATATAAACCAGGCAGCCGCTGACCTGCTCGGTCTATCTGTAGCGACATGCATCAACCAGCCAATCTGGGAAGAGGTTCGAATTCAGGAAATAAACAATGCCCTGGAGCAAGCAATAAAAAGCCAGGGCATCGTAAAAACACAAATGCGGCGTTCATCAGAGGCCGATGATCTGGTGATTGATATCTATGTCGCAACGCTCGGCAATAGTGACGAATCGGACACAGCAACACCAGATGTCGAAAATTCTGGTCGTAGTCAATCAGATAAAGCAGCATCCGTTGGCGCCGTCATCGTGTTGCATGATATCTCCGAACTCGATCGCCTGGCCCACATCCGACGTGATTTCGTCGCCAATGCATCGCATGAACTCAAAACACCCATTACCGCTATTCGTGGTCTCTCAGAGACGATCCTGGACGATGTCGATATGGAAGAAGGCACTCGGCGAGAATTTATTGGCAAAATGCACGCCCAAAGCTTACGGCTTTCCTCCCTTGTCACCGATCTGATGGCCATATCCAGATTCGAGTCCGGTCATCATGATCAAAGCTTTCAGCCCACCGATCTATCAATAATTACACGTCAATCCGCAGCTGCCGCAGCTGCTCCGTGTCGCCAAAAACAATTAACACTAATTACCGACATCTCTGATAATAAAATAAACGTCAACGGCGATATGCAGGCGCTAAGTCAGCTAATCGATAACCTGGTCGATAATGCCATTAAATACACACCCACAGGCGGCTCTATCTCGGTACATCTTTCAATAAATAATGGCGCGGCCTGCCTGGTTGTTAAAGACACTGGTATCGGCATCAACCCCGAACATCAACAACGAATCTTCGAACGCTTCTACCAAGTAGATAAAGCCCGTTCACGGGAATTAGGTAGCACCGGGCTGGGCTTGTCAATCGTCAAAAATATCGCTGAACAGCATGGCGGCTCAGTCGCAATAGATAGCCAACTTGCCGTTGGCACCACATTCACGGTGACACTACCCCTCTCCGTCGACCAATAACGCCTCTTGCTTTTTATAAGCCCTCCTCCGCTTTAATCAACACTTAATTTCTTCTTTATCTTGTCTTTACAGTAATAGCTGAAACTTCTCTCAACCCAGCGTGAAACCATCAAGCGCAGGGGTGAAACTCAGAAAAGATAAATAGGCTAATAATGAGGGTAAGACCATATGAAGAAAACCAAACTGCTACCACTAGCTGCCGCGCTAATACTTCTCCAAAGTAATAGCCATGCCGGCCAACCCATCAGTAATGAAACGGTGCAAAGGCTAATCAGTGAAGTCCGTTCCTTAACATCTCGCGTCAAGCAACTGGAACAGTCGGATCAGGAGCTTCGCACAGAAAATGTCGCGCTAAAGGAAGCAACGACTAAAAACACGAAAGCTGCGGAGTCGACATTGGGATTAAGCGACAAACTGGCCTGGGCTGAAAAGGTCAAGGTAAATGGCGACTTCCGATATCGCTATGAAAACATAGATGACGAAAAGAAGCCGAAAGATCGCAATCGTTCTCGTGTCAGGGCCCGAATCGAAGCACAGGCGCAAGTTAATCCTAACTGGAAGGTGGGCCTGGGCCTGGCTTCAGGTAGCGATGACCCAGTCTCGACCAACCAAACCCTGGGTGCAGGCGGCAGTTCAAAAGGCATCAATCTAGATCTCGCTTATTTTGACTGGTCTGGCCTTACTGACACCCACGTCATGGGCGGTAAATTTAAAAATCCTTTTTACAAACCCGCTAAAAATGGCTTGATATGGGACGGCGACTACCGACCCGAAGGTCTGGCTGCTCAATATGATAACGGTATCGTTTTTGCAAACGCCGCCTTTTTGTATCTGGAAAGCGATGATAAAGCTGGCGGTAAGGATGCAGAAAGCTACTGGGGAACTCAGCTCGGCTTCACAACCAACCTCGGAGAAAATGCACAAATAATTGCTGGCGTCAGTTATTACGATATCCCTGTGATGGGTAGCAAACCGCTTTTTGATTCCGACGATTCTTTTGGTAACACGCTGGCAATGGATGGCACTTATCTAAACAACTACGAAGAGCTTGAGTTCTTCGCCGAAATTAAGACCGAAGTAGCCGACTTACCATTTAGTGTGTTCGTTGACTGGGTGGAAAACCAGGATGCTGACACCAATGAAACGGGGCTGGCCGCAGGCCTTAAATTGGGTAAAGCCAAAAACCCGGGCACCTGGCAGATGGCCTATATCTATCAGGATCTCGAATCTGATGCGGTCCTGGGCCTGACTACTGACTCCGACTTTGGCGGCGGCGGTACCGATAGCAAAGGACACATCATAAAGGGTGCATATGCGCTAAATAAAAACACTTCATTCGCACTCACCTATTTCATCAATGAAAACGGCGATCTGGAAACTGATTACGATCGCCTGCAAGTTGATTTGAAATTCAAATACTAACGACTAGTTAGCTCCTGGCTAGTCTCGTCAAGGTCAAGATCAGCTATCCGATCTTTATCAAATCTTAATATTAGAGAGAGAAAATACAACCATGAATAACATCGCGAAAACTACATTAGACGCAAAACCCCAATTCTCACCCATAAAGAAACTATCTCGCCTTGCATTAATAGGTTCGGCCGCCACTGCCATCTTATTAGCCAATAATCTATTCGCCAACACTGCTTATGCAAATGAAGAACTTAAAGGCACAGTTGCTCTAGATGGTTCAAGTACTGTTTTCCCTATTAGCGAAGCAGTTGCTGAAGAGTTTCTCGCCGTTCAACCTCGGGTTCGAGTAACTGTTGGGGTATCGGGTACTGGCGGTGGGTTCAAAAAATTCCTGGCTGGGGAAACAGATATAAACGATGCATCCCGCCCCATCAAGGCCAAAGAAATAAAAGTGGCTACCGAAAAAAACGTTGCATTTATTGAGCTACCTGTCGCTTTTGACGGCTTATCGGTCATCGTTAACAAAAACAATACCTGGGTCGATTATATGAGTGTTGCCGAATTAAAGAAGCTTTGGCAACCGGGCAGTACCGTAAAAACCTGGCGTGATATCCGTCCCAGTTGGCCTGACCAGGAAATTCGTTTGTACGGCCCCGGTACCGACTCCGGCACGTTCGATTACTTTACTGAAACCATTAACGGCAAGTCTGGTGCATCACGCCCCGACTATACGGCCAGTGAAGATGACAACGCACTGGTACAGGGAATAAGCGGTGACGTTAATGCCCTGGGTTATTTTGGATTTGCCTACTACGCTGCCAATAAAGACAAGTTGAAGCTCGTACCCATTAATGGTGGTAACGGCCCCGTTTCACCTTCGGCAATAACGATCAACAACGGTAGTTACGCGCCGCTATCTCGGCCGATATTTATTTATCTCCGTAACAGTGCGTTAGACCGCGAGGAAGTACGGGTTTTCGCCCAGTTTTACATCAACAATGCGGCGAAGCTTGCCACCGAAGTCGGATACATCCCTCTACCTGGTGACGTCTACCAACGTGCATTAAAGAGAATCAGTGATCGAGAAACCGGCACCGCATACTCAGGCGATCAAACTTCTCGCGCTACCAACTTACTCACACCCTAAGCGCCGGCTACTGACGCGCCATTTAACTAGCAATGTACTCAACTGCACTTAATAGACCGGTGTTGACTGATACCTTTATCAATATCAATAAGCGTACCATCCGCTGGGGCGAGTTTCTGATTCAGTCAGGACTCGCCCTTTGCGCTCTCATATCAATAATCACCACGGCGGTGATTATCATTATTCTCTGCAAAGAAGGTTTCAGCTTTTTCCAGCATATTGCGCCAGCAGAATTCTTTTTTGGCACACGCTGGGTACCCCTGCTAGAACCTAGCTCGTTCGGCGTATTACCATTGGTATGGGGCACCCTGCTGGTGACTTTTGGCGCCGCACTGATTGCCATTCCCATTGGTCTGGCCAGCGCCATTTACCTCAGCGAATACGCATCACACAAAGTCCGCTCTACGGTAAAACCTGTGCTGGAGCTCCTTGCGGGTATACCCACTGTTGTGTATGGCTACTTTGCTCTGACCTTTGTCACACCACTGCTAAAAACTATTATTCCAGGCATTCAGGTATTTAACGCTTTCAGCGGCGCTATCGTCGTTGGCATCATGGTACTCCCGATGATTGCCACCCTTAGCGACAACGCACTCCGTGCGGTACCCCAAACGCTGCGCCAGGGCGCGTATGCATTGGGTGCCACATCCTATGAGACAACAACCCAGGTAGTACTACCGGCTGGATTGTCAGGTGTGATGGCATCTTTTTTACTGGCCATTTCCCGCGCCATTGGCGAGACAATGGCGGTAACACTAGCCGCCGGTGCAACGCCCAATATGTCACTTACTTTCCTGGAAAGTATTCAGACGATGACCGCCTATATTGTCCAGATAAGTCTTGGTGATGCACCTGCTGGCGGCCTCGCCTATCAGACATTGTTCGTGGTAGCCGCTCTGCTATTTATCATCACGCTGATGTTAAACGTCTTATCGCAATGGATACTGAATCGTTATCGAGAGGCTTATGACTAGTGAACCAATCTTCCGACAATGCCTTAAATACCAGCGACCGCCATCTTCAGCGACGCCACCGTAAAGCCAGTTTATTTTCCAGTTTCTGTGCGCTGATTACATTTATGGGCGTAGCCCTACTGGCACTATTGCTCTATCAAGTCTGTGTCGATGGCATCAAATGGCTGGATATTCAGTTTCTTACCAGCTTCCCATCACGTTTCCCCGCCAGGGCTGGCATTCTCTCAGCCCTGGTCGGCACGCTTTGGCTCATTAGTTTGATAGCGCTCATCGCCATACCTATTGGCGTAGCAACCGCTCTTTATCTGGAAGAATTTAGCAAAAAAAATCGTCTTAACCGTTTAATCGAGCTGAACATTTCAAATTTGGCTGGAGTTCCCTCAATCGTCTACGGCATTATTGGTCTGGCACTTTTTGTCCGCGGACTAAATTTAGAACGCAGCTTGATTTCCGGTGCACTCACCATGAGCTTACTCATACTGCCAGTGATTATTATTGCCAGTCGTGAGGCGATAAAAACCGTGCCCATGAGTATTCGACACGCCGCTTTTGCGCTCGGTGCTACCCGTTGGCAAACTGCCTGGGCGCACGTACTACCAGCTTCTTTTCCCGGCATTTTAACCGGCGTCATCCTGGCCTTATCGAGGGCCATTGGGGAGACCGCACCGTTGATCATGATCGGCGGGCTGACCTACGTAGCCTTTCTACCCGACGGCCCCATGGATTCTTTTACCGCCATGCCTATTCAGATCTATAACTGGGTGGCACGACCACAGCACGAATTTCACCAACTCGCCGCTAGCGCAATTATTGTTTTACTCGCCGTACTGCTAATTATGAATGCAGCCGCTATCGTGATTCGGCACAAAACAGAACGGTGAACGAAATCGAGAACACAATCGAGAACACAATCGAGAACACAACTATGTCAGCACAACTTGATGAGAAACTTATGATCCCTGGCCAACGCGAGCAAGCCGCAAACAACAAGCCCGCCTTCGCTGAAGAAAGCATACTTAATCTGGATCAGGTTAATATTTATTACTCAGGAAAAGCCGCTATAAAAGAAGTATCTTTTCCAATTGCAAAACAAAAGATCACATCCCTTATCGGTCCATCAGGCTGTGGCAAAAGCACACTGTTAAGATCCTTGAACCGCATGAATGATTTTATTCCTGAGGTGACGATGGACGGCTTGTTTACCTATAACGGCCAAAATTTAAATGCTCCTTCCGTTGACCCAGTGGAAGTGCGGCGACATATTGGCATGGTGTTTCAAAAACCCAACCCTTTCCCAAAAACCATATACAAAAACATTGCCTGGGGGCCAAATATAAATGGCTACCAAAAATCACTCGATGAGCTGGTCGAACACTCTCTGAAACAAGCTGCTTTATGGGACGAAGTAAAAGACCGGTTACACGAATCAGCACTCAGTCTGTCTGGCGGTCAACAACAACGGCTTTGTATCGCTCGCGCCCTGGCAATGGAACCGGATATTTTGTTGATGGATGAGCCTTGCTCCGCTCTGGACCCTATTTCTACCGCGCATATCGAAGATTTATTATTCGAACTTAAGACCCGCTATACCATCGTCATTGTCACTCACAATATGCAACAGGCTGCGCGTATATCAGACTACACCGCCTTCCTTGAATCCGGAGAGCTGATTGAATTTGGCGTGACCGAGCAGCTTTTTACAATGCCACAAAAGCAACGTACAGAAGAATATGTTACCGGTCGATTTGGCTAGGTCCTGAATACTCTATTTTGCAGAAAAATTGATAGGGAGGAATTTATGTCTCTGCATCTACAACGCGATATCGACAAACTAAAAAGAGAAATTCTTCAATTGGGCGGCATGGTTGAAATGGCTATCAACAATGCCATTGTCGCCATTAATAACCGACGGCCAGAGTTAGCGGAAAGCGTTTTCGTTGGCGAAAAGCTAATTAATGAAAAAGAAGTTCGGATCGAAGAGGAATGTCTTAAAATTCTTGCCCTGCACCAACCTGTCGCTGTAGATTTACGACTGATTGTTGTTATATTGAAAGTTAACAATGACCTGGAACGTATGGGCGACTTCGCCGTCAATGTAGCCAAGCGCGCAGTTTTCCTTTCCAGCCAGGAGCCCATACCCTGGCCACCAGAATTTACCGAACAAATGTCGACCGCCATTATTTCAATGGTTGAGAACAGCCTGGAAGCACTAGTCAAACTGGATGTCGATTTGGCCCACCGGGTCATAGCAATGGATGACGATGTGGACGAAGTGAACCGTAAAATGTACATCGCACTGCAATCATTGATGGAAAATGACTCATCCACTATAGAACGAGCTATCTCTCTCCTATCAACGTCGCGTTATCTTGAAAGGATCGCCGACCTGGCCACCAATATCGCAGAAGACGTTATTTTTATGGTCGAAGGTGAAGTCATCCGCCATAAAACACGTGATAGATTTACCCGCTGATTGACCTTCAGATAATCCGCTCAGGCCCGGGCTAAGCCAACCACCTGGGCTTGACCATTAGCTTTAGCTTATCCCATTATTTTATTCACCCAGGATTATTGACGGCCTTAATATTGCCTCAAGTCACTTTATTACTCGACAACAAACCAACACTTAGTTGCGAGCAAATAATCTCCACCAATAACGGTGCTGGGGCACGCTTTGATGCTCTATTTTCATATAAACAAAACCTACCAGTACGCCCTGCCAAATTGATGTTTGTTCCCGTGTTCGATATATTCCCGCTCCTCGCTCAGACGACATAGAAAGCAGCACCAATCGACCATCCTGTTATACGAATAGTCGTCCACACATGACAGAGAACGCTGATGCACAGTCCCTTTAAAAGTATGAATTTCGACCTTGGGCAAGACATCGATATGCTCCGCGATGCGGTCTATCAATTTGCCCAGGGCGAGATCGCGCCTCGCGCTGAGCAAATCGATATCGACAATAACTTTCCGGCCGAGCTATGGCAGAAATTTGGCGATATGGGCCTACTAGGTGTTACTGTCGAGGAAGAATTCGGTGGCAGTGACATGGGTTATCTCGCCCATGTGGTAGCTATCGAAGAAATCTCCCGCGCCTCCGCTGCAGTGGGTCTTTCTTACGCCGCACACTCCAACCTGTGTGTTAATCAGATTCGCAAAAATGGTAATCACGATCAGAAAACCAAATACCTGCCAAAGCTCTGCTCCGGTGAACACGTCGGTGCTTTGGCAATGAGTGAGCCAGGGGCGGGCTCCGACGTAGTTAATATGAAACTACGTGCCGACAAAAAGGGTGACCGATATATTTTGAACGGCAATAAAATGTGGATCACCAACGGCCCGGATGCCAACACCTATGTAATTTACGCGAAAACGGATCCTGCTGGTGGATCAAAAGGCATCACCGCTTTTATTGTCGAGCGTGACTACCCAGGTTTTAGCCGTGCCCAGAAACTCGACAAACTGGGCATGCGTGGCTCCAATACCGGCGAGCTGGTTTTTGAAGATTGTGAGGTGCCTGAGGAGAATGTCCTCGGCGAGGTCGGCAAAGGTGTACGTGTGTTGATGTCCGGCCTCGACTTTGAACGCACCGTGCTGTCCGGTGGCCCGGTTGGTTTAATGCAGGCTTGTATGGATATCGTGATTCCCTACTACCACGACCGAAAACAGTTCGACACGCCCATCGGTGAATTCCAGCTAATGCAGGGCAAGCTAGCCGATATGTACGTTGACCTGAACACCTCTCGGGCTTACCTTTACGCGGTGGCCAAAGCCTGTGACCGCGGTGAAGATTCCCGTAAAGATGCCGCTGCAGTAATTTTGTACACGGCCGAAAAAGCCACGCAAATGGCACTGCAGGCAATACAGGCGCTGGGCGGCAATGGTTACATTAACGAGTACCCCACCGGGCGTTTGCTCAGGGATGCCAAACTCTATGAGATCGGCGCTGGTACTTCGGAAATCCGGCGTATGCTAGTGGGTAGAGAACTCTTTAATGAATCAATATAACTTATTGTTTTAAATAGTTTATATTAAAATAAAATAGTCGTTTAATCTAGTTTTTGAATTGAAAACTTAAGTCGAGGGGGCAACATCGTGAGCTATCAGTCTGTATTGAAACCAGATCTTTTTAAGGGCCAGACAATTCTGGTTACCGGCTCAGGCAGTGGCTTTGGTCGGTGCATTGCTCATGAGCTGGCTTCGCTGGGTGCAACTATATTAATGATGGGCCGAACCGAAGAAAAACTCGCCACCGTCAAAGCCGAAATCGAAAGTGATAATCCTGGGGCAGTTGTCGACTACGGTTGCGCCGATATCCGCGACGCCGACGCAGTCGATGTCGTTATCGACAAATTTATTGCCGACCACGGCCAGATTCACGGACTGGTTAACAACGCTGGCGGCCAATTTCCAGCTGATCTCGAAGACATTAGCCCCAATGGTTTCCTTGCTGTGGTGCGCACCAATTTGCTCGGCGGCTTTATTGTTTCCAAAGCAGTTTTCCTCAAGTCAATGAAAGAACACGGCGGCGCCATCGTCAATATCACTGCGGATAATTTCGGTGGCATGCCGCGCATGGCACACTCCGGGGCAGCCCGTGCAGGTATGGAAAATCTAACTCAGACTGCGGCTGTTGAATGGGCCTACGCAGGCGTGCGCCTTAACGCGGTGGCACCGGGTTACCTGGCCTCTTCCGGACTAGATACCTACGAAGACCCAGAGATGCTCGAATGCATTCCCACCTTTCCTGACTCGGTGCCACTAAATCGGGTCGGTACAGAATCCGAAGTCAGCTCAGCAGTGTGCTTCTTGCTCAGCGAAGGGGCCAGCTACATCAACGGTGTCACTCTTAAAATCGATGGCGGTAGCTCCCTGTGTTTAAGCTCACCCCTGGGTCGCAAGATCAAACGGGCTCAACGCAATAACGAGGCCTACGATGGTTTCCATCGCGCCACTTTCCCCAAGATCTTGCAAAAGTAGCCTTTACAGAAATAAGCCTTATATAAAGCGCTTTTGTACAACCAAACTCCGGACAACAACTTTAGTAACATAGCCAAAGAGAAAATAATTAATGCCCGTACTAACCTCTAAAATTAATACCCGGACCAGTGATTTTGCCGGTAATGCCGCGCATATGCAGGACCTGGTAGATGACCTCAATGCCAAGATTGCCCAGATTAGCCTCGGTGGTAACGAGAAATCCCGCGAGCGCCATGTCGCCCGCGGCAAATTATTACCTCGCGATCGGCTTAAATATCTACTCGACCCCGGCACACCTTTTCTGGAATTTTCCCAGTTCGCTGCCTGGGAGTGTTACGACGACTATGTGCCCGCCGCCAGTATGATCACCGGCATTGGCCGGGTATCGGGACAGGAATGCCTGATCATTGTCAACGATGCAACAGTAAAAGGCGGCACCTATTACCCACTCACCGCCACCAAAAATGTGCGCGCACAAACCATCGCTGAAGAAAACAACCTCCCCTGCATTTATCTTGTGGATTCTGGCGGCGCTTTTTTACCGATGCAGGCGCAAATATTTCCTGACCGTCTGCATTTTGGCCGCGCCTTTTATAACGAAGCGATAATGTCATCCAAAGGCATCCCGCAAATTGCTGTAGTCATGGGATCTTGCACCGCTGGCGGCGCTTATGTCCCGGCGATGGCTGACGAATCCATTATCGTTAAAGAACAGGGCACAATCTTTCTCGGTGGCCCGCCCCTGGTGAAAGCGGCGACGGGTGAAATTGTTAGCGCTGAAGAATTGGGGGGCGCCGACGTGCACTGTCGCACCTCGGGTGTGACCGACCATTATGCACAAAATGACCACCACGCTCTGAAACTAGCCCGACAATCTATCGCAAGACTAAATCGCGTCAAACCCGTGCAGCTCGATATCAAAGAACCTGTCGAGCCACTTTATGACGCCAAAGAAATCTACGGCGTGGTGCCGAAAGACACCAGGCAACCCTACGATGTGCGCGAGGTCATTGCCCGCATCGTCGATGGTTCTGAGTTTGACGAATTTAAAGCCCTGTTTGGCTCCACCCTGGTCTGTGGCTTTGCCCGCATTCACGGCTACCCCGTGGGCATACTCGGCAACAATGGCATCTTGTTTGGCGAGTCAGCGCAAAAAGGCGCGCACTTTATCGAAATATGTGCCCAGCGCAAAATTCCCCTGGTATTTCTGCAAAACATCACCGGCTTTATGGTCGGCAAACAATACGAAGCCGGCGGTATTGCCAAGCACGGTGCGAAGATGGTGACCGCAGTGGCCTGCGCCAAAGTCCCCAAATTCACCATTATTATCGGCGGCTCTTTTGGCGCTGGAAATTACGGCATGTGCGGTCGCTCCTACGACCCGCGGTTTTTGTTTATGTGGCCCAATGCTCGCATCTCAGTGATGGGCGGCGAACAGGCAGCGGGTGTGCTAGCCACTGTTAAACGCGGGCAGATTGAAGATAAAGGGGAAACCTGGAGTGCGGAAGAAGAAGCCGAGTTTAAACAACCCACCATCGATCTCTATGAAGAACAGGGCCACCCCTACTATGCCTCAGCGCGCTTATGGGACGACGGCATTATCGACCCGGCCGATACCCGCACCGTACTCGGGCTATGCATCTCGGCGAGCTTAAATAAAGAAATTGAAGAAACCAAATTCGGCGTCTTCAGAATGTAACTTTTGCTGATTTTGATCACTATCAAATCTAGCCAGGAAAAATCTATTTATGTTCGATAAAATTCTAATTGCTAATCGCGGTGAAATTGCCTGCCGAGTTATTCGTACCGCTCGCAAGCTGGGCATTCGCACCGTCGCGGTGTATTCCGACGCCGATACCAATGCGCTGCACGTCACCATGGCTGATGAAGCCGTTCGTATCGGTGCTGCACCATCAAAGGAATCCTACTTGCTATCGGATAACGTACTTGAGGCTGCTAAAAAAACCGGCGCTCAGGCCGTACACCCCGGCTATGGCTTTTTGTCGGAAAACGCTGAATTTAGCGCTGCCTGTAAAGCTAACGATATTGTGTTTATCGGGCCACCGGTCGGCGCCATTGAAGCCATGGGTTCCAAATCTGCCGCCAAAACTATTATGGAAAAAGCCGGTGTGCCTTTAGTGCCCGGTTACCACGGCGATGATCAAAGCCCGGTCATTCTAAAACAGCATGCCGATGATATGGGCTACCCCGTGCTACTTAAAGCCACGGCTGGCGGCGGTGGTAAAGGTATGCGTCAGGTCTGGAGCAGCGACGAGTTTGACGAGGCACTGGAAGCCGCCAAACGGGAATCCCTGTCTAGCTTTGGTGATAATCGGATGTTGGTAGAGAAATATCTCACCCAACCCCGCCACGTAGAAATCCAGGTATTTTGCGATCAGGCTGGTAACGGGGTTTACCTGTTTGAGCGCGATTGTTCGATACAAAGACGTCACCAAAAGGTCATTGAAGAAGCCCCTGCGCCGGGCATGAAAGACAGCGTGCGTGCTGCCATGGGTGATGCCGCCCTGCTCGCTGCCAAAGCCATTAACTACGAAGGCGCAGGCACCGTTGAATTTTTACTCGACAAAGACGACACCTTTTATTTTATGGAGATGAACACCCGGCTACAGGTCGAGCACCCGGTGACCGAAATGATTACCGGCCAGGATTTAGTCGAATGGCAATTGCGCGTTGCCGCTGGACAAGACCTGCCCCTGAGTCAGGATCAATTGCAAATTAACGGCCATGCTTTTGAAGCTCGCATTTATGCAGAAGACCCTGACAATGATTTCCTGCCCGTTACAGGGACCCTGTCTTATTTGCAACCACCGGAAGAAAGCGCGCATGTGCGCGTCGATACCGGCGTACTACAGGGTGACGAAGTCAGTATTTATTACGATCCGATGATCGCCAAGCTGATCGTCTGGGATGAAAATCGTGACCGCGCGCTGGCTCGTCTCGCCCAGGCTTTAAGCGAATATCGCATCAGCGGCATGACCACCAACGTCGAATTTCTCTACAACCTGGCGACTACCGAACCCTTCCGTAAAGCAGATCTCGACACCGGCTTTATCGATAAACATAGCAAGCTTATTTTTCACAAAAGCCAGACCGAAATTAATCGCTCCCTGCCGCTGGCTGCGCTATACCTGACCCTTAAGCGAAAACAGGACGCAGCCGCTCTTGCCTGCCAAACTGCTGACCCCTACTCTCCCTGGGACAACACCAACGGCTGGCGCAGTTGCGGGGCGAATATTCACGACTACTCCCTGCTGATAAATGACAGCGAAATCACCGTGGCACTTGAAGAAAGCGCGACCGGCAGCTTTACCCTAAGTGCGCGAGATGCCAGCGAACTCGGCATGCGAATCAGTGGCACGCTTGAAGGCGACGAACTCCACGCTGATATCGATGGTCACCGCGTTCGGGCAAACATCGTTGCTCATGACGGTATTTACAGTCTATTCACTCAGGATGCCGCTCTGCAATTTGGCCTGATTGAACCCGACTATGGCGACCTCGATGATGGCGGTGCCGCTGGCTTTACCGCACCTATGACCGGCACCATTGTCGCACTGCCGGTTGAAGCTGGCAGCTCAGTCAAAAAAGATCAGGCGATTGTTATTATGGAAGCCATGAAAATGGAACACACCATTCGCGCCCCGGCCGATGGCACCGTAGTCGAGTTTTACTTCCAGCCTGGCGATCTGGTTGATGGTGGTGCTGAGCTAGTTAATTTTGAAGCCGCAGACAGCGACTCTTAATCAATACGCTTTACGAATACTCCTTACAAACACTCCTTACAAATAATGGTTAAAACCGAAGTCACAACCTTGAAGAGAAACCCATGAGCCTACCCAAGCGCGTTAAGATTTTTGAAGTCGGTCCTCGGGATGGCCTACAAAACGAAACCGCCCTCGTCGATACCGACACCAAAGTCGCCCTGGTTGAAAAGCTCGCTGACGCAGGTATCCAGACCATCGAAAGCGGCAGCTTTGTCAGCCCCAAATGGGTACCGCAAATGGCCGGCAGCGAGGCTGTATTCGGCACTATCAATCGTAAAGCCGGTGTTACCTACTCGGCCCTCACCCCAAATATGCGCGGCCTGGAACGAGCGATTTCTGCCGAGGTCTCCGAAGTCGCTGTGTTTATCGCTGCCACCGAAGACTTCAGCCAAAAAAACACCAATTGCACTATAGCGGAAGGAATCGAGCGCTCCGCAAAATTGACTGAAGCTGCGTTGGCCGAGGGGCTTCAGGTGCGCGGTTATATCTCGGTGGCAGCCGGTTGCCCTTACCAGGGAGAAGTAGCCGCTACCGATCTGGCACCTCTGGCTAAGGCCCTTATCGAAATGGGTTGCTATGAAGTCTCGTTGGGGGATTCCATTGGTGTTGCAACGCCGGGACATATAAAAAATATTGTCGATGCCGTCGCTACCGAAGTGCCGGTCGACAAAATCGCCATGCACCTCCACGACACCTATGGCCAGGCCCTGGCCAATATCTATGCTGCCCTCGAGATGGGAATCACCGTAATCGACAGCTCAGTCGCTGGCCTCGGCGGCTGCCCCTACGCACCCGGCGCCACCGGCAATGTCGCCACCGAAAACGTCGTTTATATGCTTAATGGCCTGGGTATTGACCACGGCATCGACCTGGACAAACTAATCGCCACCGGGGATTTTATTACCCAAAAACTCGGTCGAGATAATGGCTCAGGGGTTGCGAGAGCAATGTTGGCAAAGCACTCATCAGCCTCGTAAAACGGAAAACCCAGAGCTGTACTGGTTCTTTAAATCGACCAGCCTTCTCATTGGAAAGCGCCATTTAAATAATGGCGGATAGTTTCCCCTGACGACCTCATAACCGTTACCGTTCATAATCAGCCCCTCACGCTTCACACTGTATGCACAGCCAATGTATATAAACTTGTCAAATATAAGGTTTGGCTCGTTATCCTGCTCTTATGTAAACAGCGTAGTGATAATCACTCGGAATGAACCTACGCTCCTTCGTCGCTCCGGTGTTGGCGGCATTACCCGATAATTTCAGCCTTAGCCGAAATAAATATGGGCTTAAATTTCAGCTGCAAATTGATATTAGTCGGGAAATATTGACTAACCTGCTAATTTAAATGGTGGCTACAGGCGGACTTGCGCGTGCCCGGTAGGTAAACCGCCGACCCTAGCATGATGAAGCGGTCTAGGGGTTTATGCAGGTCTTCTGAATACCCCCCAGCGTTTCCACGGAGAAGCAGTTCGTCCCTCCTGCATTGCAAATAGATAATCTACCCCAATATAGGTAAGAACAGCCAATTTTGTCTGTTCTTACCGAAAGGCGATCTAATGCCGTCCCAAAATGATGATTCTGGTACCCCCTGGGGGTCTCGACCTCAATCACCACCTGATATTGATGAAATAATTAAGCAAGCTACTGATAGATTAAAAGGTTTATTCTCGGGTGGTGGTTCTGGGAAAAACTCAGGTGGCAGTTTTGGCAGGTTATTTTCCTTTGCCATCTTATTGCTGATAGCCTTAAGTGTATGGTCTGCCTATTACACGGTGCCGAGTGATTCGGTCGCTGTGGTACAGCGGTTTGGCATGTATCTCAAAGAGGTGCCACCGGGCTTACATTTTAAGCTGCCTTTGGGCGTTGATAACGCCACGATTGTTCCTGTTAAACGGCAGTTAAAGCAGGAGTTCGGTTTTGCCACCCCGGGTGCTCGTGATCCTTACCAGGGCGCACGCGATGGTGGGCGGGAAACCCAGATGGTCACCGGCGACCTAAATGCGGCATTGGTGGAATGGGTGGTTCAGTACCGCATATCAGACCCAGTAAAATTTTTGTTTGAAGTGCGCGAACCCGGTGAAACCCTGCGTTATGTATCGGAATCGGTGATGCGTGAAGTGGTCGGCGATAGAACCGTGGATGAAGTGATTACCATTGGTCGACAGGAGATTGAAATTGAAGCGCTGGTCAAAATGCAGGAGCTATCCACCAAGTATGTCATGGGCATTAGCATTGATCAGGTGCAGTTAAAAAACATTAACCCGCCCAAGCCTGTGCAGGAATCATTTAACGAAGTCAATCAGGCACAGCAATCGAAAGAAAAACTCATTAATGAAGCGCGGCGGGAATATAACAAAGTCATTCCTTTAGCCGAGGGCGAAAAGGATCAACGCATCCGTGAGGCTGATGGTTATCGGCTCAAACGGATCAATGAAGCCGAAGGCGATGCCCTGCGATTTAATGCGCTGTTTACTGAATACCAGAAAGCACCGGAAGTGACTCGCCGTCGTATTTATATTGAAACCATGCAAGATGTGATGCCGAAAATAGAGTCAAAAGTTTTAATGGACGATGCTATGTCTGGCCTGTTGCCCCTGCTTAATCTTGATAGGCAAAAGGAGCCCCAACAATGAAAAATTTAACGTTGTTTGGAATATTGCCCATTGTCCTTGTTGGTCTGTTTGTCTTAGGCAGTGCAATTTATACCGTTGATGAAGTCGAGCAAGTTATCATTACCCAGTTTGGCAAGCCCGTGGGCGAACCTGTCACTACGGCAGGCCTTAAATTCAAAATTCCCTTTGTGCAAGAAGTCAATCCCATCGACAAGCGGGTACTTGAATGGGATGGTGCACCTTCGGATATGCCCACCAAAGATAAGCTGTATATTTCTGTGGATTTATTTGCCCGGTGGAGAATTGTTGATCCGCTGCAGTATTTTTTGCGTTTGCGTGATGAGCGCAGTGCTCAATCAAGACTAGACGATATTTTGGGTAGTGAAACTCGAAACGCCGTGGCCAAACACGAATTAATTGAAATTATTCGTACGACTAAAGACCGTGTACCCCTGCTTGATACCGCACTGGGTGAGATTGTTTCACCCTCGAATGAACAAGGCATCAATATGGGTGCACTGGTGCCTATTGAAAAAGGCCGCAAGTTGGTTGAGCGGGAAATATTTTCAGCGGCAGCAGAGAAAGTCGGTGTGTTTGGTATTGAGCTGCTGGATATCCGTTTTAAACGCATCAACTACAATGAAAGTGTCCGCCCTAAAATTTATGATCGCATGATCAGCGAGCGCAGGCAGATTGCCGAGCGATTTCTATCCGAAGGTAATGGCGAAGCAGCGAGAATAAGAGGTAATCGAGTACGCGACCTCAACAAAATTCAATCCGAAGCCTATCGTCAGGTAGAGGAAATACGTGGCCTGGCCGATGCCAAGGCAACCGAAATTTATGCCAGTGCCTACAATCAAAACCCCCAGGCCGTGGAGTTTTATGAATTCACCCGCACCATGGCTTCCTACCCGACCATCATCGGCGACAGTACCACCATCGTGCTATCCACCGACAGCGATCTTTTCAAATTCCTTAAAGGCATGAGACCTGACAAGGAATAACACAATCAGTAAATGGAGAAATTTATGGGAAAGGAAAAAAAGAGTAATAAGGAAGCGAAGAAACAACCATTAATGACACAGAAAGAAAAAAAGGCGGCGAAGAAAGCAAAAAGTAACAACCGTAGCAGCAGTATCGGATAACTGTTAAAAACAGCTTGCATAGCGTTGCCGACGCTTTTGAGCACGCTCGCAATGCCCTGGGTCGGTAATCGATCAGGGAAAGAAAATATTTGACCTTGGCATTATTAAAAATGCCTCACCACGTCTACTCATCGGGAAATTTTTCCCGATGCATCATGACTTAGCGGTACTTCTCGTTGACATTCGGCCAATTCTGGCCGGCACGATACTGTTGCCCCTCTGAGCCTTTCACTCAAGAGGAAATTATGTCTACAAGACAGATAAACTCATCCATCATCAAACAACCTGCTGTTATCAAGAGTCACGTAACAGTGCGTCTCCCATTGAAGCCTATAGGCATCAAGCAGCCAACGGCTACCGCCATCGTGTACTGCGAAGGAAATTTTGCTGCGCTTGACGGCAAAACAGCCAACGGGCTTGTGCGTCATTCAGAGAAGTACAAAATACTTTCTGTTATCGATAGCGAAAAAGCTGGCCTTGATACCGGCATGGTTCTTGACAACAAAATCAATGATATTCCTATTTGTCGAGATCTTGCTGATGCGCTGGAGCAAGCCGGTAATATGCCGAATTACTTTATCTTTGGCATGGCGCCTTCCAGCGGCATGCTGTCTATCCATGAGCGTAGCCTGATACTTGAGGCAATGAATCATGGTATAAATATCGTCAACGGCTTACATGAATTTCTTAATGAGGATCCAGTTTTTATAGCGGCCTGTATAGCCAATAAAGTAGAAATTCTGGATATACGAAAGCCACGCGCCAAAAAGGATTTGCGCATGTTCAGTGGTCGTATCCACGACGTGACTTGCCCTCGTATTGCGGTGCTTGGCACCGACTGTGCGATTGGAAAACGCACCACCGCGACTGTTTTAACACAGGCACTGAATGACCATGGCATCAAAGCGGTGATGATTGGCACCGGGCAGACCGGATTAATTCAAGGCGCGCGTTATGGTGTTGCCCTCGATGCGATTCCATCACAATTCTGCGCGGGTGAACTAGAGGCAACCATTGTTGAAGCCTTTGAAAATGAAAAGCCGGATGTGATTATTATTGAAGGGCAAGGTGCTTTAAGCCATCCGGCCTTTTCTTCTTCGGCTTTTATTTTACGTGGTAGTTGCGCGCACGGCGTCGTGTTACAACACGCCCCAGCGCGGCATCATCGCTGTGACTTTGAGCAGATGCCAATGCCCACACCCGCATCAGAAATTAATTTACTGGAGACTTTCGCTAACACTCAGGTTATTGGCTTGACCATTAACCACGAGAACATGGCGGATACCGATGTGAGCGCTGCAATTACCCTGTACGAACAGGAGCTGGGTATTCCGGTTACCGATGCTTTAGCACGCTCACCTAAGCATCTGGTGCAAATGGTTGTTGCTGCCTTCACTAATCTTCAGGTGAATCTGCCGACGGCAGCCTGATGACCGCGCCCAGGCTGGAAATTGACCTCAACAAAATTTACCACAATGCCCATGAATTGGTTGTGCGACTCGCTGAACGCGGCATTTCAGTTACAGGGGTAACCAAGGCGGCTCTCGGCTCAGTGGAGATGGCGAACACGCTGTTGCGGGCGGGGGTAACCGCACTGGGTGATTCACGTATTGAAAATATAAAAGCCATCTGCCTTGCCAGAAACAGTGCACAGATAAAAGACGCGGCGATGCTGCTGATTCGCTCACCGATGCTCAGCCAGGTGGCGCAGGTTGTTAGGTATGCGGATATAAGCTGCAATACTGAAATTGACGTGATAAAAAAGCTTTCTGTTGAGGCCCAAAAACAAAGCCGCACCCACCAAGTACTATTAATGGTTGAGCTGGGCGATCTGCGCGAAGGCATTATGCCCGGGGATTTGATCGGCACAGTACGCGAGGTGCTTAGCCTGCCGAATATTTTGCTCAAAGGTATCGGCACAAATCTCGCCTGTCGTAGCGGTGTCTCCCCAGATGCCACCAATATGGCTAAGTTATCTGAGCTCGCAGACCTTATTGAGACGACGTTCGATTTGACCTTAGACGTAGTGTCGGGTGGCAATTCGGCTAATATTCAATGGGCATTGAATGGCGCGCAAACAGATACAGGGCGAATTAATAACCTACGTTTAGGCGAGGCCATTTTACTGGGCTGCGAGCCACTTCAACGCCAGGCGATTGAGGGCTTGTACACCAATGCCATCACGCTGGTTGCAGAAGTCATTGAATCAAAGCGTAAGCCATCACAGCCCACTGGGGATATTGCGCAGTCTGCCTTCGGCGAGACCCTCTTAGCTAATGATCGTGCGCTTACTGATCGTGGCATCGTGAGGCAAGCCATCCTTGCCATTGGCATACAGGATATCGACCCCAGTGGCCTACAAGCCCCTGCGGGCATCGAGATTCTAGGTGCCAGTAGTGACCACCTTGTCGTTGCGTCTGTCAAAGGTGATCTTTTTGTCGGCGAAGAAGTGACATTTCAACTCAATTACAGCGCACTGGTTCGTGCAATGACCTCGCCCTTTGTCTCGAAGGTTTTTACCCATCGCCAATATGCTACATCAGAGCCTGCCTGTACCCAGGTAAGCGCATAGATAAATGTCTTTTTTAACAGGAAAGGACTACAAGCGTGACCTTTTCTTTAAAAAGACATTTGATCTCAGTTGCGACAATAACGACATATTTGTATTGATTGCTGGCAGCCTATAGGTATGTATTAGCTTAGCTAACAGTCCCCCGTTTTTTGCAGTGCCTGTCAACTTAGATTTGAGCCAAATTCTTTTCTGCCCACATCGCTTTACCACCAGGTAATGTTTCTATTGGCGTTCGCCCACACACATTGACAATGGCGGTCTTACATTGCGATATGGTTGTCCCGTTGATTGTTGAAGACTAGCAGTGTCAGTTCTTTCGTTACTGTAATCATGTGAGTATCTAACCTGTTACGAAAATGTCTAGGGTAGCAGTGTCCGCCATGCCCTGCCCATGAAACTGGCACATTTATTCTTATCGTACTCACAAACGTAACCAACTAATATTGCAGCGAGAACCATCCTCTGATGCGTTCTTGGCATCCAGTCAATTGCCATCGATATCACATTGCTGTGTGAACAAATCTGGGCAATCTATTTTCACCATTTAATCTGGGAACAATAGTTACTGAACATGCACTTGATTTCTGCTTTTTTACGGATGCAGTATTCTGGTGTAATAGTCTCGACCACTGTCTACTCACAATTCTCAAAAAAGAAGGCTTCACAATGGACTATACGCGCAGTGCAGCAAAACAATGGGCGCTGGGAGCCGTTAAGAAAAATGGGGGCAAGTCTTGCAATCAAGCGTTCCCAAACACCACGCTTTGCTCCGGCGGCGTCCGTACCGTTCGCGCCTGGTTTGCCGCAACGGTGGGATCCTCATAACCGAAACTGATTCCAAATAGTACCTTTATCGTCGGATCCAGGTTAAAGGTTTCCCGAATCAGGTCCGGGTGGTGCGCCATGGTGCCCTGGGCACTGAAAGCTAACCCATGCGCCGTCATTGACAGCATCAGCGTCTGCACATACATGCCAAGATCGGCCCCGGCAGCCATACCAAACACTTGGTTCATACACAGAAATGCGACGTGTGGCGCATCGCCCTCTCCTCTCAGCAATCAAACCCAGGAACCTGAACAACTTGATTTCGGTCAAGAGAGCGATAAACGGGTATAGGTATAGTCGCACTTATTTCCATTGTTTGGAGCAGGCTTTATGGGTATCAACACTAATGATCTGGTGCGCGAAGACGGCGGCGTCCAGGATCGTCGTATCTACTGGGACGAAGACATCTATCAAATGGAGTTGGAGAAAATTTTTGCTCGATCCTGGCTGTTCCTCACCCACGATTCTCTCATCCCCAACCCTGGCGACTTCACTACCACCTACATGGGCCAGGATCGGGTCGTCGTGTCGCGTGGTCAAGATGGCAAAGTCAGTGCCTTTATCAACTCCTGTAGTCATCGTGGCAATATGGTTTGCCGGGCCGACTCGGGCAATGCCAAAAACTTTGTCTGCAGTTACCACGGCTGGACTTTCGGAGGTGATGGCGGACTTACCAATATCCCTCTCGAGGATGAGATTTATTCAAAGCCTGTAGATCGCAAGATTTTTAGCCTGAGACAGGCTCGCGTAGAAAGCCATCGAGGATTTTTATTCGGAAACTTTGATGAAAATGCCCCTTCATTAAAAGATTATCTGGGTGATATGGCCTGGTATTTTGACACCTTTATGGATGCCCCGGGGGGATCAGAGTTACTTGGCCCACCCATGAAAATGCGTATTAAATCCAACTGGAAGTTTTTCGTCGAAAACTTTATTGGTGACTTCTACCATGCAGGCTGGACCCACGCAGCAGCAGTGAAAGTTATTGGTGGCCCGCTAACTGCCGTACTGGGAAATCAGGCCGTCCCGGAAGGTTTTCAGTTCGCCGCCCACAATGGCCATGGCTTTAATGCCGCCCCCGGCAATGATGAGGTTTTTCCGCATATTCACCAGGGCGAGACGGCTCGCATGTACGAAGAATGGCTACGCTCCCGCAAACCGGCAATAACGGAGCGTCTCGGAGAAGCTCGAGCGCGTATCTACAACGCCATTTGGGATGGCTCCATGTTTCCAAATACGTCGTTCTTGAGAGGTATCGACACCTGGAAGGTGTGGCAGCCGCGAGGACCTCATGAAGTGGAAGTGTGGACCTGGACCCTGGTCGAAAAAGACATGCCCGATGAACTCAAAGAAGGTATTCGTCATACCAATGAAAAAACCTTTGGCCCTGCCGGAATACTTGAGGGAGACGACGGTGAAAATATGGAAGGTAATACTGGCGTTAACGAGGGTTTCGTTACGCGGCAACAGGTCCTGAATACAGAAATGGGACTCGGGTCGGAGACCACTAACGATGACTACCCAAGTTTAGTTTCCGAGCCACCCGATAATGAAGCAGCGCATCGCAATTTTCTAAGGATGTGGCGCGCGATGATGGCGGCGAAAGATTGGGATGAAGTAATGGCTTCGCGCAGCAAAGGAGCGTAATTATGAGTACTATTGTTAGCAACAGCGCTATGGTGCCTATGGAAACACACCATGAAGTTCAGTCGTTTTTGTACTGCGAAGCGCGTGCTTTGGATGACGAAGTCTTTCAGGACTGGTTAGCCATGCTCACCGAGGACATCCATTACTGGATGCCGTTTCGGGAAAACCGCTATCGTAAAGACAAGCGACCAGAACCAACGCCAAAAAAATCAGCCTCAATTTATAATGATTACTATCAGGACTTACTTGACCGGGTAGCAAGGTTTGAGACCGGTATGGCATGGATAGAAGACCCACCCGCGCGGGCGCGACGGATCGTCAGCAATGTCGAAGCCCAGTATTCAGACACCGAGGGCGAGCTAAACGTTTACTCCAACCTCATTCTCTACAGAAACCGTCGTCAGGACGAAGAAGCCTGGTTCGTGGCAAGACGACGGGATCGCCTCCGCTCGGTGGACGGACAATGGCGGCTGGCGCGACGACACATAGTGCTTGACCACCACGTTATCCTGGACGAAAACATTTCGGTGTTTATGTAGACAGCCTTTTCTGTGGAGAGTCTGTAGTTAAACGCTTCGGGGCTGGCGTGACTGGCATTTAAGAAAACAGAAGAACTTCTCTGAGACTCGGGTAACTGAGTCTCAGACTGTTGGGGCGTTGAATAGGGATTAAGGACAGGGATAGACTGACACTCTAAAACCCATATAGACTGACTCCGTTGACTAATTCTTACCAAACGGGAGATCAGCAATGAACTATACCCGCAGTACAGCAAAACAATGGGCCCTGGAAACCGTTAAGGGCAATTTCAACTGCCCTGTCACGCCAATAAAATCGGATTTCACCTTCGACGAAGAAGGTATCCGCTCGAACATAGAAGCATTTGTTGAAATGGGCGTCGACGGCCTGGTGGTCGGCGGGTTTGTTGCTGAAGTCTGGAATACGACCCTTTCTGACTGGTATCGCTACCACGAAATCGTTGCCGATGCAGTTGCTGGTCGCATGAGCCTCTGGTCTATCATTCTCGACCCGAGCGTCTACCAGGCTATCGAGAAAATGCATCGCGTTGAGGAACTGGGTTATGACGGAGCCGAAGTGATCAACCCTGTGGTGCAGTTACGCACAGATGATGAGGTTTTTAACTGGTTTAAATACCTGACCGATAATAGCAATTTGGCTGTTTGCCTATATCGCACACCGGTTTCCGGCCTGGTTATGGGCTGGGACCTGATGAAACGACTGTCTGATCTTGAGACGGTCATTGGTGCAAAAAACGGTGTAATGAATCGTGCTGAGGCCCTCAAGTTACGCGACATGCTGCGCGACGATTTTATTATTTCAGATCCGTTTGAAAGTAATTTTGCCGACGATCTAAGTCGTGGTGGCCAGGTGGTGTTCGGTGAGCTGGCATTTATCCTTTATGGTAAAAAGCGCCACCTTATGACGGAGTACATGGCGTTATCGGCGCAGGGTAAATGGGCGCAGGCTCGTAAAAAATCTGATGCGTTATCAGAAATCCGCGAGTTATATAACGAAGTTATGGTCTGGAAGGTCGTCAACACGTTCACCTATGCCAGTGCGCTGGTCAGCATGAAAGCCTGGTTCGAAGCCATCGGACTCAAGGCAGGCCCCGTTCGGCCTCCGGTCGAACAGTGTTCTGAAGAATTACGCGAGCGTATCTTTAGCACCCTGAAAACGCTGGGTGTGTACTAAAGAGTCTCGTGACTTCCTGAGCCGGGGTGAGGCGGGCAAGCAATTATGGATGGCATTCACGATTTAGGCGGTGACGATAGTTTTGGAGCGATCCACATAGAGCGTGATGAGCCGGTCTTTCACGAAGACTGGGAACCACTGGCCCAGGCACTAGGTTTTTTGGGTATGGGTCTAAATTGGTGGACCGCGGATCAAATACGCCACGCCATCGAACGGATGGAGCCGCGGCATTACATGAACGCAAGTTATTACGAGCGGTTTTTGACCGGCGTTGCTTCGCTATATGTTGAAAGGGGAACCGTCAGCCAACTACAACTCGAAAAACTCGCCGGTGGTCGATACCCACTCTCTCTTCATGCTACCAGGGGCGCGCAAGCCCGTGAAGCGGATATTCACTTTGCTGTAGGTGAGACGGTAATGGCAACAAACACGTATTATCGGGGCCATTGTCGTATGCCAAAATACGTGCGCGGTAAGAAGGGAGTAGTCGTCCATATTGCGCCGCCATTCCCGTTTGCCGGATCTGCGGGACACGGCCTGGAAGCTAAACTCGAACCCACCTACCATGTGCGCTTTGTAGCAAAAGATTTGTGGAGTGACGCTGAAGAAAATTCAACCGTGGTAGTTGATCTTTGGGAAAGCTATCTGGAAAAAGCTCCCTGATTAGCGCAGCGATGCAACCCCCCCAGGAATATCTATGGCTGATCGTCAACCTACGTCTAGCCCGGCATCAAGAGCTAACCGAACAAGAGCGCTGGAAATTGCTTTATCCGATGAAAATCTGATTCCAGAAAATTACGTCGAGAAATATACTCAGATTGCCGAGCATGAATGGGATGCCAAAAATGGCGCCATGGTGGTGGCAGAGGCCTGGGTTGACCCTGATTTTCACGAACGCCTGCGAACTAACGCCACGGCAGCCTGCGCCGAACTAGGATTTCCAGGCCCGCAGGGTGAATACATTGTCGCTCTCGAAAACACCCCGACCTTACATAATGTCATTGTCTGTACTTTATGCTCTTGCACCGCCTGGCCAGTGCTGGGTCTGCCACCAGACTGGTACAAGAGCTTTGAATATCGCGCCCGAGTGGTGCGAGAATCACGCACTGTGTTGAGAGAAATGGGCCTGTATCTACCGGATGAAATTGAAATTCGCGTATGGGATACCACGGCCGAAACCCGTTACATGGTGCTACCATGCCGGCCGAAAGGAACCGAAGGTTGGGCTAAAGAGGCTTTAGCCCAACTGATTACTCAGGATGTTCTTATCGGTGTAGCTCTGCCCGTTATCTGACTCAGGTTTTGCTAGCCCTACGTTTTCGTGTCTTAACATATCAATGAGTCATCCAGCTTGATTTTATCTAGTCAGCTATTTATCGATATTACGCTTCCGCAGATTCAAACCTCACTAATACGCTGTTTTATCTTCTCAAAACGCAATAACAAATAAATAGCGCTGACAATATTGCCAACGATAAAAAGCGCGATTGCCCACGGTACGGCGGCCTTCGCAGAACCTTCGACGAAATAAATCATCCACGAAAACAACAGGCAACCAAACACAAAATCCATCATTACGACTAAAGACCAGGGTTCTTTAATGGCGACGAAAAATCCGGCTAGCGTGGGGTCCATCACCATTGCCCAGACAAATAATCCAACGAATAAAACAAGGCAGAGCGTCGTAACTGGTTTAATTATATTCATGACCTTTCCTTTTTTTGTTACGTTCTATGATCAATATTTTAGTGGTTAAAGATTTAGTGGTTAAAGATAATGCGATTCGGATTATTGCATTTAGCCATTTAAAAACAAGCGCATCTTCATATTGAGGCATGCCGGCTTTGGCGCTTAGTTTAGGCCTGCGCTTTTATTAATTCCAACAATTTGACTGAGTGTGCGGTCAGCGGTACGGTTTCTGTCTGGAGGAACGCCAATATGAGCGATCAACACGACGATCACCATTCCCACGATGACGCTGATTCCTTCCAACCACGGGTGCTCACGCCTGGTCAGAATAGGGAACGGGATATCCGAGTTAAGGCCATCGAGGGATTGTTAGGCGATCAAGCGCTAATTTCGGACGACTTACTCGATACGGTGCTCGACTCCTACGAAAATGATATTGGTCCATTAAACGGCTGCCGAGTCGTTGCTCGGGCCTGGTGCGACCCCGAGTATAAAGCGCGGCTTCTGGAGAACGGCACCGATGCCATAAGCGAACTCGGCTTTGGGGGCTTACAGGGCGAACACCTTATTGTCGTGGAAAACACACCGGCTATTCACAATGCGATCGTGTGCACGTTGTGTTCCTGTTACCCCTGGCCTGTGCTTGGTTTACCGCCGTTTTGGTATAAAAGCCAGTCGTATCGATCTCGCGTTATGGGCAGTCCCCGCGAGGTGCTACAGGAATTTGGGCTTGAACTTGAAGACGACATTGAGATAAAGATCTGGAACAGCGACTTTAGAACGCGGTACATGGTGCTACCCCAGCGACCACCCGATACCGAGCATATGTCTGAAAATGAACTTGTCGACATTGTTACCCGTGATTCGATGATCGGGGTTGCGCGAATCGAGCTAGATATAAAACAGGCACCCGGTCTATCGCAACGTCAAGTGTCTGATATGCAGGGCGACGCGGCTCTGCCTCGTAAGAGCGGTGAACTGCTTTTTCAGGATCCTTGGGAGGGTGAAGCTTTTGCCATGGCCGTAGCTTTTTGCGAACAACAATATTACGAGTGGCCCGAGTTTCAGGCGCTATTGATCAAACAGATCGCTATTGCCGATAAGCAACCAGAGGAAACCAGGCCGACCTATTACGAAAGCTGGCTGATCGCCTTTGAGAAGTTGCTCGATGCCAAAGATATACTGGCGCGATCCGCTATCAAAAAACGGGTAGGCCATATGAAGCGAGCCGATTTCATGCGCCGTACCCGTCTACCATTTTTTATGGGCGGCTGGCCTGGCGACGAAGAAGGAGAGGAGGACGAGGAGGACGAGGAGGACGAGGAGGAAGATTGATGATCGGTCTCACAACTTGCCACCCCCCATCACAATGTTCGAAAATGGTGAATCCTTAGTAAACTGCATTCCCGTGTAGTACTCAAAATAGTTCTTAAAAAATGTTCCAAAAAGAATCCTCATAAAAACGTTCCCACAAAAGAAATGTTTAAATATCTGAATCTCCCTTTAACCTATTCATAAATACTAAGGCGAAAATATGACAATAAACTGGGACGCATTTGGTGCGATAGCCGAAGGGCTGGGAGCCATTGCGGTTATCATGTCGGTACTATATCTGGCCACACAAATTCGCTCACAAACAAAGGAAGCAAGGCTTTCAGCCACCCGTGAACTATCGGCAGAATCCCGCCGAGTACTTGAACTGATTGCACTGGATCAGGAATATTCTGAAATATACCAGGCGGGAATATATGATTACGAGGGCCTACCTGACAATGATCGGATGCGGGTTAGTTACATGTTCCGATCATTTCTGCTCATATGCGAACAGCAATACCTGCACACCCAACACGGCTCTATAGATGCTATGTACCTGGAATCAGCAGAACGTGTTTACCTTGAATTTCTAAAAAGCCCGGGCATTCAGCAATTTTGGCGGGTGAGCAAGCATGCGTTTAGTGACGAGTTTAGGGCGTATATCGATTCATTGGCGATCAAAGGCCAATCCATGGAATTCACCAGTACCTTTAACCGGGAACCTGGCAATGAACAGGAAGATAAGTAGAATCGATAGGGAGGCTGATTGTTTAATATTAAGAGCCACTGCGTGTTTTATGGCAGCGACTTAATTGGACAAATCTACCTGAGACGTAAACAGCCTGGCCTGAACCGATACCTCAGCAGGATCATAAATCGGCACCGTGCAGCGCTCATCATTACAAATATACATAGCTGGAGCGTCACGTTTAGGGTACCGCCCTACAGGTTCAATATGAACCAGTTTGCGAGGTTCATAAACACTTCGGCCAGCTTTTAATAAAGTCTTTGTGCGAGAATCTGCTTCATCGCCAACCACCGATAACTCCACATAGCCCGCAGTCATAATCTCCAGGGCCATCGCCAGATTGCCGGTAATGCGACCCTCTCTGCGTACCGCTGTGGGAGACGCAGATGCACGAATAGCTCGCTTGGCTGCGACTTTAAACTTGTCTTCTTTCTCTAACACGCCGAGTAAATACAAAAACTGTGCGGCGGCGGCATTGTCTTCGAGAGGCTTACGACGACCGGGTGTGCCATCATCGGGTGCACCATAAAAACCACCTAATTTTGGGTCCTCTAGCGTTGTTAACAAGGCATTCGCCACTTGCACAGCGGCCTTTCGCCAAAGCGCATCACCAGACACTGTATACAGATTGAGTAACGCTAATCCCGAGTGGGCCTGTGTCCGCAGATACGGCAGCGGCTTGTCAGTCAGAACGTGAATACGCTCATCACCTGATAACTCCTCGCCAGGTTTGAACTGAATGATCCAGCCATCTTTTGTCTGTCGATCACGGATAAGCTGTTTTCCAGCGGCTCGGGCGGTATCGAGATAGTGCTGCTCGCCTGTCGCCTGGAACGCAAATACATAGCCGAGAATAACCCGCGCATTTACATCACTGTAAATGGCATGGTCAATAGTGGGGATACCGTGACTCCGGCGCGCCTTGTCACCGAGCGCATAATATTCACTTATATCAAATTCACTGGACAAACCCTTCATGCGATCTTGTTGATTGGCAAAAAACATGCCCTGCTTTGACCGCAAAAATTTAGTTAAATATCTATCGACATTTGCGATAGCAGCGCGGTATTTGGGGTCATTAGTTAATTGATACGCATCTGCATAAGCCTGAAGCGTCGCTGCCTGACTTTCGAGGCGCAGCTCATTAGCCACATTAGTCCACTTGCCGAAAGAAGCGTAAAACATGCCACCCCAGACTGGATCTAGCTGGTTCAGATGCCCATCGAGCGCAGCCTGTGCGATGGTCAGTGCATTCCTATCGCCATAAAGATGGTTTCGCAGCAATAGATGCCGAAGTGGTTCCGCGCTTTCAAACACACCACTGGTTTTATTTTTGAAGACGTTATCCTGCAAGGCTCGCAGCTGGTCACGTAATTCGGTTAATTCAGTAGACGCTGGCGCTTGAGCAGCGCCATAAGGTGCGAGTTTATCCGGGCTTAAGTTGCCCGCTGCATGACCATCAATCACCTCATTAAGCACTTTCATATAACGGTTGGGACGACGACTACCGGCAAAAGCTAATACCTGAGTACCGTCGGGGCGCATAAAAGCATTGGCGGGCCAGGCCCAGTCGGAATAACGCTCACCGATATCTGGACGCGCTTCGCTATCAACCTGAATGGCGATGAAATTTTTATTAACCAGCGCGATGACATCAGCATTGCTGAAGGTGTTTTCTTCCATAAAGCGGCAGGCGGTACAGCCTTCGTGGCCAACATTAATAAGAATCAGGCGATTTTTATCTTTCGCTTCGGCAAAGGTGCTGGCAGACCACTCCCGCCACTGGATGCCTTCGCTCGCCCAGCTTATTGTCGACGTAAGCGCGGTCGACGTCAGGATCAGGCCACGCAGAGCAATTTGCTTAATCATTAGCTCCCCTACACACCAGTTCCAATCAATACACCCGTTCTAATCATTCTTGCGGCATCAACAGCCATAGTCATTTCCAGCCATAAATGGTCATTCATACGATGCCACTACTTTATGCAGCGGCCGTGACTATATTGTTGTCACGCAAAACATCTAAAAACACGTCTGGCTCAGGTCGAACGCGGTAGTTATCAGTCTCGTGAGTCCACAGTATCTGTCCGCCGACATCGGTAATAATGACGGTCGGCAACACGGTTTCACTGTCGTAACCCAGCATCTGCATACCCATAGGTAAACCGTGGGCGTTATCGATACCCAGAGTGCGGGAAGCAAGATTGCCTTCATCAGTCAAAAAATCAAAATCTACGCCAAATTTTTCCGCCACACTGACGGTATTTGTGTGCGGCTGTGGCGCCACCAGCGCTACTCGAACACCCATAGCCTGTAAAGTTTTATATTGTTCAACTAACTCTTTAATTTGCGCCATGCACAGCGGGCACCATGCGCCGCGATAGAACATCCAGATTGTGGGTTTATCTGTTAGCACGCTGGAATTAATCGTATCACCAGCTACATTTTTAGTATTAAAATCAGGCAATTGTTTACCCACCAAAATTTTTTGGCTAGGTTTGCGGCCAAAACTCGAATACCAGTAGGCATAAATCAAAAATCCGACCCACCCGATAATCGCAAGGTCAAAAGCTAAACCACTGCCGCCCTGAAAATAACTCCAGCCGGATAATCCCACACCCGACGCCCCAAAGGCATTCAGGACGGGGAAACGTTCACTGGTTCGAGCAATACTCGTGGATATCATCAGCCAGCCGAGCAACATCATAAAGGGGGCTGTCACCAACAATACCCCACCCCAACTTAGGTAATGCCCCGTTGTCCATAATGACCAGGCAGCGAACACAGTAATGACCATTGCGGTCATCATGTACGTGCTTACGAAAATAGATTTCAAGATATTCATGGCAACTCCTCGTTAAAATTAGCACTTACTGGTGAAGCATTAACTGGCAAATATATCGACCTGGGAAAAAATATGTCGAGGAATATGCTTAGGTGAGAATAAGCTCAATCAAGGATCATCCAGAGTTGTTCAGGCCCAGGCAATGTGGTTTCTTGCTTTGTTGAATTGCATATTTGCATGGAAGCTTGTGCAATGCTGGACAAGGCTATAGACCTTGTCCCCACCTAAGCGTTCAACGCTGCCTGAATTTTGGAGGACAATCAGCGACGTCTATCAAGCTAAACCCCGCCTGATAAGAAGGTACTGGTTACGAGCTAGATGTTTTTTTCAGCAATAATGCCACTATTTTCAAGCTCAGCAATTTGAATATCGGTATAACCCAGTTTTTCACGGAGGATTTCGTGGTTACATTCACCGAGAAATCCTGCCTGTAAATTGGGGCTATCGGGAAACTGACTAAAGCGCAGCGGATTATTGGGTATTTTTAATTTGCCAAATACCGGATCGGACACCGTACGTACAACTGCGCGTGCCTTCATATGCGGATGCTCCAATATTTCTGGTATAGACAAAAGTGGCGCACAGGGCACCCTATGGTCCTGGAGCATTCGCAAGGCGTCATCGGCATCACCGATATCATCTAGCCAGGCCTGGACGATGGCGTTGATTTCGTCGCGGTGTTTGTAGCGTGTCGGCACATCGGCGAAATGTGGGTCTTCGAGCATGTCCGGTCGTCCCATTAATTTGACCAGACGATCCCACTGTTCCCCCAGAGTGATAATAAAAACATACCTGCCGTCACAGGAGAAAATACCCGCCGGTACAATAAATGGATGGTGGCGACCACTCCGTTTGAATTCAATTTCACCGCCTGAACCATCGTAAACTTCTACACCTATTTCGTGATAACCAAACAATACATCGAGCAAGGAAATATCGAGGTATTGTCCCCCGCCACCGCGCAATTTATGAAACAGCGCTGTAACAATAGCTGCATAGGCGTGGGAGCCTGTGGAGACATCACCTAATGCCAGGTCGGCATAAATGGGAGTACCATCCGGTTCGCCATTCATATCCAGCACACCGGCATATGATTGACCAATAAAGTCATAACCAGGTAATCCGGCCAATGGCCCCGTTTGCCCAAGGCAGGAGATTGAACACATGATTAACTCTGGATTTATTTTGTTCAATGTTTGCCAATCCATCTTCTGACGCTTCATCACACCGGGCATAAAATTTTCGACGACTACGTCTACTTGCTTGACCAATTCGTAACAGATATCCTTGCCTTGCTCAGTACGAATATCCATGCAGACATTTTTTTTGCCAATATTATGCTGAACAAAACAACCACTTCGACCATCCTTGTGAAAAGGCAGGCCGCGAATCGGATCACCAGTCAATGGCTCTATTTTTATTATTTCCGCGCCCTGGTCGGCCATCAACTTAGTACACTGTGGTCCTGCCACAAGATGAGAAAAATCTAGAACCTTAATGCCTTCAAGCATGCGCATCTTGGTCATTATGTAATCTCCTGATTGTACGATCCCAGCAAGATCGCGAACCTATTTTTATTTAAAAAGCTGCGATTTCCCTACGTACCCCGTTACTTGATTCCTAGGCCGCCACCGCTCCACCATCCACAGTCATAGTGTGTCCAGTAACAAAGGATGCCTGATCTGAACATAGCCATGCCACGGTGTCGCCAATTTCCCGTGGTTCACCAAAACGACCAATGGGTTCAAAGGCCATCATGGCCTCACGCATGGCTGGATTTCCCGCCAGCTGGGCGTTTAACAGTGGCGTTTCGATCATGCCAGGGCAGACTGAATTAACGCGGATATTCTTGGTGGCATATTCCAGTGCCGCAGATTTAGTCAGGCCGTTGACACCGTGTTTCATGGCGCAATAGGCAGAGACCTGCTTTGAGCCGACCAATCCAGCGATGGATGCCGTGCTAACAATGGCACCACCACCCTGCTTTAGCATTTGTAAGATTTCATACTTCATACACAGGAAAACACCTTTCAAATTAACCTTATAATTCAGGTCAAAATTTTCTTCGGTAGAATCCGCAAGACGAGCAAACTCCCCAGCTAAACCCGCATTATTAAACGCACAATCCAGTTGACCAAAAGATTCCACTGCTTTGGCGATCATGGCTTCGACTTCTGCTGCTTTAGAAACATCACAGTTTTGATAAACCGCCTCACCACCAGCCTGCTTTATCAACTCAACCGTTTCAGCACCGCCCTTGTCGTCGATATCCGAAACCAGCACCTTTGCGCCCTGCTGGCAAAAAGATAACGCTGCGGCCCGACCTATTCCTGATCCTGCCCCGGTAACCAACCCTACTTTCCCTTCTAAATAACCCATTATGAACACTCCTAAATTGTGTATTGATCATTAATAAAACTAACTTCTCTAATATTTGTACGGCGTTTATGAAAACCGAATGTGCAGTTCCATCATGCGGCAACAATACCGCCATCCACAGGCATAGCATGACCGGTAACGAAAGAGGCCTGGCCTGAACACAACCACGCCGCTGCCCTGCCAATCTCTTCTGGTTCACCAAATCGGCCCACTGGTTCTGTCGCCATCATTGCCGCTGCCATTGCAGGTTTTTCCTCGATCAGGCGCTCCATCATCGGTGTCTTGATGGCACCGGGGCAGACCGCATTAACGCGAATTTTCTTGGTAGCATATTCCAACGCTGCAGATTTAGTCAGGCCCACGACACCGTGCTTGGCGGCCACATAGGCGCTTAAGTTTTTACCACCCACCAAACCGGCAATGGAGGCGGTGTTCACAATTGATCCGCCATCCTCCTGCTTCAGCATTTGCTGAATTTCATACTTCATACACAGGAAAACGCCCTTTAGATTAACGTTGTAATTAAAGTCGAAGTTCTCTTCCGAGCAAATATGAACTGGCGCCCATTCGCCTTCAACACCGGCATTGTTAAAAGCACAATCGATGCGTCCGTGTGCTGCAACCACGCCTGAAATCAGCGCTTCTACTTCCGAAGCTTTCGAGACATCGCATTTAGCAAACGATGCGGCACCGCCACTTTGTTTGATTAAATCTGCTGTCTGTTCGCCGCCCGTAATATCAATATCGGAAACAACAACCGTTGCTCCTTCCTCGGCAAAGCACAGCGCAGACGCTCGGCCAATACCTGAGCCAGCGCCAGTTATCACTGCTATTTTTCCTTCTAATAAGCCACTCATTATCTACCCTCTTTTAGTTTTGATTTAAATATCATTTTCCATCGGTTTTAATTACATCAACATCGTACAGATTATCAATCTCTGCACTTGAATAGCCCAGATAGCTGGATAATATATCCCGATTGCTTTCCCCTAGGGCAACTGCCTCAAGGGGGCGTTGACCAGGAAAGTCTGAAAATCGCAGAGGCATAACGGGGATTTGAAACTCCCCATCACTGAGTCGTTAATAGTTCTTACCGTGCGCCGATCAATAAGATGCAGATGATCCATAGTCTCCTGCATGCTTAATCTCCGCTCGACTAGCACGCCGGTATCTTCCAGGATTTTGATGGCGGCTCGGTCTGGCCAAAGGCTGTAATCGAGCCCATAACAATTCGCGGATTGATCTTATGGATTTCCTCCGACCCAAGCCCCATACGGGCCATAGCATCGACGGAAAAACTCTCAGTTACCACGTCAACTTCGCCCAATAATTCTTTGATTACTTTTATACCTTCCGGTTTTTACATCGATGCACAGGCTCTTTTTGCCACGATTTTGTTGCACGTAGTAAGCGCTACGGCCATCCTTTAAAAACGCTATTTGCCGCACTGCATCGCCAATGGGATAGGACTCCACCTTAATAACTTCGGCACACGTTTCCGCCATGATCCGCGTCGTGGTAGGTCCAGCAAGAAAATGCGTGAAATCCAGCGCTTTGTAACCACTGCGAACGAGTTTCATTTTATCGCCCCCATGCGAGTGCTAGTTTTTTTGGCGTCGACAATTATGAGTGCACCATATTACAGATAATGTAGTACAGGTAGTAATGTAGTATAGGTCACGAGCTAATGAGAATACTGTTCAGTCAACCGATACTGGTTTCTCGACCGGCGCTAGCATTTGTATAGGAAGCGGCTATGACATCTTCTATACTCAAGGGGCATTGCGTTGCTTCAAAAAGCTTAGCCGCTCAGTGAATCAAGGTTGAGTCGAGCTTTTAGCGATCAACTGACGAAAGCTGGGAGAGGAATATAAGGAGGAGATCAACATGGGTCGTGTGGACGGAAAAGTAGCACTGGTCACCGGTGGTGGCATGGGCATGGGTGAATCCCATTGCCTGTTATTGGCGCAGGAAGGAGCCAGCGTGGTGGTCACAGATATCGATGCCGTCGCTGGCGAAGCGACAGCGCAGCAGATTCGCGATCAGGGTGGTGAGGCGATCTTTATTGCCCATGACGTCGCCCACGAAGATCAATGGCAAAGCGTTATCGATCAGGCGGTGGAGCGCTACGAAAAAATCGATATTTTAATTAACAACGCCGGTATCGTAATTTTTGGCGCCAATGATGAAGCCACGCTTGAGGACTGGGATAAAACTATGGCGGTCAATTCCACCGGTGTATTCCTGGGTTGCAAGTTAATTGTTCCAGCCATGGAAAAAGCCGGCGGCGGCTCCATCGTCAATATCTCCTCAATTTACGGCATCATCGGTGCACCCAACTCCGCAGCTTACCAGGCATCAAAAGGCGCGGTTCGCATGCTGACCAAATCCTGTGCAGTCGATTATGCTGAATTTGGCATACGGGTTAATTCGATTCATCCCGGTGTTATTCGCACGCCTATCTTGGACGATCTGGCCGATGACGAAGCGGTCATCAAAGAGCTGCTGTGTACGACGATCCTGGACCGCATGGCCGAGCCTATAGAAGTCTCCTACGCGGTATTGCTACTCGCATCCGACGAATCGTCCTACATGACGGGGTCAGAACTGGTCGTCGATGGTGGCTACACCGCTCGCTAGCAGGTAACTCAATAAGTACGTAACCAATATTCGGCATTCTTGAGGGAGAAATGACATGGGTCGATTAGCAGGAAAAATAGCCGTTATCACCGGCGGTGGCGATGGCATGGGAGCATCCCACTGCAAACTATTTTCTCAGGAAGGTGCAAAACTGGTGGTAACGGATCGTCGGGAAGAACCGGGGCAGCGGGTTGTCGATGAAATTGTCGCGGGTGGCGGCGAAGCAGTTTTTGTCGGTCAGGACGTTGCCAATGAAGACGACTGGAAAAAGGTTGCGGCAGCGACCATAGAGCATTACGGCAAGACCGACATATTAATCAACAATGCTGCTATTGCTTCGTTCAAAAGTGCCAAAGATGCGACGCTAGAGGAGTGGAATTTAATTATGGATGTCTGCGCCAAAAGTATATTCCTGGGCTGCAAGCATATGCTGCCGGCGATGCAGGCGGCCGGAGGCGGCTCCATCGTCAATATCTCATCGATTTCTGGCATTGCGGGCATGGAAAAGCAGGCTGCGTACCAGGCCGGTAAAGGTGCCGTGCGCCTGCTAAGCAAATCTATTGCTGTTGATTATGCTAAATATAATATCCGCTGCAACAGTGTTCATCCAGGTGCAGTACGCACCCGAGGCACCAGCCGAGTGATGCAAAACCCCGGGTTTATCGATGCAATCCTCACTAACACTGTGCTTGGTCGGGTGGCGGAACCTATCGAGCTATCCTATCCGGTATTGTTCCTCGCCTCAGACGAATCGTCCTTTGTGACCGGCGCAGAGGTGGTGGTCGATGGCGGCTATACCGCCAAATAACAAACCTGTCCGTCATGGCAGCAACAAACAAGCTATAGCAAATAATCACTCGCCACTAATCATTAGCCATTAATCGATAACCATTAATCAAAAACCATTAATCAATAACAAAGGGAGACAAATTTATGGGTCCATTAAAAGGTGTAAAGATAATCGAGATAGCGGGCATTGGTCCGGTTCCCCACGCTGGCATGATGCTCGCCGATATGGGTGCGGAAGTTATTCGGGTAGACCGTGCGGTCGGCATGGCCGGTAGTTTAGCCATGGACCGCCCCTTTGATATTCTGGGCCGCGGCCGCAGATCGGTAAGGGTGAATCTGAAAGACCCGGAAGGTATTGAGGTGGTCTACCGACTGATGGAAAGCGCTGATGCGGTGCTGGAGGGCTTTCGACCGGGCGTTATGGAGCGGTTGGGCCTGGGACCTGATGAAGTGCTGGCCCGCTGCCCACAAATCGTCTATGCCCGCATGACCGGCTGGGGCCAGGAGGGCCCGATTGCCAATACAGTGGGCCACGATATCAATTACATCGCCCTGGGCGGAGTGCTCGGTGCCATCGGCCCGAATGGTGGAAAACCAACCATCCCCCTCAACCTGGTCGGTGATTTCGGTGGCGGCGGTATGCTGCTGTGGGGTGGAGTGATGGGCGGTATTATTGAATCGATGAAATCCGGCAAGGGCCAGGTCGTCGATGTCGCCATGCTCGATGGCGCGGCTATTTTAATGGCAGCCAACTACGGTATGCACGCCCAGGGTTTATGGAGCGAAGGCCGGGGTACAAATTTTATCGATGGTGGCTCGCATTTCTATCAGACCTACGAATGTTCCGATGGTGAATATATTTCGGTAGGTGCCTTCGAGCCGCAGTTTTATGCCGACCTTATGAAGCGTGGCGGGTTCGATGCCGAGGATCCCCTGTTCAAGCAACAATTCAACAAAGAGAATTGGCCGAAATGTCAGGAGATCGTCGCTGCTAAATTTATCACTAAAACCCGCGACGAATGGACTGCGCTGCTGGAGCAGAGCGATATTTGTTTTGCTCCGGTACTGTCAATGGATGAAGCGCCAAAACATCCCCACAATGTTGCCCGCAAGGTATTTGCCGAGCGAGATGGCTGGATGCAGCCTTCTCCCGCACCGCGATTCAGCCGCACCGTCGAAGAAGTCCAATGCCCTACTCCAGTGTCGGGTATTGATACCCGCAAAGTGCTTGAAGAACACGGCTTTGATCCGGCCGAAATTGACGCCCTGATAGCTAAAAATTCAGTGGCAGGATCGGTTGAAGACGATAGCGCTGCAGCCTGATCAACGGCGCTACCGTTTTCCAGAGCGGTTTTCTGCCAGAGCTATCGTCTGCACAATCAGTAGCAATAAAATTTTAGTTTTGGCGAAACTGTATGACTTGAGCGTTATTGGAGAATTACTGGAGACCAGGAATTTTAGGCCGCCGCCTCCGGCGCTGACACCAGTACGCCGGTAGATTCCAACTCATCTACCCTGGCGTTGGCATAGCCAAGATCACCAGTCAGTATTTCGCGGTTATGTTCGCCAAGATGGGCTGTCTTTAGATCCTGATTGTGGTTCGTGTCTGAAAATCGCAGCGGCATACCCGGAATTTGCACATCACCGTAAACGTCATCGCTTATCGTGCGAATCGTACCCCGTTCGATAAGATGAGGATGGGCCATTGCCTCAGGCACTGAAAGCACCGGTGCGGCGGCGACTCGGGCCTCCAGGAACTGCTCGATGATATGTTCATCGCTATCCTGTTCCTGCATCCAGGCTTCGATAATCGTCACTAACTCTGGTCCATTAGCCGCGCGAGTCACCAAGGTATCAAAGCGCGGATCTTCCGCCAATTCTGGCATACCCATCAACTCGCAGAGTATTGGCCATTGGGCTGGAAGTGCAATCACATAGATGTAACGTTCTTTGGATTTGAAGACACCACACGGCGCCAGAGCATAGTGATGAGGTCCGTTGCGCTTAGGCGAAATCTGGCCGCCACTGCCGCTATAAACCTGCACATTCAGTTCATGCATATGAAAATAACAATCGAGCAGCGACACATCGATATAGCGCCCCTTGCCGGTTTTCGTACGATTCAATAGCGCAGTGCTAATTGCTGCCAGCGCGTGAACCCCGGTCATACCATCACCCAGGGCCATCAGCGGCCAAAGCGGTGAGCCATCGGCTTCACCAATCACGTCGAGAACACCGGCGTAGGAACCAGCAATATAATCATAGCCTGGCAAATCGGACAGCGGCCCAGATTGACCAAAGGCTGAAATCGAACACATGATTATCTGAGGATTTATTTTCTTTACTTCTTCCCAGCCGAAGCCCATCCGCCCGATTACCCCGGAGGCATAATTTTCTATCATTACGTCGCTTTCCGCGATCAGGGTCTTGAGTATCTCGATACTTTCTGGGGCCTTGCGATCCACACAAAGGCTTCGCTTGCCCCGGTTCTGCTGTATAAAACAACCACTACGACCATTGACGACAAAGGGTAACAACCGACTGGGGTCGCCGCCGGGGGCAAGCTCCACCTTAATCACATCCGCACCCATTTCAGCCATCATGGCGGTTGCGCGCGGCCCAGCAATGATCTGTGAAAAATCGATCACTTTGAATCCCGAGTACATATGATCTTCCATTTTTCAGCCTCTGTTTATTTATTGTTATTTATATTGAATTGCATAGCCCCAATGGGATTTGCCTTAAAAAGAGCCTTTTAACTCAGTTAGTTTAGACGTGATTTTACTACTTGTTTATTCAATCAATATTTAGGCGCTACAGCTGTCGAAAATCCGCCAACCTTAATCACACACGTATGCACAATCCCTCTAGTTAACATGCAGGTGCCCATAGAAAGAAAAGCCTACCCGGTTTTATACCGAAAACAACCGTTAGTCTATCCGCCCGCCATTTTCCAGCCACTCTGCACAATCGGGATCGAGCAGTGCCTCAATGCGCTTGCCATACTGCTCTAGCTGTGCCGGCGTCATCACATCTTTCCATCGACCATTGGTGCCCTTATTAATAAAAATATCAGAGCCGCCTTCAAAGAAGGTTTTAGCCATGGGAATATCATCCGGCGCGCTTTCTTTCATTGAGTTAAACGACGATAGCTCAGTAATTTCTCTATGGCTCTCTGGTGTCATTGCAATGTCTAAAAATTCAGCGATGCGCTTGATCTCTCCACCTCGATCCTTCAACAGGTCGCTATAATGAACAAACAGGATATTGGGCAAATGGCGGTATGGCCACCAGGTTTGCACCGTATGGAGATTAGACCAATAGGGGTAACCATCGCCTTCCCAGTCAAACCAACCGCGGCTCAACCAGTTGTCCAGGAATTTATGGATATCATCTTCGCCAGCTGGCGGGAATGGATCTCCAACGCGGCCAGGATACGCGGCCAAGATTCCGAGGAATTCTTTTGAATAGTTAAAGTAGTTATTCCACAGTGACATGGCGATATCGCGTCCGTCGCGGCTAACGAAAATGTGTTTTAGTTCGGGATGAAATAAAAAGCCATCCATCGCCAGGTGGGTTTTAAGAAAACGTCGATGACTTTGCGCTTCGAGTAAATCGCTCAGTGCCTGCCGTTCCATAAGACGCATATCCACATAGACCGATAGGTCGTGAAACGGGCCCGGTGACGTTTCACCCTGAAAAATAAGCTGCGAAACAATCTGTTGCACCCAGGTGGTACCGGATTTTTGTGTGGTCGCAATAATCACATCATCCGGGCGTGGCTTGAGTACCTGCCAACGGGTACTGTCAATATGATGGTTTTGATAATCCCGAGTCACTTCGGGTAGTGGAAGAGTATTTGCCATTTTTTATAAGTCCTTAACTAGGTCATTAGTGTGATTAAATGCGAATAAATAGGCGTGCTCGCAGTTGAGAGTATCTTGCTCAAGTTTATATTCTTGATGCATCGCCCTGGAAGGTAAACAGCCGTGATGACATTTCGAAATCGTTTGCAGATATTGTCGTATCGCCTAATATTATGGAGTAGCTGATATAAACACAATAACTCATGCACCCGGGGCATAAGGAATGACTGACTATCTAAGCGCGATTGCTAAAGTGGCGGCCGATGACAAAGCCAATGACTGGCGCCTGGAAACGCCCGGCATTGAAGGCTGGAGCAGAACCGCCCGGCCGGATGATCCTAACAAGTATTTGATGATTTCGGCCGATGGCCACCTAAATGAAGATCGTAATTTTCTGAATGAACGGCTTGATAAAAAATATCAGTCAAGACTGCCCCAGGTCATTACTGACGAGAAGGGTGAACGATGGGCGGTCAGTGAAGGTGGACGCAGGACAAAAATACGCAAAAATGTTCATCAGGGAATGGACGGGTTACGCGGCACAGCCCCTCAGGATCCTGAAGGCCGACTTGCAGCGTTAGCCGCAGATGGTGTTGATGCCGAAGTAACGTTTGCTAATCGTGGTCTGGCCATGTGGTACACCACCGATGTGGAATTCTCCCTGGCCCAGTGCCGGGCCTATAACGATTATGTTCACGAAATCTATGGGGCGCATTTTGATCGTATAAATGTGATGGGTGCGCTATCCCCGGCAAATATCGATGCGACGATACAGGACATTAACGATCTCGCGAAAAGAGGGTTTCTTGGCTACACCTTGCCGGTCAAGCCCTACTTCGGCCCCCATGTCTCTGGGCAGCCCAACTATAATTCTCCAGACTTCGAGCCTTTGTGGGCAGCACTGCAAGATTCCGGCCTGCCGATTACTTTTCATATCTCGACAGGCTCAGACCCGCGCCTGGCAACCGGCAATGGGGGAGCAATAATCAACTATGTGGCCCACGCACTGACGCCGGCGGTCGAGCCGGTGGTGGCCTTATGCGCATCAGGTGTTCTTGAGCGCTTTCCGGGTATTAAGTTTGGGGTTATCGAAGCCGGTATTGGCTGGCTCGCATGGGCGCTGGACGCGATGGATGAAGCATATAAAAAGCATCACATGTATGTGCGCCCAAAACTTCAGGGGCTCCCAAGCGATTATTTTAAAGCCCACGGGTTTGCCAGCTTTCAGGAAGACCGGGTCGGTATATTGACCGCAAAAGAGTATGGCTTGCTGGACAATATTATGTGGGCCGATGACTACCCCCATCATGAAGGCTCCTGGCCCTACTCCGCGCAGGCCATTGAGCGCACAATGAGTGATTTAACGGATGAGGAAAGAGTGAAAGTGCTGGGCGGTAATGCCAAAAGCTTATTCGGCTTCGGCTCGCTTAATTGATAGAGAAATAGAGGCTGGAAGGAATATGGAACTCGACCTCCAGGCACAAGCCATCGTCGACCGTGCCAATAGCAGCGACGCACCATCGATTACGAGTAGCGCCCCGAAACAAGCCCGCAAAACGATGAGTACGGTGCTGAATATGTATGGCTGGACTGGGCCAGCTATTGTTTAGAACTGCCAGGCAAGCCACTGATAATAGATCCGACGATAGCAGAGCCTTCCTTTATCGCACTGTTTAGATCAATGGGCAATTTGGCTGTATCAACCAGCCGGTCAGCCCTGATTGCCCATTGCGTTTGACCATCGCTTATCGCGCAATTAGCGCCATCGCCATCGCCATCGCCATCGCCATCGCCATCGCCATCGAGAGTTAAGTCCAGCAAGTCCATGCCATCATAAAGCGTGATATTCATATTCACGACGCAATGGTGCTTGAGCACCTTTTCGAATAGTGCCGCAGTGATAACAAAAGGTTCAGTGCTGCTTGCGTAGGGTCTCAGCACGTTGATGACACCATGGGGCTTGAGCAGCGCCAGGGCTTCGCCGTCCAGCTCGACAGCCTCATTACTACCCAGCGATTTATGGCCAACGATTAGACTTCCCAGACTATAACCGGCCGCTACAGTGCCGACGATCAGCGCGGCTGGGCCACCACCCACGATGAGTAGCGGCGTATCGATGCTTGTCGGCACCTGCTTAGAAAATTGCTATGGGATTAACCGGGCTACCGGTTACGCCCTGAAAACGAATCGGGGCCATCGTAAACTGAAACTCCCATCGGCCCAGCCTCTCACAGGTCGATGCCAGCTCTTCCAAATTACAGTTATCAATCAACCAAAGGCCCATGGCGACAATACCGACCATATGAATGGGCATGCTAACGGTCTTGTAACCTGCTGGCGTGACATCCTGCGCAACGTCGGAACCGATCATGGCAACACCGCGCTCCTGTAGCCAGGGCAGGCAGGCGGCCTGATAACCTGATCGGGGTTTATTCGCGTTGTAGGATTTTTTCTCTTTGATTCTGGCAAAACCTTCGCCAGTCCGAACCAGCAAAACATCGCCGGGTTCTACGTTGATACCCGCCGCTTTTTCAGCGGCTTCCAGATCTTCTGGATAAACATGATCATCGGCATTCAGCACATCGACGCCACGCAAGCGTGGGATATCAAGCAGCACACCCCGAGTCGTTACGCCATTCTGAACTGCCAGCACATCATGCACCAACGCACCCTGACGATCCGACACCTTGGACGAAGGCACACCGTTATACATCTTGCCATCCCAAAACAGATGAGCGAGGGAATCCAGATGCGTTACGTCAAGGCCATGAAATACCATACCGATATATTCCTGGGCTGCGCCCGCTCGACCCGCGCCAAATAGCCCCTTACGCCCCTCTGAGTCAAGACCCAGCCCCGTAGACAGCATATAGCGTTGGGATTCCACGGTGGCACCAGGTTGCAGACCGGTTTTAATATCCCAGCTGCAGGATACCGGAAGCCCTTTTTTAACCAGCTTCGATGACGCAACGACCTTGTCAGGCGTCAAATGATTCATGGTGCCAAGACGGTCATCATCGCCCCAGCGCCCCCAGTTTGATAATTCGTCAAACCAGCTTAGTACAACTTCTTCACTTGGAGGTGTTGGCATGTTAGCTCTCTTTTATTGGTTGGATTCGTTGGTTGGATTGGTTTTTGAAGCCCGCGCTTATGACCGCTTCGATTCATCCTGTTTTACACATTTATACCAGAGTATCTTGCCTATTAGATAGCCCCGGTAAATAATTAGTTGACTAAGTGCTTTGCTCAACTAGCAAGTGTTGTTTTTCGCCATGCAACCTGAGGCTTGATTGGCAACTATACTGCAACGCAGCCACCTAACTACATCTCGTCAGGATAAGCCATGAATTTTAGCGATAAAGCAGTGATCACAGGTGTCGGCGAAACGCCCTATGCCCGCGGCCATAGTAATAAATCCTCCGTCCAGTTAATGCTCGAAGCCATACGCAATGCGGCCGCTGATGCAGGTCTGAAACCGCATGAACTGGATGGCATTATCCCGCCGTCGGGAATATTTTCAGAAGCCCTCGCCGCCAATTTGGGCATTGCCGATATGCGCTACTCCGTGACCATTCTTACCGGTGGTGCCAGTGCTGTCACCGGCATACAGGATGCCGCCATTGCAGTGGCGACCGGGCTAGCTAACCATGTCTGTGTAGTAGGCGGCTGGAAGGGCTATTCGGCATTGAGACCCAAACCCCGACCACCATCAGCATCCGGACCATCACGTGACCCCAACGCACCACCGAAGGCGCTCGCAAAAACGGCGATGACGCTTGCCACCACAGACTTCTACTTTCCCTATGGCGTCGCCCTGCCTGTCCAGCTTTATGGCTGGCTGGCTACCCGACACCAACAGCTTTACGGTACTCAGCCTGAGGACACTGGTGCCATCGCAATAGCGGCCCGCAAACACGCTCAGCTAAACGACAAGGCCTTGATGAAGGGGCAGGAATTGACCATGGAGCAATACCTGAATGCCCGCTGGATATCAGAGCCTTTCCGCCTGTACGACTGCTGCCTCGAAACCGACGGTGCCTGCGCCATTATCGTCTCCAACCCGGAACGAGCCAAAGACCTGGCCAGGAAACCTGTCTATATTGCCGGTGCCGCAGAAGGCCACCCCTACCCCGCCGATGATATAGCCGCACGACCAGACCCCTTCGAGATCGGCCTGTCCTTTGCTGCCCAGAAAGCCTTCGATATAGCGGGAGTTGGCGTCCACGATATGGACTTTATGCAGATATACGACTGCTTTACCTATGTGGTGATGCTGCAAATGGAAGCCATGGGCCTGTTTGAGCGCGGCGGTATTGCCGACTATGTAAAGAATGGCACAATCGAACTGGGTGGCACCTGCCCCATCAATACCCACGGCGGATTGCTCAGTGAAGCGCATGTTGCGGGTGCCAATCACATTGTCGAAGCCACTCGACAGCTACGCGGTGAATGTGGCGAACGCCAGGTTAAAAATGCCAAACTCGGCCTGGTAACCGGCTGGGGGGATCTCGGTGATGGTAGTATTGCCGTTTTACATAATTAGGAACCAAGATAATCAATCTCGGATGGCGCTGTTTAGAGAAGGCTTCTGATTGCCAAATCATGGAAACTGAGCGTTCTCAACCTATATATTTGTCGATCTGCAGATTTGGCGGTAATAATAAAAAATGAGATTTACAACAATTGCTAGCAAGCTCACCTTTCTGGTGGGAGGAATTTCGATTTTCATCACCCTGATTGGAAGTTATTTTATCTTGCAGCGTGAATACCAGTCATCCAGACAGCAATTTTTGGCCCGTTATTACAATGTTGTTGCCGAAACGGCGCCGCAATACCAACCAGCTATTTTTTATCAGGATTTTCAGTCAATCGAAAAATTGTTTGATACCTATTTTAAAAATATCCCCATTAAACACATTGCCATTTACGATCCTGGCGGCAATTTGCTGGTAGAACGCAAACGTGATTCCCAGCCCGAAATTGACTTCCGTTTTCAAAACCTCATAGATTTCGGTGACAGATTATTAACTTATGAAAAGGAACTGCAATTCTCTAGCAAAGAACAAACCGTTGCGCATCTTTTTGATACTAGCATCCCAGTTTTCTCTCCGATTAGCCCTCTTGACACCAACATTAATAAATACAAATTTATACAATTATTGTCGGCGCCTATGGACATCGGCAACTCCCACTTTATCGGTTACATACATGTCGGGCTGGATGAATCACGTCGCCAGGCTGAATTTTTAATTTTTGCAGGCTATATAGCGACTGGCGCTTTGATATTTATTTTAATTGCTATTTTCCTGACACTGGTAATAACGCGCCGAATTACAGCACCCCTTGCAAAGCTAGCGGCTATGGCAGACGACATCTCCCTCGGCAAATTAAATACCATATCTATTAGAGGCTCTACTGAAGTGCAAATGATCGCCATAAGACTGAATGTGATCATTGACCAACTCGCTTCACATAAAACTAATATCGATGTAGACAATCGACTATTAAACCTGAAAATTGATGAGCGAACCGGTGAGTTATCCGCGCGCGACAAGGAGCTTAACCTGGCCATCAAAGTGGTAACTGAAACCAAAGATCGACTTCGCCGATTAGCCTATTACGACACCTTAACCACACTCCCTAATCGCCGCTCATTTAACGAAAAGTTCCAACTTCTTTTAAGCATCGCGAGACGAGAAAAATTAATCCTCGCCCTTTTGTTTATAGACATAGACAACTTTAAACGAATAAATGATTCTCTCGGTCACGATGCTGGAGATGAGCTACTTAAAGACGTTGCCGTAAGAATTAAAAACACCATTCGTGAAAACGATTTAATTGGAATTGATGGCGATCCAGGCACGTTGGTGTCGAGATTCGGCGGTGATGAATTTACCGTAATTCTAAACCGGATAGACAAAATCGAATCAGCAGGCATTGTGGCACAGCGGCTTCTCTCAAATCTGACGCGCCCCATTACAATTAGTGGCCACGAAATTGTCGTTACTCCGAGCATCGGTATAGCCATAGCTCCCCGTGATGGTGAAAAAACCGCTGACCTACTCAAGCACGCCGACACTGCAATGTATCACGCAAAAACCACCGGCAAAAATGGCTATGTCTATTACAGCAACGAGATGGACGAATCCGATATTGAAGAGCTTGAATTAGAAACTGCGCTCCGCAGAGCAATTGAAAATAGCGAATTCGAACTCCATTATCAACCCCAGGTAAATATTGATACCGGACAAATTGTTGGCGCTGAGGCCTTGTTACGCTGGGAGCATCCTACACTGGGGTCTATTCCGCCATTCGAATTTGTATCCATAGCAGAACAAGTTGGTTTAATGGGAGAACTCGGTGATTGGGTTTTAGTGACCGCATGTAAGCACATGAAAACCATACGGGACAAAGGCCTGGAATTACCCAACATCTCGATCAATGTTTCCAGTCTGCAATTCACCGACAGCTTCAGTGCAAGGGTAAAAGAGGTACTGGAGGAAGTTGACCTTGATCCCAAATCAATTGTCATTGAATTAACCGAAGGGTTAGTAATGCGCAATGCCGCTGAAGCAATAAAGCGACTCAACGAATTGAAAGCTGTCGGGGTAGGTTTATCGGTGGATGATTTTGGTACGGGCTACTCGTCGCTTAGTTACTTAACCCGTTTTCCTCTAAACGAATTAAAGATAGATAGATCTTTCATAACTGATATTGATAAGTCATCAGATAATGCTGGCGTAGTCACCGCAATTATTTCCATGGGCATGAGACTTAATTTTAATCTGATTGCCGAAGGGGTTGAAACCGCTGGAGAATACGCTTTTTTGCAAAGTAATGGCATCAAGGTGATACAGGGTTATTTATTTAGCAAACCTGTAAATATTTTTGATTTTTATGCCTTACTAAAACATCACCGGTTCGGCGAAAAAATTGAAGAAATTTCGCTAGAGTTAACATCCTGATAAAAGAAGTGTCGTCCGAAACTAGCATACAAATTTTGGATCGTAAATTTGGAGTCTAGCCATGCAATCGCGCTTAAAAGCGCACATTATTATTAACGCAGCAAACAGACACGCAGAACTAGCACCACCTCAGCAAGTCCGTCCTGCTTTGCCTTGGTAACTTTTTTTTACAGATCAAGATTCCTGGTTAAAACCTCTGCAGATTTAATAATTCGCTTTGTCCGATAAAGCTCAGAATGTTTCTGACTGTCTGTGTAACGCGTTGGTTCTCCTGATGTTGGGCTAACAAACCAGGAGATTTCTGGGCGCGGCTCACCTAGCTGCTTTTTTAGAGCTTGTGGTGTAATACCTAACGCTTTAGACGCCGCATTAAACGTGCAGCGCGTTTTTACCTGGTTCATGTAATCAACCACTACACTAATTTTGTCCTGCACTACAAGATGCTCCTAATATAGTTAACGCTTGAGTTAAACCGCGCCACTTTTCGGCGTCGGTTTGAATGATTTGCTATATTTTTTCGTTCGTCAGAGTACCAGTTAAATTTAATAATCGCCCACTTCTCCATACTCTAATGACATGAACAGATCTTTCTTCGTTTAAATAAACGATACGAAAAGGAGAATGAATTAGTTCACGAATATTTTTTTCGTTGAACTCAGGCACTTTACGCCCAATTTCAGGATTAGTTGGTAGCGTTTCAATATGTTTAATAATTTCGACAACAAACTCGATCCCTATTTGAGGTACACGCTCTTCAAGATAGTGTTCTTTTATTGCTTCTAGATCGTTAAATGCCGAATCGGATATTAATATTTTCAAATGTTGATACTGAGTTTTTTCTTTACATCAGCAATGGTTTGCACTTTACCTTCTTTTATTTCTAATAAACCTTGTGCAACTGCTTTTACAAAAGCACGCTCTTCTTCATGGTTTTCAAATTCTTCTAAACCTTGCATAACCGCGATGCCACGGCCTCTGCTTGTAAGTAATATGGGACGATGGGAATCTTTTGCTTGATTTGCAATTTTTCCTGGATTTATTTTGAGATCAGATAAAGGAACAATGTCCTGGGAGAATCGTGTTTTCATTGAAACGTGCTCTTTTCAGGTGCTATTAAGTGGTCCTATTATAGCACCTGTAAGATGAGGTTCAATGAAAATATCGGCTAAAGCCAGCCGAGCGCGTCAGCGCGTCAGACTGGGCTGACTTGTTAGCTACGTTCATAAAGTACCACGACGGTATCTCCCATGAACCATACCCGTGTGTAATTGTGTTCTACGCTCTCGTTACCGACAGTCTTGAGTAAAATGTAGTCTCTTCTTTCGCCCCGGCAAAAACTGCCGGGCATTTTTTATCCCTTAATTATTTAGGCCGATAAACCTTAATAGGGTGATATTCCTTCTGGAACCGGGGTTGGTCTTCCCATTTCAAGCCATTGGTCAGTCCTCCATCGACAACCATGGCCTGACCGGTCACAAAGGTCGAACGGTTACCCGCCAGCCAGCAAGCCATCTGAGCAATGTCATCGGGAATACCGGCTCGCGGTATCGCCTGACTTTTTTCAAACATGGGTTTTACACGGTCTACCAGATCATCTGACTTGCCAACGCTGTTGGCTGCTAGCGGCGTAGCGATAAAACCAGGGCAAATAGCGTTAACACGGATATTGTGCTCACCCAATTCCATAGCCACCGATTTAGACATATGGATTACAGCAGACTTAGCACCCGCATAGGCATGAGGGCTATAGCCAGAGTGCAATCCAGCAATACTACCGGTATTAATAATACTGCCGGACTTTTGTTTCTTCATGACCGGCGCAGCGTATTTCATACCGAGGAAAACGCCTTTGACGAGCACGTCATAGGTCATATCGAATTCATCGACTGGCGTATCTTCAACCGGGCCAAGCACACCGCCAAATCCAGCGTTATTGAATATACAATCAAGTCGTCCCCATCGGGAGACCGCGAGATCGACTGCAGCCTTGACTTGCGCCTCCTGTCGAACTTCCACCTCGGCAAAGACAGCTACATCGCCCAATTCTTTGGCGAGGGCCTGTCCACGCTCCACCTGCATATCGGCGATCACCACTCGGGCACCCTCCTCAGCAAACAATCGTACGCTGCGCTCGCCAATACCACTGGCACCGCCGGTTATCACCGCCACTTTTCCATCCAGTTCTGCCACACGTTTCTCCACTATTAATATAAGTTGAAAATTTTATTTTCAGATAACTGATTATATGTTTGTTCTTATATATGTGCTCTGCTAATTCGCTGCCCAGTCATGAAGGGGCATATCGCTAAGAATAGCTGAGATTTGCTCAGCATTAAGTTCCTGTTTTTCTATCAGCCCTCGCGCCACTAAGCCTACGTAGTGGATATATTCCTGGTCAACCAACAAATTAATAATATCTTCGGCAACTTTATCGAGCACATTTTCATTTTTATAACTAGTTTCTAGCTGATCCGCATCGGGCAAACTAATCCGTAGCTTTTCGAGTAGCAGCAACTCAATAATGGCATCGCGGTAATCCTGCCCACCATGCACCTGTTTAAAAGGTTTTTTCAAATAAATCGCCTGGGAAATTGGCCCCGCAAAGCGGATTTTAGTGGTCACCAGGGTCTCGCGGACTGCCAACGGCCATAGTTCGCCAAGTTTCCCTGGATGCAGATGCAATGTGCGTACACCTGGTGTGACATCAAAGCGGACAACGCTGCGATCACTGCGCGACTGATGCTCGCCAATTTTTGCTCCAAATACCTTGCGCGAAAAATAGTGTGACACCACGACGTGACCCGCTTCGTGCATGGCGACCGTGCCCAGTTCTTTCTCTTCACTCATGGCTTAACCATGTCTTGCCCAGGGGTTCTGGTAAATCGGAGGCTAAGAGTAAGCGAATGCGTTTATCTTTGCCATTGCCGACTATACAATCGCTTTGCACAAGCGCGCAGTCTATCGATTCAATGCAGCCCACCCCTCCGGCGGAACAAAATGGCGGAACAAACCGTTTCTATCAACAAAATATACAACGGCGCAATCAATGCGGCAAATGGCGGCTACATTTGCGGACTGATGGCCAGCCTTCTCGACAGTATGGGTATGGATAAGGGCGATGCTGAGGTACGTATAAACGCCAGCTTCCCTGTAGAAACGCCTCTGCAACCGGTGATGACAGAAGACGGCGGCATTGAGATGTATCTTAACGACAAGCTGCTGGGTAGCATTCGTCCAGCCGTATTAGAGCTGGATATTCCGACCCCACCTGATGTCGAAACCGCTCGCCGCGCCAGCGAAAACTTTATATTTCTGCATAGCATTGATGCCAAAGGCTGCTATGTTTGTAGCCCGATACGCACACCGGATAAGGGCTTAAGGCTATTTATTGGGCCGTTGGATAATATCGCCAGACGTTCTGTGGGTGAAAACCTTGTCGCCGCCCTATGGCGTCCGACTCAAAACCTGGCTATAAGCAATCCAACTGTAAATAAGGCCACTATCGAAAATATCTACGTGTGGTCGGTGCTGGATTGTCCCGGCGTTTACTCTCTCAAATTACGCTATCCGGAATCCGGCGTACTGGTGCTCGGCAGTTGTACTGCCAGCATTAAACGACCTCTGCCTGTCGACCAAAACTATATTGTTAGTGCGTGGCAGATAGCCCCAGCAGACGGCCCCAAGCTATATATGGGTGTCGCCATCCATTCCATCGACGGTGAACTGATGGCCTGCGCGAAACAGGTCTGTTTTGATATTGGCAGTAGCTTGCCACCGGTGTAGCCTTCTCTTTTAACAAAGACAGTCTTAACAAAGCCGGTATCCGCAATAGCAGATCAAAAGCAGCACCCACGAAAATAGTATCCGCAAAGACGCCACCTCCAAAGCAAGCGCCAGCCAGCTAAATAATCAAGCCAGCAGCTTCTTGGCTAACGGCTCCATACGTTTGGCGAGGTCAAAATCCAGGTGGGTAATACCCCCAGCACCGTGGGTAAACAGACCGATTTCAACCACATTCCAGACATTCACCCAGCGCGGATGATGGCTGAGGATTTCACACTCAAGAGCCGACTGAGTCATAAAACCAAAAGCATCGCTGAAAGAGCCAAAATCGTAGCGGCGCAGTAATTTGCCATCTTTCACTTCCCACGGCGCCAATGCGTCGGCATTTAGCTCGGCAAGGGCTTTGGCGATTTCGTCCTCGGTATACAGGGGTGGTTTGCTCATAAACTTATCCTCTTAATTTGATGAGAGTGCTTAATGGGAATGTCCTGTCGCCAGTATAGACGCAAGGCAGGATTTCGGGCAGCCATGCTAGCAAAGTTTTGCTAGAGCGTCCTGTTAAAGGCTCAATTGAAGCAGCTGGTCAGGCGGCGTTTTCATCTGTGTCGATCAGAAATGTGGATAGCAAAAAGAGATAACCAGCATCCACAAGTGCGAGAAAAAGGCCCGCGATGTGAATTGCGCCGATCTTTTCGGTTGGGACCACCACATTCATGATAAACAGGCCAATCCCCACGACCGTTATAGCTGCCGCATACGCGAGGCTTCTATCGCTCAATATGGAGTGTCCTGCACGAGCGTATCTGACAAGCGCCCACGAGAACGTGGCACCCCAAAACAGGGCTGTGCAGCCACTTCCCACCCGCCAGGTAGTTTCCGCCGATAACCCGAAAGTTTGGACAACCAAAACGACCAGAGCACCCGCGCAAGAAATCATCGCTAGCTCTGCGACCGAATGCATTGCCTGTTTACGTAACTTTGCTCCAGGCTGATTAGCCTGGAGCAAACCGATCGCCAGGGAGAAACCGACGAAAGTAGCTGACACTTCCGCTATTAGCGTGAGGACATCGGTGTGTGCCAATTCCATACTTCTTTAGCCTCCTAACGTTTTAACTAAGACGCGGGCGCTCTTTGCGCTGTGCGATTGATCCGCGCTTTGTTATCCATTTTAAGGCGTACCTTCTTGATATTGGGGCACGCCTTCAGGGATAAATTCCCAACTAGCTTTTGAGCCGACAAAAATATGCCTGCCTAACTCAATGCCTGGATCACCATTAACACAACCCAAGGTGACACCATGAACCGTGCCATTGTAAACGGCACAAAGTGTGGAGCCGCATTTACTACAAAACTGAAGACCAAAACCGTGGGAACCAATGTAGGATGTGAGAAGGGTTTTCCCCAACAACCAACTAAACTCTTGAGGCTCGACGAGAGCATAAGCTGATGCTTGAGAACTAAATGCTTTGCGGCAACGTGAACAGTGACATGACCTCGCATCACGCAAAGACCCATTTACTTCATACTTGATTTCGCCGCAAAAGCACTCACCAGTTATTTTCACTTCACTCTCCAATACTCATAACTCCTACAGCAGCAGCCGGCGAAGCCCTGATCTTCACCCCACAATTGCCTATACTTGTTATGCATATATCGCCCAAATAACAGAGGTCTTGCATTGCTATGCTTTCATCATGACAAGTTTAGCGATCAAACTGGGCGACCCCTTGATCCCCCTCCATTTACCACTCAGCAGGATCAAGGCCATAGAATGTCTGCAACTGCTGATAAAGCTCTGGTAGTCTCTTTTTCATCTGTTTTGATTTTTCAAAAAAGGATTCGGTAGCAACAGCGAAAAACTCAGGGGCAGAAACCGCCCCATATTCATCAATGACCTTATTCTTACCCCGTTCAGCACGGTCAAGAAATTCATCATACTCCCGCGTTAACACCTCTGCCCATGCTTTGTAGTGAGCACTTTCCCGAAGAACTGGCAAGCCGTCCATAAACCCGTTTTCTTCATCTAGTTTATGGGCAAACTCGTGCAGAACCACATTATGTCCATCCTGCTCACTACTAGAACCTCGCACTACATCTGCTAAGGACAAAACGATTGGCCCGCGATACCAGGACTCACCGGCCCGAGTGCTGTCCTCATGCACTTCGACCAAGCCGTCATAGCTGACGTTTCTCGCCACATAAGTATCGGGATAAACCAGAATAGTTTCAAAACCAGGGAAGCATCTCATCTTCCTGTTTACCAGCAGCATGCAAGCATTAGCCGCTATGACCAGCCGGATCTCATCGGTGATTTCAAGGCCTTCACGACCAACAAAGACTTTTTCATCCAGAAAATAATTGATACAACCCTGTAGTGATTCACGGAACTCTTCAGGCAAGCGTGTGTACAGCGGTACATTATTCTCAAGAATTGTAATGTGCTCAGGAGCAAGCGGCTCCTGGAGAAGGCGATTACGGCGGGCCTTCACTCTATATCGTTGGATTCCCCAAATGATTGCGGCCAGGGCAAGGAAAATAATAATGATTGAGGCTTGCAACGTGAGATCACCTTAAGGAATCTTTGATTAATCCTGGATGAAACAGAGAGCCTGCCTCATGAAAAAACGAAAAAGCGGGGCCAGATTGCATTGCTATATTTTTACCCGAACGTATCAAGCTGACTTGACCCCTTGACAAACCTAATTTAACTGTCCGTGGATACCAGGACACTCCAGTCTGACCCTTGTTTCTGTTGTTTACTTGTTTTTCGATCTTTTAGACTGTAATTTTCTAGAACTCGACCTCGTTTATGTAGGCGCTTTGTTAAGTGTTGTAAGGAGCTTTACCAGATCAAAAATGCCTGTATAGGGTTCGGGATCATCGTAAGCTGTATATCTCTCGGCTAATCGTTCTGCCCGCCTGGTAGCGACCTCCAGGTTTCCGCGGGTAATTGCAAAGGTGTTGTTCATTCCTTTGTCGTAAGTTGGAAGGTTCCCTGGCTTTTTCAATAATCGCATTACCTCGACACGGTTTAGCGGTGCCTGGATATCCTCAAAGTGCAACAGTAGCCACAGCTCAAAATTCGGCACTGAGGCAACTGCCCTAAAGCTTATGGGGCGTCTGGCATCATTTTTAATTTTCCGTCCAGCGATTCGGCTCTTTGTAGCGCATTGAAATAACTCTGGTGGTCATCGCGATCGAACAGGGCATAGACCTGCTCGAAAGCGCGGGGCTGGACTTTCTTGTGACGGTCGCCCTGAATAAATAATTCTTCAGCGTACTTCACAACCTGAATTGGCGCGGTACCCAGTTCGCTGGGACGCACCTCTATATTGGCGGTATGCAGACGATAAGCAGAACGTATTTCACTGAAATACATTGGCTCCGTTTTACTGCCTTCAGAGACAATCAAAATACGGTCATAAACGGCACGCCGCTTTTGTTTTCGTTCTAACTGCTTTTTCTGGCGTATTCTTGGAGAATTATCTAGCGCCATCAGGAGGCGAGTCCTAAGCCGCCACTTAGAAAAGGCACACCACCATAGCGCCCACTTAGGTAGCCACGCTCTCGAGCTTCATTCTTCCGAAGTTTATATTCAGACAGCCCCACTAATATCGATGCTTGCTCGCCATCCTTTTCCACGAACCAGATTTGATCACGGCGGAAAAGATCGGGCGCATCCAGCAAAGATGTGTCGTGGGTAGTAAATATCAGCTGCGCCCCGCTTGAGCTGGTTTCTGGCCGGTGAAACATATGTACCAATTCACGCACCAACAGAGTGTGCAAGCTGGTATCGAGTTCATCAATCACCAGGGTCACCCCCTTCTTAAGAATATCTAACACCGGGCCTGCCAGAAAAAGCAGGTTACGTGTGCCGCTGGATTCATCGGTTAATTGGAACACCGCCTCACCCCTTTCGGTTGAGTGGCTAAAGAGGAGTTGATCCTCTTCCCTCTCCTCGTCGCGTACTTCAGTTTTTCCTGCAGCCAGATCAAAACGTACAGCTTGCCCCTGCACTTTACGAGTAACTACTTCAATGGCGTCGATGCTGATATCCGCAGCATTTAGAAAATCACAAATTTCTTTGCGTCCTTCCGCCCGTTTAAGTCTCTGAATGGATATTTGCTGATTAAGCTGGGCTTGCTCGTTAAAAATAACCAGTTTGTCTCTGAACCAATCGAACAGGGGTTGCAGGGCTTCACTGTTGAGCTGCGCTGCCATAGAGAGAAACAGGGCGTTTGGTCGGGTAGCGCCTTCCCAAACACTCTTGGAGCCTTTGAGGCCTGAACCAAAGCTATAAATATCCTCGCCAGACTCAGTATCAAAATGGCGCTCGAACCACCGTTGTGGTTTGAAGGCTTTATAGACCAGCAAATATTCGTTGACGATTCGCTGCTGGGTCATGGCAAAGCCATACTGGTAGCGCACATCATCGATAAGAAATGTTACCTCAAACTCAGTGGGCTGGTTGGTCGATTCGGTGTCCAAACGAAAGGGTTGTACAGCATAAGCCTGCCCGGGCTGAATGACCGTTGCAGATTCCATCACCACAGCACGCATATATTGTAGAGCCTTGACAAGATTGGATTTTCCGCTAGCGTTAGCGCCGTAAATCACGGCACTTCTTAGCAACGCAGGCGCTGCCTTAATTCCAGTAGTAATAGTGTGGGTATCTACTAAAGATTTATCCTTGGATGCGACAAGGCTTAACACCTGCTCGTCACGCAGGGAACGAAAGTTTTTGACACGAAACTCAATAATCATTGAAAATTCACTTAAAAGCGAAATAATAATGAACTATGCGTAAAATATGCAAGATATGCAATTAATTTAACTGTTTAGTTAAAATATAGTGGGTTGGCTCGCATAATAAGAGCTGTTGTTGGAATCAAGCAATTTCTCGGAATCAAAGAGTCAGACCCGAATGGTACTTACTTAAGCTTTTCAGGATGACCATTTTTTCTTATTTCCTCTCTTGCAATCGCCCGTGTTTTGGATAGTAGCGGGAATGGTTTAGGCCTTCGTTTCACTGCCCTGGGTTCAATCCTTCCTGGTCGGTTGCCGACCTTATTTTGTGCTATAAGCCTCAGCACCGCTTCCCAAAGATCATCATCGATCCCACCTGCCTGTTGATCCAACAAGAGCCAGAATTGAAGGCTGTGCTTAAAGCTGATCTGCCTTGGCGATATATCAGCCAACAAGGCGGAATGAAGCATGATGTAACGGATGAGATTATAAGCCAGTAGGTACACTTGAATCTCTTTTTGTATCATCTGGGGTGTACGACAACTCAAGACATCCATGCCCAGCGTGGTTTTGATATTTCTGAGATCAAGCTCAACATTCCAGCGCTTTTTGTACAATGCCTGCACGTCCTTTTTGGGGGTTGTTTTGGCACATAATAGCGTGGTGACCAGGATTTTCCCGCCCGTATAAAGCTCTCTAATAACGACTGAATCAGGGGCTTGATCATAGTCTTCTTGCGTCATCCATCGGGGGCACTTTCGGGCCTTACTGAGAGTGATCAAGTGATCACGTTCACCTAAGCGGGTGCCTTTTCTGAAGTCGGTATTCAAGCGCCTGGAGCCCTGCTACCCAAAGCGTTTCACGGGGCAGGCTCTGCTCAAAGACCGCATCCACCCCCATCTTCTGCAAGGAACAATACAGAAAATACGTCGCATAATAAGCATCGCCCAGTAACACATCATTCTGGTTTAACGTTCCCAGCATGGAACGCAGTAGCGATTGTTCATCATTTCCCTTGCCTTTCAGGGGTGAGATGGCTGAATCCAGCAAGGCTCCACTACCAAGACAGAGCAAACCCACTAACCGGCATATAGGAAAGCCCAATCCCGGTTCCTGTCCAGACAACTGGGGATAGGTAGTTTGATTATCCGCTGTATCTGGCATGGAAATCGTGGTGCCATCGACCAACTTGACCGAGCGGTTGCGCCAGCGCCATTGCGGTAAGCTTTGCTGGCTAATCGTGTTGCCTACACAGCAGGTCAGGCTGCTTAGCATGGATAAAGGCAAGCGCTGCCTGGCTCGGCAATAAGCGCCGGTACGGGTACTGCATGAGGGTAATCCTCCCACTAAACGTTTGATAGCAGCATCGTTGACGATGCGCTGGCAGGAGCGATCTTCATTCATAGCCTGAGCCAGAAACATCGACTGGCCACTACGCTACGCGGGCCACGCTGAGGGTTTCGGTGGGAGGAAACAGCCGCTCGCGATGCGCTGGTAAATGTTCTTCCAGGTGATCGAAGAACTCTGGCGTGGTGAGCAGATTGAAAAACTGGTAGGAATCGTTGTGAGTGGCGTGATAATTGACACGTTTCTGTTGATAATGGGTTGAGCGTTGGCTAGAGTGCATAAAGGCTGGCTCCTGAGCTTGAATCTAGTTTTGGTCAACCAAATTTTAGCTCGTTAGCCAGCCTCTTTTTCCCTTAAACACAGCCTGTATTCAACGACTTAACTCTTAAGTAAGTGCCATTCCTAGCTGACCCCTTAATTTTTCCTTAATGGAAGGCTGGGTGAGGGTACCTGGGGATGTGTTTTAGGCGCTTGCTACAACAAAGCCGGAGTAACATCATTGATATTTCCTTTGTTTACAAAGCAGTTACAATTCTAGACCCAAGATCGCTGCACAAAATTTCTGTATTATTTAACAAATAAAGTAAAATCGTAATTTTTATGTCGTCCTTTTTGCTCGTAAACTATATGGAAACCGCCATCGATTAATGTTTGTTGATGAACGGGATTATTATATATAATGCAAACGTTTTTATTGCCAAGCAAAGAAATAAATTCCGATAGAATATTTTCATCAAAAGGGTTGTACATATATATAACAAGGTTCCTTTTAAAACTGTCAAAATCAATCTTTGTAATATCGCCCTCAATTATATTAATATCACGTTTAGAACCGGCCTTGTCGAGGTTGTTTTTACATATTGACACCAGGCTTTTAGAGTAATCAATACCAATAATTCTTATATTCTCATCTAACATTTCATCCCAAACGAGAATCACCTTTCCTTTACCACAACCAACATCAATAAAATCAGCCTCTCTAAAATCAAAGTTAGCTAGCTTTCGCATTTTTTTTGTTGACTGTTTTATAACACTACTCGAGCTACACATATAAAGCACGCCATGTTCCAAATTTCTAATGCCATTATCAAAGTTTTCAATTGGAAGCCAAGCATGGGTATCCACACCTCTTTTTATGTCAAAAAAATGATTTTCAATAAAATATTTATAGATATACCGAAAACCTCTTTTCTTTAACATGTTCAAATAATCACTAATTCCAAACTTGACCATAGTTTTAATGTCTCGTAGCCGGAGGTCACTGTTGGCTGCGAATGCAATCGCCTGCTACATGCCAAAAGGTTCCGGGCCCACCCAGTCTTAGCCGACGGCCACATACAATCTACAAGTGCACCACAAGCCTGTTTAAACACCTCGTAGGGTGTTTGGTGATTCAAACATTTTTTTGGTCGGTTGTTGAGTAGTTTTTCAACTCGGTTGATATCATGAGCGCTTACCTCATTGAAGTCCGTGCCTTTGGGAAAGTAGCGTCTGATCAGGCTGTTTATTTGCTCTACGGTGCTCTTTTTCCAGCTGTGGTAGGGCGTATAAAAATTAGATCTGGCGTCCAGCTTGTCGTTAATCTCGTGGCGCAAGACATTTTCTGAGCCGTTATCGTAGGCGATACTTTTAAAGAGTGTGCCTGGGTGTTTGGACAGGCACCGGAGGGTCACCACTTTTGTTGCTTGCGGTGCTTTATTTGGCATCAAAGAGATGTTCACCAAGCGGCTGGCTCGCTCGACGATAATATTTAACCCTGATTGTCTGTCGGTGCCCATCACTGAGTCACTTCCCAGGTGGCTGACGGCTTCTCGTGTCTCAACATCATCGGGTCGAAGCGCGATGGAGGCTCTGTTTTTAATGCGTTCAACACGATATCGGCAGGAATGTTTCGTACGTCGTTTCTTATGTTTCCTGACCAGGTAGGTTATGGGGTGAGGAGCCTTTTGTAGATGTACTGATAAATCAATTCATGACAAATGTAACGTTCAGGTGCGCAGGTTTTGAGTCGTCCAGCAATTAATTCGACTAAGACCTTGGCCATGCCAATCTTTAATCAGGGTTCTTTCTCGCTTATCCAGATGTGAACAATGAATACCCATGTCAGACCTCTTATACCCAGTGATTAATAATATCCAGTGATTAATAATAGCCGGGATAAAGTGGCGCATTTGCAACCTGAATTCGGGGTTGAGCAGATACAGAAACTTCTTAAAGACACGCTCGAGCTCAAAGAAATACCGGGAGCGCAGCGTCGCTCACGGGTTAAGCCGTTAGCTTATTACCAGGCGGATCACCAGACCAGAAAAATAGCGATGGCAGAAGCGTATGCGACAGCTGATTACACAATGAATGAGATTGCAGATTATTTGAAGTTCATTATTCGATAGTGAGTCGGGCGGTTAAAAATGCTTGATTCGGTTTTTCCGAGTCTTTCTTTCAACATATAAAATCGCGCGATTCCTGCCTAAATTATTTTGAGCTATTCTTAAAATTCAGTGCGCAGCAAGCTCCTCTTTTTCAGCCTGGCGCGCGCCTTTTAGCATTCCCGGCATGGCGTAGTTACCCTCGTGGCAGGCATATTCAAACATCTGGTTTTCGGATGCTTTCATGGGGATGGCGACTGTGAAGGGTTGGGTAAAGGTATTGGGATCGTTGATTGTATATTCGTAATGTAAACGTGAATCACTGATCGGGGTGAACCGTTCGGTCAGGTAAAAGTTCTTGCCAAACCCTGTTGCACCGCTCTCGCCAGGCTTATCCAGAGCGAACGGCAATTGGAAAACCGGGATTTTGTTTGAGAAGTTTGTGGTTTCGACGACCAGGGTATTGCCCTCCCAGTGACCGCGTGAATCGCCTGACCACTCAGTTAGCTCTTCTGGCAAATGTGGGCGTCCATCCATCGGCACGACACGGGCGTTGTGAATCATCTCCGTGACCAGCACGACGTGATTCGGCGTCTGAATTATTTGGAGGTTATTGTTGTAAGCACTTGGGCTGAGCGGTGGGCCGGCATTGAAACCAGAGAGGCAGCGCTCGGAAAGCCCTAGAGATTCTGGCCCTGCGGGGCGAAATGTAGACATACCAAGCGAGCCGAGATCACGCACGGGCGGGATTCTTCTGGCATTCTCTTTTAAAATTGCCAATGCTTCTGGAGTGAGGTCAGGCAAACGTCCATTTGGCGGATCCACTATGAGAGATGTCCGCCGATCTTCGGTCATACTCGTGCCGAAATCCCACCAAAAACTGTTGTAGGCTCCCTCAACATCAAAAGCAGCGGGAATATCTCTTTGGCTATCAGTATCATTTTTTTGCACGGCTTGCTGACGAAACGCTTCGGCTTCTTCCGGCGTAAATATCGCTTTGTTATCAGCCAGTTCGGCTGGGCGCTCAAGGGGCGTCAAGGTGCGGAAATCCCATATACCCTGGATATCAGGGTGGCCCTGTGAATTACGTGGCGGTTCATAAGATGAAGAAGTCATTTGATCCGACTCAGAACAGGCGGATATATAAACGATGACCATGGCACCAAGGCTCAGGCTGGCGATTATTTTGTGGATGCTTTTCATGTCACCCTCCATATCTGTTGGGAATGATTATTACGTCGGTAAGCTATCATAAAGCTGTTGTCGAATACAGCTGTCTCTGCCGCTCGTGCTGATATTCTAGACGTAAAAAGGTGGCGGTGTTTTCTATACAAGAAATTGAGGGGCCAGCCAATTCGATTCGTTTGGAAGTCTTTGGCAGTGCTTTGAGTTACAACCTGTCTAGCCTGTCGTCGGCAATGTATTGACTGAGGGTGAAGCTGTTCGCTTTCACCTTACCGATATTTTTATCTGGCCAGTAAGAGGATCGATCTACATCGGCCTGCGGGCACGCACGAGAATTCGGTCGGTGTGATATCGCAAGCCATCAGTGTAAATTGACTGGCTGTGATCATCGTCGGGATTGGCAAGCAAATTAGACTTTGCCTCGATAACGAATCCCGCCTTGTTGAGCAGATCAACAATGGTAGCTGTCTCTATTCGGTGTAGCGCTTCGTTGTCATTGCCGGCAACGCCAATATGATCGCTGATCGCCATAACTCCGCCGGGCTTAAGTGCCAGCCGCATGGCTCGCAGATCGTTAAGTGCGGCCTTTTCGCCACCGCTGTTGTAAACATCGTGGAGATTAAAAGCCCAGAACACCAGGTCGATCGAATGCTGAAATGGCATATCCTTGGCATTGACGACGATGTATCGAACATTGGCAAGGCGGTCTTCATCCAGCCGAGCGAGTATCGCCTTGTGGTGAGCACCGTTCAACAGGCGCAATACAAGATGTGAGTTCTGAGCGTAAACAATGCCCTTTGGACCTACCGCTGCTGACAGTATCTCGGCGTTGTAGCCGCCCCCGGTGGCCATATCGAGCACTGTCATTCCATTTTCGACGCCAAAAAAACGCGCCACTTCAATGGGTTTTCTGCCGGCATCCTTAATGTTGTCGTATTGATTGCGCCCGGTCGCGTTTAGTTGTTTGGTTATTCGTGCGGCCATAGTCTCATCCATATCAACGGCCAGACTATTAACGGTAATCATGCTGAGTGAGGCAAACAGGAGGGCAAGGAAGTACCTTTTCATCATTATTCTCCGTCTCGACAAGAGGGGCTCATTTTAGAATTACCTAGTCATTCAGCATGATTGGTTTATCTGGGAAATATGTGCAATGAAACAATTCAACTTGCTCTCACCGTTCCCAAGTGTGACCCTACAGGTCTCGCTTGAAAACCTGATACTTGTCAGATCAATATTGAATTTAGATCAATATTGAATGGCCATATTATGGGAAATTATTCAGCCAGATTAGGAAATGACGAGGCCTGGCATCAGGTCGCCGTCCCGAAATTCCTCTAGTTTTTCAAAATACTTATTGGCACCCATCATGCCGCCGTAGGGCTGGTTATGTCGGGCTCTTGGGTCGTGTTGCCCCTCAAGATTGTAGTAACCTGGCGTACAGCCTGAACCGCCCTGAGGCCCGCGGGCTTTGGTGCCGACGACTTCGGCTGACCACGCTTTTTCAGCATCTTCGGTAGTATCTACGCGGGTGATATTATTTTCATCAAAGTATTTCACCAGGTAGGCGATGTGCTTAGCGCCTTCGTCCAGGCCATCAGGATAGTTGGCAGTAAACGAGGCCTGGCCGTTGCCAATGAGGAAACAATTGGGGAAGTCATGGCTGTGAATACCATAGTAGGAGATCATGCCCTTGCTCCATTTTTCTTCAAGGCTAATACCGTCTACGCCAATTAAATTGTAGCCGGAGCGGCGGGTGTAATCGGTGCCCACTTCAAATCCGGTGGCGAATATAAGGCAGTCGACTTCGTACTCTTTGCCATCCACCACTACGCCGTTTTCAGTAATCACATCGACACCCAGACCTTTGGTATCGACCAGCTCGACGTTGTCACGGTTGAAGGTGGACAGGTAGCGATCGTCCAGGCAGGGCCGCTTGCACATAAAGGCGTAATAGGGTTTCAGGGCTTCGGCGACATCTTTGTCTTTAACGATGTTATCGACGCGATTGCGAATGTTTTCCATCTTTTCGAAGTTAGCTAACTCATAGACTCTGGCAACTTCCTCTTTTGGCACGTCTTTACCGGCTTCGCGCATACGGCGACGATAAATTTTCCCCATCTCGACCCAGGCGTCATCGAATTGATCCAGCTGATCGATCTCGCCGCGACGGCCGCCGCGCCCGGTCAATATGGCGGTAAAATCCTTTTGTCGCTGTTTTTGCCAGCCGGGTTCCAAACTGGCCGCCCACTCCATATCGGTGTCATGATCATTTCTGGGATCGACACCGGATGGTGTACGTTGAAAAACATACAGTTGGTCAGCGCTTTCCCCGACAAAAGCCACACATTGGACAGCTGTTGCGCCGGTGCCAATAATGCCGACACGCTTGCCTTTGAGGCCGGTCAAATTGCCACGAGCATCACCGCCGGTATAGTTGTAGTCCCACCGGCTGGTGTGGAAGGTGTGACCCTTGAAGTCGCTAATACCCTTTATGCCGGGGAGTTTTGGGCGGTTCAAAGGCCCGTTGACCATGATGACAAAGCGCGCTTTTATTTTGTCATTGCGGTCGGTATGGATCGTCCAGCGTCTGGTGCCTTCGTCCCAGACCATCTCTGTAACTTCTGTTTGCAGGCAGGCCTTGTCATAGAGCCGATAGTGTTCGGCAATTCTTCGACAGTGGGCCAAAATCTCAGGCGCATCACAGTACTTACGCGGCGGCATGAAGTTGAGTTCTTCTAATAAAGGCAGATAAGTGTAGGCCTCGATATCACAGGCTGCACCTGGGTAGCGGTTCCAGTACCAGGTGCCGCCAAACCCCGCGCCTTTTTCTATGACTCGAATATCTTCTATACCGGCCTCACGCATGCGCGCGCCCGCTAACAGGCCGCCAAGTCCGCCACCGATGATTGCCACTTCCACTTCGTCTTCTAAAGGTTCTCGAACGATGGGCTCCTCCACGTAGGGGTCTTCGAGGAAATACGAAAAATCGCCTTTCATTTCCTGATATTGCGCGTTGCCGTCAGCGCGCAGGCGCTTCTCTCTTTCCTCGTTATATTTTTGTCTTAAAGCGTCTGGATCAAAGTTTTCGATGGAAGCGACGGTAGTCATTTTTCGATCTCCTTAGCAGCAGGTTAATTGTTAATTAATAGATTTTAATTTCTATCATGTTTAGGTCTCGGTGTACATTTGTTTGGTTTGGTTTGGTTTGGGTAAGTTCGGATTGAGCGCGAGGGTAGGGTAGACGCAACTATCCCGATTCCTGTTAGTCAGATTTATTGTGCAGGTATAAATTTATCCGATGCTAATCATTACTGACGGGGGCACCACGGAATGCAATATCGCCGATATTCTTTGGTAAACGACTTAAATCAGCAGTGGTGGGGACACGTCATTTTCTTTATTGTGGTATTTCTGATTGGTCTTTGTGCACCAATGATTACCCGCGCTGACTCATCTATTCACTGGAAAGACAGGTTCACCACGGCCGAGCAACAAAAGTTGAGAGCCTGGAGTTCAGAGGTTATTACGCATGTTGAAAAACTGGTAGGACCTTTACCATTCAAGTTCCATATCAACATATATCGCCAAGATGGGGCCAGTGAACCAGTACCCTGGGCAAATACCCGTCGAGGCCATAAGCTGGGAGTCGATTTCTATGTCGATCCCGCTTATCCCCTTGATGCTTTTCGCAACGACTGGACAGCGGCACATGAATTTAGCCATTTAATATTACCCTATCTTGGCGCTCGTCATGCCTGGTTTGCAGAAGGTTTTGCCAGCTTTATGCAATATCAGGTGATGGAATCTATGAGCGTGCTAAGTAAGCATGAAAAAGGGCATCGCTACACGCGCAGTCTAGACACGGCGAGGCGCAATTTTGCTTATCCTGCCAGGCCATTCGTTAAGACAATCACTCGTCTGAGGAGAGACGGTAAATATTCAGTGATGTATTGGGGGAGTGCTGTTTATTTCCTGCAAATCAATGATTATCTTTTGCGATCACAAGGGTCAGGGTTAATCGACGTACTTAAGGACTATGTTGACTGTTGTCGTCGCAGCTATGGCGGCTTATACGAGCTGATTGACGAACTGGATAGTGTCGCAAACTACAAAATTTTTAGCCGCCACCTGAACAAGTTTAAATCAGCAAATGGCTTTCCAGAATATCGACACCTCGATCTAGCTGTTTGAATTCTGTCAGGCAGTTTTGCATTTGAGCCGAAAATTAAGAGGTCACCCAGCTCGATGCCTGTTTATGGCATTGCGATGAGCTAGCAAGAGTATTTTACCAGTCACAAGTTTTTAGCGGGGCAAAAAACACTAAGTGCCATAACCCTCAACAGCTTTAATCTCCAGGTAATCAGCAAAGCCATGATGGCCCCATTCCCGACCGTTACCAGATTGTTTGAAGCCTCCAAAGGGCACACCGAAGCCGCCAGAAGCCCCGTTGATATGAACGTTCCCAGCCCTTAATTTTGTGGCGACTTCTCTGGCATGTTTGATATCGCCGCTGTGTATATAGGCTGCCAGGCCATAGGGTGTATCGTTGGCGATTCGAATGGCTTCTGCCTCGGTTTCGTAGGGGATCATGGTGAGCACCGGACCAAATATTTCTTCCCGGGCGATAGTCATCTCATTGTTCGCTTCCGAGAAGACTGTTGGTCGAATGTAATAACCTTTATCCAGGCCCTCCGGGCGATCAGGGCCACCAATAACCACTTTGGCACCTTCTTCAATACCTTTTCTAATTAAGCCCTGAATTTTGTCAAACTGTACTTCAGATACCACCGGGCCGATGGTGGTGCTATCAGCAGTTGGATCGCCGACGACGACCTTTTCGGTGACTTTAGCCGCAATAGCTTCCGCTTTGCTTAGCTTGGCGGCAGGCACAAGCATGCGTGAGGGAGCATTGCAGGATTGGCCGCTATTGCCATACATATCCTTGACACCCCAGGTCACAGCGGCTTCGAGGTCGGCATCGTCCAGAATAATATTAGGTGATTTACCGCCGAGCTCCTGAGTGACCCGCTTTACGGTAGGTGCTGCATTCTGGGCCACCAGTGAACCTGCCCGTGTTGAACCGGTAAAAGACACCATATCAACATCTGGATGAGTCGATAGCGCTGTACCGACGACCGCACCGTTGCCATTTACCATATTAAATACACCGGGGGGTACACCAGCCTCATGCATTACTTCAGACCATATATAGGCTGAAAGCGGAGCCACTTCGCTAGGCTTGAGTACCATGGTGCAACCCACCGCCAGTGCCGGGCCAACCTTGCAGCCAATCTGGTTGACGGGCCAGTTCCAGGGAGTTATTAATGCGCATACGCCGATAGGCTCTTTGAATATGCGATGCTTACCCATGTCCTCTTCAAACTCAAAGGTCTTTAGCACCCTGGCTGCTTCTTCTAAATGTCCCTGGCCACAATAGGCCTGAGCGCCGTTGGCAAAGCCTTTGGGCGCTCCCATTTCTTCACAAATGGCATCAGCGATATCTTTGTAGTGTTTCTTGTAAACCGCTATGCAGCTTTCGAGTAACTCAATGCGCTCTTTGCGAGAAGTACGACTAAAGCTTTCAAAAGCAGCTTTCGCAGCAGCGACAGCTTTATTAACGTCGTCTACTGTGCCTTGAGAGATATGAGCACAGACTTCCTCGGTGGCGGGGTTTATGACATCTATTTCATCGGCTACGGTGGGATCAACCCATTGACCATTGATATAAAATCGCTTGTATTCACGCATAGTTTTCTCCAAATTTAGTTGGACATTTTTTAGTTAAATTCTTGATCCGGTGACTTCAATATCGGCCATTTGCCAAATCTGATTAAAGGTTTCGCTAAGTTCTGTAGCTTCCTCAGTTTTGCCCTGGGCCTCAAGCGCATTGACCAGTCCGCGCATGGACCAGCCGTTGCGGGGATATTCTTCAAGGTCTCGACGATAAACCGCTTCTGCGTCAGCATTACGTCCCGCTTCCACGAGGGCCTGGCCGAGGGATTGTCTTGTAGGGTAGTACCAGAAGGGTGGCTCGGTATAAGGCAGGCTATCCTGCTGCGCGACGGCTTTTTCAAAATATTGAATCGCCTTGCCATGGTTATCCTGACGATAGGCCAGTTCGCCCAGTAATAAATTATCTGCGATATTCAGCAGGGTGCTGGCCGGGAAATCTCGGCGATCTAAAAAGTTTATTGATGCGGTTTCGGCCAGCGGCGGAATCTGTGCCTGCTCGGCCCGGGCCGCATCGAGGTCGCCTATCGCGGCATAAGCAACACCTTTTGCGTAATGCCTGATCCCCGCAGAAAAATTATATTTTTCTGGCTCCTCCGGGTGATCCATTATTTCCTGCCATTTGCCAAAGCGCACGTAAGAGAGCAGGGGAATAGTGCGAAAAAACTCTATGGTCGGGAACTGCTCGACCTGTTCTAACTTAATATTTTTTGCAACACGAAGGGCCGATTCTATTGACAGTTCGCTGCGTCCTTCCATCGTGGATGCCGCCCACAGAAAGTGGATGTTATGTGGATAATAAAGGGCCGGGTAGAAGCCCTGAGCGTTACATTGGGCGATGTATTCTTCGTCTATGCGAGCTGCTTCAATATTTGCGCTGGAGGCGTCATGATACCGGCCTAAACGCCAATAGATGTGCGCGGGCATATGAACCAGGTGCCCAGCGCCAGGCACCAGTGCCGCTAAACGATCAGCACTAGCTTCGGCTCGATCTGGCGCCGATGACGCTTCTACGGCATGGATATAGAGATGAATTGCTAGTGGGTGATTGGGAGATTTTTCGAGCACACGTTCAAGCGACGAAATGACTTTAACAGTATCTGGTTTTGGATTGCCATCATCCGCCCAGTAGTTCCATGGCATGGTATTCATCAGGGCTTCGGCATAAAGGGCAGCGGCGTCCATATCATCTGGGTATTTTTCCGCAAGCTGACCCATTGTTGCGGCATAGGCTTCATCAAGGGGAGCGCGGGGAGTCGAAGCATCGCCGTTATATCGCGCACTTAAGGCCTTGATGTAATCCTGCTCTTGCTCGCTTGCCTGGTCAGCCAGAAGGAGCGCCTTCTGTAATGCGATATAGGCTATTTCACGATCTTTGTCGGCCATAATGGCCTTACCATTACTCGTGACATTGATATTTGGTCCAGTTGCCAGCGCTTCACCCCAGTAGCACATAGCACAATTTGGGTCGAGCTTCTGGGCAGCCTTAAAGCTGCGGATCGATTCCGCATGATTGAATGCAAAAGCCAGTATTAGCCCTTGATCGAAATAGCGTTGAGCGCCCGGAGCACTGGTTGTGATGTTATGGCGATGGGTACCCATACCTGCAAATAATGGCGCCCCGGCACGGGCAATCAACTGTGCTTCGGTTTCGACGTCGGCTTTAGTCTGCTCGCTTTGTCCATCCTGCTTACTAACGGGTCCATCACATGCACTGAGGAGCAGCGCGACACCAAGTACTAACGAGAAACCAAGTGATCTAACCAATTCTAATTTCATAACATATGCCTCAATTTAGGAAGATTGGCCCAGTCGAAACTCGTTGGGGTTGGTGGCCTTTTCCCTATTTAATTCTAGTAGATCTTTTTCACGATGCCATTTCCCGTGCAGGAATAACCAAACGGGACGAAATCGCTAAACTTTGCCCATAGGACGAGGGAGCACTAACTTAATACGGCACTAACACCAAGAATACAGATCATCTCGGCGGCTTCGCCAATGAAGTAGGTATCGATGGCGAGCCTAGTAGTTTCTGGGTTTATTGACATGATTGTCTTACGACCTTGACGGTTATTGGGTTAAAGGATCCTTTGTTGTTTCGCTGAATAATTCAACTCGGCCTATAATCAACTTACACGATACGCTAGTTACCTGGTTCAACCAACACGGTGTGGGCATCATCACCTTTGTTCTGACCTTTCAAGTTTATCTTTACCTGGGCTGATGGTTCCGGATTCATCATGGACGGTATTTGTGTTGTAGTTCTCAAAATTGGCAAGAAATACCGAGTATCTAGTTAATGTATTACTTTAGAATAGTATGGTAAAGTTCCATCCTATCTAATTGATATATTGACTAAAATATGATCAAAATAAGAATAATTGGCAGAATTGCTGCGCTGTCATCAATCCTCCTGTTTGCTTGCGCATCGCCACCGACTAAAATTTCAGACCAGCACATTAATGCCGATAGTGAAACGGGTGTTATTGCAGGACAGATTCCCGCTCCGGTATTAAGCCCTACTTTGCACCATGTAGGTTCCGATAAAGGGGAGGAGGAATTTTATTCTGTCGTCGTAAATGATGTTGATTTGCGTGGATTATTGTTTGCCCTGAGCCGGGACGCTGCTTTAAATATCGATATTGCATCAGATATTGAGGGGCGCGTTACCATAAACGCTGTAGACCAAACCTTGTTCCAGATTCTTGATCGTATTGTTGTGCTGTCGGATATCCGTTATAGCTATGTAAATAATGTTTTAGTTATAGAAAAAGATCGACCATATTTTGTTCACTACGATGTGGATTACCTTAATATGGATCGATCAAGTCACTCTTTGGTGTCGATATCGACAGAAGTAGCGACAACGGGTGTTGGCGCGGTAGAGGGCGGGTCAACTGGCGGTGGAAGTGGTAACAATAATTCCTCAACAGTTATTGAAAACGTATCAGGCAACCATTTTTGGCAAACGTTGGTGCAGAATATTCAGGCAATCGTGTATGGCGGCGATAGTACCCAGTCGGTTTTGTTTGGTGATGCGGGTGGAGATGAAGGGGGCGAGAGCGCGGAATTAGACCAGGCACAAAACGTAGAAAACAGCATTATTGTCAACGCTGAAAGTGGCACTCTGACTATCAAGGCTACGCAAAAAACCCATCAGCAAATACAGGCGTTTTTGGATGAGGTGGTCGATGGCGCAAAACGCCAGGTATTGATTGAAGCGAGCATTATCGAAGTAGAGCTTAATGATGATTTTCAAGCTGGGGTAGATTGGACTCGATTGATACAGAACGGCGCAAGTGGTCTCAACTTCACCCAGAGCTTGCTCGGCGCCAATCTAAGCGGCGCACCGGTCTCAACCGTTACTTACACCGGTTCTGGCAAGCATGATATCAATGCCACTTTGAGTTTGTTAAGCGAGTTTGGTAATGCCAAGGTGTTGTCTACGCCTAAGCTTATGGTTTTAAACAATCAAACTGCACTATTAAAAGTCGTCGATAATCTGATTTATTTCACTATTGATGTCGAAGAGGATGTGCAAGACAACTTTGTCAATCGGACATTTACGTCTGATATTCATAGTGTGCCTGTCGGGTTAGTGATGAGTGTCACCCCACAAATATCGACTGTTGATACGGTAACCCTAAGTGTTCGCCCCACTATTTCACGAGTCTTGAGGTTTGTCACAGACCCTAACCCGGCGTTGGCTGCGAGTGATACGGTAAGCTTAATCCCTGAGATTTCTGTGCGCGAGATGGAATCGGTGATGCAAATTGAAGGTGGTGATACAGCAATTATTGGTGGTTTGATGCAAGATCAGCACGAGGAAGATACTTCTGGAGTGCCTGGGCTTTCGAAGCTTCCATATATTGGCGATCTATTTAGTTACCGGAATAATAGCTATTCCAAATCGGAGCTGATTGTTTTCATCCGTCCAACAATAATAAAACGGGCAAGTTTGGCAAGTAAAGAGTTAAGCGTGTATCGCAACTATTTACCTGGAAATATCGTGGAGCCGGGCAATGGGTCAACGGAGTAAAAACCGGTGAGTCTTTTACTGGACGCCCTCAAAGAGGCGGCGAAAGGACGAAAAGAGGCAGAAAGAGTTGACGATCCAGCTCCGCCTCAAGAAGAGAGGCTTGCTTTAGATCTTGATCCAGAACCAGGGCCGCAACCCGGTCTAACAACAGAATCACCAAAAAGTATCAGTCCAGAAGTTTCTGTTACTTCTGATTCAGACCCTGTGAGTAATAGTCAAAGAGCAACGGATTTTGCCGGCAGCGCCTCCGAAGAAAAACTTCAAGATACAGACGCTTCACAAAATAAGACTGTTAAAGATAAGGAGACATTGACACTGACCCCGCTTGCCGAGGGGAGTTTCTCGAGTCAGAGCTCGCCAGCGGCAGAACGCCATGAAGATTTAGCCCATCCTCATCATAACCAGGGCCGCAATTTGGCCACAAATGTCTTTCAAAACCGAGTGAAGCCTAGCCCGTTAGTTAGGTACGGAATTCCGATAGTGCTTGTTCTGCTGGGGTTTTTTGTGGTGACAGGTGCGGTGCTGTATCTCAACGGGGACTGGTCTACTGGCAGCCCTAAGTTGCCAAATCAGCAGGGGGGATGGGAGGACGATTCTCTAGAAAAGAGCGTAATGGGATCAACGGGGGTAACTAATAATGAAATCGTATCGACAAATCTGGAAAGTGCTCGGGAAATAGAGGGTTCCGCTTTACAAGAAAGCTCTAAAGGTCAGCTGGCGGTATCTCCATCCATTAACCTTAACAATTCAAAAGTGAATGATGGGACTCTGATAGAGAAACAGGAAGTTATTAATTCAATTACGGAAGAATCAACGGAACAAGAGATCGGCTCGACGGGTGTGTTGATATCTGACAAAAATCCATCCGTAGCTAGCCAGGCAGATAGATATATGGCCGCGCGAGAGAATATGCGACCTGGCAACTACGGTAACGAAGCCGGGCGTGATTTATCCGGAGACACAACTGAAACTGTAGCCAGTGGTATTAAAATCAGCAAAAGACAAATGCCCGATTATGCTCTGCGTGAAAGATCTATCATTGAACGAGCACTTCAACAAGGCGACATGGATCTAGCTGAAGAGGGATATCGTCGAGTATTGAAGTTAAAATCTGATGACGTTAGTGCGATGGTCGGGCTAGCCAATATCCTGTCTAATCGTGGCTTATTGGCGCAAGCTAAAAACGCTTATTTTTCGGTGCTAAATAAAAACCCTGAAAATCTTTTTGCCAAAGTAGGTTTGATTAATATTGAGGCCATGGATTCAAGCAATCTTGCCGCAGGTAGCCAGCTCAAGCAATTGCTTGTCGATTATCCAGATCAGCATATTCTCCACGCAAGTCTGGGTAGCTTCTATGTCCGCCGAAACAACTGGCCGGCAGCTCAAGCCGCCTATTTTGAAGCGCTTTCTCTTGATTCTGAAAACCCAGACTATGCGTTTAATTTAGCCGTTAGTCTAGATCAAATGAATAAACCCGAAATCGCTGTACGCTACTATAGAAGGGCGTTAGAGCTCCTCAGCAAACAGGCCGCCGGGTTCTCTGAGAGTGATATTCGGCGACGTTTGCAGGAATTGTCAAAGGTTTTGCCATGAGCTCTGCTGCGGTTCAGTCTGCACCCAAGAAAAAGAGAATCGGTGACCAGCTGATTGATAAGGGCGTTATTGGCCCGGACCAACTGAAAATTGCGTTACTCGAACAGAAGCGATCACCTGCCAAATTGGGTGAAATACTCGTCAACCTTGGGTTTTTAACCGAGTCTGTTCTTAACGACGCGCTAGGTGAATCACTTGGCTATGACAGCGTTAAACTTAACGATGTAGTGCCGGATGCAGAGGCTTTCGCCTTTATCGACAAAGAACTAGCCACGAAACTCAATGTTATGCCGTTCAGCTTCGATCCCGATCAAAATAAATTAATGATCGCGATGTCTGATACTTTCGATATTTTGTTACTTGATCGTATTGATGCGCTGCTACCAGCCGAGATACAGGTGGAGCCTGTGCTAAGCAGTGATGCGGACATTATTGCTGCCATCGACCGTTTTTATGGATATGAATTATCTATAGACGGTATTTTGCAGGAGATTGAGACAGGTGAGGTTGACGCACAGACACAGAATATTGAGCGTGCCGAATACAGTCACCCAACGGTTCGTTTGGTCGATGCATTTCTAACCGATGCGGTCAAACAAGGTGCATCGGATATACATTTTGAGCCGGAAGAAGGTTTTTTACGGGTGCGTTATCGCATCGATGGTGTGCTCCGCCAAGTAAGAAGTTTGCACAGGAAATACTGGCCATCCATTGTCGTTAGAGTAAAAGTGCTTGCTGACATGAACATTGCTGAAACACGAGCGCCTCAGGATGGCCATATATCGCTGAAAATTTCTGGATTTCCGATTGATTTCAGAGTCGCGGCCCAGCCAACCGTGCATGGAGAAAATATTGTTCTGCGTATTCTGGACAGGAGTAAAGCGATTATTCCGCTGGACGATCTCGATATCCCGGACCATCATCGCACTACGCTGAAACTTATGATGGCTCGGCCCGAAGGTATTATTCTGGTGACTGGACCTACTGGTAGCGGCAAGACGACAACACTCTACTCCTTGCTTAACCACTTAAACGATGAAACCGTAAACATAATGACGTTGGAGGATCCGGTTGAATATTCTATGAATATGATTCGACAGTCATCCTTAAATTCGTCAGTCAAAATGGATTTTGCCGATGGTATTCGCTCATTAATGCGTCAAGACCCCGATATTATCCTGGTCGGCGAGATGCGAGATCTTGATACTGCCAACATGGGTTTTAGGGCGGCGATGACAGGCCATCAGGTATTTTCAACCTTGCATACAAACTCCGCTCTCGGATCATTTGCGCGATTGTTGGACATCGGAATCCAGCCAGGCATTGTTGCTGGCAATATCATTGGTGTGGTTGCGCAAAGACTGATTCGCAAATTATGTATCGATTGTCGCGAGCAGGTTGCACCAGGTGAAATCGAAAGGCAGTTATTGGCGACTTCGGGGCATGTCCCGGAATATATCTACCAAGCAGTGGGCTGTGAACGCTGTGGACAAAGAGGCTACAAAGGGCGTCTGGCATTGTTAGAGATTCTTAAAATGGACGATGACCTGGACGAGCTTGTTGCCAAAAGTGCTTCAGTCCGAGCACTCGGAGAATTGGCGGAATCAAAAGGTTTTACTCGCCTCATTGACGATGGTCTGGCCCGTGTTCATATCGGCGATACGACTCTCGATGAATTATCACGGGCGGTAGATTTTAGCGCCAGGTTAAACCCGACATGAGTCTACGATAATGGCGCAGTTTGCATACAAGGCCATCGACCGAAAGGGTAAGCGAATCACTGGCTCAATCGCGGCAAACAACATCGAAGACCTGGAGTTTCGTCTCGATAAATATGGTCACGAATTAATTAGTGCCAAACCGGCAAAAAAACACAGTCGATTATTCTCTGGCTCTAGCATTGATCGACGCGCCCTAATTGTATTCTTTATCGATTTAGAGCAAATGGCTGGCGCTGGCATAGCCATTATAGATGCCTTGATTGAAATGCGCGACAGTGCCTCATCATATGCCATGCAGGAAATGACTGCGGGGTTGATCGAAGGAATTTCTGGCGGGCAGACACTATCGGAAGCTATGGAAGAGCACCCTCGAATATTTAATGAGATGACGACAAAACTGATTGTTGCAGGCGAACAAACGGGCAATATGGTACACATTTTTGGCGAACTCAAGGACACATTGCGCTGGCAGGACGATGTAATTAATAAAACTAGAAAACTGTTGATGTATCCGTTGTTTGTAGGCGTGATCGTATTTTCGGTGATCTGCTTTTTGATGATCTACCTGGTGCCTAAACTGGTTAGCTTTATTTTATCGATGGGCCAGGATGTGCCTTTGGTCACTCGGGTGCTTATTTATGTATCTGAAATATTTGTCAATTACTGGGGGTTTATTCTTGTGGCTCCTCCCATTTTGTTCCTGGTGGGTAAACAGGTGTTAAAACAAAGTGTTCGAGCGCGGTACTGGTTTGATGAGCATAAGTTAAAAATCCCCCTTATGGGTGAAGCGCTAAAAAAAATTATGCTATCGCGCTTTACCCGTAATTTCGCGCTGCTTTATGACGCTGGAATCAGCGTACTTGATTGCCTGGAAATCAGTAAAGAAACCGTTACCAATGCATACTTAGCGGGCGAGCTCGCCTATACACGTCAACAAATAGAGGAAGGCGCCAGCATAAACGAAGCATTTACCAAAGCTGAATTATTTCCAGCCCTGGTGTTGCGAATGATTCAGGTAGGGGAAGTGACTGGCGGGTTGGGTAAGTCCCTTGCCAACGTGAGCGACTTTTACACGCGGGATGTCAACGATTTGATCGACAAAGTTCAAGCCATGATCGAGCCTTTCATGACTGTTTTTATGGGTTTGATCCTGGGCTGGATTATGTTGGCGGTGCTCGGCCCCATCTATGACACCATTAGTACGATACAGTTTTGAGCGGCTTAAATGTGAAAAAAGAAAAAACAATTTTTCGCTTTACCGACCAGAAGCTGCTCGTCTACCGATGGGCAGACGAGCAGCTATCCATCGAAGCCTGTTACTCTTTACACGAGCCGGAAAGCGAATCGCTTTTTGATGAGACGAGCCAGCACTGGAAAGACACGTTTGGCTACATACTGCTGGATTTGTCCAGCGAGGAGTTTCATCAGGAACAACTGCCTCATATCCACGGCAAAGATCGCAATCGGATGCTCGAAAGAAAACTGAATAAACTATTTCCAACCAGCGAATACACCAGTTTTAAATTATTGGAAAGGCAAAAAACCGATCGTCGGGACGACCTCTATCTGTTGGCCGGTGTCACTGAGATATCCACCATCGAACCATACATGGATATCCTGGTTGCCCAAGGCATAGAAATATGCAGCGTATATTCCATGCCCCTGTTGATCCCGGAAATAATAAAGCCGCTGAACCGCGAAGCACAGGCAATCGTGATTGTTGCTGAGCAAGAAGTCGAGGGCAAACTTACCTATCGCCAAACCTTTTATGACAAGGATCGGCCCTATTTCAGCCGAGTTAGCTCGACAGAGAGCGATGATAGCGAACAGTTAGCCGCAACCATCAACCGAGAAATAGAGCGAACCTGGCAATATCTAAACAGCCGGCGCATGTTGACTCAGGGTGGCGAACTGCAGGTTCTGCTTATCGTTCCCCGCGCAGTTGGGGCCGCTCTCGATATCAGCGCTCGGGCCGAAAATTGCAGTTACGTGTTTGTCAGGCCAGCAGAGTTGGTGGCCCATCACGGTGCCAGCGATATCGCCGAGCAAGTCAATTTCACCTCCCTCGCTGCGTTTATGCTAGGGAAAAAGCCTCGTCGGAAAGCCCATTATAAGCCTGAAAAACTGGCTTTTTTCAGGCGCCATCAACAACTTAACCGATATTTGTTTGCTGCCAGTATTACCGCCGTAGTGCTTTCTCTTGCGATATTTACAAACAGTTTTTTGACCGCTAGAAGTATCGACCAATCGGCGAATCAGCTCGGCATACGATTAGCCAGCACTGGCGAGCAACTACAGACTTTGCAGGACTGGTTTAAAGATCGCGATACTTCACCTGAAAAAATGAGATCCGTGGTGACGGCCGCAAGAAACCTTGCCAAGCCGAACCCGCTACCGAGTCAGGTATTCGAAGTGATCAGCGCTGGTTATCAACATTTTGACGACCTGTCGATTACCGCGCTCGAATGGAAGGTCGTCGCTGTTGCCTGGCAGGGCGGCCTTTTTAATGAAAACGACGGTGGTGATTTGCAATCCGCGGTGACATCACAACAACGTGTAGAAGCCAGCATGGATCCCGAAGACGATTCTGGTCTCGACCTTTCTAGTCCGCCGAACCCGACAAAAAAAGTGCAAGTTATGCTGGCCGGCGAGATAGATAACTTTAGTGGTAACTACCGCCTGGCTATCGAGCGAATAGAATCCTTTGCCAAAGTGCTGGAACTACACGAGGCCGTGGCGCAGGTGGCTATCAAAAAATTGCCTCTCGATATTCATCCGAGCACCGATGTCAATCGGTCAGTGGCGGAACGGGCACCACCCTCCTTTGAAATCGAATTTGAAATTGAGCGGGACTACCTGTGATGGCAGCAGTTAATTTTTCACTGATTCGCGGTCGAGTCATACTGTTTGTGACGGTTTTATGCGGTTGTGGGTTACTGCTGGCGGGTGGTTTTTCGCTGGTCTCGAAGAAGCAGGGCACCTTGTTCTCAGTACAAGCTAAACAAAGTGGAGTCGAACTGGAAATCGAGCGCCTTCAGGGCATGATGGCCTTATTTGAAAATTACCAGGCAGAATATAGAAGTTATGTGGAGAAGGGGTTTCTGGGGCGGGAAAATCGACTGTCCTGGGTGGAGAGTTTGGAAAACATCGCGCACCAGCTTGGCCTGAATGATTTACGCTACCACATTGAACCACAACGGAAGGTTTCATCGCTGTTGACCGAGATACCCCTGAATATTGAAATTTCAGCTTCTAAATTGTCCGTCGAGACAAGCCTGGTTCATGAGGGCGACCTGATTGCTTTGCTGGATGATTTAGGGGGCGTGGAATCAGGTCTATTAATCGTCGACAACTGTAAAGTGGAGCGTCTAGCCAGTGGTCCTGAGCTATCCTCAAGCGGAAACTTTGAGGCCAAATGTAGTACACAACGGTATACAGCAAGCTATACAGACGCTGTCGTAAGCCAATGGGATGACGAGACATGAGTTCTGGTTTCTCGCCATATATTGGGGGCTTGCTAGCGGTCTTGTTTGCTAGCGAATGCGCAGCGTTCGGCATACTGTTCACCTCGCCGGAACAGCGCCAAAAACTGGATGCGCAGCGAGAAAAGGGCACATTATTTGAACCATCAGGACACGAGACCGCCGCGCCGATCTACAGAACTGAATCTGATCGTCTGTTTTTTAATGGCTATGTGCTACGCAAGTCTGGCCCTGGCACCGCCTGGGTGAATAATCAAATGCTCGACGAAAACAATGATCTTGTTAACGGGTCAAATTTTTATAGGGGCGCGACAAATAGCGATGTCTCTGTAAATTTAAAAAGTGTCACAAAAACCGCCGTGCCCATAAAACCTGCTCCTGAAATGCCAGCGGTAAAGTTGCAGCCAGGACAAAGTCTATTGCTACAAACCGGTCAGGTACTTGAAAATTATACGACGCAAAATTCAGCCGTTATTTTCGAATTAAACTCGATGTCCCCAAAAACGAATTTCACTAGAAATTCAAAAAGCGTGCCAAAAGAGAATAGCAACAAGGCGTTAGAAGCTGCCGATAGTCTGGACCAGCAATGACAGAGCAACTCGCTATCGATAGTTCTCGTTACCTGCAGCGAGGGGCCGTGTTAATCGTGTTTGTTCTACTGTTAGTGTTGGCGATGTCGACCATTTTGCTGACGAGTTTAAGCAGCCGGCAACAACTGGAGCAAGATCATCGTCAGGAAACCCGACAAGTTTTACTTGAAATTCGCGAAGCCTTAATAGGCTTCGCGATGGTCAATGGTCGACTACCTTGCCCGGATATTACAATCCCCCCCGACGGGATTGCGGATTTTGGTGCTACATGCGCCAATAGCGAGGGACGTCTCCCCTGGGTGGATCTTGGCGTCGGTCAATTTGACGCATGGGGACATGCGTTAACTTACCGAGTGACCGCAAGTTTTGCAGATAATACCGATGGTACCGGCTGTGGCGTTCCTACCGCCGGGGTTTCTTTCGAATTATGCTCATTGGGCGATATTATTGTTCGCGATGCCGCCGGTACGCCTGTCGAGAATCAGATTCCCGCGATAGTGGTTTCCCAGAGTAAAAACTGGTTGTTGATACCGCCGGGGCCACTTCCTGGCAGCGTGAATGAACGGGAAAATGTCGATAATGATGTTGCTTTTGTCGATGACCAAGTTTCGACGGTGGTGCCGCGATTTGATGATTTGGTGATCTGGCTCCCTCTGACTGTGCTGCTTAGCAGAATGCAGCTCGCCAATCAATTATGAATTGGGGTGAAGAAGATGGGCCTCACAGGGACAAATATTAGGATTTATGATCGTGATATTGCCGGATGGGATATGCATAGGAGCAGGTTGATCGCTGGACAATCGTCACAGCGTGGTTTTTCGCTGCTTGAAATGGCAGTGGTGATGGTCGTGCTGGGCTTGATCCTCGGCGGTATGTTATTGCCTTTATCCACACAACTAGAAAAGCAGGACCGCGATGAAACTCAGCTGATTCTAGAAGATATACATGAGGCACTGGTAGGCTTTGCAATGGCCAATGGTCGACTTCCTTGCCCGGATATCACGCTTCCCCCTGATGGTATCGCAGATTTGGCCGCGACCTGTGCGGGCAGTGGCGGGAGTCTGCCCTGGGTAGACCTTGGCGTTGGTCAATTCAATGCGTGGGGTCAACCGTTTACTTACCGAGTGACCGTCAGTTTTGCGGATAATACCGATGGTACCGGCTGTGGCGTTCCTACCCCCGGGGTTTCCTTCGAATTATGCTCATCGGGCGACATTAACGTCCTCAATGCTGCTCCGCCTCCTGGAGCAGCCATCGCTAGTCTGGTACCCGCAATAGTAATTTCACATGGCAAAAATTGGGCCAGCATGACCAGCCTGGCTGCTGCCGGTGCAGATGAATGGGAAAATAGGCCTAATGATACCAATTTTGTTGATACAACATATTCGAAAACCAGCGGCGGCGGTAATCCAACCTTTGACGATCAGGTAATATGGATTTCACCTAATATCCTTAAGGCACGGATGGTCGCGGCAGGTCAATTACCGTGATATGGTTCACAAACAGGCATGTAATAGTTACGTGATATTAAAAGGTTGCTGTTCTTAATTAATGTGATTTATGGTATTATTATAAATAATCAGTGCGTCCCATAACAACAGGTATGCAAGACAATATGTAACGGAGGATTATTGATGAACAATAAGCAATTAATACAACACAAGGCCTTCAGTAACCGTACAGGCAATAACCGTACACGCAGTGTTACTGGCAAATTCAGTCAATCGGGTTTTACGCTGGTCGAAATTGCTATCGTACTGGTAATTATTGGTCTAATTCTGGGCGGTGTTTTGCAGGGTCAGGTCATGATTGAGAACGCTAAATTTAAGCGATTTGTCAAAGAGATCGACAGCTATCGCGCGGCTTATCACACGTTTCAGGATACATATCGTGGTCTTCCTGGTGATCTTGCAAGTGTGGCTGCTTTGGATGCGGCTGCTACAGCGGGCAATGGCAACGGACAAATAGTTTCGGGCTACTGTGGCACTAATAACGAAGAGGCCTGTCTCGTATGGTCCCACTTACGTTATGCCAAATTGATAGCGGGCGATCCTACATTGACAGATGCTGCGGCTCGACCAAGTCATCCCTATGGTGGTCCCGTAAGTTCGATTGCTTATGGTAACTGGGGCAACGGCGTACAAGAAAATAAATTGATGCTTCAGACCGTTCCGGGAGAAATCGCTCAGCGTTTTGATAATGAATACGATGACGGTGACGCTACCAGTGGCAATGTAGGACGTATTGGCGGCGCTGGGGCAACCTATAATCCTAATGGCACTGTGAACGTTGCTGTTACGATGTAAGTTCTGCTATCGCTTCGCGGCGAGTGATTACTGCCGCTGCTTGAGATAAATAGAGGCACAACATTGGTGGATCTTACGCTCAACCGTCGGCAGGATTTTCGTTTAAGTGCCTCGTTTGTAAACGTAAAAATTCGCAAACGCAACATTGGTTTTAGACGGTGGTCGGATGACTGTACTTTACTCGACATAAGCCCAAATGGTTTATCACTTACCTCGGAGAGTCTTAATCTTAAGACCCTACAAAAAGTCGAGTTTGAATTAGACCTGGAAGAACGGAAAATATTTGGAATTGCCATCGTCTGCTATTCTGGTCATGTAAACCACCAAAAAAAATATGGGCTTTTGTTTATACAGACTAACCCCGAATTTGATGAAATTTTCGCTGGCAAAATGTTGTCTGTTCAGGAAGTGAAATCTCTCGGTGAGGAAGTTGCAGATAATTTTATGTTTCAACGCAATGTTGGAACCAATGATTCTGAACTGAACAACCAAAATCAACTTATGATCGACGCTGTTAAGTCCATGGCTGCTCGTCTTGGTGGTATGGGCATGAAAATCAGGGATGAGTCAGGTGGCATTCTAAATCCTGATGTATCTCTTCAGATCTTGAGTAACGGGCAATTGAGCTTTCCTGTCTTGTCATCTGATTCAAACGAGATCCTTCGCTCCGTGATTACGACTACGTGGAAAAGGGGAGAAATCCAGGCCCATTATCGACTGACATCCGGAAAGGTATTCGAATCTTTGGTTGATTTGCTGGAATACGTCTGCGCTTCATTTGGGAACCTGTCTGCTCTGCGGTAAGTTAATTTTTTGTCTGATATGGGTTCACTATAAACCACGCTATAAACCACAAATGAGATTTCCCCAGGTTAGCCCGCTAACCTCGAAGTTAAATTACTACACGATCATTTGATAGTCGATAATCTTGTTTGTTATATTTATCGCAAATTCCCGATACACTCGGTTTAGTTAATGTAATCGACACTGAACCGCAGGCAGCCTAAATAACATGTACGCTGAATATTTTGGTCTCAAAACGCAACCATTTCGGGTTACGCCGGATACCAGCCGTTTCTACGCTGGCGGCGAACGTCAGCCCCTTCTCAATGCTGTGCTTTATGCCATTTCGCATGGTGACGGCATTATCAAAATCGTCGGTGAGGTGGGTAGCGGTAAAACAATGCTTACCCGTATGTTGGAGAAAAGTTTACCGAGTAGTGTGAGAGTTATTTATTTGCCGAATCCCAGTCTCAAGGCAGACGATCTAATTTACACTATTGCCCATCAGCTAGAACTCAGTATTAGCCATGCGAATAGCAAAAGTTCTGCTTTGCAAGCCGTTCAAACCAAGTTGTTAATCCTGCATTCCGAAAATATAAGGGTTGTGGTATTTATTGATGAAGCGCAGTGTATGCCCCTTGAATCACTTGAGGAGCTGCGCTTATTAAGTAATCTTGAGACCGAGACGGAAAAGTTACTGCAAATTGTGCTGTTCGGACAGCCTGAGCTTGATGAGCACCTTAGTCATGTTTCCGTTAGACAAATCAAAGAACGCATTATTCATAATTTATATCTCAAGCCGCTTGGTTACACCGAAGTTGCTGAATATATAGCCTTCAGGCTACATAAAGCCGATTATAACGGCCCACCGCTTTTTACTAAACAGGCATTGAAAGCGCTCGCCCGTTACTCTGGGGGATTACCTAGAAGGCTAAGTATATTGGCTGATAAAAGTTTATTGGCGGCATTCGCAGCACAATCATCGACGGTCAAACTCAAACATATACGATTAGCCCATGAAGATAGTCGAGTTGATTCAAATTTAGGTAAAACGATTAGTTATTATTTTGGTGGCCTTTCTTTTCTCGCATTAATCGGGTTTGTGATTTGGAATTATTATTCTAATGCGGTGGATGGTGGGGCTATGGAGCACCGCCAATTAAAGCCTTTGGCTAAAGAGATTGAAGCCCCGACAACATTAGGGTTATCTTTAAAAAGTAAGCTAATAATTAAACCTCCTCCGCAGCCTGTCCTGGCGGAAATTGGTAAAGAGGCCACCGGGAATGAGCCTATACCTGAGGCTTCAGCGGTAAAGGAACAGCACAACGACGTGGTTGATAGAGGATCAAATGTCGCAGTAGCTTTATCTTATGGCTTAGATAATGACCAAACTCCCTTACTCAATGATTTAGTAAAAAAAACAGTGCAGAGGGCAAACGGGACCGCGAAATCTGGGTATACCATTCAGATTATGACCGCTTACACAAATGACACGGCAAAGTTAGAAGCGTTTTTTCAGCGGCTTAATAACAGTAAGTATAAAAATAAGATATATGTCCACCCATTTGCGCGCGGAAAGCATATAGCGCATACGGTAACTTTTGGTGAAGTCGCTGACTATCAAAGCGCCGTTCAACTATTACAAGCCATGCCTGATACGCTAAAGCGATACAAGCCGTTTATCCGAACACTTTCAAGCCTTAGAGAATATCCAGATTTGATAATCAATAAACGCGATAGTTAATTGTAGGCCGGCCGATTCTGAAAATATTGACATCTAAGAAATTTAGGCACACCACTGATTTTTGGGCAGTGTTAGAGTATGCCTTTTTAAAAATATTATCTTGCCAGTTACAGGTTAATCGCTATTGGGGTGTTATTTTGTATAGTGCTGTATTTAGGTCAGAAGTGACATAGATATTACCCGCGTCAGATACCGCTACACCGGTCTGGATATAGACAGCAGGGGTTCCCTCGGCTGGCGTCAGACCTATGGACAGGTTGCGTGCCACTTCGGTTACATCGCCCGTTTTCGGATCAATGCGCACAATACGTTGCTTGCCCACTTCGGCTAGGACAATACTGCCATCAGGCGCCACATCAAAGCCCTCCGGCTTATCAAGCCCTTTGGCGATAATTTCAATATCGCCGTCGTCAATATCCACTTCCAGTAATTGTCCCTTAATGACGTCGGTGACATAAACCGTGTCATCGTCAGAGCCAGGACGCAACGCGGCAAGACCTGGCATATTTTCGATAATAGCTACTCGGTCTTTGCCGTGTTTGCCCGAGACGACTAATAGTGAACCGCTACCCGGTTCAGCGACCAGCACTTCATCTTCACTAATAATGACGGCATCCACCGGGTGTTTAAAATTATGATAAGTCGCCAATATCTGGTGAGTGTTTCTGTCATATACCTCAACGGCATTGGTAAACCAGCTGGTGGTAACCACCTTATCGCCCTGAATATTTAGCGACATGGGCAGCTCAAAGACATCCCGCAATGCTCGCTTCATATCGATTACAACACCACTGGCACCATCAACCATGCTGTAGGTAAACAGGTCGGCCAACAACACTATTTCAATGCCCAGCTCGTCGCTGTAGACATCGAGACCTCCGGGAACAGAGAGCTCACTCTTGACAATATTGCGGGTATTGCCGGTGCGGGTATCGATTTTATAAACCGCGTTATCATTCATATTGGTGATAAACAGCTCGTCCTTTGAATTGATAGCCAGGTTGTCGATACCTGGATCGACCGTAGCGACCAGGGTTTTTTCACCGGTTTTAATTTCGATACGCACCATGCGGCCGAGCGCCGTATCAGCTACGTATAATTGATCGTTACTATCCAGATTCACAGCTACGGGAATTTTGAAGCCGGTGGCGAGCACGGTCAGTTCGCCACTATCGACATCAACGCGGGCAACTTTACCTTTAAATAACAGGGGTCCGTAGAGGTAGCCATCTTTGTCAAAATCAAAACCATTCAAATGGCCCATATTTTCGATGACTTTGCGTGGCTCCTTTTTACCCTCTAAGTCTAGCTCCCATAGTGCATCCCCCCACAATACCTGGGTAACAAACAGGCGACCATTTTTGCCGAAGGCTACTGAGTTGATGCCCGGCAGATTATCGGCGACAACAAAAATCTCGCCGTTAGGGCGACGGGCATGAACTTTGCCGGTGAGAATCGATGTCCACACCAGGGTGCCGTCCGGACCAAATTCCAGATCGTCGGCCATGCCTTCCGGTGGGCCAACAAAGACTGTCGATTCGCCGGTAGTGGTATCAATTTTGTGGATGCTCTGACCCATGACGCTGCCAGCATAGTAGTTGTCGTCTTTATCGAAAGTGGAGCCATGGATACTCAGGAAATCGGAGCCGCCCACCAGGTATTGCACCAGATACGGGTCTTTTGTGCCATCAGACTCCAGTAGGCCTTTAGCCTCATGGGCTTCGTGGCTGTCACCGCATCCTGCCAGGCCTATAACCATGCTCATTGATAGAGCTAAGGTGATGGCACTGGGCACTTTTCTAGGTTGGTGAAATCTTTTGATAGCTGGTTTGAGTACACCCATGATAATTATCCTATTATTCACTTTCGATAGTATTTATAACTATTTGAAATATATTATTTATTTGGTAAATTAACTAACTTTCTAGCCATGGCAATCCGCTGTATTTGCCCGGTGCCTTCAACAATATCCATGGCCTTAACATCACGAAACAGTTTTTCAACGATATGCTCACCACGCGCGCCGGCCAGACCTAACAATTCCATGCCGAGACTTGCAGCTTCAAAAGCAGCTGTCGGTGCGAAGGCCTTGGACATAGATGCTTCGACTATATTGGGCAATTGATGATCGGTGAGCCAGGCGGCTTTCAAGCAGAGCAGTCGCGCCATACGCATTTTTCGGGCGACGCGTTCGAGGCGATCTCGCACTCTGGGGTCATCGAACATCTGGTTTTCTCTGGCGAAGGCCAGGCTTTCGTCCAGCGCGGATCGGCCGATGCCTACCGCCATAGCCGCGATCAGGGGCCGAGTGGCGTTAAATGTCGCCATCGCACCTTTAAAGCCCTGGCGGGTTTCGTAGTAGCTTTCTCCGCCGAGTAAATTCTCGCCGGGCACCCGGCATTCTTCCAGCCGGAACGATGTGGATTCATAAGCTTTTAGCCCCATCTTTTTTTCGATGTGGAAATCCTGTAAGCCGGGAAAGCCCCGCTCGACAATAAAGGCGCGATGTCCATCACGACCTAATTTAGTGTCAACAGTTGCCCAGACCAGGATGAAGTCAGCACGGCTGGAATTGCCCGAAAAGGATTTGTTGCCAATTAATATCCAATCATTGCCATCTTTTACGGCTCGGGTCTGAATACCGGCGACATCGGAGCCTGCCGCCGGCTCGGTCATGGCGAACGCACCCCAGCGGGGTTTATCCAGCTCGATAAAGGGGCTGAGATAACGTTCCTTTTGTTCCTCTGTGCCCATGGAAATAATCGCACCTTCGCCCAGACCTGGGCCGGGACCCGAGACGGATACGCCTCTGTCCCAGTAAGACATTTGCTCGGATACCAAGAGTGAGGTGCGAGATCGGCCGATTTTCTTTTCGTCAGCTTTTTTTTGCTGGCTGTCGACTACCGTCTTTTTTTTACCTTTGCTTGCGGTAGGGCCGCGGTAACGGGTTCGTCCAAACCCCATGGCCACCAGCTTTTCGAAGTAAGGGTGCTCCGGTGGCGTCGGACGACCGAGCCGGTCGGCTTCGAGCCCAAGCGGACGCATATGCTCGCGGCCCAGTTTATCGAACCGCTGGATACGTTTTAATGTGGACGGAGCAATCGAGAAATCCATGGTTTTACTCAGCTCTTTAACGTTGCGCTAACGTAGTGTTGTCGACAGCCTGAATCATCATCTTAGATCACCGTGCTCAGCCAGCGCCGATAGCTCGACGAGGCCCTCATTAGCACAGATATCCCGCCCGGCAATTTCGCGAGCCAGATCAACTCCACCGGCCATCAGCCCCAGGGTGCGCGCCTCGCGCATATATTTTTCGAGGGGCAGGTCTTGCATAAAACCCTGGCCGCCAAAAATTTGCAAAGCATTGGGTGTGATAAACATCGAAGCCTCGATCACCTCGACAAAGGCCGTTGCGGCTGCGGCTTCGAAGGGGAGATTAGCATCCGCGCGGCAGGCGGCGTCATGCATCAATAGTCGCGCACCATCAACAGCGGTGCGCATATCGGCAATTAAAAAGGCGAGGGCCTGATGGTGGGCGATGGGTTTGCCAAAGGCGACCCGCTCCATGGCGTATTCTCGGGAGGTTTCTGCGGCGACACGAAACACGCCAATCATCAACGCGGATATATACAATTGCCAACGCGCCAGGGCGCGGGCGGCACCGGCGGTATTTTCCCAGCGGGCGGCAGCTGGTGCAGGCTTATCATCGGTGCCAAGCACAAGTTCGGCGGCCCCGGCAGCGCGTAGGCCACTGCCTTTAACCTTATTGAAGCTATAACCGTGTTCAAGCACCGATACACCATCCGCATCTAATACCACAATAAGATCGGCCCGATTGGCAGACACCCACGGCACCAATCCTTGATAGCCAATTTGGTCGGCTGTATCGACTCGGCTGAAAGTGGCGCGATAGCTCTGGTTATCATCCCAAATCAGTAATACACGGGCTTCAGGTTTATCCAGCAGGGGTAGGATATATTGTTCAAGCGCACTATCGCCGCCGGTTTCCGCTATGGCATAGAGTGCTGAACCGATACCATCAAGGGCGACGGCTGCACCGGCATCACCAAAACCCAGCTCCTCAAGCACGATAGTTTTGGCCAGACTACCCAGTGCTGCGCCACCGAGGCTCTCGGACAATTCCAGACCGGCCAGGCCCAGCTCTGCATAAGCTGTTAATACAGATTCCGGTATGGCTTTGTCGGCCTCAAAATCCCGGTAGTGTTCTGAAAGTACATCGCTTGCAAAACGGCACACCACATCTTGAATCATGGCGAGGTCATCGTTCAATGCTAAATCAAACACGTTTAGCTCCCTTAGCTTTTCTTGTTGCTTTGCTAAAACTCGGCCTAACCAGTTCGTTATTTCGCTGCGAAGTTTGGCTCGCGTCGCTCGGCCGTGGCTTTGATACCTTCTTTGGCATCTTCAGTTTGTAGCAGCCACTCCTGCTCCTGCAGCTCCCGGTCGGTGGCGGCCCGAACCCGATCACTGAGGCCCCGGCGCACAGTTTCTCGGATCGACTGCACTGCCAATGGTGCTGAACCGGCGATTTCTCTGGCCAGTTCGGCGGCAGTTTTAAGCAGCTCCTCTTTGGGCACGACCATATCGGCCAGGCCCCATTCAAGCGCCTGTTCGGCTTTAATACGACGGCCGGTATAAAACATTAAGTGAGCCTTCTGTTGACCAATCAAGGCGGGCAGGGTATGGGTCAGACCAAAACCAGGGTGAAAACCCAGGCGGGAAAAATTTGCGCTAAAACGGGCTTCGGGACACGCGACTCTAAAATCCCCGACCAGGGCGAGGCCGAGGCCACCGCCGATAGCCGCACCTTGCACTGCGCAGACCACCGGTTTTTTAGCGTTAAACAAGCGTACGGCTTCGCCATATAAGCGCCCGGAGCGGCGGCGAAAAGCGTTTTCTTCCGGCTTACTTTTGTCTTCTTTATTGATGGCATCGTCACCACCAAAATTGGCACCGGCACAAAATGACTTACCTTCGGCGGTGAGAACAATGGCCCGACAATCGTCATTTTTGTCTAAATCCTCAAAGGCATCGGCGATGGAACAGATCAGATTGAAATCGAAAAAATTGTGGGGTGGCCGTTGAATGGTCACGGTGGCAACATAATCGTCAAGGGTGATTTCAATATCGTCATAGGTTCCGAGGGCAGTCATTACAAGCTCCTGAATGGGTGAAATGGCTTTTGATCATTTTCACAATGAATAAATGGGTGGATAAACGGCAGGCTAATCTAGCGCGCCTGAAGAAAATAAGAAAGCAGCTCTGTTAATTTTTGGTCAAGAATTCGACCGAGAAATTACTCAATCAGCCACAATTGCCACTAAAACTTGCTCGGTGGCGGGCAGACAAACTCCAGTTCGTCTTCATGGACATGAAGCTCAAAGCGATTCAGCTTAGCGATTCTTCGCGCGATGGCCAGGTAGACAAACTTGTCGTCTTCATCGCACCGATCACGAAAATCCTGACGTGGCATTTTGATAATTTCGCCGCGCACCATTTGCTCAAATTCTTCGTATAAATCGGCTGTAGACATGATCAATCTCAGTGATAGTCGGTATGATCTCTAGTGTATCACCGCCCCAGAAATATTCCGCAAATGCTTGGTTTCGTATTGTTTGAGTTTATGCGATGGGTAAGGCAATCAGTAAGTTTATGGCTGTCCGTTTGTTTCTGAAGGTACGAAGCAGTAACATCATTGCCATTAAAATATTCATGTCCTGGCCATTTAAATGACGAAACAAGTGACAAATGGGCTGTGATAAAACCAATAAAGGGGAAGCTCTATGTCCAATAACGCTGGCGCTAAAACACTCTTCAGCAACGCTCGTTTAATCGATGGTATCGCGGATCAGCCGAGCAGCGGTATATCGATGCTGATTGAAGGCGAGCGCATAAGTCAGATTAGCCAGGGCAATATAGATGTTGGAGACGATGTCACTAAGGTGGACCTAAGTGGTAAAACCCTGGTGCCCGGTCTGATCGACACCCATATCCATACGGTCATGATGGACAGCGAGTGTTTTCCGTTATTTCTTGCTGCGGGCGTGACCACGGCAAGGGATGTAGGCGGGCGGCTCGATCTCGTTTTGCAGAATCGAGAGGATCTCAATACCGGCAAAAAACTGGGCCCACGTTTATTTGTTTGTGGCCCCTTACTGGATGGCCCCGGGGCCAGTTTTGAAAGCCCCAGCTTTACCATCATGCTTGATCGCGTGCAGAGCGTTGAGTCAGTGCCTGGCAAGATTGGTGATTTGCTTTCTGCTGGTGTTGATGGCATTAAATGCTATTTCACCATGACACCGGAAATCGTCCGCAGTGTTATTGAGTTTGTTGACAAGCGCGTGCCCGTCACCGGACACCTGGGTTATTGCTCGTCGATGGATGCCATCGAGGCAGGTATCGATGGCCTCGAACATGTATGGATATCCCCTTACAATGATATTTGCGCGCTAAACATGCGCTTCGGTAATGATGCGTCGATGATGGATCCCTCCTTCTGGAGCACCACTATGGCGGGCTGGGAAGAAGCCGACCTCGATAGCGAACGTGCTCATAAGTGGATCGATGCAATGGTTGAAAAGCAGGTCCATATGGGCACCACATTAGATTTACTGTGGACCGCTAAAGCCGGTCTTGAGGGGGCCCTAAAAGACCCAGACCGTAAACTAATTCCTCCGGCGGCTCTGGCAAGGCAAGCCAAAATGAAGAAACACCTGGGTGATCGCCCTGATTGGGATATTCATCCCGGCTTTTTTGAAACCGGGGCAGGGAGTCTGGCGCTGGAAAAACATCAACAGGTCACACGTATGCTGCACGAAGCAGGTGGTCGCGTGGTCGGTGGTACGGATTGCGGTGCCCTGGCTTATCCACCGCCCGGATTTGCTCTGTTGCGTGAGATAGAACTGCTGGCCGAGGCCATTGGCAATATGGATGCCATCCGAGCGGTAACGTCTGTAGCGGCTAATTATCTGCGTGCTGATAAAGATATTGGCGCCATTGCGCCTGGCCGTTATGCGGATTTTCTGGTGTTGACCGGCGACCCATTGAAAAGTGTTACTGAATTGCGCACGTTGGAGACTACTTATCGGGGCGGCACGGCATATGATCCTCAGGCATTAATCGCGGCTGCGCCACAACATCAACCGGACGGCTTATAAGCGGCCTTTAGGCATGTGTTACAGTCTCAAGACGATTAAATATAGGCGAATTGATGATTAACATTCTGTTACCACTGCTTCCGCATAAACAGCTTGGTAGGAATAGTCATCGGTTTAAACAATCCATTTTAAATATCAGGAATTGATTATGAGTGCAGGAACCAGATTACCGGGCACACCGGATCCAATGCGCCACTTCAAAGGCCATGACGGCCTCGACATTGCTGCGGACTTCTGGGGTGACCCCAATGGCCCCCTGGTACTACTTCAACATGGCGGTGGGCAAACCCGTCATGCGTGGAAAAGCGCTGGCGAAATCCTTGGCGCGGCCGGATATCACGCTGTAGCCTTTGACGCCCGAGGTCATGGCGACTCGGAATGGTCGAAGGATAGCGTTTATGGCATGGATATCATGGTCGAAGACTTGAAATGTATTATCGATGAGCTTGGCGATAAACGCCCGGTTCTGGTCGGTGCCTCCATGGGTGGTGGTACCAGTCTTGTGGCCACCGGCGAAGATCATGTCGATGCTACTGCGTTGGTACTGGTGGATATTGCACCCAGGGTGGAGCCGGAAGGCGTTGATAAAATTCAGGCTTTTATGAGTCAAAAACCGGAAGGGTTTTTATCTCTTGAAGAGGTGGCCGAAGCGATTGGAAGTTATCAACCCCATCGTAAAGCACCTAAAAATCTCGATGGCCTGGCCAAGAATGTTCGCCTGACTCCGGACGGTAAGTACAAATGGCATTGGGACCCTGGCTTTCGCGCCATGCGTAGGGATATTTCAAAGCGCCAGGCGCGCCTTGAAGCCTGCTCACGTAATTTGAGCCTGCCAACATTACTGGTGCGTGGCGGTTTGTCTGATGTTTTAAGTGAGGAGGGCGCCCAGAGCTTTTTAGAGATGTGCTCCCATAGTGAATATGTCAACGTAACCGGTGCTGGTCATATGGTGGCGGGCGATCGTAATGATGTTTTTTCAACCTCCGTGATAGAATTTTTGTCGCGCACCGTACCCATTAAAGGCGAGCCAGTGCAGAAACCTCATGAGATGCATCCTCACCATGAAGGCCCACCGGGGGATGTCAACGATATACCCTAGAGGTTTATGCTTAGGCGGAATAGACAGAGTGATATTAACCCTGAAGTTTGGCTCCATGATAGACAGACAAAAGCGCAACTGGTTGTCAGACTTCAAAGAAATATTTCCAGGAAAATATAAAGATACAATGTAGCTTGACAGCAATAGGTGGGGTTTTTAGAATGCGCGCCTCTCTGCTCAATCACCTATCGTGTGCGAAAGGTTAGAGAGGATAGTCCCGTTCGTCTAGAGGCCTAGGACACCGCCCTTTCACGGCGGTAACAGGGGTTCGACTCCCCTACGGGACGCCAAAAAATTAAGCGGGAATAGCTCAGTTGGTAGAGCGCAACCTTGCCAAGGTTGAGGTCGCCGGTTCGAACCCGGTTTCCCGCTCCAATTTTTAACTCTGCACCACGAGTGCATTGAATTTTGCCGCATTTTCAAAAAAGGCCGTGCTCACATCAGCCACGCCTACGTTTAAAACGCCCCACACAAATGTCCCGCTAGCTTCGTATCGTTAGCTGGCGAGGTAATTTGGTGCACATCGATGCGGTTATTCGATACTGACCATAAAACGGTACACTATCGCCCCGCCCATTAAAAAACAGCAATTTTGTCACGCCGAGAATGGCTTACCGGATAAATAAAAAACGACAATGAGTGATAATGTTCCGGCCCTCCACATCAGAGATTTAACCAAAATCTATAACAACGGTTTTGAAGCGCTCAAAGGCGTCAGTTTTGACGTGTTACCCGGCGACTTTGTCGCTTTGTTAGGTCCCAACGGAGCTGGCAAATCAACCATTATCGGTATTCTGTGCTCTCTGGTAAGAAAGAACAGCGGCCAGGTGGAAATCTTCGGCAACAATATTGATAGCCATTTTTCACGGGCTAAAAAAGATATTGGTGTCGTACCCCAGGAATTTAACTTCAATCAGTTTGAGAAAGTCTTTGATATTGTTGTTACCCAGGCCGGCTACTATGGTTTGCCAAGGAAATTGTCGCTGTTCAGGGCCGAAAAATATCTGCGGGAACTCGGTTTGTGGGATAAACGCCAGGATCGTGCCCGCACATTATCCGGTGGCATGAAACGAAGATTGATGATCGCAAGAGCTTTGGTGCATGAACCCCGGCTGCTGATTCTAGATGAGCCAACTGCAGGCGTTGATATTGAACTGCGCCGTTCGCTTTGGGAGTTTTTAACGGAAATAAACGACCAGGGCACAACAATTATTCTAACCACTCACTACCTGGAAGAAGCCGAAAGCTTATGCAGAAATATCGCCATTATTGACCGTGGTGTTATTGTCCAAAATACAACGACCAGAGATTTGCTAAGCCAGTTAAATAGAGAGGTGTTCATCCTCGACACCCAAGAAAAGCTTGCTGATTTCCCGACGATAGAAGGTTATTCCGGGCGTGTAGTCGATGGCTATTGTATCGAGATTGAAGTAGAAAAAAGTCAATCGTTAAATGAATTATTCGTCGCTTTGTCAGAGCAGGATATTCATGTGCTTAGTATGCGCAATAAAGCCAATCGGCTGGAAGAGCTATTTATCTCAATGACCCAAAGTACGGATGATCAAAGGCCGTCTCAATGAGGGCAACGGAATAATGGGTATCCGTGAACAATGGATTGCTTATGTCACCCTGGTTGTCAAAGAGGTGCGACGTTTTACTCGTATCTGGCTGCAAACACTGTTGCCGCCAGCAATTACCATTGCGCTTTATTTTGTGATTTTTGGCACGTTGATCGGGCCAAGAATAGGGCAGATGTCCGGTTTTAATTATATGGAATTTGTAGTCCCAGGGTTGATTATGTTAGCAGTGATTACCAATTCTTTTGGTAATGTTGTGTCGTCATTTTTCGGCAATAAGTTCGCTGGAAATATCGAAGAGATGCTGGTTTCGCCAATGCCAAATTATATTATTTTGCTGGGTTTCCTTACCGGCGGTGTAGCTCGCGGTTTAACGGTCGGAGTCATTGTAACGCTACTATCGTTATTTTTTACTGATCTAAATATACAGCATCCGTTGGTGACAGTTAGTGTGGTGATACTTACCTCGATATTGTTTTCTTTGGCGGGTTTGGTGAATGCTATTTACGCCGAAAATTTCGATGATATATCGATTATTCCCACCTTTGTATTGACACCGCTGACCTATCTTGGCGGTGTCTTCTATTCGATGAGTTTGTTGCCTGAATTTTGGCAGGGCGTGTCCAAGCTCAATCCCGTGCTTTATATGGTTAACGCATTCAGGTACGGGTTTCTAGGTATTTCAGATATTGAGATTAGCTGGGCCTTCACTATGCTGACTGGATTTGTTGTCGCCTTGTTCGTCTTCGCACTGTATTTGTTGAAAACAGGCAAAAATTTACGCGCTTAATGCCATGACCGATCAACCACCGAATCCACATCAGACTTTACTGGGTAAGGCTGTCGATTATCCTAATAAATACGACTCAAATATTTTGCAGGGAATTGCTCGTAGTGAGAGCCGTAAAGTACTTGGTATCGATGGCGCCAGCTTGCCTTTTACAGGTGCAGATATCTGGACTTGCTATGAGCTCAGTTGGCTCGACTCATGGGGTAAGCCCCATGTAGGTATATGCGAAGTAACTATTCCTTGTGACTCTCAAAATATTATTGAATCGAAATCCTTTAAACTTTATTTGAACTCATTAAATGAACATAAGTTTGATTCAGTTGCTGAACTACGAACAACCCTTGCATCTGATCTTGCTGGCGTGTGTCATGCTAAACCAGGTGTCGATATATTTACGATTGACGAATATACCGAGCAAGGGCTCCATACCATGCCCGGTTTTTGCCTGGATGATCTTGAGGTTGAAAACAGGCGTTCTTTGCCCGACCCGAACCTGCTGGAGGTCGAGAATGATGGTGATTTAGTAGAGGAAAAGCTCTATAGTCACCTACTCAAAACTAATTGTCCAATTACAGGCCAGCCAGATTGGGCAAGTGTGCAATTTAGCTATCAGGGTTTAGCCATCACCCACAGGAGTTTACTCGCCTACATTGTTTCATTTCGTGATCATCAGGATTTTCATGAACAGTGTGTTGAGAAGATGTTCACTGAAATATTGGCACAGTGTAAACCGGTAACGTTGACTGTTGCCGCTCGCTATTCCCGCCGGGGTGGACTCGATATTAATCCCTGGAGATCTACGGATTTCTGTACGCCAAGCCTATTTAGAACAGGTCGTCAGTAATCAGGCCAGTTTGATAGGCAGCAGAGGGCACGTCATCAAAAACTTACAAATATTGTCGCATCCAAAATAACCATGAACGATTATCTTAAGGTTTTTTATTTTGAAAGTGGTGAATGGCCTGGTTCAGTGTTGCCAGTATTTTTGTTTCGTCATAATTGGCTACCTTTTCGCCATCCATAAGGAGCGAAAAGCCTCCTGTCGTGAAGTCAAGAAAGTTTTGGTCTTTGCCAAGGTTTTTACGAAAATCGATTGCAGCATAGGTTTTGATCGGAGATTTAAATCCTTTTACTTCCACAGTTCCTCGATCTTCACAATAAATTATGTCCTTAACCAATTCATAGGCGGATTGGGATATAAGTATTTCTCCTGCTTTAGCGGAGGTTTCAAGTCGGCTAGCAAGGTTAACTTCGGAGCCAAGCAGTGTGTAATCAAGACGAGTCTCCGTACCAAAGTTTCCAACCGTGCAGAAACCGGTACTAATACCCATTCGTACTTGAAGTGGTTGAACTAAACCGTTGCTCTTCCATCTCGTCTGCAGCACTGCGGCCTTTCTTCGCATCGTCAAAGCCATCGAAACGCACGCAATACAATCTTCCTTTGGTCCGCTGGTGTTGGGATCACCGAAAAAAACCATCACGGCATCACCGATAAATTTGTCTATGGTTCCGCCAAATTCAAGGGCAATTTTTGACATTTCTGTTAGATAATCGTTGATCAGCACTGTCAATGCTGATTCATCCATTTCATCTGCGATCTCACTAAATCCAACAATGTCAGAGAAAAAAACAACAAGCCTTTTACGCTGGCTTGACAATTTAACTTCACGACCACGTTCAATTTTTTCCCGCACATTTGGAGAAAGGTACTTTGAGAATTGATAATTGAGCATTTTAAGCCGAATCTGATTTTGCTCTATTTCCGCAAGCTTTTTCTGCAAATTGCTATTTTTTTCAAAGAAATAGTAGCCACTGACGCAGAAATAAACACCCACAAAAACCAGCGCAATAATGCTTATTGGCTGGTCCAGTCGTGTATTAAATTCTGGAGAATTAAATAGGACGATTAGGAGTAGGCCAGTTGTAAAAGCAAGGTTGTCTTTGATCCAGCGTGGTGCTCCGCCGCTAGATAATGCGCGAAACTGGACAATGCTAAATAAGAGGCCGGTAGCCATAAGATCGAAGTTTATTATTGCTAAGAATGAGCCAATAAGCATCGCATCTGCATGGCCGATGTAATTTAAAATTACTGGGAGTCTTTCCTTATCTAGATGATAACGTTCCACGATAGCTGTGCCTAAAAGGTATATCAGCACCAGTATCAGGCAAATAATGAACTGCGGATTTAGTACATCCAGGTTGGGAATATACGTCTCAAGGCTCGCGACAGCACCAACCGCGATAATGGATCTGAAAAGTAATGTTTCATAAGGAGCTGAATGAATCATTTGTAAAAATCTACACTGTGTACTTCATTTGCATATCGCAAGTTTATTTTTGTCCTTTGAAATGGACTTTAATGTGTGGAGTATAAAATGGCCGACGAGATTAAGACAATTTCTCTTACCACGACTAATAACCAGTAGATTACCGTCGGGGTGATTTATAACGGTCACTATCAATACTAGTCCAATTGGGCTAGTGGCTTTGATATTTACCGTCTATGCGATGTTAATATGTTATCTAAGTAACTGGACAGGAATATACTAAGGGCATTATATAGTATCGCAGACGTCACGAGTATGCGCATAATGTATATTATGTTAAATTAAAGGTAAAAGTGCGGATTCTTGTAATTTACACTGATACCACTGCCGATAGCTAAATTAAAATGCTTGAATTATATTAGGCTTAGAGAGTCAATATTGACTGACTACCAGCTTAGACGTACGTAGTCACCCTTCCTTAAGCAAGTTTCATTTATTGAGTGATCAATTATATGCGCAATGTGATTTGGGTTTTGTTTCTAACGTTAACCGTTCTATGCAAGGGCGCAAATGCGGATATAACTCCTCTTATCCATACCCCTGAACAGGCTCAAACGGCTAAAGATATTATTGATAAGCTATCCGAAAATCATTACCGAAAAATCAACGTGGACGATACGCTTTCTGCGCTTTTATTCGATAATTATTTCAGCAATATCGACCCATTAAAAAGTTACTTGACGCAATCTGATATTGACGAATTTACACAGTTCAAATACAGATTTGACGATGCCTTATTAGAAGCTGACTTAGCTCCGGGGTTCGATGTGTACAACCGGTTTCGTGCTCGCATGAATGAACAATTGAACGCTAATGTTGCTCTGCTCAAAAGTGATTTTCAATTTGATTTCCTTAAAGACGAAATGCTATCGACGGGCAAAGACAAGCGTTCATGGGCAAAATCAAAATATGAGGCGGATGATTATTGGAGAAAACGCATTAAAGACGCCCTGCTACGACTTATTTTATCTGGCAAAGAACCCGAGTCGGCTAGAGAATTGCTAATAAAACGCTATACCAACCAAATAAAGCAGCTGGATCAACAGGACAGTGACGACGCCTTCCAGTTTTTTATAAACGCATTAACAGAAATTTATGATCCACACACGAGCTATTTATCGCCGCGCAGGTTAGAAAACTTCAATATTGCCATGTCTCTGTCTCTTGAAGGCATCGGTGCTGTTTTGCAGAAGGAAGATGAGTTTACCAAAGTTGTTCGTATCGTCCCGGCTGGTCCGGCAGATAAAGAAGCGAGCTTAAGAGCTGGCGACAAAATAATAGGAGTTGGACAAGGTGAAAGTGCTGATATGGTCGATGTCATTGGCTGGCGTCTTGATGATGTTGTAGAGTTGATACGAGGGAAAAAAGATACTTTAGTGCGTTTAGAGGTTATCACGGGTGCTACAGAAAATTCTGATCAAAATCAGATAATCTCGATCATAAGAGAAAAGGTTCGGCTAGAAGAGCAGGCAGCACAGAGCGAAGTGCTAGAAATTCCATTTGACGACAACAACTTTAAGATTGGAGTCATAAACATACCTGCTTTCTATATGGATTTTGAAGCTTATCGCGCGCGGAATCCTGATTTCAAGAGCACTACAAGAGACGTTCAGAACTTACTCGTGGAGCTACAGGAAAAAAACGTAGACGGAATAATCCTGGATTTGCGTAATAATGGTGGAGGATCATTACTAGAAGCTACCGGACTAACCGATCTATTTATTGACCCAGGTCCCGTCGTGCAGATCAGGCATGCCAACCAGCGTATTTCCCGAGACCAGCGATCACGACGGCGGCCTTTTTATAACGGCCCATTAATTGTACTGGTTAATCGCTTAAGTGCTTCTGCGTCGGAAATTTTTGCAGGAGCCATTCAGGACTATGGTCGCGGACTCGTGTTAGGCAGCCCTAGTTTCGGTAAAGGCACTGTGCAAGTAATGGCACCTTTAAGGCGCGGGCAATTGAAGTTTACTGAATCCAAGTTTTATCGAGTATCGGGAAATAGCACGCAGCACCGGGGCGTTATTCCCGATATTGAGTTTCCGTCTTACTACGATAAGGACGATATTGGTGAAAGTAGTCAAGACTATGCTCTGCCCTGGGACAGCATTCACGCTGTAAATCATACAACGCATAACAAAATTAACAAGGTGGTTGTTGACCTGAAAGCGCTTCACGATATACGCATTTCAACCGAACCAGACTGGCAATTTATGCTGGATGAAATTGAACTGATTAACGAACAACGCAACATTGATGAACTAACATTACATAAAGAGCAGCGGGAAGAGCTACAAAAAAAACGAGAAGAGAAAATCCTGAATATAGAGAATAAGCGGCGCCAAGCGTTATCGATCGAGACATTTGCGAATTACATCGAATTACAGACCTTTCGAGAAAAAACCAAGGACGAAGACCTAGATACTACATCCGACAAAAGAGACCCACTGCTAAAAGAAGCTGGGATGTTACTTCTGGACTTTATTAATATTAACTCTTCTTTAACAACAGCCAAGTTAGTGAAAAACGCTAGTAATTAATTTGAGTAAAGACTCTTGATGAACATATGGCACTTTAAGTAGCCCCAATAAAGTGGCAAGACTTTCTCAGAAAGCAAGTATTAAGGCGCAAATCGCCTATTCACTTAAAGCTCAGGCACGTGTTGGCAAATTAATGGCCAATTACCCTAATTCAAAAACTTGGATCGCTCCCAAGTTAACGTCAACCAGAACACTGTCAAAACGTTAAAAGTATGTATTGAAGACTGTTTGAGGTGGATTATGACAAAGAGTAAGCTTTTACTTAGCGTAGGCGTTATTACAATTTTTCTGACATCGAGTTGTTGGGCCGAAGGCCGCAGCAGAGATCGCCACAATTCAGGCTATCAAGACCGATATCGGTCCAGTGATTCCCGACACCACAGCGGTCGAGAATACCGCTCCAACCGATATGACCAAGGCCGTAAAGCACACCGTTCGGGCGGGCACGCTGAAGAATATAGCTCCTCTCGATATAGACAGCATGGCTCCAGACATTCATCGAAACGCCATCATTCCTATGGTGGCCGTGCCCATCATGGATCGAGCGACTATCAATACAAACATCACTCTCGTCCCCGCTATTATCGGGGACATGATTACGGTAAGCATGGTTATGGAGGACACGGTTACAGACCTCACAACTATGATCGTCACCATTACGGCCATCGTCACTCAGGCCACCATGGGGATGGTGACGCCTATAAGTGGTTAGTAGGTGGCATCCTGCTTAATGAAGCGATACATTATTCACGGCACTGATTAAGCAATCAGTCGTGAGCAGGCAAGTTAGTGCCGTCGTGCTAAATGGAAAACTTACTTCCGGCAATGCCAAATTAATGGCTACGGCCAGTGAGGCGGATGATCTGGACAATTTTTTGGCAAGCGTGCAGCACCGGGCCTTTGCTATGGCCCGGGCCGCAACCCGGCATGATGAGGATGCCATGGATATTGTTCAGGACGCCATGTTGCAGCTGGTTAGACGCTATAGCAACAGAACTCCGGATGAATGGCGAATGCTTTTTTTTCGTATCCTGCAAAATCGTATCAATGACAATTTTCGTCGCCAAAAGGTGCGCAACAAAGTTATTGGTTGGCTGCCGGGTTCTCACGGGACTGACTCTAAAGAAAATGACTTCGGTGAAGAAGACAAGTTTGAGCAGGTGCCTACACCGGCTACCGATGAGCCAGATCGGCACCTCGAACGACAACAGAATATCGAGAAACTACATATTGCTGTTGGATTATTGTCCCGCCGACAACGAGAAGCATTTATGCTGCGTTGCTGGGAAGGGTTATCTACCACTGAAACCGCAGCGACCATGCAGTGCAGTGAAGGTAGCGTTAAAACGCACTACTCCAGGGCTATGGCTGCACTGAGATCCTGGTTGGAGGAAAATGAATAATGCAAAATGAATTCGAGAAACAATTAAGAGCTAATTTGATTATAGGTGAACGAGCAATTGATCCTGCGATAACCAGGCAACTTAACGCTGTACGCCAACAGGCAATAGAGGGCTATCGAAAACCCCGATTCTGGCAATTACGTGGTGGCTTATGGCCCGCTACTGGCATGGTAACTGCCGCGTTGTTGGTGTTTATGGTGGTACTTAGCCCCCTGTCGCCGTTGCCGAGCCATAACACTGCTGCTGTAAATGAACAGGGTATTGAGAGCATGGAAATGTTGGAAGACCTTGATTTTTATTACTGGCTCGCTGAGAACGAAGCGGAGTTGCGAGGCTAAGCATGATCAGAATTATCGGCGTTTTATGGCTGATCTTGCTTGTGCAGAGTTCAGGTTCTGCGCTAGCTAATGTCTCCCATCTGTCATCAAGGAATCTGGCAAATTCAGGGTTTTCAACATTAGAACTGTCGAACCACTTATCGACCTCTTTTCAAAAAGAGGAAAGACCAACGCACAATATTTGGCTTGTTGCCGATCACCGGCCAGAGAAAGGCGCAGACAAGCCTAGCAACTCGAACAGACAACGTTGGGAAAATTTAACGCCCAGCCAGCGTGAAAAAATTGAACAGCGGCGTAAACATTACGAATCGTTGCCACCGATGGAAAAACAGCGGATTAAGAGAGCCAGAGAACAGTTTCGAGACCTGCCGCCGAATCGACAACGGGAACTACGTGATCGCTGGAAAAAATCCACCCCTGACAAAAGACGGGACAAATATAGTAAACCCAAGCGCAAAGATAAAAATAAGAAGCAGTAAAATTGATAATTTTCATACAAAAAAACCGGCATTTTCGCCGGTTTTTTTAACGAGAAGCTCGCAACTCGAAATTACAGACCTGCGTCCAGCTCGGGCAAGGCTTTGAATAGATCTGCTACCAGGCCGTAGTCTGCAACCTGAAAAATAGGCGCTTCCTCATCCTTATTAATCGCGACAATCACTTTAGAGTCTTTCATGCCAGCCAGATGTTGAATGGCACCAGAAATGCCCACGGCAATGTATAAATCAGGCGCAACAATTTTACCGGTTTGCCCAACCTGCATTTCATTCGGAACAAAACCTGCATCAACCGCAGCACGCGATGCACCAACGGCGGCACCAAGCTTGTCAGCAACACTATAGAGTAAATCGAAATTGTCACCGTTCTGCATGCCACGGCCGCCAGAGATAATGATGCTGGCAGCGGTTAATTCAGGACGATCAGATTTAGCGACTTCTTCGCCGAGATACTCCGACAATTCGGCATTGTGGACACTATCAACAGCTTCGGTAGCAGCGCTACCACCCTCTTCCGCCACCGGATCAAATGCGGTAGTCCGAACGGTCATGACTTTTATTGCGTCACTGCTTTGTACGGTGGCAATGATATTGCCCGCATAAATAGGTCGTTGAAAAGTGTCAGGGCTATCAACACCGGATATCTCAGAAATAGGCTGAACATCCAGTAACGCGCCAACACGGGGAATAACGTTCTTGCCGTTAGTACTTGCTGGGGCCAAAATGTGGCTATAGTTAGCCGCTAACTCAGCAATTAGGGGCGAGACATTCTCCGTTAGCATAAATTCATAAACTGGATTATCTGCCACCAGCACCTTGCTGACACCAGTGATCTTGGCAGCTGCTTCACCAGCGGCCACACAATTTGCTCCAGCAATTAAAACATCGACATCGCCACCAATCTCACCGGCAGCAGCAATAGTATTTAGCGTTGCACCTTTGATTACACTATTGTCATGCTCTGCTATAACCAGAATACTCATGAAATCACCTTGGCTTCGTTTTTCAGTTTATCAATCAGTTCTGCGACATCTTCTACCTTGACACCAGCCTGGCGTTCGGCCGGCGGTGCGGCTTTTAACAACGTTACACGCGGTGATGTGTCAACGCCCAGTTCTTCCGGTGTTGTGTTATCAATGGTTTTTTTCTTGGCTTTCATAATGTTCGGTAAGGATGCATAACGGGGCTCATTAAGCCTTAAGTCAGCCGTAATAACGGCAGGGAGCTTTAATTTTACCGTTTGTAACCCAGCATCTACTTCTCTGATCACAGTAACTGCATCGCCGTCGATGGTTATTTCTGAAGCAAATGTCGCTTGCGACCAACCTGTCAGAGCGGCGATCATCTGGCCGGTCTGGTTGTTGTCACCGTCGATGGCCTGTTTGCCCAGCAACACCATGTCTGGCTTTTCATTGTCGCAAATTGCTTTAAAACACTTGGCAATGGCCAACGGCTCTAAGTCGGTATCGGTTTGCACTAATATTCCGCGATCAGCACCCAGTGCCAGGGCCGTGCGAACCTGTTCCTGAGCGGACTGAGGGCCAACGGATACCGCGATAATTTCGCTGGCGATACCATTCTCTTTCATACGTACCGCTTCTTCGACGGCAATTTCGCAGAATGGGTTAATCGCCATTTTGACGTTGGCCAGGTCCGGACCAGTATTATCGGATTTGGCTCGCACTTTGACGTTGTAATCCGCTACGCGTTTTACGGCAACAAGTATCTTCATGAATTACCTATGCTAAATTATTGAAAATTAAGGTATTTATGCGTCGCATACTCTGCGAGCAGAAGCGTCCCAATTTTGGGAGGCGACATGATGCCGCGCTGTCGATAAGAAATCAACTATTGCCCGGCCGCCGAAGAGTATCGCCGTGTCGGAATCAAAGATTCGCATTTTCTGTGGCGAGAAATCGGTGAAAACGCTAGAATTCGCGAGCATTTAAACGCTCAATTGATAATCGTTTTGTGGAGGATCACCCTGTGGAAAGAGAGTTTATGGAGTACGACGTCGTCATCGTCGGTGCCGGCCCCGCTGGCCTTTCTGCAGCGTGTCGGTTGCGCCAGCTGAGTGACGCACTCACCGTTTGCGTTGTGGAAAAAGGCTCAGAGGTCGGCGCCCATATTCTCTCCGGTGCGGTCTTCGAACCCACCGCCCTCAACGAGTTATTTCCTGATTGGAAGGCAAACAATGCGCCCTTAAATACAAGTGTTAATGGCGATGATGTTTATGTTCTGACAAGTGCCACTAAAGGCATAAAAGTGCCCTCATTGTTTGTGCCGAAAACCATGCATAACAAAGGCAATTATATCGTCAGCCTGGGTAATTTATGCCGCTGGCTCGCTGAACAAGCTGAGGCTTTGGGTGTGGAAATTTTTCCAGGCTTTGCCGCCTCAGAGGTGATCTATAACGATGATGGTTCAGTCAAAGGTATTGCTACCGGTGATATGGGTGTCGGCGCTGACGGAGAGCATAAGGACTCCTATATGCGAGGCATGGAGCTGCACGGTAAATATACGTTGTTTTCAGAGGGTTGCCGGGGCCATCTCGGCAAGCAACTGATTGCTAAATTTGGACTAGACGCAGGCAAAGATCCGCAACACTATGGTATAGGAATCAAGGAGCTATGGAAGATTCATGATGATAAACATAAGAAAGGTTTGGTGGTGCATACAGCAGGTTGGCCCCTCGACGAGAGTAAGTCAGCGGGCGGCGCCTTTTTATATCACCTTGAAGATAATCAGGTGGCATTGGGTTTGATTGTGGATCTGTCATATAGCAACCCTCATGTCAGCCCTTTTGATGAATTTCAGCGCTATAAACATCATCCTGTTATCAGTCAATACCTGGAGGGTGGCGAGCGTATTTCCTATGGCGCCAGAGCTATAGTGAAAGGTGGTTTGCAGTCGCTGCCCAAAATGGCTTTCCCAGGTGGGCTGCTGATTGGTGACGATGCGGGCACTCTTAATTTTGCCAAAATCAAAGGCTCACACACTGCCATGAAGTCCGGTATGCTCGCGGCTGAAGCAGCAGCTGAAGCGTTAAGCAAAGAACGTAGTGGTGATGAGTTGGTTGAGTACACCCAGGCTTATGAGAGTTCCTGGGCCCACAAAGAATTGCATTTGCAGCGCAACTTTGGTCCTGCGCAACACAAGTGGGGCAATATTCTTGGTTCGGCCTTTGCGTTTATCGATATCAATATATTCAACGGCAAACTACCGTTTACACTCCATGATCCAACGCCGGATCATGCGACCATGAAGCCTGCCAAAGATTGCAAGGTGATTGATTATCCGAAATACGACAACAAGCTAAGCTTTGATAAGCCGTCGTCGGTATTTTTGTCCAATACCAATCATGAGGAAGATCAGCTCTGCCATCTCACGCTAAAAGATGAGAGCGTGCCATTGGCGCATAATCTACCCGTTTATGACGAGCCTGCGCAACGTTACTGCCCAGCCGGTGTTTATGAGGTAATTGAAGACGAAGCCGGAGAAAAGGTTTTTCAAATTAACGGACAAAACTGTGTCCACTGCAAAACCTGTGATATTAAAGACCCATCGCAGAATATCGTCTGGGTGTGCCCGGAAGGTACTGGCGGGCCGAACTATCCGAATATGTAAGCTGGAAAGTAAAACAACCTCCCGGCTAAGCCTTAAAAGCTGTTTTTACCAAGCTGTTCCTGTAAGCGATCCTGGAAGACCATTGCCCTTCCCAAACCTGCTTTAAATCCTTTGCGGCAGGTTTGGGATGAATACCCTAATCAGTTATTCGCGCGGGAAATCAATACGCCCTGCTCCGCCAGGCTACTTATCCTGTTATCGCTATAGCCCAACATATCGCCGAGAACATTCTTATTATGCTCGCCCAGGAATGGTGCCTCCAGAGGGAGGAAGTCAGGAAACTGTGAAAAACGCAGCGGTACACCGGGAATTTCCACCTTGCCAAAGCTGCGGTCGGTAACGGTTCGAACTGTATTACGTTCTTTTAAATGGGGATGAGCCATGGCCTGAGGAACCGTCAGCATAGGCGCCACTGGCACGCGATGCTCTTCCAGCACACGGATTGACTCTTCATCACTGGGCATTGACGCCAGCCAGCCTTCGATAATTTCAACCAGCTCAAAGCGATTTTCTACCCGAACACGAATATCTTTAAACTTGGGATCTTTAAATAGCTCGGGTTTACCCATGGCCTCACATAAATTTTCCCATTGGGTAATCATGGCGATAATCACAATTTGTGATGTTTTACCCTGGAATAGACCGAGAGGAGAGACTGCAAAGTGATGCTGTCCAGAACGGGAAGGCTCGATATTGCCATCGCTGGCGCTATACATTTGCACGTTGATTTCGTGGCAATGAAAATATGAATCGAGCAGAGATATATCTAGATACTGTCCGTTGTGACCACGCTCTCGATGGAATAGCGCGGCATTTATTGCCGCTAGAGCATGAACGCCTGTATTAACGTCACCCAAACCGAGCATGGGCAAATAAGCGGGGCCATCAGCCTCACCTATCATGCTGGTCACTCCAGAATAGGCCTGGGCGATATAATCAAAGCCAGACAGTTTCGCCAATGGGCCGGTCTGACCAAATGCCGATAGCGAGCACATAATCACTTCCGGGTTGATGTCATGGACAGTATCCCAATCGAGGCCGAGCCGTGCGATAACCCCTGGCGAGTAATTCTCCATTATGATGTCCACATGGGGCACAATTTCTTTGATAATTTCTTTAGCCTCCGGCTTGCTGAAATCCAGGCACAAGCTCTGCTTGCCGCGGTTTTGCTGAATATAGTAAGCGCTGCGTTTGTCTTTGATATAGCCCACACCGCGCACTGGATCCCCATGAGGCCCCCACTCTACCTTGATAATGTCAGCGCCCATTTCAGCCATTAATCGCGTGGTGGTTGGCCCGGCAAGGTACTGTGTAAAATCGAGCACTTTGATCCCATCTAATACGTGTTTTACTGCCATCTCTTTCCCCTTTTAGTGGTATTTGCAAGAACTGTCATCTATCAAAACTGGTCAGCCGTCGGGCTTTACAAGATTTTATCTGGACGCTTCTATTAACCTCAATTATTGACCTCAATCCGTTGCCCTTTGCCTCTGACTAATTGCCTGGTTAAAGCACTATTATTTGACAAATGTAAGCGATCATATTGATGAAACTAGCATAGCACTATGCTGGCATATACATACCGCCATTGACATGCATCGTCTGGCCGGTAACGTAGGACGAACCCTCGGACATAAAAAAGGCAGCAGCTTCTGCGATCTCTTCAGGCTTACCAGGCCGCTTCATAGGAATGTCTTTTCCCAGATTTTCAAAAAATTTGTCGGGAATTGTGCTCCGCAAACCTTCATGCATAATCAAGCCAGGAACGATGCAATTGACGGTAACACCATAGCGGGCGAGATCCTGAGCTAATGAGCGGCTGTAACCCAGCACGCCAGCCTTGGCGGCAGCATAACTCCCCCAGTCCCGGGGTGGGTTGTAAGCAGCGCTAGAGGAAAAATTAAGAATCCGACCAAAACCAGCATCGACCATAGACTTTGAAAATGCACGTGACATATAAAAAGACCCGTACATATTGACCTTAATAACGCGATCCCAGGTTTTGGTGTCGTAGTCCCAGGCCTTACCAGGCCCTTGAATGCCGGCGTTATTAATCAAGTAGGCAATGTCAATACCTCTCTGCGCTAACTCGGTAACGACTGCCTCGACATGTTCCTCTTTAGTAACGTCGAGGGGAAACAAGGTCACCATTTTGCTTTGCTCTGCATCAAGTTCTTGCTTTCGCCAACCATCCAGTTCATCAGCTTTGCGATCACACCCGATCACGGGAATGCCCTGACTAATTAATTTTTTGGTCATGGCTGTACCGAGACCACCAATAGCCCCGGTTATCAAGGCATGGCCCCTCTCTATTTCTCTAGTCATATTTTGCTCCTATAAACATAAAGTTTTGATGCTAACTATAGCGTCAAAACAAATGCGGATATATGGAAGAAGAGCAAGCACTGACAGCCCTGCCAAAGAACCGGCTAGGGCGATAAAGAAGTAAAATTAAATATATTTAAGCAGAAGTGCGAATCGAGGAATTATCCGTGCAGAATTATCAGTTTTTTAATCTTGGATTTTCAAGATTACCAATCTCTTGGTTTAAGTCGTTGTTCGCTATCAAGAGTTTGAAGAAGTGGCGGCCTGTTATTGCGGAACTTAACCCCAACGCCATCGCCAACTCTATGGGCTACCACCGCCGAAATGCGGTATAAACGAATAACACTTGAAGATGAAGCATCAACCGTAAATAGTAAATCCAGGGGTGTATCGACAGGCATATCAAACGCCTCAGTATTTAGAAAAACACCACCGGTACTGAGATTAAATGCTGAGCACTGTCCTATCCGCTGCCCGGCAAAATACAGGTAAACTATTACCTCAGAATCGATAATTTTACGTGCATGAAGACGGCGTTCCATGTTTATTCCTCGGGAATAATTTGGCCGCGCAGCTTAGAGATCAATTTGTTTCATTGATATTTTTGGGCTGCTTTTGTATAGCCTGGCCCCGTTTTATATGCATTTAGCTTGACCAGATAAAGCTGACATAGACGAAAGGCGCAGTGTGCCGACTAAAATGTAGTTACACAGGATAAAAGCGCAAAAATGACGACAAACGGTAATACCCGGATATCCGTTAGCAAGCCAAGGGAAGTAGTTAATTTGCGTTTGAAAGTCCCAATAAGATTGGTTTACAACGCTAATTGCCTTGCCGCCAGATCCCGCATTATTTCTTCCCAACCACCATCAATGGCGTAAACACAGACTTCTCGACAGATTCGCTCGACCTTGTTAGCACGCATAAATCCCATACCAACAAATATCTGCACCGCTTCACGGGCGCACCGATAAGACTTGCGACCGGCACTCGGCAATTATCGAAATGCAGGCTCTCCGTGGCTTTGAGATTGGCAATATTAGAGCCAGCCGCTCTTTCATCGCTTTGCTGCGAAGGGCGAGTATAGGGGCGTACCGATAGTATGACTGCCCAGGCTGATATGAACACCAGCGCCGCAGCTTTCTTATATAGGTCGCGCGGAAAAATACCTGCCTCTTCCCATTCATCGATGTTGGTCGCAATTTTTTTATCGATAAACTGTCGCAGTGCGCAGCGCCAGGCTTCGTGATCCTAGTTGGAGTACTGCTCTGACGGCAGATCAAACCACGGTCAAAAATTGTTTAATCCCGTATCAGTGCTCCAAATCAGTCAATTAACCGTCGGCTACACAACCTTCTCACATTTAGCATCCAGCGGCGTTATTTACGCGGTAATTCCAGGGTTAATTGGGCTGGCACGCAAGGACCGGAGCCTGTAGAAATCATGATAGATATATCTACTAACGCGCGCTCGTCCTGCGCGTAATGCTTTTCTACTTTGCCCTCACCAACCATGGTATCGCCGGCATAAATTGAGGCGCGCATATTCATGGCGCGTTTTCGAATAAAGGTATGAGGGCCGGCCCAGTCTGTTGCGACTCTATCAATAAAGCCTTCGATAGCCATGGTGTTGAGATAAATATTTTTTTGGCCCTGGTGCTGTGCATAAGCGGGATTATGATGGCCGGGAAAATAGTCCTGAGTGGCAGCCGCATCGAGAATAACTTTTTCAAAAGGCACGGCCATTTCGACACGTGGCAGCACCTCCCCTTCACTGATTTCGTCCCAATATTTATAAGCGATTTGTTTGGTCGTTTGTTCGGTCATGAGTTTTCCTCTGGCGTTTTTTCTTCAGGCACATAGTAGCGAAACATATCGTTAGTCGTGACGGCGATTAGCTCGCTGTTCTGATTGGTAAATTCAGCGCGGGTAGTGAGAAAATGGCCGACACCCAAGCGGGTGCGTTTCTCTTCGCTTACCTGGACCAGACAATCAACAGCATATAAGCGATCACCTAAAAATAAATGACGATGGAATTCAGTACTGGTAGCAACGTTGATTAAGGTGTCGCCTGGAAGCGGTATTTTCATGGCAACAAAATAATGCTGGCGATTTTTATCGGGATGCCATTGCAGGGCCATGCCCCAGGTCAACAGTAAGCCCGGCGGGGCAACAATGCCGCCCCATTGTTTAGTGGCATATTCTTCATCCCAATAGCTTGGGTTGGGATCTTCCTCCATGGCGCAATAGACCTTGATCATTTCCCAGTTGACGGTGAACTCGGCGTGAATGGGGTCACCCTTTACGCCGACCAACTTAAGAGCATCTTCGTAACTGCCATACTCAAGGGGAAATGGCACGGTAAATTCTTCTGTCATTTTTAATTTCCCGGTTTTATTGTCGGATTAAATCGTGGGTTGAAATTGTGGGATTTTCATATCACCACGTGCTTCGAAGGTGACTTCGACAGGCATATCGACACTAACCGCATCGACCTCGCAGTTGATTATATTGGTCATCATCCGTGGGCCTTCGGTCAGCTCTATCACCGCGAGAACATACGGTAAGTCTTCCTGGTACGAAGGCAATGGTGACTGGTGGATTACCGAAAAACTGTAGACCTTGCCCTTGCCACTGACATCCTGCCAGGACAGACCCTGATTAAAGCATTGTGGACACCACAGACGAGGATAGTAAAAACATGCCTCACACTGGTTACAGTATGGCAGGCGCAGTTTGCCCTCGGCACAACCTTGCCAAAGTGGTCCGGCCCAGGGTGTGATTTTGGGCTGGGGTTTCGCGGGTATCGAAGCACTGGATTGGGAATTCTCATCCATATTAAACCTCTCGTTCCTGTCTGTTTAGCTATAAAAATTGGTTTTTGATACTAAAATAAGTGAGATTCAATTAAGCCTGACGGCCAAGAATTAAGGTTGAATGCTCGCTCATCATGCCGCCGTATGAATGGACAATGCCGACATCAGCTTTGTTGAGCTGACGTTCTCCGGCAAGGCCCATAATCTGTCGGGCACCTTCGACAATCATCGACATACCTGATGCATCTCCTGTGTGACCATAACTCAACAGACCACCGTAGGTGTTGACCGGGAAATCACCACCGGGACGACTGGCACCGGATTCAAAAAACTCCCCGCCTTTGCCCTTTTCACACAGCCCCAGGTCTTCCATAAAAACCAGAGGGTTGACTGAGAACGCATCATAGATTTCGGCAAAGTCGATATCCGATGGAGTCAAACCGGTGCGCTGGTAGGCTTGTTGTCCGGCGTAACGGCAACCGACATTGGTCAGGCTCGGTGCCTGATGTATATTGCGATGACTGTGATATTCGCCCATACCCAACAAGTACGCCGGTTGATTGCTAAAACGTTTGGCGACCAATTCAGACGTCACCAACACTGCCGCACCCCCCTCTACAGGGATGGAGCAATCGAAAAGATGAAATGGCGTTGCGATGGGCCGTGAGCCTCTGACCGTTGCAACGGTCAGAGGCTCACTATCGTACATAACAGCATCGGGATTCTTCAGTGCCCACTCTCTCGACGACACCGCGACTTCGGCAAATTGTTCTGGCGTGGTGCCGTATTCGAACATATGTCGCGAAGCCACCTGCGCGTAAATTGCAGGAATAAACGTGCCGTAGGGGAATTCGTAAATTTCATGACTAACCATGCGTGCCATCAACTCAGCGCCACCGGTGCCAACTTTGGGAAACTTACCCGCACCCAGACATAACACACTATCGGCAACACCCTGTTTGATCGCCAGCGCGGCACGTTGCACCATCAAACCGTAAGTTGAACCACCCGCATTCATCGTGTCGGCAAAGAGAGGATGAATGCCCAATTCCTCATAGAGCTGCTCGTGGACAAAAATATCATTGCTACCCCCTTCTGCCATACCTGATGGACAGGCCAGTAGCCCTTGTATATCAGATGGTTTAACCGACCACTCGGCGAGAAACTGACGCACCACGTCGAGATAAAGGTCGAAGCCACTTTTGTCCGGGTACCGCCCCGGCTTCATTTCTGACACAGCCGCGATAGCGACGGGATTAGACATCATTAACTCCCAATATAGGATGAATAAAAAAGGCGCGGAAGATTAACATTTGCCCGCGATTAAAACATCCTGCTGTTCTTCCTCCATAGGTCAATTCCTTATTCAACTTGACTCACGGGTTTTATTTTATTCTTTTATATATCAATTTTTTTTGATAGGATGCGGCCCATTATTTCCGCCTGACCGGGCCAAATTACACCTTGTCTGCCCGCTCCCAGAGTTAACTGGATATTACACCTATGAAAAGTTGGATATGGACGGTGATTGTCGTCGTGATGATTGCCGCAGGCTCCTATGCCTTTTATATTTTCACGCTGCCTGCCGAACTTGAGGATGGCTTCCTCTACGGCAATGGCCATGTCGAAGGTACTGAGGTGAATATCAGCGCTGAAGTCACCGGACGAGTGCTGGAAACCAACCTGGTGGAAGGCAAAATAGTGGCGAAGGATTCGCTGCTAGTCGCACTGGATACCCGGGATAATCTCGCTCGTCTGGCCATCGCTCAGGCCAATGTCGATGCCCTGAAAATTGAACAGCAGCGCTATGTTGAAGACCTGGCGACCTGGCGCGAACTGTTCGCTACTGCCGAACGAGACCTAAAGCGCTACACCGAATTGCGCGAAAGAGGCATTGTCACTATCCAGAAGCTCGACCAGATTACCAATGTTCATCGAGAGGCACTGGGTAGAGTCCGCGCCCTTACTGCTCAGGTCGGTGAAACCAGAGCTCGTACCACCGTTGCCGAAAAAGAAGCCGAGCTGCTGCAAATTGATGTTGATAAGGCCAGGATTAGCACCCCGATGGATGCGACCATTCTGGCCAAAGGTATCGAATTAGGCGAGCTGGCTGTACGCGAAAGTCTGGTCGCGGTGCTGGTAGATATGGACGATCTGGAGTTAAAGGTCTACCTACCCGAAAAAGTTATCGGCAAAGTGAAGCTTGATGCTCCGTGTAAAGTGCAGGTGAGCGCTTTTGAAGACAGATACTTCGATTGCCGTGTCAAACGGGTCGATCAACGCGCCCAGTTTACGCCGCGAGATATCAACATGCCCGAAGAACGAGTTCGTATGGTGTTTGGTGTCGTCCTGGCCCTGGCTAATTCAGATGGTTATCTAAAACCCGGCATGCCTGCCGATTCCTGGATTCGCTGGGACGAAAGCAAGGCCTGGCCGACCAGCCTGGTGGTACCTCGTTGATGGCTGCTTTGCTAAAAAGGCACGCTCACAGCGTCATATTCGCCGGGTCGCTAGCAGCCTATTGTTATGAACGCTTCTGAAGAATTGACCGCACCACCTTCCGCTGACGATACAAATGGCCTGGAAGGTGTGATTGTCACCCAAAATCTTTGCCGTGCCTACGGCGATAAAACCGTGCTGCGAAACGTTAACCTGTCTATCAAACCGAGTGAGATTTTCGGCTTACTGGGCCCTGATGGTGCTGGCAAAACCACCTTAATGCAGGTGATGGCGGCGATTCTTGATCCCACTGAAGGCAGTTGCACTGTTATGGGTCACGATTCGGTGAAAGAGGCGTACTGGGTTAATTCCCATATCGGATACATGTTTCAGGGCTTTGCCCTATACGATAAATTATCCATCGAAGAAAATATGAGGTTTTCGGCAGATATTCGCGGCCTGTCCCGAGATGTCTTCGAAAGTCGTCAGGAACGCCTCTTAAAGATGGCTGGGCTGTTTAAGTTTTTGAGCCGCCCTGCTGGTAATTTGTCCGGGGGCATGCGTAAGAAATTATCTCTTTGTACCAACCTGATCCATGAGCCACGGCTGTTGCTGCTTGACGAACTCAGCCTCGGTGTTGACCCCGCTTCGCGCAAAGAGTTGTGGGATATGCTCCATGAATCGAGGGATGATGGGGTCAGTATTGTGATCAGCACGCCCTATATGGACGAAGCGGAGCATTGTGATCGACTGGCCTTTCTCCACGAAGGTGAAATCCTGGCCGTGGATACGCCTGAAAGCCTGCACAGGCGTTGTACCGGCCACGTTTACGAGCTAAGCACCGATGATCGGGGCGCAGCACATAATGCATTGGTAGCTCACCAGGACACTTTGAGTATTCGTCATCTAGCTGAACGTGTACATTTTCAATTGCATACAGAGAATCATATTGCAGAAGATCTTGAAGCAGCGCTAAAACAGAACAATGGTGTTATCGAACCCGTATCCTCGTCCCTGGATGATGCCTATACCATGCTCAGCGGCGGCGAGAAAAGTTCTGCCTATGCCGAGCGACCACCGAAAATCCATTTGCCGGAGCGGTTGCCGGAAGGCGGCCGTATTCGCACCGAGGGGCTGACGGTGCGCTTTGGTGATTTCGTCGCTAATGACCATGTCTCACTGGAAATTCGTCCCGGTGAAGTGTTTGGCTTTCTCGGCGCTAACGGCGCGGGGAAAACCACGTTTATTCGTACGCTCTGTGGCTTGCAACCGATTACCGAGGGCGACGCCTGGATTGGCGGAGTGAGTATTCGTAAAGAACATCGACGACTGCGCAACCATATTGGTTATATGTCCCAACGCTTTTCCCTCTACCCGGATTTAACTGTCGCTGAGAACCTGAATTTTTTTGGCGGGATTTATGGTCTCAACCGCAGCGACCGGAAAAAAGCTATCGATTGGACCGTGAGTGTCACTGATCTGGGTGATGTCAAAGATAACCTGGTCGCAGATATGTCCGGTGCCTTAAACCAGAGGCTGGCCCTGGCCTGTGCCATCATGCATGAGCCGGAGGTGGTTTTCCTTGATGAACCTACCTCAGGTGTCAGCCCCGCCGCCCGCTATAAATTCTGGCAACTGATTCAAACCCTGGCCGAAGTCGGCACCACTATCTTTGTCACCACTCACTATATGGAAGAAGCCAATTACTGCCATCGTCTTGGCATGATGCATCAGGGCCGTTTGATTGGCGTCGGTCAGGCCGATGAACTTATCCAGCAACTACCGCCTGAAGTGGGGGCCACCACTATCGAAGATATGTTTCTCGCCTATATTAAAATTGAAGATCAACGTCTTGAAAGTTTGGGCTTTGAAGCAGAGCAAACTTCCTAATGAAATTACACCGATTGTTTGCTGTGATGCGCAAAGAAACTCGAGAAATTATCCGCGACCGGGTGACATTATCCACAGCTTTTTTATTTCCGGTGATGATGCTATTAATGTTCGGCTATGCGATTTCTCTCGAAGTGGAAAATGTCAAGCTTGGCGTCCTCGATCAAGATCAATCACCCTCAAGTGCTGCATTGATAGATGCTTTTGCAGAGAGCCGATATTTCAAGCTGATTCGGCACTACAACTCAGAATTGGATATCCGTAAATCCATGGAGATCAGCGAGGTCAAGCTGGCGCTAGTCATCCCACCTGGTTTCAATGCCCTGGTCGGGCGAGACAATCTGCCAGAAGTCCAGTTGTTGATTGACGGTACTTATTCTGCCACAGCCCTGGTCGCCTTGAACTATGGCATGTCTATCGTGTCCGGCTTTAAGGACAGGGGCGATAAGCTCATCAAGATTCAAACCCGCATCTGGTATAACCCCAGTTTGCAGAGTGTTATTTATGTGATCTCAGGTCTATACGCTGTGATTATTGCCGCCTTCCCACCGCTGCTCACCACGCTTGCCATCGTCCGTGAGAAAGAAAGCGGCTCGATTCAGCAAATTTATGCCTCGCCCTTGACCGTGCCAGAATTTTTGCTGGGTAAATTAATTCCCTATGGTTTTATATCTTCTCTCCAGCTAGCTTCGATCGTGGCTCTGGGGTTTTACTGGTTCAAGGTGCCCTTTACTGGCAACCTGGCTTATCTGGGCATTGCAGGATTGATCTATGTATTTTGCAATGTTGGTATTGGCTTATTAATTTCAACAATCACCAATAGTCAGTTGCTCGCAGTGTTACTTGCATTAGTGGTGACGATGATGCCATCCATGTTGTTTTCCGGTTTTGTCTTTCCTATATACGCTATGGCTGAGCCCGTACAGCTTTACACGCATATTTTTCCTGCTCGCTACTTTGTAGACCTCTCCCGGGGAATTATTCTTAAAGATGCCGGCTTGACCGAAATGATCCAGCCTCTGAGCCTGTTGCTAGGCTATACTTTGTTTGTGTTTTTCGCTGCTGTGGCTATCTTTAAAAAGAAAGTTGCTTAGCGGGCTATTTGGAGAATCAGCATGTGGGGACGCCTTTCAGCCTTAATCCTCAAAGATGTTATTCAGTTTGCCAGAGATAAAACCATTCTCGGGGTAGTGTTCTGGCTTTATACCCTCGAAGTGTTGATTTGCGGCTATGCGATGACCTTCGAGGTCAAGGACCTGCCTATTGCCGTGATCGACCACGACCGCAGTGTGGTTAGCCGCAACCTGATCGACAAGTTCACGCTGTCCGAGGCCTTCGAAGTGAGCGGCTACGCCAAAAACCAGGAACAGGCTGAGAGCTGGATGCGCAGCGGTAAAGTCAAATATGTGATGGTGATTCCCAACAAGTTCGCCGAAGATCTGCGTCGCGGCGAATCCCCTGGTCTGCAGGTACTGCTTGATGGCACTAACTCTAACGCGGCCTCTCTGGCTAAGGACTATACCGCTGCCATTGTTAGAACCTTTGAAGTTGAATTTAGTCAGGACGCCAGTCAGGGCGCAACGACGGTACGACCGACTGTACAAATCTGGTACAACCGTGCGCAAACACTGGAGTCGTTTGTGGTGCTGTCGATGATCGTTGCGGCGATTTTGATGGTCGGCACCATTCATTCAGCGGCATCCATTACCCGGGAAAAAGAAGTCGGCACAATCGATCAGCTTATGGTCACTCCAACTAATGTCTGGGAAATATTTCTGGCCAAGACCATTCCCACACTGATGGTCGGGATCCTCGCCTTCTTCCCGAGTCTGTTTATCATCTGGTGGTTTGGCGTGCCTATAAAAGGCAGCTTGCTATTGTTTATATTCCTGATGGCAATATTTTTAATCAGCGCCATTGCTATTGGGGTGATGATCGCCTCCATCACCAAGACCCTGCAGCAGACTTTACTGCTGTGCTTTTTTGGCTTATTTCCGGTGATGTTTATGTCCGGCACCATGACGCCTATCGATTCAATGCCCATCTGGCTACAACCGGTGACACTGATAAGTCCAGTCAGGTATTTTATGGATATCTGTATGGGTATTTTTCTAAAAGGCGTGGGGATAGCTGAATTATGGCCTGCGGCGCTCAGTATGGCGGGTATCGGAGCGGTGCTTTATTTAATCGCTGGCTGGCGGTTTAAGCACAATCTATCGTCGTAAAATTTTATTTTTATTCTGATAATTCGGGTGTGGCGATCTGCTCTTCTTTGGCTAGCGCGTCCGCAGAGCGAGCATTCCTGATAATCTTTGCCGCTTCAATATTTCGCGCGTCTTCACCTTCTAGAATATCCGTCGCCTCTGGCATTTGCTCCTGCATGTCCTCTTCCGAGGTTTCTATGCCTATTCGAAAGGCCGCAAAGCCGGGCATCACCACCTGATCGAGTGCGCGTCCCAAAATCCGGCCTTTAAAAGGTGAATGAATTTCAGCACGCACGTTAGTAATGGGATCAGTCACCGTGCCTAATAATTCACCTTCACGAACTCGCTCACCCAGATTAACCTCACTGAATAAAATACCGCCTTGATCGGAACGAATCCATTCTGAACGATAGAACACCGGTTCCGGGTCGCCCCAAAAACTGACACGCTTATACATGCCCATTTTATTGAGTAAGGTTTCAATACCTTTGACACCGTGATTCACAGCGGTTTGCTGTAAGCGCATCGGCTCCCCTGCTTCCAGCGTAATAGCCGGAATACGGGCATCGGCTGCAGCACGCCGTAAGGTGCCCTCCATCCCCGCATTGTGTAGAACCACAGTTGCACCAAAGCTTTGGGATAGCTCGACGATCGCGGCATCGGTTAGATCAGCACGAACCTGTGGTAGATTAGTGCGTCGAAACGAACCAGTGTGTAAATCCACCAGAGCGTCGCAGTGTCCAATAACTTCATTAAAAAATGAATGGGCAATCCGTGACGCCGAACTGCCGGTAGCATTACCTGGGAAAAACCGATTTAGATCACGACGATCTGGCAGGTACCGCGAGGTCCGGTGAAAACCATGAAGATTGACGATTGGTACACCAATTAAAGTACCGGTGAGTTTTTTGGGATCAGCTTCGTAGAGCACACGGCGAACGATCTCTATGCCATTTAACTCGTCACCATGAATCGCAGCCGTCAGGCACAGTGTCGGCCCGGCACGAAGGCCATTGACCACCAATACTGGGGTTGGTGCCGCGATACCCTCAAAGGACTGATCTGGTTTCCAACTAAGTCGGGTGGACGTGCCCGGTGAAACTTCTGCTCCCAGGATTATCAGGGGCGACCGAGGCGGTTCATGTGCTACCTGCCCTTTGGCTTCAACTATTTCAATTTCTGCAGGGCTTGTCGGGGCGGGACTAATATCTGTCGCGTCTGGTGCCGATGCTTCCGGCACCGATATTGGCTCACTCAAATCAACGCTTTCAGCCCGGGGAACAGTATTCGAGGACTTGATGGCCGACAGTGGGTTTTGATCACTATTAATATATTCTGATTCTAAATTGGTTTCATTGGCAATGTGGCCATCATCAGGCACGTTATCAGGCGATGTGCCTTTTCTTACAGCTGCAGTTGCTGACCCGGTCAATGCAGGAGATGTTTGACTATTAGTTACAGAAATTTCTTCATGTTCACGAGTGGCGGGTTGGACTTCAGCAAAGACAGCTAACGAAAAGCAAGCTACGACGTTTACTAGGCCCGCCAGCAACACGAATTGCCATTTTTGGGCTAAATTGTGTTCGATATTAATTTGTTTGATGATTACAGCCTCAAAGCCCAAAGCCTTTATTTACTAGCCTCGGCGTCTAAATTTGTAAATCAATTTAACACTTAATACGCTGCGTAACAATTCATTTATAAGATATTGTATTTTATATGTTATTTATTTTATGAAAAGTTGAACCAGGTCTAATATTTATTTGGAATAAGCAAGGCCAATATGCGTTTAAGCCACTATTTGTAGCAAATCTTTCAATGTTTTAACGCTTTAACTCAGTGAGAATTGAATTCTCCATATTTTTGGTAGGGATCTCCCATTTATAGGATGTTACTAGCGTGTTATCTGGCGCCATCAGGTAAAGCGCAGAACTATGATTCATGGAATAAACGCCCATATCATCGGCGGAGGCTATCTTTGCCCGCGTCGCCTTCCACGCTTTTAACACTGCCTCAACTTCCTTGCTTGAACCTGTTAAATAAATGATGCTGGAGTGAAACGCCTTGGAATATTGACGCAGTCTTTCAGGCGTATCTCGCTCCGGATCAACAGTGATAAATATCGGATAGAGCTGGTTGGAGTCTGAGCCCAAACGTTCCAGCAGTTTCGACATTTTGCTCAATGTGGTTGGGCAGACATCGGGACAATGCGTAAAACCGAAAAATATGAGTTTGTGTTTATCAGCAAAATCAGCGCCGGTGACGGGTTTTCCTGATTGATCGACCAGAGAAAATTCACCGCCTATTTGTGCTTCGGTACCCGGTGCTACCGATCCCTCGGTGCGGTTCAATTGCACCAAATAATCCGCCAGTGCCAGTACGCAGAGGAATACTAAAACCAGCCCAGCGGTGAGCAAGCCTTGTTTTAAAACCACTGATTTATAAGCATTATTTTAAAACCATTTTGTCCATAGATAATACGTGATGATGATCATGAGTTGATTCAACGATCAATTAAGAAGCTTTGTATAATACGTTATTTGTATAATACGTATATGGACACCGTTAACCCTGGCCGACGCTTTCAGACGAGTTTTGCAGCTATCCTGGTACTGATCGGCATTACTATTTATGCCTCACATCGACAGCAGGTTTTTGAACTGCTCGCCTCGGGTACTCAATGGGTGCTGGTTACCTGCGGTTTTATACCCGAGGGAGAAAACGCCACTCAGGATGAGCGATTGCGTAACCTTTACTACGCCGTTCGTATGTATAACGAAACCCCGGCCAAAAAATTATCGGCGCAAGATCAGTTAGCCGCCGACCTTTATCCCGAGTCTGGTTTTGGCCTGATACACACCTTTGATACCAAACCCGTATCCGCAGTTATCGGTGGCTGGTTGTTCGCCATACCCTGCACCTATTTTGTCGATAGTCGAGATTGCAGTAAATCCCTCACCACCGCTCGGTTAAAAGTCAGCGTTGCAGATTTTGAGACAATCATCCTGGAGCCAATTAGCATCGAGACCATAGAGCAGTTTCTTGCCAATGCTTCGCCAGAGATCATCCGCATTACCCTCACCGGTTTGGAGACCTGGACAGCCAATGGTTGGCAAAATAACTCTGGCGATAACGGCTACCAGTTTTACCGCCCTCCAGAGCCAACTAACTCAAAAATCGATAACAGCAAAGAGCAGCTGTTATGCACCGAGACACAATGGGCCATCGAAAATGCCGTGATGGATCATTGCCTGTTACGCTTCCAACACGGTGATAACACACTTGTGGAATTAATATTTGCCGCTAACCATGTGTCGAAATGGGTCGCCATAAAAAGTCAGGCAGCGAAGCTTGTGAGTCGTTTTCAGGTTAGGCAGTGAGTCTATTTAGACCTGCAATACCGCGCTATCCAGGGGCTTAAGCCGAACTAATCATCAAGTCCCTATCGACTCCAGAAATTCGACGGTTTGTTGTTCACCCCAGTACCAACCCTGCGGATGTCTTTGTATAAAGCTGACATGGCCACCCCGTTGTGTGTACAAAAACCTCACCACAGGGTTGTTAATATCCCGATCAGATGGATAGCAGCTTTCCGCAAGAAAGGGATCATCGAAAGATGAAAGCACCAGCGTAGGATGACTAATCGTTGGTAAGAATTGCCTGGCGCTAGCCCGCCGATAATAATCTTCAGCACTAGCGAAACCGTTTAAGGGCGCAACAAATGCCTGATCAAACTCGCGGATACTACGACAGCGCTTTGCCGTCAAAGAGCCCAGCTCGATTTCAATAAGGTCTTTTTTAGCCGCCACTTTGGCTAGCAGCGTTTTAAGGAATCGTATCTGGTAGATTCTGTTTTGTGGCTGCCCAAGTTGATCACTACAGGCCGAAAGATCGCATGGTGGTGAAATCGCCATTCCACCACATAGCTCGGCTGGCCTGTCATCTCGATCTTCGCCAAGGTACTTTAATACCAGATTGCCACCGAGACTAAATCCGGTCAGTGCCAGTTTTTGATAACGTTGAGTTGCCAACGAATGCTTTATCGCCCAGGCCAGGTCATCGGTGGAACCGCTGTGATAGTTTTTGGCCAATCGGTTAGCTTCACCGCTACAGCCACGGTAATTAAAGGCCACTACATCCCAGCCCGCGCTGGCGCAGGCGCGGGCCATGCCTTTCATATAGTGTGTGTCGCTGCTACCTTCCAGACCGTGACAGAGTAGCAGTAATCGTCTGTTGCCTCGCACCAGCCAGTCCAGATCAATAAAATCACCGTCGGGCGTGTCGATTCTCTGCCGCTGCCAGATCACTCCATTTACACGACGAAACAAGGTCGGATAGATGGTCTGTAGGTGAGCGGTACGCATCAGATATGGTGCGATGTAATTTTGTTGGCCTGGCATTTGTACTCACAGATGAAATGTTGTGGGAATAATACAAGTGCTTTGTTCGACAATCGTATTTAACCGAGTTCCAGTTAATCCTCAGTCTTGTTTGACCGGAATAAATATTTACCGAAGTGCAAGACTTTGGCTTTGATACCTCAAGACTTTGGTTTTGATACCTGTATATCTGATGGCTCGACCCCGGAAACTTAAGACTTTATGGTATAACCCACTCATCACATCAATAATAAGAGATTTCACATTGAATGTTGCAGCCCTAATTCCCATCCTTATTCCCGGCGCGCTCGCCGTCATTATGCTCGGCATGGGCATGCGCCTTCGGGTCACAGATTTTACCCGTGTGTTTCGGGAGCCCAAAGCAGTAATCGCTGGGCTTACCTGCCAAATCGTATTGCTGCCCCTACTCGCATTTGGACTTGTGATGGTATTTCCCATGCGCCCGGAATTTTCCGTTGGCTTGATGCTTATTGCTCTGTCTCCCGGTGGTGCTACATCAAATATGTTCAGCCTGCTGGCCAAAGGTGATCTCGGCCTGTCGGTTACACTCACCGCTATTTCCAGCAGTCTTTGTGTGTTCACCGTGCCGCTGCTGCTTAATCTAATCTTGCCGCACTTGATGGGCATCGATACACAAATAAAATTGCCGATATTGAACACCATGCTACAAATCGCTTATATCACCGCGATTCCTGTGAGTCTGGGCATGATCGTTAACGCTAAAGCACCGAAATTTTGTGCGCGTATGGAGCGACCCCTAAAGATTATTTCGGCGGTTTTTCTAACGATTGCGATTGTATTGATCTTATCCCGAGAGCGCGATCGAATTATCGAACTGCTAGTCAGCGCGGGACCTTCGGCCATTTTGCTTAATCTACTGGCTATGGGACTCGGCGCAGTCGTGGCTCGATGGGCAATGCTTAACTGGCAACAACAACGGACGTTGGTGATAGAGGTGGGTATACAGAACGCAATTCTCGCCACCGCCATTGCGGTGAGCCCTGCCATGTTAAACAACGTCACCATGGCCATGGTACCGACCATTTATGGGTTTACCATGGTGCTAATCGTTGCAGCTTATCTATACATGGTGTTAAGGAAGCCGGTTCCTGTGGGTGAATTAGGGTAGTTTGGAATCCAGGTGCTACCCGAATCCTCAATCCATACAATTAAGGATTTTTTCCCTGAGACATTTGATCTACACGGTGGGCCTTGTCTCCAAGCTTAATAGGCCTTTGCTAGAACTCGTACGATATGACTAATTAAAGGCCGCAGTGTGCTGCTACCTGTTGGTGTTAATAGCCAAACGAAGATTCCGCAGTTTATTAAAATCGTCACCTAGAAAACTGACCGGAATGGCTGTTTCTTAGATTTATGGCGTAACTTATGTTGAGCGACGAGAGCACCCGGCCAACCCCCAGAGCTAACGACAGCAAGTGTAGATTGCTTTCTGGGGTTCTCCATGCGCCTCTCTTGGCGGCCGATTTATCTATTGCATAGATTATGAAAGTAAGCAGACTGGCGACCAAATAGAGAGCGAGAATTAGAGCTGGTACTCTGCCTGTAAGCGCTGAAACTCCGACAATAATGAGGAAAAAAGCGGCAACAACGATCAGCACTGAGTCATTATTTCTCTTAGTTTTGTCTGGAGTATCACCAGCCAATAAGGCCTTTGTAGCACATGGCCGACCTTGCCTGTCGGAAGATGAAGCATACGTTACAAATTGGTTAATCTCAGAACGTTGATTGTGGTCCTTAAAAGACGAGATATGAACGGACATCTCTTTTCCGCCGCTACTAGGTGCGATAAATCCAAACCCCTTCTCATCGTTCGAGGATACTATTTTTCTTTTAGTACGCATTATGAGAAAGTCTTCTACATGCTCTGGGCATTAATTTGAAAAATCAAAGCGACCCAAGATATTCATCCGGCACTTTATCCCAGGCGGCGCGTTCAAGCTCCAGCGGTGCATTTTCGGTTCGACAATTGTCCCCCAGAATTTTCGTTGCTCGAGTGTCGGAATTATATTTGTCCCAACCGGGATTTCCATCGCGGGCGAAGGCCGACCAGGCATCCATAGTGGCGGTAGCCAGCGCGACTGCGTCTTCGCCCTCACCGTAGAACTTTTTAGCACCGGGTTTGGTGTGGGTGCCAAACACATAGGCGAGTTCGATGGCGTGGGTTGCGCCCAGTGCGCCTCTGGCGGCAGGCGATTTCCAGTCGAAAATATAGTTATAGACATTTTCGTTGTGCGGTCGTTGACCTTCTAGTAGCCGAATGGCGGGTATTCGAAAAATCCGGTCGGTCTGGATGGCCATAAATACTTCAGGCGGGGTCGGTTCTATGCCCCGCCCGGCCAGACCTTCTTTGTACGCACCGACCAGCCCCGGGATAAAGGCCTCGTCGATCAAATAACCCAGGCGAGTGTTCATGGTATCTTCTGTCAGACCGGTGATCGCTGGTGACATCGCGCCAAAGAGTCGCCATTCATCCGCCGTGCTACCGGCCATAATGGGGATAGTCGCAGCGCCACCGGCACGAATACTATTGATAGGTAAATCGGGTAGCACGGGGCCATCAATTACAGGTCGGAAAGGTAAACTACCGAGTTTCGACAGTGGATAGCCTTCCACCTTGCCGCCCTCGATATGTCTTTGCGCCCGCAGTAATACCTCGGTGCTGGCGGTGTTTAAGGCTTCGGCATCAAGACCGGTATCTTTCAGGATGGCTTCTCCGACCATGACGCCAGTTTCAAGGTTCGCTGCGGTGTGGCAGGACCCGGATTGAGGAATGGCCTTGTGAAAAAGTCCCCTCGCTTCCGGTAATGCCAGTAGGCCACCTGTGCTCATGCCGCCAGCGGATTCTCCAAAAATAGTGACATTGCCGGGGTCACCGCCGAACAGTTCGATATTCTCCTGCACCCACTCCAGGGCTTTGGCCTGATCTTGCAAGCCTTCGTTGCCCGTAGCGGGAATTCTGCCACCGGTGGCCTCTTTGAGATTAGCAAAGCCGAAAATGCCAAGCCGATAATTAATGGTGACGACCACAACATCGCCATGGCGGGCCAATGTTCGGCCTTCGTAAATGCCCTGTGCGCCTGAGCCGGTGGTAAAGCCACCGCCATGTATCCAGACCATTACCGGGCGCTTGGCGCTGTCCATTCCAGGCGTCCATATGTTAAGCGTCAAGCAACCTTCGCTTTGCTCGCCCTGTTCGGCACCCATAATGGCGTCCATAGCCGATTTATTTTGCAGTGCCCATTTGCCGTATTCAGTCGCGTCCAGCACACCGGTCCAGGGCCATGGATCCTGGGGTGGTTTCCAGCGAAACTCGCCCATGGGCGGAAAGGCGTAGGGAATGCCTTTAAAGGTGTAAATGCCGTCTCTTTCGGAACCTTGTAATTTGCCGTGCATCACTTCGACTTCAGTCATTTTTGATCCCTTTTTATTGGTAAGTGTTTAATTAGGTAGATTGTTAAAAAGAAACTAATAGCGGTCGGTTTAGCTAATTCAGGAGCCGGTTTTTAATTCATTAACAAAGCGCTCTATCCGTCTGGCATTGGCACCGAGATCACTGACACCGACTCTGGATACCGAGCGCAGATCGATCAGCACGCCTTCATCGAGAGGTCGTACTCTGATGACTATGTCATCAACGAAACCCAAAACGGCGGTCTTTTCAAATGCTTCGATCTGGCCGAGGGTGGTGTCCTCGCCCAATATTTGCCAACCCAGGGCCGCTATGACCTTGTGTACCGCGGCTATGCCCTGCTCCTGAGTACCGAGCAAATAGATGGATGTAATAGTTGGGTAGCCCTCGGTCTGTAAGGTGGCTAACTCTTTGCCTCCGTATTCGAGGGAGTTTTCGCCTAGTTTACGCTGGGCCTGAGCAAAGCTAAAAATCGGAGGGTCGTTAATATCCGTTGTAATATCGTGGATGGCCGGTACCTGAAACCCAGCCATGCCGACTGTGCTGAGCACAACAGTCAGAGGTATGGCGGTGATCAGGGCGATGATGATTTTCTGCCCGACGGCGTCTTGCCTGGCCAGCCGTCTGAAGACTGAGCCAGTGGCAATCAGCGCTACTAAAGTGCTGACTAGCAAGCCCAGGCCGAACCCGTAAAAGGCTACGGTGAACGGGAGGATGCCGAGCCGATGGGTCAGCACCCCTCCCACCACCATAATCAAGGCAATGACAGCACAAGTTTTCAACATAATTTCAACATCGTTCGGCCTGTTTTTATTCCTGCTCGTCAAACTTTAGTGACAGTGAGTTAACGCAGTAGCGCAAACCCGTAGGTTGTGGGCCATCGGGAAAAACGTGTCCCAAATGGCTGCCACATTGGGAACACATGATTTCAGTACGTGCCATGCCCATTGAGCTGTCTGTTTCTTCGTCAATGCAGGCATTGTCAGCCGCTGCATAAAAACTTGGCCAACCACTGCCCGAATCAAACTTGGCGTCAGAGCCGAATAATTTGGTTTCACAACAGGCGCAGAGGTAATCGCCCGTGCCCTTTTCGTCATTATATTCGCCGGTAAAAGGTGGCTCGGTGCCTTTATTTCGGCACACCTGATATTGCTGAGCCGTTAATTTATCACGCCATTGCTCGTCATCTTTTTTATTGGAATCGTTCATTATTTCTCCAGTTTGTCTCGCTATAATCGAATGATGCGGTGGCTCATTTGAGCATAGCATTTACGCTACAATACGGCCTGTTTCGCCACCCTCTCGTGCCAGGAAGTCTATTTTTTATGCAACCAGTTCAAAAGTCTACCAAATTGGACAGCGTTTGTTATGACATACGCGGCCCGGTACTGAATGAAGCCCATCGCCTTGAAGAAGAAGGCCATCGTATTCTCAAGCTGAATATTGGCAACCCAGCACCTTTTGGCTTTGAGGCACCTGATGAAATCATTCAGGATGTCATTCTGAACCTGGTTGAGGCTCAGGGCTATAGCCATGCAAAGGGAATATTCAGTGCTCGTAAAGCGGTGATGCAACGCTGTCAAATTCAGGGCATCGCCGATGTCGATATAGAAGATGTGATTCTTGGTAATGGAGTCAGCGAATTAATTGTTATGTCCATGCAAGCCCTGCTCAATGATGGCGATGAGATTCTAATTCCCTCACCGGATTACCCTTTGTGGACTGCCGCGGTAACGCTGGCAGGTGGCAAAGCCGTGCATTATCGCTGCGACGAGAGCGCTGACTGGCAACCTGACCTGGATGACCTGAGCAGCAAAATTAGTCCGCGAACCAAGGGTATCGTGGTAATAAACCCCAACAATCCAACTGGTTCGGTCTACAGTAAGGATACGCTCGAAGTTATCATTGAGCTGGCACGGGTCAACAATCTAATTATTTTCGCCGATGAGATTTATGACCGAATCGTCTATGAGGATGCTGTTCATATTCCCCTGGCCAGTCTCGCTGACGATATATTATTTATTACCTTTAACGGGCTGTCTAAAAATTATCGACTGGCTGGATTTCGTTCCGGCTGGTTGGTGGTTAGCGGTGCCAAACACCATGCACGAAACTATATTCAGGGCATTGAGATGCTAGCCTCGATGCGTTTGTGTGCAAATGTCCCCGCCATGTATGCCATTCAAACCGCGCTGGGCGGCTACCAGACCATTGAAGATTTGATCAAGCCCGGCGGCCGGTTTTATGAGCAACGCAATCTCGGCTGGGAAATGCTCAATGCTATTCCCGGCGTAAGTTGTGTAAAACCGAAAGGCGCGCTGTATTTTTTCCCTCGTCTCGACCCTGAAATTTACCCCATAGTCGATGATGAACAAATTGTCCTAGACCTGCTGTTACAGGAAAAAATGCTGCTGGTTCAGGGTACCGCTTTTAACTGGTCGGACACCCAGCATTGTAGAATTGTCTTCCTGCCCCGTGAGGATGAGCTAAAGGATGCCATGTCGCGTCTGGATCATTTTCTTCTGGGACTTCGAGAGTCTTGATATCCGTCCTGTCACATGGTCTGAATTAATGTTGATTTGGGGTCAGGCTCGATTGTTGATCCCTGCCAAAATTGCCCACCAACGTTAATAAAGTGTGACGAAGTAAACAGTTTACTCAGACAGTATCGAGCAATCCCGTCCGCTGGCTTACTTTTGCCTTAATTTACATGCTATGTTGCCCGTCCACTTTTTTGTGTACATAAGGGGACGGCGACCGATATGGTAAGGGATACATCAGACAAAGGCAGCACTAATCAACAGGCCAAGCTAGATAAAAATCGCCCCAAAGATTTTAAGGGCGCGGCCGTGATTAACGCGGATGGCTCTGAAACACCGATCACCGAGGCGATGGTGCAAGGCGCCTGTGAAAAACTCGAGGAAGTTCGACCCGGTAGCGCTTCTAGTTCTAGTACGGGTACTGGTGTAGATAAGGCTAAATCAAATTAAGCGACTTTGAAGCCCAAAGTTTTTAAATCTTGTGACAATAATTTATCGGTTATCCCAGTGATCTCGTAATGACTAAATTCCCGACGCTGTGGATAGTCGCGTCGTAAGACATCAAATTTCTCAGCCTTGTCGTCAGTCTCCTTATTAATCCTGCCACCAACGCTATCATCTGTGCTTATACTAAGCTGCCGGAACATCTCGGCATAATCTCGACCTGGGTCATAAATTTTTAGAATGATCTGCTCAAGAGAATCATGACTCGATACTGCTAACCTTGTCGTATCCGTATCCGTATCGGTATCGCGGCCAAGTGTCGGCTCGGCGTAATTTTGCCACCGACAAAATGCTTCCAGAAGCATTTCTGTGCCTCTCAGCTTTCCTTCGATGCTATGCCCAGCAACGTGGGGTGTACCAAGTCGCACCTTGTCTAACAATTCGAGGTTTATAACTGGTTCGTTTTCCCAGACATCAAATACCACTTGAAGTGCCTGATCTGCGTTTAGGGCCGCTAACAGTTCATCATTGTCGATCACCTCCCCTCGCCCAGCATTTATCAATATTGCATCTGGCTTCATTTGTTTAAGCGCGGTAGCGTCAATCATACGGAGGGTCGGGAAAGGCCCCGTCGTAGACAGCGGGGTGTGAAGACAAACGATATCGGCAGCCATCACCCTCTCAAAGTCAGTCAGCAATGCGCATTGGCTAGCGTTGAGAAAGGGGTCGTAAACCCGGCAATCGACATTTAGACCCTGCAAATAATCCAATAACTGACCACCTACATTGCCGCATCCAACGATGCCGATAGTTTGTCCTCGCCAGGCGGGACGGCTATGACATAATACCGCAATGATATATTGCGCGACGGCATTGGCATTACAACCGGGCGCATGGGCAAATTCGATTTGCCTGCTTTGTACATAACCCAGGTCGATATGGTCGGTGCCAATTGTTGCGGAGCCGACAAATCGTACCGAGCTATTAGCACCGAGCAATTGTCGATTTACCCGAGTGACAGATCGCACCAGCAATACATCGATATCAACTAAATGTTTTGGGCTTATGTCTCGACCTGTGCATAAGACCACCTCCCCGAATTGACCAAATAGATCGGCAACATCGGCGATATTTTCGTCAGCCAGAATTCTCATGACTGGTTAGCGTTGATAACAGTGAAGTGCATTTGAGTTTATGATTAGGACAAATGAGCCAGATCGTATTTGCTGGCGTCAAATGGGCTGGATTGACCGAAAAATTTAGCCAGAGCGATGGCAAAGCTCTCAGCTCGACGAGGCAAGTTATTGTCTCTGTAAGTATCGCTTAAGTAAGAAAATACCTGTCGATAAACGGCGTGTGGAAAGTCTGAACTTGAGGCGGTTTCCTCGACATCCAGGTTGTCCATGCTAATGCTAAAGGTATGCCCAGCGGCCACTGAGAATATCCACTCCAGGGCCTGAGGTTTCACTTCTGCCCGCTCAAACGCAGCCTGTTGAACAGGGTTACGACCATCAGGCACATACCAGTAGCCAAAATCGATCAACTGTCGCCGCTCCTCGCCAGCGATACACCAGTGAGCCACCTCATGTAGCGCGCTGGAATAATAATCCTCTCTATACTGCAAACGGCCACCCTGTTCGTCGCCGTCAGAAGGACGGTACAAAGGTTCGCTGAAGCCGCCCGCCAGGTGGATGTTGTGGTCTTCAAAAAAGCAGTCGTGGAATAATTGTTCCAAATCCGCCGCGCTGTGCTGGGGCGACAAGTGTTTCGTAAGCGTATGGGCTGACATAGAATACCCCATGATTGAATGTTTAGGCGTCTCAAATTAGATTGTGTCCGGGACAATATTTTGCCTCACCAGTTGGCCTAAAGCACCTATTCTCCAACACATCCCTGAAAAAAGACAAAAAATAATAATCACTAGGTATTGTGTAATTGATTTTCCACAGGTACCTTATGTAGCGGTACAAGGAGTTATTGGTGGCCAGGCCGCCAGACTGTTCTCAGCATCACATGGTTTATAAACAGCTTATAAAACGGTTGATAAAGTGATTTATAAGTCAATTATAAAAAAGGGGAATACGTAATGCCTGCTTCTACTACACCAGCTACAAATAATAACATCATTGACTTTTTCACCGGCCAGCCGTTTGAGTCGGTTCAAACTCGCCGTTTTATTCGCCTCGCACCCGAACTCGACGGCCTGGAAATGTTGTATACCAACGATGCCCATCCACAAAAGATGTTTAGCATTAAAGTATTGTGCTGGGGACTCAGAGAAGATGGCGAGGTAGTTGGCTTAATTCCCTGGCTGGATCGTCTCACCGCTTGCACCGAAATCAAAGACCCCCTCAATGGTCAGTGGGAAGCCTACTTTGATCCGGGTACTGAAGAGCTTTTTTACGAAGCACCTATCCACAAAACGCTCGAACTAGAAACCGCCGTCGATTACTACGATTACGCCTGCGAAAATGGCACCGACGTGATTCAGGAAATTCCCGATGCTATTGGCACTCACGCGGTGTTTTCTGACGACAAGTTCAAGAGCCTCGCATTAAAACCGGTCGTAAGCTGGCGACTGCTAAACAATGGTCGTATTCACGGCCTGGTTATCGATGAAGACCAGGTTATCGATACTCCCGTATTACCCGGTGATCAGGGCTTGTATGGGGCCGAATCGCACGCTGAATTTCATTACTATTTCCAGCGCGATATCGCCAACAAGATCAAAGCGGGCGACCCAGAAGCATTGGCGGCAATTTCGACATTGGCTGATCGCTGACTTTCTAGTCGAGAAGCTGACGGTTCTTTAGTAGTTAGGCTGAAGGCTCTACTTTCTAGTCGAGAAGCTGAAGGCTCTTTAGTAGTTGAGCTGAAGGCTCTATCTACTTGTGCTTTTATGTTGGGTCGGGCGACCTGTTCAACACTTTACGCTGCGTTTGTGCGACTTGGATTTCAAGGCGATTATCGATGGCAGTTAGACGAAACATTCGCTATCCACAACGAATAAAATAGACGTATAAGTCGTCATGCTGTTCCGTCAGGAACAATTCATGGCCCAAAAACTGACAGAACTTGGGGATGTCCCGGGCAGTCGATGGATCTGTGGCAATCACTTTGAGTACATTATTCGAGCTGGCCTCGCGCACGGCACCATGCAACATCATCACCGGCTCAGGGCAAAGTAAGCCGCTGGTATCAATCAATACGTCAAATGGTTGTTGCCGGGATGGTGTTTCACTGGAAGGTTTAGTCATATAGTGATTGTGCCAATTAATTCCGGACAGATAAACCAGCTCGAAGTATAATTAACACCCGGCATTACTGCTTTAAGACCTATCGTAAAGGGCCTGCTTGCCATTATGATTACAGTGATTATCGAACGTCATATCGCCCCAGATATGGCGAGTACTTACGAAAGTTTCGCACAACAAATTATTCAGGCAACCGTCGCCGCACGCGGTTTTATATCCGGTGAATCGCTGCGTGGGTTAGATGACCCAAACGCGCGTTACATCGTTGTAAAAATGAATAACAAAGCAGATTGGCAATACTGGCTTGGCTCAAAAGAACGCCAGGAATTGGTCTCCCTGGTAAGCCCGCTGCTTACCACACCGGAGAAAATTACCCTGTTAACGCACTAGCTAACTTCTGCGTACTGCTGGTATTTTTGCCTGGTCATAAGCGTGCAAGTTTCTGTCTCTTCGTCATAAGTTATCAAGACCTTACCTTTGTCGATCTGACCGCGTACTTGAGTGACCTTGCTAAGCAGGTCTGTCTCACGCTGACCATAATCAGTTCCCTCCTGCAAAATAAAGGCTTCAATCAGCGCGGTTAATACTTCGGCATCAAGCCGATCAGACGGTATTAGTAGCATGGCTTGTTACGGGCTTGTTACGGACTTGGTTACTTGGCAGGTTTGATAAAGCGCAATGTCATGCGATCACTTTCACCAATGGCCAGGTATTTCTCCCGGTCTTTATCTTTCATTCGTAGCGAAGGTGGCAGGGTCCAGACCCCTTTCGGGTGGTCGGCTGTATCTTTTGGATTGGCGTTAATTTCGCTGCGCGCATCCACCACGAAACCCGCCTGCTCAGCCATGTCAATCACATAGGCCTCTGTCATATAGCCGCTAACTTTCATAACATCCCACGGGGTATTTGGTTTTGCGCGGTGCTCAACGACCCCCAGGATTCCGCCAGGTTTTAATGCCTTGTAGAACAGAGCAAATGCCTCCGCTTCGTTTTTCGTCCGCAACCAGTTATGAACATTGCGAAAAGTTAGGACGCGATCAGCACTGCCGTCAGGTACGGTCAGTTGATTATCCTGCGGACTAAACTCAGCGAGTTCCAGATCACCATACACATCTGGATAGGCCTTGAGCTTTTCTTTATAGGCCCCCAGCGAGTTTTGGTAATATTTTATGCTTGAATCTGCCGGAAAATGAGCCGCGTATAGCTTTCCCGCTTTCATGTAAGGTGCCAGAATTTCCGTATACCAGCCGCCGCCGGGGGAAATTTCTACCACAGTCATATCCGATTTCACATCAAAGAAAGCGAGGGTCTCTGCAGGGTGGCGGTAGGCATCCCTGACCACAAATGCAGGTGTACGATCTGGGCTAGCCAGTATCTCCTGAGTCACGCCAGCAGCGTTCACATACTGTAACGTCATAAAGACGCAAAACATTACACTTAGCACTCGCCGCATATATTTTATTGTTTGAGCCATGTCTATTCTCCTTATTTTTCTATTTCCGGTTTTTTGGTAGGTATCTAGCTGATTTGAGCGCAAATATTTAATCAGGACAATTTGTTCTCCACACTTCTGACCTTTCCCTCCAGACTCTGTTCCCGGTCTGTACGTGTGCCGATTTTTAAGGTCGACGTAATTCTCGTCCTGCCCAGCTCATGAACTCGTTCGTGACAGGCTTTTACGGCGGCCATCACTTCATCCCACTCACCTTCGACATTGGTCCCGTAGGCATGAAGTTGATGAACCAGGCCTCGGCTTGAAAATATTTTCTGGCATTCGGCAATTTCACCAGAAATTGAAATATCACCACCCATAGGGATTAAGCATAAATCGATATTCACTCTCACGGAATTTACCTCGTTTTAATTCGTCAGGTCTGGTCAGTCAGCTTTTTGCCAATGCGTTTAACTTCACTGATTAATAAATCCAGATCGGTCCGTTGAGTACGATGATTGGCAATCGCCACCCGCAAACAATACTTGCCTTCGAGTGTTGTATAGGAGGGCGCAGCCGTGCCTTCCTCCTGCAGGGTAAAAAGAATTTCTTTATTCAATGTCTCCAGAGCAGATTCTTTCTTTTCCTGATGTTGATCAGCCATGACTTGATACACAACGGGATAGTAGCGAAAACAAACTATATTCAAACCAACAGGCGCCATCAATTGCAAGTCGGAATCATCATTTATCAGCCCGGCCAGGTAATTGGCCTGGTCGATATTTCGCGCCATCATACGGCCGTAACGGTCACTACCGTGCTCTTTTAATGACATCCAGACTTTGAGTGCGCGAAAGCTTCGAGACAGCTCCACGCCGTACTCACTAAACCAATTCTGGCCGGCCGCCAGACCGCGCACTTCGCGAGTTAGGTATTCAGGATTGACAGAAAAGCTATTGCGGTGTTCTGCACTGTTTTTCACCAGCGCGCAGCCCGCTTCAAAGGGCACGTGCATCCATTTATGTAGATCCAGAGCAATTGAGTCTGCCCTGGCGATACCTGACAAGCTGGTCTTTAAACTATCCACCAGAACGGCAACGGCACCGATAGCGCCATCGACATGGAACCAAAGCCCTTGTGCGGTACAAAAATCAGCGATCTCGTTGAGCGGGTCGATTGCGCCAGTATTGACCGTACCGGAAGTAGCGATAACGCAAATGGGTTGTAAACCATTGGCGCGATCTTCTTTTACCTGTGCCGCGAGAGCTGTCATATCCATTTGGTAATGATCATTAACGGGAATTCTTCGCAAACTATCTGTGCCCATCCCTAACAGCTCTACGGCCTTTTGATTGCAGCTATGAATCTCGGTAGAAGCGTAAACCGTTAACTGCTTTCCTGCGCTGGTCAAACCGACCTGCCGCACATCAAATCCGGCCTGGGTATTACGAGCCACGGTAAGTCCCACCAGGTTGGCCATTGATGCGCCGCCGACCAGTAAACCGCTGGCCTCCTCAGGAAAATCGACCAGCTCCTTCATCCAGTTGACCACCTGAGCTTCCACAAGATTGGCGACGTGATTACCCGCACCCACGTTCGAGTTCATGGTCGCCGATAAAAAATCCGCGAACGCTCCCAATATGGTGCCGTTGCCCATATACCAGGACCAGAATCGCGGATGAATGTTGCCCATGGGATACGGGAAAATATTGCCTAGAAACTCTTCGTATACTGCATCTGGAGAGGTTGGGTATTGGGGCAGCGCCGCTTTAAATTGATCGGCCAACTGCTCTGGCATAGGTTTCCAGACAGGGCGCTGTTCAACGTCCTTTAGATAGCTAATGGCATCATCAACCATCCGATGCCCCAGCGCTCGCATGTCCTCCCAGTTATCAGGATCGAGGCTTTCCTGCCGGTTGACAAGCGCCTTCTTGCCATTAGATATATTTGGATGGTCGGGTAGATCAGTCATTGCGGTCAATATTACTTGCCTGGCAAGCGATCATCTTAACAGTCTTGTGTTTCGATGCCTCAGATTCATCAACCGATGACTGACCACTTATTTAAGATCATAAATTCCGATCGATTAATACTTCTTAGCTAGTTTCGTCTTTGCCGGAGCAGGTGTATTCTTCGGTCTTAAATGACACATTATTAAGGAAGCACATCATGGCCAAGCACGACAATATCCTCGGTACGATTGGTGACACACCTGTGGTTCGCATTAATAAATTAGCACCCGATGGAATTAACATTTACGGCAAACTTGAAGCATTTAACCCGCTCGGCTCGGTGAAGGATCGGCTTGCCCTGGGCATTATTGAAGACGCGGAACAATCCGGTGCATTGAAGCCGGGACAAACGGTTATCGAAGCTACCAGTGGTAATACCGGTATCGGCCTGGCCATGGTCTGTGCCCAAAAAGGTTACCCACTGGTGGTTACCATGGCCGATTCTTTTAGTGTTGAGCGGCGCAAACTGATGCGTTTTCTGGGTGCTAAAGTGGTGCTGACCCCCGCGGCAATGAAAGGTACCGGCATGGTCGCCAAAGCAGCGGAGCTTGCCGAAGCCCATGGTTGGTTCCTGTGTCGGCAGTTTGAAAACGAAGCCAATGCGAATATGCATTCGAGAACAACTGCCCCTGAGATTCTCGCTGATTTCGATGGTGAGCAACTGGACTATTGGGTAACTGGCGCGGGTACCGGCGGTACGCTCAAAGGCGTTGCGCGAGTGTTAAAAGAAAAGCGCCCGGAAATAAAAATCATCGCCTGTGAACCTGAGTTAGCAGCCATTATGAGCAGTGGCGTCGATCAAAAACGCAATGCTGATGGCTCACCCGCCGAAAGCCATCCCAGCTTCAAACCTCACCCCATGCAGGGCTGGACGCCAGACTTTATACCCAAGCTGGCCGAAGATGCCTTAAGCGCAGATTACGTTGACCAGCTACTAACCATTAAAGGTGAAGACGCCTTGCGTTTGTCGCGCGAACTGGCCCAGCAGGAAGGCATTTTTACTGGCATCACCGGTGGCGCAACTTTTGCGGCAGCCTTACAAATTGCCGAATCGGCACCTGAAGGCAGCACTATTTTGTGTATGTTGCCCGATACCGGCGAACGTTACTTAAGCACGCCCCTGTTTGCAGAAATAGAAGCCGAAATGTCTGAGGAAGAAAAGGCTATTTCTGAATCGACACCGGGCTACCGTTACTAACTGGGTTTACTAACCGAAGTTCTTAACTTCAGTTAGTAGCGTTTTTCTACGCTAAGGCCGCCAGTCGCGATATTTTATATGAGCAGGTTGGCTCTGGGTTTTGCTCTTTAATAGTTGTTCCGCCAGCCACTGAAACCATTCTGCCCATGAGGGTTGCTGCTGCTCGTGGCGAACCGTCTCCAGCCATACCGCCAGTTTTCGATACATCACGCAAATCATGCCACCGGCTAACTGCTCAACCAGAGAATAAGTCGCTATTCGTTCGTGCACCAACACGCCCATGGTCTCGAAGATGGTGCACAGTTGCACGGCGGCTTCTTCACCCTCGGGGCCAAGGTTACGTAATTCTTCGGCACTGGCGTTATCGGGCAAAGACTGAATCAGTGTTACTGCTCGAGAAAGCTCGGGGCTATAAAAGGTTTTCATTAATTCCGAGGCAATCATTTCGGTCCGTTGTTTGCGGAATTCTGACAGTTGGTAAAGCCCAAAAATCAGTCCGCTGACAATGGTCAGCGCACCTAGTATTTCTGCAAAACTAGCCAGTTCAGTAAGACTCATGCCGGTTGCCTGTTATCGATGATATTAAACAAATTGTTTAGTGTGCCACTAATGACTCGAACCAGGGGAGCACCCTCTGTTCATTAATCTGGTAGGGATAGGCATGCCCCCAATCGGGCAACTCATCAAATTTTAAATCGTAGCCCAGGTGCTCTAGTAAGCCACAGGTACTCTGCACCGTTTTAATATGAAAGATATGGTCGTGGGCACCATGAATGACATAAAAAGGCACCTTATTAGCGGCTTTTTGCCGGAGCATAGGGTCGGCAATTTGGCTGAGTTCACCAGCAATGGGCGCGACACCGGCAAACAAATCAGGATTTAAAAATGCCGTCAGATAGCTATAAGTAGCACCGTCTGACAACCCGGTAAGAAAGATTCGTTGGCTATCTATCGTATATTGATCGCAAACCTCGTCAATACACGCAGTGATCGACGCGGCATCCAGAGGAGGATCCAGCACCGACCAGGTAACATCCAGAGATTTTGGTGATATAACGATGTGACCACTGCTTTTAGCCGGGCGCAGCCAGGCCCACAGATAATCTTCACCACTGCCATAGCCGCCATGGAGCGCGACGATAAGCGGCCAACTCCGGCTATGATCATAATTCTCCGGCACATACAGTGAATAACGAGCGTGATCATTAGTGGCCGGTTTACGTTGAATTCCCACCGCCTGCTCAGCCCTGGGGAACAGCGGATCGAGCTTTTCTTTATTAGCGAAGGCCTCGGTAGTGAACCAGAACTCCTCAAGAATCGGTAGTTCCATTCTGATCTGATATAAGCGTTCCAGACCCTTACCAAAAAAAGTGCGGCTTTGTAAAAATGAATTGCTAAAGGTCGGCCCGCCGCCTGCGAGATAGGCTTCACTTGATTCGCTGAAATAGTTCAACGCCGTGGTGAAGGTAAGATGTAAATCTGCACAGGGGTCAGGTGGCGTTAATCTCGTAAACACCGGACTGGCACTGGAAAACAAATCACCTGCCGCATCTTTGAGTCGTGCCTGAGAGGCGTCGACTGCCTTAAATTCCAGCTCTTCATTTTCGTACTCGAAAGCCCGCAACCACGCCAGTAAACCCCCTTGAAGGTTATCTAGTTTGCTTTGGTATTCTTCGGGAATCATTTTCCTTACCTTTGTTTCAAAATAATTGGTTTCGCAATAGTTGCGCCACAACGGATGCTTGTTTTGTTCGTTTAAAAATTAACCAGTAAATATATGGATATGACCTCTGAGCAAAACCATATCCCGAATTGACCCAGCTGCGTGAACCTGTTTTGATCGCCGCTCAAATTTTTTAGAAGCTGGTATAAATTGGTTCATATCTCTTCGCTCGACCGAAATTAAGCACTTAACTATATAAACAATTTTATGCTAAACCACATCGTAACTAAAACATAGCACAGGAGAATCAAATGGCAGAACTAGACGGCAAAGTAGCAGTTGTTACTGGCGGCGCTAGCGGCATCGGCGCGGGCACAGTAAAACGCTTTATCGAGGAAGGTGCCCGCGTGGTCATCGCCGATATGCAGGAGGAAAAAGGCCAGGCGCTGGCGGACTCTTTAAAAGGCTCGGCGGTATACATCAAAACCGATGTCACCATCGAAGATCAGGTTAAAGCCGCTATCGATAAAGCGGGCAGCGAATGGGGTCGGCTCGATTGCGTCTTTAATAATGCAGGCTTTGGCGGTGCTATCGGGCCGCTGGAAGACACGCCGGTTGAGGATTATGACATCACCATGAATGTCTTGGTCAAGGGTGTGTTTTTGGGTATGAAGCACGCCATACCGGTAATGAAAAAACAGGGTGGCAGCTTGATTAACACCGCAAGCGTCGCTGCATTGATCTGTGGGCACACGCCTCATCTCTACGCTGTGGCCAAAGCTGCGGTCGTACACTTAACCAAGTCAGTTGCACTCGAGGTTGGCGAGAACAGCATTCGGGTTAACGCCATTTGTCCGGGATTTATTGAAACGCCGTTATCGACCAACACCGTTGGCAAGGAAGACCGGGAAGGAGGACTCGACTTGAAAATCATGCAAGCCATCCCCCGCACTGGTCAGCCAGATGATATTGCCCAGATGGCCTGCTGGTTGGCCAGTGACCGGTCTGGCTTTGTTACCGGTCAGTCCATTGCCGTAGATGGCGGCACCACTGCTGGGGTTCACTGGGCCAGACAGCCCAAATATCAGAAAACCTATCACCCAATCCGCGTGTATCGGCCATCATCGGCAAGTTAAGCGTTGTTCATCGCTAAATTAGTAATTAATCTCATACAAAAAACCCCGAGAAAATCGGGGTTTTTTGTATGTCTAACTCTAGCAACCTAACTATCAAGACGCTCAATAATCGTCGCATTGGCGGTTCCGCCACCTTCGCAAATAGCCAGTAGCCCGTAGCGACCTTTTCGCCGTTCTAATTCGCTCAGTAAAGTTGTCATCAATTTAGCACCGGTACATCCCAGCGGATGGCCATTGGCCTGGGCACCACCATTGACGTTTAATTTGTTTAAATCCGCACCAACACCTTTTGCCCAGGCTAAAGGCACCGGGCCGAAGGCTTCATTGACTTCATAGAGATCGATATCGTCGATGGTCAAGCCAGCTCGCTCAAGCGCCTTTTTAGTTGCTGGAATTGGCCCTTCGAGCATGATGACCGGGTCTGAACCAACCACCGCCAGGGTGTGAATACGCGCGCGGGGCTTGAGGCCATATTTTTCGACGGCTGCGGCATTGGCCATCATCACCGCCGCAGAGCCATCACTGATCTGACTCGCTGCACCTGCTGAGACGACACCGCCGGGTGCGAGAGGCTCAAGTTCCGATATTGCTTCAACGCTCGAATTGGGACGAATGCCCTCATCGGCATCGTGTATAAATAAATCGCCATTTTCCAGGGTTATTTCAATCGGCAAGATTTCTTCACGATAGGTGCCAGACTCAGTCGCGGCATGTGCTTTCATGTGGCTTTGATAAGCAAATTCATCCAGATCTCCCCGAGTGATTTGATATTTCTCGGCAAGCAACTCAGCACCCATAAACTGGCTGAATTCGACACCAGGATAACGCTCTTCAAGGCGTTCACTTTTTGGATCACCGCGGCCTTTGTCCGCACCATCTTCGATATTTGAGAACATCGGCACGCGACTCATGGATTCAACGCCACCAGCGATAACCACGTCCTGAGTGCCTGACATCACAGCCTGTGCAGCGAAATGAATAGCTTGCTGGGCAGAACCACACTGACGATCCACCGCCACACCCGGCACTGATTCACCCAGTTTTGAAGCCAAAGCCACGTTGCGACCGACATTGCCTGCCTGCTCAGTGCTTTGGGAGACACAACCAAAAATAAGATCGTCAACTTTTTCGGGGTCAATACCTACCTGGTCCAGCAAACCGTCGACCAGAGTGGCGCCCAGGTCGACTGGATGAATCTGGCTCAAACGGCCCCGGTTTTTTCCTGTTGCGGTACGCAATGCACCGACGATATAAGCTTCAGCCATGATTTTTCCTCTATTTTTAGAACATAATTAATAAGCGTATAGCAGGCTCTACACCGCCAGCCGTTTAGGCCGGGCGCGTATTAAAGCGCAATGCCTTGAACCATTTAAACAGAACCATTTAAACAGAACCATTCAAACCGGCTAAGCTAAAGCGCCCTGAAAAAGCCACGGGTGGTTATCTGCGCGGCCACCTCGACTACAAATCAATCACAAATCAATCAAGTTGCCACAAAACCATTATCCACGACCAGTTCAGTGCCGTTGACATAAGACGCCTCGTCCGAGGCGAGAAATAGCACCGGATAGGACACTTCAATCGGGTCTGCCATACGTGTTACCTGCGCCGCTCCCGGCCCAAGCAGATCCCTGGCTGTTTCAAAGTCGTCCTGCAAATCACCGAGAATCGGGGTGCGGATCATGCCAGGATGAATGCTATTACAACGAATATTGTCCCTTCGGTAATCCACCGCAAGGGCTTTGGTCAGTTGCCTTACACCGCCTTTAGATGCCTGATAAGCCGCCTGGTTAGGCATGCCCACGATGCCAGAAATCGACGAAATATTAACGATAGAACCGCCGCCACGTTTGACCATCGCTGGCTGCACCGCCTGGCAGCCCAGGTGCACGCCCAACAAGTTAACCGCCATGGTTTTATTCCACTCGTCAGCAGTGGTTTTTTGTGAAGACGCGAAGAAAATAATTCCCGCATTGTTGATCAGAATATCAACACCGCCGTAGGTCTTGACCGCCTGGCTAACGACGTTAGCCCATTGGCTTTCGCTAGCGACATCATGTTGAACAAATATCGCCTTACCGCCAGCGGCGACGATATCAGCCACCGTACTTTCACCCGCCTCTATATTGATGTCACTAACCACCACACTGGCACCTTCCCTGGCAAATAATTTGCTGTGGGATTCACCCATACCCATGCCACCGCCAGTAATAATGGCTACCTTACCGTCTACTCTACCCATAATATTATCCTCACTTTATTGATTAAATAGGTTCTATAACTAATTGTTTAATAAAATTTAGTATGATTTATTATTGCTGTCACCTGTCTACGGTTACGCTAAGTAATCAGTAGATTGTACGAGTACAGTAATGCCAAGTTTGACTATTCGCCATTAAATTATTGCCCTGACGAGCATAAAGCTCAATGCTGACTTACACTTTTACACAGTGATGGCAACGTAACTAGCCCATCTCAATACATCGAACACATTCTGAAATGGAGGTATCCATGGCAAAAATAATGATCGAAGCAGCCATTAATGGCAATGCTTATCAAGACGCGAACGCGAATATTGCCTATAGCCCAGAAGACATTGCCCGGGACGCTATCGCCACCTGCCAGGCGGGTGCCGCGCTAATACATTTCCATGTTCGCGACCCCGATACCGGCAAATGGGTGCAGGATATTCCCTACTACAACGAAGTCTTCAGGCAAACACGTCGGAAGTGTCGCCCTCTGATGTGGCCGACCTTCCCTATTACTGGAACGCCAGAATCTCGCCTGGCCCACTTCATCGAATTGGCGAAGGATGCCGAAACAAAACCAGATCTGGGCGCCGGTGATATGGCCTCGGTTAATTTGTTCTCATACGATAAGCAAAATCATAAAGTTACTGGAGGCGGTAGTTTTGTCTATCAGAACCCTTACGATGATATAAAATATTTTCTCGAAGTATCCCGTGACCTGGGCTTAAGACCCACCCTGCAAATCTTCGATGCCAGTGGCATTCGGGCAGCGACGATTTTTCTCGAGCAAGGCTTGTTGACCGAACCTCTGCTGTTGAAGTTTTATTTTGGTGGCGAAGAGCTACCCTTCGGTCTACCGCCAACGCTGAAAAGCCTGGAAGCTTATCTAGACATGCTTCGTGATGTGCGTTGTAACTGGTTTTCTGCCTGTTTGGGCGGCGATATTTTCCCGTTGGTACCGACCACCATTAGTCTTGGCGGCCATATTCGTCTCGGTCTGGAGGATTTCGCCTACACAACTGACGGCCAGCCAACCAATGTGCAACTGGTCGAACGAGCAGTGGCCGTCATCAAGAGTATGGGACACAAAGTGGCATCGCCAGACGAAGCCAGGGCCATGATTGAGGCGTAACAATCAATGGGGATGGATAAACCATATTTGCCGTTACTCAGAAAGTAATTACCGCCCGATTAATTTCACCGCCGTCCAGCAAGGCGAAAGCCTCATTAATATCGCCCAGGCCGAAGCGATCTGTGACCATCGAATCCAGGTCTAGTCGCCCCTGCTTGTAAAAATCAAAATAGTTTAAGGCATCGATGTGGAATCGATTCGAGCCCATAAAGCAACCCATAATCGATTTTTCAAGATAGAAATGCCCCGGATCGACCTCTAGCTTTTGTCCGGTGGGAATTGCGCCGACCACTACAGCAAGGCCACGCGGAGCTAACGCATACAGACATTGCTGGACTAACTGGGGCATACCGACTGCATCAAACGCATAATCCACACCGCCGCGACTGAGTTTTTTGATGGCTTTAACAGGGTCGCCATCGGGGCTATCGGGTCCACCCAGAATGGTGTGGGTCGCACCAAATTTCATTGCCGTTTCAAGTTTGCCTGGCACCACGTCGATGGCAATAATTTGCCTGGCTCCGGCGATTCGAGCGCCCTGGATAATTGAAATACCGATACCTCCGACACCAAAAACGGCGACGCTTGAACCGGGTTGTACTTTAGCGGTATTAAGCGCTGCACCAACGCCTGTTGTCACAGCGCAGCCGACCAGTGCGGCGCTATCGAGAGGAATGTCGTTATCGATTTTTACTACTGCCGTTTCGTGAACCAGCATTTTCTCGCAAAAGGCGGAAAGATCAGCAAACTGAGTGATGCGTTTGCCATCGATGGAAATCCTGGGGGTATCATCTCGCTTGCGCTGGCATTGTCTGCGATCCATACACAAGTAGGGGCGACCCTGTAAGCACTGCTTGCACAGGCCACAAAACATAGAGGTGCAGGCGATGACATGATCCCCCACTGCAACAGACTTTACTTCTGAGCCAATGGCTTCAACCACGCCAGCTGGTTCGTGACCTGGAACCGTGGGAACCGGCCCCAGGATGGAACCCTTGGCAAAATGCACATCGCTATGACAAACCCCGCAGGCAGCGGTGGTAATTAGCACCTCGTTGGCCTGTGGCTCATCGATATCAACTTCTTCGATTTTCATATCGACGCCAATTTCCCGAAATACTGCTGCTTTTGCTTTCATGGTTTTTCCTCTAAGTGATTTGGTTAACCCTCAATAGCTTAAACCATTGTTGGCGTTATCATAATTAAAGTTTGATGAGCTTGGCTGCATTGGTTTTTCTTTAATAACCGCCGTCAAATCTAGTATCAGTCAAAAATAGAACGCGCAATAATCTCCCGCATAATTTCCGAACTACCGGCATAGATGCGCGAAATGCGGGCATTAGTATAAAGACGACAAATTTCATATTCGTCCATATAGCCTGCACCGCCATGCAACTGCACGCATTCGTCCATTACCCGTCCTTCCATCTCACTCGCGTATAGCTTCGCTTTAGCTGCCATTTCAGTGCTTAGCTGACCTTCGTTATGCATTTCTACACATTTATCGATAAATACCTGGCAGAGATCTATCTCGGTACGCAGGTCTGCCAATTTGAATCGGGTGTTCTGAAAATCTGCGATCCGTTGGCCAAAGGCTTTGCGCTCCTGAACAAAGTCTCGAGTTATATCAAAAGCCCGTTGCGAGCAAGCAACATAGCCAACTGCACCAATAAGACGTTCCTCAGCCAGGCCATGCATCAGGTAGTGGAAACCCTTATGCGCATCTCCCAGGACATTTTCTTTAGGCACTTTCACATCATTGAAGAACAATTCAGCCGTGTCCTGCGCTTTTAGACCCATCTTCTTGAGGTTGCGACCGCGTTCAAACCCTTGCATACCTCGTTCAATAAGAAACAGGCCAATCTGGCGGGGGTTGTCGGGATTGGTCTTGGCGGCGACCACGACCAGGTCAGCGTTTATACCGTTTGAGATATACGTCTTAGAACCATTTAAAAGCCAGTGATCGCCCTTGTCCTGAGCATTGGTTTTCATTCCGGCTAAATCACTACCGACATCTGGCTCAGTCATGGCAACGGCCAGAATGCATTTGCCGCTCACTGCTTTGGGAATGAAGCGTGCTCTTTGTTCTTCGTCATCACCGCGGATCAGATAAGGGCCGACCAGACGACTATGTAGGGTATGGAAAAACCCAGCCTCGCCGTATACGGCATCTTCCTCCATCATTATCTGCTGATACCGAAAATCCTGGATCCCCAGACCTCCATACTTTTCATCAGCCCAGGTCAGTAAATAGCCCTGCTCACCCATTTTTGTGAACATCTCTCGCGGCACAATACCGGCTTCACGCCAGTTCTCGCGACAGGGTTCGACTTCTTTAATAAGAAATTTACGATAGGCTTCTCGAAACATATTTTGTTCGTCAGTAAAAATATTGCGTTCCACTCATGGCTCCTCGCTTGATAATTCGCTATATATTAAACTTAAAGCAACTCGGTCTGGCAGTTGAATAGACCATAATATTGAGGAACCCTTACGTCATGCAAACAAAACTTGCCAAACAACTTGGCCTCGACTTTCCGATATTTGCCTTCACCCATTGCCGGGATGTAGTCGCAGCGGTCACCAATTCTGGTGGTATCGGCGTGTTAGGCGCAACGGGATTTTCCCCAGAAAAACTACAGATAGAGCTGGATTGGATCGACGATAAAGTCGGTGACCGTCCCTATGGTGTAGATGTCATTATCCCGAAGCGCTTTGAAGGCAGAGGCGAGAGTAATATCGATGCACAGCGTGAAGTGGTGAAATCAGCCATACCCGATGGCTACAAAGAATTCGCCCGGAAATTGCTTGACGATGGTGGCATCCCTCCCCTACCCCCCGGCAAAAAACTGGAAGATCGTCTGTCTATGACCGATGCGATTTCAGCCCCCCTGGTCGATGTCGCCCTAAGCCACAAAAATTGCCGCTTGATTGCCAATGCGCTGGGTACGCCGCCAGATAATGTGATTAAGCAGGTTCAGGACGCGGGCGTCATGATTGGCGCTCTGTGCGGCTCACCTAAACATGCTCAATACCACGTCGACGCCGGCCTGGATTTTATTATCGCTCAGGGCGGTGAAGGCGGCGGTCACACCGGTACGATTGGCAGCATGGTACTGTGGCCCGAAGTGGTAAATATTGCCGGTGATATTCCAGTCATCGCCGCCGGTGGCATTGGCGGCGGACGACAAATGCACGCAGCTCTGGCATTAGGTGCCCAGGGCATATGGTGCGGCTCTATCTGGCTGACCACCACAGATGCCGAAACCTCTGAGGCTTCTAAGGAAGCTATGTTTCGGGCGAGTTCAAGCGACACCGTTCGCTCTAAATCATTTACTGGCAAGCACGTCCGCATGTTGCGTAACAAGTGGACCGATGCCTGGGATGCGCCAGGCAATCCGGCCTCATTAGGCGCACCCATGCAAATGATGATGGCCGGGGAATCCGTGGTACGCATGAACCGCCACCCGGAGAAATCACAGGATTATTTCTTTAATCCAGTGGGCCAGATCGTCGGCAGTATGAACAAGTCGATTAGTGCCAGAGACCAGGTCAAAGAATTTGTCGACGAATATCTGGAAGTGCACGAAGAGTTAAATAATCTTCTGCCTGAGTAATCGAACACAAATTTTGCTCTTTAGGAACTATCGCCCAGAGAGATATCTCGGACAGACAAATCGGACAAATACTTCGGACAAGCGAATATGACCGAACAAGAAGAACTAAGGTATGTCGATGTCTTAATAATCGGCGCTGGTATATCTGGTATTGGTGCCGCCTATCACCTACAGCGAGATTGCCCAAATAAGAGCTACGCCATTCTCGAAGGTCGCACAGCGCTTGGCGGCACCTGGGATCTATTCCGCTATCCCGGCATTCGTTCAGATTCCGATATGTATACGCTGGGCTATTCCTTCAAGCCCTGGCAGGAACAAAAAGCCATCGCCGATGGCCCCTCCATTCTAAAATATCTGGAAGAAACTGCCGATGAAAATCATATCCGCGAAAAAATTCAATTTCACCACCAGGTAAAAAGTGCCGCCTGGTCGAGCGACCGATCTCGGTGGACGGTATGTGCGGAAGTCGGGGAAGATAATAAAACTATCGAATACTCCTGCAATTTTTTATTTATGTGTGGTGGCTACTATAAATATGATGCAGGTTATACACCGGACTTTCCCGGACTTGAAAACTTTACAGGCCAGTTAATCCACCCACAACAATGGCCTGAAGATATCGATTATAAAAACAAGAAAGTAGTGGTAATTGGCAGCGGCGCAACGGCAATCACCCTGGTGCCCGAATTGGCCAAAGATGCAGCCCACGTCACCATGCTACAGCGTTCGCCGACCTATATGTTGTCGCGCCCCTCGGAGGATAGCCTGGCTAACCGGCTACGAAAAATTCTGCCTGCCATGCTGGCCTACAAGCTGGTCCGCTGGCGCAATGTGCTACTGACGATGTTTGTCTTTAACCGGTCTAAAAAGAAACCCGAGGGCATGGCCCGGTATCTGATCAAGCAGGTGAGGAAACGCCTACCCTCGGACTACGATATCGAAACCCACTTCACACCAACCTACGGCCCATGGGATCAACGCCTGTGCCTGGTGCCTGACGATGATTTTTTTGAAGCCCTCAATAATAACAGCGCCTCAGTAGTCACCGACCATATCGACAGGTTTACGCAAAACAGCATCAAACTTAAATCTGGTCAGGAGTTAGAAGCCGACATGGTTGTTAGCGCTACCGGTTTAGAACTCGAAGTATTTAACGGTATATCCATCAATGTCGACGGTAAAACCGTCAAGCCTGCGGAAACATTTATGTACAAGGGCATGATGTATAGCGACGTACCCAACCTCGCAACCTCTTTCGGCTACACCAACGCCTCGTGGACCTTGCGTGCCGACCTCACCTGCGCCTACGTATGCCGCTTGCTCAAGCACATGGATAAAACCGGTGCTACCCAATGCACGCCACGTCTAGAGGATCGCTCAATGAAAGAAACCGCCTGGTTCAATCTATCGTCGGGCTACGTGCAAAGAGCCGCCGACAAATTACCCCGCCAGGGCGACAAGAACCCCTGGATTGCCCCGCAAAATTATTTACTCGATATCCTTAATCTGAAATTTAAAACTGTCGAGGATACCGCTATGGACTTTGCTGCACCACCAATGGCATCAAATGCCGCTATCGGTTAGTCTATTCGCTACGGTTAAGCTTTATATACTCGAAGCGGCAAATATGCGCTTTTATGCTATCCTGAAATCAAATATTTACGGGAAAACATCATGAATAAACCTGCCTACGAAGTAGTTATGTCAAAAGCAAATCAAAGTGTCGAACCTGAAACCTTTGATAATTTTGAAGATGAGCGCCTGTATGTCAAAAAGCGCCTCACTGCTGGTTTCCGGCTGTTTGGCAAACTAGGTTTTGATGAAGGCTCAGCCGGCCATATCACCGTGCGTGACCCTGAGCATTCTGATCGCTTTTGGGTGAATCCCTTTGGCGTCTCTTTTAAACAAATAAAAATGTCCGAACTACTTTTAGTCAACCACGACGGCGAAATTCTCGAAGGCGATGGGATACTCAATGCGGCGGCATTTGCTATTCATAGTGGTATACACAAAGCACGTCCAGATGTCATGGCCGCCGCTCACTCCCACTCTGTCTATGGCAAAACCTGGTCGTCGCTGGGTCGTAAACTCGACCCTTTAACTCAGGATTCCTGTGCCTTTTACAATGATCACGTAGTGTTTAATGATTTCACAGGGGTAGTCCTAGACCCCTCCGAGGGCAAGCGAATCGCCAAAGACCTGGGTCAAAACAAAGCCGCGATTCTTCTCAACCACGGTTTACTCACCGTTGGCACCTGTGTCGATACTGCAGTTTGGTGGTATATCACCATGGAGCGCAGTTGTCAGGCGCAACTGATGGCCGAAGCAGCGGGAACGCCTGTATTCGTCAGGCCTGATATCGCTGAAATCACCTATGGTGATGTTGGTAACGAAAAAATAGGGTGGTTCAATTTTAAGCCTCTGCACGACGTCATTGTGGCAGAACAACCGGATATGTTCGATTGAAGCTACGTACTAGTAGACATACTAATTGACGTACTAAATTGACGTACTAACAATAGTCCGAAAATGAACGCTATATTCCCCGTCGAGGGCGGCTGCTTCTGCGGTAAGGTTCGCTATCAGATCGATCAAATCAAGTTATCGCTAAATTGTCATTGCACGATGTGCCGTCGCACCAGCGGCGCACCTTTCGTAAGCTGGCTGCTAGTACCCAACGATCAGTTCCGCTATCTCACCGGCAAACCTAAACACCTGCAATCTTCTGAGCACGGCGAACGCTGGTTCTGTGACAATTGTGGGACACCCATTTCGTGTGTTGTTCACGGCGACAAAGAAGACAAATACATCGATATCACGCTGGGTAGCCTGGACAGACCCAATGAATTCCCACCCAAAAAAGATTATTACCTGGACAGCAAGCTAAACTGGTTGTGATAAATCTGTTTAGGTGGCGATCCTGCACCTTTGCAGCGCCGCAAAGTTAAGGTGTTATACCCATCTGATAATGCACAACCAGACTTTGGCTCTTGTAATAATTAAAACCAGATGGGCTCGAATGAACTGTCTCTGTCAGAAAACACCCCAGATCAAGTAATAAATTCGGTACACCGTTCGGGACAATGAATGAGTCTTTTTGAATATTTATCAATCGCCATTTCGCTGGTTTTATCCTTTGCCGCAGTTCGACTTCTTGGCGGTTTACCCCATGCGATGGCTAAAAATCGGCGATATTGGATACACCTGACTGCCATCGTAATTCTGCTGGTGATGGTAATGGGGGTTTTCTGGGCGTTTTGGTCTTATCGAGAGGTGGTCTGGAATTTTCCAAAATTCATTCTACTTATGACCATGCCCAGCACGCTCTATTTTATGTGTGCCTCGATCATTCCGGAAAATCCTGAGGCAATCGAGTCCTGGCAGGATTATTATTACTCCGTTCGCGTTCAATATTACGCTGGCGTTTGCTTATTTGCGCTTGCCATCATAGTTTCAACGACGGTCGTTTTGAATATGCCATGGAGCCATCCGGGGCGAGTGACCCATGTGTTCTTCTTTATTGTTGGCTTCCTAGGTGTATCGACTGCAAACGAGCGTATCCACGCTAGCATAGTGAGTTTCACTATATTTATGATGATCTTTCTAGTAACGACTTTGTATTTGCAACCGGGCTCGCTATCTCGTTAAGACAGACAAATCTCTAGCGATTGACGTCTCAAGCGTCACACCCTCGTGCCAGTCAGCGGCGGCTGTTCCGGCGGACCGGCAAAACACTGGGCAATCGCCATCCATTGTTTTGCCGGTTCACCTACTACCGATAATTTGGTATCGCCAATATTGCGCACCTGAGTCACCACCTGGCAAAATTCAACGGCCTGTCCGGTTATTTGATTGTCTTCCTGCGGTGTATTGAACTCCCACGTCTCCCCGCTGGGTGCAGTCAGCTTTAAATATGGCGATAAGCCCGGAACTTCTTGTTTACGATTCGCGAAGGTCCAGCCATAGGTTTTGGCGCCAATGATGGCGATATGACGAATGCGATCGGTATGTTGACGTGGTGCGCCGAGTAAATCATAGACCTCCCAGCCATGAGCCCAGGTTTCCATTAGTCGAGCCGTGGCAAACATCTTAATGCCCATATCCGGCCCGGCCCAGGTCAGGCGCATATCCGGGTCACTTGCCGCAAAGCGATCACACATATCGATGAAATGGGTGCGCCACCTTTCCAGCATGGATGTTCCAGATAGGCCATCCAACCATTGCCGGGTGTAGTCCACTAAACCTAAGCCGGATTGTTGGACTGTTTTCAGGAAAGCCAGGAACTCTTCGCTGCTCTTGTGGGAGGTTGCGCCCAGGAAATCACCGAAATAGAGATGCTGGACAACATCGTTAATCGTCCATGATTTAAAAGTGGTCTGCCGGGACCAGTCTTCTTCATTGAGATCCTGAAGAAATGTGTAGAGTTCGTGACCCTCCGCACGAAGATCGTTAATAATCTCTACTAGATCAGCCAATCATTTCTCCCAAAAGTCCTACATTAAAAATATAGGACACATAAAAAAGCCAGGCACCATCGTGATGCCTGGCTAGTAATCTATATCAGCAGCTTTACTGGTTAGCCCGCACGGCGCGGCCAAGGGTTTGGGTACCCAGCGCGTCGGTGTAGCGACTACCCTCTTCCCAGGCTCTCACGCCGTTGATGTAGACCTGCTCGACCACACCGTCTGAACGGTTCACTAGTACATCTTGCTCAAATAATTTGTGATAGACCTTGGTACGGCCCTTGTTCATATCATGGCTTTTCAGGTTATCCGGATTGATTAATGTGATATCGGCCTGCACACCCGGCTCGATGGTGCCGACATTAAGTCCGAAGAACTCAGCAGGTTCGCGAGTCAGTCGATGTACGGCATGGGCCACACGCTCTAAACCGCGTTTTTGTGCGATGCGCAGAGTGCCGAGGTTACCGTCATAAAATGACAGGTTGGTCAAATGTGCACCGGAATCATTGAAGCCAGGCAGAGCATTTTCATCGAATAGAATCTCTTCGACGATATCTTCATCAATATTGGCAACATCTAACCACCAGCGAAAGCCGCCATCATATAGGCGCAAGCCCTGTAACCAAAACTCGCGGGGATGTACGGCTTCCTTGGGGAATTTGGCAAACTCGGCAGCTTCCGCTTCATTCCTGGCTCCGCTTTTACCCTCACTGTTAATATAGGCTGTTAAGCGTTCCAATACTGCAGCGAGGGTCTCGCCATCCCAATCTGGTACTGAGCAATCCTGAAAGGTCATCTTGTCAAAATTTATCTGGAACGTTGATTGATCTTTGTTGCCCCCCAGTTTGGTGAGATTGGCATCTGCGACCGTCATTTTCTCCCAATCGCCTTTAAAGCGCTCTAGCCAATCGGGATCATTAAACAAAGCGAGGCGAGCTTCTGGCTCGTCAGTCTCACAGGCGACAATCTGGCGGGTTGATTCTAATTCTTCAAAGATTGGACACATCATGCCGTCCGACCACATTCTGAAATTACCACCCAGTGCCTGAAAGTGGATATTGCCTTTGAATATTTTGGAGTTGATGACCTTGCCCAGGTTCAGCATTTTTTTCCAAATGCCGGGTACGGAGACAAAATCAACTGCCGTGAGGGCGGATATTTTTAGCGCTTTACCGCGGAAACGTCCCGCCGACCAGAAATAGCGTTTCAGTGTGCGCAACATTTTTTCGCCATCGGGATTGGTTTGCCAAACACCGCCATGCTTTCGAACAATTTCAAGGCAGGGTCGCAACTCGTCGCATTCGGCAAAGTGGCTCGGGATACGTTCCATTTTATTTGGGTCATTGGCCAGATAATGAAAAACAATCTGGTCGGTAGAAAGACCCATGTAACCCTCCGCCATGCACTCTTCCATAATCGCCAGCATTTTGGTTTTTTCTTCTTTGTTCGGTGGTCGGCTGATCGAATTTTTGGTACCCATAACCTCGACGCGTAACATAGAGTGAGGGACAAACGCTGCAACATTAGGTCCGAGAGGGATGTTGGCAAAATGATGGAGATAATCGGTGGCATTGTCCCAGTTAATATTCTCAATGCACTTGGACAATACGTTTTTTGGCATATTTTCAACGCGGGTAAAGCAATCCAGAATAGGGTCTTCATTTTCATTTTGCTGGGCACCAAAAGCGGTACCTAATGAACAATTACCAACCAGAACTGTGGTCGTGCCATGACGAACTGCTTCGCCGAGACCGGGATTAACTTCGACTTCAAGATCGAGATGGGTGTGAATATCGAGTAAACCGGGCATTAACCACCGGCCTTCAGCGTTAACGGTTTCACCGACCGTGCCGACATCAAGGTTGGCACCCCGTGCCAGAATCTTGCCATCGAGAATGGCCAGATCTTCGACAACGGGACTATTACCACTGCCGTCGAATACCAGCGCATTTTGAATCAGGGTATCGCATTGATTAAGTTGTGCCATATCTTGCCGCCACTTAGCTAATAATTTGGCCTGGGATTTTGACGCAATAGATTGACATAAATCAAGTGCCGTTACTAATCTTGCCTCAGGTCTTTTATACGATTAGTTTATATCGAGCTTGCGTGGTTGCCGACGGGATCTGTTCTCGGCGCTTTATTCTCTACGCCACCGCGTGCCTTCACGGGAATCTTCAAGGATGACACCCAGACCCTGTAATTGCTCGCGTAGTTCGTCAGCCCTCGCGTAATCTTTAGCGGTTTTCGCCGCTTCTCTTTCAGTGATTAGTATTTCGATCTGCTGTTCAGACAGGCCATCCGATGCCGATTGCCCCAATGTACCCCCGCCCTGCAAAAACGTTTCAGGGTCCGCATCAAGTAAACCTAACAAAGCGCCCAGACCTTTTAACTGGGCGGCCAGATGACGTGCATCTGAGCGCTGCTCCCTCGCTGCCGTGTTTAGCTCCCGCACCAAATCGTACATCGCGGCAAAGGCTTCACGGGTATTAAAATCGTCATTCATGGCCTCGGTAAAACGTTTGTACCAGGAACTTTGTTTTAACTCATCATCGTTGAGCAACGCGACATCGCTAAAATCACGCAAGGCCTGATAAAAACGCTCTAAACCCTGGCGAGCTTCGATTAAATTATCCTCAGAATAATTAATCGGGCTGCGGTAGTGGCTAGACAGCAGAAAGAAGCGCACCACCTCGGGGTGATATTTTTTTAATACTTCACGAATGGTGAAAAAATTATTCAGCGATTTGGACATTTTCTCGTCGTCCACACGCACGGCTCCTGCATGCATCCAATAGTGGACGAAGGTCTTACCGGTCGCCGCCTCGCTTTGGGCTATTTCGTTTTCGTGATGGGGAAAAGGCAGGTCCGGCCCACCACCGTGAATATCAAAGGTCTCACCCAGCGTGGAGGTGGACATGGCTGAGCACTCAATGTGCCAACCCGGTCGGCCTCGTCCCAGGGGTGAATCCCAGCCGGTTTCGTCTTCCGCGGCGGCTTTCCACAAGGCAAAATCACGGGGGTCCTCCTTTGCTTCATCGGGTTCAACACGGGCACCACTGAGTAGCTCATCGAGATTTATGTTAGTTAATTTGCCGTAATCCGGAAATCGTTTAACCCGATAGTAAATATCACCATTATCTGCCCGATAGGCATAATGATTGTCCACCAGGTTTTGAATCATGTTAATAATATTGTCGATATGGCCGGTGGCCCGGGGTTCGCTATCAGGTTCTAATACGGCCAGAGCGCGCTCATCTTCGTGCATGGCGTTGATCATGCGCGCAGTCAGCTTGGTGTAGTCCTCGTTGTTTTCGGCGGCGCGATTAAGAATCTTATCGTCGATATCAGTAATATTACGCACATAGTTCACCTGCCAATCCTGGCTACGTAGGTAGCGGGTGATCGCATCAAAGGCGACCAGCACCCTGGCGTGACCAATATGGCAATAGTCATACACCGTAATGCCACACACATAGAGACCAATTTCGCCTTCGCGGATAGGTCGGAAAGTCTCTTTTTTGCGAGTGAGTGTGTTGTATATCTTTAAGGTCATAAGTTCTAACTTATTTGATGAGCGTTAATGGGTGTTATCTAGCCAATGGGAAGCGATGTGAATTTCCGCTCCTCTATTTTTTTGACCAGGTATCTCGCAAGGAAATGGTGCGGTTGAAGATCGGGCGTTCCGTAGTGCCGTCACGATCATCCAGGCAGAAATACCCTTCCCGCTCAAACTGATAAGTGGTACCGACTTGAGCAGTGGTCAACGATGCTTCAGCCACACAATTGGATAAGATCGTCAACGACGCTGGATTAATCGAATCCAGGAAATTTTTGTCCCCTGCATCCGGTTCGGGATCACTAAATAGTCGGTCATACAGCCTCACTTCGCAGGGCACGCAATCATGGGCCGCAACCCAATGAATAACGCCTCGAGGTTTTATTCCCTCGGGCGGATTTTCGCCCACCGTGTTGAGCACGATCGAAGCAAGAATTTCAATCACCTGCCCTGCTTCATCGTGTACGGCAGCGTCAGCCTTGATTACATGGGCGCCGCGCAGTCGTACATAATCACCCAGGACCAGGCGCTTAAATTTTTTCTTCGAGAGACTAGTGTCCTCGGTGAAATCAGCCCGATCAATATAAAGCACCTGTCCGAAAGGTAAATGGCGTTCACCCATCTCCTCACGGGTTGGATGATTCGGCACGGCTAACTGAATCTGCTGGTCTTCAGGCCAGTTGCCCAGAGTGACCTTGATCGGGTTTAAAACACACATGGCCCTTGGCGAATGGTCATTTAAGTTCTGTCGAATAAAATGATCGAACTGGGCCATATCAACCGTGCCATCGGTTTTTGCTACCGCGAGGCTGTCGCAAAAATCGCGCACCGCCGCAGCGGGCACGCCTCGTCTGCGTAAGCCGGCCAGTGTTGGCAGGCGCGGGTCATTCCAGCCATCGACATGATTTTCATCAACGAGCTGCTTAAGCTTACGTTTGCTGGTCACGGTGTAATTGAGATTAAGGCGGCCAAATTCATACTGGCGAGGCGTCGATGGCACCGGCAGGTTTTGGATAAACCATTCGTACAGTGGCCGGTGATCGGCAAACTCCAGTGTGCAAATGGAGTGGCTAATGCCTTCGATGGCATCTTCCTGACCATGGGCAAAATCGTACGATGGATAGACATGCCAGCTATCGCCCGTGCGATGATGGCCAGACTGTTTGACCCTGTATAAAACTGGATCGCGCAGATTCATATTCGGTGAGGCCATATCAATTTTGGCGCGTAGCACCATGCGGCCCTCTTCGATATCGCCATCGCGCATTTGCCTGAGCAAAGTCAGGCTTTCATCGGCTGGCCTGTCCCGGTGGGGACTATTCTTGCCTGGCTCAGTTAGCGTGCCCCGGTATTCGCGGGTTTGCTCCGGGCTTAACTCGCAGATATAGGCTTTGCCATTGACAATAAGCTCTTCTGCCCAGGCATAAAGCTGCTCGAAATAATCCGATGCATAACGAATTTCACCGTGCCACTGAAAACCTAACCAGCGAATATCCTCAGTAATGGCCTGAACAAACTCATCGCTTTCTTTCGCGGGGTTGGTGTCATCGAAGCGCAGATGACAATCCCCACCAAATTCTTCGGCCAGGCCAAAATTCAGGCAGATCGATTTAGCATGACCAATATGCAGATAGCCATTTGGCTCAGGAGGAAATCGAGTCACGACCCGTTCGGTCGTATTGTCCCGCAAATCCTGGCTAATAATTTGTTCGATAAAATTTGATGGCTTGGGTTTGTCCATTTAATTCCATGTGACTGACATTGGGCAGGCGCAATTATACCGGCCTCAACTGAGGTTGATAACCCGCTTAAGCAGGTGGGGAAATTTAATTCCGATCGCTGTCTTATTCCATTCACGGAGCAAAGTCCTTATCATCCCCTTCCCTTATCCCCGTCTGTGACTTACACAAGGAATTTTATGATTACTCTGCATACCAATTTTGGTGACATCGATATCGAACTGGATTTTGATAAAGCACCGATAAGCGCTGCTAATTTCCTGCAATATTGCCGGGATGAATTTTACAATGAGACTATTTTCCACCGGGTGATCGATGGCTTTATGGTTCAGGGCGGCGGGATGAATGCCGATATGTCTGAAAAATCCTCCCGTGCTGCTATCGTCAACGAAGCCGATAACGGCCTAAGTAACGACACCGGCACACTGGCTATGGCGCGAACAAATGTGCCCGACTCCGCAAGTTCCCAGTTTTTTATCAATATTGCTGACAACCATTTTCTCAATCACACGGCAAAAACGCCTCAAGGATGGGGTTATGCAGTATTTGGTAAAGTCACTTCAGGTATGGATGTGGTTGAAAAAATTAAGAAAGTAGACACCGGCTCTGCAGGTCCCCATCAGGATGTGCCAACGGAATCGGTTCTTCTCGAACGGACCTCTATTTCGGACACCTACACCGATCGTTAATCCGGTTGCTGGGTCGAGGTCTTATCCATCCTCTGCTCTGGCCCTTGTTTAACAGTCCTCTCACCCGCACTATCTAGCAACTTGAAAACCCTGCTAATTTCCGACTTACATCTTTCATCGGATCGCCCTGCCGTGACCGAGGCATTCACTCGGTTTTTGATAGAACAGGCCAGCGAGTGCCAGACTTTGTATATTCTGGGCGATCTCTTTGAAGTGTGGATCGGCGATGATGATTCCGCACCACTGGCCCAACATGTTATCCAGCAACTTAGGGCTCTCACCGAAAAGGGTACGGAGCTCAATATCATGCATGGCAACAGGGATTTTGCTCTGGGTCGACGTTTCGCTCAAGAGACCGGCTGCTCTTTGATGCAAGACCTTGAGGTGATAAATCTTTACGGCGAAAAAGTGCTGCTGCTGCACGGCGATACCTTGTGTACTGATGACCTTGACTACCAGAAGACTCGACGGTTGATTCGCAATCCGGTTTTACTGAGTTTCATGAAACGCCTGCCACTCAAAATGCGGCAACAATTAGCGATCCGCGCTCGAACAAAAAGTCTGGCCTCAACGAACATGAAAACCGATGCCATTATGGATGTCAGCCAAACAAGCGTTGTCTCCACATTAATTAATCAGGGTGTAACAACTATGATTCATGGTCACACTCATCGACCCAAAGATCATTCGGTTGCACTGATGGTCGCTGATGTCAAACAAACTGGGCGGCGAATTGTACTGGGGGACTGGAGCGACAAGGGCTGGTTTATTGAAGCCTCTTCAGCCGGGTTGAGTCTGGAATCATTTCAGATTTAGCATCGTAAACAATCAGTTTTCTAACTTTACCCTAGCTAAGCGGCCCCGAATGAAATCTGAATTCGTGACAGGGCTTTAATATAAGTTCGCGCTCCCTGACCGCAAAGTGATCGATACGCGGAGTGATATCTTCTCCGGCAAATTTCTTTGCCAACTTTAGATAGTCCTCGAAATGCCGCATTTCTGATTTCAATAAAGACCGATAAAAAGTTTGCAGCTCTTCATCGAGATACCCAGATAATTTATCAAAGCGCTCGCAGGATCGGGCTTCAATCAGCGCACTGGCAATCAATGTATCGACGAGGCGATGTGGTTCAACAGTGCGAATCAACTTGCGCAGCTCGCCCGCGTACGAGCAGGCTGAGATATGGACATAGGACACATGACGACGCTTCATCAACTGAATCACCTGCTCGAAATGACGTAGCTCTTCACGGGCTAATTTAGATAATTTGTTAAGCAACTGATGGTGCTCGGTGTAGCGATAAATAAGACTTAAAGCGGTACTGGCAGCTTTCTTCTCGCAGTTCGCATGATCGACCAGCAGTACATCGAGATTTTCAAGGGCAGCGTCTACCCAGGCATCAGGTGTTGCACAGGGCAAAATTTGCTCTATGGCTTCAAGGTTTAACGTCTGACTACGCAACTATCTAGACTCTAATTCTAGACTATATTACTAACTATTCTAGCCAGCCATCGCTTTAAATGCCTTGTCCCGGTCGGCATTGACCTTTTGCACCAGTGTGTTTTGCCCCATCAACTCCAACCAGTTAGTCAATCCGGGTAATTCATCCTCCAAATTTACACTTAGTGCCTGCTGGGTAAGCATATTTCCCAGCGTAACCGTGTAATAAAGCACTATATCCGCATAAGTGAAATCTTCACCGGCTGCGTAAGGTCCAAATTTTAGTAATTTATTCAGCGCTTTTGTGCCCTTGTCTAATTGAGTCATGACCTCTTTCTTTAGCTCTTCGCTGAGAGTTTCGCCGAAAAATACGCCGCCCAGTAGACGCCGGGCTACGAGCTCCAGGTAGAGTTCAGTGGATTTCATTAACTCCTTTACTTTGGCCCTTTGATAAGGGTCGGCAGGATAGAAATTGGTATCGCCGGAAATATCTTCGAGGAAATCCAGGATAACACCCGTCTCAATGAGGGGTCCTTCATCGACTTCCAAACAGGGGATCTTGCCCATAGGGCTTCTTGCCAGATAATCCTCTTCCTGGCTTGGACGTGTCATAACCTCCTCAAACTCGATACCTTTTTCCAGTAATGCCAGCTTAACCATATTGTAGTAATTGCTGATCGGGAATCCGTATAACTTGAACATGTTGCAAACTCCTAAGTTGATGTTGAGCTGTCCTGGTTTTTATCCAGGCTGATGCCACCCTACTATACCCGGCGCTATGTAACGCTCATAGTGAGCCTGGGACAACTCAAAAAACTCTTTTTCGATAGCCTCCTGTAATGCGCCGATGCTTTGGCCCACATAGAGCGGTCGCAACCTGCAGCCCCATAGCTCAGGTTCAATATAATCTCGTTGACGGCTTCTGATCAGCTCGTAGACCCAGCAGTGGGGGTCACGAGTTTTATCAAAGGCAATACCGTCTTCTTTTAGCAAATCAATAACCTTATGTTTATCATATATATATAGCTTTAACTTAATAATTTGAATTAACAAATGATCGAGTCGCTCCAGGATCAACTGGCGCTGCTCATCGGAGTAACTATTCCAGTCGATGACTTCATGGGCAAAACGCTTACAGCCGCGGCACACGTCGTCACCAATACCCGATGAACAGATGCCAACGCAGGGCGTATTTATCAATTTGGACATATTCGGTATAAGTTCTTGTTGGTATTCTCGTAGGTGTTTTGACTGGTAGTGAGGCTGCACTATAAAAACCTTTTGCCGGATTACAAAACACTTTCGATAAATAGCGACGACTTTACCTATCGGCTCTGGTTCCGGCCACCAAACGTTACACTTGATCAGGGTTTAATGTAGAATTCTGATTCCGTGTGGAGGTGGCTTGCAAGGCTATAACTGCTCTCCTCCGCACTCGTTCATAGTCAGTCTATAGTATCTGTAAGTCATCTCTCGAATGTCATATGAGAGGGGCGAAGTAACCTAAAAGAGGATTCCCGTCGTGCTAGAAGCCTATCGCAAACATGTAGAAGAACGCGTCGCCGAAGGCGTACCCCCCAAGCCACTCAGTGCCGATTGGACGGCCGGATTGGTTGAGGTGCTCAAAGCCCCACCTGCGGGTGAAGAGGGATTTCTGCTCGACTTGATCACCAACCGGGTACCCCCGGGCGTCGACGAAGCGGCCTACGTGAAAGCTGGTTTCCTATCTGCCATTGTCAATGGTGATGCGAGTTCACCCCTGATTGACAGGGCCAAAGCCATCGAATTGCTGGGCATGATGCTGGGCGGCTACAACATTAACACCATGGTCGAAGCCCTTGATGATGGCGAGCTCGGCGAACTCGCGGCCGAGCAACTCAAACATACACTGCTAATGTTCGATGCCTTTCATGATGTCACCGAGAAGGCCAGCGCCGGTAATGCCAACGCCAAAGCAGTCATGGAATCCTGGGCCAATGCGGAATGGTTTACCAAGCGTCCAGAGGTTCCTGAGAAGCTCACCAGCATCGTTTTTAAGGTGCCGGGTGAGACCAACACCGATGATCTCTCTCCTGCCCCCGATGCCTGGTCGCGACCAGATATCCCCCTGCATGCAAAAGCCATGTACAAAATTCCCCGTGAAGGTGCCGAGAACGCTGAGCAACAAATCATCGAACTGGAGAAAAGTGGTCATCCAGTCGCTTATGTAGGCGATGTTGTCGGCACGGGGTCTTCACGTAAATCAGCCACCAATTCAGTGTTGTGGTATATCGGCGACGATATGCCCGGCGTACCCAACAAACGTGCCGGCGGCATTTGTATCGGCGGCAAAGTAGCACCGATATTCTTCAACACCATGGAAGATTCCGGCGCACTCGTTTTTGAAGCGCCAGTCGAAAAACTGGAAACCGGGCAAGTCATTGATATTCTTTCCTACGAAGGCAAAATAACCGATCACGACAGTGGCGAATTATTATCTGAATACGCGTTTAAATCCGATGTGATTCTTGATGAAGTACGTGCCGGTGGCCGTATCAATTTGATCATTGGCCGCGGCCTTACCCGTCGTGCCCGCGAAGCTCTCGACATGGCACCGACTGATGTTTTCCGTGTGCCTGATCAACCTGCAGATACCGGCAAGGGTTATACCCTGGGCCAGAAAATGGTCGGCCGCGCCTGCGGCGTTGAAGGTATTCGTCCCGGCACCTACTGTGAGCCACATATGACCACCGTTGGCTCGCAGGACACCACTGGCCCGATGACCCGCGACGAATTGCAGGATCTCGCCTGTCTCGGCTTTTCCGCCGACCTGGTGATGCAGTCTTTCTGTCATACGGCAGCGTATCCAAAACCGGTTGATATTGAGACCCAACACTCCCTGCCGGATTTTATCCGCAATCGTGGCGGCGTTTCCCTAAAACCTGGCGACGGAATTATTCACAGCTGGCTGAACCGGATGCTGATGCCCGATACAGTCGGTACGGGTGGTGATTCTCATACCCGCTTCCCTATGGGTATTTCTTTTCCGGCGGGTTCCGGGCTGGTCGCTTTCGCCGCCGCCACCGGCGTGATGCCGCTAGATATGCCGGAGTCCATACTGGTCCGATTCAGCGGCAGCATGCAGCCAGGAATCACCCTGCGCGACCTGGTTCACGCCATTCCGTATTACGGCATTAAGGAAGGGCTACTCACGGTCGAAAAAGAAGGCAAGATCAACAAGTTTTCCGGCCGTATTCTTGAAATCGAAGGCCTTGAAAACCTTACTGCCGAACAGGCTTTTGAATTATCTGATGCTTCTGCTGAACGCTCTGCGTCGGGTTGTACGATCAAACTCAGCAAGGACTCTGTCGCTGAATATCTGCGTTCTAATATCACTATGCTGCGCTCAATGATTTCCGAAGGTTACGGCGATGCTCGAACCATGGAACGTCGTGCTCAGAAAATGGAAGAATGGCTAACTAACCCCGAATTGCTGTCCGCCGATGTCGATGCCGAATACGCTGCCGTACTTGAAATCAATCTCGACGATATTAAAGAACCCATCGTCTGTGCGCCCAACGATCCCGACGACGCTCGATTGCTCTCGGATGTCGCAGGTGACAAGGTCGATGAGGTCTTTATCGGTTCCTGTATGACCAATATCGGGCATTTCCGTGCTGCAGGCAAACTGCTCGAACGGGTCAAGCCCGGCGAGTTAAAAGCCAAATTCTGGATCGTGCCACCCACCAGAATGGATGAGCACACTTTGATGCAGGAGGGCTATTACAATATCTACGGCCGCGCCGGTGCTCGCACCGAAATGCCGGGCTGCTCTTTGTGCATGGGCAACCAGGCGCGAGTTCAGCCCGGTTGCACCGTGCTATCCACTTCTACCCGTAACTTCCCCAATCGCCTGGGCGATGGTGCTAATGTTTATCTGACCTCGGCCGAATTAGCCTCGGTGGGTGGCTTGCTGGGCAGATTACCGACGCCAGAGGAGTACCTGGAATACGCCGGACAACTCGATTCCATGTCAGCAGAAATTTATCGCTATATGAATTTCGATCAAATTGAATCATTCCAGAAAGCGGCGGAAGACGGTAAACGTGTTGCTGCTGAGTTAATTATCGAGGTAGCCTGACCTTAACCTGATTGATATCCAGGACTAAATCACCAATGCTGTCGAACGAATTATTGGTTCGACAGCATTACCAGGTTCAAACCCCGTTTCCACAGCGGGGTTCCTATCAGCCAAAAATTAAGGTTCCATCGCAAATTTCGTTGATAAATCAACGTTGACACATCAATCAATTTGATCTAAATTCCCCTTGCTGATTTATCTCCCACTTCTCCTCCCAAGCTCTATACACAGAGGCCTTTATGCGACGCTCATGGAGCCTATTGATTGTCATCCTACTGTTAGCTGGTATCAGCTATGGCGTGATGAGTTTTATCGACAACCGCAAATTTGTTACGACAGATAATGCTTATACCACCGGCGATATTATCACCGTTAGCTCGCAGCTCGACGACATAATCATGTGGTTAGGCGGCGAAGAAGGCGACTATGTTGAAGCCGGTCAGGCCTTGATTCGACTGGACGGTGGTGCGCCAAAAAATAATTTGTCACGTGCTAAAAGTGATCTGGCTCGTATTGTTCAGGAGGTGGCCAAGCTAAAGCAAAAGGTTGAACGCCGCAAAGCCGAAGTGGTGCAATGGCAGGCGAGCCATAAGCTGGCCCGAAATGAATCTGAGCGTCGTCAAAAGCTTGCCAAACGCGGTATGGTTTCCAAGGAAGAGGCTGATATTGCCGTATTGCATCTGGAGGAAGTCACCGCCTCTTTGGCTACCGCACGACAAAGACTCTCCGAAGCACGAATTGAAGCGGGTGATATGCCGATTGCCGAACATCCTAAAGTACGCCATGCAGTCGCCTGGGCTGCTGGAGGACAGGCTTACGTCAATAAGACGACGATTATTGCGCCAGTATCTGGGCACATAGCAAAACGCTTTGTTTCGGCAGGGGATATCATCAAAACCGGCAAGCCTCTATTCCAGTTGGTTCAGCTCGATAAAGTCTGGGTTGAAGCCAATTTTAAAGAAACTAAATTGCGCGACCTGAGGATAGGCCAACCAGTTGAAATCACTTCAGACCTTTACGGAGAAGACGTTGCATATCACGGTGCAGTTGCCGGCACGGGCACCGGAACTGGTGCCGCGTTCTCATTGTTACCGGCGCAAAATGCCACCGGAAACTGGCTCAAAATCGTCCAGCGAGTGCCAGTTCGCATCGAGTTATCCGATGACACGGTCAAGGAATATCCTCTACCGATCGGTTCTTCCCTGCATGTCACTATTGACACTAGCGATCAAGAAGGGCTGCGTTTGAGCAAAGCGCCCGTTTCCAAACCCGTTGATGTTTCAAGCGTATATAGTTACTGGCGAGAAGGTACCAGAGAAATGGCCCAGCAAGTGATTGACGAAAACTTGCCTAAACAATGAGCATTAAACAAAAAAGATGATTAATCTGTCAGATAATTTGGTCAGACAAATAGGTCTGCTATACCGGTATATGATGCGGGCTCTGGAAGCCGAAACAGCACCACTCGGGATGGGTGCCGGACGATTTTCATACCTGTTTATTCTTTATATTAACGAAGGCGTCACCCAACAGGAAATGGCCTACCGTTTACAGGCCGACAAAGCCGCCGTGGCGAGAACTCTGGTGCAACTGGAAATACAGGGTTATATAGAGCGCCGAAGTGATCCCCAGGATGGCCGCGTCACGAGAGTGTATTTGACCGACAAATCACGCGCTATGCAGGGTGATCTTGAAGCCGCTGTCGAGCGGGTTATTGATCGTCTAAGTCTGGATCGTAATGAGCAAGAGCAAGATACCCTTATAAACGAACTCAAGGCCATGCTCGCCTCACTGGATGATCACTACAAGGTCTCGACGGGTTCAAAATAGCAACTTCCCTGTGCGCCTGACTTTTCATGATTCTTCTTGATCGAACCCAACCAGGCTTGATCACAGCCCACAACATCAACGAAACACTGCTACATAAAACATTGCCACATAAATAATCGGTTACGATCTCGTCTGATTTATTGACTTGTCTAGTCCGTTGCAGACGCCAATCTATGCCGGGTTTTCACCCACCACATGCAGAGTATGATCCCGCTCAAGGTGCCGATGAAGAACAATAACTGTAGCCCCGATGGACGGGCGTCATAGCCAATCAGGGTTCTCAGCACGTCACCCGTGATAGAGCCATTTGCAATTAGCCAGGAGCTATCCCAAATATCATAGCCAAGTGGCGGTAGATAGTCGGCCTGAATAAGATATTTAGAAGCCTGACCAGCTAATCCGGCCGCCAACACCACAAGCATTGCGGTGGTAACCGTAAATAAATGCTGCGTTGGGATACGAATCAAACCGGCATAGAGTGCGAAGCCGACCAACAAACCCAACAAAAGCCCCAGACCGCTGCCAGTGATCATCAAATTCACGGAGGAGCCACCTGCGGCAATGCCGTATAAAAACAGCACCACCTCGGCACCCTCGCGTAATACAGCCACACCAACCAGAACAAAAAGTACCGTCAGCGGTTCACTGCCCTGCTTCACAGACTCGCCGGTTTGGGTGGCATCGCGGCTCATCTGCACGCCATGATGTGACATCCACACGGTATGCCAGGCGAGCATGACCACGACAATAAGAAGAATCATCGCATTAAATAATTCCTGCCCCATACCCTCTGCCAGATCGGCCAGACTATCGGCAAACCAGGCCACAAGCGCAGCACCCAACACCCCGAGGACAATGCCGCCAACGACAGTAATGCCCCGATGTCGCACGCCCTGTGTCGCGGCACAGACAATACCAATGATCAGCGCGGCCTCGAGCACCTCGCGAAAGACGATGATTAGTGAGCTAAGCACGTGATATTTTTGGCGTTGTTTACAATGAAATTACAGCGAATCCATCACTGCGCAATGACAACACCCTGGGCAGTGGCTTCATTAAATTCGCCAAAAAATGGATATTTGCCTGGTTTTAACGGGCCGATTAAAATTTTTGCGGTTTTGTTGCCAGCAATAATTTTTTCTCTATGCATGGCATGACTTTCAAATTCTTCAGGGGTGGCATCCTGATTTTCGACAATCAGCTTGATTTTGGTATTTGCAGGCACCACGATTTCAGCGGGTGAAAATTTATGATCTTTGATCACAATCTTAAACTCAGGGGATTCCGCCAACGTCGGTGATGACGTGATAAGTATTACCGCCACTACGCTTAACGCCCGGATAAGTTTCAAGGAAACATTCATACAACAACCTCAACTAAACTGTGTTTGACGGCCAAATGATAATGATTATTATTTAGATAAACAAGCCGTACCTGGTCGCAGGACTTGATCTCGCGCAAATAAATGCGATTCCGCACCTGGCGACCATCCGGCTAAAGTTGAATTTTTATGCATTCGCTCGCCGCAATAGCTTTGCTTTTTGCGGCGCTTATAGAGTCGCCACGAGCTAGGCAGACACCCATTCTACGTCGCCCACTTACCTCAGGTTTGCCAAACAGTCGTACCTGCGTATCCGACTGTTCCAGTGCCCGGTCAAGGCCGGCAAAAGAGACTTGCTTCGATTCTCCTTCAGCCAGAATAACCGCCGACGCAGATGCCCCATGCTGGCATATATTCGGAATAGGCAGACCCAGAATGGCGCGCGCATGCAAAGCAAACTGGGATAAATCCTGAGAGATCATCGTAACCATACCCGTATCATGTGGCCTGGGCGAGACCTCACTGAAAATCACCTCATCGCCTTTAATAAACAGCTCGACACCAAAAATACCCCAGCCACCCAACGCATCAGTTACTTTTTTGGCCATTGCCTGTGCTGCCTTGAGAGCGGTCTCGGTCATCGCCTGAGGTTGCCATGATTCCCGATAATCTCCGTCTTCTTGTCGATGCCCAATGGGCGCACAAAAGCTGGTGCCATCGCGATGACGTACTGTCAGCAGGGTGATCTCGTAATCGAAATCGATAAAGCCTTCTACAATCACTCGCCCGGCGCCGGTACGTCCACCTTCCTGAGCATATTTCCACGCAGCATCGATATCATCTTGAGAACCAATCAGACTCTGACCCTTGCCAGAAGAACTCATGACCGGTTTGACAAGGCAGGGTATACCAATATCGGTGATGGCCTGATCAAACTCTTGTCGAGTAGCGGCAAAACAGTAGGAGGACGTCAGTAGTCCAAGCTCTTCCGCGGCCAGACGTCTGATCCCTTCTCGATTCATCGTCAGCTGTGCGGCCCGTGCCGTGGGAACGATATTAATACCTTCTTTTTCAAGCTCAACGAGCGTGTCGGTGGCAATGGCTTCGATTTCAGGAATCACGTAATCCGGCTGCTCAACTTCTATAATTTTGCGTAACGCCTCACCATCAAGCATCGATAGCGTGTAGCTGCGATCAGCGACCTGCATGGCCGGGGCATTTTCGTATCGGTCAAGTGCGATGACTTCCGCGCCGTAGCGCTGTAATTCGATGGCGACTTCTTTACCCAATTCACCCGAGCCACAGAGCAGCGCTTTGGTCGCCGTGGCTGAAAAAGGTGTGCCCAGGGTTGTTGCGGTGCCATGCCGGGTTTCGGGTTTGCTCATAGTGCATTATCCAGAGTCTTTTTAGAGGCAGAAACAATAGACACATCCTACATCACGCGCATTATACGATCAGGCATAAATTTATCGCATTATTTTCAGCAATAAGTTTTCAACGACAAACTTTCATCGCCAAATATTCGCCTACGGCAGGCTTCGACAATGTCCTGCTCTCATGCCACTAATCGGGTAGAATAAGCGTCCAAAAATTCAGCAACATATGTGACTACCGTGGCTAATTTTAAACCCGAACTGCTCTCCCCTGCCGGCACCTACAAAAGTATGCGCTACGCCTTTGCCTATGGTGCCGATGCGGTTTATGCCGGCCAACCTCGTTACAGCCTGCGGGTACGTAACAACGAATTTAATCATCTGGATATTATGGCTGAAGCCGTCGCCGAGGCTCACTTTCAAGAGAAGCAATTTTATATCGCCAGCAATATTTCGCCCCACAACAATAAGGTGAAAACCTATTTAAGGGATATGCAGCCGGTGATCGACATGAGTCCTGACGCGCTGATTATGTCTGATCCTGGCCTGATTATGATGGTCAAAGAGAAGTGGCCAGATATGCCCATCCACCTTTCTGTACAGGCAAATGCTGTCAATTACGCAACAGTTAAGTTCTGGTATCAGCAGGGCGTATCGCGGGTCATTCTGTCCCGGGAATTGTCCCTCGATGAAATTGGTGAGATTCGCGACGAATGCCCAGAGATGGAAATTGAAGTGTTTGTCCATGGCGCGCTATGCATAGCCTATTCCGGCCGCTGTCTGCTATCGGGTTATATGAATCACCGCGATCCCAATCAGGGTGCTTGCACCAATGCCTGCCGCTGGAAATATCAGGCTCACGAAGCCAGAGAAACCGAAACCGGCGACATCATACCGGTCAATGCAGTGGAGAACTGGTCGCCGGAAATGAACCGCAACGAAGTATCTGAGCAATTGCAAATCGACACACCCGTTATGCTGCTTCAGGAAGAAAACCGCCCCGGTGAGTTAATGCCTGCTTACGAGGACGAGCATGGCACTTACATAATGAATTCCAAAGACCTGCGTGCGGTTCAGCATGTGCCGAAACTTATCGACATGGGTCTGCATTCATTGAAGATCGAAGGCCGCACCAAATCCCATTACTACGCCGCTCGTACGGCTCAAACTTATCGGCGCGCTATTGATGAAGCGGTCGATGGTACGCCCTTCGATATGGGCCTGATGACTGAACTCGACCATCTCGCCAGCCGAGGCTACACCGAAGGCTTTTACCGACGCCATGTACCCGAGCATTATCAAAATTACGGTAAAGGCGCATCGAGCAACAGTAAACAACAGTTTGTTGGGGAGATTGTCGACATTGATGGCGACAAAGGCTGGATGACCATTGACGTCAAAAATCGCTTTGAATGTGGCGACACCATCGAGATGATCAACCCTCAGGGTAATTTTGCCTTCACGCTCGAAGCGCTGGAAAACGTTAAGGGCGAAGCCATGAGTGCAGCGCCCGGCTCTGGGCATGTCGTCCGCTGCGCTATTCCCGAAGGCAGTCAGCCTCACCAGGTCAACGAGTATTCCATGTTGATGCGTTATTTGCCCGCCGGCTAAGTCCGTACTCAACAGGTCTTCATCAAATGGCTCGCATCATTTTATTACTCGCCCTCGGCTTTGTACTCTGGTATTTGTGGCAGCAGTTTAAGGGGCTTCAAAAAAGGGATCCAAAAGAACGCAGAGCAGCTCTGTGGAAGTTTATATTTACTGCACTGTTTGTTACTACTCTTGCTCTTGTCGTCACCGGTCGCGCCCATTGGTTGGCTGCCGCCTTTGCCGGACTGCTACCGCTAGCCAAAAATTTAATGATGCTTGCTGCCCGCTCAGCGCCCTTTGTTCAGCTGTGGCGCAAACACAGCAACTCCCAGTTTGGCCCGCGGATTAAAACGCCCTACCTTGAAGTCAAAATCAATCTACGCAGTGGCCACATCGATGGCAAAGTATTGCAGGGCGAATTCGCCGAACAAATGTTGTCTGACCTCGACCGGGCACAGCTAGATAAATTGCTGGAACTATTGCGCGGTGTCGATCGCGAAGGCGCCATGCTGCTTAACGCCTACGTAGTGCGCCGCTTTGGGCCAGCCGGTCAACATGAAAATCAGCAGCAGCAATATCAACGTCAATCCAGTAGCCAAACTAGTCTGACACAAACGGAAGCCTGGCAAATTTTGGGCCTGGAGGCCGATGTTGATGAAGACACTATCATTAAGGCCCACAAGCGGCTCATACAGAAACTGCATCCGGATCGCGGCGGCAATGATTATCTCGCGGCCAAAGTTAATGCCGCCAAAGACCTGCTACTAAAAGGCAAATAACCGCAAATCGTCATTCGCGACCCTGCCCATCGACCGGCATATGACTTTATAATGCCAACCCTGACAGTGCCTATATCTACTTACAGCTCCGGTGGCACAGCTGGATAGCGCGGCCCCCTCCTAAGGGGCAGGTCAGAGGTTCGAATCCTCTCCGGAGCGCCAAGTTCAGCAAGCTATAAGCAGGCCAGAACAGCACTAAATGTCAATATTTCAGCTGGTTATGTCAATTTACTAGCCGCCTTAAAACACCAAATACTGCTGCATAAACCTTTTTATCTGCTATTCTATGCGCCTGGATTGCGCCAATGCGCGCGCACGAGAGGGGCAATGGCAACTAACAATAAACGGGGCGATCGACAACAAGCAAGAACCCGACTCCTCAAGTTAATCCGCGTAAAAAATAGTGAAGACAAACGACTCTTCGGTCACGTCGTGGACATATCTATCGGCGGCATGAAAGTTAACACCAATATTGATGTTAAGGTGGGCGATCATCTCAATTTTCTGATCGAGCTGCCTTTAGCCATCTCTTCAACACCACTTGATGTGCGTGTAGAAGCCACCTGGATCGGCACTACCGACAAGCATAATGGCCACGATGTGGGCTGTCGTTTTATTGCTATTGAGAAGGCAAACCGGGATGTTTTGCTAAAACTCATCGAAAAATACCCTATGGGCACAGGAGAGATCTAGAGTATTTTATGATGCTTATCTGACCATTACCGAGTCGTGGTTAGAGTTCAGGGAAATCCGTGGGTACTATAACTCAAATATAACTCAAAACCTTAGCGCTCAGCGCCACGCCACGCCACGCCACGCCACGCCAAAATTAGACTTTATAAATCTGACAAAGTACCGTTATATTCTGGCGCTCATCCTCAAATTTGGCTAGTGAAATACTTTGCTGACAAGACCACTCCGAAATTAATCTATGCTTAATATAGAAAATTATTTGCAGGATCGCTATCCCCGCTGGCAGATAAAGCAATCACCGATTACTAGACCATTAATTACGGCATTACGGCTATTGCTTCACGAAAAGGAACTCCGTCAAATAGAAGCAGAAAATACCGATAAAACTGTTTTCGATTTTATTGGGCAGGTGCTGCGTTATTTCGATTTTTCCTACTGCGCAAAAGATGGAGAAACACAACGTATACCCGCTACCGGCAAAGTCGTCATTATCGCCAATCACCCTATCGGCACCCTTGATGGCCTAGCCCTACTGGAGATGGTTGGCAAGGTCAGGTCTGACGTGAAGATAATCGCCAACGATGTGCTGTCAGTAATCAAACCACTTCAGCCACTGTTGCTGCCTGTTAATAACATGCGCGGTAACACAGCCCGCAAAAACTTAATAGATATTCGCAAGTTTCTAGAAGACCAGGGCGCGCTACTGGTTTTCCCTGCTGGTGAAGTGTCAAGATTCGGCCGCAAGGGGGTTTGTGACGGCAAATGGCATCATGGCTTTTTGCGGTTGGCAATTGCCTGTCAAACACCGATATTGCCGGTTTATTTCGATGCTCGCAATTCGGTATTTTTTTATGCTTTATCGATGCTTGTCAAGCCGCTGTCTACGCTATGGCTGGTACACGAAATGTTTAAACATAAAGGCTCCCGAGTAGATATCCGGATTGGCGAGTTAATTGCCTACCAAAATTATCAATTCATCAACCTGCCGATCCGAGAAAAAGCACAGTTATTCAAGCGTCATCTTTATCTGATTGGTAAAAATCGGGCGGGTATTTTTCCGTGCCAGAAAAGCATTGCGCTACCTGAACGGCGGCACGATTTACGTAATGAAATTCAACAATGTGAATTGCTGGAACAAACCGTCGATAACATGGCCATTTATTTATACCAACATCAGCAAGACACCAGCATTATGAGAGAGGTTGGTCGTCTACGTGAATTGTCTTTTCGGGCTGTTAATCAGGGTACGGGGGAGCCCCGAGACCTGGATAACTATGATCAGTCGTATCTCCATTTGATTTTGTGGGATAAAACCAACCTGGAGATAGTGGGCGCCTATCGACTCAGGGATACCCGCGCCGCAGATGCCAACACGCAAAGCCATTCACAACTCTACTGCTCAACCCTGTTCGATTTCACCCCGGCGATGCAACCCTATTTTGCAAAGGGCCTGGAATTAGGCAGGAGTTTCGTCCAGCCATCCTACTGGGGCAGACGTAGCCTGGGTTCTCTTTGGCTGGGGATCGGGGCATTTTTACAAAAAAATCCGCAATACCGCTATTTATATGGCCCGGTTTCTTTGAGCGGCTTATACCCGACGCTGGCTAAAGACATGCTGGTCTATTTTTATCAACAACACTTTAAAACTTCGCAAGCTCTTGCCGAAGCCAAAAACCCTTATAACATTTCATTCCAACAGCAAGAGATGCTGGCACAAAAGTTTCCCGGTGTTAATTACCCTGCAGAATTCACCCATCTTAAACATCAGCTGGCTAATATTGATTTGCGTGTGCCGACGCTATACAAGCAGTATTCAGAGCTATGTCATCCGGGCGGCATACAGTTCGCTGCTTTTAATATTGACCCTATATTCGCCAATTGTATTGATGGTCTGATTATCATCGACCTGACTAAATTGAAGGCCTCGAAGCGCAAACGTTACATGGGCTAACCTGGTCTTCAAGGGAGTGCTACTCGCGCCGTCTTTTTCGCACCTTGCGTGGCCCAGTGTACAATAGCAAGTTCAATTTGGGAGCGGCAATGGCCACCGACAAAATCACGGATTTTGGTTATCAACAGATACCTGCAGGCGAAAAGGCCGAAAAAGTCGCGGATGTATTTGATTCCGTCGCTTCTAAATACGACATCATGAATGACTTGATGTCCGCAGGTGTGCATAGAATCTGGAAACGCTTCACCATCGAACTGTCCGGCGTCCGTCCAGGGCATAATGTCCTTGATATCGCTGGTGGCACTGGGGATTTGGCTCTTAAATTTGCAAAGCTGGTCGGTTCCGATGGTCGCGTTGTACTCGCAGACATTAATAGTTCCATGCTCGCTGTCGGACGAGATCGGCTTCTCGACGAAGGCGCTCTCGCTAATCTCGAGTTTATCCAGGCCGATGCCCAAACCCTGCCTTTTGTAGACAACATTTTCGATTGCGTCACCATCGCCTTCGGCTTGCGTAACGTCACCGACAAAGACGCTGCTCTGAGATCAATGTACCGTGTGTTAAAACCCGGTGGGCGCCTGCTGGTGTTGGAATTTTCTAAACCCGGCAACCCCCTGCTGAGCAAACTCTATGACACCTACTCTTTTGAGGTCTTACCAAGACTGGGTAAATTAATCGCCGGGGATGCCGATAGTTATCAATATCTCGCCGAATCCATTCGTATGCACCCCGACCAGGAAGTCCTTAAAACGATGATGACAAGCGCAGGCTTTGACCATTGTAGCTACCATAATTTAAGTGGCGGTATTGTAGCTTTGCATCGGGGAATCAAAACTTGAGCATCATCTTCACCATGGCCTGTGCCAGGGCTGAGAAAATCTTGAATACTGCTATTGCCCATGCACCGCAGCGTGAAAGCGTTTTTGAAGATATCGCCGGGAAATCTATTCATGTCACCACCCATCTCCCCAGCTGTGATTTCATCGTCCAGTGTAGAGACACCGATATTGCTCTTTACCCTGGTCCTTTTCCAGTCTCGGAGATCGCGGCGGATGTTCAACTAAGTGGCTCGACCCCAGCGCTAGTTTTTTTCGCCCTTGAACAACAATCGATAACTTTGGCCGACGCTGTAGATAATCACGATGGCCCGGTAAAAATATCCGGTGATCAAGAATTTTTGTCGACCCTTCGCAAGCGTTTACAACATCTCGATATTGACTGGGAGGCTTTAACTGCCAGCTTACTTGGCGATATTCCTGCACATCTATTGGCTGAATCCGTGCGAAAAGGTAAAGCCTGGCAAGACCAAACCATATCGCGATCTGCGGATAGCATGGAAAATTACTTCCGCCATGAGTGGGCCTCATCACCCCTGCAACGAGCTGCGAGCCAGATCAGTGATACGCTCATTGAACTCGGTGGTGATAGAAAGCAGTTGCAGACGCGGCTTGATGCGTTGAAATCGCGCTTTTTGCAGATCATCGGCTAGATCGGCCACATTTTCACCAACTTTAATGGCTGAATTTAGTTGATGTCTCGTACTCTCCGAATTATCAAAATCAATCAAGTCTTTCTACGTTATCGACTTGATAGCTTTTTCAATGCTCGGTCCCTGCCCTGGATTATTCGTGCGCTGCTGTTTCCATTACGTATTTTGCCAGGACCAACTGAAAGCCGTGGAGTTCGGCTTCGCTGTGCTCTGGAAGATTTAGGGCCTATTTTTGTTAAATTTGGCCAGCTACTGTCGACACGCCCAGATCTGATTCCAGCCGATATTTGCGAAGAACTGGGTAATTTGCAGGACCAGGTACCGCCTTTTGAATCGGACCTATTTATACAACGCCTGGAAGCAGCCTTAGGTGACAGCGTTAAAAACTTATTTAAATCATTTGATCAGGAACCGTTAGCGTCGGCTTCCGTCGCCCAGGTACATGCTGCAGTATTACCCGATGATCGAGAAGTCGTCGTTAAAGTTATTCGGCCCGGTATCGAGAAAGTTATTGAGCAGGACTGCGAACTCCTAATGAGTATCGCCCAGGTGGTAGAAAAATACGCCGTTGACGGCAAACGGCTCCGGCCCATAGAGGTTGCCCGCGATTACCGTACCACCATATTCGATGAATTAAATCTGCAGAGGGAAGCGGCCAACACTGTCACCTTGCGACGTAATTTTGAGAATTCACCGCTGCTATATGTGCCTGATGTTTACTGGCCCTACTGCAATGAAAACGTCCTGGTCATGGAGCGCATTTATGCAACTCCCGTGACCGATATTGCCCAACTCAAGGAATCCAATACTAATTTTAAAGTACTTGCGGAGCGAGGTGTTGAGATTTTCTTCACCCAGGTTTTTGAGCACAATTTTTTCCATGCCGACATGCACCCCGGTAATATTTTTGTCGACACCTTTAATCCCGATGAGCCTCGCTACATGGCTATCGACTGCGCCATCATCGGGTCGCTGTCTGATCGCGATCAGTATTTTTTAGCCAGAACGCTGCTAGCGGTGTTTCGCCGCGATTACCGGCAAGTGGCTGAGTTACACGCGCTAGCCGGATGGGTCAGTGAATCCGCATCGGTAATCGAGGTGGAATCGGCTATTCGCACAGTCTGTGAACCCATTTTTCAACGGCCATTAAAGGATATTTCTTGCGGACATTTGCTGGTCAGCCTTTTTCAGGCCGCGCGACGATTTGATGCCGAAGTGCAGCCATCATTAGTATTGCTGCAAAAAACCCTGCTCAATATCGAAGGACTGGGACGTCAGCTCTATCCAAACCTTGATCTTTGGGCCACTGCCCATCCCTTTCTCGAACGCTGGCTGGTGAACCATTTTGGACCGGGCAATCTGTTTAAACGGCTGCGTAAAGATGGTCCAGAATGGGTCGAGCAATTGCCAGAGTTACCGCAGCTGGCACTTCGCTCGCTGGAACAATTACAAAAACTTGAAAAAACGCTTAGCAACCCACCACGACCAGCAAAATCAGATTTGATCGCTAATACCAGGCTTAAAATTATTGGTGCCCTATTGGCCGGCACTGGCTTAGGCAGCCTTCTCATTGCCAGTCAGGGTATCGACGGCAACGCAACTACCCTGGGCCTGATATTCGCCGCTGCGGGTACGTTACTGTTACTGCTGCGGTGATGCTGTCATAATTCTCGCGACGGACCAGCTAAATCTTGCATCTAGTTCACTAAGAGCTTCCTGAATGGAACAGTCAGCTAAAACATACATCGACCAGGTAGCCTGGAATGATCAGGGCCTGGTTCCGGTCGTTGCTCAGGATCAAATCACCCAGGCGGTTCTGATGGTCGCATGGATGAACCGCGAAGCCCTGAACTTAACGGTGACCGAGAACCGCGCCGTGTACTGGTCGCGTTCACGGCAAAAACTTTGGCGCAAGGGCGAAGAATCAGGCCACGTGCAACAGGTGAGCGAAATTCGTCTGGACTGTGATAACGATGTCATCCTGTTACAGGTTGAACAACTAGGCGGGATTGCTTGTCATACTGGTCGGGCCTCCTGTTTTTTTAGTATTTTAAAAGACAATCAGTGGCACGCTGTTGATGCAGTCTTAAAAGACCCTGATACCATTTACCAAAAGTAGATTAAAAACATAAACCATGAACGATTTAAGATCAGACGATAACAGCGATAGCAACGCAGAGATTGACGTATTAAAGGCGCTAGATATTATTCTCGCACAGCGTAAAAATGAGGATCCAAAAAAGTCTTATGTGGCCAGCTTGCACGCCAAAGGACTTAATAAAATTCTCGAAAAAGTCGGAGAAGAATGTACCGAGACTATTGTTGCGGCCAAGGACGCTGCGACGTCCGGCAAATACGACGAAGTCGTTAGTGAAACCGCCGACCTTTGGTTCCATACACTGGTAATGCTTTCACACTTAGGTGAAAATGCCGACGCTGTACTGGCGGAACTTGCTCGCCGATTTAACACATCAGGGCTGGTGGAAAAAGCCAGCCGTAAGTAGTAAATGCGGAGACGATTATGGGATTAGGCGGAATAAGTATTTGGCAACTGGTCATCATCCTTATCATCGTGTTGCTTATCTTTGGCACCAAGCGCCTGAAAGGCCTGGGCGGCGATCTGGGTGGGGCAATCAAGGGTTTTAAAGAAGCCGTCTCAAACGAAGACGACGTTGCCGATGGTGATGGTGATAGTGATGGTAAAAATACCACCAAAAACAAAACTGATGACACGGTGCAAACCAATCAAAGTGCTGAACAGGACACTGACGGCAGCAGCGACAAGTCTGCCTAGCACACCCTTCCCTTCCTGCATCAGAATCCCGGCGCAGAATACCTAATGTTCGATATGGGCTTTGCTGAATTACTGCTAATCGCAGTGATTGGTCTCCTTGTTATCGGCCCTAAAAGAATGCCCGAAGCGATTAGAGTATTGGGCTACTGGCTAGGCAAATTACGTCGTTCAGTCAACAGCGCCCGACAGGAAATGGAGCGAGAGTTTGGCCTCGATGATATGCGTAAGGATCTACATAACCAATCTTTACTGGCGCAATTTGAAAAAGAGCGCCGGCAAATTGAGCATAGTCTCAGTTCAAGTAAACCAGCAACTGATTCGACGCTTACATCTGAAAATAATGCCAATAGTGGTGAAAATTCGGCTCTCGATAATGAAAGCGACACTGCAGACGAAGAACGGGAAATGCTACAGGCCTTTGAGGATTTTGAGAAAGAATTTGGCGTTGATGATGTTGAAACTGAAAATAGCGACTCCGCTCAGGGTGGTACGGATAGCAAGGCAATAAGTAATACGACCGACACAGAAGCTACTAAAGAAACCGCTGAAGAAGCCACCAGTAATAAACCAGACCAACTTAGATAGACTTCACTTTCACACCTGTCCTAAACCCAGTCAATTCTAGCAATAACACAGCAGTATTTAATGACCGAAGCGCCTGACAATGACAATATAGATAAAAACCAAAGCCTGGTAGAACACCTGATTGAATTACGTGACCGGTTGCTGCGAATTATTGTGCTGACCGTTATTTTATTTGCCTGCATGTTTCCTTTTGCCAACGAAATTTATAATTTCGTCTCGGAACCATTGCAATCGCTTCTACCCGCTTCCAGTACAATGATTGCCACCGACGTGGCCTCACCTTTTTTAACGCCCTTTAAACTGACCATGTTCCTGGCCTTGTTCGCCGCGATGCCCGTTATTTTATATCAGACCTGGGCTTTTATCGCACCGGGACTCTACACCAAAGAACGGCGCATCGTACTACCGCTATTCGCCTCTAGCGTCATACTGTTTTATTCCGGCATGGCTTTCGCCTATTACGTGGTGTTCCCGTTGGTATTCGGTTTTTTCACCAGCGTAGGGCCAGAAAATGTCGCGGTGATGACAGATATATCCCGCTATCTAGATTTCGTACTCAAGTTATTTTTCGCGTTTGGCATCGCCTTCGAAATCCCCATCGCAACGATTCTCCTTATCTGGACTGGCGTAGTGACACCGCAAAGCCTGGCCGGCAAACGCCCCTACGTAGTGGTGATGTGTTTTGTCGTTGGCATGCTACTCACCCCGCCGGACGTAATTTCACAGGCTCTGTTAGCCGGGCCCATGTGGATATTGTTTGAAATTGGTGTATTTTTTGGTCGCTTGGTCTATAAAGAGGAATCGAGCGATACAGATACCGACAATGATATTAGCTCAGATAATGAGTCAGTTGGTGCTGATAACGATACTGATAAAGACGCTGCAAAAAATGCCACCTCAGGCGAAGGCTCTACTTAGGTAACTCGATCGATAATGCACGACACGTGGCAATATTATTGTACTATTAACTTTAAATAATATTCTTATCTATTTGTTATATATGGTTTATTAGTCAGTTAAAGGCTTTAGGATCACCTTAATAGCAACCAGGCCATCTCATAAAAATTAACAATATCCCTGGCCAGTTGCTGAGTCTCTTCAGCGACCCCCTGATCAGTAATCCGGGCCGTTAACTCAGGGTTTTGCCAATACCTCGCCACACCCATGGCATCGACCAGGGCCGAACCGCCGCCAGCATATTCCCAATCAAGCACCACCAGTTGGCCTTCGCCCTGTTCAATAATATTTGCCGGAATCAGGTCATGGTGGCATAACACCGGATCTTTTATCGCGCCTTGAAACTCAGGCAGTCCCGCTTCAATATTCTTGTACAATTTTAACGCTGACATCGGAAAAGGCTGATCGCTTTCGAGCAGGCGTTGCCAATAGCTGCGCAAGTGCGCTTCATAATCAAACAGGGGCACACCTTGTTTGACGTTGTGAATCTGGGTAATCAGATCGACCAGACTATCGGCTTTTAATGGGTCGGCGAGTTCATCAGGCTGCCACTGGTAGCCTTCGATATATTCTGTCACCAACACTCGCTTGGTGGCATCGCAATGAAACACTACGGGTGCAAATGCTTTGCCCTGAATAAGATCAAGGATCTGCTGTTCCCGCTGACGGTCAATACCCAGGCTTTCTCCATCTTCGTGATTGACTCTTAAAACCAACCGAAGCCCCGCTGCTTTCAGTAAAAATAGCTCGTTAGTCAAACCGCCCGTTAAGCGCCGAATAATGGTCGGTGGATCATTGAGAGGCAACCGCCATTCCGGCCAGGTATCAAACGCCGTTTGCGCCGCTTCAGATAGTGACATGTTCAATCCCCACAGATTTGTTCAGTTGCATACGCTTGCGCCAGGAAAAATAACCAAACACGACGATAATCACATAGCCGACGAATAAAAGCGACGTAAGATATAAGCCTCTATCGATATACAAAAAGATCGAGACGCTATCGATAACAATCCAGTACAGCCAGTTTTCCAGCACCTTTCTGGTCACCATCCACGTCGTCAGAATACTACCCCAGGTGGTCAGTGAATCAAGATATGGCAGCACCGCTGACGTATTGCGGCTAAGCCAGTAACCCGATATGGCACTGAGAATAAAAATAGTTGCCCAGGCCAACAGGTGATACGTCAGCGGCCAGGTGTGAACCTGGGTGCCAGTTTGGATATTTTCATCTTTGGAACCAACAGCTCGCCACCGATACCAACCATATACGGCCATCACCACATAATAGACATTGAGCGCTGACTCCATCAGCAAACTGACATCCCAGAAAATAACAGTGAATATCGCCGCGTTCGCCAGAGCGAAATACCAGCACAAACTATTTTCTTTCAACGCCAGGAGCAGATAGACAATTGAAAATACCACGGCCAGTAATTCCAGAAACGCGGTGCCGAGCAATTGCTGATAGGCCGTATTAATAAAATTGAACAATCAAAGCACCTCATCATGAGTAATACTCATGGCCAATCTAAAAGTGATAGCTGGCATTGGCACCAAACACCCTTGGCTCCCCATACTGAACATACTCTTCGTTTACATAAAACTTACGGGGGTCGTTACCAAAATAAAAGCCTCTCGTCGCGTAGTCTTCGTCAGTAAGATTGCGCGCCCACACATTCAATGCCCAATGTCGGCCTTGATAGCCAAAGCTCGCATTAATTAGTTCGTAACTGTCTGACTGCTGATCGTGGCTGTCAGAAAAATAGAAACTGTCTTTGCCTTCGACTTCAAGGCGTCCATAAAAGCCCCTGCCAAAGTTGTAACGACCGCCAACATTAAACTGGTGGTTGGGTGCGTGAGCCTGCTCTCGACCACTTTTATCAACCAGCGCGCTATTGACGTTAACTATAAAATTGTCGACTTCTGTGTCGAGCCAGCCAAGATTAACAAACAGTTGTAATTGTTCGGTAAATTGCCATAGCGATTCCAGTTCAAACCCCATATTTTCGCCGCTGGCAGCATTATCGATATAACCGACAAATAGCGGGCCTTCGTTGTACCAGCCCTTAAGCTGGACATCTTTGCGATCCATAAAAAATGTGGCCACTCGTAGTTGTAAGGTGTCATCCAGGTAAGAGCCTTTTATACCCAGCTCGTAATTCAGTAGGGTTTCGGTATCAAACTCGAGACGCTCACGCAGAAAGCTCGTCACGGTCGGTGCAAAGCCATTGCTCTCTGCCCGCCCCACCGCTTCACCATTTACGCCACCGGTCTTGTAACCCCGAGAGATCAAACCATAAACCATCGTATTGTTATCAAGGTTATACTCCAGACTTACCTGCCCACCCCAAAGATCTTCGTCCGGCGAGGCATTGACCGCTCGACTGTCTTTATAATCCGACTCAAAGCGTTCAATCCGCCCGCCAAGAGTCAAGGTTAACCGTTCGCTAACCGGGGTAATCAATTCACTGTATAGCGCGATATTTTCTGTCTCGTAATCACTGGTAAATCTCGCATCGGCAATAAACCGATCAAAATCAAAAAATTGCCTTTCGAGAGATTCGTCGCGCCGATCAAAATAAATACCGGCAACCCAATCCGTACGGCCCGCTATCCGACCAGCCTCGGTAGAAGTTAAACGAATCTCAAAACGATTTGAATCACGGTCACGCAGATAATTGTCGGTAGATGAATACTCCCAGCCATCGCAGGGCGTACCTGTACAAAGCCCGACAAAACTCCAGTCCTCATCGTAGCCGTATTCGAGATTAGAATCCGACCAGTTCGTTATAGCCTTTAGCTCAAAGGCATTATGGCCAGTCCAGGTGCTAGTAATCGCAATGGCGACAGTTTCCTGGGTGTCCTGACCCGGCTGGTCAGATAAGGTGTGTCGGGTGTTATTCAAAGAGAAAGCGTCGTAGCCGTTATCTATATCGACATACAGACTCATTAGATCTATCGATAATTCATCATTGACCAACCACTTTAGCTTGCCTCGCATGGTTAGTTCATCGCGGTTATTGGTGTTGTCGCGGCCCAGAAAACTATTGTCGATAAAACCATCGCTGCTCTGTTGCTGAACTGCAATTCTGCCCAACAAGCCATCCGCTAAAGGCCCGCTGACAAGGGCGCCGACGTTCCAGGCACCGTAGTTGCCATAGCCGGAATTCACCGATGCTTCGAATTTTTCCGAAGGATTATTACTGCGAATATTGACCATTCCTGCCAGGGCATTGGCGCCAAATCGGGTGCCCTGGGGACCACGTAAAATCTCTACCTGGCGTACATCAAACAAGGTGCCAGCATTGCCGATGCCGCTGATATCAATGTCATCAATCACCATACCGACGGAAGGATTGACCGGATCGACAAATTGACTACGTTCACCGATACCACGGATTTGTATATACCGGCCCCGTGACGCGCCGCTGGCAAAATTGACGTTTGGCGCTGTATTTAGAATGGCTTCGATATGTTGAGCGTTTCGTTCGTGCAAGGTGTTTTGCTCAACAATACTGATACTGCCGGGCAAGTCGAGGATAGTGAAGTCTCGAAAACTTGCTGTAATAATAATTTCGCGAAGTAAGCTATGATCTAATTTAGGTTTGGAAGCTTCCGCAAAGGCGCCGGAAGGTATTAAAAATAGATAAACTATGGCTATAGCGAGAAAGTTGTTCATGTGAGTCTCCGGGTAAAACAACGTTTGGAGACCCGGAAGATGCGCGCAAAGAGGCAAGATTGTTAATCATCCTATTCCTACGCCGGCACTACCCGGATCAGGTTCAAGGGTTCAACAATTTTGTCAAGCTGATCGCTCAACATTGTCATCTCAGGCCGTGGCCACCCCTTAGGAATTCGCAATCAACAATGTCATTAAAGATGTCATTAAAGATGTCGCTGACGATGCGAATTGCCGCCATTTTAGCTATGCGCAGTAAATTGGCAAGGATAATATTTACATTGCCGCTAACTGGGTCAGTTCAGCGAAAACAATCTGTCGGTGAGGACAAGGTTCAAACGGTCAAGGCCAGGATCCGACTGATATGAGCCAGAGGATACCCGGATTCATCCTGAAAGCGATTAAAGACTAGCTGGGCATTGGCGAGGTCTCGCTTTGTATTAGGATTGATACTGTCGAGTAATTTGTGGTTAAGCAGGGCAGCCTGCACATCCCCGGACAAAATAAACGTATCTTTGCCAATTAATCGCAAACTCATTGGGCCACTGTTACCGCCGAGACGACTGCCTCCTTTTTTAAGTTCAAGCCACAGGCCAGTAATATCGGCAACTGGCCAGTCCGCAATAAAAGTCCCAAAACTTTTGTGGGATTGCTGCACATCACAAATAAAAGTGGCGTTATCGCGAACAGATTTTATTTTTGCGGCGTGGCGAACAATACGTTTATCCTGAACCAGTTCAGCCAGCTTATCATCTGAATAGTGAGCTACAGCCAAAGGGTTAAACCCGCCAAATACGGTTTCGAATTCAGGCCATTTTTTGTCAATGACCTTCCATGAAAACCCCGCTCTAAAAACACAGCGAGACATTTCAGAGAGATAACGATCATCGGGAGTTTTACTTAAGTCGTTGGCACTTTTTACTTCGGGAAAAGATGCTTCCAGCTGATCAAGGCCACCTTTTTTCTTGATAGCCACATCTAACAGGGACTTAAAAGAAATCATAGTTTGTGACTCGTCTTAGCCACGACCCATATAGGGCTGAGACACGGGTAGGATGATCGATTCGTATAAATTCACGTTGTCGGGCAAAGACGCGATTGTAATTACTACTTCTGCGATATCCTCGACTGTCATCACGCCTTCTTGCTCCGGCACCTGTGGGCTTTGCTCCCAGATATCGGTCATCACATTGCCTGGATGCACCGCGCAAACTGCAATATTAGAAGGCCTAAGTTCTAGCGCCAGGGCTTTGGTTAAGCCGACCACGGCAAATTTAGAGGTGGTGTAAGGCGAGCTTTTTACCCGAGGCATTTGCCCAGAGATACTGCCAATATTAATTATGCGGCCACTTTTTTGCGGCTTCATAATACGAGCGGCACCTCGACAGCATAGAAATATGCCGGTGACATTGACATCCTGTACTTGTTGCCAGTCACTCAAGGCAAGCTCATCAATACGTCCCGACACTGCCATACCAGCATTATTTACGAGGATATCGAGACGGCCATGGCTATCCTGAACATGGGCGAACAAGTTATCGACGGCATCCTCGTTGGTCACATCAGTGACGACCGCCTCCGCAAACCCGCCTGATTCGGCGATCTCGGTCACGACCTGGTTGATCTTGTCACCATCTCTGGCCGCCAATACGACCTTACAACCCTGTTCGGCCAGTGCAATAGCGATACCTTTGCCAATGCCCTTGCTCGCGCCGGTAACAACTGCGACTTTATCGTTGAGTGATTCCATATTCGCTATTCCAGTCTATGGTGAGTGCCGGTCTCTGATGATTTAGCTGTTGAGTCGATTTTCGATCAGCTCATCCACTACAGCTGGATCCGCCAGAGTTGAAGTATCGCCGAGGTTTTCCAGCTCATTGGCAGCGACCTTGCGCAATATGCGACGCATGATTTTGCCCGATCGAGTCTTGGGTAAACCCGGCGCCCATTGAATAAGGTCGGGTTTGGCTATGGCACCAATTTCTTTGACACACATATCCAGTAACTCTTTGCGTAATGCATCAGATGGCTCGGCACCGACCATAAGGGTGACATAAGCATAGATGCCCTCACCTTTTATGGCGTGAGGATAACCGACCACTGCAGCCTCAGCGACCTGCTCATGAAGCACTAAAGCGCTCTCGACTTCTGCGGTACCCATGCGATGTCCAGATACATTAAGTACATCGTCGACACGACCGGTGATCCAGTAATAACCATCTTCATCACGGCGCGCGCCGTCTCCGGCAAAGTAGTAGCCTGGATAGGTCGAAAAATAGGTTTCGATAAGACGGTCGTGATCACCATATATCGTACGAAGTTGCCCTGGCCATGACGCTTTTATAACCAAGTTCCCAGACCCGGCGCCTTCTACTTCTTTGCCATCGGAGTCTAGCAAAGCGGGTTCCACACCAAAAAATGGCACCGTTGCCGAGCCGGGTTTCAGGTCGATGGCACCGGGCAGAGGCGTGAGCATATGGCCGCCGGTTTCGGTCTGCCACCAGGTATCAACAATGGGACAGCGTGACTGACCAATTATTCGGTAATACCACTCCCAGGCTTCGGGATTGATCGGCTCCCCTACCGTGCCGAGCAGTTTAAGCGACTGTCTTGATGTGCATTCAACAAAGGTGTTACCAGCACCCATCAAAGCACGCAAGGCCGTGGGTGCGGTATAAAACTGGTTGACCCGATGTTTATCGACCACCTGCCAGAATCTTGATGCGTCCGGGTAAGTGGGAATGCCTTCAAACATCAGGGTAATGCCGCCATTGCACAGCGGCCCATAGACGATATAGGTGTGGCCTGTGACCCAACCAACATCGGCGGTACACCAGTAGACATCACCATCGTGATAATCAAATACATATTTGTGAGTCATGGCTGCTTGCAATAAATAACCGCCGGTCGTATGCATTACGCCCTTAGGTTTGCCGGTGGAGCCAGAGGTGTACAAAACAAATAGCGGGTCTTCAGCATCCATTAACTCCGGCTTGCATTCACCATCCATTTGTTCGGTAATTTCGTGATAGCAGATATCCCGACCGTCCTGCTGAGTAACATCACCCCCTGTACGTTTGACAACCAGACAGGTATGAACATTGGGACAATGTGCCAACGCCTCATCGGTATTGGCTTTAAGCGGAACCGTACGCCCGCCTCTCAGGCCTTCATCGGCGGTAATCACCACCTGGCAGTCAGAATTTAAGATACGGTCTTTGAGCGCATCCGGAGAAAACCCTCCGAACACTACGGAGTGAATCGCGCCAATGCGCGCGCAGGCCAACATCGCATAGGCCGCTTCGGGAATCATGGGCATATAGATACAGACCCGGTCGCCTTTTTTGACTCCGCGACTGCGCAATGCGTTACCCAACTTACCGACATGCTGATGCAGTTCGCGGTAGGTGATTTTTTTATCATCACCCGGATCGTCACCTTCCCAGATAATCGCGGTCTGATCACCTCGGGTGTCTAAATGGCGGTCAATGCAGTTAACTGTGACATTGAGTTTGCCACCGGTAAACCAGGCGGCTTCGCCCTTGTTAAAATCGAACTCCCGAACCTTGTTCCAGGGTTTTTCCCAGCTTAAAAATGCTTCCGCCTGCTCGGCCCAGAAACTGTCGGAATCGGTAATAGAGCGCTGATACATTTCCTCATAGCTTTGCTTGTCGATATAAGCATTTTTAGCCCAGGCTTCCGACACAGGATGAACAGGGAATTCAGACATAAAGTTCTCCAGGAGAGGCGGTTTCTATAAAATAAATTCGGTAGGTATTTTGTCACATGCCTATGACAAGAGCTATGGTCAGGACTAACCCGACACGCCATTTTATAGCTTCCCGATATTCACGTTTGAGAGCTGCATGATCAAATCGGGCGTAATCAAAACCGACGCAATCAAAAAAAGCCCCGAAGGGCTTTTAGCAACCAGCCCAGGAAGGCCAGCGCAGTAATGAAGGTAAACTCTAGGACACAGCCTGCACAGGTATCGTGTTAGCAGTGCGGTCAATACTATTGTCTTCATTGAGATAGACCAGTTTGGGCTTATGGTTGGCCATCTCAGCTTCGTCAAATTGGCCGTAGGTGGCGATGATCAGTCTGTCACCGACCTGAACACGGCGGGCGGCAGCACCATTCATCGAGATGATGCCCGAGCCAGCTTCAGCTTTAATAATATAGGTGGTAAACCGTTCACCATTGTTAACATCATAAATATCGATCTGCTCAAACTCACGCATACCGGTCAGTTTCAGCAAATCGCTATCAATGGCACAAGAACCGTCGTACCAGAGCTCTGCCTGGGTAACAGTAGCCATATGTAACTTGGCTTTTAACATCGTACTAAACATGGATCAATTACTCCCCAACTGTTGCCGACAGCCTTACTTCAAACCTCGTTCAAGTTCAGGCTGACATTGTCGATAAGCCGCGCTCCCATGGCATACATCGCCCCCAAAACCGTGATGTCCATATCGTCGTGCGCAGCCGGCTCCAGACTCTTGGCGTTGCGAATACTAACATAATCTATACGAAATCCACCCTTTTCTATTTTTTCTGTGGTGAGTGCTTCTAGGTGGCTAAAATCCCGTCTGCCATTGACAATTTCTTCTCGGCACCAACATAGAGTTTCGTAGAGAATTTTCACGCCGGAGCGCTCTTCCTCCGTCAAATAACAGTTGCGAGAGCTGAGCGCAAGACCATCATAATCCCGAGCAATCGGCGCGCCAATAATATCGACAGGAATACACAAATCCTCAACCATACGGCGAATTACGGCCAGTTGCTGGAAGTCCTTAATGCCGAAGATCGCTTCATCTGGCTGCACTATGTGCAGCAATTTGGACACCACCGTGGTAACCCCTTCAAAGTGACCCGGCCTACTGGCACCGCACAATATATCGGTCATAGTGGGCACCACAACTCGGGTCTGATCGGCCATACCATTAGGGTATATTTCCTTCTCATCAGGGTAGAACAAATAATCGCACCCTGCACTTGCTAACTTTTTGACATCATCGTCAAAAGTACGCGGATATTTTTCCCAATCTTCATTCAGACCAAATTGCAGGGGGTTAACAAAAATACTCGCTACCACCACATCGCAACTATCTTTACCCAAACCGACCAATTGCAGGTGCCCCTCATGGAGATTGCCCATGGTTGGCACAAAGCCAATCTTTTTGCCGCTTCGGCGCTCTTCGCGAAGCACATCGCGCTGGCCCGATATGGTGTGAAATATTTTCATGTTTCCCGCAACAGCTGCATCCATCAAATCATCTCTATTTGCAAGCCGGCTATTCCTACAGCTATTCTTAAAAGGCAGTTAATTAACATCCGAAAAATAGTCCTGAGCAAGATTTTCAAAACGTGTATATTTACCCAGAAAGGCTAATCTTGATGTGCCTATTGGTCCATTTCGCTGTTTGCCAATAATGACTTCAGCAATACCTTTGTCCTGAGTGTCCTCGTTATACACTTCATCTCGGTATAGAAACACCACCACATCGGCATCCTGCTCAATGGCACCGGACTCACGCAAATCAGAATTAATCGGTCGTTTATTAGGCCGCTGTTCAACATTTCGGCTGAGCTGCGACAAAGCCACCAGCGGGCAATCAAATTCCCGAGCGATAATTTTTAACTCGCGGGAAATTTGAGATATTTCCTGCACGCGCCCATCACCGGGGGTACTGGCGCTCATTAACTGCAGATAGTCCACCATGACCATGGCTGGCATACCATGTTCTCGGGCTAATTGTCGAATTCGATTACGTAATTCGAGAGGCGTAATGCCCGGCGTGTCATCGATAAATAAGGGCCGATCTTTAAGCCGAGCTGCGGCACCCGATAGCCGGGTGAAGTCATCAGGATTGAGATTGCCGCTGCGAACTTTACCCTGGTCAATTTTACCCATCGACGAAAGCAGACGAATAATCAGTTGATTAGCTGGCATTTCAAGACTGAAAACCAACACTGGCTGCTCCTGATGCAACATGGCATGTTCGACCATATTCATCGCGAACGATGTTTTACCCATCGATGGGCGCCCCGCAACGATGACCAGGTCAGCGTTTTGCCATCCCGAGGTCATATCATCAAGATCACCAAAGCCCGTACTCAACCCGGTAATATCCGCGTCGCTATTAAATAGCTCTTCAATGCGGTCGATGGCCTGGCGCAGCAAATCGGTTACATGTTCAAAACCACCCTGTTTGGGGCGATCTTCCATGACCTCCATCAGGCGCTGCTCGGCTTCAGCTAATAATTTGCTGCTATCCCAGCCCAGGGGGTTATAGCTTTTCTCAACAATATCGTTGGCGGCTGAGATTAATTTTCGAACCGTGGCCCGCTCTAGCACGATCTGGGCGTAGGCCAGAATATTCGCAGCACTAGGCGTATTACGGGTTAGCTCGACCAGGTAAGAGTCACCGCCCACCTGTTCCAGGGATTGACTGCCCTTGAGGGTTTCAGAAAGCGTGATGACATCGAGCGGCTGATCTGAGACCGCCAGTTGATGCATGGTTTTGAAGATGAGCTGGTGGTCGAGACTAAAGAAATCCGCTTCGCCCACCAATGCGGCAACGCCATCAAAGGCATCGTTGGACAGAATAAGTCCGCCCAGAACGGCTTGCTCAGCCTCGATGGAGTGAGGCGGTTGCGGTGTTAATCTACTGCTAGACAAGGTCTCGGACATTACCGGCCCTAAAATAGCGGGAGTATCGTTATACCAGAACTTGAACGATCACTCCTGACTTACAGTCTATCCAGGATCACTAAACACCAATTAGCATGTATTAACATTCAACATGTACTAATTAGTATTAACAGACCCTAGGCTGACAGCTCTTCGTTTACCAGCACCTGAATGGTTAGCGAAACATCAGTGTGTAGTTGTACCTGAACATCGAACTCACCCAGTTCTCGTATCGCGCCATCAGGCATTTTTACTTCGCTTTTTGCTAGCTCTACACCTAATGCTGTGCAGGCATCAGCAATATCACGCGGCCCAACCGAGCCGAATAATTTGCCCTCTTCACCCGCCACCGCCGTAATCATGATGGCGTCAAGGTTCTCAAGGCTTTCGGCTCTAGTGTTTGCCTCGGCGAGCTTTCCTTCTGCTGAACTTTCCAGCTCAGCTCTACGTCGCTCAAAGTCGGCAATATTTTCAGCTGTGGCAAACACCGCCTTGCCCTGGGGTAGCAGAAAGTTCCTGCCAAAACCAGACTTGACCGATACTCTGTCACCAATACCGCCTAGCTTGCCTACTTTTTCTAACAATATTACGTCCATCCTAATTCCTCTTACTAAAACTCAATAAAGCCAATTTACGGTGTGGTTTTACGGGCTGCCAGCCGCGCACGAAAATCCAGCATACTATCCAGAAAACCCAGCCCAACCAAAACGGTCGTGAGGGGTCCGGCAGCCCATATCAGGCTGATATAAAAGATAACCAACCAGTGACTGCCGAGCTGAGCAAAAGCCACTGTATGGTGGATCAGTGCGACCCCGCTCAACAGCAGAGGCAGGCCCAGAAGGTTCCCCCAGGCAAAGTAGTCCGGGGCCAGCAGAAAACAAATACTCAGCCCTGCAATCAACATCAGGGCTACAACCCGGTTCATACGCAAGGCATGAAACTCTGTTTGAAAGCCGCCGGGGTTATACAGCAAGGACTGCCACCAGCGCGCCAGCAACAGTGCAGTGATTGCTGTGAGGGCAATTGCCCAGGCAATTAGGCCAGCCAGAAATACATCGCTCAGCACCAGATCGATCGTTTGTCCCTGCCGTTTGGCAACTTCGGCAAACATCTCCAACAACACTTTTCGCATCGCTTCAAGCTCAACAACAAATGCAGGCGTGGCGATTAATGATGCCGCCGCGCTGATGACAACGATAACCATCAGCGCCCAGGGCCACGACGCGTTTACCTTCAGAATCGGGGCACTAATAAAGACTATCACAACGGATATTAACGATGCCCAGACCATCAACGCGTTGACGTCGGGAACATTAAGCATAATGATCAAGGGCAATAGCGCCCAGAGCAACACCTGTATAGCGTCGGTAGCACTACGCCGAAGTGCTACCAGCCCAACTGTCGCAGGGCTAATCATAGGCAGCAAACCGCCAACGGAAGCGACCAATGCTGCCTGCAATCGTCCTGCCATAATGAACTGGGCGAGTCGCTTGTTCATCGACAAAAATCCGAGCTGACTGACGCTACTTGTGGCTATCCGTGTACGGCAACAGCGCTAAAAAACGAGCGCGCTTTATGGCCGTAGCTAATTGCCGCTGATACCTGGCCTTGGTGCCACTAATACGGCTGGGGACAATCTTGCCCGTTTCTGACACATACTCTTTCAATGTAGCGAGGTCTTTGTAGTCGATCTCAACGACACCCTCGGCGGTGAACCGGCAAAATTTACGACGACGATTAAAACGTGCCATTACTTATTCCTCCGCCTGTGCTGATGGGCTGGTTTCTGCTTCTTCTACTACAGGTTCTGCTGCAGGTTCTTCTTCGGCTGAATCAGTAGCAGACTCATCGACTGTAGCTTCTTCGCTGGCGGCTTCATCGGCGCTGGCTGCTGCAGCCTCAGCTTGATCACTGGCTTCTTTTGCGGCTGCCCGCTCACTCTCACGGCGCTGACGACTTTCTTTTTCAGCTTTATCGGCGAGTTCGGCTTTCATCAAGTCGGTTTCGTCGGTGATAGGGCCATCGCGCTTGATCACTAAATTACGCAACACCGCATCGTTGTAGCGGAAGATAGAACTAAGTTCGTCCAGCTCTTCCTGACCACATTCCACGTTCATCATCACGTAATGGGCTTTATGGATTTTGTTGATGGGGTAAGCTAACTGACGGCGACCCCAGTCTTCGCAACGGTGCACTGCCCCGCCGCCTGTGGTAACTATATTGGTGTAACGCTCGATCATGCCCGGCACCTGTTCGCTTTGATCAGGATGGACAATAAATACGATCTCGTAATGTCGCATTGTTGCTCCTCTAGGGTTAAAGCTACCTACCCCTGTCAATTCAGTCAGGTAGTGCAGCAAGGAGAATCCACTAACTGTGGTTAACGGACGCTGTAGTTTCTAAAGCTCAATTTCACAAGTAAATGCCCTATGGCGATATCAGCCACGAACACCGGCGCGCATTTTATGGCAAGCGTAATAGAATGGCAAACCCCCCGTTTAGCCGTGTATTTGAAACGATGCGGCCAACTATTCTTCACTCAACCAGCTCCATCACCTTATGCATCCCCTCCACGGCCAGAGGCGCACCCGCGTAGGCAAAAACTGTCAACATTAGCTCCTGGAGCTCAACCTTAGTAACCCCATGCCGAATCGCAGCAGGCACGTGAATATCTAGCTCTTCGCCGCGCCCCAATGCGGCTAATACCGACACCACTAACAACGAACGATCCCGACGGGACAATTGCGAACGGGCCCAAACTTCACCAAAGGCGAAATCAATACCGTAGGCACCCAGCGGGCCTAGCTTACCGGCCATCGCCGCCAATACCTTATCCGGGTCAGGCGCATCATTGCCCGACAGCCGAGCCATCACTCTAGCGCCTCGGGCACGACGTTCAGCATCGCTGAAGCGCTCGGAGCCTGCAAAACCCTGTGCGCCTGGGCCATGGCCCAATTCGGCCAATATCCGATTCGTTTCCGCCATTGCATCAAGCGCTCTGGGGAAGCCCGCGTAGGCGGCCAGGTGAGTCATGATTTCACGAATTTCAGTGGCTGTAAGGCCGTGGTTTAAGCCTCCCGGCACATAATAGGCCAGCTGATTGGTCTGGTGTAACGTGCCCAGTATCGTCAATACAATCAGGTTTCTGTCACGCCGACTCAGCTGCTCTCTGCTCCAGATATCACCCATCACGAAATCGAGAGCAAAAGATCCCAAAGCGCCGTATTCCCGTTCAAATTTCTGACCAAATTCAGCCGGGTTATCGGTGTTCGTCAAGGTGCCGATAACGTTGAGGCCACGCTGGCGACGCAAAATATGGTCCGGCACTGTAACCTCAGTAAGCATTGCCGAGCGCTTAGATAACGCGTCTTGATCATCGGCATAACAGCTACCGACAATGCCAAAAAAACATGCGGATAATATTATAAACCTTTTATAATTAATCATTTATAGCCCCTTTTTGATGCTATTAGTTAAAGGTGTTTAGGTGATTTGAATCGGTCAGTTAGCTGCTTTTTAACACTACGTTCGCTTAAATTTCGAGTGCGTTATTGCGGCAATCGATATTTCGCTGTCTGTCGGGAGAGCGCGATAATATTGTCCTCGCTATCCCAGATCAGGCCCTCTTCGTTGACGATACCTTCGGTAATGATATTAGTACGAAATATACAGCGGAGCGGTCCATGACACGGTCGTCGGTGTAGCTGCACAGAGAGGTCAAGTGTGGGAACCCGCCCTTGAGTGCCGTAAATAGAAAATACCGGTGGCGGTAGCGCGTCAGCAAACATCAAGATTGAAAATATATCTTTGTCATTACCATCGGCCAGATCAAGCCAGCCACGCCAGATACCAGAGCCATCCGGCTCTCCTTCCAGCGCTCGCACCTTGAGCGGTGCCATTCGCTGCACCAGCTGTTTCCGAAACGGCTGGTTATCCGGAATTTGCAACGCTTCACATTGTTCAAAGCTCGGCATATCCGGTATGGGTTCTAAATCCAAGCTTTCACCTCGCTGCCGGTTCATATCGCCATAAACCCCAATGACCTGGATCTTTAATTCGCCATTTTGAATCAGTTTAACGACACCACTGGAACTACCCCTGCCCTCACGCAGCACTTCGACTTCACAACGTACCGGCCCCACTTCAGTACGCGCCAGGAAATGCCCGGTGACGGTGACGGGGTCAGGATGGGGCAATGCTGCCCCGAGCACCCTTGCGCCCACAGACATGGCATAGCCGCCGCTCATGGTTTGTCCGATCATCCAGTCAACAGAATAATTACCTTCCCAGGCATTATCCTCTATCTGCTTGATCGCAGTGGCTTTAGCAAAGCCACCAGGTAATAGCGGTACGGAATTATCCAAGGTAATCACCTCTTTAATTGCAACAGGATACTAATGCGACTTTAATTCAGCTCGACTATACCTGCCAAGCTATCCAGAAGTGGATCATAATACTTGCCTTCAGAGTTACTCAGCAGTCACAAATCAACAAATAGATGACATTAAGGAACAAGCCATGCTACCCACCTACACGACTTTATCATTCGAACTCATCAATCACATTGCCCATCTTCAACTGAACCGACCCGATCGAGCAAATGCGATGAACCGACCCATGTGGCAGGAATTGGGCGAGGCCATGGCGTGGATAGATAATACACCCGAGGTCCGTGTCGTAGTGCTCAGTGGTAACGGCAAACATTTCTGTGCGGGGATTGACCTGGGCATGCTCAACGAAATGATCGACGACGCCATCACCTGTGAAGGCCGAAAGCGTGAAGCGCTACGCGGTGAAATCCTCTGGCTCCAGCGTCAGCTCACCGCCATCGCCAATTGCCGCAAACCGGTATTGGCAGCGATTCACGGAGCCTGCGTCGGAGGGGCCGTAGATATGGTTACCGCCTGTGATATGCGCTATTGCACCAACGACGCTATATTTTCCATCAAGGAAATTGATATCGGTATCGTTGCCGACGTCGGCACATTACAGCGATTGCCCCGCTTGATTGGTGACGGCTTGATGCGTGAACTGGCTTACACGGGGCGCAATTTTAGCGGTGTCGAGGCCACATCAATGCAACTGTGCAATAAGAATTTTACCGATAAAGACACCCTGATGACCCACGTGATGGATATCGCCAGCAGCATCGCCGCTAAATCGCCATTAAGTATTCGCGGCACCAAAGACGTACTGCTCTATTCCCGCGAGCACAACGTCGAAGACGGACTAAATTATGTTGCCACCTGGAATGCCGGCATGATGATTTCTGAAGACATCAAAATTGCCCTGAGAGCCCAGAAAAAAGATGAAGCCCCAGCTTTTGACAACTAATGCTTTCTGGAGCGAACACGGCTCAATCCCACATCAAGCCGCCATCCACATTCCACGATTGGCCGGTAACATTACGAGATTCTTCAGAGGCGAGAAATACCGCCAGATCCGCTATATCCTCTGGCTCATTAGAGCGACGAATGGGGATGCTGGCATCGAGAGCAGCAATGATTTCGTCCTCTGACTTTCCGGAACTTTCCACTTTGCCACGCATGACTTCGTAGTACAGGTCGGTCCGCGTCACGCCAGGACAAATCGAATTCACATTGATATTGTCTCTAGCCAACGACGACGCGCCGATACGCGTCATGGCGATGACTGCGCCTTTTGACCCCGCATAAGAAATATTCGACGTTGCCGGATAGCCTTTGCCAGCAATCGAGGCGATATTAACAATCTTGCCGCCGCCCTGCTCTTTCATGACTCGCGCCGCACTTTGCATGCAGAAAAATAAACCTTTGGAATTAACATTATGAATCCAGTCCCAGTCCGCTTCGGTTACGTCAAAAAAGCCCAGGCTTTTTGTCACGGCTGCATTATTGACAAGAATATCAAGTTGACCAAACTCGGTTTTACTTTGCTCAATAAGACCATCAATCTCTGACAAATCATTCAAATCTGTTTTTATAAAAGCTGTTGTCGCACCATTATCGGTAAGTTGTTTCGCCAATTTGTTACCGAGTTCTTCGTTAACATCGGCCAGTACCACCGTTGCACCCTCACGGGCATAATGCGATGCCACCGCCTTGCCAATACCTCGTCCGGCGCCGGTGACGATTGCTACTTTGTTTTCCAGCCTGCCCATCGTTCATCTCCTTCGTAAAAATATGTTATTAGTTCTGTATAAGTAAAAAGTAGTTTGGTCAGTATAGCGAGCTGAATCAGCCCTTGCCTTTACCCGGCAATTGTTGCTCCAATAGCCTGCCAAATTTGACCATTAGTTTGCAGCTAAAACTAATAATCGACGCCTAAACCCATCTACAGGAGAGCAACATGAATAGAGGACATGCAATTGTCACCGGAGCCATCGGCGGACTGGGCACAGCCATTACCAAACGGCTTATTGCCGCAGGTATTCACGTGATCGGCACCGATCGCCGGGCAGAAGATCTCGACCCCTGGTTAGAAAAATACCTCAGTACTGAAGAAAGGGCCAAATTCACCTTTTATCCGCTGGATGTGACCAAAGAAGATCAAATTGCTACGCTCGGCGAAAAGCTGGCCGAGCAGGATATCCACGTCGCCTACCTGATTAACAACGCCGGTATTCAGGCGAACTCGAAACCCTGGGAGATGGATTCAAAAAGCTGGCACCGGGTGATGGCCGTAAACTCCGACGCGACGTTTTATATGACTCGTGCCTTCTGTAAACCCATGGTCGAAAAAGGCTTTGGCCGTATCGTTAATTTCGCTTCGATGTATGCCTACCATCCGGGCGAGGGTCAGGGGCCATACGCTGCTGCTAAGGCAGCGATTACTGGCTACACCCGCTCCGTAGCGTCTGATCTCGCCAAACATGGCGTAAATGTCAACGTTATCGCGCCAGGGATTATCTGGCACGAACGACTACGTGGTGTCTTACCCGAAAAAGTATTTGATGACATGCTGGCGCAGGTGCCTGCTGAAAGAGCTGGTAAACCAGAAGAGATCGCCGGTGCGGTGGCTTTTTTCTGCTCGGAGGAATCGTCTTACGTGACTGGGCAAACACTTCATGTCAATGGCGGGCTGTATTTGCCGGGGTGACTCATGCTGAGACTTCGGCAGTGTAACCACATGAGTCATCGTCCAAACTGGACGTACTAGAGGTATTAACATGTACGATTTGACACACCAGCCGGTGCTTTCAAACCCGCATTTGTAGGGAGAACAATAATGCTGGCAACAATAACGACTCCGCAAATCATGCTGATCGGCGGCGGTGCCGTCGCCGAGATCGCCGATGTCCTGTCAAAGCTTGGCTGCGGTAAACCGCTGTTGGTCACCGATCCGTTTATGCGCGACAGTGGCAAAGCCAGCCATGTTACCGACGTGCTTGATAATGCCTCTATCTCCTGGGCGATGTTTGCGGATACTGTCCCCGAGCCAACCGACGATGTGGTCGTTGCCGGCGTGGATATTATTAATAACGGCGACTTCGATTGCGTCATTGCCCTGGGCGGCGGCAGCCCTATAGACACCGCAAAAGCCATGACTATCGTCGCACATGGTGGCGGCAAAATTCAGGATTACAAAGTGCCTCATCAGGCCAACGAGGCTGGACTACCCATCATCGCCATTCCAACCACAGCAGGAACTGGCTCCGAGGTCACCAAAGTAATCGTCATCACTGATATTTCGAGCGATGAAAAAATGCTTATTATGGGCCTGGGGTGCCTGCCCTCCGCAGCTATTGTCGATTACGAACTGACCTACAGCGTACCCTACCGCACTACCGCAGATACCGGCATCGACAGCTTAACGCACGCCATCGAGGCTTATGTCAGCGTCAAACACAATCCATTCACCGATACTCTGGCGCTGTCGGCTATGGGGCTAATAGCGCGCAATATTCGCACCGCCAGTCGCGAGCCAGATAATGGCGCCGCGCGACAGGCGATGATGCTTGCGGCCACTCAGGCAGGTATGGCATTTTCAAATGCCTCAGTGTGCCTGGTACATGGCATGAGCCGACCTATTGGTGCTTTTTTCCACGTCGCCCACGGTCTTAGTAATGCCATGTTACTGCCAGCGGTTACGGAATTTTCTGCTGAAGCCGCGATGACTCGTTACGCGAATTGCGCCCGGGCAATGGGTCTTGCCGAGCAGGGAACTAGTCCAGAAGTAGCCGTTGATAATTTGCTTGCTGAATTAGGGCAATTGAATATCGATTTGGATGTGCCATCGCCGAAAGATTACGGCATTGACGAGAAACAATATTTCTCTCTGTTAACCACTATGGCCGAACAGGCCCTTGCCTCTGGTTCGCCTAATAACAATCCTCGGGTGCCCTCTATCGAGGAAATGGCCGCCTTATATAAGCAAGTGTGGCTGGCTTAATACTCGGCTATTTACAGCTGATTTCGCGAGTATTCAGAAACACCGATGTGGCATTGTTTCTTTCACGGCTCCGTTTTAATAAGGGCATCTACAGAACAAAGCGCCAACATAACGGGCGTCAGTATTAGAAAGGCACCAATATAATTAAAGTACCAACAACCGACGCCTTCGCGTCAATTAATTGGTGCCCACCACGTTATCCCCACAAATTGACTTAGGAAGCTTTTTAAGCGCCTGCAATTAAATCATTAAGCGTGGCACTAGGCCGCATAAGTTTTTCAAGCTTTTCCCCATCAAGCTGAAAGTAACCGCCCATATCAACAGGATCACCCTGGCAAGCAATTAATTCATCAATAATCTTCTGTTCATTATCGCCCAACGCTTTGGCCAGTTTCCCGAAGCGCGCAGCCAGGTCCGCATCTTCACTTTGAGCCGCTAAAGCCTCTGCCCAATACAACGCCAGATAAAAATGACTACCGCGATTATCCAGCTCACCGACTTTACGTGATGGAGACTTGCCGGCCTTAAGAAATTTTCCAGTGGCTTCATCAAGGGCATTGGCAAGAACAATCGCCCTGGAATTACCTGTCTTGGTGGCGAGGTCTTCCAAAGAAACGGCTAAAGCCAAAAACTCTCCCAGCGAGTCCCAGCGCAGATGATTTTCTTCAGCAAACTGCTGAACATGCTTGGGTGCAGAGCCACCCGCGCCAGTTTCGAATAAACCACCACCCGCCATCAGGGGCACAATCGATAGCATCTTTGCACTAGTACCAAGTTCAAGAATCGGGAACAGATCCGTCAAATAATCCCTTAATACATTACCGGTGACAGAGATGGTGTCCTGACCACGCCTCATCCGCTCCATAGTGTATCGGATGGCATGATCCGGCCGTAGGATCGAGATATGCAAACCCTCCGTATCATGGTCTTTGAGGTACTTGTTGACCTTAAGAATCATCTGCGCATCATGTCCTCGGCGCTCATCTAGCCAGAAGATGGCGGGCATACCGCTGGCACGCGCTCGTGTCACCGCCAACTTCACCCAGTCTTGAATCGGACCGTCTTTAGCCTGGAACATGCGCCACACGTCGCCCGTTTCAAGATTATCGTGTTGTAGCCAGACCTTACCGCTTTCGTCGACCACACGGATGCTGCCATTAGCAGGCAGCAAAAACGTCTTATCATGGGAGCCGTATTCTTCAGCCTTTTGCGCCATCAAACCGATGTTGGGTACTGTGCCAATAGTGGTTGGGTCGAAGGCGTCATTATGCTTACAGAAGTTAATCACTTCCTGATACATTGGGGCATAACAGCTATCGGGAATCACCGCTTTGGTATCTTCTAGCTTGCCGTGGGAATCCCACATTTTGCCGCTCTCACGGATCATTGCGGGCATAGAGGCATCGACAATAATATCGCTGGGCACATGCAGGTTGGTAATACCCCGATCAGAATTCACCATGGCCAGCATCGGCCGCGTTTCGTAGCACTTCCGTAAATCGATTTCCAGCTCGCTTCGCCTTGAATAGGGCAATTTATCGACTTTAAGTAAAGCCGCACCGAGGCCGTCATCGGGGTTTACACCGAGTTCATCTAGCGTATCACCATGTTTTTCCCAGGCATCCTTAAAATAAACGGTGATGGCGTGACCAAAAATAATTGGGTCAGACACCTTCATCATGGTCGCTTTCAAATGCAGCGAGAACAGCAAACCTGCGTTCCTCGCGCCCTCCATTTCTTCTTCGAGAAATTTGCGCAACGCTTTGACACTCATAAACTGGGCACTGACAATCTCATCAGCCTGCACAGTCACTTCTTTGAGTACTGTTACTTCACCGCCCTCCTCTATCAGTTCGATACTAAGAGTCGTGGCTTTATCCATCGTGCTGGAGATATCGCTGGAATAGAAATCGCCACTGCGCATATGAGCGACATGGGTTCTCGAAGCCTGGCTCCATTTGCCCATGGGGTGTGGATTGTCCCGCGCAAATTGTTTTACCGCATTTGGTGCGCGTCGGTCAGAGTTGCCTTCACGTAAAACCGGGTTAACGGCGCTACCGAGCACACCTGCATAAATAGCATGTGTTTTCGTTTCTTCATCGTTTACGGGGCTTTCAGGATAATCAGGTATCTCATAGCCCTTGGCCTGTAGTTCGGCGATAGCCGCCTGAAGCTGTGGAATCGAGGCGCTTATATTAGGTAGTTTAATGATATTAGCATTGGGATCCTGGGTTAAATCACCCAAAGTCTTAAGCGTATCGGGCATACGCTGAGCATCGCTTAGATTTTCAGGGAAGCCACTTAGTATTCGCGCGGCAAGCGAGATATCGCTGGTCTCAACTTCAACATCTGCGGCGGCAGTAAACGCATTGACGATAGGAAGTAAAGAGTAGGTAGCCAGTGCTGGCGCTTCGTCAGTTATTGTATAAATAATTTTTGCCGTCTTTGTGGTCATACTACCCCCAAGGGTGTGCGGTTTAATTTCAAAATATTAGATACAGGATATCTACTGCTTAAATGTCTGTATGAGTGACTACATGAACGGCTACTCACCGGCCACTGTGCACTGATCGTAGCCAACAACTATAACATTCTGGCTACTCGAATTTAAAAAGGAAACTCAATATTGCAACAATCAATATCGGTACGGTGAAATGCAATTCGCTGAGGTGCGCATTTGATTGCTGTTCACAGGGGTTATCGACCAAACTGCTTAACCATCTCATTCCGCGCTTGCCAGCCCTGGGTAGTCGTGTCTGTCTGGACATCATCCATCGTAATTACCTGGCCCTTTTCAATGGGTCGAGTTAATGTAACCTGACTTGCCAGGCCGATTGGCAGAGCATATGCGGCAACACTCGCCTCTGCTGGCATCAATCTGCCCCAAACGGTATAACCACCTTCGCCGTCAAGTATTTCGCCCATATTTAGATTTCGTTTTGCCACAGCAACCACATCACCATTGAAACAGACTGGCATACCGGTGGGCTGCCTTAACAGCCCAGCACTGAAAATTGAAATATTAAGTTCGAGACCAATCAGGTGGAAGGGTTTATACATTGCCGAGTAGCGACCACTTTCATCGGTATTCACACCATATTGCGCAAAGCAGTCAGCGCTATAATCATTAGGAGCCTCAAATACACAATAGACACCCCAGCGTAGGTCTCGCGCAACTGGGCGACCATCTCGCTCAAGGCTTGAGACTACTTCAACCTGACCAGAGCGTTCCAATAAGCCCCCTGCGCTTTTTGGTTTCAACATCTCGGCAAGTTGATCAGCGCCACACGCCGGAAAACTGAGTCCAGCACCAGGCGCTTGTAAATCGGCTGCGTTGGCAATTGCCGCCATTTCAATAGAGGACTTTGTGCCATCAAGGAAGGAATTAAACATCTGACTGCGCATACCGGCAGCAGCGGCTTGCTCTGCGCTTAAACCATAGTGTGACCAAACGGTATCTGGGGTCGACGCATGATAGGCTGGCAAATATTTGGTGCCCTTACCCGCCGCGACAACTTTAAAACCGCAGGACCTGGCCCAGTCGATTATCTCCATAGTCAGTGCGGGCTGATCCCCGTAAGCCATCGAATAAACCACACCGGCCTGCTGTGCCTGCTTTGCCAGGTAAGGCCCCGCCAACACATCAGCTTCGACATTCACCATAACCACATGCTTGCCAAATTCGGCACACAGTAAGGCGTGCTTGATACCCGCTGCGGGATGTCCAGTAGCTTCAACGACCACATCAACATCATCGGATCTAATTAATGATTCAGCATCGTCGATAAATTCTGTCGCGGCCAGGCGTTCTTCTTCCCAACCAACCTCAAGGCAACGTGTTCTGGCCTGTGCCGGATCAAGATCAGCGATGACCTTCACAACTAATCCCGGAGTGGTTGGCACCTGGGACAAAAACATCGTGCCAAATTTTCCCGCGCCGATTAAGCCTACTCTCACAGGTTGCTTATCGGCCTGGCGCTGCTTAAGTGCGGAATATAAATACATAGCTAATTGGTGTGATGAAATACACGTAAAATTAACTGGCTAATTCAGCCAGCGTGTCATCTGTTAGCGGAGTAATGGGTGAAAAATCACGATGGGCCAGCCATTCAGCGCGCTTAAACCGACGGATATGATTATCTACATGGCACAACGATAAATAAACGATGGTTCGATCCATAGGACTAATGTTGGCCGGACTGGCATGCACCAATAAGCTCGAAAACAGCAACATTGAGCCTGCAGCACCAGTGGGCGCGACACAGCCACCTTGCTGATATAAATCAGTCACCTTGTCTCGATCCAGAGTCCATAGGGGATAGCTAGTCGTCACAAGGTCATGTCCGGCTTCCACCACGCCTTGTTTATGGCTACCCGGTAGAAATAATAACGGCCCATTGGCTGCAGTAACATCGTCAAGAAACACCGCGATATTCATCGCCCTTGGTTCAGGCATCAAATCATCACGGGCCCAGGTGCCATAATCCTGGTGCCATTGCCAGACATCGCCATCAAATGCAGCTTTTGCATTGACCTTATATTGATGGATATAAACTGGACCGTCGAGTAATTGCATGACCGGTTTGATCAGCCGCGGATGTGCTCCCAGTCGTCTAAACGCTTCGTTATAAGTGTGCGCTGCGAAGGCGGTGCGGGCAACACCGGATGTTTCCCGCCACACTTCCTCGCGTTGCGCCTGATAAACTTCAGTCGAGGCCTGCTTCAAAATCTTTGTTTCTTCCTGGCTAAAAGTATCCGGAAAGAAAAGGTATCCTGATTCATCAAATTCTTTAACTTGCTGATCGGTCAGCTTCATAAGTAGAGCTCATCATTTGGGGTAGCCCGTAAGGCCATCGACACAAGGGTCATAACAAGGGTCATATGCTGTTCAAATTAGTTAGCGAGGCTCCCTGAGTTCCATCCCCGGTTGTGGCTGTAACGCTAATTGACATGCTAAACAGCTTGCCTCCTGATAGCCTGCTCGTATTATATGGAAACATACATGAGATGCACCCTGATTCACTTTGACAAGTTATCGGGTTAATCCATTACCCATAATCCATAAGGAGCAAGAAATGACTGACAAAGTCGCTATCGTCACCGCCGCAAGTAAAGGTATGGGCGCGGCTTGCGCCCGCGAGCTCGCCCAACGGGGCTACAAACTGGCTATTCTGGCGCGCTCTGATGCGATTCATGAACTTGCATCAGAAATTGGTGCCACGGCAGTACAGGGGGATGTCACGCAGCCGGATGACCTGGAGCGTCTGGTCGCGACCACAATGGAGACTTATGGCCGTATCGATGGCGTAGTTAACAGCGGTGGCTACGCTGCGAAAGGGGATTTACTGGACATTTCCGACCAGGACTGGCATCAGTCAATGGATTTATTATTGTTAAATGTAGTTCGCTTAAGCCGTCTGGTCACCCCTATTATGGAAAAACAGGGTAACGGCTCCATTGTAAATATCACTACCATGGCCGCAAAAGAACCGGATGCAACCTACGCCCTGTCGGCAACCATCCGCGCCGGAACTTCCGTATTCACCAAAATGTTTGCTTCACAATACGCGGCTAAAAATATTCGCATGAATTGCGTATTACCCGGCTTATTTGACAGCTTTACGGCCGACGCCGCCACGCTTGCTGCCTTGCCTATGGGTCGAGCCGGTGCCGTCTCAGAAATGGCGAAAACCGTCGCTTTTTTGTTGTCCGAAGATGCCGGGTATCTTACTGGGCAAAGCATCACTGTTGATGGAGGTTATGGCACGACATTTTAATCGTTGTTGCCCGTACAAATTATACGTCGTATTAAAAACGGTACTTACCCTCTTGACGATCTCGGTAATTCCTAAATCACCAGAAACCACATCAGGATTAAAAGCATGCCCTCCTTTGATATCGTCTCCGAAGTTGACACATCCGAAATACGTAATGCGACAGAAAACTCTGAGCGCGAGCTAACTACACGCTTTGACTTTCGAGGAGTTACGGCTGCTATAGAACTGAAGGATGACGTTATAACTCTCTCCGCAGAGGCTGATTTTCAATGTCGGCAGATGCTCGATATCGTCAGCAAAAACCTGGTAAAGCGTAATATTGATCCCAACAGTATCGATGTCGATGACGACTGCATTCATAGCGGTAAAACTTTCTCGCTCGCCGTGACATTCAAACAAGGTATTGATCAGCCAACCGCCAAGAAGATAGTCAAACTGGTCAAAGATGCAAAATTAAAAGTACAACCAGCAATTCAAGGTGAAAAAATCAGAATTACTGGCAAGAAGCGCGACCAACTGCAGGAAGTAATGGCTCTGGTACGCGCTGCAGAATTAGGCCAGGCATTTCAGTTTGATAACTTCAGGGATTAATTACTCTGTTATTTTGCACCGAAAACAGTGGCAAACCCCATAAAGTTAGGTCAATGATTAATTAAAATCTGAGTTAATCTTTCACAATTCGGATCAAAATCGCCGCGTTTTAACAAGGTTGCCAAATTGTCGATAGAAATCGGTTCAGAATGTTCAGCGATGCCTCGCGCTTTTTCATCAAGGAACTCTTCTTCCATGCAGATAGTGCCAACAGTGATAGCGGGCTGCTAGTCACTCCGCTGTAAGAGCTCGACCCAATTGCCATCAGGGTCTTCGATCATTGATATGGTAATGCCCGGTCGCGCCTCCATAGGAGCCACTGCTACTTTATAGCCTGCGGCCTTACACTCCTCAGTCGCTTCGACTAAATTATCAACTGAAATCGTAAAATACCGCAGACCTGTCGCTCCACGCATACCGCCAGGAGGTGCCGAGGCTTTCGGGTCTTTGCCATGAACCACGATTTTTAGCACCGTGGTGCCACAAAGTAATCGCGTCATTTTACCGCCCCCGGGCAAGGGCAACTCGCTCTCAAGCTCTAAACCCAGCGTATCTCGATAAAATGCTAATAAGGGCTCTGCGTCTTTAGTAACCAAGCCAAGATCAATGGAATCTTTAATTATGTTGGCGGGCATGATGAGATCCTCTTTCAGTTTTTGTTAAAAATAAGTTAAATTATATTTTCAATAGATTACGAGTCAGCAATTTTAAAAAGCGCCAATTTTTAGAGGTGCCCTTGAGTCATTTTTCATGGAGATTATCATGCTGGTCAGAAAAATTCATAAATCAATCGAGACCGACTCCAGTGATTGTTTTTGATATCTATCCTACCTTCTTAAGCGTGTATTTGACGACAAGCGCTATGATAGGCAAGCAGCCCATAACCGCGACCACCGTTGCCCCTGTGGGCAGATCCGCGATAAAAGATAGCCACAGACCCGCCGCACTGACACAGCCCCCCAAACACCAGCCGATCAACAGCCGGCTGCGAAACGACTGGCTGAGTAAGGAGGCGCTGAAGGCCGGTATGATCAGAAAAGCGAACACCAATAGCACCCCGGCCAGGTTGACCGCGAGTGTAATTACCACGGCAAAGGAGGCGAAGAATAAAAACTCCCAGAGATACCCGGCCACCGCCGCTCCTGACTCGTGAAACGAGAGACGATAAAAACGTTGGCGGAAGCACCAGTGAAAGAGTGTTAGCAAGCCGTACATGACGGCAACAAAGGCAATCTCAGACCACTGCACCCACAAGATCTGCCCGTTAAGCAAGCCTTTGAGTTCCTCCATGCCTTGATTGGAGCGACTTAGCACGACGATGGAAAGTGCGGTTGCCACTACATAGACACAGCCGATGGTAACCTCCCGTGCGGTTTTATCCGGGAGTTGCCGCAATTTGGCAAAGCCGGCAGCGGCTATCAACGTGGCTGTGAAGGCGTAGAGCTGGGCCATAACGCCATGTGCTTCCTGCCCCAGCAGGAAGGCAAAACTAATACCCAGCGCCGCCACCTGGGCCAGCGCGAGATCGACAAAAATAATACCGCGCGCCAACACGTGTAAGCCCAGATAGGTGTGGGTGCCTATCATCAAGATACTCAAGGCAAACGCCGGTAACAGGATCAGCCAGGCTTCCATGGTTTAGTCTCCCCCGGTTTGCGAGAGGATCGCCACGATGCGGTCAAATAAATCAACATAGGTCTCTATTTGTGGTAAGGCCCCCGCTGACTGGGGCAAGACCGCGATCCGGATACCGGTTTGATCATGCAGATACCGTGCAGAGCGCCGTTCGTAGTAGGGTTCCATAATCAACAGGTCAATCTGCTCAGATTTAATACGCTGAACCAGCTGACTTAAATGTGCGGCACTGGGCGCAATGCCGGGCATGGGTTCCACTTCATCGACGACGGAAAAACCAAAGGCATCTGCCAGGTAGATAAAAGAGGTGTGGTAAGCGATCACGGCTTGACCGCGTAAAGGGATCAGGGTCGTTTGCCATTCTTTGAGCTTTTGCTCCAGAGTTTGCTCGAAGGCGGCGAGTCGGGCCTGGTAATCGGCCTGGCCAGGAGGATCCAGTTCGCCGAGCCGGGTAGCAATGGCGCGCGCCATGTGCGCTCCGTTACGTGGATCAAGCCAGTAATGGGGATTGCCTTTTGCGTGCACATCCCCCATCGCCCGCGAGACTGGGCCAGTCATCTTTCCCAGCAGTGGCACAGTCAGGGACAAGTCCAGATAACCCGCATTACCACTTTGCACGCGCCCGTTGCGGGCTGACTGTAACAAGGGAGGCAGCCAGCCGATTTCCATGTCGGCACCAACGAGAATCAACAACTCGGCCCGGGATACCTTGCGGATCATACTGGGCTTGGCCTCGGCAAAGTGTGGGTCCCGCGTGCCCGGAGTCAGGCTCACTACGTCAACCGCAGCCCCGCCTATCGCGCGGGCGATGGCGGCCAGATCTTCCGTGGTGGTTACCACTTGTAAGGCCGCCTGGCTGTTCACCGCCCCCATCACAAGAAAAAGCAATAAAGCGTGCTGAATAAACTGTTTCATTGCCATCTCCTAAAATGTGTGGGCCGTATGGCTGCCAAGACTGAATTCCATCTGTAAAAACAGGGAATCCGCGTTGCCGCCATCGAGGTGTTCCGCCCAGTCGCGATTGTATTGCAGCCGCAACTTACTGTACTCCGAGGGATACCAGGTCAGGTTCGGTGAGAGGCGTTTGCGCCTGTCCCGGAACGGGTCGTCGTCGGTGCTGACGCCGCCATCCGCTTCGGCAAATTCCGTTCTTAATCCGGCCACCCAGCCGGGGCGAAAGCCCCATAGAGCCTGGCTGAAGAATCCCCAATCTTTCAACGTTTCCTGCGTTGGGTCTTCTGAATCGCCCGCTTCATAGCGCCGCTGTAACACTTCTGTGTGCCAGGAAACAAAGGGAAAACCACGCTGGACGTAGGCGGGTTGCCATTTCAGGTATACATCGGTGCCAACAATGGTGGTGTCCGTGGAACGACCGCTGGCATTCGGCCCGATCAGACCCGAGAACCCCATATTCATACTCAGGGTATCGGAGAGATCAAAGCCGTTGAGCCAACGGGCCGAGTACAGGAGATCGCTCTGATCCCGCCCATCACGGTCGATCAGAGCATGACCGCCGATGGTTTCGGGATCTGTCGGGTCTCCTCCGGCACCTTCGGCCAGGAAACTGGTGACCGTTTCACCGTTGGCATTTTGTGCACCCAGGTATAGCTCACTGTACCAGGGGGTCGGCGCTAGCCATGACACTCGCGCGCCCTGGCTGCGCAAACCGTCACCACCAAAAAATCGCGAGAGTACAACGGGTTGATCGGCAAAGGCCCAGGTGTGAGGGTGTTGTGGATTCTGGCGGCCAAATTCTGTGAAATACTGCCCGCCCTTGACCTGCAAACCCCAGGGCAGGTGGCGTGTGGTCATGAAGGCCTCTTCCAGCTCCACTTCGGTTTCGCCTTCATTATCGATAAGAAAAATAATATTGGTCTGGGCATCGAAGTAGGGATCAACGGTGGCACCCAGTGAAAGCTCCACATTTTGCACGGTAAAACCGTTACGGTTGGGATCGTGACCACCGGCTTGCAGGCCTTCCAGTTCGTCGTTATCGGCATTGGAACCGCCAGCCGCAAACAAGCCTGACAAGCCTATTCTCAAGGGGTTTGCTGTACTGGAGGTCAAGCCGGAAGAGGGTACGTCGGACGGGGAGGTCTGTTGACGGACAATGGTCGAGTTGGCAGCAGGCGTAATTTTATCCTGTGCTAATTGCATTACCTTGTCCTGCTCTAATTGCATTAAACGCTGCTCCAGAGCCTGGAGTCGAGACTGATATGCCTGTTGTGATTGCTGCATCTGCTGTTGTAGCTCGATTAGCTGCTGACGCAACAAAGCGGAATCTTCTGCGGCAAGGCCGGGTAGTGAGAAGATTGCGCAGGCACCCATAAGGATACCCATTGGCGTTATACGATGAAGGTGATTAAACATAATACGATTCCTGATTCAATTTTCTTAAACACACATAACGACCAGCACCGGCGCAAAGCCAGTGCAGGAAACTGTGAGAACTAAAGGTTTAAAGAAATTGACTACAGGGGTGGTGCTCGCGCCTGCCAAGACCAGCTATCTACGGGCCAGCTGGGGGACTGAGTGACGAAAATGACAAGCGATACAAGGTTGAAAGAGAGTACCGGTAACGGCGGTGTGGGCAGCAAAGCCCCAGGCAGTTTGGAGAGCTGGCATTCCTGGTGACCAACCGGCCCGGAACCTGAATCATCCCAATCGTGCAGTGAGACATGGATTGTCGATGCCAATAGCACAAAGGCCAGCAATAGCGCCAAAGTGCCACCCTGGCGAAAGCGTCTATTGTCTTGATCGATCAATCTAACCATGGGGTACTTGATATCTAGTCAATGCTTAATGGGCGGTGTTTGCGTCAATCTGCATTCCAAGGTTCGGAAATTCTAATGCTTGGCTTGGGCTAGGCCACGACGTTGAGAAAAACGGCCTCTCAACTGAGCATGCTCCTGTCGCAAGGTTGAACCAATCCTTTGCGTACTGTATTCACAAATAGCGTAATCGATAATTAGCTGTTAACCGGTAGGCGCTGCTAACCAGTAGGAAAGTCGACCTAGTTGCATGCCCCTTGCGGACCGAGAGCGAGACTATCACACCAAAAAATCAATGACAGCTATTCTTCGCAGCAACAGTCATGCAGCATGAGCAGTGTTATGTAAGGTACAAACCTATGGAAACAAGGGGTCTAAAACAAGGCTAGATTGACTCTTCTCAATCAAGCAAATTAATCGGCGTTAACCACCCGAAACCCGCCCCAAAGCCTCACTAGCCTGCTCCATCAGCTCCTTAACAATCTCAGCCGCTGGCTTAACATTATGTATCAAAGCCGATGACTGTCCCGCAGCTAGCGCGCCAATATCCGTTTTACCATCGCGCCGCCCTGCCATGTAGGGGTCTTCACCCAGCCACTCTGTGACATTCGGCATCTGGTCGGGAAAGGGTTTGAGGGTCGCCAGTAACTCGGGGCTTTCCCATGCGGCGGTGGTTTCATTGCGAATCATGCGGCAGGGTTTGCCAGAAAAACACCGGGTGCGGATGGTGCCTTCGTCGTCACTGTCGACGATGCTGTTTTTATAGTTGTCGTGACCCCAGGCTTCTGTGCAGGCGATAAATCGAGTGCCTAACCAAACGCCAATTGCGCCCATCACCAGAGCCGCAGCAATACCACGTCCATCGGCGATACCGCCTGCTGCCAGTACGGGGATATCTACGGCATCTATCGCCGCTGGGAAGAGTGTCATGGAACCTACTCTGCCTGTATGGCCGCCGCCATCGTAGCCCTGAGCAATAATGGCATCGACGCCGCTATCGGCCAGGCGTTTGGCATTTTTAGTATTACCGGTCAGGCTCAGGACCTTCATGCCCGCCGCATGACAGCGCTCAACAATCGGTGCCGGATTACCCAAACCACTGGCAATCACCGGCACCTTTTCGTCGAAGACGACTTCGATATGATCTTCGACATCCTTACTGAACATCGCCACATTTTTGCCCCCGGCACTGGAGAACAGAATATCCACGGCAAAGGGTTTATCGGTGATGGAGCGAACGATACGGATTTCCTCCCGCAGCTCCTCGCCGGTCATGGTGCCTGCGCCGATAGTGCCCAGACCACCGGCGGCGGATACTGCACCCGCCAGCGGCCCCCGCGCTACAAAGCCCATACCTGCCTGAATAATGGGATATTCAATGCCGACCAAATCGCACAGTGGTGTTTTTAGTGCCGGGTGATACACCGTAAGTTCCTCCTTAATCGGCTCCGCTTTCTTTTACATCTTTCACCAATTGCAAAGCATTTAAACCCGTGGAAGTGTCGTCAGTCGGAATACCATTAACATAATCGCGAAACATCTTATGGAAGGCGTCCTGCCTCAAGTGCCAGTAATGTTGAGCGCCCTTTGAGGACATTACGGTGGCCCGAAATTGCCAATCGAGTGCTTCCCATGACGCCTCGCTGAGATTACCCGATCGATATTGAATAAATGCTTGCTCAAACTGTTTAAGATAGGCCAGAAGGAAAAACCCCAATTGTCCAATCTCGTCTTCCGAAAGTTTGTCGAGACCTTCTATCGCCTTTATCCAAAGAGTGGAAATTCCTGTACTTGACGCAGAATTTAGGGAGACGCTAATGCTGCCTGCTATCTGTTGTTCAACATTTGCCCGAACCGATCGGGTATTTTGACGCATCTGCACAGCTAGATAGCCCAGGGTTACCACAACCGCTAAAGCCCCAACAGCCTCAGCAATAGCACCAATGGCCTCCCAGTTCATAATCGCATAGCTCGACTAACTTCCACCTAGATTCATAGTTTTTAAAAAGGCACACCGCTAAAAAAGCGTCCAGGATTAACATCCATGATGTGGTTGATATCGTCATCACTAACACCACGCGCCCGCAGTTTGGGGAAAAACTCGGTGAAGATATCGGTAAAGGGCATTTCGAAAGTTCCGTCTAGCATAGAGCGCTCGGCGGCTTCGGTTTCTTCCTTGCTCATCTCCATAATGTTGGCGAGGATGTGCATACCGCGTAAGTGGCAGAAGCGATCCTGGGCCATCATCAACTGATCCCGATGACCACCGTCGAGCAGCTTCACAACGTTATCGGCACGTAATTCATCGGGCTGCATGGTTTCATAACCGATGCGGTCGAAACCGATGTACGTGCCGTTATCGACAATCTGCTTGTGGTAGGCGGGATCGGGATTACCACAGGAATGACCAATCATGCAGCGGTGCTTGTCCGCCCCGGCGTCAGCGAAAATCTTCTGTTGATCCGGGCCACAGCAACCGAGTTCGGTGTGAGTAACAATGGGCACCCCCGTCGCTTTAGAAGCCATGCCCGCCGCCTGGGCAAACTTGGCTTCCTGCTCACTGATGTTTGGCTCACCCGTGGCCACCTTGATAACACCCGCTTTAATACCGGTATTTTCGATGCCTTTTTCAATCTCGTAAATATACAGCTCGGCAATCTGCTCGACGGTTTTATAGCGCCAGTAAAGGGGCAAACCATATTTTTCCCAATAGAAGCCGGTGGCGCAGACGATATTCATCTCGGCCTTTTCAGAGACCTCTCTCATCAGGCTGACATCACGACCCAGATCGATGGGACAAGGATCAACAAAGGTTTGAACGCCGTGCTCTTTTAGCGCCTTGAGGCGGTTGACTGCGTCTCGAACAAAGGCCTCTTTGTCAAAGGGCATGATGATGTCGTAGTCGGCACCCTCAAAGGTAATGTAAAGGTGCTCGTGAATTAAGGTACGGCCTACTTCGCTGGAATCAATGGGCCCGGTGACGGTATTTACTGTTGCCATAGTGCTAACTCTCCTGGTTTTAGTTTCATTCTAATGAGGTAGTTTAAACTTGATGTATGAAATTTATTGCATAGATTTTATTGCTTCGAAATAATTTTGGTGTTTTCTCGATTATGATCGACAAGTAATCGACGTACTGTTGAATCAAGGCTAGTCATCCCCCAGTCTTTACCTAGCGTCATCGCTGCTTCAGTGTTTTCACCATAGATTAGCGCTGAGCGTAGCGCCATCATGGCACCGACTCGGTTGCCACTGGCGCAATGGATAAAAACTTTGTCCTCCCCGTTTTTTTGTATGAACTTTTGCAAGAGTTGATCTAGTGCTTGTACGTTTGCCAGGTTGAGATCATCAACGCTAGCCACCGGCAGCAAGTGATAATTCATACCTGCCGCAGTGGCGAGTGTCTCTTCCGGAAAACCCGGCAGCTCGTCCTTGGGTCGCAAATTGATCACATGTTTTACACCGGTATCTGCCAGCGCTAAAAAATGTCCGGCTTTGGGTTGTCCGCCGACAAGATAGCCTGGCGCAGGCGCTTTGAAATTCCTGATGCCTGTCACGCCAGCCTCGCTTTTACCATCGGCTCCTGATGCCAGACCCGATATCAGCATGGTCATCGACAGCGCCAGCGTAACCGCCAGATTTTTCACCAGAACTTGTCCAATATTAGAGCTAGTCATCACTATTATTCGTCACCGATTACGCCGCTTAGTATGACGAGAAGCCAGCCCCTAGTGCAAACCCAATTAGACAAACACAGCCAGTAGGCCAGTCCTAAGCAAGACTTGCCCCGCTAGCCATTGAGCCAAAATCAGTCCTCCACGATAATCGTGGTTTTATATCGAGCGGTAAACCATGACCATCCAGCTAAAATCCGTTGTCGCCATTCACTACACCATCAAAGACGATGAGGGCACCGAAATAGAATCAACTATTGGCGGCGAACCCATGGTCTACCTCCACGGCGCTGGCAATATTATTCGCGGACTGGAGCTGGCCCTGCTCGGCAAAAACACCGGCGATAAAATCCAGGCGACCGTTGAACCCGCTGAAGCTTACGGTGAATTTATTGCAGAGATGGTGCAGACCGTACCCCGCTCCGTATTCGCCGACCAGGATGTCGAAGTCGGCATGCGCTTTAACACCAAAACGGAACACGGCCCCCTGTCATTTACCGTCAAAGATGTCAGCGAAGAAGAAGTCATCGTCGACGGCAACCATCCACTGGCAGGCCAAACGCTGCACTTTGATGTCAGTGTTGAAGCTCTGAGAGAAGCCACCGAGGAAGAACTCAACCATGGTCACATCCACGGCACTGGTCACGACTCCTGCGGACACCAACACTAAGTTGGCACAAGTCTTCAACAAGATATCGTTCGGCAACTAATTGTTTTGTGAATAAGGCTCAAAACCACTACCTGTACTTGAACCTTAGCCTGAACCAGCCCTTATGTTTGTGTCAAAGCCCCCACCAGTGGGCTAAAATCCACCCCCGACGATAAATAAACTAAAAAAATATATTCAGGGAGAGATCTCGGTGTCCGCACTTCTCGACTGGCTAGCCGCACACGAATCCGCACTCAGCGCAATTGCTGCGCTAATCGCCATTAGCGCAGGGGTGGCGGTGCTCACCCGTCTGATCTGGACACGCATGCCTTCCCATGTAATGGACAAGGTAAAACGCCCGGCATTTTTATCAGACTGGCGCAATATCGGGCTTATCAGCCTGGGGCTGGTGGCGCTAATGCTGATGGCCATTCTTGCACTGGGGCCGGATAACTCTGGCGAGGGCTCTCAAGAAAACGCCGCGCCAGGCAGTGATAAGCCAGGCGCTGGTGGCAAACCCTCGGTGGCGGTATTGCCGCTCAATAATATCTCCGACGATCCCGAGCAAACCTATCTCGCCGATGGCATCGCCGAAGACGTGATTACCTTACTGTCCAGCAACCCGCGCTTTTTTGTGGTGGCGCGCAATTCCTCTTTTACCTACAAAGGCAAAGCCGTTGACATCCGTCAGGTCGGCGAAGAGCTGGGCGTGCGCTATGTGGTCGAAGGCAGTTTACGTAAAGTCGGCGAGCGCCTGCGCGTCAATGTGCAGCTCATCGACACCAGTAATGGCCTGCATGTGTGGGCGGAAAAATATGATCGCGCCTATACCGACCTTTTCGCCCTGCAGGATGAAATTACCAACGGTATCGCTACCGCCCTGGGTGACCAAATCTTCACTGCCGAGATCGCCCGCGCCCACAGTAAACCGACCGACAACCTCGATGCCTGGGGTTTGGTGATGCGCGCCAATCAGGCGCTGAGTATTTGGAATAGCCAAACATCCAAGAAAGCTGTGGCTTTATACCGTCAAGCCTTGCAACGAGATCCAGGCTACGCAGTGGCTAAAGCTGAATTAGCTCGCACCTTATGTTGGAGAGCTGTAAACCAGTGGGGCACTGACCCCGAGCAGGACTTTGCGGAGGGCTATCGTTTGGGGGTGGAAGCCTTGCAAATGGCGCCCAGTGACCCTTTAGTGCTTAACGGAAGCGGTTCCTGCTACGGCGCTAGCGCCGCTCACGCGGATAAGGGCATTCGGGTACTCAGAAAAGCAGTCAAAATACAGCCAAATTTTGCCATGGCTCAGGCTATGTTGGGCATTGCCTATACGTTTAACGGCGAGCCAGCAAAGGGAATAGCTCCGGGTGTGGAAGCATTACGACTCGCCCCACGATCACCTTATATATATCTCTACGCCTCTTGGCAGGCAGCGGCGTTCAATGAGCTTGGTCGCTATAGTGAAGCTGAATCGATGTTGAGAACGGCGATAGAGAGTTACGATGGCTGGTGGTGGACATGGTTTCATTTGGCGATTGCTTTAGCAGGACAGGGCGATTCCGAAGCTGCTCAACAAGCGTTGTACATTGCTAAAGAAAAAGAGGCACTTTTCTCTCTCGCTGTCGCACGAGGTAGCAGCAGCGCAGTTTACAAAAACAAAGGCAGAAACGTCCTGCCATTACTCGAACCCATCTGGCCGGAAGATCTATTAACGGCCACCAAAAACAAAACGGATTAAACCTTGGAATTTTTCAATATTTTCGTTAACTGGCTCAATGATAACGAAACCGCGTTAAGCGCCTTTGCTGCGTTGGTGGTAACGGTCGGCGTGGTGCTGTCGCCTCTAGGTGCGGGGCTGCGCGGATTATTTTCTAAGGGTGGCAAGCAACAAAAAATAGTAGAACCGATTGCGCTTGATATCGCTAATCCCGAAACAGCTAACCCAGAAACACCTGCTCCCATAGCAAAAGATTCGCCTGACACTTCACCCCAGCCAAATACCGACAAACCCTCCATCGCCGTACTGCCCTTCGTCAATATGTCCGACGATAAAAGTCAGGAATATTTTGCCGACGGCATGACCGAGGACATTATCACCGGGCTATCTTTCGACAGTCGTTTGTCTGTCACTGCCCGCAACTCCACCTTTGCCTACAAAGGCCAGTCGTCAGATATTCGCTCGGTCGGCAAAGAGCTGGGCGTGCGCTATGTACTGGAGGGCAGCATTCGGCCTATTAATGACCGTCTGCGTATTACCGTACAGTTGATCGAAACAGAATCTGGCAGCCACGTCTGGGCAGACAAAATCGACCGGCCGGTGGCAGAGATTTTTGATATTCAGGATGAGGTGGTGGACGGCCTGGTCACCACGCTGTGCTCCAGTCTCGGTGTCGCGGAAGGACAACGGGCACAACGGGCGCGACCCGAAAACCTGCAGGCCTGGGCTCTATGCGTACAGGCCGAGGTGCTTTATTTTTCGCAAGCTAATCCAGAAACAATGGAGGAAGCCGAACGCTTACTGCGCCGGGCGACTGAAATTGAACCGGGCTATGCCGCCAGTTGGGCTTTGCTCGCTTATATGGCCAGTATGCAGATACCTTATGGGCTGAGCGACGACCTGGCGAAGGACTCTGCAAATGTCCTGTCACTGGTCAGTAAAGCGCTACGCCTGGCCCCCAATGATCCGGTGGTTCTGGGCTATTGCGGGTGTGCTGTAATCTGGGCCGGTCAGGTAAGCCAGGCCATTGATTATCTGGAGCGCAGTCTCGCCATCAATCCCAATAGCAACATTACTCGGATTTTCTATGGCGCTGCACTTTGGGCCGACGCAAAACCTGAGGAAGGCCTCGTCCAATTACAGTTGTTTATCAAGCGCTCAACACAAGATCCCTATATTGGTTTGGGCAGTTTTTTTATTTCGTTCTGTCATTGTTCACTAAACGACTTTCTGGAGGCCGAGGAAGCGGCCCGGAATTGCATCAGGCATCAACCTGGCTTCGCCTGGGCTTATTTTATGCTGGCCATATCGCTGGCCGCTCTGGGGCGTGACGCCGAAGTTTCACCGCAGATGCAGAAGGTGCAGCAACTCGCGCCCAGCATGACCCTTCAGGGCTTAGAAGATTTTTGGCATCATGTCATTCGCGAGCCAGAGCAAACCGAGCAATTCATTGCTCTCACGCGCCAGGCCTGGCGGAATTAACATGAACGATTTTTTAACTGGTTAGCTGCCAACGAATCCGGCATCAGCGCTATCGCCGCGATGATGGCAATTGTTGCCGGTGTGGTCGTCGTGCTGTCACCGCTCGGTGCGGGCGTACGTGGTCTGCTTTCCCGAGACAAAAAAGCGGATGCCGTTTCAGTGGATGCGCTAACCACCGGAGCGACCACCTGTGGAACACCGCGCAGGTGGTGGGCTAGCGAAGGTCACGTGAACGCTTTCGTCGTTTGTGCTTGTTAGTGCTACTATGTGTACATTCGCATACGAGGACTTCCCATGAACACGACAATGACCGTTCGTCTTGAAGACGATGTCAAAAACCGGCTCGATCAGTTGGCGCAAGCCACTCAGCGCAGCAAGTCATACCTGGCGGCCGAGGCCATCCGCGATTTTGTCGAGAACAACGAGTGGCAGATCCGCGAAATCCAGACCGCCTTGCAGGAAGCGGACGCAGGCGACTTCGCCAACGATGAAGACCTTGCCGCCCTGCGCGGTAAATGGCCGGGCGAGACGCCCGTTTGATGCGCATTCGCTGGTTGCGCACCGCACTGCGCAATCTTGAGGATGAGGCATCCTACATCGCCAGGGACAACCCCGGCGCGGCGCGTCTTGTCGTGCAACGTGTCCTGGACGCAGTGGCGGCGCTTGGGGAGCAGCCGGCCTTGGGGCGCCCGGGTCGGGTGGTCGGCACGCGGGAACTGATGGTGCCGAAAACGCGCTACATCGTCCCCTACCGCGTGCGCGGCGAGGCAGTGGAAGTGTTGCGTGTTTTTCATACGTCCAGGCGCCTGCCGCAGCAGTGGTAACAGAAACAACCGTCGCAGATATTTTCAATCATAGCTTCCAGCCAGCGCAGTCCGGGTTATGGATCAAACTGCTACGCCAAGCCTGGCGGGATTAAACGGAAAAAATATTCGATATGGAAAGCATTAACTCTATTTTCACCTGGCTAAGCGAACACGAATCCGGATTCAGCGCCCTCGCCGCATTGGTCGTGATCGTCGGCGTGACTTTATCTCCATTGGGCGCAGGAATGCGGGGTTTGCTTTCGCGGAGGAAATCCACTGCTAGCGCATTGCCCAGCACTACAATGTCGACAGAATTATCCGCAGCCCAGGATTTCCTCAACACCCCGCCGCCACTGATCACCGACAAACCCTCTATCGCCGTGTTGCCCTTCGTCAATATGTCGAAGGACGAAGACAAAGAATTCTTCGCCGATGGCATGACCGAGGATATTATTACCGGCCTGTCCTGCGATAGCCGTTTGTTTGTTATTGCTCGCAATTCCACCTTCGCCTACAAGGGACAGTCGCCGGATATCCGCACCGTAGGTAAGGAGCTCGGCGTGCGCTACGTGCTGGAAGGCAGTATTCGCCCTATGGGTGAACGCCTGCGCATTACCGTGCAGCTGATCGAAACCGATACCGGCACCCATATCTGGGCGGATAAAATCGACCGACCAACCGCTGAAATATTCGACATTATGGACGACGTCGTCGATGGCCTGGTCACCACGCTATGTTCTAACCTTGGTGTGGCCGAGGGCAAACGCACC
>JAJFKC010000004.1 GCA_021773435.1 Porticoccaceae bacterium
GATAAAACCGATAAAAAACTTCCTCATATGCAAGTCACTTACAGGCGAGCCTGACTGTATTGTATCGCCAAACAGGCAACTTCACCTTCAGCGGATTTGAATTCAACGGAATTTCCATTACTTTTACGTTCGCCTGCGCCACAAATTTTATAACCACGCAGCACCGTGGCACAAAAAATATTTCGCCAAAAACATCATAATTTCGGCTTTCATGTAAACGCCAAAAAATACTAAAATGATGTCAAAAAACCAGCATGACACTAGACAATTTATCGTGCGCAAGTCTCAAATCATCCGAGTGTCCTTCTCGTTGCTATTATCTGAGGTGACATGCTTCAAATACAGTCAGGCTCGCCTATAAGGGACTCGCTTTTTGCAAGAAATATCGTTCACTATATAAAAGTCCGCTATATGCGGGCACTTCGATAAAAAACTGATAAAAAGCGATAAAACCGATAAAAAACTTCCTCATATGCAAGTCACTTACAGGCGAGCCTGACTGTATTGTATCGCCAAACAGGCAACTTCACCTTCAGCGGATTTGAATTCAACGGAATTTCCATTCAACGTACGGATGTTTTTGTTTTTATAACTCCTTTACTACAATCTCTATGATAACTTTAAGAGTATTCTGCAAACTTTTATGTAGTGGACTCAATTTCGAAAAGTTTTCAAATCCGCTCAGGGGAGGTTGTCTCTTCTTCAACTCGAAATGACGAGATAAATGCCTTCGGACGGCGGTCTCTGATCGGAGGCCAATAAAACTGCTAGATTTTCGTTCGCGAAATGGTGCAGTGGGTGGTCTCTGTTTTCGGACAGAGGCTGCTGAAACCTGCTGTGCGTAGGTGTCCTTGGGTGGTTTCATAGTCCCCTATTAGAGCAAACGCCAAGCTACTGTCAGCGGTAGCCCATTTTCCTATAAGAGTCATTTCTGGTCTGAGATTTGGTCCTATTATGAGTCCTAATAACGCCACTGTACAATTATTTTCGATGCTTGGGAGACTATAAAACCACCCAACGCGTACGCTGCATGGCAGTCCTGGCTACGGCCTTGTAAAATCTGCTGGAATGAAACTAGCGCCACTTTCGGGTGGTTGCGGCGGATTCGTGCAGTGTATCAATACTAGTAAACTCGTGACTACGGAAAAAGCATCATGTAGGTGATCCCGACTCATCTTGTTGGCCTAAAGACCAACGTACATGGTGTCCTAATTTGCAGTGTCCGCACATCGATTGGCTGGAAAGGATCCTGCGTTTGCGCGCGCAGTAAATTGCCTGCCATTTTATTAACAGCTAATAATGTCATTGGAAATGAATTTCACTCATGCATTTTACAGCGCGCACAAACGCAGTATTTTTTCCAGCCCATCGTTGTGCGGACACTGGAAATCAGGACATCGTGTTTGTGTTGACATTTTCAATTTCAAATTATGGCACGAAAAATTGGTTTTGTTGATATTCCCATGCAAAAGTTTTGCAAATAAAGCTTTTTTATTCGCCCCGTCAGTGGCGAAAATATTTTTGGTATTTTTGGGGGCGATTACGGGGGTGAGGAGTTATTCGTCAACCACTCTTTTTGAACGGGGGCACTCTGTTGGAAAAAGGGGCCGTTTACGAAGTACTTGTATTTACGAAGTTTTACCAAGTCTCTCATCTTTTCTACAAACGTGTTTACACAACTCCCCTTGAAAACGAACCGCTCACTCTGTTCCCCAATGTTTGCAAGATTTGCAGCGCGCTCGATTCTTTTTTGATGCATCCGGGTATACAACTGTTTCATTAGCACACCACTGCGCCAAAGGACGACAAATGTCTCACCGGAGAAAACTGCATCTGTCAATAATCTACATCACCGTGGTTGTCGGCAGCACTCGGGATCAGCCGCATTTCTAAAAAGGTAGGCAGTGGATTTAAAAATAAGGCGACTGCTTATCCTAATGAAGCCTATAAACCAATTTCAATTTTTGAAATTTTGGCCAAAGGGTGGAGGCGTGATTACCTTTTCGGAACCTTTTTTTCTATTGTTTTTTTCTTCATATGTGGGACAAAATCACAACTTCTTTGGCGTCACTAGGATAGGCAGTCGCTTAAGGGGTGGTTCACTAACTCAATTGGCGCGACCAAAACGCATTTGTGCCATCATATCTGACACCAACAAATAACGTGCTGAAAATTTCAGAATCCACTATGGCGCCCGTAACTTTGGCCTAAGCTTGAAGCGGACTATAAAACCAGCCTTAGGAGTTAGTGAACCCCCTTTTTGATGGGAAGGACACTTTGTGTGATTTGGGTTTTTTTTTGCACGACTAAATGAGTAATGATATGCGGTTTTAGGACATTGCGAAATGTGTTTGTTGTTTTGCTTCAATCCCGAAAATTAGAAATTCTCACTCGTCTGGTACGAAGGTGCTGCGTGTCTATAGGCTTTTGATTTCGGTGTTGCGAACACGGCCAATGCAAATGTAGCGTTGGCTGATTAGCTACCGCCTACGCTACTTTTACGTTTGCCTGCGCCACAAATTTTATAACCACGCAGCACCGTTGCACAAAAATATTTCACAAAAACATCAAAATTTGGGCTTTCATGTAAACGCCAAAAAATACTGAAATGATGTCAAAAATCAGCATGACACTAGACATTTTATCGTGCGCAAATCTCAAATCATCCAAGTGTCCTTCTCGTAGCTATTATCTCTGAGGTAACATGCTTCAAATACAGTCAGGCTCGCCTATAAGGGACTCGCTTTTCGCAAGAAATATCGTTCACTTACCGTTCTCCGTGGAGAAAAGGGAGAGCAAAGTTCTCCTTTTGCTCTCTTTGGTTTACTATTCATCCGATCCGCCTTTAAAAATGACATCTGTGCCGCTGATGACGACTACAACATCGAAAAATATCTCCGACAACTCCTTCATCAGGTACAGCGTCGTCAACGTCACTGCGGTTTATACTCCCGATTTGCCCAAGAATGCACTCTAGGGGCAATCTGCGCCGCTGAAAACGATAAGCGCATCGACAAATCTCCCCGGCAACTCCTTCATCAGGTACAGCGTCATCAACGTCGCTGCGGTTTTTGTCGATAGACTGCCCAACAATTGTGAGAAGCTGCTGGAAAAGATTGGGGATG
>JAJFKC010000031.1 GCA_021773435.1 Porticoccaceae bacterium
GAGTACTTGTCTCATCATTTTGAGGCGAAGCCCAATGCAGATTTCGAGATTGAGTAATAGACCGGCAGGGCCGGTATTTGGTGGGACTTTCAGTCCCTCAATCGAACCCACCGTCTTTTAGACGGTGGTTGTTAAGTCAAACAAGGAGCAGGGATGCCCGTACAAAAAATAATAATAAAAAAGCTATTTACCAGTGCAGATATAACGTTCGGCGGTGATCGACCATGGGATATACAGGTATACGACGAGCGATTTTATAACCGGGTGTTAATGACCGGATCCCTGGGCCTGGGTGAAGCCTATATCGATGGATGGTGGACATCTGCCGATTTGGAAGAGTCGATCTTTCGGCTGATTAAAAGCGGCTTACATCGGATCTCTGAATATATTCCGACCCATTTGATCAGAAATATAACGGATCGGTTTACTAATCAGCAAACCAAAACTAAATCGAAACGTGTTGCTGAGCGGCATTACAATTTTGGCAATGACTTATATTGTGGTTTCCTCGGCAAGTATAAAAACTACAGCTGTGGCTATTTCGAAAACACCGATGACCTCGACCAGGCCCAGCTCAACAAAATGGCTAAAATTTGTGAGGAAATGGATTTTCAGGCTGGGGAAACGGTGCTGGATGTGGGTGGTGGCTGGGGTGAGATTGCCCGCTACGTGGCGTCAAACTTTGGTAGCCACATAACCAGCATTAATATTTCCGACGAGCAAATTAAGCATGCCAGAGAGTACTGCGCAGATTATCCCGTCGATACCATAAAAATGGATTACCGTGACCTGAGTGGGAAATTCGACAAAGTCATGGTGATCGCCATGATGACCCATGTCGGCGTCAAAAATTATCGACCACTGATAGAAAAAGCCCACGCTTGTCTAAAGGATGGTGGTACTGCAATTATCGAAACAATTGGTCGGTATAAACCTAAACGTAACTGTGAGCCATGGACCGATAAGTATCTTTTCCCGGGCGGCATGATGCCTGCGATGTCACAAATTACTGCAGCTCTTGACGGTCTGTTTGTGACAGAAAAGGTGACGGAATTCGGACTTGATTACCAAAAAACTGCCCGCGCCTGGCATTACAATTTTATGGGCGCCTGGCCAGACCTAAAGCAACGCTATCCCGATAAAGTTCGCCTTATTTACGAATATTACTTTCTCTGCGCAGCCGCAGGGTTTCGATCCCGGGAACTTCTTCATTGGCATATCGTGTTGAAAAAATGTTGAATAATTTATCGATCCATCCGCTGACGACGTAACAGCTTTTCCACGCGGACAGGTTGCGGTGTGCGCTATTACTTACATACGCGATTGTATGCATGGTCATTTATTACTGGTCGGAAGAATCTCAACTACGCTAAAATGACGACCCTCAATATAAACTGGTAAGCAAAAAGAGCCCCACAGTGTTTTCACTTCTGGAATGGGTAGCCGACAACGAAACCATGCTCAGTGGCCTCGCCGCGCTTGTGGTCATTATTGGCGTGGTATTTTCGCCGATGGGTGCCGGGGTTCGCGCCACCATGGCCCGTCGGGGAAATCTTGCCAGCACAGATGGCGAGTCAGGCGGTTCAGTACAGGGTCCCGGTACGGGCCAAAATTTCGCGTCCTTTCCGCCGCTTATTACCGACAAGCCTTCCGTCGCTGTATTGCCTTTCACCAACATGTCAAAGGATGAAGATAAAGAGTTCTTCGCCGATGGCATGACTGAGGACATTATTACTGGCCTGTCCTGCGATAGCCGCCTGTTCGTTATCGCCCGCAATTCCACCTTTGCCTATAAAGGCCAGTCACCAAATATTAGTACTGTGGGTCGGGAGCTGGGGGTGCGCTATGTGCTTGAGGGTAGCATTCGACTCATTAATGATCGGCTGAGAATTACCGCACAGCTGATTGAAACCGAAACCGGCGCTCACGTTTGGGCCGATAAAATTGACCGACCAGCGATCGATATTTTCGATGTTCAGGATGAAGTGGTCGATAGTATCGTCACAACTCTGTGTGCCAATGTCGGTGTAGCCGAGGGTAAACGTGCTCGTCGGCAGCCTCCCGAATCTCTTAAAGCCTGGGAGCTATGCATCCAGGCTGAAACCATCTGGATCGGCCAGTTAACCGCTACGGCTCCACGCGATGCCCTGGAGCTAACCCAAAAGGCAACTGAAATTGAGCCGGGCTATGGCTTTGGCTGGGTATTTCTCGGCTACCTGCTGTCGATGAAAATGCCCATGTTGATCAGCGAAAATATTCCGGAGGATGCCAAGCAGGCCATCGAGCTTGCCCACAAAGGCGTTGCGCTCGCGCCAGAAGATCCGGCGCTGCTTGGTTACGCCGGCTATACCGTACTTTGGGCGGGCGAGGCGTCACTGGGCGTCGATTATCTGGAGCGCAGTCTCAGTATTAATCCCAACAGCGGCATCTTCCGTCAGGCCTATGGGACAGCATTAATGGTTGCATCCAGACATGAAGAGGCGCTTGAGCAATTTGAGCTGTTTTTTCGCCAGTCACCCAAAGATCCTAGCGCTGGGCGAGCCTATCATTTTCGAGGCCTGGTGCAATTAATGCTGGGTGATTTCGAAGCCGCCGAGAAATCGACGCTACTTACCATCAAGCACGCACCGACTTTTCTCTGGGGACATGTTACCCACGGTGCGGTCCTTGCGGGTCTTGGGCAGGAGGACGCTGCACAGGATTCGATTAGAAAACTTCACGAGCTAGGGCCACATTGGACACTGGAAAAACTGCATGAGTTTATTATCTTTTTTTATAAAAATAAGGATGATGCAGAAAAGTTGAATAGCTTAATCGAACAAGCCTGGGTCGATTAACGACCGTTCAGGGCTTTGTAATTAGCACACGAAATTAAACAATCCCCTACCGCTTACGGCGAGTATGAAAGACTAAGCGAGCCATATTTATGATGGTGAGGCTGCTGTTTAAACTCCCTCGTCCGCACCACCCAGGCAAATGATACCTTCCATTTCCCGGTTAAAAAACTAAAGCCACTGGAGAAATCGGCAACTTCTTTTTCTTTACTCACCCCGTGACTGTTACGGAAGGAATTGCCGTCCAGAAAAATATCCTGGGCTATCAAGCGGGCATCCATCGACACAAAGACATGGAACCCGTGTAAAAGCGCGCCGTTGTTTTTATTGTGCGCACCGCCGCCAGGGGCACTGTTATCGCCACCCGGCCGCACCGCAGCAGTACCAAAATCATCGGGTAGAGCCCAGCCAACGCGGTATTCGCCACCAAAATTTAGATACGTAGCAACATTGCCCAAGCTAACGCCAGCATGACCGATGAAGTCATGTTCCAAACTATCGAGTGCAATTAAACGTTTAGGCAGCATTTTACGTTTGTGTTCATAGACAAATGTAAAGGCAGGTTCATTTCTTAACTGATTATCCCAGCCCTGAAATTTGTCAAAGTCACGTAAATCGTGGATAAAATCCTGAGCCTCTTCGCCCTGGGCAGCGGGTCCGACAATACCAATATCAAATTCGATCGTATCCAGCTGTTTGTTGCTGCGCGTGTGGTAACCAAAACCTAAATATAGATAGCCCGCGTAAGGGCGTTGGTCACCCAGCAGCTCCGTGGCATTAATATCGCTTGGTGTGTACATCAATTGCGCCAGGCTAATGACCATATTACGGTCAATCTTTTCGCCAGGCGGGTTAAAGTAGCTCAGTTTATTGTTCACGGCGCGCACCCAGGGTGGTAGCGATGTCTCTTCAAAATAAGCTTTTGTATCAGGCGATATCCAGGAGATACGAATACCGTTGGTGTAATTTTGGTCGGTCTCGCCAAACAAATCATTTTCAAAATAGATGTTTGTCGTCCACGGGCTATGTTCTGCCTTAGTGTCACAGGCGATCAGCCACGTTAATAGCGAAAGCAGGTAAACAAATGATTTAGACATGCATCCTTCCTTTGACAGCAGACCGGATTATCCGCTGACAATTATCTGCCGACAACTATTCGCTGACAACAAGGACAAGGAAAGCCGGCTGTTGTAGTATTTCCGGTGTAATTTTTAAAGGCGGTTGCGAGGGAAATATCCGAGCTACCTAAAACACGAAGACGCAACGGAGCAAGCCATGCAAAACGATCATCAATATGAAACCCTTGAGATAGACCACCGCAACGGCGTTGACTGGGTCACTATGAATCGGCCGGATCAGTACAATGCCATTAACCAAAAATTAACCGAAGAAATGCTCGATTATTTCGGTAACCTGCTGTTCAAGCACGAAGTTAGGGTCGTGGTATTGCGGGGTGCGGGTAAACATTTTTGTTCGGGTCTGGATCTCAATGATGCCGGCCATTTCGGTGCCAGTAATCCCGCCGATATGCGCGGACAACGGCTGATCTCAGAAATTATCATGCGCATGCGACGTTGTCCCCAGCCCATCATTGGGCTCATGCAAGGCGCTGCAACCGGTGGCGGATTTGCTTTTGCGCTGGCCTGTGATGTTCGTTATGCCGCCGAAAACGCGAAAATGAACGTCGCCATGAGCAAGATTGGTTTGACCGGTTGCGATATCGGCATCAGTTACTTCTTACCCCGCTCTGTAGGCACCTCCAATGCAGCTGAAATGATGATGGGCGGCCGATTTGTTTTCGCCGATAAGGCCTTACGTATGGGTCTGGTATCGGAAGTGGTGCCGCTGGCGGAGCTGGAGGCAATGGGCCAGACCATGGTCGATGAAATGATGGCCATGTCGCCTTTGGGTTTGCGGATGACCAAGGAAGGCCTGAATATTTCTCAGGATGCTGGCAGTCTGGAAGCCGTGGCAGCTATGGAAGATCGTGGCCAGGTGCTTTGTATCGCGCCCTTCCTCGAAGAAGGTGGTCAGGCATTTTTGGAGAAACGGGCTGCGGCTTATAATGATGATTAGGTGCTTTTAGATAGCTAAAGCACGGAATTTATAGCGCATGCTACAAGATTTAGCAGATATTATGTATGCTAAACAGATCCTGATTATTAACGGCTGAGTATAAATAGGGATCTAGATATCGCGCTAATAAATGGCTAGGAACATTAGGAAAACAGGGAATGGAAATTAACGAACATTTCGAACATGCCCCAATTAAAGAGGCCATTATCGACCTCAGGATTAATTCAAACATAACCATAGAGCAGATCTATTCGTTAAAAAATTCTCTCCCGGTAGGTTACTCTGAACTCGAGCCGACGTTTAGGCAAGAGATGCAGTTAGCTTTTAAAGATGGCGTAATAGAAACAGAGGAACAAAGGTCTCAACAGGGGTTTAGATCTGATAACAAGGAGAAAGGGTTTGTTGCCCAATTCCATCAGAATGGAATAACCGTGAGTAAATTAGCACCTTATGCTGAATGGAGCGACTTCAAACATGAAGCCATAATGTTATGGGAAACATATAAAAACGTTCTCGGTCGATTTGAATTATCGAGAATTGCTGTTCGTTACATAAATGAAATTCATATACCATTCACAAATGGCCAAATCGACTTTGATCAATACCTGACAAATTGCCCAAAAGCACCAAAAGGGATGCCTGATATGTTGGTAAATTTTTTAAGCAGGATTGCTGTCCCATATGATGGGCTGGATACTTTGGCTCTTATTACGTTAAGTTCAGGAGATGGGGATAAAGATTTTATTCCGCTAACATTAGATATTGATGTATCCCGAAATCAGAAACTGGATTTGTCCGAAAAGGAAATATGGCTATTGTTTGACGAACTTAGATCGATTAAAAATACAGCGTTTTCTGGTAGTATTACAGAAACTACCAAGGCTCTTATTAGATGACTGCTACTGCAAATCAAAGATTTAATTATGAAAATTTTACTCCTGCTACGCCAGGTTGTAGTGCTGTGGCAGAGGCCGCCCTTAAAAAAATAGATAATGTTGTTTTTTATATAAATGATTCTCTCAGTAATCAAGATCGGCAAATAATAGTGGCGAATAGGTTACTAAATTTATCTAAAGACTGCTCCATTGATAATTGGGATGGTTACAATGGCATTGCCATCAGCCAAGAAGTTCTAAATCAAACCTTAGAATTCACGAAAAGCTTGAGCCCAGATATACCTACCCCCGATTTATGTCCAGAACCCGATGGCGAAATAGCTGTGGAATGGTACGGGAACAACAATGCTATTATTTCGGTCAGCGTGGGTGAAAAAGGGACACTTAACTACGCTGCCATATTTCCAGATAAAAACAAGGCCAACGGAACGGAGTCGCTTAATGGGAAAAATAAAGGAGTTATTGAAGGCCATATCAAAAGGGTGCTCTCATGACAGCAAGTCATACCTAGGCCCATTGCCTATAGCTCCAGAAGAGACTCTAGCAAGGTTTTTGTTTCAAAGCAGACATTTCAGTAAAACTGGAATTAAACAGGCTGCATTTCTACCTGCCCGGAATATGGAGACCTCTGTATTTAGAAAAACTAGGCTCGGCCAAGCATACTCGGCTACCAAAAAAGTCATTGAGGATGAACGCAAAATGACTATAAAAGCGGTTGCACTAATCACAGCAGGTGATGTTGAAAAGGAAGAGCATCTCGTGGTTAAGCCAGAAGAGTCAGACCACAGATGGCACGCTAATATCATTGGTTGGCCAGAAAACAAGCATGAGCAAAAACAACTGGCCTTGATACTCGCGAATTGCGCTACTAAAGAGTAACGCTGAGTTCCGGTGCAAAGAACGAACATTAAAAATGTTAAACACCTAACTTTGTAGGCACGAGATGGCGCCTCTGCCACAAAAGGATGAGATTCAACAACACAGTCAGTTCGCGCTGCTCAAATCTCGCCGCTTTCTACCGTTTTTCCTGGCCCAATTTTTCGGTGCCTTAAACGATAACCTGTTTAAAAACGCCTTACTGGTGATCTTGGTCAGCACCGGCGTTGCTAGTTCCACCGCTGAACTTGGCAAGGCGCCAGATACCAACTTATTGGTAAATATGGCGGCAGGCTTATTTATTCTGCCTTTCTTTCTATTTTCAGCGCTGGCCGGCCAGTTAGCTGATAAGTATGAAAAATCAAAGATTATCCGCCGTATTAAGGCCGCGGAAATTTTTATTATGGCCGGCGGTTTTGCTGCGCTTTGGTATAACGAAATCTGGCTGATGATGCTGGTGTTGTTTGCTATGGGTGTGCAGTCGGCATTTTTTGGCCCGGTGAAATATTCCATTATTCCCCAGCATCTGCATCGAGCAGAGTTAGTCGGTGGCAATGCCCAAATCGAAATGGGCACTTTTGTGGCGATTTTGATCGGCACCATTGCCGGTAGTTTGATGGGCGGTGTTGAGCAACCGGCATTGTTGGTGGGTGCTGCGGTGATAGGTGTAGCGGTTGTGGGCTGGATGTGCAGCCGCGGAGTCCCAGAGGCTGAGGCCAAAGCCCCGGACCTGGTGATCGATTTCAATCCCGTTCGAGAGGGCATTAAGCTCTTTGGTATGGCCAGTGAAAAACACACCGTGTTACTGGCCATTATGGGTATTTCGTGGTTTTGGTTAATCGGCGCCAGCTACCTTACTCAGGCACCGAATTTTGCGGTGGCTTATTTAGGTGGTAGCTCAGGTTTGGTGGCTTTGCTGCTGAGCGGTTTTACCGTGGGCATAGCGACCGGCTCTTTGCTATGTGAACGCATGAGTGGCCACAAGGTTGAAATTGGTCTGGTGCCTTTTGGGGCCATCGGTATCAGCGTGTTTGGGATCGATCTGTATTTTGCGGCAGAGGCCTATCAGGTGGGCCATGCTATTGATGCTGTTACGGTGGGGTTATGGACATTTCTGGCCCAGCCCGGCGCCATCCGGGTCTTGCTTGATCTCAGTTTAATTGGCCTGTTCGGCGGCTTTTATATCGTGCCGCTATACGCAGTGGTTCAAGCCCGCTCCGATGAAACTAAACGGGCGCGGATTATTGCTTTCAACAATATTCTCAATGCCTTGTTTATGGTGATCTCCAGTTTGCTGGGGATACTGTTCCTGGGCGTGGTCGATGTCGGGATTCCAACGTTTTATTTGATCGTTGCGTTAATGAATATTGCTGTCGCGGTATTTATCTTCCAGCAAGTGCCTGAATTCACCATGCGGTTTTTGATCTGGTTGTTGAGTCACAGTATGTATCGCGTCAAACACCAGGGGCTTGAGAATATTCCCGATAAAGGTGCGGCGATAATTACCTGTAATCACGTTAGCTATGTGGATGCCCTGTTGATCGCAGGTGCGGTGCGCCGACCTATCCGCTTTATTATGTATAAACCTATATTTGAAATACCGGTACTTAATTTTATTTTCCGTACCGGTGGCGCGATTCCGATTTGTTCGCTGAAAGAAGATGAAAATATTTATCTGGCGGCCATGGAAGCCATTGCTGAAGGTCTGGAGAACGGCGATTTGTTATGTCTGTTTCCCGAAGGAAAATTAACCCGCGATGGTGAAATCGATACGTTTCGACCAGGTATTGAACGCATTGTCCAGCGCACGCCTGCGCCGGTCATTCCCATGGCCTTGCAAGGATTATGGGGCGGGTTTTTCAGCCATAGCGGGTCGGGTGTATTCAAGACCCCGTTTCATCGCCTGTGGAGTCGCATCAGTATTCTCGTCGGTGAGCCGGTGCAAGCAGCTAATGTAGCTGCGGTAAGCCTTCGCCAGCAGGTGTTAAGCTTGCGTGGCGAGCGTAAATAAACTCTTTTTTAAGGCGTGACCTCAAAAGGAGAAGACGATGACACTATCGACAAAAATATTATTAGGTATGGTGCTCGGCGTAATCCTGGGCGCGTTGCTTAATGTACTGTCGGCCAGCGAGGGTAGTTTTGCCGCCAACCTCGCTGCCTGGTTGATCAACTCCGTATTTGATGTAATCGGCAAAATTTTTATTGCCTCGCTTAAATTACTGGTCGTGCCACTGGTGTTTGTGTCGCTCGTGTGTGGCGCCAGCGCCATGGGCGTAAATGCCCGTATGGGTCAAATGGCGGCTAAAACTCTCGGCTTATATCTGCTCACCACCGCCATCGCAGTCACCCTGGCTCTGGCCTTTGCCAATATTATCGACCCCGGTATGGGCATAGAGATGAGTAGCGCTAGTACTTATGAGGCCAAACCCGCGCCCTCAGTTAAAGAGGTGTTAATCAATATCTTTCCGACCAATCCGGTCAAAGCCATGGCCGAAGGCAATATGCTGCAAATTATTGTCTTCGCTATTTTGATGGGGGTGGCGGTCACTCACAGTGGCGAAAAAGGCCAAAACGTACTGAATTTTTTTGAAAGTTTTAATGAAGTCGTTATGACCATGGTGTCCTTCCTGATGCACCTGGCTCCCTACGGGGTGTTTTGTCTGTTAGCGAAATTATTTAGTGAACTTGGCATCTCCGCCATTGCTGATCTGGCCAAATACTTTTTTACCGTGGTGCTGGTCCTGCTGGTTCATGGCCTCGTTGTCTATATGACGCTGTTTAAGGCGCTGACTCGATTGAGTCCGTTAACTTTATTAAAAAATGTTCGCCCGGCCATGCTCTTTGCCTTTAGCACCTCCTCAAGCAGCGCTACGATTCCAGTGACCATGAATGTCGCTGAGCGTCGTATCGGTATCGACAATTCCATCGCATCTTTTACTGTGCCCTTGGGTGCCACTATCAATATGGATGGTACTGCCATTATGCAGGGTGTCGCGACAGTATTTATCGCCCAGGCCTTTAATATTGATATTTCATTGGGTGGCTATATCGCAGTTATCTTAACGGCGACATTGGCGTCGGTCGGCACAGCGGGCGTGCCGGGTGTTGGTCTTATTACGCTGGCGTTGGTGCTCCAGCAAGTAGGCTTGCCGGTTGAAGGTATCGCCCTGATTATCGGTGTCGATCGCCTGCTCGATATGATGCGCACGGCGGTGAATGTCACTGGCGACTGTATGGTATCGACGGTTGTGGCGCGCAGTGAAGGTTTATTAGATGAAACGATATTTAGCGAAGTATCAGATCGTGATGAGTATCAGGCGACAGAACCTTGATTACGACTGAAAAAATATAGCAAACCCACTTAGCTCTAACTGGCGCTAGCGTTTTTAGAGAAATTTATCAGGTATTTGGAGATATTTCCCCTGATCAGAACAACTAAAGCAAATATTTTGGCAGGGATAGCAACACTGACAATATGCCTAACTGTTAATGCCCATGGTCCGGATGAAGGACGGTTTGGATTCGCGCCCATCCCGGCGTCTGCCGACAGACAAAACTGGAATCCAGCGTCTCCGTGGGTTATCCCCCAGGGATTTAAACAGACTCTGGTTTCGGATGAATCCTCCCTCAATATCTACTCAGACGGTATCAATGACTGGTACGATATGAATACTGTCAACGAAACGGGAGCACATGTGGGGCGCTATTTATATCGCACCCATGAAGTACGCTGCGGGGCACCGTGGGCGATTTATCTCAACTGCGCAGATTTTCCCGGGGGGTCGGTATCGGTCGTCGACCTTAATACGGGCAAGGCATCAGTTCTGGTACTTGACCCTAACTATCAAGCGGTGGATGGCATCCGTTGGACCCCCTGGGGCACCATTCTCATTGGCGAAGAAACTACAGGCGGCCGCTTATTTGAGATTGTTCTGGATAAATCAGATCTGACCAAGGGCACGGTTTATGAGCGCCCGGCGGCGGGTCGGATGGCCCACGAAGGGATTGCCATTGACCGCGATGGTGCCATTTACATGGTAGATGAATGGCGAGGGTTGAGTGCACCTTGCCCGGATGGCAGTCTGCCCTGTGGGGGCGGTGTCTACAAATTTGTGCCCAGCATGCCCGGTGATTTATCAAGCGGGGCGCTTTATGTGCTGGGCGTTTCCGGTGGCGAATACAACACGGGACCGGCCAGGTGGTTGGGGCCGATTGATGCGGCGACGGCGAGGCAATCGGGGTCAGCAGCTGGCGGTGCAAGTTTTCAACGGCCGGAAGATCTCGAAATTATCGGTGACACGCTTTATGTGGCCGTCACCGAAGGGCCACCGGGAGAGCATGGCAAAGAGCTTTTCGAAGGTCGTGTGCTGGCGATTAACCTGATGTCGATGCGGGTAAGCAATTTTATTCAGCCAGGAGCTAATGTACCGGTTGAAAAAGGTCGGCCGGGTGAGCAGGGCTTCGAGACAGGGATGGACAACGTCGATAATCTGGCGACTACCCCGGATGGTCGGTTGATGATCATCGAAGATAACGTGCCCTCTGATATTTGGGTGGCTGATCTGGATCACGATGGTGATGGTCAGGCCGACAACGTTTGGCTGTTTGCTTCGCTGAGTGATCCCGAAGCGGAAGGTACGGGCATCTACTTCGGCAAAGACCCAAAAATATTATTTGTAAATGTTCAACATTCAAAGATTAAAGACGGCGACGGGACCTGGGCGATAACAAAAAATTGATAGTTGATCGGAGCGGGGGCAGGCGAACACCAGGGCCGTCTGGGCAAAGTCCTCAAAAGCAGGACTTAGTCGCTAAACATCCCTTTGAGCATAAAGAAGAAGACAATCGATAAGCCGGCACCGGCAGGCAACGTCACCAGCCAGGACATAAAAATATTGCCCACTACCCTCAAGTTAATGGCGGCGATACCGCGAGCAAAACCAACGCCGAGCACAGCACCCACCAATGTGTGGGTGGTCGAGATAGGCAGGCCGGTGGCAGAAGCCGTCACCACCGTTGCCGCTGCACCCAGTTCGGCAGCAAAACCACGGCTTGGTGTTAAAACCGTAATTCTTCGGCCGATTGTACCCATTACGCGAAAACCGTAGGTTGCGAGGCCCAATACGATCCCGGCGCCGCCGAGCAATAAAATCCAGCTGGGCATCATACTTTTTGCTGTAATCGTGCCAGTGTTGACGATGCTTACAATGGCGGCCAGCGGCCCAACTGCGTTAGCGACATCGTTTGAGCCATGAGCAAAGGCCATGCTGCAGGCCGTAAATACCATCAACACAGCAAATACGCGCTCAACGCTGGCGTAGCGGTCTTTCCTCCGGGGATCTTTATTTTCACCCGGCAACTCTTCTTTTACCTGACGAAGGAAAAAGATGCCAATCGCGGCCACAAACAAACCGACCAGCGCGGCGTAACCGGCACACTGGGCAAAGCTCATACTCAGATCAGCGTCTTTAAAGACATGCTTGAGACCTTTTAGCATCGTCACCATGGCCATCAAAAAGCCCACAGTGAACATGTAGAAGGGTATGTACCGCTTGGCGCGGGCAAACGGGTCGGAGTGGTTGAGAATCAGTGTTTGCACACTTCGGAATAAAGCAAAGGAAATCGATCCGGCGAGTATCGGTGATACGACCCAACTGGCGACAATCTTGCCGACCTTGGACCAGTAGACCGCTTCGACTGAGATGCCCACAGCAGCAAAGCCGACAATGGCACCAACGATGGTGTGAGTGGTGGAAACCGGCCAGCCCTTAATGCTGGCGATCATTAGCCAGGTGCCCGCCGCTAACAGTGCTGCCATCATGCCAAAGACCAGTAGTTCTGGACGAGCATTGAGCGAATCGGCGTCGATAATACCTTTGCGAATAGTCGATGTAACCTCGCCACCAGCCAGGTAAGCGCCCAAAAATTCGAAGACCATGGCAATTAAAATGGCTTGGGTAACGGTCAGTGCGCGAGACCCGACCGAGGTGCCCATGGCGTTTGCGACATCGTTAGCGCCGATGCCCCAGGCCATAAAAAAGCCGAAAGCACTGGCCAGGGCCAGTATTAAAAACCCGTGTTCAGCGATGATAGTCATAGAGTGTTTTTCTAATTAACGGTTGAATAGCTAGCGAGCCAGCAGTAATTGCAGCCTGCCGCCGACACGCTCGGCATGATCAGCAAGATCACCAATTTTTTCTATTATTTTATAGAGGAACATGACATCAACCGGCGGCAGCTGGGCTTCGACCTTGAATAGCTGCGCCCGAATTTGTCGTTCCAGCAGGTCTGTTTCGTGTTCCAGATCAGCCAGCTCTTCAATCAGGTTCGCGACGAAATCGATTTCGTTGCCGCTAAACCCTGTTTCCAGCAATTCATCTAATTCGTTAATAGCTTTCAGCGCTTGTACCGTGGTGGCCACCGAGGCTTTGAGAAAGCTTTTGCCAATTTCACTAAGTGTTTCGGGAATGACGATTCTTCGACCCAGCATCAGACCGGCGATGTCACGGGCGCAATTAGCGATATGATCCTGCACCGACAATAGTTCCAGCAGGTCACTGCGCGACACCGGCATAAAAAAGCTTTTCGGTAAATGCAGTCGCAGTTGTTTCTTTAGCTCGTCGGCCTGAGTTTCCCGTTCACAGATGCGGTCATAGACGGATCCGGCAGCTTCCCAGTCATTGGCCAGGGATGCGTCAAAAAACTCTTCCAGTAGCTCGGCGCAGCACACCGCTTCGGTCATATGTTCCTGGATGGGCCTGATCGGGGATTTGCCGAGCAATTGGTAGAGGGGATTTGTGATGGCCATAGATAATATTAGGTCGGTATGAAAAGGCGGCCAGTATAAGAGCAAGCGCAGCCAAAGTCATAGTTTACGCAAAATTATTCGGCCGCCATTGACACAGGGCAAACAGAATAATCCGACTCGTTTAGACCTGCCCATAGCGCTCTTTTTCGCCTAGCCAACGGCGAATAATCGGGCTGATTGTTTGTGGATAATCTCGCATAAGTTCGGCAGCGATAGCCTTGATCGATTCCAGTAGATGGGCATCGCGCTCCAGGTCGGCGATACGAAGGTTCAGCTCGCCAGTCTGACGAGTGCCCAGTACTTCGCCAGGGCCGCGCAGTTTTAAGTCTTGCTCGGCAATAATAAAACCATCATTGGTTTGCCGTAATATATTAATGCGCTCCTTAGAGCGTTGCGACAGCGGCGTGGCATAAATCAGCACGCAGTGGCTGGCGATGTGGCCGCGTCCGACCCGACCTCGTAGTTGATGCAGCTGGGCGAGTCCCAGTCGCTCAGGGTTTTCAATAATCATCAGGCTGGCGTTAGGCACATCGACACCGACTTCAATAACGGTCGTAGCGATCAGCAAATCCAGCTCGGCGTTTTTGAAGGCGTCCATTGCCCTGGTTTTATCCACAGCTTTGAGGCGACCATGGACCAGGCCGACCCGTAATTCCGGCAGCAAGAGCTTTAATTCATCGGCGGTGACTTCCGCAGCCTGTGCCTCGAGCACGTCGGATTCTTCTATTAAGGTGCACACCCAATAGGCCTGATGACCGTCACTGCAAGCGGCGCGAATACGCGCAATTACCTCGTCGCGGCGCTGATCGGGGATGGCAACGGTATTGATCGGCTGGCGTCCGGTGGGTAATTCGTCGATTACGGAAAAATCTAGATCCGCGTAGACACTCATAGCCAGGGTTCGCGGAATCGGTGTGGCGGTCATGATGAGTTGATGAGGCATTGCGTTGGCGCCGGAACCCTTCTCTCGCAGCGCCAGGCGTTGATGGACGCCGAAGCGATGTTGCTCATCGATAATCGTCAAGCCTAGCTTATGAAATATAACGTCGTCCTGAAATAGTGCATGGGTGCCAATAATCAGCTGGGCTGTACCATTGGCAATGATTTCGAGAATTGCCGCCCGGGCCTTGCCTTTTTGTTTGCCAGTCAGCCACGCCACTTTTATATTCAGGGGCGAAAACCAGTTTTCAAAATTAAGCCGGTGTTGCTCAGCGAGTATTTCGGTGGGCGCCATCAAGGCGGCCTGGTAACCACTGGCGACAGCTTGCAAAGCAGCCTGCGCTGCGACCACTGTTTTCCCCGAGCCAACATCGCCCTGGAGTAAACGCAGCATCGGGATCGGCTGGGCAATATCGGCGGCGATTTCCTTGCTGACCTGTTGCTGTGCGTTGGTCAGCGTAAACGGCAGGTGGTCGAGAAATTGAGTGTTTAGAGATGGTTCGACCAGCAAGATCGGTGCTTGATGTTGGCGAATTTCCTGGCGAAGCCGCTGGAGGCTTAGGTGGTGGGCCAATAACTCTTCAAGTGCCAGGCGTTGTTGGGCTGGATGCTGCCCCTGGGCGAGTAATTCGACCGGTGCATCAGCAGGCGGTTGATGTAAAAACTGCAGGGCCTCGCTCAGGCTGGTTTGTTGTGTGTTCTTGAAGTTTGCAGGGACTATCTGGGCGGGCAGCAGTTCAACCAGGCTGCTGGCGTCCGCGAGGGTCAGTGCCTGTGTTGCAATAGTCCGTAAGCGGTTTTGAGTCAGGCCCTCGCTGGCGGGATACACCGGCGTCAGGTATTGAGCCATGGGATCCGGTGTGTGGTCAGCCAAAAATTTGTATTCCGGGTGATAGAGTTCAAGCCCGGCGCTACCCCGGCGCACCTCGCCAAAGCAGCGTATTTTTGCACCAGTGGTGAGGTTGCTCCGTTGCGCAGCACCAAAATGGAAAAACCGCAGTGTTACCACGCCAGTGTTGTCCTGGACTTTACATATCAGGCTGCGCCGTCGCCCAAAGACCACATCGGCACCTTTTATTTCACCTTCTATCACGGCATCGCTGTTGGGCTGCAAACTACCAATAGGTGTCAGGCGGGTGCGATCCATATAGCGCAGGGGCAGGTGAAATAAGATGTCCTGCACCGTCGTGATACCAATGCGGGCCAGTTTGTCGCGCATTTGCGCACCGATGCCCCGCAAGGCCGTTACCGGGGTTTGATCTAAGGTCGTCATGGGGATCGAGTGTATGGCCAAATGGACTGAGGGAATAGCCCACCCACTATGCACATAATGAGTGATAGTTCAGCTATTTGTCGCAGAGCTCTAATAGGGCAGCCGTATTGATCAATTTACCACAAATACTAGCCGATGGAGTCGCTACATGGTGATGCCAATTTTAAACGGGGGCCTGGCCTCCAGTCTGGCAATATAGACCAATAAGTTGGACATCTCATTGGCCACGCATTCCAGTCTGCGGGCCATAAAACAGGCATGCCCCAACATGATGTCGGCTGCTGAAAAATCGCCAATAAGATAATCCTTGCCCGCCAGGTTCTCGTTTATCGGTTGCAGGGCACGAGTTAATAATCGCTGAGCCTGACTCAGCGCTTCTTTATTTTGGCGCGCTGGGGGTAACAAAATGGTTTGCACTACGATGGTGTTGACAGGCGGCATCACCATACCTTCGCAGTAATGAAACCACTGCAAATATTGCGGGAATAAGGGCGACTGAACGTCCGGGATAAGGCTGCCATCAGAGTGCCGCCTGACCAGGTATTCGACAATCGCTCCCGATTCATAAAGGGTGATGTCACCGTCTTCTAATACCGGCACTCTGCCGAGGGGGTGCCGTGCCCGGTGTTCATCCGATTTAAGGTCTTTTGGATCGAAAGCCATTTTGTTGATTTCATAATCGAGCTTTAGCTCCTCCAATAGCCAGACAATGCGTCCTGCTCTTGAGTTTGGAGCATGATGTAGTTTGAGCACGGCGGTTCTCCAGCAGTAATGGCAAACTCGGCAGGTTTTATTATAAAACTAGGCAGGTTGCATAATAAAACTATAACATTAAAATGTAGGCATGAAACATAAAGATTTTGACCACATAAATTGCTCGCTGGCTCAAACGCTGTCTGTTATCGGTGAGCACTGGACATTACTTATTATTCGCGATGTGTTTATGGGCTTAAGGCGGTTCGGCGAGCTACAGAAAGATCTCGGGATCGCGAAGAATATACTGAGCGAGCGTCTGAAACGGCTGGTTGCAGAACAAATTTTGGAAAAGGAGAAGGGCGAGAGCGGATTTTATGAATACCGGCTGACTGAAAAGGGCTTGGCGCTACAACCTATTTTGTTGGCTTGCGTCCACTGGGGCGATAATTACCGACCTAGTGCCAATGGTGCCCGTGTCGTATTTGTTGATCGCAAGGACTATCTGCCAATTCAGGCAATGTCCGTGCGAAGTCATGACGGGCGCTTGCTCAATCCAAAAGATATCAGAGCCAAGCGCGGCCCCGGTTTTAGTTCAGATAACAGCGATACTCCACTCCAGAGCTGGACTACCGCTGATTAATAGATGATATAGGACGATAATGGATAGACTTCTACAAATATAAAACTATGCCGATGGCACTTATGGTCGGTGTTGGTGATTGCCTTGCCAGACCTACGGCCAAACCTTTTGACGGTAGGTTTAACTTTTGACGGTAAGTTTAATAAGCTCTTGCAAAGCAACAAACAGTCACAACCAATTGAAAGCAAATCGTCCTAAAGCCACCCAATCGGAGATCCTTTGATGTCACAATATGTGGATTACAAGCTTGAAGACAGCATTGCCCATTTGACTATGGATGACGGTAAGGCCAATGCCCTGAGTGTTGATATGAGTGAGGCTTTATCCGGAGAGCTGGATCGCGCTCTGGGCGAGGCAGAGGTTGTAATTATCAGCGGCCGTCCCGGCCTGTTATGCGCGGGCTTCGACCTCAAGGTGATAAACAGTGCGCCGGAGAATCGGGGCGCAATGGTCAATCTTGGCGGCCAGCTGTTATTGAAAATTTTTCTGTGTCCCGCACCTGTCATTATTGCCTGCACAGGTCATGCGGTCGCGGCTGGAGCCCTGCTAACGTTAACCGGTGACTATCGGATTGGCGCTGAGGGCGATTTCAAAATTGGCTTGAATGAAACCTCAATTGGCCTTGGTCTGCCGGTGTTTGGGAGAGAGCTGGCTCGCAATCGGCTCGACAATCGGCAACTGACGCAAGCAACGCTCAACGCAACCATGTATGACCCTCACAATGCCATACAAGTAGGCTTCCTCGATGAAGTATCGCCCCCAGATACCCTGATCGACCGGGCATATGAAATGGCTACAGAGCTTAAAAAACTTGATGCCAAAGCCTTTGCCGAGGTGAAAGCCGATATGAGAAAAACCACCGGGGACATTATTGGCAAGTCTCTATAACAGGCAATAAACAAGAATTGCTTACCTCCAGGTTCGGCACTTAACTAATAAATTTACTGTGGCCCAACGTCCGGCCTTAAACGCCGACCATCTGTATCCGTGAGTCAAAGCGTCAGCTGTGCAAAGATAACTGGAATATCAGATCTGAGATAGATGGGTATCGCTCTTCAGGCTCCAACTTATATTCATGGGCGAGACACCCGTGGGATTAAAGACAGGACAACGTTTTAAGATTAAAAAAGCCAAGGATCAAAAATATGAAATTAGAAGGCATCAAGGTACTGGATTTATCGCTGTTTTTGCCCGGCCCGTTGTTAACGCAAATGATGGCAGATCACGGTGCCGAAGTTGTCAAACTTGAACCGATAAATGGGGGGGAACCGAATAGACAAATTGGCCCGACCATCGATGGCCAGACGGTTTATTTTGCCAATACACACCGGGGTAAAAAAAGTGTCCAGCTCAACCTCAAATCTGCCGATGGCAAGGAGATGGCCCTGCGGCTCGCCGAGCAGGCTGATGTAATCATCGAGGCCTTTCGCCCCGGCGTAGTGGATCGTCTTGGCGTGAGCTACGAGGATATAAAAGCCCGCAACCCATCAATCATTTATGCATCTCTATCGGCTTTTGGTCAGACCGGCCCCTACGTAAAAAAGCCCGCCCATGATCTTGCAACCGAAGGTTACGCGGGTATTCTTAGCGCCAATTTGGGTTTTGACGGCAAGCCAGCCATTCCGGCGATTCCCAACGCCGATATGCTCACCTCGATGATGGGTTTATCGGCCGTATTAATGGCACTGCTACGACGCAAAGATACCGGCGAAGGTGATTACATTGACCTGGCCATGATGGACTCGCTGATAGCCTGTGTACCTAACAATATGGGCTCGGTTTTCGCTGACAAGCAAGCGCCGGTCGTCAAGGAAGAACGTACCTGGGGCGGCTATGCCATGTACAACATCTACGAAACGAAGGACAACAAATACATTGTCCTGGGCGCTTCGGAGATACACTTTGCAATTAATGTACTAACCAAGATGGAGCGAACCGATCTTATCGAATATTGTGAGCCACCCCCCGGGCCGAATCAGAATCCTGCCAAGCAATTTTTCACTGAGACTTTCCTCAGCCAAACCCAGGCTTACTGGATGGACTGGTTTGAAGATGTCGATGCCGCCTTTGCGCCAGTCAATGATCTACGTCAGGGCGCCGATGACCCGCAAATACGGGCGAGAGAAATGATTGTTGAAGACGCTCAGGGTCGCGAACATATCGGTATTCCCATCAAATTCACCAACGAGCCTGGGCGCATTAGTTTTAAGGCGCCGGGCCTTGGTGCTCACAATGAAGAAATGGCGCGTGTGGTGGGATATTCAGACGAGCAGATTAAGGCTATGAAAGACAATGGTGCTTTTGGTGCATGACATGTGTCAGGGGGTTGGCCCCTGGAATGAACGGCACCAATAATAATTTATCTTGCGCTCCAGGCACTACCTGCGATCCAGGTATTGCCTAAACCTAATTCAGACTTTAAACGCTGGGCATCATTCTTGGCATCAGCGTTTGATTGATAACCGATGGCCCTGATCCGGTGTAGCGATCGATTATCTACGTTAACGGTTTGGAGCACGGAGTTTTTCAAAACAACCTGTACTTTGGCGAGCAGTTTTTCCGCTGATGCACGATCCGAAAAGGTTCCTATGTTAATAAACCAGAGCCCAGGTTTTTGTGGTGGCACTTTAGGTGGCCTAGTGGCAACTGGTGCAGCTGTGCTCATGTTTTTGGGCGTTGACGAGTTGGTTAATGATTTGGATTTTTCTTTTGTTTCTAAAAAAACGGGTTGTACAGCTTTGGGAGCTATCGTCGTGACTATCGAAGAAGGGCTTACAGGCGCTGGACTTGACGGCACTAATCTTGAATCGACAGGAATAGATTGGTCTGTTGCTGGCGACGCTTTGTTAGTGAGTGCTGAGGCTGGGTTTTTTTGTTGGGTTTGGGCAGCTGCCTCTAATTCTGCAATCCGGGCTTTTAGCTGGCCTACTTTAGCTTTTAATACGGTTAACTGGAATTCTAACGCTGCCGTTTTTGATATCGAGTCACTACTTATATTCTTTGGTGGCGTTGTATTACCGGTAATGGAAAACAGCGATTCTCTGACTTCGCCAAGCTCCTTACTTAAAGACACTAGATTGGCTGATAGTTGCGTTCGGTAACCAACAATTAGTGTTATGCCGGATATCAGGATGACGGCTATAACGATCAATAGAAGAAAGTTTCGCTCTGATTTTGGTACGGACGAGATTTCTGGCCAGGCTGATTTACTTTCTTTTGCTATACGAGTTAATTCTGAAAAATTTGCGGCTTTGTCGCCAGTGGCATAATCTTTACGCTCCGATTTTTCTAGAGGACTATTCTTACTTCCTTCTTGAAATTGATCAGCGGTCATATAGGTTAGCCATTAGGTTAAATTGGCGGCTAAAATTGTATAGCCAGATAAGTTGACAAATTTAGTATGCAATAACGAAATTCAAAATAGCATAAGTTGGTGCTAGTGATAAATCAAAAATGCGTTTGCTGGTCTTTATATAAATTTTTAATATAGCGCGCGCAGCATTGTCGTAACGCGGGGCCTGGTTAATCACCCTGGTGATGCCGACACGCTACCCCTCAAGTGCAAAGACCCAAATAACTCCGCCCTGAGGTACGTAGGTTGTCGTACCTTTGCTCAAATTCAACAACACCTGCTCCCGCTCGGCATCAACACCGTAGCCTGATTGCACGGCGATATATTGTACACCGTCAATTTCGTAACTGACTGGCACACCAATGACACCCGAGTTTGTTCGTTGTTGCCAGAGGCGCTTGCCTGAGCGAGCATCGTAGGCGCGAAAAAAGCGGTCGTTGGTGCCGCCAGAAAAAACCAGATCACCGGCGGTTGCGAGCACCGGTCCCCAGTTGTGATTCTCGAACTTTACCGACCAGGTTTTCTCGGCGGTGTCGACATTCCAGGCCTGTAGCTCGCCAATATAATCTTTGGCATCTTCGTGTAGCACCACTTCGAATTCTTCCAGTGACGCGCCCATGTAGACCTGGCCCTCGCGGTATTCCGCTTCTTCGCCTTTTAATTTACCGCAGACATTGTCGTTGGCGGGAATGTAGAGGAGTCGGGATTTTGGACTAAACGCTGCCGGGGGCCAGTCTTTACCGCCCCAGGATGAGGGGCAAAAAGTTACCACCTCCCCAGTTTTTGGTTTGCGATCCATATTGTATTCGGGTCGCCCGGTTGTTGGGTCGACACTTTTAAAGACATCCTGTTTCACGTAAGGCAGGGCATTTACGAAGTTGATTTTTTGGTCTTTGTTGCTGGCGCGCTCCAGAAACCACAGGTAGCCATTGCGGCCAGGGTGGATCAGGCCTTTGATTTTTTTTGCACCGCGCTGGTAATCGATTAGCAGGGGTGCGGAAACCTCATCCCAGTCCCAGGAGTCATTCCAGTGATATTGATGGTGGGTGCGGAGCTTGCCAGTATCGACATCCAGGGCAATCACCGATGTCGCATAGAGATTATCGCCGGGCCGAGCATCACCCATCCACGGCCCGCCATTGCCAGTGCCCCAGTAAGTCAGCTTGGTTTCGGCATCGTAGGAGCCAGTAATCCACACCGGCACACCGCCGGTTTTCCAGGTGTCGCCGGGCCACGATTCACTACCCGGCTCGCCGGGGGCTGGGATGGTGTAGGTCTTCCACGCTGGCTTGCCGGTCTCGGCATCAAAGGCGGCGACAAAACCACGAATGCCGAATTCGCCACCGGAGACCCCGACCATCACCTTGCCGCTGGCAGCCAGGGGCGCCAGAGTCATGTAGTAGCCAGAGGCATAATCTTCAACTTCTGCTTCCCATTCCAACTTGCCGGTGCGGGCATTCAGGGCGACCAGATAGGCATCAGTTGTCGCCATATAAACTTTGTCACCGTGCAGTGCGACACCACGATTGGTTGGGTGCATCTGAAACAAGTCCTCCGGCAGCTCGCGCTCATATCGCCACAACAGTTCACCGGTGCGCGCGTCAAGGGCGAGCAAATGGTTGTGGGGGGTGGTGATAAACATATAGCCATCGTTGACCACGGGCGGGGATTGATGGGCCTCGCGCATGCCAGTGGAGAACGTCCATTTGGGCTTCAGTTTGGCCACGTTTTTGGTATTGATTTGATCAAGCAGGCTATAGCCATGGGAATCGTAGCTACCGCGATACATCAGCCAGTTGCGTGATTCGGGGTTTATTAGACGTTGATCAGTAACAGAATTATAGGCAGGCCGGTCTTTCAATAAAGTACCGGACTTGAGCGATGAGGGTTCATTGCCGAATATATCGGCGGCAAGACCTGACACAGTAAATGAAACACTGATCAAAAATGTGGCGAGCTTTGATCCCATATTGGGGAATTTATACATACCTTACTCCGCGTTTATTGTTGTTTTACTATAGCTCTAGCAATATCAATACCGCTGTTGCTGGAAGCCAACCTTTCGTGAAAAACTTCCAGCGACCATGATTGCCCCGGCATCAATACGTAATGGCAACATTGCCAGAGGTTTGGGTGCTGGGCCTTTTAGTACATTCGCGCCGTTAGTGGCATCATATAAAGAGCCATGGCAGGGGCAGATCATCTGTTTATTCTCAGCATCCCAGCCTTCCACCGTACAGCCGGTGTGAGTGCACACTGCGGAGTAGGCGACTAGTCCATCGGCAGTTTTGTCGGCCATCGTTGCGCTGAGCGATTCCGGCGTGAGCCGCATCACCAACACCATGTTAAGCCGAGACCGGTCGCGCAAAATGCTGTCGGCGGTATTTTCTGCAATATATTTTGGGTAAGCCTCAATGGGTGCCGCATTCAATTTTATGTCGTCGCTCTGAATTACCTGCCCCTCTCGATCACCAAAGGCGAAGACCAAATTATCACCGGGTTGGGGGCGCATTTTTGCTGGCTTAGTTGCAGCGAATACTTTGAAGGGAGAGGCTATGCTCGCTAACACACCCAGTTTTATCAGAGACCGCCGACCTCGGTTTATAGGCGTCGCTGCCTGGCAAGGGCAGCCTTGTGGTGGAGACTTCTTCATAGCAAGTGGTTATTTATCCTGGATATTTGTTGGCATTATTGTCGCTTACCGTTATCACGCGTCCATTATCATGTGTCTTAGGCGCTGATATGCTTGCACAATTATAAAACCAATACTAAGGCAAATGATTGTTGATCAGGAAGATAGTTTGAATATGGGCAAAATAACCCCAAGCTTGATGATGGGCCACTGGGTGAAGCGGTAATGTCCGGCTCGCTGCCCCGTTTTTTGATTGTCGTGTTGATTGGTCTTTCTCCTTGCGCCGATGCCGCTTCCGATCAGCATTTATTAGATGACGATATTCATGACGTTGTCCCAGCAGAGTCTGTTCTTAAGGAAATTATTATCCATGGCTCACGCACTGATCAAGCTGTTAATTTGTGGCCTGGCTCGGCTTACGCCGCTGATGGGGATGAGCTGCATTTTATCCAGCATCGACATATCACCGAGGCGCTGGTTCGTGCGCCCGGTGTCTGGATCAGTCGCGGTAATGGCCAGGAACATCTCACCGCCATTCGCTCGCCAGTGTTGACCGGTGCCGGTGCCTGTGGTGCTTTTGTGGTGGCCGAAGACAATATTCCCCTGCGCGCCGCAGGCTTCTGCAATGTTAATCAATTGTTCGAAGCCACCAGTGAGATGGCAGATCGCATTGAAGTGCTGCCGGGGCCGCAGTCGGTGTTGTACGGGAGCAACGCTCTCCACGGGGTGGTCAATGTTGTCAGCCCAGTGCCAGATCGCCATCGTCGCAGTGCTATGTCGGTCGAATCTGGCAGCCACGACTATTATCGAACCAACTTTCAATACAACAGTGGCACTAAGGCGCACGACTGGCTGGCGGCATTTAATGGTGTGCACAATGGCGGCTACAAAGACCGCGCAGGTTTTGATCAGCAAAAACTTAAACTCCGGAATGGCACTCAGTTTTACACCAATAAAGGTGATTTGCGTATCACCACGGCAGCGACTTTTACCAATCTCAATCAGGAGACCGCTGGTTTTATCAGAGGCAAGAATGCCTATCAGAGCGACTCCCGTAAAAAAGAAAACCCCAACCCCGAAGCCTATCGGGATGCCAGTAGTCAGCGTATCAACGTCAATTTTGAATATTCTTTAAGCGATGTCACTACCTGGAGTTTCACGCCCTATTTTCGCAATACCCACATGGAATTCTTAATGCACTTTCTGCCCTGGCAGCCGGTCGAAGAAAACAGTCACACCAGTCTTGGCTGGCAGTCGGCGTTTCATCATCAGTTCAATGATGACTGGACGCTGCATAGCGGGCTGGATGGTGAATATACCCGGGGTAAGCTGGAAGAAGTTCAGGCCGATAGTTTTAGCGCGACGGTACCCGCGGGTATTCATTACGATTACGAGGTCGACGCCCAGGTTATATCACCGTTTGCGTTGCTAAACTGGCAGGCGAGTCCGGCGCTGAACCTGTCAGCGGGCCTGCGTTACGAATGGCTTAGCTACGAGTACGATAACAAAACCTCGGGCGACTCACCCTGCGGGGCGGCCGCAGCCTGTCGTTTTGCCCGCCCCAATGATCGCAGCGATCACTATAATAATTCCTCCTGGCAGTTTGGTGCAGTGTATGAGCTATCAAGCAGGCTGAGTGCGTTTATTAGCTTGTCCAGAGCTTATCGAGCGCCACAAACCACCGAATTATATCGCCTCCAGCAGGGCCAGCTCACCACTGAGTTGGAAGAAGAAACTCTCGATAGTATCGAAATTGGTCTGCGAGGCGACCTACGCAGCGACAAGCAGCAGTGGCGTTACAGCATCGCTGCCTATCATATGGAAAAAGACGATGTGATTTTTCAGGATACTGATCGACAAAATATCAGCGGTGCATCAACTCGTCATCGCGGGGTCGACCTGGCCATGGCCTGGACGAGTGACTTAGATAAAGCCGGTTCAGGCTGGTATGCCACACTCAATGCCAGTTATGCCAGGCACAGCTACGACAGCAATATGAGCATTAGCGATGCAGATATCAGTGGCAACGACATTGATACCGCACCGCGAACGATGGGTAGTATGCAGGTAGGTAAAGATTTTCCGGGTGGGGGCAAAGCGGAACTGGAATGGGTTTACATGGGCAGCTATTTCACCGACCCTGAGAATCAACATAGCTATCGAGGCCACCAGCTGCTTAATTTCCGCTGGCAATGGCAGGCCACGCGCGACTGGCAATTTGGTGTAAGGATTAACAATCTGCTCGATGAAGACTATGCTGATCGGGCTGATTTCGGTTTTGGGGATGAGCGATACTTTGTGGGGGAGCCACGCACGGGGTTTGTTGAACTTACCCGGCAGCTTTAAGTTGAGCATTAAGTTGAGCTTTGAGGTGAAAGAATGAAAAAACTAAAAAACGAAAAAGAACTATTAAAAAAGGCTATTGATGAAGGCGTTAAATATGGCGAAAAACGAGGTGTTGTAGAATTTGAAGCCACCGATTCTGCCCATGACAAAATCGAGTATATCTACCGCCTGCTGGTACACGACGCGGTGATTCAACCCATTCCCGAAGACCAGATATCCCAGAAAACCATGAGCCATAAACTGGCTATCTGGGCTTCTAAAATGAAATAATTTGGACGATGTAGAGACGCAATACCTGTATGCATCGTAGCGAATAGCACTTGTGAAGATCGCGCAATGTGAGATGGTGAAACATCGCTAGCCAGTTTCGGGGTTTGACACCTTAATTCAGAGGACTGGAATTTAGAGTGACTGGAATTTAGAGTGACTGGAATTCAATAGGGCTGGTCCAGAGAAAATTCAGAAAGATCAATTGAGTTGGAGGTAAGAATAATGCCTAACGAACAAACCAGGCAAAATGTACCGGTAACCGCGACAGAAACCCTCGATGCAGTGGTGATTGGCGCGGGTTTTGGCGGTATGTATGCGCTGCACTCGCTTCGCGAAAGTGGATTGTCGGTCAGAGTTTATGATGCCGCCGGGGGTGTCGGTGGCACGTGGTGGTGGAATTGCTACCCAGGGGCCAGGGTCGATTTCCCCGGCGGGCCCTTTTACTGTTACACCTTTTCCGAACAACTTATGCAGGAGTGGGATTGGCCGGAAACTCAACCCGACCAGAAAACGGTGTTAGCCTATCTTGACTATGTGGCCGATAAGTTTGATCTGCGCAGAGATATCCAGTTAGAAACCCGCGTGACTTCCGCACAGTATGACGAAGCTGCTCAGCGCTGGAATATAGAGACCAACAAAGGCGAAAAAATCAACGCGCAGTTCCTTGTTTGTGCGCTCGGCACCTTGTCTCAGGCCAACACACCTGATATTCCTGGCTTTGAAAGTTTCAGTGGCGAGTGTTACCACACCGGCCATTGGCCCCACGAAAATGTCGAGTTTGCGGGCAAGCGGATCGGAATAATCGGTACCGGATCTTCCGGTATTCAGGCTATCCCGGTGATTGCCAAAGAAGCTGAGCACCTAACGGTTTTCCAACGCACCCCGCAGTTCACCATTCCAGCAGGTAATGGCCCGTTAGATCCTGAGCTGGTGCGCGAAGCTCGGGAAGACTGGCCAGCGATGCGCGCCCAGATGATGAAGTCGCCCATGGGCTCACCTTATCCTGCATCAAAGCTGTCATCGCGAGACCACACGCCCGAGCAACGCCAGGCGATGTTTGAAAAGCACTGGGATAAGGGCAGCCTCGGCATGCTGTTCGAGACCTACTTCGACATCCTTACCAATAAAGACACCAACGCCGAGCTGGCAGAATTTATGCGTGGCAAGATTCGCGACATTGTTGATGATCCCGCCGTGGTCGAAAAGCTACTGCCAGATTACTACCTGGGCACCAAGCGACAGGTGCTCGATGACGGTTATTACGCGACCTTTAACCGCGATAACGTCACCCTGGTGGATCTGCGCGATGGCGCCATCGAAGGCATGACCCCCACCGGCATACGCACCGCGAGTGGCGAGGAGCATGCCCTGGATATGTTAATTCTGGCCACCGGATATGACGCCATCACCGGGGCATTTGAAGGTCTCAACCCTCGTGGTCGAGGTGGCATTAGCCTCAAAGAAAAATGGGGCGAACGTTTTAGTACGTATCTTGGTATGACCGTTCCCGAGTTTCCGAATCTGTTTATGATCCATGGTCCGGAATCGCCTTCGATACTGTTCAACATGCCTTTGGGGGCAGAGTTGCAATCGGACTGGATAAGAGATTGCATTCATCACCTTTGGGCGCAGGGCCAGGGGGCTATTGAACCGACTGTTGAAGCTGAAACCGCCTGGGGACAGGAGGTGGCCGACATCGCCGGTCATACTATGTTTTCAGATGATACAGATTCGTGGTACACCGGCGCTAATATTCCCGGTAAACATCGCCAGTTTCCCGTCTATCTGGGCGGGCCGAATTTTTATCGAAAGTTAGCCGATGTCGCTGCTAAAAACTACGAAGGGCTGGTGCAGGAAAAGGAGAAAGTGGCCGAAAACTAACTCAAGGCTAACAAGCACTGAATCCCATTAATGAAACTGACTGTCCTGGGGGGAGATCATGCCAAAAATTAAAGTCGGTGACATTCAGGTGTATTACGAAATTCACGGCACCGGGCCACGGTTGTTTTTTCTTAATGGCAGCGGCGGAGACCTCAGAAGCAAACCAAATATTTTTGATTCCCCGCTTTTAGAGCACTTCGAAATTCTTGCCCACGACCAACGAGGTCTTGGCCAGACTGAGCGCCCGGACATCCCCTACACAATGATGGACTATGCAGCCGACGCCAATGGTCTGCTGGACGCCCTGGGCTGGGATCGTTGCCACGTTTTCGGCATATCATTCGGCGGCATGGTCGCCCAGGAATTTGCCCTGCGTTATGCCAGCCGAGTAGAGCGACTGGTACTGGCCTGCACCAGCAGTGGGGGTGCGGGTGGCGATTCGTACCCGTTGCACGAACTTGGGATTCAGTCAGCAGAGGACCGCGCCGCAATGCTCATCGGCTTCAGCGATACCCGACGGGACGCGACCTGGCAAGCGGCCAACCCTGAAGAATTCCAGAATTTGGTGGATCTAACGGTGGCAAGTTTTGCGGTTGGGGCTGGCGAACCCGGTCGAGAGATCGGCGCACGTCGGCAAATAGAAGCTCGCGCCGCGCATAATACCTACGACAGGCTGCCAAATCTTCAGATGCCCGTATTCCTTTGTGGTGGCCGCTACGACGGCGTTGCGCCAGCCGCTAATCTCTCAGCCATTCACAAGCAGGTGCCCCATGCTAACCTCGAAATGTTTAATGGCGGCCACCTGTTTTTTCTACACGACCCACAGGCGTTTGAGCGTATCGCAGCGTTTCTAAAGGACGACCTTTAATGTTCGCCAGGTAAAATATTAAACTGAGGACGTGAAGCGCGAAGAGAGCACTGAAACAGCCGGGTGATGATAACAACAAAAAAATTGATAACAGGGCATCAATTGTATTATTTCAATTCTTGCCCCTTCTGTATAAAAGTCCGGCTAGTGCTCTGGTGGCTAGGGCTGAAAATCCCAATGAAAAATATTAAAACTCAATCGAGTAACATAGCTGAACTGGTTGAAGGTGGCGGTATAAAGCAGGTGCCATGCCTACACATAGAAAGCGCAAGTGGTGAAAATCGCTGGCTGTATGAATCTACCGATATTATCCAATATCTTAAAACCGAACTATGTGAGTGAGCAGCTATAACACCCTCACGTAAAATATCGCTTTCATTTATCAATGCGAATGACAGCCCTTAAGGAAATAAAATGAGCAGCCGGCCTGTTTGCCCCGCATGCAAATCGGAATATACCTACGAAGATAGAGAATTGTTCGTTTGCCCTGAATGTGCTCACGAATGGCCACAGGTTACGGCGGCTGAAACCGACGAAGATGAAGCTGTCATTCAAGACAGCAACGGCAATGTCCTTAGTGATGGCGATACTGTCACCGTTATCAAAGACCTGAAAGTGAAAGGTTCATCGTCGGTAGTCAAGGTCGGCACCAAAGTAAAAAATATCCGCCTCGTAGATGGCGACCACGATATTGACTGCAAAATCGATGGTATCGGCGCGATGAAATTAAAGTCGGCATTTGTTAAGAAGGTTTGAAGTAATAAGCGTGTGGCATAGTGAGGTTTGCTCAAGTTGCCTGATAGCATTTTTAGACAATATTTTAAGATAAACAATAATAATCAAAGGCGTGGTCATGACTGAACAAACCATCCTGGTGACCGGCGTTTCCGGCTTTATTGCAAAGCACTGTGTACTTGAACTGCTCAAGCATGGCTACGCCGTGAGGGGTACGGTGCGTAGCCTTGGCAAGGCCGATGAGACGCGCGCGACGCTGAGCAAGCATTGCGATACATCCAGCTTGTCCTTTGTAGAAGCGGATCTGCTTGACGACGAAGGCTGGGCGGCAGCCATGGAAGGAATAGATGGGGTGCTTCACCTGGCTTCGCCATTCCCTGCCGGAGAACCGAAGGACCCAAACGAGTTGCTGCGCCCGGCAGTCGAAGGAACCTTACGCGTATTGCGTGCCGCCGTCGCTGGGGGTGTTCCGCGTGTGATCCAAACTTCGTCGATGGCAGCCGTCCTCCGCGGCCGTAGCCAGGCGGCCACGACGCCTTTCACTGAACACGACTGGACAGATGTTGATAACCCGGCTGTGACCAGCTACTACCGCTCCAAGACACTTGCCGAGCGGGCTGCTCGGGATTTCGTCGAGTCCGACGGCAGAGGCCTTCACTTTTCGACGATCAACCCAGGCCTGGTTCTTGGGCCTGTATTGGACCACGACATCGGTACGTCCGCTGAAGTCGTTCAGACGTTCTTAAGCGGGAAGGCCCCAGGGGTACCGCGAATCTGGTTTAGCGTTGTCGATGTTCGTGACGTTGCCAGAATGCATCGACTGGCTCTTGAGTCGAGTGAACCTTCCGGAGGGCGTTACCTTGGGGTGTCTGAGGTTCTCAGCTTCCTGGAGGTCGCGCGTTTGATTCGGGACAAGCTCGGCGTTGCAGCTAGCAAGGTGCCCAGGCGCGAACTGCCGAATTTTCTGGTCCGAGCAGTCGCCCTGTTTAATCCCACGGTGCGCACCATCCTTCCCGACCTGGGCTTCGCGTTTCAGGTCGATAACTCTCACACCTGCAATAGCCTGAAAATCGATTTTATCCCAGCCGCTGAATCGGCACCTGCCATGGCCGAGAGCCTGATCGAATTGGGTCTGGTCTAGGGATGTTACGAGTGGGAGCGGGGACCGTGGCGAAGGCAATACGGTGTCTCGTAGCTCACCTCTATCATTTAATGAAATGGAGCTTGTCGACCTTATCTGCGGCTGAGGAGACACAGAATAATGAGTGACTATAAGTGCAATCTCGGAGTCAGGGGTTTTTGGCGACCTATCGTGACAGCAAGCATCGCGGTACTGGCCATGAGTTGCTATGCAGGCATTGATGAGGCATGGGTCGAAGGGAATATCGACGGCATAGACTATGTTGGTGTTCGGAATGAACCGCAGCACAGGCACGAGTTCGAGAATAATCGGGTAAGAATATACGATGTCCTTCTGCCGCCTGGATACATATCGCTTTATCACGCCCATACGGTGGATACGATCTATGTGGCAGTGCAGGGAGCAAAAGTGAAGATTTATCCCCTGTTAGGTTCCATACCAGTGCCAACAGACCGCCCTATTCCCACCGGGATTGTGTTCTGGAATCAGCACTCCATAAAACCAGTGATTCATGGGGTCACCAATATTGATGCCCATGCTGCGAGGCTGGTGGGTGTTGAGCTTAAGTTTGAAGAAACTAGCTTAGCGCGCAAACCTTTATCAGGTGAAGGGCTTGAGCTGAGGGATACTCATAAAAAAGTACGTGTGTATGATTTAGAGCTAGCACCTGGAGAAAACACCGGTGAGTTGGCCGTTGATTTTTCAGGTCTTGTCATCGCCCTGACAGAAGCAACGGTCGAGAGCATTTCGGATAAGGGGTTGCGACAGGTATCTGCCTTCGAGCCTGCATCATGGGCCTGGCTCAATGCACCTGGCAAAGTGACATTAAGCAATGCTGGAGCGTCAATTTTCAAAGCAGTGGTTTATGAACTCCCCTAACTTCCCGGAAGCCAGTTTCAGGGGCTTGTCTTATTAAAGGTAACAGGTGCGCGCCGAATAGCTTCGCTGGCGTTAAAAGGCTCGTTTGCTGACACAGTAAAGAGTTACAGATTGTAAATCCTGGTGTTTACGGCAATGTTTCAAAGGCTGGACGACTGAGCGAGTAGCTTCTATCGGTAACATACTACTTATTGAATTGGCCGGAATACCGAAGGTGTAAGAAAAGGAAAATAGACAAATATAAATACAATCCATAAGGAGAAAACCAGTATGACAAACTTCCTTCAGCACGGCTCCTGTCAATGTCAAAGCATTCGATACACCATCACCGATGCCCCATTGTTTACCCACGTTTGCCATTGCACAAATTGTCAAAAACGTACTGGCAGCGCGTTTGTTTTAAATGCCATGGTACTAGAGGATGATTTTTCGATAACTGAAGGTGCCCTCGATAGCTTTTCAACCCTCACGGACAGCGGTGCCGAATTATCAGCATATACCTGCCCGTCCTGTCGTGATGTTTTGTACTACACCCTCCCCGGGTTTCAGAGAATTATCATGGTCGCGGGAGGAACCTTCGATGATGCCAGTTGGCTTAAACCTGACGCCCATATCTTCACGAGGAGTAAACAGGCATGGCTGGAATTGTCAGATGAAATCCCCGCCTATCTGGAGATGTATGAACTTGAAGAGGCATGGCCCGAAGCGTCTTTAGCGAAGTTAGCCGAAAGCCAGGTCTTATCTAATCCGAAATAATGGCCCGGTAATGTCAACCATCAAGGGAGCACGTTAATGTTGGAGGTATTTGCTCAGTTTGGCGAGCTAATTGGGGGCGTGGGAGCACTGGCGGCCCTCGTCTACCTGGCCGTCCAAATTAGACAAAGCAATTCTGTTGCGAAAGCCCAGTCACGCCAGACCTTGCTCGATACTTTCGCCCAAACGAATTGGGAACTGACCAGAGAAACTGACTTGCTCCGAGTCTTTTCGCTCGGATTTCAAGCCTGGCCGGATATGCCCAACGAGGATAAAACTGCATTTGATTTAACGATGAGCCGCTATATTTGTAACCTTCACAATGGACTCTTACTCAGGGATGCAGGGATGCTGGACGAGGAGACATTCGGGTTTGTTGCCGGGTACCTGCTTGTCATCGTTCGCACGCCTGGGGGAGGAAGATGGTGGGAGGACACGTCATTTGCGAATTCGCTAGTGAGGGGCTACGTAAATAAGCGACTTGAGAATTCTGACGAGCTGCCTGGGATTCTCCAGGAATTAATGCCCCATTGGTACTTTCTCGTTGATCTTCAAACGGATTCGACGAATATAGAGAGTCATGAATGATGCTTAACAGGGCTAGCGAGAGGAAGACAAAAGCCGCCACTTCGCTGTCTTTTTAACCCCGCCTCTGGCGGAATTAGAGTGTAAAGGGACGAGAAGCATTTCATCTCACCACAGCCTTCGAGTTGAGGCGTCCGATTACGTTTGCGAAGGAAGAGAGGGCAGGAGATCCACAATGACTACTACTACCGAGCAGAACAAAGAACTGATCCAGCGATTCTGGGAGGCCATGAATAAGCGGCAGCTTGAAACGCTAGACGATATTGTCGCGCGGGATGTCGTCCGCCACTGTCAGGCGACTCCAGATATTGAAGTTCGGAGTCTCGATCAGCTCAAGGACTTTCTAGGGCAGGACACAGATGTTTTTCCCGATTCCATTCAAACGATTACGCTCCTCATTGCTGAAGGCGATCTCGTCGCCGTATGGGCAACCTACGAAGGTACACAGACGGGCGCAATAGGCTCGTTTCCGCCTAAAGGCGCAAGAGCTCAGTTTGATTTCGGTGCCGTCTTTCGCGTAGAGAACAGCAAGATCGCGGAGTCGTGGGTAACCTGGGACAACATGGCCATGCTCCGATCCCTGGGACACCTCGAAGATGGTGCGAGCGGCGAATAATAAGGAGGACGCACGCGGTGTCCGATCTTCTGGTGAGAGGGCTAACTACCACGCCCCAAACGATGGGTAATTCAGAATTCTCGGAAGACACCTATGCTAATCTTCTGCAACGCTCAACATAATCATAATTAACCCAGGAGAAACACAATGAGCAATTCACTTTACGATATACCCCTCAACAAAATAGATGGCAGCGAAGCGACGCTTGCCGAATACCAGGGCCAGGTGGCTTTGATCGTTAATGTCGCGTCCAAATGCGGCTTGACGCCCCAGTACGAAGGGCTGGAAAAACTTTACGAGAAATATAAAGACCAAAACTTTGTGGTCTTGGGTTTTCCCTGCAATGATTTCACGGGTCAGGAGCCGGGCACAGAGGCTGAAATTCAGGAATTCTGCATTGCGAATTTCGGCGTGGAGTTTCCCATGTACAGCAAGGTCAATGTTAACAGTGAGCCACGGCACCCGCTGTATGCAACGCTTATCGATGCCAAACCAGAGGCCGAAGCCGCTGAGGGTGGCAAGTTGAAAGACGCGCTGGCTAAAAATGGCTTGCTCCCCAAACTCGACACCGACGTAACCTGGAATTTCGAGAAGTTTCTGGTCGGTCGAGATGGGTCGGTGTTGGGCCGCTTCGCCCCGGACATGACCCCTGAAGATGGCGTGTTGGTCAGTGCCATTGAAAGCGCACTTGCCGCCTAAGGGCATCTCGGCCTTTTAGCCGCCACCCCAATAAACTCAGGAGAACCGGTATGGCATTACAGAACATTAACCCCATCAACGATCAATTGGCCGATATTATCGTCCGCGCTGGCGATCCATGGGTCGAATCGGAACCCGGCAAGGCATGGATCAAAGTACTCTGGACTGGCCCGGAGTCGGGGCGATGGGCCGCACTATTTCGCTGGAAAAAGGGTTATGTTGCCCCACGCCACAAGCATCTTGCTGCGGCCCACACCTATATATTAAAAGGCAAGCTTCAGGTGCGGGGCGGAACGCTGGAGGCCGGTGATTATGATTACGAGCCAAATGGCGTGCTGCACGACGCGACCACGGCCCTGGAAGACACCGAATATCTTTTTATTAGTGACGGCCATATTGTGTTTTATAACGAAGATGGTTTGACCAGCTATCTAGGCTGGGAAGAATTGCAACGTATGAAAGATGCGGCCCAAAAATAGCGGGATCGAAAATACACAATGAATATTCAGGAACTGGGATCACTCGGTGAATTTGTTGGCGCCATCGCCGTTATGGTGACGCTGGTTTATCTCGCCATTCAAACCCGACTGACCAGAAAAGCCGCCGAAGTGACGCAACACGCTGCTGAAGAAACTGCGAAGTATGCGGGCGTACAAGCCGGTGCCGCTGTAGTTGAAGGTTACTCGCGGTGTCGAATACTTATGAGTAACCCCGAAACCGCCAGAATCATTGTGAAGGCGAGGGGTGCTCAGAGCTTGACTGACGAGGAACAGGTGATTTATTCGGCGGTATTTGAAGAATTAATTTATTCGGCGAGCGCATCGTTTGAAAGTTCTGTTGAGTTGGCCTCATTTCATGCGGTATCGGCCGATGTAAAGAATATGCTTGCCGTTTTTAAGGCCAACCCGCGAGTAATAGCTGAATGGCGTCGGGTACACGACATAACAGCGGGGGTGTCTTCGAGGTTTGTGGAAACGGTTGACAGGCTATTAAAAGAACAGGGAACAGTTAACGAGGGCGATTAGTCGGAAGTATCAACGCTATATAAACTTTTGCGACTGCTCAACGGCAGCATAGGAACCATATTATGAATCTCCAGGACCTGGGATCACTGGGCGAATTTGTAGGCGCCATCGCCGTTATGGTCACGCTGGTTTATCTTGCCATTCAGACCCGGCTGACCCGGAAGGCCGCAGAGGTGACGCAAAGGGCTGCCGAAGTAACAGCTAAATTTTCAAGCATGCAAATGCTTCAGGGTGTGGCAGACATGTATTCGCGATGGCGCTTAGCGCGTATGAACCCTGAATTCGCTAAACTCCTCGTGAAGTCGCGTGGCAGCGAAAGTTTGACCGAATCGGAACAGGTGATTTATTCGGCGGCATTTGAAGAATTATTTTTTACTGCGCTGGTATCATTTCAAGGCGCCGTAGAGTCAGCATCTTTTCATACGGAATCAGTGGACATAATTTACCTGATAGATACATTCAAGGATAACCCGAAAGCTATTGCTGAATGGCAGCGTATGCGCCCCGCGCTTGTTGCTGGCTCCTCAATGACGGGCTCCTCAAAATTTGTTGAAACAGTTGACAAGATGTTAGAAGAGCAGGGCATCGCTAACCAGGAGATAGCTAATCAGGACGATGAATAAAACAAAAATGCACCAGGCAATACCCGCAGACTGGACAGTTCAGCGGTCGACACCGTTTTTTACTAAAGACAATGTGCCAACGGCTTTGCTGAGCCATCACAATACAGCCGAGGGTGTGTTTGGCCAGATTTGTGTGATGGAAGGAGTCGTGATTTTTTACGGGTTTCCAGACAAGGACACCATGGAGCCAGAGGTAATTATTACTATCAACGCTGGAGAATTCGCGACGACACCGCCGCAATACTGGCACCGAGTTGAGTTAAGTGATGATGCGCAATTTAATGTTAACTTCTGGTCCGATAAGGATAAAAAAAGCGGCCCCTTGCTAAATACCCAGTAAGTGTGGTCGGGCGGCCAAGTTGAAAAATTAACAATAGAGAAAGCTAAATTAACAATAGAGAAAATAATGGAAACCAGACTATATTTTTTGATCGGTGATCTTTTTTCATGCGTGTTGGTAGCAGTGCTTGTTGCGATTATTTGTTCGCTTTGTTTTTCAGCCGTGTGGCCGATGCCATTGTTGATGCTAGGTAGTATGTTGCTGGGAATGATCCTCGCGCTTCTTATCGCCGTACTAGCGGGTTTGATCTATTTCTTTGGGGCTATGGAAATTATGGTGCCATCGATGATGACAGGAATGCTCGCCGACATGTTAGGCGCAATGGCTGGGGCTGAAGCAGCGGCAGGCGTCGATTATCCGACGCTTATAATGCAAAGCGTTCTACTGGGTTTAGGGGTGAGTCTTGCTATCAGGGTTTACAGTATGCTGTTGAGTGGTAGTAAGCGCTCTTCTGCTAATTAGTCCAAGGCCCCCGCTATTGGTAACAACAATAACCGTATCAATATGCTCTCGAAATAGATGGTTAATCGCCATAGAGGATAAAAATAATGGTCGACCTGATAACCAAAAGAAAATGGGATAGAGCCGCTAAAAGTTTTGATTTTATGGCTGCGAAAGGGCCGGAGCTGCGCTGGGCTGATTTTAAAAAAGCGCTGTTTTCTCATATGGAAGGTAAGGTGCTTTTTCTGGCGGTAGGTACGGGACTGGACATCCAGCATTTCCCACCCGGCAAAGACATTACTGGTATTGATATCAGTTCCGCTATGTTGGAAAAAGCCAAAGGTCGGGCTGATGCTTATCAGGGTAATCTGGAGTTGGTCGAGATGGATGTCCATGACCTGCCATTTGAAGATAACAGCTTCGACCAGGTTTATACTTCCTGCACCTTTTGTTCGGTGCCAGATCCGGTGAAAGGCCTGGAATCCTTGAAACGTGTGCTTAAGCCAGGTGGAGTATTAAGAATGTTTGAACACACCGGCAGCAAATTCTTCCCCTTTAATATCATGATGAACATCATGACGCCGCTTAGCAAAAAAGTCGGACCAGAGATGAATCGGGATACCGTTGAAAATGTTCAGTTGGCGGGTTTTGAGGCGATAGAGGTAGATAACTTATTTCTTGATGTGGTGAAAACCATTTGTGCTAGAAAACCATAAGATTACTACTTCAGAGACAGGACATGGAGGTATAAGTGTCGTATAAGGTGCTCAGCGACTGACAATTATTGGCGTATAGTTGTCGGCACTGAATGTGTTTTTGCCTAACTATTTCCCAAAATATCGAACTGTAGAGAGAGAAGTACCATGCCAGATAACCAAACTCAAAAAGCCACGGCGAAGCAAAATGGCCAGTCGAAGGACTTAGACGCGTTAATTATTGGAGCTGGTTTTGCCGGCATGTACGCCTTACATAGCCTCCGTGAGCAGGGGCTGTCAGCAAAGGTTTACGATGCGGCCGGGGGTGTCGGTGGTACCTGGTGGTGGAATCGTTACCCCGGTGCACGGGTTGATTTTCCCGGCGGGCCTTTTTACTGCTACACCTTTTCTGAAGAGCTGGTCCAGGAATATGACTGGACCGAGACTCAGCCGGATCAAGCATCGGTGCTGGCTTATCTAGAGCACGTCGCCGACAAATTTAATTTACGGCCGGACATCCAGTTGAATACCCGCGTTAGCGGCGCAGAGTACGACGAAGCTAGCAAACGTTGGAAAATCGAGACTGGTGAGGGGGCAAGCGTTAGCGCGCGATTTTTAATCTGTGCAGTCGGCGTGTTATCTGCAACCAATAAACCAGATATTCCTGGCCTCGATATCTTTGCTGGCGAGTGCTACCACACGGGCCAATGGCCACATGGGCAGGTAGACTTTGCGGGTAAGCGGGTCGGTATTATTGGTACCGGGTCCTCCGGTATTCAGGCCATCCCGGTGATTGCCAAAGAGGCTGAGCACCTGACAGTTTTCCAGCGCACGCCCCAGTACAGTATCCCTGCCGGTAATCAGGCGATTGATGCAGATGTGGTGCAAAAGGCGCGGGATAATTGGCCGACCATACGAACTTACATGATGAACTCATCCCTCGGCGCACCCTTCCCCGGCGCCCAGATTTCGTCAGAGGAGCACACGGCCGACCAACGCCAGGCCTTATATCAAAGGCTCTGGGACAAGGGCGGGCTAGGACTCCTTTTTGAGAGTTATACCGACATACTGACTAACAAGGAAACAAGCAATGAGCTAGGCGCGTTTGTGCGCTCGAAAATAGGTGAGGCGGTGCACGATCCAGCAGTCGCCGAAAAACTTATGCCCGATTATTATTTTGGCACCAAACGTCTGATTATGGATGAAGGCTATTTTGAAACCTACAACCGCGATAACGTCACCCTGGTCGATTTGCGACAAGACCCGATTGATACGATGACACCTGATGGTATTCGCGCAGGCAATGAAGAGCACCCCATCGACATTCTTGTTCTGGCGACTGGCTATGATGCTATTACTGGTGCCATGGAACGTATTAACCCCCGAGGCCGAGGGGGCGTGACCCTCAAGGAGAAATGGGCTGACCGACCTGGCACCTACCTAGGGATGACCGTCCCTGATTTTCCGAACCTGTTCATGATCCACGGGCCAGAGTCGCCAGCTGTGCTGTTTAATATGCCGTTGGGTGCCGAGCTGCAGTCTGACTGGATCAGGGATTGCGTGACTTACATGGATGAGCAGGGCTTCGCTGCCATCGAACCCACCTCGGATGCGGTAGCCGTATCCTGGGGCCAGGAGGTGGACGCAATAGCAAGCCACACACTGTTTCCAGAAACTGACTCCTGGTACACCGGTGCCAATATACCCGGCAAAAATCGACAGTTTGCCGTCTATTTAGGTGGCCCAGAATTTTATGAGCGCTTGGCGAAAGTTGCCGAAGAGGGTTATACGGGGTTTGATTTGAAACAATAAAAAAGCCGACTTAAAAACATCGGCCTTTTTTATATTGCCGTTTAATTAATCCGCTAGCTGAGTTTGCCAATTGCGCCTAACACGGCAGCGGTTTGCTCAACAATTATCATATGCCCCGCTTCCGGGACTCTGATTAGTTCGCTGCCAGCGATGGCTTTGTTAAACGCCTCTCCATAGGGCATGGCGATTAACTTATCAGATTCACCCCAGACCAGAATTGTTTTAGCTTTGACCCGGTAAAGTCTTTCGCTCAAGCCCCGCTCAGGTACAGGAAAGAGAATCTTCCCGGCCATACCCAGTTGTCGGGCATTCTGAATCAGAAAAGCAGTTAGGAATTCGGGGTCGGAAAAATCTGCACCAGCCGTCATCATCGCGCCACCGGCCTCTGGGTCATGGAATAACAGTTCCGGCAGTTCATAGGGCATAGTGGCAAAAATATCTGGAATAGGATGCTCGTCGAGCCACAGGCCAGCGGGACAAATCAGGCAGAGTTTATCAATATCATTCGGCGCAATCGCCGCCATTTCTGCAGCGATCATGCCGCCCATGGAGTGACCGACGACTATCGGCTTGTCGAGATTCAGCGCCATTAAGATGTCAAGAGTGTGGAGGGTAAAGTCGAGCATATTGCGGATTTCTCCGCATTCTTCCGACTCACCAAAACCCGGCAATAGCGGCGCGTAGACATGATATTTTTCGGCAAGTGCTGCCAGAAAAGGGTCTTCTTTAGTCAGACCGCCAGCACCGTGTAAAAATAACAGGTCAGGGCCTGAGCCTCCCTCGAGGAGGTGGATATCTGCTATCGGCGCTTTGAAGGTGCGTAGCTCAATGTTATTAGCTTCCATTATTACGCCTCCCCTGTAGCTTTGCGTTCAGATATCGACCCCGGCGTTGCGCGCTTGTTCAGAGGTTCGATCCAGAAACGATTATCATCTTCGTATTCCGGCCACATATTGCGCAGATGTGGTATCACCTGTTCAGCAAACAGCTTGGTGGAGTGTTTGGTTTTTTCCATGGGCATATCACCGATATGCATTAGGCAAAAGATATTGCCAACGCGCAGACCTTTAATTAGATCCTCCATTTTTTCGCGTACCGTGGCGGGGCTACCAGCGATGATATAACCCTCATCAACCAGCTGTTTCCAGGGCATATGGGCGGCTTCACCCAGGTCAGGGGCGAATTGCGACAGGGCACCGGATTTAATGGTTTTAATGGTGCGATAGCCGGGGGCATCAGCAAAACCCGGGGCAACATGGAGACAGCGGTTAAAGAAATAGCTGACATGATCTTTATAAAGCCGTTCTGCTTCGGCATCGGTTTCGGCAACACAGATGGTCTGGGCGAAACCAGCGCGGTAGGGTGATTCGTCGGGCTCGTTACGCTCGGTGAGTCTGTCCCAATAGCCCTGCATAAGTAGCTTGGCGCGAATATAGCCCGAGAAACTCAGGTAGGAATAGGAATAAGTATTGTCCAGGCAAAAATCGTAGGTTTCTACCGAACCGCCTCCAGGCACGTGAATGGGCGGCGGATTCTGAATCGGTTTTGGCCAGGTGTTTACGTAGCGCAATTTCGTATAGCGGCCATTCCAGGCAAAGGGCTTAGGTTCGGCCCAGGCTTTTTTGATCAGGTCATGGGCTTCCTGGTAACGCTCACGACTGAGCGCTGGGATATCGCCGTAGCAATAATTGATATCCATGGATGACCCGACTGGAAAACCCGCCACCAGACGTCCGCCGGTAATGACATCAAGCATGGCGAACTCTTCAGCAACGCGGGTCGGTGGGTTGTATAAACCCAGTGAATTGCCCAACACTACAATCGCTGAGTTGAGCGCTCGGCGGGAAATAGCCGCTGCCATTATGTTGGGCGAAGGCATTAAGCCGTAGGCATTTTGGTGATGTTCGTTGATGCCGAGACCGTCATAACCCAGATTGTCGGCATATTCGAGCATGTCTAAATAATCATTGTAGACATCGTGACCTTTGACTGGGTCATAGAGCGTCGAGTCGATATCGACCCAAACGGATTTGTTTTTCTGACGAAAATCGTCTGGCAGATGAGGCCAGGGCATCAAATTAAACCAGGTAAACTTCATGGCTTTCCCCTATTTTTTGGGTGATTAGTTCGTTGGTGTGATCTGTGTGTTTTGTTCTCTACTAAAAAGTTAAGGCAAATATCAGCTGGCTTTGAGGTGTTCATCGACTATTGGGGCAAATGAGTCGGGCATATGATTCGGGCACGGTAAAATCGGTGATGATACAGGCAGAGAAAGTGTCAGACTCGTGGTAACGGCGCTATCTATGACCCCATGGTTTTTGTGGTTTGCGGACAAATTACGGACAGGTCCTTTTATGGGCAGGTGTTAGGTTATGGACAAGTCTCAGGCGTACAAAAAGCTGCATCAGCTTTAACCTTTTCAGCCAGCCGGTCGATAACACTAAGGAAAACATCGGGTTGCTGACCGCCGCTGAGTGCAAACATCCCGTCAAAACTGAATGACGGCACACCACTTACACCCTGTTGCCGCGCGAAGTCGATTTGCGCCTGGATTTTTTTAACATCTTTATCGCTGGCCAGATAATCGCGAACCTCTGCTGCGTCCATGCCGACACTGGCAGCCACCTTGGCCAGGACTTCTATATCACCGACAAATTTCCCCTCGCATAGATAAGCTTTCAACAAAGCTTCGCTGAGATCATTTTGTGGGCCTTTGGCGCCACCCTTCTGCCAGGCTAAATCCAGCAGTCGATGGGCGTTGAGTGTATTTGCGCCTAGTTCGATTTTATCCAGATGGAAATCGATACCGGCAGCTTTGGCGGTATTGGTGATGTGCTCGAACATCATATCGATGCGTTCTTTGCCATACTTCCGTTCGATGGAGGCGCGATAGTCATAGCCCTCGGGGGGTGCCTCCGGATGTAGCTGATAGGGGAACCACTGAATCTCAAAATTCATATCGGGTCGTTGAGCCATCGCTGCTTCGAGGTTCTTTTTGCCGATATAACACCAGGGACAAGCGACGTCAGAAATAATATCGATTTTCATCTTTTTCTCCAGCTCGGCAATAGATACTCAGGTAAGCATAGTACATGATGGCGCAACAGCGTTTGTTTTGTTAAAAAGGCACGTCTGATCGATGTTCCGTAGAAACAAAGGTGTAATCCCCATGGCGATTTTGAAAGGCATTGCCTATCGCAATAAACGAAAGGCCGAAATGATGGAAACCAATGCCGTACAGGTAACACCTGAGCGCGGCGTAGAGGGCTGTTATCGCGGCAAACCCAGTGACCGCCAGGTGACAGTGATGAGTGTCGAAGACTGGCAGCGGGCCTGCGCTGAAATCGATGAAGACCTGCACTGGACGACCCGCCGAGCTAACTTGCTGGTCGAAGACATTAGTTTTGGTCCCGCTTCGGTCGGGGATATCATAATAATTGGTGATTTGCGCATGCAGATTACTATCGAAACCGATCCTTGTAGCCGCATGGAGCAGGCCCGTAAGGGGCTGATGAAAGCACTGATGCCCGACTGGCGCGGCGGTGCCTGTTGTCGGGTATTAAGCGCCGGTAAAATTAATGTGGGTGACATCGTCGAGGTCGTTCGACAGTAATATCCTCCCCGTAGATGCAAAATCAATTAACTAACAATAAAACCCGTCAACTTAAACCCCCGGTTACAGAAAGCCCCGAGTATAGAGTTCCGAAAATGGCTGATTAAAGCCCGTGACCGGTCTACACTGTCGCTATGGAACTTGCCCAACAACACAGTTTAGATAACGATCATTTACACAAAAGTCTCTGCCGCAAAGCCCGCTTAGCACGCGACGCTCGCTTTGACGGTTTGTTTTACATCGGCGTTAGAACCACGGGTATTTTTTGCCGTCCAATTTGCCCGGCAACACCTCCCCTCGAAAAAAATGTCGATTATTTCCCGACCGCGCTAGCGGCACACCAGTCGGGTTTACGACCATGCTTGCGTTGTCGCCCAGAAGCCGCTCCCGATTCACCCGCCTGGTGCGGTACACAAACCACATTAAGCCGAGCAGTTCGCTTAATCGATAACGGCGAATGGCGGGATCAAACTCTACCGGAATTCGCTGAGCGTTTAGGCGTCAGTGATCGCTATCTACGACGTTTGTTTCAGCAGAGTTTGGGCATATCCCCCCTCAAATATGCCAACTTTCGCCGCACGCTGTTTGCCAAGCGACTATTGCAGGAAACGGCTCTGCCCGTGCCCGACGTTGCGTATATGGCCGGTTTCAATAGTGTCCGACGTTTCAACGCGGTGTTCTCAGAGGTGCTGGACATTAATCCACGACAGATGCGTCGGGCGGTGTCGGCAGTAACATCTCCAGGTAAGTCCCAGGTGTTAGCCACCAATAAGCTAACTGTCTTTCTCAGCTATCGGCCGCCGTACAAGTGGCCTGTAGTGAAAGATTTCTATGCCATGCGAAAAATTGAAGGCATAGAAGTGGTTACCGACACCAGTTACAGCCGCAGTTTTCACCATGCAGAAAGTGAGGGCGTATTCACCGCTACGCATATACCGGACAAAGATGGGTTTTGTATCGAGTTGTCGATAAGCAACGTAGATCACACCATGGCCGTTATCCAGCGTATTCGTCGTCTTCTCGATCTTGATGCCAATAGCTCGACCATTGTTGGTGATCTGGCGAGCAATGCCCTGCTACGAAAATTGGTGCCACAAAAACAAGGTGGCCACGGCATCCGACTACCCGGTCTCTGGTCACCGTTTGAGGCCGGTGTTAGGGCTATTCTGGGTCAGCAGGTATCAGTTAAAGCCGCGCATAATTTGGTGACACAGTTGGTTACGGAATTGGGTAAGCCCTTGCGTCCAGATAATGCCGGTGTGCGCACCGGCCAGTCGGAACACGTGCCAACAGTACTATTTCCCGAGCCAGAGGCCGTCGCCCATTCCCGGCTTGAATTTCTTGCGATGCCTGGAAAGCGTAGGCAGGCTTTACGTCTACTGGCGCAGTATTTATTGCAAAAAGACAAAATTGTTGACCGGAAGCCAGGTGAGGACATGGACTTTCAGGACTGGTTGAGTATTCCCGGTATCGGCCCCTGGACGGTGGAATACACCGCCTTTCGTATGGGCAACCCTGATATTTTTCTCGCCGGGGATCTCGGTGTAAAAAACGCGCTAAAAAAACTCAGTGTAGATATGGGAAAGCCCGCGACACTGGCAAAGGAAGACCTCAGCCCCTGGGGAAGTTATGCCACGCTGCTGTTATGGCAAAGTCTTGCTGCAACGACCGCGACAATGCAGTAAATGAAAATAAAGGAGAAATCCGGCATGCCGAAAACCATGCAACAAGCAACTTGTTACGCAGTGATGGAAAGCCCCATTGGACGCCTGAGTATATTGGCCGATGTTCACGGCATACAGGAAATACGCTTTCCCAATAACACCTCGACCTTGCCTGCAGAAGGCAGTGCATCTAACAAATTTATTGTTCAGGCCATCGATCAACTGAACACATACTTTGACGGAAACTTAAAAAAGTTTGATCTCCCCTTGAGTCTCAAGGGAACCGACTTTCAAAAAGATGTTTGGGGGCAACTACAAAGAGTCGGCTACGGCGCAACGGCCAGTTACAAGGACATCGCCAGTGCCATTGGTAATCCAAAGGCCTCGCGGGCGGTAGGCATGGCCAACAACAAAAATAAAATTCCAATCGTTATTCCCTGCCACCGTATTATTGGCAGTGATGGCTCACTGACGGGTTTTGCCGGAGGGCTGGATGTTAAGCGGTGGTTGTTGGCACACGAGAATCGTCAAAGCGCATTATTGCTTGAAAGCTCGGAGCACTAGTTGGACAAATCAAGGCCCGCTAAAATATCATCCACGCGGCTTTTTACCTCAGGCGTCATAGCAATCGGCCGACCCCACTCCCGCGGAGTTTCGGCTGGCCATTTGTTGGTGGCGTCGAAACCGATTTTCGAGCCGAGGCCGGAAACCGGCGAGGCGAAGTCGAGATAATCGATAGGTGTATTTTCAATCATTACCGTGTCCCGCGCCGGGTCCATTCGGGTGGTCATGGCCCAGATCACATCCTCCCAGTTGCGGGCATCGATATCGTCATCGGTGACGACCACGAACTTGGTATACATAAACTGCCGCAGGAATGACCACACCCCCATCATTACCCGCTTGGCATGGCCGGGGTATTGTTTCTTCATGGTGACCACTGCAAAGCGGTAGGAGCAGCCTTCTGGCGGTAAATAGAAATCGGTAATTTCGGGGAATTGCTTTTGCAGCAGCGGCACAAAGACTTCGTTAAGGGCAAGACCGAGAATCGCCGGTTCATCCGGTGGCCTGCCGGTATAGGTGCTGTGATAAATCGGGTCTTTGCGGTGGGTGATGCGCTCAATAGTCATCACCGGGAAGCGCTCGACCTCGTTGTAATAGCCGGTGTGGTCGCCGAAGGGGCCTTCGTCGGCTTCGTCGTCCGGGGCGATAAAGCCTTCGAGAATAAACTCCGCACTGGCGGGCACCTGTAAGTCGCTACCCAGGCATTGGGTCACGGAGGTCTTCTCGCCCCGTAGCAGGCCTGCAAAGGCATATTCCGATAAGGAATCTGGCACTGGCGTCACCGCGCCGAGAATCGTTGCCGGGTCAGCGCCCAGGGCCACGGCAACGGGGAAAGCTTCACCGGGATGAGCCTGTTGCCATTCTCGAAAATCCAGCGCTCCGCCCCGCTGCGCCAACCAGCGCATAATCACCCGATTCTTACCAATCACCTGCATGCGATAGATACCCAGGTTTTGCCGCTCTTTCTCCGGCCCTCGGGTGACCACCAAAGGCCAGGTAATCAGCGGCCCGGCATCCTCCGGCCAGCAGGTTTGAATGGGTAGTTTGCCGAGATCAACCTCGTCGCCTTCCAGCACAATGTCCTGACAGGGCGCTTTTTTAACGACGTTTACCGGCATATTTAGCACCGGCTTAAAGGACTCGCGCTTGTCCCACAAATCCTTAATGCCTTTAGGTGGCTCGGGTTCTTTCAAAAAGGCCAGCAGCTCGCCCACCTCTCGTAACGCGCGAGTGTTTTCCTGGCCCATACCCAGGGCAACCCGCTCGGGGGTGCCAAACAAATTTGCTAGCACGGGAATCTCAAAGCCTTTAGGGTTTTCAAACAACAGCGCCGGGCCACCGGCTTTTAATACCCGGTCGCAAATCTCGGTGATTTCCAGGTAGGGATCAACCTCTTCCGTGATGCGCTTAAGTTCGCCCCGGTTTTCGAGGAAGGCGATAAAATCCCGCAGGTCGGCGTGTTTCATAAAAACTGGTCCCTTGCTAAGCCAGGTTCGGATCAGCGCAGTTTATCAGGCATTGGCATTAGTCATGGGTGACCAGGCTGCAGAGACCCGAGGAGGCAATGAAAGCCAGATCGTCAAAGTATTCGCCACGCCCGCCAGGTGAAAAAGTAATTGCTGACCATTAACAGCGCGAACCACCATTCGGTAATATTTTCCATGGCATCCTGATCGTGCGCAAAGTTAATCAGAGGAATGCTAATAGCGCCAAACAACATCAATCCCAGGGCAATAAACAATTGTGAGCGCATGATGTAGGCGGGTAAATCTATCTGTCCCAGCCGTTCTAGCCTCTGCATACGCGCTAGCAGTATCAGCTGGGCCAGATAACTACCGCCAAAATACACCATCACGCCGATACGTCGCATAAAGCGATAAACATCACCGTCCGAGCCAAGGTACACAGTATAAAGCACAAGAAAAACCGCACCCAGGCAACCCGTAATCACCATCGAGGTTCGAGCCAGCACATTGCTCTCACCGTGCTCGCGCAACCACTCACCACAATGCAACCAGAACCAGAACAACAAAGCCGCTTCTGGCAGCATACCCAGTTTAAAAATAATGTAACTTGGGCCTTCTCGACCACTGGCGCTAATTGACGCGCAGCCTTCAAGGTAGGGAACACAAGTGGGTACATAGTTATTCGCTGCCGACACCACATAACAGACATGCACTACCATCAGCGGTAGTAGCCCGACGCTAAGCGCCAGCCAGCTGAGATTATCGCGGCTGGCTACTATAGTATTGGTTCGGTTTTCGCCCAGGGTGTTACCTCGGTCGTTAAGCTTTTGCGGAAGGTGATCTTGTCACCCAAGCCTGCTAGGCTATTTCCTGAATTGACAAGATGATAATGCACGTAAGAAATTTAAGCATGAAATCACAGCTGGACAGAATGTTCAGCGTAAGCGCCATGAGAATCAATACGGTTTTGCCAGCAATCCTTCTGTGCGCACTCATCAACCAGGGATTTACCGATCGATAGTGTGCCGTCACAACAATCGTCCCGCAGATATTGACTAATAGGAGAACATTATGAACACAACTCAACTAGGCAGCAGCTCGCTCAAGGTCAACCGGCTCGGCCTCGGTTGCATGGGTATGTCAGAGTTTTATGGTGAAAGCGACGACAAAAAATCCGTAGAAACCCTCCACAGCGCCATCGACCTCGGCGTCAACTTTTTCGATACCGCCGACATGTACGGCAGCGGCCACAACGAAAAATTAATTGGCGAGGCCTTTTCCGGCAAATGGAACGAAGTGGTATTGGCGACAAAATTTGGCATTATTCGCGATGAAAAGGGCGGTTTTCCCGGTATTGACTGCAGCCCCGCCCATATCAAAAAGGCCTGCGAAGCCAGCCTGAAAAGACTCAATACCGAAGTTATCGATCTATATTACGCCCACCGGGTTGATCCCAATGTGCCCATAGAAGAAACCGTCGGCGCTATGAAAGACCTGGTCGATACCGGCAAGGTGCGCTTTATCGGCCTCAGCGAAGCCACCTCAGAAGAGCTTAAAAAAGCCAGCAAGGAGGCCACTATCACAGCGCTGCAAACCGAATACTCGATGTGGAGTCGCGACGTGGAAGAAGACATCCTCGCCACCTGTCGCGAACTCAATATCGGCTTTGTCGCCTATAGCCCATTGGGCCGAGGGTTTTTGACTGGCGCAATTACCTCCCGAGATTCACTGGAGAAGGATGACTTTCGTTTACACGGCCCACGTTTTCAGGAAGATACTCTCGAAAAAAATAAAGCCTTTCTCCAATTGATTGAAAATATAGGCAAAGAAAAAGGTATCACCTCCGCACAGGTCGCACTCGCCTGGGTGCTTAATCAGGGTGAGGATATTTTCCCTATTCCGGGTACGCGAAAAATATCGCGGCTGGAAGAAAACCTGGCGGCGCTTAAGGTGAATTTTAGTGAGGCGGAGCTTGCAGACATTCGGGCTAATTTGCCTACGGCAGAGGGTGGGCGGTATTGATTTTAGCGGTAGATTCTACGCTTCAGTTCGGCAAAAATTAACAGCCACTGACGACTTAATAACTGGTGCAACTCTGCTTAATCCGGGGTCGTCGGCGCTTAGTTGATTTACTTGTACGGGCACTCAATATCAGTACAATGTGTATTTGTTTTCACTTATATACACACGCGGCGAGCCTATGAGAACCAATATTGTTATTGACGACAAACTGATGGAGGACGCGCTTAAAGCCACCGGGGCGGAGACCAAAAAAGAGGCCGTAGAACTTGGTCTTAAGGCTTTAATAAAGTTAAAAAAACAGGAAGGCTTGAAAAAGTTTAGAGGTCGCCTGCAGTGGGAAGGCGATCTTGAAGACATGAGATCATCGGAGTGATAATTGTCGACACCAGCGTATGGATAGATTTCTTTAATGGCAAGAACTCCGATCAGGTCCACCTGCTGGACAAAGCCCTTGGCACTGAAACAGTAGCCATTGGCGATTTAATTGCACTGGAGATACTCCAGGGCTTTAAAAAAGATAAAGACTACAACACCACAAAAGAACTAATAAATAGCCTTACCACCTACGACATGCTTGGTCAAAACGCGGTTTTAAGCTGCGCAGACAACTATAGAAAACTTAGGAAAAAAGGCATTACCGTTAGAAAAATAGCGGATGTAATAATTGCCAGTTTTTGCGTTTTGCACGACTTTCCATTGCTGTTTTCCGATAAAGACTTTCAACCCTTTGTTAAACACCTGGGGTTAAAGGAGGTAAAATAATATTTGTGTAACAGGCATGACGTGAGAAGCGTCCTTTTTGGCACGCTTGTTATTCATATTTATTTCGAAAACGATTCAAATATTTCATATATTTCTAAGAAAGGATCGCTGTCGGATTCCTTTGCGCACTGTATGTAGAGAGTTTTTAAACGCCCTTGGGGTATATTAGCTTTAGCGCAAAACTTTGCGAATACGGGTTTTCCTGGGATGTAAGACTTCCATTCGTCTCCTTCAGTTTTTAGTAAAGCGTCTAATTCGCTGTATGTTTTTTCGACATGCCTTTGAATATTGCCTTGATTAAGTGATTTTGAAATACGGGAATGCTCTTGGTTGGCCTTTGCAATCATGCTTTCAATGAGTTGCTCTTCAGTAAATGCATGAGCACCCTTCACCATAACATTGGTGTTTCCAGCTTGATTTCTTACTTGTTTCGATGCGATAAGAGCTGCTGCATACCCAATATGTTCGGTTGCAATCTCTCTAAGAATTTTATCGATTTCTACTGGATTCCTGAGCCACGAATCGTCTTCCTCCATTTGCTCAAAGCAACTAGCCAGCGTGCTAGATTCAAGAAAATAGTTTTCTAGGTGATATTTTCCTAGAGTCTTGAACTTCCCTTCGGCACCCGTATTCATATCATCTTCTAAATCATACGCAGGGGCGGCATCTCTATCGGCAAGCATATAAAATTCAACACCCCATATAGACTTATCAAGCACCTGTTCCTTAATTTCTTCAAAAGCCTGTAGGTTCCCTTTACCTCCACTTGGTAATATTAACCCGGCTTCCTAATAGGCTGGTTATGCTGCATAGGTTATTTTGGGATGCTGAAAATATTTCTTTACTCTGTTCGGTTGCTTTTGCAACATGCGCATATGCGATAACACCTTTGCTTTGAGTTGTTTTCTATT
>JAJFKC010000032.1 GCA_021773435.1 Porticoccaceae bacterium
ACACCGTCGATCAGGCTTAACTGAACAGCTTTAACTTTGAATTCATTTGAGTACTGCCACGTCTTTCTGGGTTTTGTGTATTTCGGCATTGGACACCTCATCTGTTAGATGTTGGTGTCCGTTAAAGCGGGGGAAGATCAGGGTTTGGCTGGTTATCCTTGTTATTGTGTAAACAAGGGGGTTTTAACCGATAAAAATAAGGAGATACATATTTTTGAATTCAAGTTTTTGGCAACATATACCGACTCGTCTCGAGTATGTGCGGAACCCCTACTTATTTGTGCGATAGCTTCATATTTAGCCTGGAGATCAAAGCAATTATATTTCTTATTAAAATCAATATATTAGAGAGCTAACTCTATTGGCGCCAGGGAATGATATGCTGACCAGTCTATATATCAGCCTAATTTCGGTACATATACCGACAGGTCTCAGGTTCGGAACATATACCGGCCAGGACGTTTATTAATAGTTAGCAGTACTAGGAAAATCGATGAAGATAATGACTTTCAATATTCGTCACGGTGGTGGCACCAGAGGCAAGTTGATCTTGGAGTCAGTTCTTAGGCACAGTCCTGATACAGTTGTATTTACTGAATATCGAGAGAATAGGAATGGCCTCCTTTTGAGAAATGCTCTCGCTGAAAAGGGCTACATGACATTTTCTTCGTCATCTATTCAACCAAAGGAAAATGCGGTTGCCATTGCCTCTAAGGCCCCATGCGTTACGAGTACCTTTCCTCTTGAACTAGAAAAGCATTCGCAACGCGCCATTCTTGCGTCATTCGAAAATATATCGATCCTCGGCGTCTATTTCGCGCAAAATCAAGCGAAGCGTCCTTTGTTCGATTTCATTAATGTCCGAAGCAAAGATTTACTAGGAAGAAATGGAATGATTATTGGGGACTTCAACACCGGAAAGCACTACTTGGATGAGTCGAAAAAAACCTTCCACTGCGTGACAGAATTTGAGCAACTAGAAAATAATTCGCTCATTGATTCATGGCGCAGTAGACATCCAGATACCATGGAATATTCATGGTATAGCAGTGCCGGAAATGGTTTTAGAATAGATCATATATTCTCAACACTGGAGCTAGACAGTAAGCTGAGTAGAGTATTTTATTCACATGAAGAGAGAGAAAATGGTGTCAGTGACCACTCGACCCTCATTGCCGAGTACGGCTAACAAGTAAAGCCAGCGGACAGTGAACTGCCACTGCTTTGAGCGTTAGGTGGCTAATTATGAAGGTTCAGGAACTTGCTACTGAATGGATCAAAGCTCAGAAAGTAGAAAGGGATGAAAAAAGACTAACCAATCCAACTGCAATAGATGCAGTTATAGATCTCAGCACAGATGATCCGGAAGCTCTATGGATATTAATACTCGAAATCTTCTCAAGGGACGATATTGATGATGTAATAGATTCATTAGGCGCTGGCCCACTAGAAGATTTAATAGCTGAAAATGGAGAAGAATTTATTGAGCGAATAAAAGCAGAGCTAATTAATAATACAAAACTAGCTTCAGTATTGAAGTTCGTATGGATAAGTGAAGATATCAAACCATCCGTTAATGAATATAGTGATTTGGGGTGTCAAATTGTTTCAGCTAAAGCCACCTAACAGGTATTTGAGTTCACACACAAAACTTGTGGGCCGGATGCGCAGATGCGGCGCGCCGCTCAATTTCAACGTTAAGTGTCCATGAGCATGCCTAAGAAATTCGGGTTGAACATATTTATAGGTTTTTTCTGCGGCTTTCTAATTTGGTCGCTATCAAACTCCGTTGTGGGCACTAGTGAGCCTTGGGATGCAGAAGGCGTTGCATTTTTCTACTACCCTCTATCATTATTGCTAGCGGGTATTCTGTCTGCACTTCCTTCACCAAAACATTTTTTATATGGCTGTCTAGGCATTTATCTTGGTCAAACCGTGCAAATTATATTATTTCAGGCTGACGGCCCACTGTGGCTAATTGGCGCTATTTATAGCCTGATATTTTTATTATTGTCTGTATTCGGTGGTTTAATCGTATATGCCATCAATCGTTACAGTAGCACTTAACAAATAGTGCCAGTGTGATGCCCATAAGAGTCGGCTCAAGAACCAAACCGCCGCTTATAGGCAGGCGTGCACTCTGCATTATGAGTTTTGGATGCTATGGGTATCACCCTTGTATTCACGGGGTTTAATTGTTCCTGATAAAGTTTTTAGGGGAATATCTTATTTATGAAGAATAATAGTCGTTTACTAATATGCAATTAGAATCGCAGAAAATAGTAGATACCGCTGAACGGTTAACGCGACGGATCGAAGAACGTTTTGGGTCGGACGGCCTCGTGGAAATCAGTCGCGAAGTTCATCGAGTGGCGGCACGTGCCGACCAGAAAAGCCAGGATTTGTCACGACCGGTAGTAATTGTCCGTGTGCTAGTGGTTATTTCTATAGCCTTGTTAGTCTCAATGATGATATTTGTCTTCGTAACGGCAATGCCATCTTTCGAAACGGTAGGCGCAATGAAGCCAGTTGATCGTCTTTCTAGCGTAGACGCGGGTATTGAACAATTTGCAGCAATTGTCATTGCGGTTGTCTTCCTGGTTTCACTAGAGCGCCGTATAAAACGCGACCAGGCGTTCAAGGCAATTCATCGGCTGCGCGCAATTGCCCATGTAATTGATATGCACCAATTGACGAAAGACCCTGGCGCCTCTTTCATAAAATTAGAAAGTACCGAGTCTTCGCCAGAGCGATTACTATCCAGCGCGGAGTTGGTTCGGTATTTAGATTACTGTAGCGAGCTGTTATCAATACTTGGCAAGGTTTCAGCTTTATACATCCAGGAATTCAGAGACCCAGTGGCATTAGCATCCGCAAGCGAGTTTGAAGGGTTGGTGCGAGGCTTGTCTCAGAAGATATGGCAGAAAATCATTATTTCCGAGAAGCTTGAGCGAGAAGATGAAACACTTACCCGATAACCAGCACAAGCAACTGGACCAGTCTACGGCTGGTGGGCGTTGAGGACGTTGAGGACGTTGAGGCTGCAGGAAAATCCTATAAAAGCCACTTTTCCTCGGGATGCTCCGGCTTCATTGTGTTTAAAATAGTACCATCAACCTCTTAGTAGATTTAAACGTGCACACGAAAGTTGTCCTATCACCCTGTGCGACAAGCTAAATAATACCGACTACCTAAAGGAGCCTAATATGACTGATCCAATTGTAGCAGCCAATACTTCAGGCTGGATTGCTGAACACCGCGAAAAATATCTCTCCAGTAATGGTGCTGATGGCCATATGTTTGACTCGACGCCGTTTGGAGGCCCAGGTTTGGTGCCGACTCTGTTGCTAACCACAACCGGCCGACGTAGTGGTCAACAACGGGTGATACCCATACTCTATGGCGAGACAGACAACGGTGGCTATGTCGTGCTTGGCTCTAAAGGCGGTGCTGAAAAACATCCTGCCTGGTATTTAAACTTGCTCGCTAATCCGGACGTTGAAGTGCAGGTGGGTGAAGATAAATTTAAAGCCCGTGCTCGAACCGCCGTAGGCGAGGAGCGAGAAAGGCTTTGGGTACGCCAACAAGCGATTGCGCCAATTTTTGACGGATATCAGGAAAACGCGGGTGATCGGGAAATCCCGGTCATTGTACTTGAGCGGATTTAACGTTTTGGTTTTGGGCCGGTATTGATCGAACCAACGCCACATAAGGTTGCCCAACCCCGTAGCTGAGTCGTGTATTTTGTTAGGATAAAGGTGAGCTATTTAGCCTGGCTCAAAGTTGCGGATTTCCGAGTTGGCGCATACACTCCCGCAGCTCGGTGCGGTGCAAGGCTTTCCACCCTATGCGTGACTCAAAACGGGTGTTAAGGACAGCTACATTTGCAAAGCCGTTCATCAAATTAAGCGAGCCCCTACTTATCAAATTAAGCGAGCCACTCTTATGACAGACTACAAAGCCCCAGTGCGGGACATGAAATTTGTCCGCGACGAAGTGTTTGACTATCCCTCGCTCTGGCAAAGCCTACCGGGCTGTGAGGAGGCAAGCCCTGATCTGGTCGATGCCATACTGGAGGCCATCGCGACATTTTGCGAGGAGGAGTTGGCTCCCCTCAATCAATCTGGCGATGCTGAGGGTTGTTCCTGGACTGATGGAATTGTCGCTACTCCTGCGGGATTTAAAGAGGCCTATAATAAATATGCTGAGAGTGGCTGGCCCGCGCTGACCAGTCCTGAGGCCTATGGTGGTCAGGAATTGCCGCCGTCAATGGAAAGTATTCTCAACGAATTTGCCGGCAGCGCTAACTGGGCCTGGAGCATGTATCCCTTTTTAGCAAAAGGCGCACGGGCAACGATTCTTGCCCATGGCACGCAGGCGCTTATCGACGGTTATATCCCAAAAATGGTGGCTGGAGAGTGGACCGGCACGATGTGCTTGACCGAGGCCCATTGTGGTACCGACCTCGGTATGTTGCGTACCAAAGCTGAGCCTGTTGCTGATGGCAGTTATTCGATAACCGGCAGCAAGATCTTTATCTCCGCAGGTGACCACGATCTGGTCGACAATGTCATTCATATCGTCATTGCGCGTCTGCCTGATGCACCGCCGGGCACTAAGGGTATTTCTCTATTTCTGGTCCCCAAGCGTTTACCTGACGAGCAAGGTAACTTACAGGAAAATGGCGTCAGCTGCGGCTCTATCGAACATAAGATGGGCATTCACGGTAACGCCACTTGCGTAATTAATTTTGATGGCGCGAAAGGGTTTTTACTTGGGGACATTAATCGCGGTTTAAACTGCATGTTCACCTTTATGAACACCGCACGGGTCGGCACAGCTATCCAGGGTATTTCTCATGGTGAAATAGCGCTCCAGGGTGCCACTAAGTATGCGCGGGAGCGTTTGCAAATGAGGTCTCTCAGCGGGCCCAAGAATCCGGAAGGGCCGGCCGACCCCATTATCGTACATCCTGATGTACGACGTATGTTGCTGACCATCAAAGCGCTTACCGAGGGCAATCGTCTGCTGATTCACTACTTATCCAGCTATCTCGATATTACCCGTCTGAGTGAAGACCAGGCAGCACGCAATCAGGCCGAAGATTTGCTGGGCTTGCTAACACCCATTGCCAAGGGCTTTATTACCGAAACCGGTTTTGAGTGCGCCAACCACGGCGTTCAGGTGTTTGGCGGTCACGGTTATATCAGCGAATGGGGCATGGAGCAGAATGTGAGGGATTCCCGCATCGCCATGATCTATGAAGGCACCAACGGGATTCAGGCGCTGGATCTATTGGGCCGCAAAGTGCTGGGTTCTCAGGGTAAATTACTCGAAGGTTTTATCAATGAGATCAAAACCTGGTCCGAGCAGACGAGCGATAGTGTGATCAAAGCCGAGCGTGTCGGCGCGCTGGGTGAAGCCGTTGCTCAGTGGGCACAATTGAGCCAGGAAGTGGGCATTAAAGCCATGAGCAATCCTGAAGAAGTCGGCGCTGCATCGTTTGATTATTTGATGTATTCCGGATACGTGACCCTCGCGTATTTGTGGTTGCGCGCAGCAGAAGTTGCCGAGCAAAAACTACAGGCGGGTAGTGACGAAAAAGATTTTTATACGGCCAAGCTGGAAACCACGCGATTTTATTTTGATCGCATCCTGCCTCGTATTCATACTCTGGCTGCGACAATCAGGGTGGGGGCAGATTCGTTAATGGCAATGGATGAACAACGGTTTGTCGTTGGTCTGGAGATAGGCTAGTGGCGGAAAAGAATAGACAGTTATCCGATGAAGATATGGCTCGGGTTGAGGAATATCTGTCGTCGCCCATCCATCAGGTAGAGCGTAAGCCTTATCGTCCCTTGCGGCTATTGCTCGTGTTGTGGTTGGTGGTGGCCGCGATGGGTGGTGTGGCGGTCTGGTTTGCCTGGAGTCAGGAGCTGCTCTAGCGTCCCATCTTGAGTAGTAAAGCAGGGGAGTATTTTAAGCACAGGTCCCCGCGCTAACCTGGATACGCTCACTTTGTTATTTAGACGCTGTTACGCCGACTCTTTTTACTCTGACTCTGTTACGCGGAAATGGGTATTAACATCGTCTGATTTACTCGATTTGTAATAACCGATAGAATTCCCCTCCGTTTTTTAATGTCAGATTGTCAGGCCATTCTCTTATTTGTGACCTGCTGAGCCGAGCTTCCCTACGGTTAATGCCTTAGCCTGACAAATTTATAGACCCTACAAATTTATAGACCCTACAAATTTATGGCCCCGACAAACTTATGTGGGGCAGCAAAAACAGCGAGATAACCATGAGCCTTCATTCCAATTACCCCGAAATACGTGACGCCGTCACCAAATTATGCAGCCAGTACCCCGGTGAATATTGGCGTGCCCTGGATGACACGTCTACCTATCCCACCGAATTTGTCCAGGCTTTGACCGATGCGGGTTTTCTGTCGGTATTAATTCCGGAGGAATACGGCGGTGCTGGTCTGCCCATCGAGGCGGGTTGTGTGATTCTAGAAGAAATTCATCGCAGCGGTTGTAATGCCGGTGCCTGTCACGCGCAGATGTACACCATGGGTACCCTGCTACGTCATGGCAATGATGAACAGAAGAATAAATATTTACCCGGTATTGCTGAAGGCTCTTTGCGCTTGCAAGCCTTTGGCGTCACAGAGCCCACCAGCGGCACCGATACCACCCGCATTCGTACCAAAGCTGTGCGGGATGGTGACGACTATATTATCAATGGTCAGAAAGTGTTTATCTCCCGCACCGAGCATTCCGATTTGATGATTTTGCTGGTCCGCACCACGCCCCGTGAGGAATGTAAAAAACCCTCCGATGGCATGTCGGTATTTTTAGTCGATATGCGTGAAGCGGTGGGTAATGGACTAACGATCAACCCCATTAAAGCCATGATCAACCACTCCACCACAGAATTGTTTTTCGATAACTTGCGGGTGCCAGCGGCCAATCGCCTGGGTGAAGAAGGTAAGGGGTTTAAATATATTCTCGATGGCATGAACGCCGAGCGTATTTTGATTGCCTCTGAGTGCATTGGCGACAACCGCTTTTTTGTCGAGCGCGCCACCGCTTATGCCAATGAACGGGAGGTTTTTGGTCGTCCGATTGGGCAGAATCAGGGTATCCAGTTTCCCATCGCCCGGTCTTATGTTGAGCTACAGGCGGCGACCCTGATGGTGTACAACGCGGCGCGCCTCTTTGACGAGGGCAAACCCTGCGGTTCGGAAGCGAATATGAGCAAGATGTTTGCATCGGAGGCGGCCTGGCATGCGGCGGATACCTGTCTACAGACCCACGGTGGTTTTGGTTTTACCCAGGAATATGACATTGAGCGTAAGTTCCGCGAATGTCGGCTCTATCGGACTGCGCCCATTTCTACCAATCTGATTCTGTCCCATGTGGGTATTCACGAATTAGGTATGCCCAAGTCTTTTTGACTATAAGCCTTTTTAACTGTAAGTCCCTATGACAAGCCCTTTTAATTGGCAGTTCTTTATTTGATTTTTACATTACAGGTTGGCGAATAACTCATGACCACTATCGATATCGACCATCTGAAGCAATGGGAGGGTAAGCAGGAAAGCCGCGAAGAGCTGATTTCAGTGGCCGCGGCGAGGGGCATGGCTGCTACTCTGGATTGGGAGTGTGTCCCGGAAGCAGGTGATGAGCTGGCCGAGCCCTGGCACTGGCTGTACTTTTTTGGCACCGCACGGCGCTCTGAAATCGGTCATGATGGCCACCCCAGGCGCGGTGGTTTTTTCCCGCCAGTGACCTTACCCCGGCGGATGTGGGCCTCGGGTGATGTGGAGTTTTGTTTGCCCTTGCATGTCGGTGATCAAGCCCGCAAAGTCAGTACGATTCAGAGTGTTAAACATAAACAGGGTGGTACTGGCGATCTGGTATTCGTCACCGTCGGGCACGAAATTTTTGTCGATGATCGTTTGTGCATCCGGGAAAACCAGAACATTGTTTATCGCGAAGATCCTGATCCCAACGCGCCACCACCCAAACCCATGGCACCACCTGCGGAGCCAGAGTTCAGCCGGGAAGTGATCGCGGACCCGGTATTACTGTTTCGTTATTCTGCCCTGACCTTTAATAGCCATCGCATCCACTATGATCGTGATTACGCCATGAATGAAGAGGGCTATTCTGGTCTGGTGGTTCATGGCCCCCTGAGTGCTAGCTTTTTGCTGGAATTGGTGCGCGCTGAGTTGCCCGGTGTAGAGGTGAAAAATTACGATTTTCGTGCCGTACGGCCACTTATCGACGGCAAGCCGTTTCAGATTCAGGGTTGTCGCGGCGATGAAGGTCTAACACTTTGGGTGGTGGATCACGAAGGTGCGATGACCATGCAGGCTAAGGCCATCTTGAAAGGTTAGCTGAAGGATAATTGAAGGCTAAGTTGAGGGCTAAATTGAGGAGAATACAATGAGCCAACAAGATTTACCCCTGTGGCGGTCACTGCTATTTGTGCCGGCCAATGTTGAAAAGTTTGTCGCCAAGGCCCACACCCGTGGTGCCGATGCGATCATTCTCGATCTGGAAGACAGTGTGGTTCTTCCCGAGAAAGCCAATGCGCGAGCGGTGGTGCCTGAAGCTGCGGCGACGGTGGCGGGCAATGGCCTCGACGTGCTGGTTCGAATCAACCGACCCTGGCGGCTAGCAGTTCGTGATCTTGAAACATCGGTCTGCGAGCATGTCCATACTATCGCCTTACCCAAGGCGACGAGCGCTGACCATATTCGTTTTATTGCTGAGGTAATTAGTGAAGTTGAGGTAGAGCGAGGTCTGCCGGTTGGTCATACCCGTATTGTGGCATTAATAGAAGGCGTCGAAGGTTTGCGCAATGTCGATGAAATCGCCGCCGCCTCACCGCGCATGATTGGTATGTTCCTGGGTGCCGAAGACTTTTCCTCAGAAGTGGGCATGGAGCCATTTGCCGAAGGTTTATTTTATGCCAACCAGCAATTGCTGTTTGCTGCACGGAAAGCGGGCATATTACCCTTGGGCTTTGTCGGTACCATCGCCGATTATTCTGATCTCGATGCTTTCCGTGAACGGATACGTCAGGCTAAACAGATGGGTTTTACCGGAGCGCCAGGTATTCATCCTAGCCAGATTGAAATTATGAACGAGGAATTTATGCCTTCTGCTGAAGCTGTTGAGCATGCCAGAGGCTTGCTGGAAGCTTACGAAGCTGCGCTCGCGGAAGGCCGTGGCGCTGTAGAGTTCAAAGGTAAAATGATCGATGCACCCATTGTTGACCGAGCACGAGAAACGCTAAGCAAGCATCAGGCCCTCGCGAGTAAAAGTTAAGAATCACGTCGTTCAACTAAATCACTTTCACACCTGCCAGAAAAAACAAACCGATAAGGAATTGATCCATGACTGAACCCGTATTGTATGAACAGGACGGCAGAGTGGTGACGCTTACCCTCAACCAACCCGAAACCCGTAACGCTCTGTCTCACGATTTGGTATCAGATCTGGTTGCCAAACTGAAAAAGGCTGATGCTGACGAATCAGTCAGTTGTCTGATTGTCACCGGCGCTGGCAAGAGCTTTTCTTCGGGCGGCAATCTGAAGGAAATTCGCGCCATGACTCAGGAGCGAAAACTCAGCACCAACGACATACGTCGTTGGTACACAGAGGGCATTCAGAATATTCCCCGTACCATGCAGGAAATTACCGTGCCTACCATTGCTGCAGTCAACGGCCACGCCATCGGCGCAGGCTGTGATCTGACCATGATGTGCGATATACGTATTGCCTCAGAAAAGGCTATTTTTGCCGAGAGTTTTATGCGGGTAGGCTTAATACCCGGTGACGGCGGCGCCTGGTTTTTGCCGCGGGTGATCGGCATGTCCCGCGCTTCTGAAATGAGCTATACCTGCGATATGATCGATGCCACTAAAGCCGATAAATGGGGTATGGTCTCAGAGGTAGTCGCACCTGATCAGTTGCTCGAAACGGCGATGGCCATGGCTAAACGCATTGTTACCCACCCGCCAATTGGTGTTCGTCTGGCTAAAAAACTGATCCGCGATTCCCAGGATATGCCCATTAACGCGGCCCTCGAAATGGCTGCCGGGATGCAAGCCACCTTGCAACAAACTGAAGATCATCTGGAAGCCCTCGATGCGGCGCTGGAAGGTCGCGAGGCGGTTTTTAAAGGTCGTTAACCGTTAAACAAAGAGGGTTGCCAAATGGACTCAGAATTACCCCCCCCCCCCCCCCAAGTAATTGCCGCTGCGCAGGCTAACCGCAAAGTTGAAGCCATCAAACCGTTGCGGCAACATCGAGGTATTGATTTAAAGGAAGCTAAAACCCTCGTCGATATCTATCTCGCCGAGAATCCGCAGTTAACTAGAGAGCGGCCTCAACAGCAAGCTTCTGGTCTGGGTCGGCTTGTCTTGACCGGTATCATTGCTGTGCTTGCTTATGGCCTCTACGATTATTTTTTTGCGGGCAATCGACAGTATCTATTCGCTTTGCGCTACGCCGAAAGTCTCTCTATACAGAATACCCATTACCGCGATAAACATTGGATAGGTCCAGATCAGGCCGATTCCTAAGGGGATTGCACTCACGATAAAAATAACTGTCATGACGATCAGAATCAGAAAGAATTTAAACCAGTGGCGGGTAACAGCTTTCCGAGAAGTTTCCATGGCTTCCCAGGCCCCGAGGTTTTTTTCGACAATAAGTGGCACGGTAAACATATAGGCCACGGAGAGATAGATACCTGGAATAATGAGAAGTATAAAGCCTAGCATCATGCAGATGGTCATCAGAATGCCAGCTACTACCAGTGGAACCACATAGGCAAAATAGGCGAATATTTCATTGTAGGATAAAGGTAGGTCGACGGAACGCCGAACGCCCAACATCACAACGCCGGCGATAAAAGGGTATATCACCGCCATCAGGGCTATTTGCATAAGTATCGGTACAGCAAATCCAGGGTTTGCCACATTTACCAAACCAATAAAATTAGCAATACCGCCCAAGGCGAGTCCACCAATAAACACGATACCAAACAAAATAATGGCAGCGAGCCAGAACGGCCCTTTTAGGCCATTTACCTTGTTCCAGCTTTCTGTGATGACCTCGCCGATCGAAAAGTCGTAATCGCCCGCGACAGCTAATCCAGTCTTTGACCTGCCTTCATTATTTTCGAGATCTGCATTTTCTGTATCCATTGGTAAGCACCCGCTAAGATTTTGATTTTAGTTTGTGCTCAGAATATAGAGTAATATATGTTATATTACAAATAGTTATGACATATACTTTGCGCTAGTTCTCGTTGGTATTGGGAGATACGTCTAGCTATTACGCAGTCTGCCCGTCAGAGTTGATCAGAACTCTGCAAACAGACCGAGGCTCGCCCATGACTGATCGCCAAGACATTTTAGTTCGACTTCTTTTAAGGCCCAGCTGTGTGCGATAGAGCCGACAACGCTGACTTTTTCAGTGAGAGCAGCGGTGAGGTCAACACCGACCTGGACATGATTTGGGCCGTCAAAGTCTTCGCTGGCATAGCCGGAATCGAAGGCTTCCAGCGCGTAGGGTTCCAGGGGTAGCCAGTCGACCCATGGTTTGATGCATCTAGTTTTATTTAAACGGTACCCTTGGGTCGGAGTTAACCCAGAGGGGCGTCTTACCAAACAGGCGTTTTATAATTTATAATGATTTTGCACGACTGGAATTGGTTTTGGATATGTATACAGTGTCAGCGGGATATTTCTTCGGTGCTTAACCAGGCATAGGTCGAACTGGATGGCTGCCATCCCAATCTTTCGCGGCGTCTTCCACCAACAAAAACATATCTTTAAAAACAGCGTTGTTATCCCATAGCTCAATGTAATGGCCAACGCTGTTCAGCGCATCAAAATACACCACTGGCGCACCACCCAGAGACAATTCAAAGGCCGGTTTGTGGCCTGAAGATATATATTGCTGGTACGCCGCAGAGTAGTCGGTAGGCATCAGGGCGATGTGATGAACACCGACGCGCCCGGCATCGAGAAAATCTTTATAGACCGATTTAGCGTCGTTATGTTGGACGATCAATTCTATCTGCAGGTCACCGGAATTGCCCAGGGCTATTGAGATATCGGCGTCGGTAGGTTCGCCGTAATATTTCTGCTCGTCGAGCTTGACGTGTTCCATGGTAAAAAATGGCCCGGCACCGAGGGTGTTAATCCAGTAATTCAGGGCCATATCCATATCGTTTACAACGTAGGCCAATTGCCTAATAGTATTCAATGGTTGGGTCATAATTTTGCTCTCGTTAAGGATGCTGATCAGTGGTGGTGCGAGTTAGGTTTAAGCACCGTGTTAGTGGTGATGGGCGACACCGGCCCCAGCGGGAATGCGAATATCGTCGACCATATCCTGCACTTCCTGGGGTGGCGCGCTGGTCATTCTGCTGACGACAATCGTGACGGCAACGTTCAGTGCGGCCCCCACGCTGCCAATACCGGTCGTCGAAATACCAAATAGCCAATGCTCGGCATTATTGAGTTCGGGTGCCAGGAAATTGAAATAAACAATGTAGCCAACGGTCAGCACGAGGCCGGTCAACATGCCGCAAATGGCCCCTTGTCGATTGACGCGTTTTGAAAAAATACCCATAACGATAGGCGGAAACAAAGATGCAGCCGCCATACCGAAAGCGAAGGCCACCGTTTGCGCAACGAAAGCAGGGGGATTAATGCCGAACCAACCTGCGACTAAAATAGCCGCAACCGCAGCAAGGCGTGCGGATAATAATTCCTGTTTGTCGGTAATGTTGGGCATAAATGTGCGCTTCATCAGGTCGTGGGCGATGGAGCTGGAAATCACCAGCAACAAGCCCGCAGCGGTAGATAAAGCTGCAGCGACTGCACCCGCAGCGATCAGTGCGACCACCCAGTTGGGTAATTGTGCAATCTCTGGGTTGGCCATCACCATAATATCCCGATCCACATAAATTTCGTTGGTGCTGGATGTGGGTGTATTGCTCACCACGCGCTCACCATATTCGCCGCGCTGGCCGGTAAACTGTGGTTTGGCTGGATCCAGGGCCTTGCCCGCGCGGTATTGAATAATGCCGTCACCGTTTTTATCGCGCCAGGCGATTAAGCCGGTGTTTTCCCAGTTAGCCACCCAGGAAGGGGCTTCAGCGTATGCGATTTCATTAACACTTTCCGACAGGTTCAATCGGGAAAAAGCCGCCACAGCTGGAATGGTGGTATACATCACGCAAATAAAGGCGAGGGCATATCCGGCTGACTTTCGGGCGTCGGATACTTTGGGTACGGTAAAAAAACGCACGATCACGTGGGGCAAGCCAGCCGTGCCGATCATCAAGGCAGCGACGATGGCCAGGGAGTCAATTTTACTGCGAGTGGCTTGTGTGTAGGCGGTAAAGCCCAACTCAACGGTCACCTGGTCAAGTTTTTCCAGCACAGTTAAACCCGAGCCGTCATTGAGTATGTCGCCAAAGCCTAATTGTGGAATCGGATTGTCGGTCCACATAATGGATAGATAAACGGCGGGTACGAGGAAAGCAAAAATCAGCACGCAATACTGTGCGACCTGGGTATAAGTGATGCCTTTCATGCCGCCCATAACCGCGTAGAAAAAAACGATGGCCATGCCAATGATGACGCCGGTGTTAATTTCGACTTCTAAAAACCGTGAGAAGACGATGCCGACGCCGCGCATTTGTCCGGCGATATAGGTAAAGGAAATAAAGATCAGGCAGATCACTGCCACCACCCGGGCGACGTTGGAGTAATAACGGTCACCAATAAATTCTGGCACGGTGAAGCGACCAAACTTCCGTAGATAGGGAGCGAGCAACAGCGCTAGCAGGACGTAACCTCCCGTCCAGCCGATCATATATACAGACGCATCTCGTCCGGCAAAAGCGAGTAACCCTGCGACCGATAAAAAGGATGCGGCGCTCATCCAGTCTGCAGCGGTGGCCATGCCATTGACGACGGGGTGGACGCCGCCTCCGGCTACGTAAAACTCGCTGGTGGAAGTGACCCGGGACCAGAAGGCGATGCCGATATAGAGCGCAAACGACAGGCCGACAAAAATATAGCTAAGTGTTTGTGCATCCATGGCCTAACCCTCCGGCTGTTGCGCAGGCTGGCTGTCTATATCGTCATCAACGCCGTGGGCTCGCTCGATGTGCTGCATCCAGTAATGATAGACAAAGATAATAGCAACGAAACAGAGCATTGCGCCCTGCTGGGTAAACCAGAAGCCCAGAGGGAAACCGCCCAGATAAAATTGGTCGAGCCAGTCACCCAGCAGGATGCCGCAAATAAACGATACAAAGGCCCAAACTCCGAGCAGAGTGATAAGCACTTTGATATTAGCTCGCCAGTAGCTTTTTAAATTCTCTTCCGAGAGCACTTCGCTGTCATGTTGCGAGCTGGGAGGCAGATTTTCTGCCTCATCGTGGTGATAGACTTTGCTAGAGCGGGTGTTGTCGCCAGTGCTTTCGACATTGTCCGGGTCAGTGTTGCGGCTCATGCGTATCCTTTTGTCTAATATTTTTCAGAGGCGAACACTGGCAAGTGACGGCGTCAAAGTCAACACCAGGCTCGCTAGCAAGCACGGGATAAATATTCAGTATTGAGTAAGCGTGAAATCGCAATCCGTGGTTGCCGGGCCGCCTGGTTAGTCGTGTTCTGCATGCCAAACGACTGGGTCAGTGAGTTCGAGGGCAATAAAATGCTGATAATGTTCTTCGAGCTGCTTTCGACGTATTTTTAATGTCGGCGTCAGGAAGTCATTTTCAATAGTCCAGGTTTCTTTGCTGACAATTAAGTGATCTAAACGTTGATGGCTTTCCAATGCTTCGTTAACTTCTGTCAGTATTGTGGCAAGACGTTCAGTGGTGTCGTCGCGATTTTCGGGGCCGTGGGAGTGCAAATGTTCGCTGAGCACAACGATAGCAATCGGTTGTTTTCTTCCTGAACCCAGCACGCAGGCGAGCTCAATGTCTGTATTACGACCGAGTAGATTCTCAATGGGCGCGGGGGATACATATTTACCTTTGCCAGTTTTAAATTGCTCTTTAGCCCGACCAATAATTTTATAAGCACCATTGTGAACCACTTCACCCAGGTCACCGGTGTGAAACCAGCCGTCAGTAAAAGCTTCCTCGCTGGCTTCAGGATTGTTGTAATACTCGGTAAATACAGCATCGCCGCGAATCAATATCTCGCTGGAATCAGCCAGTTTCATCTCAACACAGGGCAAAGGCCGTCCGATGCTAGCTACTAAGCTTTGTTCAAAGGGAATAGTGGCGCAGGATAAACCGGAGGTTTCGGTCATACCCCAGCCTTCACTAATATTTATGCCCAGGCGGCTGTACCAATGCAAAATGCTGGGTGATATGGGTGCAGAACCTGAGCCAAATAATCGGCACTGGTTAAGCCCCAAACCTCGGCGGATTTTTCTCGCTACCAGCTTGTTTATCAGAGGAATACGCAGCAGCCATTGAAGTTTTTGGTCGGGTAATTTGGTCAGTATTTCCGACTGAAATTTTGTCCATAGTCGGGGTACAGAAATAAAGTGTGTGGGTTGCCCATGCTTCACATCGTCAATAAAAGTATCTAGTGACTCTGTAAAGAAAACTTCTATGCCACCATAAATAGCGGACCACTCCACAGCGCAGCGTTCGGTGATATGGGCGAGAGGCAAGTAGGACATACTACGGTCTTGAGTGTTATAAGCGAAGATGTCGGCAGAGCAATCTGCAGAGGCGGCGATATTTTTATGGCTCAGCACTACGCCTTTGGGTAGGCCGGTACTGCCCGATGTGTAGACCAGGGTCATGGTGTCTTCTGGCGCAGGGTCTGCGGTCTGGTCTAATGGTGGATGTTCAGCCAACCAGGTATTCCAGTTAGCCTGAGCCCCGATGGTGGGATAGGGCATAGCGATGCGTAATAATTCGGGAGGTATGGCTTGTTGCGCTGGGTCGAGGCTATCGAGCTTGCCCACAAATATGGCTTTGGCCTGACTGTGGTTTAAGATATGCTCGATGGTTTCGACGCCCGCGGTCGAATAGATAGGCACGCTAATCATGCCTGCCATCGTGATAGCGATATCTGCGATAAACCATTCAGCACAGTTTTTTGCGAGGATGCCAATACGATCTCCTGCTTGATAATTCTGTGCTAATAAGCCACTGGCAATGCGACGCGCCTGGTCATCAACCTCTCTCCACGTCAGTGTTCGCCAGATCCGATTGTCTGGCTGGTACAGGAAGTTTTTATCTGGGTGACTCGCGACTCGGTGAAGAAATTCCTGCAATGGTAGTCGATGTTCCATTTCAGCTTTCCTCAGTTCAGACTCATATTTGGATTATTTTTTATTGGCAGATAGAAATGTAGTTGTAATTTGACGCCTGGGATTGGCAGTTTTTAAACCCTTGGTGCGTTTAGGTATTTTCGGGGTGCCAGGAGACTTAGATCAGTTGGCCAAGGTGCTTGCCGACTGTTTGCAGAGTTGGTTTTAGCAAGCGCGGTGTCGCGGCAACGATATGGCCTGACTCCAGAAAGTTGTTACCCCCTTGAAAGTCTGCGATCAGTCCACCGGCTTCCTGGATAAGTAATACCCCTGCGGCGATGTCCCAGGGTTTGAGATACATTTCCCAAAAGGCGTCGTAACGGCCTGCGGCCACATAGGCCAGATCGAGAGAGGCTGCGCCCATGCGTCGTATACCGGATGACTGATCCGCCAGGGCAGCCATAGTCATCAAATACGGTGACATATTGTCGAAAGGCTGGCCACTAAAAGGTATGCCGGTGGCATAGAGAGCACCCGCAGCATCTATTCGGCCTGATACCCGGATGCGACCGCCATTAAGGTAGGCACCCCGACCGCGGCTGGCGGTGAATTCCTCTAGCTTGACCGGATCGTAGACTATCGCATGCTCAAGTCTGCCAGCCTGTCGAAACGCTATGGATATGGCGTAGTGGGGAATGCCGCGAATAAAATTGGTGGTGCCATCGAGAGGGTCGATGACCCATTCTGAGGCGCTGTCTGTGCCTTCATGAAAGCCGGTTTCTTCACAGAGAATGCTGTGGTCAGGGTAGGCTTTGCGCAAATGATAAATAATTTCATTTTCGGCAGCCCGATCAACTTCGGTGACAAAATCGTTTCGACCTTTTTCGTCGATCTTGATGCGGTCAAGTTTTGACGAAGCCTTGATGATCAGTTCGCCAGCACTGCGAGCGGCTTGCAAGGCGATATTGATCATCGGTTCCATGGGTATTCCAGAGCATTGTTTCGAGGGTCGCGGAGTGTAACAAAATCAGGCTCTCGACTAATAGCTCGTTTATGTCTGGAGTCCTGCTCCGGGGTACAATCTTGAGGGTACAATGCGCGCAATTTTTTGGGCTCATACTTACGTATTGATCCCGGTGCGCTATCGGTGTGTTCGTTCGGTGTGCTACTGAGTAGTAGAGGAACTGTGATCATTATGGATCAACAAATTAACAATATCCGTGTGGTGTTGGTGAATACTAGCCACCCAGGCAATATCGGCGCTGCGGCGCGGGCGATCAAGAATATGAGCCTGGGTCGGCTCTATCTGGTCGCGCCCAAAGAGTTTCCTGCCGACCGAGCCGTTTGGCGAGCGGCCAATGCGGCGGATATTCTCGACCGCGCCGTGGTGGTCGAGAGCCTTGACGAAGCGATTGCAGATTGTGGGCTTGTCATTGGTACCAGTGCCCGAGATCGAACCATTCCCTGGCCATTGTTAAACCCTCGCGAGTGTGGTGAAAAGGTCTGGCACGAAGCTCACGAACAGGAAGTGGCTCTGGTCTTTGGCAGAGAAGATAGAGGCCTGACCAACGAGGAGCTACATAAATGTACCTATCATGTACATATTCCAGCTAATCCAGAATACAGTTCCCTGAATTTGGCGGCGGCGGTGCAGGTCTTGACCTATGAGGTGCGCATGGCTGCACTGGCCGATGAGGGTAGCGCTTATGCTACCGCTAATGCGTGGGACGTGCCGCCAGCGAAGGTCAAAGAGCTGGAGCTTTATTACGAACATATGGAGCAGGCTTTGGTGGATTTGGGTTTTCATGATCGCGCTAACCCCAGGCAGACTATGACCCGCTTGCGTCGGCTTTTTAATCGTATAAGGCCGGATAGTATGGAGTTGTCAATTATGCGTGGCGTGTTAACCGCTATTCAAAACGCTGTTTTTAGGCAAAAGCAGGTTGCCGAGCATAACGAAAACCCAGCATCTAAAGTTGATTAAATTAGTCGGGTATTTACTTGACTAAAAGAGTGGGTTATTTGATAATGCCGACTCTCAAGGCTTGACAGGTTTTCTGGATGAAGCTTACTACTCGCGGGCGTTATGCAGTGACAGCGATGTTGGATTTGGCGCTACACGGCAAGGATGGACCCATTAGCCTCGCCGATATATCTTCTCGGCAGGACATCTCACTTTCCTATCTTGAGCAGCTCTTCGCCAAGTTGAGGAGGGGCGAGCTAGTTAGCAGTGTCCGCGGACCCGGTGGTGGCTATCGTTTAAGCCGCTCAGAAGAGGCCATCAATGTTGCCGATATTATCGACGCCGTCAATGAATCGACTGACGCTACCAATTGCGGCGGTAAAGGTATTTGTCAAAACGGTGAAATGTGTCTAACCCATCATTTATGGGATGACCTGAGCACTCAGATACACCTTTTCCTCAGTGGCATTAGTCTCGCCCAGTTGACCAGAAAAGAACACGTGCAATCGATTTGTGAACGTCAGGACGGTCATGAATCGGCGGCAAACAACCCTCAGAACTTGATAGAAACAGAGACGGTTAATGCATAAGACTTTATCCAAAGCTGTCCATAAGGCTTTCTATAAATTAGCGGAGCACTCGCAGTGAAACTGCCCATCTATCTGGATTATTCCGCAACAACGCCGGTTGATCCTCGAGTCGCTGCGCGAATGGCAGAATGCCTGACCAGCGACGGTGTGTTTGGCAATCCGGCGTCCCGCTCTCATAGTTTCGGCTGGCAGGCCGAAGCGGCAGTCGAGGAAGCGCGACAGCATGTTGCGGATTTGATCAATGCCGATCCTCGGGAAATCGTTTGGACATCTGGCGCCACTGAATCAGATAACCTGGCCATAAAGGGTGTAGCGCATTTCAATGCCGGTAAGGGCAAGCACATCATTACCTCCAAAATCGAACACAAGGCAGTGCTTGATACCTGTCGGCAGCTAGAGCGAGAGGGTTATGAAGTCACCTATCTCGATCCTGATAGTGAAGGTTTAACCTCTGCTCAGGCAGTGGCCGATGCCATACGTGATGACACCACATTAGTGTCCATCATGCATGTCAATAACGAGATTGGTGTGATCAACGATATAACCGCCATTGGTGAGTTGTGCCGTGAGCGTGGCGTGCTCTTTCACGTCGATGCCGCGCAAAGTGCTGGCAAAGTACCAATAGATTTGGCAGTCATGAAAGTGGATTTGATGTCCTTCTCGGCCCATAAAATTTATGGGCCAAAGGGCATGGGTGCACTTTATGTGCGTCGCAAGCCACGGGTAAGAATCGAGGCGCAGTTGCATGGTGGTGGCCACGAGCGGGGTATGCGTTCTGGTACATTGCCGACCCATCAGATCGTCGGTATGGGTGAAGCGTTCCGCATTGCAAACGCAGAAATGGTTGAAGAAAACGAACGAATATCAGCACTTAAAGCGCGTCTTTGGGATGGCCTGAACACTATTGAAGAAGCGCATTTGAATGGATCTCTTAAACATCGTGTTTCCGGCAACTTAAATGTCAGCCTGGCCTATGTTGAAGGTGAATCGCTGATTATGGCGCTTAAGGATCTGGCTGTATCTTCCGGCTCGGCCTGTACCTCGGCAAGTCTCGAGCCCTCTTATGTTCTACGTGCGTTGGGTCTTGAAGATGAGCTGGCGCATAGTTCCCTGCGTTTTAGCATCGGTCGTTTTACCACCGAAGAAGAGGTGGATTTTACGATTGAAAAGGTGAAAGAGGCAGTGGAAAAGCTCCGTGAGCTGTCACCGCTGTGGGATATGTACAAAGACGGTGTGGATTTATCGAAAATTGAATGGGCTGCGCACTGAACCGTATTTTTGCGGTTTACTGTTTACGAAGTAGGAGAATAAATCATGGCATACAGCGATAAAGTACTCGACCACTATGACAACCCCCGTAACGTCGGCAAGCTCGACGATAAAGCTGCCAATGTTGGTACCGGTATGGTCGGCGCGCCAGCCTGTGGCGATGTGATGCGTTTGCAAATTCAGATCAACAATGATGGCGTTATCGAAGACGCTAAATTTAAGACCTATGGTTGCGGTTCGGCCATCGCTTCCAGCTCATTGCTGACTGAATGGGTGAAAGGCAAGACCTTAGAAGACGCAGCCAAAATCAAAAATTCTGAGATAGCTGAAGAGTTGGCATTGCCGCCGGTGAAGATTCATTGCTCGGTATTGGCGGAAGATGCTATTCAGGCGGCCATTCAGGATATTAGAAGCAAGCAAGGGCAAGAAGGATAGTTGAGCCTGACAACACGCTGAGCAGATAGCTATCAGTATTAAAAGCAGTATCGAGAGATATATTTAGAGGAAAACTTAATGGCAATTTCAATGACCCCCGCAGCGGAACAACATGTCGAGCAGTACCTGCAAGGTCGCGGTCATGGCTGTGGAATTCGCCTGGGCGTGCGCACTAACGGCTGTTCCGGGATGTCCTATGTGCTTGAGTTTGTCGATCAGCCTGGCGAGGAAGACTCGGTCTTCGTGTCTGGGCAGGTCGAGCTATTTATTGACCCAAAGAGCCTGATTTACCTCGATGGTACCGAGCTTGATTTTGTCAAAGAAGGGTTAAACGAAGGTTTCCAATTTAATAATCCCAATGTCAAAAATGAATGTGGGTGCGGGGAGAGTTTTAACGTATAACGCTCCTTTTTTGATCTTTGTCCTGGGCGTAGTCTTTGTTTCTTAGCCGATTTTCTTCGTAACTACCGTACCGTGAATTTTAGCCACAACTATTTCGAAATTTTTGATCTACCTATTGTCTTTGAGATCGATAAGCAGTTATTAAAAGAGCGATATTTGGTCTTGCAGCGACAATTTCATCCCGACCGATATGCTGGGCAATCAGCTCAGCAACAACGTCTGGCGGTGCAATCAGCCGCCGCAGTAAATCAGGCTTACGAGGCGCTGCTTTCCCCGGTAAAACGCGGTCAATATTTGCTTGAGATGGCGGGCATCGAGCCGGATAACGGCAACAAAACCACCTCGGATACCGGATTTTTAATGACGCAAATGAATTTGCGCGAACAGTTGGCGGACATTAATCAGGCCGGCGAGCCATTTGCCCAGTTAGATATGCTCGAACAGCAGGTGCGGGCCGACGCCGACGCCTTAGAACAGGCTTTTGCGGATGAATATGATCGGAGTGATCTCGACGCTGCAGGCGAGACCCTGGCGAAGCTACAGTTTTACGGCAAGTTGCTGAGAGAGATCGAGGAACTAGAAGCGCATCTTGAGGAGAGCCTTTAGCCGTTTATGGCGAGCTCTTTAGCCAGTTGCATAACATTTTCTAATGGGCATTATTTGGCTATAGATTGTTTTGCCATAGAATATTTAGTCATCGACAGTAAACAGCATTAACTCAACCAGGATTCCGTTACTTGGCGCTTTTACAAATTTCAGAACCGGGCCAATCCCGCGCTCCCCACCAAAGCAAACGAGCCGTGGGTATTGACCTGGGTACCACCAACTCACTGGTAGCGACTGTCAGAAGCGGTAGCGCGGAAGTTCTCGCGGATCAGGCGGGTCAATCCCTGATGCCGTCAATCGTCCACTACGGCGAAGCTGAAGTGAGTGTCGGTTATGGGCTAAACGAACTAAGTATTCTCGACCCTCAAAACACTATAGTTTCGGTGAAACGGTTTATGGGTCGTAGCCAGAATGAACGTCTGCAAAATAGCACCGAGTTGGGTTATGAGTTGGCCGAAAACCGGGGTGGCATGCTGAGTTTTGTGACCCGTTGTGGAGTTAAAAGCCCGGTGGAAGTGTCGGCCGAAATTCTCAGCACACTAGCCCAGCGCGCTGAACTGGCGCTGGGCGGCCCCCTGGATGGAGCCGTTATTACCGTGCCAGCTTATTTCGATGAGGCACAACGTCAGGCGACAAAAGATGCAGCGCTATTGGCCGGAATTAAAGTGCTGCGTCTGCTTAATGAGCCGACCGCGGCCGCGATTGCTTACGGTCTTGATAATAACGACTCAAGTGTTATTGCCGTTTATGACCTGGGTGGCGGGACCTTCGATATATCGATATTGCGTTTATCACGTGATGTTTTTGAAGTGTTGTCGACCGGAGGCGATACAGCCCTGGGCGGAGATGATTTTGATCGCGCCGTTGCCGACTGGATGACCAACTCGATGGCCGACCAGTGCGAGTCGGAGCAAAGCCTGGACGCAAAGCAATATCGAAGCCTGATCGCTACAGCGCGAGGTGCCAGGGAATCGCTATCGAGTGAGCCGGTTACCCCCGTCGAATTTGAGGACTGGACTGGCGAACTTGACCATAAACAGCTCAATGCCTGTGTCGATAATATGATTGACCGAACGTTGCGGGCTTCAAAAAAAGCCCTGCGCGATGCAGGCGTCGCGCTCGATGAACTCACTGCGGTTGTTATGGTTGGTGGCACCACCCGTATGCCAAGAGTTAGAGAAAAAACCGAAGCATTCTTTCAGCAGTCGCCTCTGGTCAATATCGATCCCGATACGGTGGTTGCCATGGGTGCTGCCCGTCAGGCGGATGTGCTGGTCGGCAATAAGCCTGGCGAGGAAATGTTGCTGCTTGATGTAGTGCCGTTGTCACTAGGCGTTGAAACTATGGGTGGGCTCGTGGAAAAAATAATTCATCGCAACACGACTATCCCGGTTGCCAAAGCCCAGGAATTTACCACCTTCAAAGATGGGCAAACGGCATTAGCTGTGCATGTCGTCCAGGGCGAAAGAGAGCTGGTTGATGATTGCCGTTCGCTGGCCCGTTTTGATCTCAAAGGCTTACCGCCGATGGCGGCGGGGGCGGCAAAAATTCGCATCACCTATCAGGTGGATGCCGATGGACTATTAAATGTTACTGCCAAAGAGCTGACCAGCGACACTCAGGCCCGCATCGAAGTGAAACCTTCCTATGGTCTGGATGACCAGGAAATCGGCAAAATGCTACAGGAATCAATCGATCATGCCACCGAAGATGTGCAACTCAGAGCCTTGCGCGAGCAGCAGGTCGAGGCGGATCGTCTGTTTGAAGACATTGACTCTGCCCTGATGCAGGATGGCGCAACTTTATTGACGGACAATGAACTGCATTGTTTGCGAACCGGGTTAAAAGAGTTATCTCAGGTGCGCAACACCAGTACCGATCATCGGCAGCTCGGCAGACAGATCGAAGACCTGGCCAAATTAAGCGAAGATTTTGCTGCCAGACGTATGGACGCCGCTATCAAGGGTGCGCTTTCTGGGCATCATATAGATGATTTTGACGAGGGTCATGATTGATGCCCGACACTGTAAAAATTATATTCTTGCCCCATGAAAGCATTTGTCCGGATGGTGTGGTGATTGAGGCTGAAGTCGGTGCCGGCCTTTGTCAGGCCGCGCTAAAAAATGGTGTCGATATTGAACATGCCTGTGAGTTGGCCTGTGCCTGCACCACTTGCCACGTACATATTCGTGAGGGGGCAGAGTCATTGGCTGAGGCCAGTGATCTGGAGGAAGATATGCTCGACAAAGCCTGGGGTCTGGATGTTGATTCAAGACTAAGTTGTCAGGTAATAGTATCAAATCAGGATTTAGTCGTCGAAATTCCAAAATACACAATAAATATGGTCTCGGAACGCCATTAAAAGAGTAGAATGAACGATGAAAATGCAATGGACGGATGTAGCTGATATTGCGATCGAATTGTCGGACGCTCGTGCCAATGTTGATCCACAATACGTCAATTTTGTCGACTTGCGGGCCTGGGTTTTGGCTTTGCCCGATTTTGATGATGATCCGGATCGCTGCGGAGAAAAAATTTTAGAAGCGATACAAATGGCCTGGATTGACGAAGTCAGCTAAAACTCAATCCAGATAAACCTGCGGAAAAGTGCCGAAATAGGCGTATAGGACAAGGACTGCAGTTTATGGGCTCTAAAGAAGAGCTTTACAAATTATTACTGGAAACCTCCCCCTACGGCACTTTGTTCTTCGTCTACGGCATTTGTGTCGATAGCAATCCCAAAGCCCGTGAAATACTGGCCTGCGACAAACGTGCTCTTTTGGGCGTGTCCCTTGAAGAGACCGAACTGAGCGAATCGCTTGCTTTAATCTCCCTCAAAGAAAAAATCAATACGGCTCTGAACGAAGGGCTGTCAGCATTACAGTGGCATCTGCAAATGGGTGACACGGCTGAGAACGTCGCGTTGCATATCCAGCAACTGGATGAGGGCGATAAAGAGTTAGTCGTCACGCTGATTCCCGGGCAGACCTTGTCGGGTGATCACCAGGTGCATCCAGCTGATTCAACTGAAACTCCCAATACAGACCTTCCTGTGGCGGGTAAATCGACGGACTTGATGTCGCACATAGAAAATCACGTAGAAAATAGTGCAGCATTTAATTTCGACGATAACAGTAAAGTTACTTCCGAATTTACTTCTGAAAGTCATCCTGAAGGTAAGGCCGAACTTAATGCCGAGTTTGATCAGGCACCCGACAGTTTATTGACCGTAAAAAGAGAAGCCGTACTCGACAAGCTCTCAGGCGCCGGCAGCGATAATCGATACTTTTACTCGAATCTGGATCGTGATGTTTATTTCGATAGTTTGACCGGCCTACCCAGTCGGCAATTATTGATCGAGACCATCAGGCAACACCAGGAGGAAACATCTGGTGAACAAATTTGTGCCGCACTGATGCTAGTCGATCTGGATCATTTCAAGGATATTAACGATTCCTGGGGTCATGATGTCGGCGACCAGGTGCTATTTAAAGTTGCCCGCGCGATGGAATCGATGATCGACGATACCGCTATGGTTGCCCGTATGAGTGGTGACGAATTCATGCTTTTTTTACCTCTGGCTGGTGAAAACGCCACCCAGGGTGCTGAAAATGCGAACGCGATGGCGAGCCGAGCCAAGGAGGTCGTCGCCAACCCCATTTTTTATGATGGCAATGAATTTATATTGACGGCTAGCGTGGGCATAGCGCTATTGATCGATCATGAGACTTCTGCAGAACGCGCCTTGCAGTATGCTGATACCGCGATGTATGAGGCTAAACGTAAAGGTCGAAACGGCATTGCCTTTTTCGATAAGAGCATTAGCGACAAAGCCCAACGGCAAATAGGCTTGAATACCCGGCTTCGTAAGGCTGTCGATAACCAGGAATTTGTGCTCTATGTCCAACCGCAAATAGATGTTCGAGATGGTCGCGTGATGGGTGGCGAGGCATTGTTAAGATGGATTAATGCCGATCGCATCACCAATATGCCGTCAGAGTTTATTCCTCTTCTCGAATCATCTGGGCTGATTGTCGATGTTGGCCACTGGGTCATCCGCACCGCCTGTGAATACATCCGGAATTTTCTTGATGAAGGTCTTTGGCTAGATCATATGCGACTTGGTATTAATATTAGTCCGAGGCAATTTAATGACCCACAATTACTAGAGGTCATTGAGCACAGCTTGCATAGTTATGAGGTTGATCCTAAGTATCTCAACTTCGAAGTAACTGAAAGTCTGATGATTGAGAATGTGGAAGATGTCATTAATAAGATGTCTGCTATCAAATCTCTTGGTGCTCAATTTTCAATTGATGATTTTGGCATTGGCTATTCCTCGATGATTTATCTAAAACGATTGCCCTTCGACTGGCTTAAAATTGATCGAGAATTTATTCACAATATCCATAGCGATCCTGAGAGCCGTGGTGTGGTTGAAGCAATTTTGGCAGTGTCCCGGCAATATGGGCTACATGTCACGGCTGAGGGTGTCGAAGATGTTGAGTCTCTCGATGTGTTGCGCAAAGTCGGCTGTGATACCTATCAGGGGGCACATTTCAGTATGCCCGTACCTGTCGATCAGTTCAGAAATTATTTAGCCGCATGAGCTTCGCTGCCGCAGAGTTCGGTTCCTTGTAAGCCCCTGTGGGGAGGAGTAAAATCCGCCACCGCTTTGTCCTGTAGAAAATTGGTTTTAGCTTTGCTGTGCACCTGGTGCGGTTTTGCTGATGTCCCAAATATAGATATCCTGAACATAGATATCCTGAACATAGCTATCCTGAACATAGATATCCCCAACATAGACCTTTGGAGTTATGAATGGCAATTGAACGCACCCTTTCTATTATTAAGCCCGATGCTGTCGCAAAAAATGTAATCGGCGACATTATTAGTCGTTTTGAACGTGCAGGCTTAACAGTGGTGGCAGCGAAAATGGCGCGCTTATCTGAGCAACAAGCGGGTGGTTTTTACGCTGAGCATGAAGGTAAAGGTTTCTTTGCCGATCTAATAACCTTTATGACTTCTGGACCTGTTGTTGTGCAGGTGTTGGAGGGCGAGAATGCGATTGAAACCAATCGCGCACTGATGGGTGCGACTAATCCTGAAGGCGCAGACGTTGGGACTATCCGGGCTGACTTCGCGGACACGATTGATGCTAATGCCGTACACGGTTCTGATTCAGTAGAGTCTGCTGCGCGGGAAATTAACTATTTTTTTAACGAGAGTGAGCTCTGTCCTCGCAGTTAAGCGAGGTTAGAATAAAAGCTATGGCGACAAGCTCTGCGGGCGATTCGAAATCTGCGGTTAGCAATTCCAGGGCAAATTTACTGGGCCTGGGTGAGCAGCGCCTGGTGGAGTTTTTCGAAGCGCTTGGCGAAAAAAAATTTCGAGCCAGACAGGTCATGAAATGGATACATGTTCGCGGTGTCACCGACTTTAACGAGATGACCGATCTATCGAAACCGCTTCGCGAGCGCCTGAATCAAATTGCCGAAGTGCATTTGCCGGAGGTGGTTAGCCGATCTGATTCCAAAGATGGCACCATTAAATGGTTAATCAAAACCAGGGGTGGCAGCTGTGTCGAGGCGGTGTATATTCCAGAAAATGGTCGTGGCACGCTTTGCGTTTCCTCACAAATTGGCTGTAGCCTGGATTGTAGTTTTTGTGCCACTGGCAAACAGGGATTTAATCGAGATTTAGATGCCGCCGAAATTGTCGGTCAGGTATGGATAGCGGTGCAGGCGCTTGCCCCAGGTCGAGCACACAATGATCGTGCGGTGACCAATGTTGTACTAATGGGTATGGGCGAGCCTCTGCTTAATTTTGATAACGTTGTAGAAGCAGTCAACCTTATGATGCACGACTGCGCATATGGGTACTCCAAACGTCGTGTTACCTTGAGTACCGCAGGTGTTGTTCCTGCGCTGAATAAATTAGGAGATGTGACTGACGTTTCTTTAGCGGTTTCCCTCCATGCGCCCAATGACGCGTTAAGGAATCAACTGGTACCGCTTAATAAAAAATACCCTATTAGTGCTTTACTGGATTCAGCTCGCAGCTACCTGGAAAAACTACCGGATCAACGGCGTAAAATAACGATAGAGTACACGTTGATTGACCAGGTGAATGACCGCCAGGAACACGCTCTTGAACTGGTTGAACTGCTGAGTACAACGCCGTGCAAAATCAACCTGATTCCCTTTAATCCGTTTCCTGGCTCAAACTACCGGCGGGTATCAAATAACGCCATGTATAGATTTAGAGATATACTCCACGAAGCCGGTTACACTGCTACGGTGCGAACGACTCGGGGTGATGATATCGCTGCTGCCTGTGGTCAGCTAGCGGGCGAAGTGAATGATCGAACCCGTCGTAATGAACGTTATCGGGCTGAGAGTTTTGATAACTTGCAAGTGGTAAATATAACTCCAAGTTGAACAAATAAAATGATGAAGGCAATTGCCATCTCGATTATCGCAGGTCTTGTTGTACTCAACACGAGTTGTACGACAACCACTTATTCTGGAAAGACCGGATTAAACTCGACAAATCTGTCTTCTGCTGATAAGAAAATCAGGCGACAAGACGCTCTCGACACATCTGTCAAATTGGGCCTGGCCTATCTCCGCGAAGGTAATCAAGATGGGGCCAGGTTCCATTTGCAAAAGGCGCTTAAATCACATCCTAAGTCAGCGGCAGCAAATAATGGTATGGCATTGCTCTATCAGCTTGAAAAAGAGACTGAGCTGGCCAGAGAATATTACCTGAAGGCGCTAAGATATGAGCCCGATCATACCGCAACGAGAAACAACTACGCTATTTTCCTGTTAAGTGAAGGAAAAAATGATGAGGCTTATGCAGAATTAATCCGCGCTGCAACGGACCTTGACTACCCCCGTCGGGCGCGGGTTTACGCCAGTTTGGGCGATGTTGCAAATCGGTTGGGGAAAACTGAGGAAGCCATTACTGCGTGGGAAAAGTCTATTAATATCAACCCTTCAATGGCCCCGTCCTATATTGAGCTAGCAACCGTCTACTACGCTCAAAATAAATTGCCCCTAGCCAAACGATACCTACGTAAATATGACGAGCTTGTAGGCCCGAGGGCACGAGCGCTATGGCTTGGTGTCAGGTTAGAGGACGCCTTTGGTAATAAGGATGGTGTCGCCAGCAAAGGCCTGGCCCTAGAAAAAATGTACCCCTATTCTCAGCAATATCTTGATTATCAACAATGGCTCAAAAATCCATGAGAGTTTGCTGTGAGTGACAAAACGACGGTTCCTGACTTGAACTCTTTGCCTGGTCTTAAATTGCGCAAGGCGAGAACGGATTTGTCGATTTCTATTGAAGAGGTATCCACTTCTCTGGGACTAACAGAGCGGTCGCTCAAAGCCCTGGAGGCCGATGATTATGACAAACTGCCTTCGCCCGTTTATATTCGAGGCTACATTAGGCGCTACTGTGCTTTGTTAAATATAAATGATGCATCCGTGCTCCAGGACTTTGAATTGCTGATTGAAGGTGATGAGCAACAAAGTAAGGAACAACACCAAACTCCCTTGCTGGTTAACCCGCAAATACGCCTGGCGATATTATGCGGGGTCGTCTTAATACTGTTGATCTCGGCGGTTGCTGCCCTTGCTGGAGAGACCGATGAATATTACCGAACTCCTGCCGTAATTAGCGATACAACTCCCGGGGCTGATTAGCGTCCCCCAATGCCAATAATTTGTACTGTTGAAAAAGCGTCCTGATCAATGTCAATTGAATCTCCGATAGTACGTCGTCAATCACGACAAATCATGGTGGGTGATGTGCCGGTCGGTGGCGACGCGCCTATTTCAGTGCAAAGTATGACCAATACTGAAACGACTGATATAGCGGCGACAGTAGCCCAGGTGGAAAGCATTCACACTGCTGGGGCCGATCTTGTCAGGATTTCGGTGCCGACTATGGACGCTGCAGAAGCCTTCGGTGAAATTCGGCGTCAGGTCCAGGTGCCGCTTATTGCCGATATTCATTTTGACCATAAGATAGCGCTTAAAGTGGCAGACCACGGTGTTGATTGCCTGCGTATCAACCCCGGCAATATCGGCAAGGAAGATCGGGTTCGCGCCGTGGTTGACAAGGCGAAGGATTTAAATATCCCCATCCGTATTGGTGTCAATGCCGGATCGTTGGAAAAAGACCTACAAAGAAAATACGGAGAGCCGACGCCAGAAGCGATGGTCGAGTCGGCCATGAGACATGTCGATATTCTTGATCGCCTGGATTTCCAAAATTTTAAATTAAGTATTAAAGCCTCAAATGTTTTTATGGCCGTTGCCGCTTATCGGATGATCGCCAGTCAGATCGACCAACCCCTGCATCTCGGCATTACCGAAGCAGGTGGCCTCCGCTCTGGCACTGTTAAGTCAGCGGTTGGCCTGGGTATATTGTTGATGGAAGGTATCGGCGACACCATACGCATCTCCCTCGCGGCTGATCCGGTCGAAGAAGTTAAAGTTGCATGGGATTTGTTAAAGAGCCTGAGCCTGCGTAGCAAAGGCATTAACTTTATTGCCTGCCCAAGTTGTTCAAGGCAAAATTTCGATGTAATCAAGACCATGAATGAGCTGGAAAGCCGCCTGGAAGATGTCACAATACCACTGGATATCGCCGTGATTGGCTGTGTCGTTAATGGTCCTGGCGAGGCAAAAGCGGCGGACATGGGCTTAACGGGCGGCACACCGAAAAACGTATTATTTATCGATGGCAAGCCCACTGTTAAATTGGCACAGGGCAACCTGGTCAATGAACTGGAAGATCGTATTCGTCAAAAAGCTGCTGAAAAGGCGAAGCTGCGTGAGCAGTTAATTGCGTCTGACTGAGCGCTAGTAATAAGGTACAGGATCAATTTTGAGTAAGATACAGTCGCTGCGCGGCATGAATGATTTATTGCCGGAGCAATCGCCCACCTGGCAATATCTCGAGCAAAAAATTAAAGATGTATTGCAGAGCTACGGTTATCGCGAGATTCGTTTCCCCCTGCTTGAAAGTACCGAGTTATTCAAACGGTCGATCGGTGAAGTAACCGATATTGTAGAAAAAGAAATGTACACCTGGCTGGATCGCAATGGTGATAGCGTTACCTTACGTCCGGAAGGTACCGCTGGCTGTGTGCGTGCCAGTGAGCAAAATGGCCTGCTGAGAAACCAGGTGCAGCGCCTTTGGTACAGCGGCCCTATGTTTCGTTACGAACGTCCCCAGAAAGGCCGTTTACGGCAATTCCATCAGTTTGGTGCAGAAGTATTTGGGCTCGAAGGCCCCGATGTGGATGCTGAAATGCTGGTAATGACCGCGCGTCTCTGGGAGGAGCTAGGCCTCAGTGAGCACATCAAGCTGCAGATTAACTCCCTCGGCAATGCACTTAATCGTGCCCAGTACCGCGATGCCCTGGTTGAATTTTTGAGTGCTCATAAAGACAGTCTGGATGAAGATAGTCAACGTCGGCTAGACAGCAATCCGCTACGAATACTCGACAGTAAAAATAGCCAGATTCAAGCCCTACTTGATACGGCGCCCAATTTGCATGACTTTCTTGATGCCGAAAGTACTGAACACTTTGCAGCCCTTCGAGCTTTGCTTGATAGCGCCGAAGTGGCCTACGAGATTAATCCACGTCTGGTGCGCGGTCTGGATTATTACGGCAAAACCGTTTTCGAATGGATTACAGATTCTCTCGGCGCACAGGGTACAGTATGTGCTGGTGGACGCTACGATGGGCTGGTCGAACAGCTGGGTGGGAAGCCGAGCCCGGCAGTAGGCTTTGGTATGGGCGAAGAGCGGCTGGTACTGTTGCTTGACGCTGTGGGAGCGGTGCCTGATAGTGTCGACCTTTATGTGGATGCCTACTTAGTGGTGGCGGGTGAAGTCACACAACAAGCGCTGCGTTGTAGCGAGCTGATTCGCTCCCAATGTGCAGGTCTTCGCATACAGAATCATTGCGGCGGTGGTAGCTTTAAAAGTCAAATGAAAAAAGCTGATCGTAGTGGCGCAAAAGTGGCGCTTATTATTGGTGAAGATGAAGCTGCGGCTGAAAAGGTCACCATTAAGTATTTGCGTGAAACGACTGAACAACAAACCCTGGCGCTGGCAGATGTGATAAATCTGCTCAATCAACTTTGAATAGCGACCGTTATTTATAAAATAAAATTTTAACCTGAATGGAATAGCACGTTGGCACAACACCTGAGTGATGAAGAACAGCTTGAAAGTCTGAAACGTTGGTGGCAAGAAAACGGCATCCAACTTCTACTAACCGTGGTGGTTGTGGTTGGCGGTTGGTTTGGCTGGCAGCAATGGCAAGATTATCGGCAGCAACAAGCCAGCGATGCATCGGGCATATATAGCCAGATAATGGAGCTTGCCGACCAGGGCCCGATTGAAACTTTGAGCGATGAAAATAAAACCCAATTGCGGGAATTGTCGGAATCCCTCCGTAGTGACTATGCAAGCAGTCAATATGCTCAGTATGCCACGATGATGTTAGCCCGGTCGGCAGTGGGCGATAAGGCCTACGACAAAGCGGCTGAGCTATTTAAACAGGTGATTGAAGGCAGTAGTGACGATGAGCTGGCCAATATAGCGCGTGTGCGTCTTGCTCGCGTAGTGGTTGCGCAAAAGGACTATACGTCGGCACTAGCGATCCTCGATGTCGATGCGCCCGACGCAATGATCTCATTATTCGCCGAAGTGCGCGGTGATATCCATTATTACCTTGGCGATTTCACAGCTGCGCGAGCCGCCTATCAGGCGGCGATCAGTGGCCTTGGCGAAGGTGGTGAGAGCGCTCGCCGATTGCTTGAGTTTAAATTAAATAATGTGCTCGAAAGTGTGCCGCCCGAACTGGCAACGATGGAGGAAGAATCTTGATAAAAAATCTGCCCTTTGTATTGTGTCTGGGAATATTGTGCTCAAGCTTATTGCTATCAGGTTGTAGTTCGCTAAACCCATGGACGACTAAAACCAGTGCACTCGACGAGGTAGCGTCGTTAGAAGATGAGGCAGGTGCGGACGATGATGAGGCGGATGAAGAAGAGGATGCCGAAAGCCTGACCGAACCTAAAGACCTGGATGATTATGATAAAAGCGTGCGTCTACGCAAACAATGGCGCTCGTCAGCCGGCGAGGAGTCAAATCCAATACTCGCGAGCTTACAGCCGGTGATATTAGGCGAACATATCTACACAGCTGATTTCGAAGGCCTGGTGAGCGCATTCACTCTTGCCGATGGTGACCGCGTTTGGCGGGTGGAATTAGATTCGCCGCTGACTGGCGGTGTCGGTGCCGGTGCTGGTCTGGTATTAGTCGGCAGTAGCGATGGCGATGTCGTTGCATTGGCAGCCGATACCGGAGAGGAGCGTTGGCGTGCAGAACTGACCAGCGAAGTGCTGGCGCCGCCGGCTGCAGCTGCGGATATCGTCGTGGTGCAAACTCAGGATGGTAAAGTTCATGGTTTGGCAGCGACCTCTGGCGAGCTTGTCTGGCGCTATGCCTCGGATATCCCTGTGCTGACCTTGCGCGGAACTGGCGCACCGGTGCTGGTCGGCAAGCAGGTAGTGCTCGGCTTTGCCAGCGGCAAAGTGGTTGCGCTGAATTCTGCTTCTGGAGAATTGTTATGGGAGACCAAATTAGTTACCGGTGAAGGCAAAACTGAACTGGAACGTATGGTCGATGTGAACACGCCAGTGTTGGCTGGGGATATCGTTTACGCGACTAGCTATCAGGGTAAACTCGGTGCCATCAGCCGAGGCGCAGGCCGCGAATTGTGGGCTCACAAAAATTCCAGCTATCGCGCTCCGTCTCTCGGCCGGGGACGGTTATATGTGGTTGATGCCGAGGATAAATTATTTTCCTTCCGAGCCTCCGGCGGCAGGGAAGTGTGGGTAAATGAAGATTTGATGCGTCGTAAATTAACCGAGCCATTGGCCCTGAATGACCATGTAGCGGTAGCCGATATCGATGGATACTTACATATACTCTCGTCCGATGATGGCCAGATTGTTGGCCGAACCAAAGTTGATGGTGACGGCGTATCCGTCGCGATGCTTCGACATCAAAATAACAGTGAAGAAGGCCGTGAGGAATGGATTTTTGTACTGGATAACAGCGGCGACCTCACCGCCTATGAGCTGGAAGTTGAAGCTGATAAATAGCTGGTTTTTGCATGCATGCGTTATCTGCCGCGGTCACCCGCTAAACTACTAAATAGTTAGGCGTTAAAACGGTGTCTTAACGCTAGATCTTAACACGAGGCCTTAACATCAAGTCTTAAAACCGTGTATAAACAAACGTACAACAAAACATTTAAAACAAGTTCTCAAAACACACCTTAGAAAATAATGTGCCGGCCTGTAATCCGGCCAGACCCTGATCGTAACCAGACCATGCTTCCAGTTATAGCCCTTGTTGGACGACCCAATGTTGGTAAATCTACCCTGTTTAACCGCCTTACCAAAACGCGGGACGCACTGGTGGCCAATTACCCGGGGCTGACCCGTGATCGCAAATATGGCGAGGGGGAATTTGAGGGTCGGCGTTACATGGTTATCGATACCGGCGGCATTAGCGGCGATGAAGAGGGGATTGACTGGGAGATGGCAGCGCAGTCACAGCAGGCCATGGCCGAGGCCGATATTATTTTTCTGATGGTCGATGCTCGTGAAGGCCTGAGTACTATCGATGAAGGCATTGCCCGCAAGCTGCGGCAGCAATCCTATTCTGTTGTACTGGTGGTGAATAAAATAGATGGTGTTGATCCCAACGTTGCGATGTCAGATTTTCACAGTATGGGGATGGCTGAACCCTATGCCATCACGGCGACCCATGGGCGCGGTGTTAAACATCTTCTTGAAGAAACCTTAAAAAAATTACCTGATAAAGGCCCGACCGTAACACCCGCGGCGACTGGTATTAAAATTGCCGTGGTGGGTCGCCCCAATGTCGGCAAATCCACGCTGGTTAATCGTATGCTAGGTGAGCAACGGGTGGTCGTCTATGACCAGCCGGGTACCACCCGCGACAGTATCTATATCGATTACGAGCGCGCGGGCCGGCGCTACACCCTTATTGACACCGCCGGAGTCAGGCGGCGTAAGAATGTAAAACTGACCGTGGAGAAATTTTCCATCGTCAAAACTTTGCAGGCCATTGACGACGCCAATGTGGTTATTCTGTTGATTGATGCACATGAAGCACTGGTCGAACAGGATATGCATCTGATGGGTTACACCATTGAAGCTGGTCGGGCACTGGTGATTGCAGTGAATAAATGGGATGGTCTTGAGCAGGATCAGAAAGACTGGCTAAAGCGGGAACTCAAACGCCGTTTACGCTTTGTTGAATTTGCCGATATCCATTTTATCTCGGCTCTGCATGGCACCGGTGTAGGCCATTTATACAAATCAATTTTAGCCGCCTACAAAGCCGCTACCGATTCACTCGGCACCAACCGCTTAACCACGATTCTTGAAGATGCTGTTAACGATCATCCGCCGCCGTTGGTTCGTGGCCGACGTATTAAATTACGCTATGCCCACGCCGGTGGCCGCAACCCGCCGGTCATTGTTATTCACGGTAGCCAGGCCAGCGATGTGCCTAATCACTATAGTCGTTATTTGCAAAAAACTTTTCGTCGGGAGCTGGGTTTGCACGGCACGCCGATAAAAATAGAATATCGTTCCGGTGATAATCCCTTTGCCGGACGCAGTAATAAATTGACCACCCGCCAGATCAATAAAAAAAGACGCTTAATGAAGTATGTAAAGAAGAAGCGCTAGCAAAACTAAAACCCGCAGTGGGCTAGCTGGATTTAAGAATGATTTCAATTTCATCCATCAATTGATTGCAGCGTTTAATTACTGCCTCATAAATTTTCGGTGAAGCCATATCCGCTCCGGCTCTCTTTAATATGTCGTAGGGATAATCCGAACCACCGGCTTCAAGAATCGACAGGTATTGTTGCCGTTCTTTTTGTCCCCCCGTTAATACCTTATCCATTAAATAGTAGGCTGCGGAAATTGACGTGGCGTATTGGTAGACATAAAAATTGCGGTAGAAGTGGGGTATGTAGGCCCATTCGACGGTGTAGACATCATCAATATACATCACGCCCTGGTCGTGACCGTAATAACGTTTCAGTGTCGCGCCGTAGATGGAATTAAGTTTGTCTGCTGAAAGTGCGCCGCCTTTCTCGACCTCTTCATGGATAGCTAATTCAAATTCTGCAAATTGGGTTTGGCGGAAGAAGGTGCCCCGTAAACCCTGTAATTCCTCAACTAAATAAAATAATTTTTCCTGCGCAGTGCTGGCCTGTTCCGACAGATGTCTGAACAATAATAGCTCGTGGGAGATGGCAGCAATCTCGGCAATAAAGGTGGCATATTCAGATTTAGCGAAGGGTTGGTTTTTCTGGGTTAGCAGTGAATGCATGCCGTGGCCCCATTCATGGGCGAAGGCGCTGACCGAGTCAAAATCATTATTGTGATTGAGCAGCAGGTAAGGATGCACATCATAGGCGGCGCTCATTGCGTAAGCACCGCTACGTTTGCCTTCGGCTGGAGCAATATGCATCCAGCCTTTACCTACCGAGCTTTTATACAGTTGCAGATATTTATCGCCCAGAGGCGTGAGCGCGTCGCCGAGTAATTGATCCGCATCGTTAATACTGTATTGCCGATCAATATCGGCCCCAGCGGGGTAGACGTCGTAGTAATGAGGATCATCAATCGCTATTAATTTTGCATGGAGTTTAAGGTAGCGATGCAAGGTCGGCAGATTGTTATTAACAGTCGTCACCAGAGTTCGATAAACCGCCTCGGGAATATTATCGGTGGCCAGGGATTTCGCCAGGGCCGATGGATAGCCGCGCATCCGGGCTTCAAATACCTGGGCCTGGACCTGTCCCGTCAGCGTTTGTGCCAGAGTTTGCTGATAGTTTTTATAACGGCTGAAAAAAGCATCGAACACGGCTTTTCGGTCTGATCTGTCTTTAACACCGCGATTTTTGGTATAGCCTGATGGGGTAAGTTTGATCTGTTCTCCCGTGCTCAAGGTCATTTCTGGCCAGGGGATTTCCGCGTTGGTGAGGATGTTATAAGTGGAGCTGGCCACCCGGAGCGGGGCACTGGCCGCAGCAATGATCCGTTCTTCCCGCTCGGGCAGCACATGGGCAGCTTTGCGCAGAGTGTTTCGGATTAAAAAATCAAAATTGTTGAGTTCAGCGGTGCTTTTTTGCCACTGGTTTAAAGTATCTTTATCGATGGACAGTAATTCTGGCTCCAGAAAGCTGATAGCTTCGCTGTAGGTAGTAAATAAGTCTTCAGCCAGCGTATGTCGCTCTAGCAAGGCCGAGTTTGCGAGGTCAGTATCTTTGGCCAGAAAGCTATGAGTGTAAAGGCGCATTAAGTTTTTGTAGGTACCGGAAACGCTTTGCAGGCATTTGCCAAGGGTGTCGGCATTAATGTTTAATTGGCCTCGACACTGAGTGGTTTCATTGATCTGCTTAGACACATCTTTCTGAGCGGCTTCCCACGCAGTAATATCGGGATAAAGATCAGTTAAATCCCAGCCATTTTCGATAGCTTGTTTTGAGATAGCTTGTTCAGGAATTGATGGTTCAGGAATAGAGGGTTCCGGATTTGAAAGCTCCGGATTCGACAGTTCCGGGGTGGATTGTGCAGAACCGACAACGCTCTGTAGAGAAACACTCATTAATAAAACCAGGTAGGCTATTAACGTTCGGGGTTTTCTTCCGCTCATTCGCTCAGGCATATTCTTCCTGTTAAACCTTTTGAGGCCTGGCCGATTTATTCATCATTATTGTCGGCGTATGGGTGAAGGGTTTGTACTTCGCAATCTAGAACACCATCAAGCACAGTGATAGTGATTTGATCCTGCGCACCTGTATCGGCCACGTGAGTAATCACTTGCTGGTGTTGATTCTGAGCAATGGCATACCCGCGCTCCAGCGTATTTAATGGGCTAACAGCCTGGAGCAAACCCGTAGCGGCGGCAAACTCATCTTGCTTGCGCGCGAGGCTGGTTTTGATAGCTGTGTTTAAGCGTTCACCCAGATAGTTAATGCGGGTGGATAGTTGAATCAACCTGGCTTTAGGTGCTTGAGCGTGATAGCGGCTTAATACCTGCTCGAATTCCAGTTGCTTGCCATGTAATTGCAGCTGAATGCTTTTCAGCAAGCGTATTTCCAGGTGATCCAGATGCTGCCCCTGTTTGTCAAGTATCTCGCTGGGATGGCGCAACCTGAGGTGCAGGTTGCGCAAGTTTTGTCGGGCACCGTCTACGGCTGCATTGGCCTGTTGACGAAACCAGTCAGCATAGCCCTCAATAGCCTGGAACAATTCATCAGCATCGGGGCTCGCTAATTCAGCGGCAGCGGAAGGAGTTGGCGCGCGAACGTCGGCAACAGAATCAGCGATTGTGGTATCCGTTTCATGGCCGACCGCAGAAATCACCGGGATTGCACTGGCAGCGATGGCTCGGGCGACGCTTTCTTCGTTGAAGGCCCAGAGGTCTTCGATAGAGCCACCGCCTCGGGTCAGGATAAGTACGTCACACTGAGCGTGCTCATTAGCTAAGTCCAGGGCATCGGTAATGCCCTGAATGGCTTCTTTGCCCTGCACTGGGCTTGGATAAATGGTCACCAGAATGGCCGGAAAACGGCGTTTCAGCACCTGCAAAACATCCTTAACGGCCGCACCCCCGGGGGAGGTGATGACACCAATATGACGGGCGAACTGGGGTAGAGGCCGCTTGATGTCCTCATTAAATAGTCCCTCCTGAGCGAGCTTCTCTTTCAATAGCTCAAAGCGCCGTTGTAAATCACCCAACCCGGCTGGCTCCATATGTTCGACAATTAACTGATAATCGCCGCGATTTTCGTACAGGCTGACCCGGCCCCGAACCAATATTTTTTCACCGTTTTCAGCACGAAACTTTACCGCCCGATTGCGATTTCGAAACATGGCGCAGCGAATTTGTGCGTCATCGTCTTTAAGGGTGAAGTACCAATGGCCTGATCCGGGTGTGGCCAGATTGCTCAACTCGCCTTCCACCCACAGCAACGACAGGTGGGTTTCGAGCAATTGTCGCGCGCGCCGATTGAGTTGGCTTACCGAATAAATCTGTTTGGTGTCGGCCTGAGGTGGCGGTTTTATTGAGCGCGATGGTGTCATGGTCTGGGATTGTAGAGAAAACTACTGTCACGGCAAGCCTGAGTATTACGTTAATCAAAAAGTCATGGTTGAAACGAGAGTAATATGGCGACAGGGGCTTGCAAACGTAAACGAAAGTGAGTTTACCGAGTCTGGCGGTCAGTCTATAATGCCCTGCTTCCCAAACTCTGTGGATTCCAATGCTACGAATAGATCAGGAAGCACTCACCTTTGATGACGTCCTGCTTATCCCCGGTTATTCTGAGGTGGTGGCGACTGACGTCGATATTACTACCCGTCTCACTCGACACATTACCCTCAATATCCCACTAGTTTCGGCGGCGATGGATACCGTCACCGAATCGCGGCTGGCTATTGCCCTGGCCCAGGAGGGCGGTATTGGTATCATTCATAAGAATATGCCGGCTACACAACAGGCCCTCGAAGTCAGGGCCGTAAAGAAATTTGAGAGTGGCGTGGTTAAAGACCCGGTCACTATCAGCGCTGATGCTTCTATTCGGGATTTGCTGGGCCTGACCCAGGAATACAATATTTCCGGTGTCCCGGTACTGAAAGATGGTGAGTTGGTGGGCATAGTGACTCGCCGCGACGTGCGGTTTGAAACCGATCTTGACTCATCGGTGGCCTCGGTGATGACGCCGAAAGAACGTCTGGTAACGGCCAAAGAAGGTGCTGCTCCAGAAGAAGTGAAACGCCTGTTGCATAAATTCCGCATTGAAAAAGTCCTTGTGGTCAACGAGCAATTCGATCTGTGTGGACTGATTACCGTTAAAGACATCGATAAAGCCGAGCGTTACCCCAATGCCTGCAAAGATGACCAGGGGCGATTGCGAGTTGGCGCATCAGTGGGTACTAGTCCTGACACTGAAGAACGCGTCGAGGCTCTGGTAAAAGCCGGTGTTGACGTGCTGGTGGTGGATACCGCCCACGGCCACTCCAGCAATGTGATCTCCCGAGTCCGCTGGATAAAAACCCACTATCCCGATGTTGAAGTGATCGGTGGCAATATCGCCTCCGCAGAAGCGGCCCTGGCCCTGGCAGAAGCGGGTGTCGATAGTGTCAAGGTTGGGATCGGCCCCGGTTCGATTTGTACCACGCGGATTGTCACTGGCGTCGGTGTCCCGCAAATTAGTGCCATAGCCAATATTGTCGAAGCCCTTAAGGGCTCGGATATCCCGGTGATTGCCGATGGCGGCATCCGTTATTCCGGCGATATTGCTAAAGCCGTCGTTGCCGGTGCCGAGGCGATAATGGTCGGCTCTTTATTTGCCGGTACCGAAGAGGCGCCCGGAGAGATCGAACTTTTCCAGGGCCGTACCTACAAGGCCTACCGAGGCATGGGTTCATTAGGCGCGATGGCCCAGCCGGATGGATCCAGCGATCGCTATTTTCAGGACGCCAGCGCCGGTACCGAAAAATTAGTCCCCGAAGGCATTGAAGGAAGAGTGCCTTATAAAGGTCCGGTGTCATCGATCATTCATCAATTGATGGGCGGTCTACGTTCAGCCATGGGCTACACCGGTAGTGTCGATATTCAGACCATGCGCACTGTGCCGAAATTTATCCGGGTGACCAGTGCGGGCATGGGCGAGAGCCATGTTCATGATGTTTCGATCACCAAGGAAGCGCCGAATTATCCGGTTGGCGATTACTGACAGCCAGGAACGTAAATAAAGTAGTACATAAATAAAGTGGTACTTTTATTGGAGTTTTATATAAGCAATTAAACGGGGCCGGTGGGCTCCGTTTTTATTTATTAACACAAGCAGCCATCCCTTTATGACAAACGATATCCACACTCAAAAGATCCTGATTCTTGATTTCGGATCGCAATATACCCAACTGATTGCCCGCCGGGTTCGAGAGGCCGGGGTTTACTGCGAAATTTACAGTTGTGAAGCCGACCCAGAAAGTATTCGAGACTTTGCACCCTACGGCATCATTCTTTCCGGCGGGCCTGAGTCAGTTACTGCCGCCGCCGGGCCTCAGGTGCCCGACCTGGTATTTGGTCTGGGTGTCCCCATATTGGGTATCTGTTATGGCATGCAATGCATGGCCCAACGTTTTGGTGGTCGTGTGGCATCGTCTGATAAGCGAGAGTTTGGCTATGCGCAAATCAAAGTGCATGGTGCCAGCGAATTACTCAAAGATATCACCGACCATGTAGATCATGCCGATGGTGGCGCGCTGCTCGATGTCTGGATGAGCCACGGCGATAAGGTGGCTGAGCTACCGCCCGGTTTCGAACTAATGGCCGCCACTGAATCCTGTCCCGTCGGTGGTATGTATAACAAAGACAAGCATTGGTACGGTTTACAGTTCCACCCGGAAGTGACCCATACCCTCCAAGGCGAGCGCATATTTAGCCGCTTTGTTCACGACATCTGCGGCTGTGAATCCCTGTGGACAGCCGAGAACATTATTGATGATGCCATCGAACGGGTACGGGCAACGGTGGGGCAGGATAAAGTTCTGCTGGGCCTATCTGGCGGTGTTGATTCATCGGTAGTCGCGGCCCTGCTGCACAGAGCCATTGGCGATCAGCTCACCTGTGTGTTTGTCGATAATGGCCTGTTGCGTAAAAACGAAGGCGACCAGGTCATGGATATGTTCGCCCGCAACATGGGTGTACGGGTTATTCGTGCCGATGCCGAACAAAAATTTTTAAGCGGTCTCGTCGGCGTTGAAGACCCCGAGCAGAAGCGCAAAGTGATTGGCAATACCTTTATCGATATTTTCGATGCCGAAGCAAAACGCATAGAAGATGTTAAGTGGTTAGCTCAGGGGACGATTTATCCCGACGTGATAGAGTCCGCCGGATCCTTAACCGGCAAAGCCCATGTCATCAAGTCGCACCACAATGTCGGCGGTTTACCCGACGATATGACCCTTGACCTGGTTGAACCCCTACGGGAATTATTTAAGGATGAAGTACGCAAAATAGGTCTGGAGCTGGGCCTGCCCTACGATATGGTCAACCGGCATCCCTTCCCAGGACCAGGGCTTGGCGTGCGTATTTTGGGTGAAGTTAAAAAAGATTATGCAGATATTCTCCGTGAAGCGGATGCCATTTTTATAGAGGAGCTTTACGCCGCCGAGCTTTATCATAAAACCAGCCAGGCCTTTGCGGTATTCCTACCGGTTAAATCCGTGGGCGTAGTGGGCGATGCCAGACGCTACGAATATGTTGTCGCACTGCGGGCTGTGGAAACCGTAGATTTTATGACTGCCCGCTGGGCGCATCTACCCTACGAATTTATCGAACGCGTCTCGAACCGGATCATCAATGAGATTTCTGGGATTTCACGCGTGGTTTATGACGTTTCCAGTAAGCCACCCGCGACGATCGAGTGGGAGTGACTGGAGTTTGTAACACGATGATTTATAACAATTAAAATAAGTTAATCGATAATATAATCTACATCATCAATGGTGTTATTCATGGTGTTTTCCGCGCGCTGTGACACAAAAACCGGTGATACCATGGGGGGCAGATTGATGCTGGCATGGCATCATGCCGCGTTGAGCATTACTTATTTGAGCAAGGCCCCAGCCCGCCGGCCATTAAAGACATGATAGGCTCCCAGGCCACAAAGGGGATGCACGTCCTTGCTTATTTTGCGCCGAAGATAGCGGAGTGCGGCGTCTGTAGTGACAGCAGTAATCTGACCACTATCGAGACCTATCCTTCGGCCTGCAAAAGTTCAGAAACCATTCAGGCACTGTGCCGAGGGCGTGTCTGATTTTTTGTGTGTAAGGCAGTTTCGGTTTCCTTGTCCGGACCCTTGGGGTGCTCCGGGCATGCCGCGATCGCTTCCCAGATTGAGGGTCAGAACCGCACGGAAAGGCTGAAGGCGCCAAAATCGCCGGCTTCGCCCCGGGTTTCGAATTCCCGCGTACGCAACACGTGGGTGTAGCTCAGGCGCATGTTGCGCCAGGACACGGCGATGCCGAACCTGGAGGTCGCCGACCAGCGGCTCCTTGTCGACGCTGCGGCTGTCGCGGAAGGTGTTGCCGTTGAGGAAGATGTTGCGGGCGACAGCCCATCCCTCCACGCCGGGAACAGGTACCAGCGGAAACCGTCCAGGAGCACGAAGAAGCCTGAGCCAGGCGGGCTCGGCTGGATGCGCGGCGCGCCATAGTCGAGCGGCAGGCGTTGGCCCAAGCGCAGCATCAGGCCGGTATTGGCGTAGGTGAAGACGTTGCCGAGCGCGCCGCCGGCATGCGGCGTGGCATCGAATCCGGAAACCGATTCCGAAACGAAGCCGCGCCAGCTGCACTGGTAAATCACGACAACCCCCGGCTCGTTCTAGAGTTGGGTATCCCAGCCGCGCGGCTCCTGCGAGTCCGTGATCTCGTGGATGAATTTCTGGGTCTGCTCGGCGAACGAGGCGGGTCCGACCACCCCGCGCGTGAGCTCCAGCTGGTCGAGCCGCCGACCAGTCGCGGGCGAACCTGCTTCGTTTGCAGGCGGAGGCGGGCGAATTTATGGATGCCAATCGTGAGGCACTCGCCAGCGGCGGTTACCACGGTTCCGGCATTCAAAGCTTCCTGGCATGGCTGAATGCCAAGGTTGAGCAGAAGGACAAGAACAATCAGCCTGACCCCGCGACTGCCCAACATGGCGCGGGGATACAGCACCTTTGAGGATTTATCTCAGCTTATCGAAAAGGCCCAGATCGAATATTCCCCAAAATTTGCCGCCCCCGAGTCTGACGATCAGTTCCTGCGGGATCTCGGGCTTGCCACGGAGCTTGAATCCAGACGATTGATCTATGTCGCCATCACCAGAGCACGAGAAAAGCTGGTGCAGGAATGGCCGAGCTATTTGGCGGGTAAAGACGGACTGACCTAATGGTCGATACCGGCCGCAGAGACCACCGTGTCGCCTCAAGCCGCGACAATAATCGTTGGCGGTACTTCTTTTCCATGTTTGGTCGGGGAGGGCGCATCCGAGCTTCCAGACGATTTTGGTGTTGGTGACGGGACAACCCCAGAGGTGTTGGCCACCATCGGTCGCAGGGCGATACAGCGCGGAGTTGTCCCGGACGGATTGGTCCCGGACAGTGTAGTGCCTTCGGGACTGGGCAATGTCCAAAGCCCGGAGACAGCCAGGCAACCCTTGGAGTCAATCCGCTACCACGAAGGGTTGGAGCTCGAGATAGAGCTCACCGGTGCGACGCTCGGTACCTTCTCTGCACCGTTGCTTCGAAGTGCTTGGCGTAAACGCTGAACTCGGCGGGAAGCTATCAGCTATTGCCGGTGTCGAGATAAGTGACGATGATGTGTCCAACATTATTAATAGCGTTACGAGCTTCGAGCGGTGGATGACGGATCGCTTTTCAGCCACGGCGGTGCATCGGGAACTCCCGCTGCTGGGAATTGATGATAACGGTTCTGTTGTATCCGGGACCGCCGACCTGGTGCTGGAAACAGAGGGTGGCATTTGGATTATTGACCACAAGTCTGACCAAGTTGATGAACCGGAATTGGCGTTCAATAGTTACCGACTACAACTGGAATGCTATGCAACGTTGCTACGGAGCATGGGGCATAACGTGTTGGGCTTGGGGATTAGCTGGATTAGGCGGGGGGAAGTGGTGTTCGAGCGATGGCCTTAATTCGGGCGTAGTCCGTGATTGCTGAACTCTTTCTAGAATTTATCCGTGCCGAGAAACAGGGCATCAATTACAGGGCATTCGGGCACGTTCTCGCCACTGCATGAGCGCAGCGTTTTGCTTAGTGCATCTTCTATGCGCTGCAAATCACTGATCTTTTGATGAACAGATGCAAGGTGTATTCTGGCTAATCTTGAAACTTCGCCACAGGACACTACTTTCCTGTCAACGAGTTCCAGCAGGCTCTTTAAGTCCTCTATCGCGAACCCTAATTCGCGTCCCCGCATGATGAATTGCAAGCGCTGCTCGTGCTCTTGATTGTATTGGCGATATCCGGTAGTCGAACGTGATGGCTCCGGCATGAGCCCTATCTTTTCGTAATAGCGGATTGTTTCTGCATTGCAGCCCGTGCGTTTGGCCAGTTTGCCTCGTGTAACACCCATTTTCGTCTCATTCATAAGAACCAAATTTATCGCTTGACCCTGTAGTCACTACAGGGTCTATCTTGTAATCATGAGCAGAAATTTGCAAGAGAAATCCATGGCCGAAACCGAGATGAACAACGAGAAAGATCAAAGCAGAAGTAGATGGCTCGCAGCGGCGGGTATCTCGGGAGCGCTCATCGCCTCTTCGTGCTGTGTCGTGCCGTTGCTTCTGGTGACTCTCGGTATAAGCGGTGCGTGGATTGGGAACCTGACCGCTTTGGAGCCTTACAAGCCCTATTTTTTAAGCATTACAGTTTTGCTGCTGGGATTCGGCTTTTGGTACGTTTACTTCAAGCCAAAGAAAGATTGCGAAGAGGGAAGTTATTGCGCCCGCCCGTCTTCGGCGCGTATTACCAGGTCCGCACTCTGGATCGCCACGGTACTTGTTCTTTTGTCTGCTACCGTCGATTTTTGGGCACCACTATTTTATTAGGAGATTATTAGGATGAAAAAAATAGCATTATTTCTTAGCGCAACGGCGCTAGTGGTCACTATGTCTTTGATCGGCATCAACGTCATTCCAGTGGCGCAAGCCGCGGGTGCTGATGAATCCGTGGCGGTTCAGGCGTCATCAACATTTACCATTGAGAAAATGACCTGTGCCGCATGTCCTATTACTGTCCGTAAAGCGATGGAAGGCGTCGAAAGTGTTCAAAAAGTTACCGTTGATTTTGAACAAAAGACAGCGACGGCTATTTACGATCCAACCGTTACAACATTAGAGCAAATTGCCGCCGCATCAACCAATGCCGGATATCCCGCAACACCAACCAAATAGATGGATTCAAAAGAATGTCTGATTGTTGTTCAACCGAACGCGCTGGTTCCGGTGCAAACATAGAAACCACAAAACCGGATCTGCTTGTTATAGGCGGTGGTTCTGGTGGATTTTCTGCGGCGATTACTGCGGCAGACATTGGAGGCAATGTTGTGATCGCCGGACAGGGTGACATTGGCGGCACATGCGTCAATGTTGGCTGTGTTCCTTCGAAAACCATAATACGAGCGATGGAGGCTGTACACCACGCCAAGAATGCCGAGCGTTTTGACGGCGTAACGGGAACGTCTGAAATTACGAACTGGAAGGCACTGGTTGCCCAAAAGCAAAGCCTTGTCGATGAATTGAGAATATCAAAATATGTGGATGTTCTGCCTTCATATCCAAACGTCACCTATGTAGACATGAAGGAAAAAGCCCGTTTCACCGGCAACAAAACGGAAGTTGATATTGATGGTGTTCTCTATCAACCGAAAAAAATTGTTATTGCTACGGGATCATCTTCCGCGTTGCCGCCAATCAACGGTATCCAAAGTGTCCCCGCGCTGGATAGCACAACGGCACTTGAGCTTGAAACGCTTCCTAAATCGTTACTTGTCATTGGCGGCGGTGTGATTGGTGTGGAGCTGGGGCAGATGTTTGCCCGCGCCGGAGTCAAGGTCACCATATGCTGCCGTTCGCGTCTATTGCCTGAATCAGAGCCTGAAATTTCTCAGGCGCTCGCAGGCTATCTGCGGGAAGAAGGTCTGACGATCTGCGACGGTATCGGCTATCAAAAAATTGAAAAAACGAATAGTGGTATTAGGCTGGTTTGTGAGACATCAGAGGGCTTGGATACGATAGAGGCCGAGAAGGTTCTTGTTGCGGCAGGCCGTAAACCGAATACACGCAGCTGCGTATTCTGGTGATTCCGATCACCGGTACTGGTTTTATTCGATCACCAGATCTTCCTAACGCGACGGGTCCGATGGTATCACTGTAAGTGATCGGATTGAGTCAGTTTGCTCATAATTTTACGCATCGATTCTCCC
>JAJFKC010000033.1 GCA_021773435.1 Porticoccaceae bacterium
AATAGAAAACAACTCAAAGCAAAGGTGTTATCGCATATGCGCATGTTGCAAAAGCAACCGAACAGAGTAAAGAAATATTTTCAGCATCCCAAAATAACCTATGCAGCATAACCAGCCTATTAGGAAGCCGGGTTAATAGCAAAGAATCACAGGTGATTGTTACTACACATTCACCAGTATTTATTGACCGCAGTAAATATGAAAATAACATACTACTAACACGAACGGCGAATGGTAACACTATAGCAAAAACATTTGATTCAACGCAGCTAAGCCAAATTAGAACGGACTTAGGAATACGCGCTTCTGACGCGTTACTAAAAGGCGGGGGAAATTGTGCCATTCTCGTTGAAGGTGGGACAGAAGAGGATGGGTTCCCTATCTTTATGGAAATGCTTGGCCTTAGCGAATTTAAACTTGGTATTGCGATAATCAATATGGGTGGAAGTGACTTTCCTAAGGTCAGGAATACTGCGCAATTATTATTGGCCTACGATATACCTTGTGTGATTGTTCTTGATTCAGATGCGCATCAATGCGCAGAAGATTTAGAAAGAGCTAAAAAGGCATCACTTACAAATATAAGAGAAATTATTTGTTTATCTAAGGGAACAATTGAAGATTACTATCCACTGGAGATTGTGGCACAGGTTATTAACCAGGAACTTTCACCAGAAAATCAGGTGTTAATTGGTGATTTTGATTCAACCAAGCATGGTAATGAGCGATTAAAAGACTTTAAAAAGGTCATGCATGAACATGGGGCTGGTGATTCAATCGAGTATCTAAAAAGATTATTAGGCAGTGTCGGGACTAAACTCATGCAGGAACAAGACATGAAGTTAGATGATGAACTTAAAGGCATATTCGAAGCAGTAAATTCTATTGCGGAGGAGTAATGCACAGGGTTTCGGCTAACAAGGCGCTTGTTAGGACGCAAACTACGCTGTGCTTCGTTTGCGCCGCACAGCTTAGACGTTAACTGTCCACCCAAAGGTCGAGCTATGTCTAAAGTTAAGGATAAGCTGTTTACTGTCTTAAGAGATCGACCTCAGGTAATTACTCGCGCCGTATTTTGGAAAATACCGCACAACACTCGTGAGGATGAAGTCACTCTGAAAGTGGGGAGATACAAAAAGCCCAAGGATTGGAGGGAGGAAGAGTCGCCTGAATCGCTGACTCCCAAAAGTGAGCTGACCTTTGATGGTGAAGAGTTTGTCAATCTGATTAAGTTTCTCCAGGAGAACTACGAGCCGTTTAAAGAGGGAGTCAAAGCATTTATCCCGCTAGATCGACCTTTTGAAAGCTCAAATGCGGAACAAGTAAGGGCGCTATTCTCTCTCCCAGATAAACAAAGGCTTATCGACTTTGTTTTATCCAATGATGTGATCCCAGAAGAGCTTGAGGCGGGGCTTTTACACGCAAAGCGCTTAAAAGCCATCGAAGAATTCGAATCAATGCTTAACGATGATCTAGTTGAATCCAACTGGCAACGCTGGTTTGAGAAAAACAACTGGGTTCTTGGCAGCGAATTTATCCGAATTTTGGACGAAAGATCGATCGATACCCACAACATCACGGACTTCCTAATGGAAGCCTATGATGGTTTCCTTGATGTAATAGAGATTAAGCGTCCTGAGGGCGGCATGGTGTTTTGGTCTAAGACTATGGATCATGGTAACTATGTTCCTTCTAGTGATCTCATAAAGTCTATAACGCAGGCATCAGCCTACATCTATGAGGTTGAGCGTGAAGCCAATAGCGTCAAATTTCTTGAGAAGGTGGACGGTGTGAAGACAGTAAAACCAAGAGGAATTCTGATTTTTGGTAGGTCTAGAGATTGGAACGAAGGGCAAGTAGAAGCGTTCCGAATCCTGAATGTGGGTTACCATAACCTATCCATAATGACCTATGACCACGTGTTAGCGCGCGCAAAGAGGATCGTGGGCAATGACAGTTAACAACAAAAGGCAGGCGGATGCTACGCACCGCTGCTTTGAGCGTTAGGCAATTTTACAACCGCGACAGGCGACACTCAGCATTAGGCTACCAATCACCTGAAAGATATGAAAAGCTATGTGCATGAATTTAAAAGTGTCCACTAAAGTGGTGCTAGTTCATTGCGCCTGATTAATGCCGTTATGTGTAATATGAAATAAGAATTCACATATGGACTGGAAAATATTCATTACAATATTTGTAGCGGTTTTTATTGCCGAGCTTGGAGATAAAACCCAACTTGCTACAATGTTATTTGCAACAGACAAAGAGGTAAGTAGATACACTGTTTTCTTTGCAGCGTCTGCTGCGTTAATCGTTGCATCAGCAATTGGTGTATTAGCTGGAAGCTTGCTCGCTGAATACATTAATGTGAAGTATTTGCATTATATTGCCGGTATTGGTTTTATCCTTATAGGTGCTTTTACTTTATATAATGCGTAAAACACATAACAAATCGTTTGTTCGCAGCTGCGCAAAAAACGCTCCGCCCGCACAACTCTGACGTTAAATGGAATCAACTATGAAGAATATCGCTATTTTACTCTCGTTATGGGCTCCTGTATCTCACGGGCTCTGCTTTGAGGTAGATAACTTAAAAGGATATTCAGCGAGAAGTCATGCTCAATTTAAGATAACTGAAGATGGCATTAGTTATGCACCAACAAAAATAACTATTGGAAATAACTATGCCCAAGTAGATGATCGTGACTGCACATTGCTGTCAAATAATATGCTGACCTGTGTTATGAATTCTAAAGATGTTGGGTCAGCTGTAGAGGCATGGTCGCTTTATCCAGAGACAAAGAAAGTTGTCTATACGAGTCACTATAGTAGCTTGACTAATAGTGGTGCCACTTTTTTTGTCGGTACAATAATGGGATTTTGCAAATAGATGAAGTCATTTAACAAGGCTAGGCAAAAACATTACGCTACGCTCCATTGGACGCTGAACTAGCACCACTTTAGTGGACACTTTTAAATTCATGCACATATTAACCCGGCCTATAAACAGAGATGATATAATGACCGGATGAAAATAGACGCACGAAAATTATCACAAGATGTACAGGAAGAAAAACGCAAGCAAGCCATTCGGTTATATAAAACGGGCAAGCGCTACAAAGAAATAG
>JAJFKC010000034.1 GCA_021773435.1 Porticoccaceae bacterium
AGGGAGAATCGATGCGTAAAATTATGAGCAAACTGACTCAATCCGATCACTTACAGTGATACCATCGGACCCGTCGCGTTAGGAAGATCTGGTGATCGAATAAAACCAGTACCGGTGATCGGAATCACCAGAATACGCAGCGCGAGCTTAATAGGCTACGGCCCTTAAGCGATCAGAAACACTTACCAATGTAGAGAACACACTGTGAGAGATCTGAACTACCAACTTAAACAACTTAGTCAGCAGAATCGTGATGGCAGCTACGGGACGCAAGTCCAGCGAGCACGAATTTTGTCGCTTATTGCCAATCAGTTACACGACCGGGGTTTCCGGCAAATGAATGCACATTCATTAAAGCCAAAACATATTGAGGCCTTGACCAAGCACTGGTTGGCCAGTGATGTTTCTGTTGGAACGATCAAGAACAGAATGTCGGCATTGCGGTGGTGGGCGCAAAAAGTGAATCGCCAAAATGTTGTGGCCCGCGCGAATGAGTACTACGGGATCCCTGATCGAAAATACCTTACTAATGACTCGAAGGCAAAACAGCTAGCCTCAAGCGATCTGGATAAAGTCCGGGATGTTCATGTTCGAATGAGTCTGGAACTGCAGCAAGCCTTTGGATTGCGCCGCGAAGAAGCCATTAAGTTTCAGCCGAGTTTTGCAGATCGTGGCGACCATATAGTCCTCAAAGAAAGTTGGACCAAAGGTGGTAAGGCAAGAGTGATTCCGGTCAGAACCGAGGGTCAACGATCAGTACTCGATCAAGCCCGACGATTGGCAGGTAAGGGATCGCTGATTCCCAGTTCACGAAACTATCGTCAACAGCTACGAATTTATGAAGGACATACACTCCGCGCTGGTCTTTCATCAATGCACGGACTACGCCATGCCTATGCTCAAAATCGTTATGAGGAGCTAACCGGTTGGCAATCCCCTGCAGCTGGCGGGCCGCCCTCCAAGTTTTTGGATAAGGGCAAAAGAGAGCGTGATTATCAGGCGCGCCTGATTATTAGCCGGGAGCTGGGTCATGAGCGTGAGCAGATTACCTCTGTTTATTTAGGGCGATAGTTGATGCCGAAAGGCGCTGGGTAAGTAATTCCCGTTCATTGCAGAGTCTAGCAAAAGTGCTATCATTGCAATCAATCGAAACGCAAACATGGTGGATATATCTATGGCTAGTCTAGTCGTTAGAAATCTTGATCAAGGCATTGTCGATGCACTCAAACAACGTGCAGCACAGCATGGTCGAAGTACGGAAGCTGAACATCGTGCATTGCTTGAAGATCTATTGTTGAAGCCAAAAAGGAAAAGCTTTGTGCAAGCTCTCGCCGCTATGCCTAATGTGGGACTGGATGAGGATTTTGAGCGGGTAGAGGCTGAGGCAGATAGCAACGATGTATTTACTTGATACCAATGTCATCAGTGAAGTCCGTAAGCGGTCCAAAGCTAATCAAGGTGTGCGTGATTTTTTCAAGCAAGTTATTGCAGAGCAGTCGCGAGTATTTATTTCTGTCGTTACTGTTGGTGAATTGCATCGCGGCGTTCAATTGATCAAACACAGAGGTGATTTGCGTCAGGCAAATCAGTTGCAGAAGTGGCTTGATGCACTGCTGGTTGAATATAAAGAACACCTGCTCGACATCAACCAGGATGTCGCCCAGCTTTGGGGTCAACTTCGCGTACCACATGCGGAAAATGCTCTGGACAAGCAAATAGCGGCAACCGCGTTGATTTATGATTTGACGGTGGTGACTAGAAACCAAAAGGATTTTTTAAAAACAGGGGTTCGGCTACTGAATCCTTTTGAGGTGTAACGATGGTTCCTCACCAACAGGAAAATCCAGTATTTACTTATGACTTGGCAGACGAGCGCCAGGCTCTGTTGTCCACAAAGGCCTTGCGTGAAATCCCTGAGAAAGCCAATGGCCGACTGCTAACGGCGACCTGGAATCTAACAAATTTTGGTCTTCCAAAACGGACCGATGATGATCTCGCCTTGAAAGGTGGCGCGGTGCTGATTGCTGGCTCCGGAATGTGTACCGGTGGTCGGGTGCGCCACCACCTCAAACACAATTTGTGGCGGCAAAATTGTAGCGTCGTATTTGTGGGTTTTGCCTCTCGGGGCACGCTGGCTCGTCGGATTGTGGATGGTGCCAGACAAGTGAGAATTTTCGGCGAGGATATACAGGTGCGTGCTCATATACACACGATTGGTGGCTTCTCCGCCCATGCTGATCAGGATGAGCTGCTTGCCTGGCACGAGCAGCTGGGACATCCCGCGCGTACTTTCCTTGTTCACGGTGAAGAGGATGCTATGTCTACCTTTGCAGAGCAATTAAGTGATACTGAGGTACTGATGCCTCAATTAAACGATGAGTTCGATTTATAAGCGCTCAAGATATTTGAGAAAACGCCGGTATTTTAAAGTCAGCAATAGAGCTTCGCTTCAATGTTTTCAGTGCTCGTTCAATCAATAAAAAGTAAACCGAGTGGCCGTGAGTTGCGAGCAAACGTGCTCTCCGGGCTAACCGTGGGTGTCATCGCCCTGCCATTATCTATGGGCCTGGCTATCGCCAGTGGTGCACCGCCGCAACATGGACTGTACACAGCGCTGATCGCCGGCATTGTGATCGCTTTAGCGGGCGGTTCCAGGGTGAATATTTCTGGGCCTACAGCCGCCTTCGTCGTCATTCTGCTGCCGGTTGTTCAGCAATATGGTCTCGGCGGCTTACTGTTTGCCGGGTTTCTGTCCGGGATAATTCTTGTCGCCATGGGCTTGGCGAAGCTGGGTGGTCTAATACAGTTGGTTCCCTACCCCGTTACCGTTGGTTTTACGTCGGGCATTGGTGTGGTGATTGCGGTGTTGCAGCTCAAGGATTTTCTCGGGCTGGATATTGCTTCACTCGATGGGCACTTCACTGAAAAGGTGATGAGCATTGTTCAGTCACTGCCTACACTAGATTGGCACGAGGCCAGTATCGGGGGCATCACCTTTGCTGTGCTGATAATCTGGGGACGCCTGAAAACAGTGGTTCCCTCGCACCTGGTCGCTCTTGTTGTCGGCGCAATGCTGGCGTGGTTGGCAGCCTTGGTGATGGAGGGTTTTAACGTGGCCACCATTGGCTCGGTTTTCCATTACGATTTAGATGGCGTTAGTGGCAAGGGTATTCCCCCGTTTCTCCCCGAGTTTGCCTGGCCCTGGCAATTGTCTGGCAAAGACGGCCAAACCCTGGGCTTGTCACTGCAGATAGTGCGTGATTTGTTGGGTCCGGCGATGGCTATCGCCATCCTTTGTGCGCTGGAGTCACTGCTTTGTGCGGTGGTTGCCGATGGCTTGTTGGGAGAGAAACACAATCCGGATGATGAACTCATCGGGCAGGGACTCGGCAATATGATCGTTCCCTTATTTGGAGGCATTCCAGCAACGGCGGCGATTGCGCGAACTGCCGCCAATGTGCGGGCGGGCGGTACCTTGCCGCTGTCATCAGTGGTGCACGCGCTGTTTATTTTGTTGGCTATACTCGTTCTGGCACCGGCGTTGGCTTATATTCCCATGGCTTCGATCGCCGCGTTGCTGCTCATGGTTGCCTGGAATATGAGCGAGGCAAATCATTTTGTGCGCATTCTCAAAGTGGCTCCCGTGGGCGATGTCGCTACCTTACTGACCTGCTTTTCTCTGACCGTCTTGTTGGACATGGAAATTGCTGTCGCCGTGGGTATGAGCCTCGCGGGGGTACTGTTTATCCGTCGCAGCATCGAACTCACCGGCGTAAAGCTGGTTGCCGCCGAAGAGCACGCACACCTCATGGCCAATGAACTGCCACCCTGCGTGCTAGTGTACGACATCAATGGCGCAATGTTCTTTGGCTCGGCGCAAAAAGCACTCAGTGCGCTGAGCGAAATTCACGAAGATATTAAGGTGGTGATCCTCGATATGACGGCAGTAACCATGTTGGATATGACGGGCATGGTGGCGATGGAATCTATCGTAGAGGATTTCAAGCGTCGTGGGATAAAGCTGATCATCAACAATCTTGAAGCCAGAATGATTCTCAAGTTGAGAAAGATAGGAGTCCGGAAAATGAAAGGGGTCGTTGAATATAGTAGAATTATGGACGAGGCAATTGCGAACGCGTTGAAGGGCTTGTCTGTTGATCAACAAGACACTAAAAAATAAAATGCTTGCGCAGGCATAGTGTAGATCTTACAGGGTGATAAAGTGGCTAGAGCGTCAGCATATTCGTCAATATTCTTTTCTTCCGCCGCCCGGCGCGTATGCGTATTGTCCTGCCACAAACTACCCTCTTCTCGGTGTTTGGCCAGCATGTGTCGCACAGCTCGATTAATCTTTTTTTGCTTCTTTGCCAATACTCGAAGTTCAGTGCGTGTCTTATCAAACACAGTGCCAGCCGTAACAGTGCACGGGTATTTACAGGCACGACACACCCATCGGCCGGCTTGATCTTTTGGGATGACCAGAAACACCGCACTTAGGGCATATAAATCCAGAGGGCCATCTCAAGTTTTCCAGGTAGGTGCGACAAAGCAAAGCTAACTTATGGTTTGATGATGGCAGCACGCGACCAAACGAGCTTATCTATGCCCCAATATGCCCCAAGTATTTAAGATTCATTGTTAATCGCTTGTCGGCATGCTCTACGGATAGGAATAATTCCTAGCTCAGTTTTAAAAGAGTCGGTAATCTTCTTAATACTATTGTTTGTGGCGGGGAGAATCGCTTTTGGGTTCTCTTCCTGATTATCTCGTTAAAGCTACACTGTTAGTCAAAGGCTGTTTCCAGCTAAGCAGCTGGTTCGTCAACGCATAACTGGCACCCTGGTAGTAGGCTATGTTTCTAGCCGCCAGCAAATCATTAACGGTAGCACTGTATTCATCGCTCGATTGCGCTGCGTTGAGGTGCATCCGCACCTCTCCACCAGGACTGGTGATAGCCAGATCCTGCCCATCGAACAAACCTAGATACTGATAGTTAGCGATCAATGCCCGTCCAGGAGAAATATCGGCAGACAGGAGGTTGCGGCCAAAAAATGTCGAGGTGTAATCAATATTGAGTAGGCCGAGCAAGGTCGGCGCGAGGTCTATTTGGCTGCTGAGTCGATCTATCTCTTGAGGCGCCAATAAGCGCGGGGCAAAGATCCATAGGGGAATATGGTAATTGGCAATCGGCAGATCTTCTTTACCCGCGCTGCCTGCTGTGTGATCAGCTACAAAGACAAATATCGTATCGGCAAACCAGGGTTTACGGCCTGCTGCATCGAGAAACTGGCCGATCGCATAGTCTGTGTATTTTACTGCTCCCGCCCGCCCGGTACCGGAAGGAATATCGATGCGACCTTCGGGATAGCTGTATGGGCGGTGGTTCGACGTGGTCATCACCTGTAGAAAAAAAGGTTTACCGACAGCGTGATCATTATCAGCAACCTGGATAACCTGGTCGTAGAGATCTTCATCGGCTATCCCCCAGGCATTGTCGAAGTGAATATCTTCAGCGGCCACACTGTCCTGATCTACCACTCGATAACCATTGCCGCGAAAGAAAGTGTTCATGTTGTCAAAATAGCCCCGCCCACCATAGAGAAATACACTATCGTAGCCGTGCTCGTTGAGTTGTTGCCCAAGGCTGGCATAATCACTTTCCCGACCGATGCGTTTGACGATAGAACGACCAGGAGTGGGTGGTATCGATAGGGTAATAGCCTCCAGACCCCGAGTCGTGCGCGTGCCAGTGGCATAAAACTTATTAAAAAACAGACTCTGCTGGCGTAGAGCATCAAGGTTGGGCGTGAGCTTTTGTGAGTCGCCAAAACTGCCCAGATATTTTGCACTCAGACTTTCTACGGTGACTAGAATGATGTTGAGACGGCGCTCTTCTCCTGGGTTATCGACTTCACGACGGATATCCAGTGGATCGTTGCCAATAAACGTTATATTACTTTCCCTCAGTTCGTCGCGTAGTGTTTTTGCCACCTGATCATCAGGGAGGGTGGCGTAAAGTTCGGCGTAATTCAGTTCATTATTGCGAAACGCAGCAAAAAATTGATAGGGACCGTTACTCGCCAGTTCTCGTCTATAAGTGTTGTTATCTCCTTCCCTGAGGCTCTGATTAAGCAGACTTGCCGCAAACCCTAAGCCTACAAGCACAGCGAATAGCATTGGTCGCTGCCGCCAGGGCAGCTGAGCTGCCAACAGCGCCTGTCTGATAGGACGACACATTAGCCAGGTAGCGACTAGCGCCGCCACGGCAAGCCCTGCGACCAGGCGGTAAACCGGATAAGACTCCAAAATATTGTTGAGTACTTCGTCGGAATAGACCAGATAATCGACAGAAATAAAATTAAAGCGGACACCAAATTCATCCCAGAATATCCACTCGCAAACGGCAACAAATAACATAATAAATATGCTGAAAGCGTAGAGCCCCTGCAACCATCTCTGGTGTCCGCTTCGCTTCCATAGCCGCTTTGGAACGAGCAAAACATACAGCCCCAATGGCAAGGCTGCGTAACTAAGAAAAGCCAGATCATAGACCAGCCCAACACCGTACAACTGGAGCAGGCTGGCTAGATTAATAGCAACTTCGTCCAGGTGATAAACCAGTAAAGCAGTTCGGGTAAACAAAAAAATTACCAGCCAGGTGCTAAGGACTAGGAAAAGATAGCGGGCCGGTGCTGAGTGTTGTCGTGCCACGGTGAAAGACATCCAAAAGGCTATGCAAAGATATGCAGTGTGAACAGACAGACATGCACAGGCCGTCAAGAAATAGTCAATAAAATGTCGAAGAAGAAAATATCTCTTGGCTTCTGTAATTAATCTCCGTGCTGCAAGAATCAGTATGTTTACTTTGATCCTCTGGGTTAGAGTGTGCCGGGTTTAAACGGAGTTTTATAAAATTAAAGGCTCGAAAGATTCCTGTTTTTGATCGGCAGCACGAGGCAATGTGAGCATGGCACGTATTTTGGTAATAGAAGATAACAAGGATATTCTGGTAAACATCCTTGATTATCTGGCGCTTAAAGGCTTTACCACCGACTGTGCTCAAGACGGCTTGAGTGGCCTACACCTGGCTACCTCAGAGCAATACGATTTGATCGTGCTGGATTTAATGCTGCCCGGACTCGACGGTTATCAGGTCTGTCAACGGCTGCGAGAAGAGGGTCGGCAAAGTACGCCGATCATTATGCTGACCGCGCGCGACACCCTGGATGATCGCTTACAGGGCTTTAAGGTCGGGGCCGACGATTACCTGATCAAACCCTTTGCACTTTCTGAACTAGTGGCCAGGATTGAGGCCGTGCTGCGCCGCGCCGGTGGCGAAAGTGGGCACTTGCTGGAGGTGGAAGACTTGCGTCTGGATCTTGATACTCTGCAGGTATCCCGTGCTGGCACAGCCCTCAAGGTCAGTCCGGCCGGGTTAAAAATCCTCGAACTATTGATGCGTAAAAGTCCTGCCGTGGTGCGCCGAGGCGCTATAGAACAAGCACTTTGGGACGATGACGTTCCGGACGGCGACAGTTTACGCAGCCATATTCACCAACTGCGTCAGGTCATTGATAAACCTTTCGCCAGGCCCTTGTTACACACCGTTCACAAAGCAGGTTATCGATTGACAGGGGCAGACAGTGCGTTATAAACGTGGTTTGGCAAGACGTATTGTTTTTGCCTTTGTCGCTATTACTCTGGTGGTTAGCGGTGCTTTTGCCTTAAGTCTGGTATACGTCGTTGGCTGGGTTGAAGCACATCTGGTTTCGGAGGAATCAGTGACTGAATTGAACGAGATTTTGTCCCAAGATTTGAGTACCTGGCACCAATTGGGCATGGATGCCAAAACCCATTTTTATACCAGTGACCCGCAAGGGCCTGCTATTCCAGCAAATTTGGCCGATAGCCACGACGGCTTTACCGAGCTTGTCGACGGAGCTCAAGCCTTTTATGTATTTCAGCAAACCCAGGATGGCCAACGCTATTTGCTCGTCAAAGAGCAACACGATTTTGAGCGTCGGGAGCAAGCCTTGTATGACGGTGTCCTGGGTGGATTTATATTTAGCGTCCTGGCCGCCTCAGTTTTGGGCTGGCTGCTTGCCCGGCAGGTCATAGCCCCCGTCGCTCGGCTTGCTCGACAGGTGAGTCACGGGGATCAACTGCTGCCCCTGGCGCCCGCGCTAGCACCGGATTACGCCAATGACGAAGTCGGTCAATTGGCTGCAGCTTTCGATACCACGCTGGAACATTTACGACACGCCCTCGACAGGGAGCGTTTTTTTACCAGCGATGTCAGCCATGAGTTGCGAACACCCTTGATGGTGATTGCATCGTCTTGTGAGTTGTTGTTGGAAGATGATGACTTAAGCGCCAGCCAGCACAAACAATTAGAACGTATTCAGAAAGCTGGATCAGAAATTCACGAATTGGTAGAAACATTTTTACTCCTTGCCCGAGGCGATTCACAGAGCGGTGATACGGCGGCGCGGGTGTCTTTGGCGACAGCGGCCGAAGCCGCTATCCAGCGCTTTTCTGCACTTGCCCAGGCCAAAGGTCTGCGCCTGATCTCAGAGATAGAGGCAAGCGACACCGGTGGCTACAACGCCAGCTTTTTGGGCGTGGTCATGGCCAATTTATTGCGCAATGCAATGCATTACACCGATGCTGGTGAAGTACGCCTGATCCTGGTAGAAGGCGGCTTCCGGGTCGAAGATACTGGCATCGGCGTTTCACCTGCACAGCAGTCGGATATTTTCGATCCATTCTATCGTGCTGATCCCTCCCGGGGAGACGGCCTGGGTCTGGGTTTATCTATTGTTCGCAGGGTTTGCGAGCATCAAGGCTGGGCTATCCATCTACGCCCACTTATCCCCAGTGGCAGTTGTTTTGTAATCGACCTTCGAGCGTAAAAATAAGAACTGACTACAAATTTTTCACATTTTTTTAACATACCGATAACACCGACCCCGCTAAGTTCTGCGCCTCTCGCTATAAACAGTGCTGGCTGAAATTATTTTCAGCCAGCAACACAGCCCGTAACAATGTAGAGACACACAGGAATGTTCTGTTTAGTCATAAGCCCCGCCTTTACGCGACATCAGCCGCCTGAAACCAGATGACCCTTAGCGTCCTGCTCATCATCATACTGTTCAGCCTAAGTGCCATGGCCTATGTCTACGGCTACCGGGGCACCACACGCTACGATAATCTGACCGAGTATGTGCGCAAGGGTTGGGCGATATCCGCACCACTAAATTGTCTGCTCTATTTGTTTACGCAAAAGCGTGGTCTTAAGCCCATTCTGGAGTTAGACGAGTTCCAGGAACTGGAAATAATCAAAGCGAACTGGCAGACAATTCGGGATGAAGGCTGTGCGCTGATCGAACAAGGCACCTTTGAAACTCTCAACCAGCCAGGCGCAGTGGCCTACTACGACGTTGGGTTTCGCACCTTTCATAAATACGGATGGCGCAAGTTTTATCTGACCTGGTACGGCTATCATCACGAATCGGCTCGACAACTTTGTCCTAAAACACAACAATTGTTAGGCAGTCTTAATTTTGTCAATGGTGCAATGTTTGCCATTATTCCGCCTCATTCTCAGTTATCGCGCCACTCAGATCCCGTCGCCTGTTCTTTGCGCTATCACCTGGGCCTCGCCACCCCGAACTCAGATCAATGCTTTATCAACGTCGATGGTCAGAGCTATTCATGGCGCGATGGAGAAGCCCTGCTCTTTGACGAAACCTATATTCACTACGTGCGCAATGACACTGACCAAAGTCGGCTGGTACTGATGTGTGACGTTGAGCGCCCCATGAACCTGTTTGGTAAGGTTATTAATGTCTTCTACAAAGCGCTCATAGGTCAAACGGTCGTGCCTAACACAGAGGACGATAAGGCTGGTTTGGCGAATCGGATATTTCGTGGCATTGTCCCGGCTCTCGCAAAAAGCAAGGAGCTTAAAAAGATCAATCCATTTGCCTATCGGGTCTTGAAGTATTCAGTGAACTCGACCTTGGTGCTGGTGTTATTGGGCATCACCGCTGGCCTGATAACGCTAACCGGCCGCGTTGTTTTTTAAGTGTGAAATTCAGGGCCTAAGTTAGCCGGTAGAAAATCAACCGGCTAACTTAGGCCCTGGAGAGAAACATTTTTGCCGCCACTTAAAACCTTAAGGCTTCCTTAACATAACCCTGGTATTTTTGACTTGGGATTGACCGCCCGCTTACCGTCAAAACAAACAATCCTGATCACCCGTAAAACAAATAACCAATCAAGGATGAAGCACACATATTTTTGCGTATGCCACCAAACGATAAGCTTTTCAATCACTCCCTGATATTACTGATGCCTACGAAGCACATGGGCAATCTACTGGTGTCCCTACACAGCATTGTCGCCCTGGTAAAAGCTAATCGGGGCAAAAGTCTTGTAGTGATAGATGAGCAATACCGAGATATTCTGGCGGCCATCCCAGAAGTTATAGACGTGGCCTATTACCCTCGCGCTCAGTTACACAAGGGGAATGCCCTCGAAAAACTGGTATTACTGAAAACCTTTTACACAACGATACGCGCCTATAAAGGCACCTTATTAATTAATTTTGATGCTCAACAATTATCCACCACGATGGCGCTGATGTCTGGCGTCAAAATACGCTGGGGCTTATCCGATAGCCCCCTCAGCAGGTTTTATAAGCAGATAGTAGATCATGACGACGACCATCCACACCGGTTTTATCATTATGAACAATATGCGCATCTGCTCCTGGGTGAACACAGCATCCCGCAATACCCAAATCTGCTAGTAGATAAACACAGAGACGCCGTTAACAGGCTACTGACACAGACTCATGGCATTGATCAACCCTACGTATGCATACACGCGGGTGCAACCAAAGACTACAAGCGATGGCCGGCAGCGAAGTTTTCTCACACGGCTGACTGGTTGAAAAATCGAGGTTATCAGGTGATTTTTATCGGCGCAGGAACGTCTGACCGACTGATTATTGAACACGTTAATAATCAGTGCGAACAAGTTCACACTGATTTATGCGATGCGCTCAGCCTGGGTGAGCTGATCGCATTATTTGCTCAATGCGCATTCTTTCTAGGTAATGACAGCGGCCCCATGCATCTAGCCGCTGCGACAGGGGCAAACGTTTTTGCCCTCTTTGGCCCCACCGATGAGCAGCGCTGGGGGCCATTGGGTAACAACGTGAATCTTATCCGCAATCCCGATCCATGCAGCGATGCCTGCTCTAAAAAATCATGTTCCGAGAATTTTCGCTGCATAAATTCGCTCAGTCAAAATTATGTTCAAGATACGATCACTCAACGTTTTTCAAAAATAGCAATACTGCCAAACGCTTCATAAAATATTTTTTATAATAGCCAAAATTATTATATTTTATTATCAGTTTTAACCATTGATAAGTAATTAGTTTTCGTAAAAATTCCTAACTTAAGACTCCCTTAATAAATACCGAATATCCTCCACCTCTTAAGTCGCAGCGTTTTTACAGGATATCTATCGGCTAAATAAATTGTCGGCAACTACTTGAGATTTATTTGCAAACCAACTCATGCAAGGTGATTTCTTACAAGATAGCGCTATTCACTGCTCTTATCAAAGCAATCGCTGACCCCACCGCCTATTTTAGCTTCAGGACGCCTGCACAATGACAGAAGATAGCCGCAACCCTGATCGTTACATGATCGCATCCGGCGTGAGCTTACGCAGCCACCTGATTTTTACCACACTCAGTGCAGCGCTGCTATTACTGCAGTTTACCTTGATGCGCCTGGCGCTGCTCATCTACAACCAGGATCTCATCGGTGAAACACCTATAAGCACTTTTGTCACTGCCTTTGGTATGGGTGTGCATTTTGATCTTCGGGTGATCGCCTTTGCTTTACTTCCACTTCTGCTGGCCATGGTCAATGTACGGATTATGGCGCTTCGTGGGCTGTTTCATATCTGGTTGAGCGCGTTTGCCAGCGTGGCCTTGTTTTTGGGAGCACTTGAGCTAGATTTCTATCGAGAATTTCACCAGCGTCTAAATAGCCTGGTATTTCAGTATTTAGGCGAGGATCCGACCACCGTTCTGAGTATGCTCTGGCATGGCTTTCCAATCGCTCGCTACCTCGCCGCCTGGGCGCTTGGCACATGCTTAATCGTGTATGTGCTGCGCTGGTGTGACCGAGTGACCCGCTCTTGTATAAAACTACCCGCCCGCGTCACCAGGGACACTGAGATAAATAGCTCCTTTCCAGGCAAGCCCGGAGCAAATGATCCAGTAGCAAATAACCCAACAGCGAATAGCTCTCCGGCAAACAATCCCTCAATAAATAAACCGCTAATTACTAGAAAGTGTAGCGGCCATGTGCCTCGCTGGTATTTACGTTTGCCGCTCCTCGTAGTCTGTCTTTTTGTAGCGACGGTGGGTGCTCGCGGCACCCTAAGAGAAGGGGCACCCCTACGATGGGGTGATGCCTTTATCACCGACTCGCCCTTTGCCAACCGGCTTGCCCTCAACGGCTTTATGACATTGGTGGATGCAGCTCGTCATGACCTGTCTTCATCTCGAGACAATATCTGGCATGGAAAACTACCGACTGACCGGGCGCTAGAATCGGTTCGCGATATGGTGCTCACCTCAGAGGATCGCCTGGTCGACTCTGATCAAGCAGCGGTGCGTCGAGTTTTGATTCCCGAAGCTGCCGGAGCGCTACCCATCCGCAATGTAGTGATAATTCTGATGGAGAGTTTTGCCGGGCGTTACGTCGGCGCCCTCGGCAGTGACGATGGCATCACGCCCTATTTTGACAAATTGACTGAGCAAGGCCTGTTATTTACCAATGGCTTTTCCAATGGCACCCACACTCATCAAGGTATGTTCGCCACCATGGCATGCTTTCCCAACCTGCCGGGTTTTGAATATCTGATGCAACAGCCCGAAGGGCTTAATGAATTCTCTGGCTTACCCCAACTACTAAGCCCCCAGGGTTTTGACGATATGTATGTTTATAACGGGGATTTTGCCTGGGACAACCAGCAAGGGTTTTTTTCTAATCAAGGTATGACCCATTTTATTGGTAGAAGGGATTTCGTTAACCCCACGTTTTCTGATCCCACCTGGGGCGTCTCGGATCAGGATATGTTTGACCGAGCACTGGAGGAACTGGCCAACCGGGATTCCGACTTACCTTTGTATGCCTTGCTTCAGACCCTGTCAAACCACACACCCTACGCCTTGCTAGATCCATTGCCGGTAGAGCCAGTGACTGGTCACGGTGCTCTCGATGACCACCTCACTGCGATGCGTTACTCCGATTGGGCCTTGGGTCGCTTTTTCGCTCAGGCGCGCAACTTGCCCGAGTTCGACGAAACCCTGTTTGTCATTTTAGGTGATCACGGTTTCGGTAGCCCCGAACAACTCACCGACATCGACTTAAACCGCTTTAACGTGCCCATCCTGTTTATTGGCCCGAAGATTCAGGAGTTGTTTGGTCGCCGTAATAACATCACTGCCACCCAGGTCGACGTGGTGCCGACCATTATGGGCAGGCTTGGCAGACCTGTGCAGCATCAATGTTGGGGTCGGGATTTATTGAGTCTACCCGAAGGTGATCTGGGGATCGGTGTTATCAAACCCTCCGGCGGTGACCAAACGGTAGCCATCATTTCGGGTCAACAGGTTCTCGTCGAGCCGAAGGGACAAAAACCCCGGCTATACGATTTTCAACTGGGTTCTTCCAGAGAAGTTCAGGCTGTCGAAGATGAAGAACAAATTGAAGCCCTGCGTGAGCAACTATATGCATTCTTACAAATTAGCACCCAGACTCTACTCAATAATCAGGCAGGAGCAAGGTCACCAGACTAATTGGGCCGGAGGGCACGTGGGTCCAGGTGTAAATTTTGCTGTCGCGACGCCCAAAATACGTGACATACGTGACAACCACCCTCTCGCAAGCCATACGCGACTGGCATAAAAGACCATTTATAGAAGCCTAATAAAGAGAGAAGCGACTATTATTAACATTACCGAAATTCACTCTATGCTAGTGGATTTACCTATCGTGTTACTTGGTATAGGCGTATTTATTGATGTCTATGTTCTAAGTAGCAAAGGTGATCTTGGCGAGCGTGGTTATATGGTGATGACGGGATTTTGCGCCCTGGTTTTAGGCCTGGCCTTCGCACTGGTAGCGGCATACTTTGGTGATATTGCATTGGCTGCGGCTCTGGACACTGGCATCGCCGTCGCACCGCTTCAAGAGCATAAGAAATTGGCGCTCGTGGCTCTGACAATTTTCGGAGCGCTTACTCTGGCACAAGGGTTTTTCCTGTGGCACCAGCATGAATTGAAATACGGGATTAAGTGGGTGCTGGTCGGCGTCGCCTTGTTTGGTTTTCTAGTGCTGCTATCGACGGCTTACCATGGCGGTAATCTTGTCCACGAACTCCATGTAAATATGTGTGGTGTTAGTTTTTAGCTCAATAACGTAAGGGCAGCTCCAAAAAAAGGGGATTTTGAGTTTGTTGAGATTGCTGCATCACTACAGCCCTTATATACAAAGGGCTTCACAAGCCTGCCAGACAAAATGTCTGACCAAAACCTGAATAAATAGAGGTGCCCTTAATGCTGTTTGGTCATATACGCACCAATGTATTGACATTACCGGAACGTAAAGGTCGGTTTATCATAGCCATCTAGAATGTTTCTGGTCAGGCGGAGCACACCACACAAGCTTTACTTTATTATATGGCGCACCTGTCTACGGCCATAACATCATTGACCCTGGATAATGGGGTTGAGTTTTCTTACTATGAGAAAATCTCGAAGAAATTGAGAGCGGTGGTCTATTTTTGCGAGTCTTATAAATCCTATCAGAAAGGGGCTATCGAAAATGCTAATAGAAGTCTAAGACAGCAGTTACCCAGAAGGCTGGAGATTGATAAACTTGACCAGCAAGCGATTGATGACATCGCCAATCGGTGGAATCAACGACCGATGAAATGGCTGGGATTTAGAACGCCAGGAGATGTTTTTTATCAGGCGTTTAAAAACATGCCGACGCAAATATCGAGTTGCACTTAACGGTTGAATGTGCCCGTAACTAAATTGCACTTGTTACTTGAAAGTGCGATTAGGGAGAAACTGATCGACCAACAAAATTAAGCTCAATGGCCCAGCCTCTCCGTCCTTTACGACAAAAACGCTATCTTTCACAATCGATTATATTCAGCCCTAATTATTAAGCTTTCCTTATGCCTGAATATAATCTCCTTGCCAACAAATTGATTTCCTATTCCACAATAAAACTGCGGCGCTGATGGCGCCGCTGCTTAGTATAATATCCTCTCCCATAAAACCATTTCAGTATTTGGTTAGATTCCCTGTTAATCATTTCTATTAATGACGTAATGATGCTGACCTACAAAATATAGATCACAGCTCTATAGGTGAGTTTAAATATGATAAAACACACACTTTCTGGTATGCGATCTTTCGTTATGGGGGCAGTGTTTATGATGAGTGTATTCTTTCTCTTATCGCCACAGCTACGAGCTAGCGAGATACAGGTGGGTCGTTATTCCTTGCATGCTGCTACAGCTAGTAATGCACAAAAAGATCTGCTGGCCAATATCGTTACGCTCGATTTCCCGCAGCGAATAAAGACCGTAGGAGATGCGCTGCGCTTTCTTCTGAAAGATAGCGGTTACCGACTGGCGCTTACCGAATCCGTAGGGCCAGACGCGACTGCATTGTTTGCCTTACCACTGCCTTCCGTGCACCGAAGTTTGGGGCCGATTCAGCTACAAGGTGCACTGGAAACACTCGTTGGGCCGATGTTTTATCTCGTTGATGATCCTGTACATCGACTCGTGTCTTTTGGCCCTTGCTCGCTAGAGCAAGTCTATTTAAATAATCCGCAAAGGTAGCATTTATGGAAATCGTACTCGCGGTTTTATTGTTGTTCGGTGGTTTTACTTTGGGGTCTATGACTTCGGAGTCTATCACTTCGGATAAAACAAGTGGTGACCAACCGGAAATCACTTCATCTTATGTGGATGCAGTAACTCCGTCTGTAGATACACTATCTGTCCAGAGGAATGACTCACGCCTCGATTGTTCTGAGAAGCGAGTTGTCTATCGAGACCTGACTACGCCTTACACTACTCTGGCTGAACATTCTTCGACTCCAGATGGTGACGCTCCAAATGATTAGTCGGGTAAAAGTCGCCTTTCTTCTTTGTTTCGCTGTAGCGATTTCTTTACCACTGCAAGCGGCTGAATTATCCAGAACCCAGCTTAAACAAACAGAACAGGGTGAAGCTTCAGCTGTATCGAGTACTTTGTCAGCATCGGAGCTAGTGCGTGCGCGCAGCTGGGATTTGTCGGCGACAGAGTGGCAGCGCTACAAAGAATTGATGCAAGGGCTTCGCGGTAGTATTAGCCCATCAACGATATCCCCCATTGAAGTGCTCGGTATCCATGCGCGTGATCAGGCAGAGCGTGAGCGTTATGCCGAAGTTTGGGCGCAGAGTATGCGTGAGGATGTGACACGTATTCTGGCTTTTCAGCAGGCCTATGACGCAGCGGGTAAAAAACTGTATCCCAATGAGCCTTTGATTGATGTCAGCCGCTTGCCGAGCAAAGCAGAAAAACCGAGCGCGTTTCACACTGATGATCGACTGCTGTTTTTCGCCCGCCCTGAGTGTCCGGCTTGTGACTTACTGTTAAGCAAGTTATTGAAGAGGGTCGATGATACAAGTGGTCTTGATATCTACCTTATAGGGTTTGATTCGCTCGATGACGCGGCGGTGCGTGATTGGGCTTCAACTCATAACATTGATCCCGAATGGGTGCGTGCGCGCCAGATTACTCTCAACCACGATGGCGGTGCTTTGGACAAACTAACAAAAGGGCAGGGCAAGGTGCCTTACATATTGCGTCGCCGGGGCCAAGAGCTGTTGGCACTTCGAGCCTGGGATCTGTAAACGGTGCTTTGCTTTAGGCCTTTCCGGCCATACATGCTTCTATTATTTAGTTTGCTCTTTTCCGCTAAAAGCTGGTGCGGTGAAGCTGTTCCCTCCGCTTATCGATTCTTTGACGAACAAGGCAGTATTCCTCACTCCCTGTTCTACGCAATAGCCCTTACCGAGAGCGGTAAACAGATCAAGCCCAAGGGCGTGTACAGACCCTGGCCCTGGACATTGAATATCGCTGGTCGAGGTTATTATTTCGATTCGCGCTTAGCCGCCTGGCGGGCATTAACAGATAGTCTTCGGGCAGGTGAGCAATTGATTGATATCGGCCTTATGCAGATCAACTGGCACTACCACCATGAGCGACTGGGTAGCCCGTGGCAGGCTCTTGAGCCTTTTCATAACCTACAAGTTGGGGCGAAAATTCTACAAACCTGTTACGCCACTCGAAAGGACTGGTGGGCCAGTGTGGGATGTTACCACTCGCCGTCAAACCCACAGCGAGCCGAGCAATATCGTCGGCGGGTAGAGTCGCGCTGGCAGAAGATTGTGAGCGCAGGGTAGTGCGGGCCAGTGCGAAAGAATACATGGCGGACAAAATCATTCGCTATTGTCGGGTGAGCATAGCGAAAGCCTGTGTGTTAGCTTTAATACTAATGCCTTTATTAGCTCGTGCAGACTTAACTCGTACAGAATTAGCTCGTGCAGAGCTGACTGTTATCTATGACAGTGGCGAGACGGAGCCTATTGCACCTCTACTGACAGCATTCGACACGGTCAATGATTCACCTCAGCAAAGTCCGATACTTGGCAAGTCGCCACTCGGTGCGGCGAACCCTCAAGCCTGGTTGCCCCTTCAGTCGCCGGGTCTGACACCTGGGCCGGTGCAAACCCGAACCCAGGATCGACCTTTTGCTCGCCCATTCTTTCTTATCGGTTCTGACAATCTATCCCGGCAGTGGTTACAGCGGAACCATGCTCGACTTAAAGAAATCGGTGCTGTGGGCATGTTGGTACAGGCCGACAACCTGGATGACTTACGCGCAATGGCTGACTTAGCCAATGGCCTGTCAGTTATGCCTGCATCAGCGAGTGATATCGCACAGGCCCTGGGAATTTCCCATTACCCGGTATTGATTTCGGCTCACCTTATTGAGCAATGATCCGTGAGCAGTAATCGGCGAATATCAGGTAATAAACACCTGGCAAGGATCATTAAGTCGTGAGCAGCCATCCTATCGAATCACTGTTGCGGCCACCCGTTGAGCTATGGTCGATGTTAGTGGCATTCGCTGCAGGCACTGTCGCTGTCCTGGCACCGTGGGCTTTGATGATGCCACCGGGAGTTGCCTATGCGACTGCTGCGGTTTTGTTTTCGATGGGTTTAATCCGGGGTCGGCAAGCGTGGCGAGTGCTACGTTATCAGCGCAATATGCGTCGACTACCCACCTATACATTGAGTTCTAAGCGAATACCGCTGAGTCGCCGCAAACTCTTTTTAGGTAGAGGTTTTCGCTGGAGTCAGAAGCACACCCAACGTCTTAGGGATACTTTACGGCCCGAAGCTGAACGCTATGTGCAACCCGGTGCTCTCTATCAATGGGCGCGCCGCAAGGAGGTGGCCTGGGAATTAATGCCGATCTTGGGTCTGTTAGCGCGTTTGCTGCGTAAGCGAGCCTGGTGGAATCCTTTGGCCCCTTTACCTGCTGTCGGCGGTAAATCAGCTTTGCATGCGGTAGAACCACACGAGCAGGACGTGTGGATGGATATAGGCGAAAGAGTAGGGCATACCCTGGTGCTTGGCACGACGCGGGTTGGCAAAACGCGCCTCGCCGAGATTCTTATCGCCCAGGATATTCGGCGCGGTGACGTAGTGATCGTCTTTGACCCTAAGGGAGATGCGGATCTATTGCGACGGGTTTATGCAGAGGCCAGGCGAGCGGGGCGAGCCGGGGATTTTTACATGTTCCATCTTGGTTTCCCCAAGGTGTCTGCTCGCTATAACGCCATTGGTAATTTCTCACGGATTACCGAAGTCGCTACCCGTATTGCCAATCAGTTACCCAACGAGGGTAACTCCGCCGCGTTTAAAGAGTTTGCCTGGCGCTTTGTCAATATTATTGCCAGAGCATTGGTGGCCTTGCGTCGCCGCCCCGACTATCAATTGATCCGACGTTACATTAATGACATCGAACCTTTGTTTATGGAGTACGCACGTTATTACCTGGATCAACATGGGGCCGAAGACTGGCAGGCACAGGTTGATGATCTCGCAAGTAATATTAAGGAGCGCAATCTGCCGATGGCACTGCGCGGTCGTAGTGTTGAGGCCATCGCCTTAATGCGACACGTACAAGCACAGGATCTCTACGATCCGGTGCTCGACGGACTTATTTCGGCCTTTAAATACGACAAGACCTACTTCGATAAAATCGTCAGTTCTGTCGGCCCGCTGATGGAAAAGCTGACTACCGGCAATATCGCAGAACTAATTTCACCGGATTACCTGAATGAGGATGACCCGCGACCGATCTTTGAATGGATGGATGTGATCCGCCGTAAGGGTATCGTTTATGTGGGACTGGATGCGCTGAGTGACACGACTGTCGCCAGTGCCGTGGGCAATTCCATGTTTGCAGATTTGGTCTCGGTGGCCGGTCAAATCTACAAGCACGGTGTATCTGGTGAGGCCAGCGATACACCCCCCGTTATTTCCCTGCACGCCGATGAGTTCAACGAACTGATTGGCGATGAATTTATCCCCCTGCTTAACAAGGCCGGTGGGGCGGGTTTCCAGGTTACCGCTTATACGCAAACCTGGTCGGATGTCGAGGCGCGCCTCGGTAACCGGGCCAAGGCGGGGCAGGTGGCCGGTAACTTCAATTCTATGATTATGCTGCGGGTTAAGGAGCTGGCAACAGCGGAGATGCTCACGGAGCAGCTACCGAAGGTAGAAGTCTTTACATTAATGAGCGTCTCTGGCGTAGACGATTCATCGGATCCCGGCTCGGGTGTTGATTTTAAATCCCGTAATGAAGACCGGATCAGTGTCTCGGAAGTGCCGATGCTAACCCCCGCCGAATTGATTACTTTGCCCAAGGGCCAGGCCTTTGCACTACTGGAGGGTGGCCAGCTCTGGAAAATACGTATGCCGCTGCCAGCCGCAGATATAGATATGCCGAAAAACCTCACCGAGATTGCTAGCGAGATGGAGCGCACCTACATTACTAATGATCACTGGTACCGGGTTCAAGAATCCTGGTGGGCATCGGTGGGTGATATTGTTGAGCCTCCAAATATTGAAACAGAGGACTTTGAAACAGAGAATGTTGAAACAGAGAATGTTGAAACAGAGGATTTTGAAATAAAGCGAAAGCCGGATTCCGCCAGTGGCTGAAACTGCTCCCCAACCCCGCCAGCCAGTCGTCCAGCAAGGTCTTGTCTCGAAAACCCTAAGCGCTATAGCGAAGGCCCTTCAGTGGTTGCTGTTATCCCTGGTTTTTTCCATCATCATTGAATGGCTAGGCATGGTGCTCTGGTGGCCGGAAGAAGGGCTTGAGCACAGCCGCGTCATGCTCGCCAAAGAGATTAGCTATCTGGATACTGACTTCCGGCGTAGCGTTGTTACATCCGATCCGGCACAGTTCGCCAAACGTTTTGCCGACAAGAGTTACCACTACCTGTTTGAGGTGACAGGTTTGGTGCGTTTGATCCGTTGGGCCTCGCCGCCACTGCAATCGAATGAGCGGGGTTTCAGGCCCACTCTGCACAAGGTTTATGCTTCTATTGCAGAGTTCGTCATCGCACTGATGCAGGTGACCCAGGTGTTTTCTGTGCGTCTGGCGATCCTCACTCTGGTCATGCCCGTATTTTTGTTATTCAGTCTGCTAGCACTGGTTGATGGCCTGGTGCAGCGTGATCTACGTCGATGGGGCGGAGGCCGAGAGAGTTCGTTTGTTTATCACTATGCCAAGAGAGCCGCTCTGCCCTTAATGGTATTGACCTGGGTGATCTATCTGGCCTTACCCTTCAGCGTACATCCCTCATTTGTCGTGTTGCCCTTTGCGGTACTGTTCGCATTAAGCGTGGCGGTGACAGCGAGTACGTTTAAAAAGTATCTGTAATCAGAGTTGATTGTAACGTTACAGGGCACCCGGATTTCATAACGCCAGTTTCAACGGGCCAATCGTTCTGGATCATGTTCAATGTTATGGATTGCAAGAGCCGAAGGTTAAAGGCGTGTTTTGCAGTCAAAAAGCTGCGATACCCTGGGCGCAGGCAATGGAGCTTGAGTGCAGTCATAGAGGCCTATCGCTGGATGTTCTAACGGAAACGCTAAAGGTGGATAGTGAGCAAGCGACGTTTACAGCAGAAAAACAGCGTATTTTGGGTTCAATATAAGAGCAATACGTGAATTTCTCAAACGCTCTTTCGACTTGTAGTAGAAATTGAAGGCGGGTGTAATGTCGCCTTGTCCATAAACTTTATACTTAACTTATATCGGCTAGTTGTTCTTCATCTTTCCACCATATTAGTGAAAGAAAGTCATAGCCATTAGAAAAAATACTTTCGATAACGCTATAGTCTTCAGAGCCTTCGCTGTTGATCCATTTGTCGGCATCAACCTCAAGGCCGTTTGAAAGTACGAAGGCATCGCGGGGTTGCATAATTCTGGTATGAGGCCAGATGGAATCTGGGACAATTGGGCTTCTGGAAAACCACCGCCTATTTCCGGTTTTATCCCAACAGGCTATCATGCATGGACGGCTGTTTACTTCAACAAAACGTATAGTCGCACTGGTACGGGATACGTTGAATTCGTTAGCTAGATAATTGACAGATTCAGTTGTGATATCAAGATTATTCAAAGAGTGGCTAAAAATGTGGTTGGGCATCATTAGTTCGGCAGAGAATTGATTAGCGCGTACTTCTTTCTGCTGTCTAAAGTCATCCTTTCTCATACTGCGCTGTCTCATATCATTTGTGTCGCAGCGATAGGTTAGATTTCTCCCACGGTCATTCACCCAGTGGCCGAGCTCGTGGCCTAATGAGAAACGTTGTCGTCGAGGGTCTGCGTCGCTATTGATAGTAATAATGGCCTTTGAATCCGTACCAATAATATTGCCCTCACAGTCAGATAAGGCAGCACGCTTGATATCTGCATTCAGTGAAAAAGCCACTAAGTCCAGATCAATATCTTCTGGCTCATAAACGCCTAGCCCTTGTAAAATTTCATCAGGCTGTTGTTTAAATCTCATGTTTGATTATCAGTATCGTTGGGATTAATCAAGCCAAGCTCCACCAAATTCCGCCAGATTTCTTTAATATCGTCCTCACTGCCATCCTGGCTCTGTTCTCTAAAAGCCAAAATAATGCCACTAGGCACTTTCTCCGTGTTCTGAATAGCCGCAACGATATCGGCTAACATCTCAGGAACAGATCGTTTATGGGGTCTATCAGCCAGAGTATTTTTTTGTTCTTGTTTATAGTTTTGAAACGCAATTTTTTTCTGCGACAGTCTAAACTTTCGTTGCTCCTTTACTGCGCGTGTAATAAATGCGCGAGCAAGATGAATATCATTTTCTGAAGGGTAACTATTGTCGCCAATGGTCGAAAGAATTTCCTCGTCGCTTACCTCCAAGGTTGCGTCGATTACATATTCATTGATTTGTTTAATAAATGCCAACGTCATGATTCTATCTCCCACCATGGAAATCCATTCGGAAACCGCTTTCTCACTTTGTCTTTAATTCTCTTTTCGACGTTTCGGTATACTTGATCTGTGAATGCACACAGGATTAAAATTTTTGATTTTTTCTGCTCGGCTAATTTTTCTTTTATAAAGCAAATCGCATCCTGATCATCTTCAAATAATTGATGAATTTTGTTTGTCCACTCAGTAATAAGTCCATCAGACTGAGCATGCTCAATATGGGTTTCAGCAGTTGGATTAACCAACTTGTTGGTAGAGCTGGTTGGTTTTAATAGCTCATCATCTACATTCGATAATTCATCGATGACCGGTGTGATTATCAATTTTGATCGTTTACTTTCTTCATTGCTGATAATGCTCCGCCCAGAATTTGCCAGATAAATAACCGTACTGAGGTCTCGTGGCCATGGTCTTTCCTGGGATAACGCCTGACTGATCGTTTGATTTAACACATCGTGATTTGATAGGCCCGTTCTAACTAAGCAGCCTTGTGCGCTAAATATCTGAAGTAATCGCGCTATAGCTGCATCACCTAGGCTATTGAGCAGGTCTTGTACCTCAATGTCGGAGTAACGATTCTCAGTATTAGTATCCATTGTATTCACTATTTGCGCGCTTCCTATGTGCTAAATACTGATGATATTTAAAAAGTGGCAAAAAAATCGCCACTTTTATGAAGTTGGCAGTAATTAAGGGTAAGGGGCCAATTTAGCGCCATAACCCAAAAATTGAAGTAAATTATACGCGATAGTGCGTTTATCGAGGTACAGGTGAGCAAGAAATCAACAATTAGCCATTTCCCTGTTGGAAATGGGGATATGACACTACTGAAAATAGCGTCAAACGACAATTACCACTATGTACTGGTGGATATGCATATTCGTCAAAATGGGGAGCTGGATGACGATAAATTCGATGCGTTGGAAACCCTTCATAGCATGCTTGAAACAGACGAAAAAGGACGTCCTTATGTGGATGTGTTAATTCTTACTCACCCGGATGAAGATCACATCAGAGGCTTTAGGGAGTACTTTCACAGGGGGAGCCCAGATGACTATGTGACGCCTAGTGTGGGTGAAGATGGCAAGATCATCGTCAGAGAAATATGGTCGTCCCCCCTGATTTTTAGGCGCAAAAGAAAAAATAACAGCCTTTGTAACGATGCAGTTGCTTTCAACACTGAGGCGAAGCGCCGAGTCGAACTGTTTAGGACTGAAAAATCGGTCGGTAAACAGGGGGATCGCATACGATTAATTGGCAAGGATGAAAAGGGCAAGACGGACGATATTATGGATATTGTCTATCAGAACGAGGATGTGATAGACACGCTAAATGAGGTGTATATCAAGGAGCTAAGCGCCGGAGTGCTGGGGCCACTTGCTGATGATGAGTTTGAAGACAAAACCAGCCCGGATAAAAACCGTTCCAGTATCATTATCCAGTGGGGACTTGCTAGTCACGGTTACTCGTCACCGTCTAACTACATTTTACTGGCTGGTGATGCCGGTGTTGAAGTTTGGGATATGCTCTGGGAGAAGTACAAAAATAATGCCGAGATGTTGCAATACGACATCCTGTTAGCGCCACATCATTGCTCCTGGCATACCTTGTCACATGACAGTTTTAGCGACACTGATGATCCGCAAGTGTCTGAAGATGCGAAATCTGCATTAAGTGAAGCACGGCAAGGTGCAGTTATTGTTTCAAGTAGCGACGAGATCAAAGATGATGAGAGTGATCCGCCGAACTATCAAGCCATGAAGGAATATGAAAGCATCACGGATGAGGCTGACGGTACCTTTCAGTGTCTTGCTGACTACAAACCTTCCAAAGGCAAGGCTCCGGAAGTGTTGACCTACAAGCTAACAAATAGCGGCCCTCAGGAAGAAACAAAAGCCTCTAAGGCGTCATTAGGTACTGCCAGGAAAACTGCGCGTACTGCAGCGACCGGGACGTTATTTACTGGGGCGGGCAACGCGATTGGCCATGGGTGATGAACAGCCGGAGGTTTCACCCTCAATTCAGGCAGCCATAGAACTGATAGGCACGTATTCTGCGGTTAAATGCGTTAAGGACGTTTCTGTCGGGCAGTATGCCGTTATTGTTGAAACGGAATGGGTGGTTAAGCTACCCAACAGGTTTCATAGAGAGGGGATTTCAGAAACTGGTGTCCGAGAAGTAGAGACCGTCTACTGGCGCTTCCCATTAGACTATCCGCAGAGTGGACCCTCACCCCGGTTGCGGTCGGATTTCCCGACCAACCTCCCGCACCTCAATCCCTACACACCGGGGGAATTAGTTTATCCCTGTATCTCGGAGTCTTCGTTAGAAGGTCTGCTTCATAGTATGGGATTGCCTGTGCTGTTTGATGCTGCGTGCCAATGGTTAAACAATGCAGCCGCAGATGAATTGCATTGCCCGGTGCAGGGTTGGGAGCATATGCGCAGGGACAATACAAAGGGTCTAATCCACGCTGATACTCATGCTATTCGTACCGATCTGGATACGAGCAGCGATGTCGTTAAATTCTACAACTATCGGTATTACCGTGTTGGGAGTTCCGATGATTTGCTGATGGGGGAATTAATTACACCTAGTTTGGGGGCATCCAATAGCGTACTTAAGAAGAAATATTTGGGAATTGATACAAATACTTCAATTCGTAACGCCCCAGGTGTTTTATTCCGAACAGAAGATGGGAATGTCTTTGACGAATACCGGCCTGAAACAGTGCACGATTTTAGGAGTCTACGAGGGTTTGCGAAAGACTTAGGTTTACAACACGCCTTTGACGCGCGGTTAAAGCACATACTCACAATATCGAGTCCACAGTCCATGCAAAAGCAGGATAAGGCCCCTGTTGAAGAGTTTATGGTGGCTTTCGCCGTTAATCGGCCCTTCAACTTGATTGGTACGCAGAGTTCATGGGAACTTCTCGCTTATCGGGTCTGCTTTAGCCAGGAGCACGAGGAAAAAATTCCAGATGAATCAGCCGTTCGACCAACACAGCTAAGTGAACGATGTTGCCCGCAATTGCTGCAAGCAGTATCAGGCGAAAAGGTCGAGCAACCAGTTAAACTCGGTTTGTTGGGCTGCGGTAGCCTTGGTTCAAAGGTTGCCCTTCATTTAGCGAAGACCGGTTGTTACCAGTTTGAGCTGGTTGATAGCGATTATTTTAGTAGTCACAACAATGCTAGGCATGGGTTAGTTGTTCCAGGTTTCAGCAGCCTGTGTTTCAGCAAATCGCAGCTGTTGCATAGGCAGCTGTCTAGCCTCAATGTTGAGTCCAAATCAATAGACAAGGATATTCGGTCTATGGGTGATAAAGAGGGTTTTTTACTCAACAAAAAGACAGATTATGTGCTGGATACTACGGCGTCGCTACCTGTTCGATACTACTTGTCTCACCATTGTGAGTCACTTCGCGGAAGACTGATTCAATCTACTTTGTACGGGAAATCTGCCGTGGGCGTCGTTGCAATCGAAGGAGATTCGCGCTCAGTGCGTGTTGATGATATTGCAGCCTTTGTAAACACGCTATGTATTGGCAATGATCAGGTTCAAAATGCTATGTATGGTGGAGATGGCCCACGAATGAATCACTTTGGGCAAGGCTGCGGTTCAGTGACAACAATAATGAATGATATAGATATATCCTTGATTTCTGCGGCTGTATCTTCACGTGCATATTCTGGCCCATTGCGATCACTGATTCTGTTTTAAACTGATCATCCATTCTGGCCCATTGCGATCATTGATTCTGGTTTTATTCGATCACTTTTGTCGGATTCCCAGAATCGGTGATTGGAAAGAACCAGAATC
>JAJFKC010000035.1 GCA_021773435.1 Porticoccaceae bacterium
GTGTTAGAATTTGGTGGAACACAGTGTTAGGATGACTCAAGGCTTAAATCCTCTTGTTATTACAGTGTTTGCTCGCACTTACATTGTAACAACTGGTTGGGATTTAAGCCTTTTTATTGACGACTAAGTGGGACAGCAGTGAGTCCGATCCTATTGATAATTCCTGTTAACTACAAGTATGAAAAGAAATTTACGGAAAGGCTGGTCAGCGTCTAGAAGACTGGGCGCGATTCCCTGGGCCAGTAGCTACTATACTTACACATTATCATCAACTGAAAATATCCGAAGAGTACGATGATCAGGGCCACCACTGTCTTGAGCCAGGCAATACCCATTGGCCGCCCAGCAATTATGGATATTAATAACACATTATGGGTTTAGGTAGTTTCAAAAGATTGACCAACTAATTCCTCAAATGGCAATGGTTTGGCAATCCCGTAACCCTGGACATAGTCAACGCCGATTTCTCGCAACTTCTCTTTGATTTCGTCGTTTTCTACAAACTCGGCGATGGTCTGCATACCCATCACATGGCCAATCTCGTTAATCGCCTTCACCATGGCAAAGTCAATCGGATCGTCGACGATAGCTTTGACAAACATGCCGTCGATTTTCAAATAATCTACCGGCAGATTTTTTAAATAGCCGAAGGAAGACAGGCCGCTACCAAAGTCATCCAGCGAAAATTTGCAGCCTAATGCTTTCACGCTCTTGATAAATCGCTGTGCCGCATTCAAATTGCCGATTGCCGCGGTCTCAGTGATTTCAAAACATATTTTCTCTTGGTCAATCCTTGAGTCACTTAACGCCTTGATAACAAAGTCCAGAAAGGACTCTTCCGCCAGTGACGCGCCGGACAGATTTACCGCAAGAAAGTGAGTATGTTTGACAAATTCAGGGTGCCTAAGCATGAGCCGGATAGTTTCGCCAACGACCCACTTATCCAGTTGCGTTATCAGGTCGTACCGCTCCGCCGCTGGCAAGAATGCGCCCGGCGATATTATTTCCCCCTTGTCCCCCCTGAGCCTGAGTAGCAGCTCGTAATGTTGGCTAGCATTGGTCTCCAACGCATCGATAGATTGAGCGTAGAGGCAAAACTGCTCTTCCAGTGCCCCATAGTCGGTATTGGCCTTAAGTGGCTCAATAACTTGAGCATAGAGAGTAAACTGGTCCTTTTCCATGGCCCGGTGAATACGGCTCACCCATTGCATCTCTCCCTGGCGCTGGGCAAGCTCTGTATCCTCAATGTGAAATGCATGGATGCGGTTGCGGCCCAGGTCTTTTGCCATGTAACATGCGGCATCGGCTTTCTTCAGCAACTCTAATAAGGTCGGTGTGGCTTCGTTGATTGCAACCAGGCCAATACTTGCACTGATCGTGAAGGTCTGTCCTTCCCACACAAATTGATGATTACGGACAGCTTCCAGCAAGGATGTTGCAACTCTCTGGGCGTTCTCCAGCGAGCAACGCTCCATCAGTACAGCGAACTCATCACCGCCCAGGCGGGCCAGTGTGTCACTCTGTCTGGTGGTTTTTTGTAACACCGAGCCCAGTTGGCGCAACAACTCATCTCCGGCAGCGTGGCCCAAAGTATCGTTGATGACCTTGAACTGGTCGAGATCTAGGTAACATAGCGCATGGTCTGCCTGATCCTGCTTCAGTGTTAACAAGATTAGTTCGGTACGCCGTTCAAACTCGCGACGGTTGATCAGCCCTGTCAGGGCATCATGGGAAGCCTGGTAAGTGAGCTGTTCGGACAGTTGATGTTCATAGCTAACGTCATCCTGAATAGTAACGTAGTAACTAATTTCTCCATCAGGGTTCCGGACTGCTGAGATAACGTTACGGCACCAAAAATAACTGCCATCTTTCTTCTTATCATACAGCTCTCCTTTCCACTCGCCCTTTGAACGCAGAGCTTCCCATAACTCATCATAGACTGCCCTGGGTGTTTCCCCTGAACTCAGCAAACTGGTCGTTTTTCCGATAACTTCTTCACTGCTGTAGCCGGTAATTTCTGTAAATTTGGGATTAACGTACTCGATCCCACCCTCAAGGTCAGTAATGACCACAGCCGAGGAACTGGCTTCAACGGCGCGGGAGAGTTTTAGTAAGTCTTGCTGCGCCTGCCTGCTTTCAGTGAGATCGTGGATCATGGTCTGGGTAATTTTCCTGTCACCAACCTGAATCAAACTGGTCGTTACTTCAGCCGGAAAAATAGCGCCAGATTTGCGCTTGAAACTTATTTCAAAACGGACGGAGCCCGTTGAGAGTGCAGTTTTGAAAGCGGTCTGGAGAACCTGGATATGTTTTGGATCGTCCGGTAGCAAATCTCGCGTACGGACCTTACTCATCTCAGTCGGGGAATAACCAAAAACGTCTTCTACTTTGTCGTTAACGTTGATAAACCGACCATCCTGGTCAAGAACGAACAGGGCATTTACGGATTGATCGAACAGCGCACGATAGCCTGCTTCACTATCCACCAACCGGGTTTCTACCTCCCGCCTGTTTAACTCCAGCTTGGCCCGGTAAGCAAAAATCTCCAATGCAGATTGCAATATCTCAACACCTTCCACGGGTTTATCATCCATTAACACCAGCAAGCCCTGGACATTGTTTGCATCATCCATTATCGGGGTGCCCATATAACTTGTTACACCGAAACTGGTGAGCATGGGATCGTCAGGAAAGCGCGCGGCCACATCATTGGGGTAGCAACAGGCGCCCTTCCCGACCACGTTCTCGCAGGGTGTACCGCTTAAAACATACTGGAAATTTTTACTTATATTGCCATCTTTGCAAAAGGCCAGGGTGTGGACAATATTGTCTTCTACCCTGGCAATGAAGACGTAACGCACGTCGAAAGCCTTTCTTAACTGGCTTACCAGGTCACTGAAAAATTCTTCATCGTCCGATTCAAGCGTGGCCTCGTGAATGGCCCTGATAACATCCTCTGCCTGTCTGCTTCCAGAACTATCCCGGTGGCTACCAACCAGTCCAACCGCCCCGCCTTTGCTATCGCTAATAAATGATATGATGGTTTCAACGGGGTATGTCGACCCACCTTTACGGTACAAATCAAGCTGGCACTTAATCGGCCAATCCGACGCTGGTGTTGCCCTGGTCTTATTAGATATTTGTTCCCTGGTTATTCGCTTCAGTTTCTCCAAAGAAGGCAGCGTCATGCGCTGCTCAAGGGATTGCGCCATTTTTTCTTCGACGGTAAACCCGCTTATTTTTTCTACAGAGGGGCTGATATAGGTGAGATTCATATCAATGTCGCAGGCCCACAATACATCGTCGATATGTTCGACTATCTGTCGATAAGTTTCTTCTTTGTTTTGGTCGGGCATTGGTTTATTCCTGAGCTTTATTTCCTGCCTGTAGCAAGCTTAATCTGGTTGAGAAGAACCTCGAACAGGCTGGTACCGATTCATAAAACCTGAATGGACAGTTTAGCAGGCCCGATACAAAAACACCGGTCTTGCGTAGTTCATTGCTAGTTCGATGCTGGCCATGGGCGGGTTGCTCTACGGCATAGGTGATCACTGCCTGCTCTGGCACCTCGACAACCCGATTTTTGAAGCTAGGTTTGCACCGATCTTTATCCAGCAGCGATTTAACACCACCGTCCTCGACAGCTTGTTTGTAGTGATAGAACGTATCTCTGGACAGTCCCATAACCTGGCAGGCTTTGGAGACATTACCCAATTGTTCAGCTAGATTGAGCAATCCCACTTTGTGTTTAATGATTCGTTCGTTACTATGGATCATAAGGTAATAGCTGGCGGTAATGGAGTACGGTGATAATGTCGATTTGCGTGGCTTTAACCCGGTAAATCAGTCTATACGGGCGGACTAACACTTCCCGCAAGGTGTGCCTTCATAATTCCTGATCTGATGACCGATATCCGGTGGCGTTGCCAATCGCGCCGAACGGCGCAGGATTCTCTCTATTTTCTGGTGGGCCGCTTGCGGACTGTCGTGGGCTATATGGTCTTGTATTACACGTAATCGGGTGACAAGCTCACATATACTGCACCAGTTCCAATGTTAGGGTTTCCGATCATGCGGCTTGTTGCCCCTGCCGTTGTTCAAGCCACCGTTGCCGAAACATATTGGGGGTGATGCCACCCAAAGATCCGTGGGGCCGGTATGGTTGTATTCATTACTCCAGTCATCCAGGATCAATCTTGCTTCGCTGACCGTTCGAAACTGCCATTTATTCAGGCAATCGTCTCTGAGGAAGCCGTTGAAGCTCTCGTTGTAGCCATTTTGCCAGGGTTTTCCAGGCTCGATGTATTGAGTGCTAACCCCCTTTTCTGCGACCATTTTCTGTACCGCTTGCGCAATAAATTCGCTGCCATTGTCTGAGCGTATCCATTCAGGCTGCCCATAGACAGCAAACAACTTTCTCAATATGCGAGTGACATCACCCGAAGTCATCGAGCGGCGGCACTCTATGGGGAAGGCCTGCCTGCTGAACTCATCAATGATCGTAAGAAGCTTCAGGCGTTTACCTTCCACCGTGCTGTCCAGAACAAAATCATAGCTCCAGACATGACCGGGATACCGGGCAGAAAGAAGAGAACCCGACCTGGATGGCGCTTCTCGTGCTGCTTTTTGCGCACCTGAAGACCTTCTCGCTGACGTATTAGGCGCACTTGCTCACGACCAATGCGTTCCCCATCCAGCTTCAACCGATCATACACTTTGTGGTAGTCCCAACGCGGTTGGGCAATAGAGAGCAATACCACCGTGTATGGGCCAAACTCTTAAAGTCTCTACCCGAGGCACTCGCTGCGCTCATGGGGCACGCTATCATAGGTCTTCCTTTCGTTTCGTGGTAGAAACAAAAGAATAATTGACCGGGGCATCGGTCAAACCTATTCGAGTCCCCCCGGCATAGCCGGGAGTTTACCTAATGATTAATTAGCTGTGTTTCAAAAACAGGAGCTTAAATTTTATAAATTCACCAGCGCCCAAAAATTCCGGCCTCTGGGCATTGGTGAATTGGAAAACTGACGCTAGCCCGGCAAACCGCCTGCCTGGACAGCACCGTCAAGGGCTTTACAATTTGCCGCCCAGTCATAGCCAGCGATAATCCGCTCACAGCGGGTTTCAATTAAGTGTTTTAAGCCTGGATCAGTGAAGATATAGAACTGATCTTCCTGGACGGCTTCCAGCACCAGATCACCGACGATATCGGGGTCAAGGCCCGCTGCCAGCATTTCGGCAGTGCGGTCTTTTTCGTTAGGCTTTACAGCACCGCCGTATTCGTCGGGCCGGTTGCGTCCAGAATGGCCGATGTTAGTGGCGACGATGCCGGGGCAGAGCACCGAGGCGCCGATATTATGTTTTCGGTGATCCGCTGCGAAGGTTTCCATCATGCCGACCACAGCAAATTTAGTGGCGTTGTATGGGCCTGCGCCGCGCAGACCGACCATGCCCGCCATCGATGCGGTGCTGATGACATGACCGCCTTCGTCCTGGGATAGGATGTGCGGCACGAAGGCTTGCAGGCCATAGACCACGCCCCACAGGTTAACGTCCACGACCCAGTTCCAGTTGCGCATGCTACAGGATTCGCTGTAACCACCCACCGCAATACCGGCGTTGTTACTGACGATATGAACCTTGCCGAAAGTCTCTATGGTCTTATCCGCGGCGGCCTGTACCGATTCCATGCTGCTCACATCGCACTGTACACAGGCGGCGTCAAAGCCTTTGCCTTTAAGTTCGTCTACAGCCTTTTGCGCCACTTCGGCCTCAATGTCACCAATCATGACTTTCATGCCTGCAGCTGCAAATGAGCGGGCCATACCCAGGCCCATGCCGCTGGCGCCGCCGGTGATAAATGCTACTTTTCCTTCTACATCTTTCATATTGATTACCTTGCCCGTTAATTTAGGCTCCTGGTTTTTAAGTGATGCGGGACTTTTTGAACGTAATTCTTAGCGCAATTCTTAAAGTACTTAGCACTACAGCGAATTAAGTGCCCCGCGCCTGGTTTGGAAATCTGATTTAGCTGCCGAGTAGACCACTCGGCAGTCCACCTGCCTGCTTTTCATCGGCCAAAGCTTTACAGTTATCCGCCCAGTCGTAACCGGCCATCAGGCGCCTATGACGGGACTCAATCATCTTGCGCATGCTCGGATCGGTGAAGATATAAGGCTGGTTATCGATAATGGCTTCGAGCACCTGTCTGCCAACGGCGTCGGGGTGGAGGCCGCCAGCTAAGACATCGGCAATGCTTTCTTTCTCACTGGGTGGCGCCGCACCACCGTATTCATCCTGCCGATTACGGGTGGAAGAGGCGATGTTCGTGGCGACGGCACCGGGGCAAAGCACTGAGATACCCAGATCGGTTTTGCGATTCTCGGCCATCATAGTTTCCATTATGCCGACCACCGCAAACTTAGTGGCGTTGTATGGCCCGGCACCACTTAGGCCGACCATGCCCGCCATCGATGCGGTGCTGACCACATGGCCACCTTCACCGTGGGAAGTGATCAGCGGCACAAAGGCCTGTAGGCCATGGACAACGCCCCACAGATTGACATCGACCACCCATTCCCAGTTGCGCATTCTGCAGGTCTCGCTCTTGCCAAATACACCGATGCCCGCGTTGTTGCTGAGCACATGCACCTTGCCAAAGGTTTCGACAGTTTGCTCTGCAGCGGCCAATACATCTTCTCGTTTGGTGACATCAAGTACCACACTGGCGACGTCACGGCCTTTGGCTTTGAGATCACTAACTTGTTCCTCCAAAGCTCCTGCCTCGATGTCGGCGAGCATTACCTTCATGCCGGCTTCCGAAAAGGCGCGCGCCATACCCAGGCCCATGCCGCTGGCGGCACCTGTGACAAATGCCACTTTCCCATTTACGTCTTTCATGTTGTTTCCTCCGATTACAGTTATTTTTTGCAAACTTATGTCATATATTCACCAGTGAAGGGTAGCATTGATTGAAGTGATTTGAACAACTGGTGAGGTCACGACGAGGACTTTTAGCTGTCGTCGGCAGTTCGGAACAGAATAAATTGATTTGTTATCCCGTGGTGGGTATCGCGGGTTTAATTCTTTGAGGAGACTCGAAAAAGTTATATGCGCTCAAGAAACTTGATAAGCAGATTATTGAAATCTTCCGGTTGATCAAGATTGGCAGCGTGTCCGGCATTTTCGATAATTACCTTTTGTACGTCAGAAATCTTCCTTTCTAAATAATCTGCAGCGCCAAGGAATTCCTCGTCCTGGGCGCCGACCAATACCAGCACAGGCACATCAATATTGCCGAGATTATTGATCATACGAGCATCTTTATGAGTCATGATTCCTCTGGCAGAGTGAATTAGCCCCTGTACATCTGAATGCCATTCGGCATGGACTTCCTCGCTTTTCGATAGCGCCGTCAGGCCTTTGCGTTCCAACGAGGAGGCGGTACGTTCGCAGCCCAAGTTCCATTTTTCGCGGGCTGCATCATTACGAAAGCCGGGACCACTGTTGAGGATGGCCATAGCTAACACTCGCTCGGGATATTTGAGCTGAAACTGAAAGCTCATTACGCCGCCGAGTGAATGGCCGCCGATGACTGCTTTCTCGATATCGCAGTCGTCGAGGATGGCGGCGATGTCATCAACTGTGTGCTCAACAGAGTATAAAGTGGGATCGTTGGGGCTGTCGCTACGGCCGTGACCACGGAGATCCCAGGTGATAATTCTGAATCGCCGACTTAATGCCTCTATCTGATTTGCCCACATTTGCGTTGCCGCTGCGTGACCATGCGATAGCAGGATCGGCAAAGCTCCCTCAGGCCCCTGAATGTCGTAATAAATTTCTACGCCATCACGATCTATATAGGCCACAGTAGTTTCCTTCTGGTTTAATCCTGAAATTCCGGCATTACATATTTTGCAAATCGCTCAAGGGATGGAATGACTGTTTCCGGCGGCTGGCCACCCTGGGCAATTTCAAATACCAAATAATTTGTTCCGTAATATTCCTGAGCCCACTTAATGCGTTCAATTAAGGTATCGGGGTCGCCAATCATCACCAGCTTTTGTCTATCCATTTCGTCATAAGCGTCCATTCCCTGTACTTCTGCAAAACCTTCCCGATAGGCACTAAAGTCCTGTGCAGTAAACTGGCTACGTGATGCCAGTCGGCCAAAATATTCGAGATAGTTGAGTACATATTGTCCGGCGCTATCGCGGGCTTCCTGATTTGATTCGCCGCAGTACATTTGAAATACCCCGGCCACGTCCCTGGTTGCGGGATCATGACCGTGCTCGACTAATTTTTGTCGATACATGGTAATGCCATCGCGAACCAGCTCCTGGGCGGGCAGGAAGAAGGCCGTGCTTAAGTTGTAGCCCTGGGCACCGGCCCAGGCGAAGCTTTCCGGCGTTAGCACACCCGAGGCGTAGATGGGTGGATGCGGAGACTGGATCGGTTTTGGGAAGAATTCGTAGTCTAGCAAGGTCGAGTATTTACCTTCAAAAGTAAACGGCCCGTCGGCTGTCCAGGCTTTCTGGATAAGCTCTGCGCCTTCTATGTAACGTTCGCGATTCTCGGCTTCGTCGACACCCATCACTTCGTGGGCGTATTTAAGGAAGCCGCGACCGATGCCATATTCCAGTCGTCCGCCGGATAGCACATCGAGCATGGCGTATTCTTCCGCCATGCGGATGGGTTGCCCCAGTGCCAACAGAGATACCCCGGTGCCGAGGCGAATACGGCTAGTGCGGGCTGCCGCTGCCATGGCGATCACCGGCGGTGAAGCAAACGAATAACCGGAATAATGATGTTCGCCAAACCACACGGCATCAAAGCCAAGTTGTTCTTCTAGCTCAATTTGATTGAGCAGAGTTTCATAGTATTTGCTCGGCGTGCCGTGTACTTCACGGTGATAATCTACGTTATATAGAATGCCAAATTTCATTGTGTCTCCAGGCGAGTTTGTTGGTGTCGTTAGATAAAGTACCTGCTGCCGATCTTCAACGTCCAGACCAGACTGGCGGACGCTTTTCAAAAAAAGCCACGACACCTTCTTTGGAATCGTCAGAGGCCATATTCAGCTTACGGGCCTTTGCGGTGAGTGCCCAGCCCTGGTCATCATCGGCTGACGCCAGCCCATCAATGGCCTGAAGCGACTGCTGCACTGCGATAGGTGCGTTGGCTGTGATCTGTGCGGCGAGGGTCAGGGCACCCTCAAGCGCGGCGCCGGGTTCAGTAAGCTCGTTGACCAGCCCGAGTCGATAGCCATCGGCAGGTGATAACTCAGCGCCGGTCAGCATGACCTGCTTCGCAACGTTCAGGGGCAGCACGCGGCTCGCCCGAAACATCGCGCCGCTGGTGGCGACCAGGCCACGCTTGACTTCAGGCAAGCCGAAGCGAGCATTGGTCGCTGCCACCACCATGTCGCAGGCCATCACCACTTCGAAACCGCCGCCAAAGGCGACGCCTTCAACCGCTGCGATCAGGGGCTTGGTGCGGGTTCTACCGACCACCCCATAGATGCCGCCGCGCTCGGTGGGCGTGCCCGATGTCGCGGCCATATCCGTGCCTGCGCAGAACATGCCGGGGCCGCCGGTGATAACACCTACCCACAGATCTGCATCGTCTTCCAGGCGATTAAGAGCCGCGTCGAGTGCGAGGGTCATCTCGCCATCAATAGCATTACGCTTTTCAGGGCGAGTCATGGTGATAATCAGGACATGATCCTGAACATGGGTGGTGGTGCGTTGGTCGGTCATATATGGTGTCCAGGCTGGCGATCGAATTGTAGGGCAGTGTAAAAATTTCTTCTGAGTAAAGCTAGTCGGATAATGCTACTGGCCGCTTTACTCCATCCTGCATGAGCGATATCTTGTCGGCGTCGTTATTTTCAAGGCTTTTCGAATTTACCAGGATGAAATTATGAATATTTTGTATATCAAATGCGCAGCATTGGTTTGGTCGTTGCTGATGCTCTTGTGTCTGCCCCTTAACGCAGCTCAGATTCCCGATCCGGTGGCCGATCAAAAGCAGGCCATCGATGTCATGCACCACAAGCTACACGATGCTCAGGCAGCGTTTAAAGAAAATGAGGCTGAGGCTTTAAAGGCGCTAAATGAAATGACTATTCGGGAAGATGTCAGCCTCGATGAGGTGAACGCGACAATTGACCAGTTGATGGCAGCCAAAACTCAGATTTTAAGGCTTCGATATGCCCATCTAATCGAGATGCGGACAATTCTTAGCGATGATCAGAAAGTCGCTTATGACCAGGCTGTGCTGAATCGCTCAGCAGTGAAATAATTGGAGAGCAAACTGAAATTGAATCAGTAAAACAGACTTTTAATTCGGTATTCAGGTATGAGTCTTAAAGGCAGGGGGAGAGAGTGATAATGAAAATGCCAGCGATTAGCATGGCCGCGATGCCAGGTAAACGTCAGGCTACGATAGACTTGGCGACGACCATTGAGAAAAAAGGCTTTAGCGGTATTTATGCGCCTAGTTTAGGTGATCCTTTAGCCCTGTGTCAGGCTCTGGCTCAGGTCACCAATGAAATAGCCATCGCCACCAGTGTTATGCCTATATATTTTCGCCAGGTGGCAGATATTGCTCAGACAGCGGCATTTATTCATGAAATGTCCGGCGGTAGATTTTCCTTTGGCGTCGGGGTGAGCCATCAGCCGATGTTAAAAACCTGGGGTATTTCCGGCGGCGGGGGCAAACCCCTGACGGACATGCGGAACTTTGTTAAACAACTCGCCGAAGTGCCAGGGGTTGGTGAGCTGCCGCCAATTATTCTCGCGGCACTTCGCAAAAAAATGGTGGCTTTATCTGAGGAAATTGCCACCGGTGTGGTATTTGCTAATGTGTCGCGATCCCATGTGCCCGAATCGCTCAGCACTTTATCTGCGAGTGCGCGGGAGGCCGATAATTTTTTTATCGGCAATATGATTCCGACCTGTATCAGCGATGATGTTGAAGCCGCCAAAGCGGTCAATCGCAAAACCCTGACCTGGTATGCCTCGCTGTTGCCAAATTACCGCAATTACTGGCGAGAAGCGGGTTATGTTGAGGAGATGGATGGCTTTGAAAAGGCTATTGCCGATAATCAACCAGAAAAATACCCTCATTTCCTGACGGATAAATGGCTCGCGGATAACACGCTTTTCGGACCTGCGAGCGCTATAAGAGAGGGCGTTGAAGCCTGGTTTGATGCCGGCATAAAGACACCTATCCTGGTGCCTTCGTCAGTCAATGGCGGTCAGTTACAGGCATTTGAAGAGTTATTTGCGGCGTTTTGATTTAATCATTTTAACTGGGCTTAATGAGATCAAGTTCGCCTTGCCATAAACTCATTGGTCAATAAGCTCACCCGTTAATAAGCTCATCGGTCAATAGATTCACTGGTTAATAGACTCACTGGTCAATAGCTTCGCTGACGCAAAATATCGTCATTTTCCATCGCCGCCACATCTTCGTCACCATAAGACAGTATCTCTGTCAGCACCTCTTTATTGTGCTCGCCAAGAAAAGGCGCATCTAGCGGTAGTGGTTCAGGGAATTCCGAATAGCGTAGCGGATTACCCGGTATCTGAAAATCACCTAGCACTCGGTCGGTAATGGTTCGGACAGTGCCGCGCTCGACTAAATGCGGATGCTCCATGGCTTCGCTGACACTCAGCACCGGCGCAACCGGGACGTGGGCTTCCTGAAGAATCTTTATTGCCGCGTCGTCGCTAACCTGCTCCTGTAGCCACTGCTCAATAATGGCGATGATTTCATCTTTGGCACGCATGCGCGTTTTGGGATCGGTGAAGCGCTCTTCGGTAACCAGGTCCTGCCGACCAATTGCGCCGCAAAGGTTATCCCAATGCCGCTCCATATTAGCGATGATTAAAATATATCCTTCTTTAGAGCGAAATACGCCCGCTGGCACCAGGGCGTAATGATGGGAACCTCCACGTTGCGGGACCACCTTGCCGTCGGTGCCGCTATATAGCTGAACATTGGCTTCGTGGGAATGGAAGTAGCAATCGAGTAACGAGATGTCCAGATGCTGGCCTTTGCCGGTTCTTTCACGGTGCAATAATGCATAGCCGATGGCACAGGTTGCATGCACGCCCGTGCCGACATCGCCAAGTGCAAGTTGGGGTATTGATGGCGCGCCATCGGGCTCACCGATCATATCGGTCACTCCGGCGTAGGCCTGAGCGATGTAGTCAAAGCCGGGCAGGGAGGCCAGAGGCCCAGTCTGGCCAAAAGCGGAAATCGAGCACATGATAATCTTGGGGTTCAATGCTCTGACCGTTTCCCAGTCGAGTCCGAGACGACCAACAACACCCGGCGCGTAGTTCTCAAGGAACACATCACATTCCTTGATCAACTCTCTCAGTATCTTCTTACCCTGGTCGCTCTTAACATCCAGGCAGAGACTTTTCTTGCCACGATTGTGCTGAACATTGAGGCCGCTACGTTTGTCACGGCGAAATTGCGCTGTCCGCGTAGGATCCCCATAGGGCAGCATCTCAACCTTGATTACCTCAGCGCCCATTTCTGCCATCAGGCGAGTGACCGTGGGTCCTGCGATATGCTGGGTTATATCCAGCACTCGGTAACCTTCTAGTATGTGATTAGTATCCATAATTAGTCCTTCGGTATTTTTTGTTTAAGAGTTATTCGTGTTTGACTCTCGATAGGCTGTTGTTCAGCAATTTGTTGACAAACAGTAAAAGAAAATTCGTGGTCAGTGTAAAAACTCCCCGGCTGGAAATCCAGCCGGTTCAGATTAGTTTCGGGACTGGGGAATTATTTGCTTGCTGTTAGCGGCGGCTACTGGTGTTGAATACTTGAGTATTAGGCAGTTACCATGCGCGCCGACACTAACCCGATTAACCGGTGGTTTTTGAAAACGCCTTTCTAAACCCTTTCACTAAAACCAAGCAACGGCATAACTTAATTCGTCCGTCCTAAAGGTTTAAACCCTCGCCTTCAGGCGAGTAGCTTTCAGCTAGCAGTTGAATTAATGTTTGAGGATGGATTATCGAACAGGCTCACATACGAAATACAAGCTAGAGTATCACTTTGTATGGGT
>JAJFKC010000036.1 GCA_021773435.1 Porticoccaceae bacterium
CACCCATACAAAGTAATACTCTAGCTTGTATTTCGTATGTGAGCCTGTTCGATAATCCATCCTCAAACATTAATTCAACTGCTAGCTGAAAGCTACTCGCCTGAAGGCGAGGGTTTAAACCTTTAGGACGGACGAATTAAATATTCCCACCATAAATTGCCTGGTCATCCCGAATTGGGCCGATATTTCAATAGCACCGGCTCGCAGTAAACGTCTATATTCGAATCATTAAGACTTTTAAAATTGATCCACTAAACAATCAACCCAAATCGACATTCGCCACTTTGCCAAAAGCACCAAAGCAAAACAATCACTTAATAGCTTACCGACACTACTTAAGGCCGAGGATTGACCTGCCGAAATTTCGTTTCAATGCTATCGCAATATATAACAATGCGGGTTTGCCTTTGCTGAACTCTCGCTAATCTTCATGCATTTTCTTGGCTCAATGCGTTTGCAGCCTAGCAATTTTGTTTTTAACAAATACAAGTCCGTCGATTCTCATTATTTTTCTAGCCGAGATAAATAGTGTACATAAACATCATGTCGATCCGCGTTTAGCCTTACAATAAAGCCTTAAACCGCTATTAAAGGTAGCACCCGTGAAGCTTCTCGATCGATTCAATCTGCCGGATAGGGTGCCCGACAGAACCTGGGACTTTTTCGAGTTGATGCGCTTTAATAAGCCCGCCGGCACGCTGCTACTATTGTGGCCAACATTGGCAGCCCTATGGCTAGCTGCTGACGGTACGCCATCACCGGGAATCCTAACCATTTTTGTGTCTGGCGTCATATTGATGCGAGCAGCGGGCTGCGTGATCAACGATTATGCAGATCGTCATGTCGATGGAGCTATCCAGCGTACCAAAAATCGGCCGCTGACCGATGGTCGAATCAATCCGTCAGAAGCGTTACGTTTATTCGCCGGGCTTTGCCTTGCCGCTTTTGTACTCGTACTGATGACCAATACTTTGACCGTTGTTTTGTCCATAGTTGGTGTTTGCCTGGCAGCGGTATACCCTTTTATAAAGCGCTATAGCCATTTGCCACAAGTGGTGCTTGGTGCCGCCTGGGCCTGGGCAATACCCATGGCCTTCGCCGCACAAACTGGCGAATTAATAACGGGTCTGTGGGTATTTTATGTCGCCGTGGTTCTGTGGACAGTTGCGTTCGATACGTTTTATGCCATGGTTGATCGTGAAGATGACAAGAAAGTCGGCATCAAATCCACCGCCATTTTATTTGATGATATGGACTTATCCATTATCGGGATCTTGCAGATAATCGTGGTTTTTGCGCTGGTACTCACTGGGCAAAATTTTGATCGTGGGCCATGGTACTTCTCCGGCGTTGGCGTTATCGCGCTACTTTTTTTATACCAGCAAATGATCGCGCGGCATCGTCAACCGGAGGCCTGTTTTAAGGCTTTTCTCAATAATAATTGGGTGGGACTGGTGCTCTTTTTGGCGATTGTTGCTGACAGTAATCATAAAACACTGGCTGCGTTTTTTAGCTAGCCGATGTTAGCTAGCCAATGAGAGTTCCGACAATGCTTCCAGGTACAGCAAAAATATGCCATGAGAAAGCGCGTATCGCGACTGGATTGATGCCGCCCAGGCAGAATGCTATCGTCAACCGGTGACAAATTTCCCCTTCCTTAAACCGGCCTTTCTTCAAGCCCTGGCTGATAGTGGCAGTGTCGGCGCTAATACTGGTTGGCTGCCCGAACACATCAGCATTGAGGACGATAACCAAACTCTGGCATTTATGCCGACCTATGCCAAAGATCATTCCTGGGGCGAGTACGTCTTTGACTGGGCCTGGGCCAATGCTTATCAGCGCAATGGCCTCGAGTATTATCCCAAGCTGGTCTCAGCAATTCCGTTTAGCCCGGTCACCGGCCCAAAAGCGGAGTTCGCTACCGGTATCGATCAACGCAGCGCAGCCAAACAATTAATTGATAAAGCAATCGCCAGAGTACATCAGCTCGACGCATCAAGCTGGCACCTGTTATTTCCCGATGCACAGACAATGAGTAACTTCGCCCACCCTGAGCTTATGACTCGCAGTGGTGTGCAATTCCACTGGTTTAATCGGGGCTACCAGGATTTCGACGACTATCTGGCCAGCTTGATGTCCCGTAAACGCAAGATGATTCGCAAAGAACGACGCAGCATCGGAGAGCAAGGTCTTCGTATAGAAATCCTCGAAGGCAACGAAATTGATGCTGACCTTTTTGCCTTCTTTTACCGCCTCTACCAAAACACTTATTTAAAGCGCAGTGGCGGTGGCGGTTACCTGACCGGCGATTTTTTTGTACGGCTGGGCGAAACCTTGCCTGAAAATCTTGCCATGGCGGTGGCGACAAAGGACGGCGAGCGCATCGCCTGTGCCCTGTATTTTCACGATGAGAAGATACTCTACGGGCGCTACTGGGGTTGCGTCCGTGAATACGAATACCTGCATTTCGAGCTGTGTTACTACCAGGGTATCGATTATGCGATCAAACATAAGCTGAAAAAATTTGACGCCGGCGCTCAGGGAGAACATAAAATATTACGTGGTTTTGAGCCGATCGAAACCCATTCTTTACACTGGATTAAACACTCGGGATTTGCTGAGGCGATTGGTCAGTTTCTCGAACAGGAGAAACTAGATAATGCGCGTTATATTAATAGCGCTCGATCAGTGCTACCGTATAAGAAGCTGTAATCGAAAGCGATTCGACAACATATTCAACAACTATCTCGGAGTAAATCCATGAAAATCCTTGTCTCGCTAAACGCCCTGCTTTTACTGTCAATGATTAACGTATCAGCCTTTGCGGCCAGCAAACAGGAAATCGATGTTTATGTTGATGAAGCATTAGCCGAGTTTCGACAACACACATCCGCCGGTACGCAGCTGGCAGCTCAATCACGCGGCATGCTGGTTTTTCCGAAGGTCTACAAAGCAGGTTTTGCTATCGGAGGTGAATATGGAGAAGGCGCGTTGCGTGTCGGTGGACAAAATGTCGCCTATTACAGCACGGCGGGAGCATCGATAGGCCTGCAAGCAGGCGCTCAGCGTAAAGCACAAATCATCTTATTTATGACCGATGAAGCCCTGAATAAATTTCGTAGCAGTAAGGGATGGGAGGCTGGCGTTGATGGCAGTGTCGCCATCGCCACGTTTGGCGTCGGAGAGACCATTGACACGAATACGGCACAGCAGCCAATTATCGGCTTTATTTTTTCCAATGAAGGGCTGATGTTTAATTTAAGCCTGGAAGGTTCAAAATTCACGCCGATCGTACGCTAGAGCCTTTTACTCAGCAGCTTATTCATATGGCTATCCGGTTTTACGCCATACTAATAAACGGTTATTTGCGGGCATGGCGTTGTCTTCAAGCAAGGTCATACCCGCAGCCCTGGCCAATTCGTTAACCGCCTCGAAATCTCGGATACCCTGATGGGCAGCGCGCGCCTTTAACCAGTCATCAAATCTTGCGTTACTGGGTGATATGTATTGTTGGTCGTAATTAAATGGCCCGTATATCGCCAGCACACCGTCTGCGCCAAGAATGTTGCCGACCTGTGCAATCATATTCGCAACACTTGACCAGGCCATAATATGGCAGGTATTTGCCGTGAACACCGCATCGATTTCCTGCTCCACCGGCCACTGTGAAGCATCAACATCGAGATCTAACGGAGCTAATACGTTGTCCGCCGGAAAACCACTACGCCAGGCATTTATGCCGGGATGGTTTTCGACTAAATCACTGGTCTGCCAGGTGGCGTGGGCAAGCCGGGGGGCAAAATACACGGCGTGCTGTCCGGTGCCACTGCCAATTTCAAGAACAGATTGACTGGCTCCGAAAGCCCTCTGCAAAACCTCTAAAATAAAGTGCTTATTGTTCTCACAGGATGGCGAGCTAGGCAATTTCATGGGCTGGAACTTTGCCGATCAAACATCCTGAGGGTCGCGAGTGAACACCCACTCTCGCGCAGAAGACATAGCTGGGTTATAACTGTAACCCTCACCGTCAAACTGTTTTAATTGCTCAATATTTTTGATGCGATTTCGAATCACGTAGCCCACCATCGAGCCACGGGCTTTTTTCGCATAAAAACTGATGACTTTATATTTATCACCCTTCCAGTCTTTGAATATCGGTGTGATTACTTCAGCATCTAAACGCTTAACATCAATAGCTTTAAAGTATTCGTTTGACGCCAGATTAATCAAGGTCGGTTTGCGTTGACCGGCCAAAACATCGTTCAGCGCATCAGTAATTTTGGTATCCCAAAACTGGTATAGATCCTTGCCTCGGGTATTGGTAAAACCCACACCCATTTCGAGCCGGTAGGGTTTGATCAAATCCAGCGGTCGCAGGATTCCATAAAGCCCGGACAATATACGCAGACGACTTTGCGCCCATTTCATATCCTGTGTAGAAAGCGTCGGTGCGTCAATGCCCACGTAGACGTCACCTTTGAAGGCCAGCAATGCTTGCCGGGCATTATCGAGAGTAAGATTTTTATCCCAGTTGAGATAGCGACCGAAATTTAGATCGCCCAGTTTGTCGCTGATTTTCATCAACTCTGCTACACCGGGCGGCGTTAATTCACGCAACTGGTCGATAAGCTCTTCGGCCTCATCAAGAAAATCGGCGTCGCTAAACGCTTTGGTCTTCGATGGCGAATCAAAATCGAGTTTTTTGGCTGGCGATATAACCATTAACATTTTCTAGTACCTTCCGGTGTAAACACGATGCTGCAACGTGGCATTATACCCATTGTTATACTGATTCATTGATATGAAAAGGAGCCCAGAGTGATTCGATTTGTGCACTATTTGGCCTTGGCCGCCCTGATGTCTCTGGTCAGCAGTTGTAGCGTTAATCCTGTTACCGGCAAAAATCAGTTTTCTCTGGTTTCAGCTGGTCAGGAAGTCGCCATCGGCGCCCAGCAATATGCCCCGGGTCAACAGTCGCAGGGCGGACGATATTATATCGATCCTGAAGTCCAAATTTACGTCCGTGAAGTCGGGCAGAAACTGGCTAAAGTCAGCGACCGAACCGGGCTGCCTTACGAATTTGTGGTGCTGAACAACTCTGTACCCAATGCCTGGGCTTTACCCGGCGGCAAAATCGCCATTAATCGGGGGCTACTGGTTCATCTACAGGACGAGTCCCAATTGGCAGCTGTGTTATCCCACGAAATCGTTCACGCCGCTGCTCGCCACGGTGCCTCGCAAATGACCAGAGGCATGCTCACCGGCATTGGCGTGCAGGTGCTGGGCGCGGCGACCAACAATAATCCGCTGGGCGGACTGGCTGCACAACTCGGTTCGGCAGCATGGATGTCACGCTATGGCCGATCTGCCGAATTGGAATCCGATGCCTATGGCATGGAATATATGGTGCGTGCCGGCTACGACCCCTATGGCGCGGTGGCCTTGCAGGAAAAATTTGTCGAATTGTCAAAAGGCCGACAAGCCGGATTTGCCAGCGGTTTATTTGCCAGCCATCCACCTTCTCAGGCCCGAGTCACAGCTAATCTGGCCCGGGCCAAGACCTTCCCTGCTGGTGGGCTTAAAAACCGCGACCTGTTTACCCGAAAAATGGCCCGGCTTAAAAAAGATCAACCCGCCTACCAGGCCCAGGATAAGGCCATGAAAGCACTCAACAACAAAGCACCGCGCGAGGCGCTGAGCTTGCTCGACACTGCCGTTAAATTACAGCCCCGTGATGGTAGTTTCTGGGAATTACGCGGCCATGCCTGGGCGATGCTCAACGAGCAGACCAAAGCAACACAAGCATTCACCGCCGCTATCTCAAAAAATCCGGATTATTTTAGTCACCACCTGGCCCGAGGCGTACAGCATTACCAACAAGGCAAAATGGCAATAGCACAACGGGACTTAAAGAAAAGCTATGATTTACTGCCGACACCTCAGTCTAGCCTTTATCTCGGTAATATCGCGGCAAGCAACAACGCTAAAGCCAAAGCCCTTACCTATTATCGTCAGGCTGCGGGGGCTTCAGGTGAAATAGGACAACAGGCAAAAGCTAAACTGGCCGCACTTGAAATCAGCGAAGCGCCCAACAAATACATTACTACGGCGACCTCCCGAGGCTCGAACGGCAACCTGATATTGCACGTACAAAACCGCAGCGCTATCGACATCATTAATGTCGTGGTTCAGATAAATGAGCTCATTAGCCCACTAGCAAGCGGGCCTCTAATATATGCCGAAGTACCCGGCACCCTCAAAGCTGGTCGTCAAATTGCGATTAAAACATCCATCGGGCCACTAACGGACGATAACCCGAGGCGCTTCCAAACGACTGTGATTAAGGCCAGGCCTGCAGCAACGGCGCAGTAATGCGCACTAATGATTGTTATCAACTATCTTTACAAATAACTAGATTAAAATAGCTGTCGTTGCGTATTGCCATTTAGTTTTAATAAGATTTATGTAACCTCAATAAACCAGGTTAAACCTAGTTGCACTTAGCACTTACGAATTCGCCACTATTTTTTCCTAACAACTGCTATCGAATGTAATTTTCACTCATACCATTACAGAGGAATATCAAATGAAACTCGGCTATTTTACCGAACGTCCCTATCGTCATATTGACGAAGATACGGTGTTAAAAAACAAAGCGTTTTTTGGTTGTCCCAACAGCCTTTATGATGAAAAAAAAGGCGCGCTTGATTACAACCAGTTTATTGACGAATATTGCCTGGCTGAAGAGGTCGGCTTCGACGGCCTGGCCCTCAATGAGCACCATGGCAACCCTTACTGCATGGGTGCCGTTATTAATATTGAGGCGGCAGTACTGGCCCGCGTCACCAGCAAAGCAAAAATCATCCTTATCGGTAATCCTCTGCCGGTGGTTAAGCACCCCCTACGGGTCGCGGAAGAGCTCGCTACCATCGATAATATTTCGGAAGGTCGACTTATCTCTGGTTGGGTGCGGGGTGCAGGGAGCGAGCAGTTTTTTAACAATGCTAATCCAGCCTATAACCGGGAAATGTTCAACGAGGCCCATGATTTCATTTTACAGGCCTGGACCAAAGAAGGCCCCTGGCGCTACGAAGGCAAACACTTCCATTATCGCCATGTAAACCCCTGGGTGCTGCCCTACCAGAAACCCTATCCACAACAATGGATTCCCGGTGTGTTATCGCCGGAAACCGTACTCTGGTGTGCCGAAAAACGTTATCCCTATCTCGGCCTCGGCTCTGCTCTGGGTGCCACCTGCGACCTGTGGGATATGTATGCCGATAAAGCCGCCGAGCTCGGTTACCAGGCAGGGCCGGAAAACTTCGGTTATCTACTGCCAGTTCATGTAGCAGACGATGCGGCAGAAGCGCAGGAAGTTGGTCGCGGCTACACCTTCGGTGGCGGCCAGAACGGTTTTAGTCGGCCCGAGCACACCTTGCCCCCTGGCTATAACTCAAAAGGTGCTATTCGCATGATGGCGAAGGCTGCGCCCGGTAGCTCCTGGTTGGGTATCGGCAAAGAAAAACTGGAAGCTGCCCGTAGCGGCAAATGGGCAGAAGAGCAGGACTTCGAAGTCGTTAAACAGAAACTCCTGTCTTCTTATGAGCGTGCCCAGGAAAATCTGCAAATTGTTGCCGGAACACCTGAGCAGGTCATTCCTAAAATCAAAGCCATTCTGCGTGTGATTCGTCCCGGCTCCTTCACCTGTTTTGGTGTTCAAGGTGTCGCCAGTGATGCGCAACGTAATCGCTCAGTCGAATTATTAGGTAAAGAGGTATTACCTGCTATTCGCGAATACGCTAAGGAAATAGGTCTGGTCGATTCATTCGAGCGAGAACCCGGATCGGTAAAACTAGCACCAGGCACCAAACGTGCTCCGGTTTGTGACCGCGAGGGCATGAGGGAGCTGGGTATGAGAGTTGCCTGATATCCCTGGCACTTTATTAAAGAACTAAATTTCAGACGCTATTTACTTTTGCTTAACTGCGCGCGAATGAGCAGCCAATAGGCCTGACTGTCCATTGCCTCCTCATCCTCCAGCTGTTTATTTACAAAAGCCGAAAACTCGGGATTGAAAAACGCGCTGCCTTCCTCTCGCCACCATATCCGCCCAAACTTATTAGCAATAAAATAGGGCGCTAGCGTTTCAACACTGGCCTGCCATTCATTCTCATTAAAAATGCCCTCCCGAGCCAGTTCATAGTTGCGGTACAGCAGATTCATATTAGAAAACAAATACACATCATTCTCTAAAAATTCAGTAAACGTGAGCTCTTCAGGGTTTTCTATTGCCTTCGCAAGGGCTTCCATGGGTTTTTCACCCGCTGCCGAGGCCCAAATCTCATTGCTAGCCAGGTTGCCATCATTAAGCAGTTGCATGCGTACCAGCTGGGAGTTTTGCTGTATCTGCACTGCCACCAGAATCAGACCCGCCAAAATACCCACGTTGGCCCCTAAAGTAAGCCAACGGTTTAGACGATCGGAGTTAACCACATTGCCTCCCCCTACTAATCACAATTATTTTGGGCTCAGAAAAATGATCGATCACAGGAACTGTGCATTTTTTCCGGAGGCTTAATCCTTGCGCGGTCTAAAAAAAGGCAATTTACCGCCGCTTTCCATGGGTTCAAAAACCACTTCGACGGGCAGGCCAATTTCCAGATCTTTGTAATCCATATCGCGCAGGCCCGCCGTTATTCGGACACCTTCTTCCATTTCAACCACCAGCACTGCGTACGGGAAATCTTTTTCAAAATGCGATGACATAGGCATATGGCAAACGGTCCAGGTATAAATCGTGCCGCGGCCATGCGACTGACGCCAACCCCACTGATCGGAACCGCAACTGGCACACATAAAACGGGGAATATGCCGCCAGGTTTCGCATTCGGTACAACACTGGAAGCACAGGATATCCTTGCTGCAATGCTCCCAAAATTGCTCATCTAGATAGCTGGTCGGGTGCGGCGCGGGGTTGGGAATAAATTCACTCATTTAACTGTCTCCTCAAATCTATTTTCTTACGGCTATTTCCTTAAAATGACTAAACTGCCATCACCAAAATCACCCCAGCCGGTTACCAGGCCAAGTTCTGCGTCTTTCACCTGAACTTCGCCGCCATCACCCCGCAACTGTCGGGCGGCTTCGACCACGTGGTTCAAGCCCCAGACATGGGCCTGCGAATGCAGACCGCCGTGGGTGTTCATGGGGAATTTTCCGTCAATCTCCAAGGCGCCGCCTTTAACAAAATCGCCGACCCCGCCCTGTTCGCAGAAACCCAGGGCTTCGAGCTGCAAGAGTACGACGTAAGTAAAGCAATCGTAAATCTGTATAAAGTCCATATCGGTAGGTTTGACCCCGGCCATGGCAAAAGCCTTGGGCGCAGAGTTGGACAATCCGATGTGAAACATATCGGGCCGATTAGCAATGTCATCAGCCGGATAGGGATGGCCCTCAGCTGCGGCCATAATATAGGCAGGCGTATGGGGCAGGTCTTTGGCCCGGTCGGCACTAGTCATAACCACCGAACAAGCACCATCGGTTTCGAGACAACAATCAAACAGCCGAAATGGCTCAGATATCCAACGAGATTTTAGATAGGTTTCCATATCCAGAGTCTGACCTCTGGTGATAGCTTTATCGTTAAATTGTGCATGCCGGCGCGCGGCAACAGCAACCGCACCCATCGCCTCGTCTTTAATACCGAAGGTTTGCTTGTGACGCATGGCAATCCAGGCATACATTTGCACTGGCGAGGCACTCCCATAGGGAAAGTAATAACCGCTTAAGGTTCGCTCGAGGGCCGGCATCGACACGGTCTCTACAAACTTTGCATTGGGCTTGGGTCGCAATGCCGAGGAGCCATTCCAACCAGCCGTGACGACAATATTTTTTGCAATACCGGCAGTGATCGCCATCGCGGCGCTCTGTAGAGTAGTGACCGGGCTGGCACCACCCATGTTGACGGTCACGGCGTAACGCAAATCTTTAATGCCCAGATTGGCAGCAATTTCTTCAGCGGTAATCAAAACCGGTGGCAGCACCAGGCCATCTATATCGCTGGGTTTAAGTCCGGCATCGGCGATAGCAATACGCGTCGACTCCAGGATCATCTCCGCCGATGGCCTGTCGGCACCACGAGTATATTCGGTCTCGCCAATACCGACAATGGCAGTTTTATCTCTAAAATCTAGTGCGGGCTGTGCAGACATAATCTAGCTTCCGTTAACTTAAATCGTGTGAATAATTAACCGGTCTTTTAACAGGTATTTACCCTTTACAGCCGAGGGTGGGGCCTTCGGCTGTAAAGGCTGGCAATAAAAACACACCAGCCGAATTGCGTCAACGAGCTGACATAGGGAGGCTTTCGCCACAAGACGTGCTTCGCTGTAAGCTCTGCGGCTGCAGGTGTCAAAAGGGGATTTCTAGCGCTTCACACAGGAAGCGCATCAGCGGCAAGCCATTGCGAAAGCGTTTAACGACACTGCCGAAAAACTCTTCCACCTCTATATCCAGCTCATCAAACGGTTTGACGGCAATAAAATCTTTACGCTTCAAGGTTTCGATCAGAGGGTGATCCCGATCAAAGCCTCTCGGCGGTCTGACCAGGCTATCACCCATCAACTGATAATGCTGGCGAAAGTTTCTGTTGCGCACCACACGCCGCCATTGATCGGGCTGTTCGGCAATACGGGTGCGTATTTTTGCCAGCGCTGCACTATCCGGCCGCCAACTGCCGACGCCAACAAACACATCGTGGGGTTCAATGTGCACATAAAACCCGGGGGCATGAATATCTTTACCCAGCACATGACGAAACTGGATGCCGACATTAGTTTTGTAGGGGGTTTTATCGTTGCCGAACCGCGTATCCCGATAGACCCGCATCAGCGAGCCGCCGGAACGTTTGGGGATGGCTTCAAAGCGAGGGGCAAATTTTTCCAGCTGTGGGCCCATGGCCCCGATAAAGTCGAGGGCTGGATTTAATACCTGTTCTTCATAATGGTGTTTATTATCAGCAAACCACTCACGATTGTTATTGGCCGATAACGCTTCGAGAAAGGGTAAAAGTTCAGACGGGAAACCTGAAAACGCTGTTGCCATATTGGCTCGCCTTTTACTATGGTACTGAATATTGTGCTACCAAACATTGTAGTACCGAAGGTTTGTAGTACCCGGCACTTGAAAGGCCAGGCATTTGTAGCGCCAGGGTTTTGTATCATTAGAGATTTGTCGCGATAAATGTTTCGCCACGTTATCTAATTGTGGGACAAATTGTAACAAAGCATTTGCTGAGCGCTACTTGTGTCCTCTGGTTTATAATCGTCTTAGTCCATCACTCAGCCGCAAACAAACTGGTTTTAAATCGAGCTCTCGCGGGGGGTTTTTAATAAGACATGCAAACCTTAGATGCTTTTACTGAATTTTGTGGCAAGGCGATCGCCTGGTTGACCGGCTTGATGGTAATACAGACGTTCACGGTGGTGGTGATGCGTTATATTCTCGAACTAAGCTCCATTGCCCTCCAGGAATCCCTTCTTTATCTACATGCAGTGGTCTTTATGGGCGGTATCAGCTTCGCGTTAAAACGGGGCGGCCATGTCCGTGTCGATATTTTTTACCGAGATTTTTCACTGCGAACTCAGGCATACATAGACATGGCCGGCGCTGTATTCCTGCTGATGCCGGTGTGCGTTGTAATATTTTGGCTGAGTTTTGATTATGTGAGCAATAGCTGGGCGATCAATGAAGTGTCGAGTGAATCCACCGGCTTACCCTGGGTCTATCTGCTTAAAAGCCTGTTGCTGATCATGCCGGTGCTCCTGCTACTGCAAGGCTTTGCAGAATTTTTAAAATCTTTGCGCATGCTGAACAATACAGCCAGCAACCAGGCCAGCCCTCCTCCAGCAAATGCCGCTGACTAGTTCAGTCCGCTTGCAAGCCCCTTAAACCCACTCGATCACCACAGCCAGAGACTTATGCTTGAATTAATGCCGCTTTGGATGTTTTTGGTCGTTTGCCTGATCATTTTGCTCGGCTACCCGGTGGCCTTTTCGCTGGCTGGAACCGCATTGATTTTTGCTGCCATCGGTAGCGCGTTCGGGGTGTTCGATTTCGCTTTTTTGCAGGCCCTGCCCAACCGTCTGTTTGGCACAATGGTTAACAACACGCTGGTGGCCGTGCCCCTGTTTATTTTTATGGGGGTGATGCTGGAAAAATCTAAGCTTGCCGAAGATTTGCTCGATAGCATGGCTATTGTATTTAGTGAGGTTCGTGGCGGCCTGGGTATCTCCGTTGTCATTGTCGGCATGCTGTTAGCCGCGAGCACCGGCATCGTCGGCGCCACAGTCGTGACCATGGGCTTAATGTCTCTACCTACCATGCTAAAACGCGGCTATAGCCCCGCGCTAGCAGCCGGTACCATTTGTGCAACTGGTACTCTGGGTCAAATTATTCCGCCGTCTATTGCCCTGGTGTTGCTGGGAGACATACTGTCGAGCGCGTACGCCCAGGCACAAATGGGTATGGGGATATTCACACCCAAAACCGTCTCGGTTGGTGATTTATTTATTGGCGCCCTGGTGCCCGGATTAATACTGGTCGCGCTGTACTGCCTTTATATCTTTGGTTTTGCCTGGATGAAACCTGACCAGGCGCCCATCAGTAAGGAGCAGGAAAGTGTATCCGTAAACCAATTATTGCAAAGTCTAGTACCGCCGCTGGCTTTAATGATCGCCGTACTGGGTTCTATCCTGGCTGGCATCGCCACGCCGACAGAGGCGGCTGGTGTTGGGGCTATGGGCGCGACCCTGCTAGCTCTGGCACGACGGCAATTCTCTCTGGCTCGATTAAGGGAAGTTATGGAAACCACGGTTCTAGTCACGTCGATGGTGTTTATGATTTTAATCGGCGCAGCCATATTTTCACTGGTATTCCGTGGCTTTGGCGGCGAAGAGATGGTGACGTCGTTTTTCACCGGGATGCCCGGCGGCCTGTTTGGTGCCACGCTAACGGTCATGCTGCTGATCTTTGTGCTAGGTTTTATTCTCGACTTTATCGAAATTACTTTCGTGGTGGTGCCGATTGTCGGCCCAGTATTATTGGCTATGGGCGCTGACCCGGTTTGGCTGGGCATTATGATTGCTGTAAACCTGCAAACCTCCTTCCTGACACCACCTTTTGGTTTTGCGCTCTTTTATTTAAGAGGGGTAGCGCCGAAGGAAGTACTTACTGGCGATATCTATCGAGGAGTGGTGCCATTTATTGTTATACAGGTTTTACTACTCGCAATGCTGGCCATGTGGCCAGCCCTCGCCACATGGTTGCCGACCCAGTTACATCACTAGGCTTGTATACCTGGTTATAGCCATATATAGCCGACATTCACGTGGATCGTGCTTTGCTATTTCATACCGTCAACGACAATCCTTACCCATACATCGCCCTTTAAAAAGCCGTTACCCCACCTGGCGTCCAGTGCCGCCGTCGGTTTCGCGGCGATGACTTCATCGACCGTTTTGCCTGCGTCTACCAATTTGCGCACATTCGCTTCAGTCTGTACCAACATATCGTGAAACGCCTGCAAATCGGCTTTGTTAGCCAACGGGCCGTGACCCGGCATAATGCGGGTATCATCGTTTGCAAGATCAAGCACTACCTGAGTACCGGCGATCATACCGGCAATACTGCCATCCGAGCCGGTATCGATAAAGGGGTAAAAGCCGTTGAAAAACACATCGCCCGTGTGGATTACGTTGGCCTTGCTAAAGTAAATAATCGCATCGCCGTCGGTATGGGCATCAGCGACGTGAATCAAGCGTAAGTCATCGCCATTTAGATGCAAGCTCATCTGATCTTTAAAAGTCACTACCGGCAGAGCCGCTTTTGGCGACGGTGGTTTGGTCAGTTTAAACATGGGAATGTGCTTTTCGACCAATAAACTCGCGCGAACATTTTCGTGAGCAACAATCACCGCGCCTGCCTTGCCAAAGTTTTCATTACCCCCAGCGTGATCCCCATGCCAATGGGTATTCAACAAAAAGCGCGGCTGGGTCCCCGAAACGGCCGTGATAGCTGCCGAAATCTTGTCAGTCAACTCGGCATATTGGTCATCGATGATAAAGGTACCGTCTTCACCTACCGAGACGCCGATATTGCCACCCTCGCCCATTAGCATGTAAACCCCGTCAGCCACCGGCACGCTTGTCACATTGACCGAATCCCAATGGTCATTGCCCCAGGCAGCCAGCGAAAATAGCATTGACCACATAAATACACATTTCGAAACCCGTTGATTTTTATATTGGATATATTTCATTAGCGTAGCTCTCAAATTGTTGTCGGTTGAGCATGCCACGGCAGGGCTGCGTCTACAAATAATATGATTTACGCGCTAATTATTCTCCCAACGTAGGCAAAGCTCGATTAATGACTTAGCAATCAGCCTGGCAGTTTGCTTAGTCGCGCTCGTCAGTGAATTACACAAGCGATATAATCTCCGCTGATTTTTATTGGGGAAAGTAATGACCGCCACTGCGCCGGATATATCTACATTCCAGGGCCTGATTTTAGCGCTGCAACAATACTGGGCGGACCAGGGTTGCGTCATCCTTCAGCCCCTGGATATGGAAGTGGGCGCTGGCACCTTCCACCCGGCAACATTTCTTCGAGCTATAGGCCCGGAAACCTGGCATAGCGCCTATGTGCAGCCTTGCCGACGCCCTACCGACGGTCGCTATGGCGAAAACCCTAATCGTCTACAGCACTATTATCAATTCCAGGTGGTATTGAAACCCTCCCCAGATGATATTCAAGATCTTTATCTAGATTCATTGAAGTATCTGGGTATTGATCCGCTGATTCACGACGTCCGCTTCGTTGAGGACAACTGGGAATCACCTACACTGGGTGCCTGGGGGCTAGGCTGGGAAGTGTGGCTCAACGGCATGGAAGTAACGCAATTCACGTATTTTCAACAAGTTGGGGGACTCGAGTGTTATCCAGTCACCGGCGAAATCACCTATGGCCTGGAACGCATTGCTATGTATTTACAAGATGCCGACAGTATTTACGACCTGGTCTGGACGCGGCACCCCTCTGGTCAGATAGTTACCTATGGAGACGTTTTTCACCAGAACGAAGTAGAAATGTCCCGCTACAATTTCGAAGAGGCTGACACGAAAGCACTATTCAACACCTTCGATACTTGTGAGCTGGAAAGCCGCCGCCTTGTTGACGCCGGTCTACCCTTGCCTGCCTACGAGCTGGTAGTGAAGGCCTCGCATGCCTTTAATTTGCTGGATGCCCGGCATGGAATTTCTGTCACCGAGCGGCAACGTTATATTTTGCGAGTTAGAAGCATGTCCCGCGCGGTGGCTGAAGCTTACCTCCAATCTCGATTGACAAAAGGATTTCCCCAGGCACCGGCTGACCTCGCTAAAGAAGTTACAGGTGCTATGGAGCAATCTGCATGATCAAGGATTTTCTCGTAGAAATCGGTACTGAAGAACTGCCACCCAAATCACTAAACATCTTGATGAACACCTTTACCTTAGCCCTGGAGGCTCAGTTACAACAAGCGCAATTGGAACACACTGCCGTTAAAGGATTTGCAACACCGCGCAGGCTAGCCGTTTTAGTCACCAACCTGGCTGAACAACAACCGCTAAGCCATATCGAAAAACTCGGCCCTGCTGTGGACGCGGCTTTTGATATAGATGGTGTGCCAAGCAAAGCTGCCGAAGGTTTTGCCAGGGGTTGTGGCACTACTGTCGACAAACTAGAAACAGCTGAGACAAACAAAGGTACTCGCCTGGTTTTTCGAAAAATTGTGCAGGGCCAATCTGCTGCCACGCTATTGCCTGAATTGGTTACATTAGCCCTAAATGCATTGCCCATAGCAAAACCTATGCGTTGGGGAGCAAGCAGAACTGAGTTTGTGCGACCCGTGCACTGGGTGGTTATGCTGCTTGGGAATGAAGTAGTACCGGCAACAATATTGGGCGTTACTGCGGGAAAGGAAACTAGAGGCCACCGATTTCATCATCCGGATATAATTACGATCAGCGAACCTCGTTCATATGCAACGATACTTAAACGACACAAGGTTATCGCCGATTTTGGTGAACGTCGGGAGTTGATTCGTAGCTCGGTGACTAATGAAGCTTCAAAGCAGGGCGGCACAGCGGTCGTTGATCCGGCGTTGCTCGATGAAGTAACTGCATTAAATGAGTGGCCGGTTACTTTGTCAGGCGGTTTTGATGAGCGGTTTTTGAAAGTGCCCGCACCGGCGCTTATTTCGTCAATGAAAGAACATCAAAAGTATTTTCATGTAGTTGATCAAAACGAGCAGCTATTACCCGTGTTCATTACCGTAGCCAATATCGAGAGTAGCGAGCCATCCAAAGTAATTGCTGGCAATGAAAAGGTCATTCGCCCACGTTTGGCTGATGCCGTGTTTTTCTACGAAACCGATTTGAAAACACCTCTTTCAAAGCAAAGAGAGAAACTCCGCGGAATTGTTTTTCAGGAAAAACTGGGGTCAATGTTCGATAAAACGGAGCGCGTCGCTCAACTATGCGATTATCTCTGCCCAATAATAGGCGCTGATAAGAACCTCTCTCGGAGAGCGGCAGAGCTAAGTAAATCTGATCTTGTAACCGAAATGGTTCTGGAGTTCACTGATTTACAAGGAATTATGGGTGAGCATTATGCCCGAGCGGAGCAACTTGATCCGGCGCTAGCTAAAAGCCTTTCGGAGCAATATTTGCCACGTTTTAATGGCGATGCAGTTCCACAGAGTAAAGAAGGCATCACACTTGCCATTGCCGACCGCCTGGACACTTTGGTGGGGATATTTGCTATTGGCGAAGCGCCAACAGGATCCAACGACCCGTTTGCACTTAGGCGAGCCAGCCTGGCTCTATTACGTATCTTAAACGATCACAAAATTGATCTCGACTTATATGCATCTCTAGCCCGAGCGGCAGAGGGCTATAAACAGTTAGCAATCCCTAAAGAGTCGGTGGAGCAAGTGTTCACTTATGTCATTAATCGCTTTAACGCTTGGTTTGAGGACGAAGATGTCCCAACTGAAGCGATTCAGGCAGTGATGGCAAAAAACCTTTCAAACCCCTTCGATATTGTCGAGCGTATTCGGGCGGTTGCTACGTTTAGTCGACAACCCGAGGCTCAGGCCCTCGCCAGTGCCAATAAACGGGTTGCCAATATTTTAAGCAAGCAAGGACTCGTTGGCACAGACATAAGGCTTGATAACGCCCTTCTAACAGCTCCAGAAGAACAATCCCTCGCGCAGACCATCGATGAGCTGTCCAGCCAGTTCAACAGCCTTGTTGAACAACGCAGTTACGCAGAATCATTGGCGATGCTAGCTGCGTTACGGAGCCCTGTTGATGACTTTTTTGATAAAGTCATGGTCATGGTCGATGATGAACAAGTACGCATTAATCGCCTGGCGTTGCTTATACGTCTTAGGGAATTATTTACGGAGATAGCGGATATCTCTTTATTAGCGCCGTCGAAATGAAACTTATCATTCTCGACAGGGATGGCGTGATTAACAACGATTCAGATAGTTATATTAAAAGTGCCGACGAATGGATACCTTTACCAGGAAGTATCGAAGCCATTGGTCAATTGAGTCAAGCAGGCTACACCATAGCGATCGCTACTAATCAGTCTGGACTTTCCCGGGGTTTATTTGGTATTGATGAGCTTGAAGCGATGCATAGTAAAATGCGGCGCCTGGTAGAAGAATCAGGTGGCCAAATTGATGGAATATTTTATTGCCCCCACCTGCCGGAAGACCAATGTCAGTGCCGAAAACCTCGTCCCGGACTTTTCAAAGCGATTGCCGAAGGTTTCAGCACAAGTTTGTCCGAAGTGCCGGTAGTGGGTGATAGCCTAAGCGACCTAAATGCGGGTCTGCTATTTGGCTGTACACCAATTTTGGTTAGAACCGGGAAGGGTTTAAAAAGTGAGTGCTTACTTCGAGATAATAAGGGAACTGCCCTCAACAATACGCCAGTGTATGACAACCTTGCCTCCTACGTTGCTCACTTATTACGCCCTATAAAATAGCCATCATGAATTTTGTGCTTGGCTTAAGATCAACCGTTTACTACATTGGTTACATCCTAATTATTGGCGTATTTTCAACCGTTGGGTTTACCATTGGTGTGCTTCTGACCTACAAATTGCGGCAGGATATGCTTACGCTCGCTAACGTACTCGTCGTCAAGTGGCTCAAGTTAGCCTGCAATATCAAACTGGAGATAAAGGGCTTAGAAAATATCCCGCCCACACCTTTTGTTGCTTTAAGCAACCATCAATCAAGTTGGGAAACTTACTATTTGCAACGCACTTTACGTCCAGTTAGTACTATTTTGAAAAAGGAGTTACTAAAAATACCCATATTTGGATGGGGGCTGGCAATGACTAGACCTATCGCTATTAATCGCGCCAGTCCTCGTAGCGCACTCAGAGATATTTTATCCCAGGGTAAAACGCGACTTTCTGAAGGCAACAATGTACTCCTGTATCCTGAAGGCTCCAGAATGGAAGTCGGTGCACCAGGTAACTATGGCCGTAGTGGCACTGCGCTGGCAATTGCCGCTCAGGTCCCCCTGCTACCTATAGCCCATAATGCTGGGTACTGTTGGCCAGCGCATCGATTCTTAAAGATTCCTGGCACCATTCACGTCGAGTTTGGCAAGCCTTTATCAACCTGCAATGCCGACAGTAAGCTACTCACCGATGAAATAAAGTTATGGATCGAGACAAGTATTGCTGCGATGCCAGTTCGAGAGTCGCGCCAAAAGATATAATCTCTGCTAAACTTGAAGGCAGATTAATCTTCTCATGGAGCCGCAAAAAAATGGCAGACATACGTTACAACGGGCCTGAGCGGCGCAAAGGATCACGGAGAATTAAAGCTAACCGACGAGTCGATGTTCGTTTTGAGCTAGATGACAGTAATCGGAGAAAGGACTGTGGCCGCCGGTTGAATGACAACAATGTAACAAATATGCGGCTAGTTTAAGTGTAAGCACTTACTTTCTCTAAACATCAAGATTAGCAACGGCTAGCGCATTCTTTTCTATAAATTCTCGGCGCGGTTCAACATGATCACCCATCAGGGTGTTGAACATTTGATCCGCTGCAATAGCATCTTCTACGGTCACCCTCAACATACGCCTTGTTTCTGGGTTGATGGTCGTATCCCAAAGCTGATCTGGATTCATTTCACCCAGACCTTTATATCGCTGAATATAATACCCACGCCGAGACTCCGTCATTAGCCAGTCTATAGCATCGTGAAGGTTATCAATCGGACAAGTCTTTTCACCACGCTTTATATACGCGCCCGGCTCCAATAGATCCGCAAGCTGATGCCCTAAATTTACGATGGCTGCGTATTCGCTAGAAGCAAAAAACTCGTGGGTAAAACGAAATACAGAAGGAACGCCATGCACTACGCGGTCGATCTCGGGCAGGCAATTACCCCGCTCATCATCCTCAATCACACGAACATTACACCGTCCGCTCGTGTTGTTACTGCCATTCAAACGCGTATCTAAATCCTCACACCATTGCTGAACGGTACTTTGATCCGACAGCTCCTCCACCTTTAGCGCGGGCAAATACAGCATCTGCATTAAGGCATCAACGGGATAAGACCGTGCCATTCGTTCGATGATCGCCATGACGCTTCGGTACTCAACCACCAAAGACTCTAGAGACTCCTGGGCTATACCTGGCGCATCAGCATTAACGTGGAGGCTTGCACCTTCAAGTGCGGCCTGTGTTAAAAATGCGACCAGGGCCTGATCGTCTTTCAAATACTGTTCCTGCTTGCCTTTGCTTATTTTATAGAGAGGTGGCTGCGCAATGTATATATGGCCCCGGTCAACTAGCTCTCGCATTTGCCTGAAGAAAAAAGTGAGCAGCAGAGTTCTGATATGAGATCCATCAACATCTGCATCTGTCATAATAATAATGGTGTGGTAGCGCAGTTTTTCTATATTGAATTCCTGCACGCCAATACCACAACCGAGCGCGGTAATTAAAGTGCCAACCTCAACACTGGATAACATTTTATCAAACCGAGCTTTTTCAACGTTTAGAATTTTGCCTTTTAACGGCAAAATCGCCTGAATTCGCCGATCCCGACCCTGTTTGGCTGAACCACCGGCTGAATCACCCTCCACCAGAAATAACTCAGATAGCGCAGGGTCCTTTTCCTGGCAATCAGCCAGTTTCCCCGGCAAGCCGGCAATATCTAAGGCACCCTTCCGTCTGGTCATTTCACGCGCCTTACGTGCAGCTTCACGGGCTCTAGCAGCATCGATCATCTTGCCGACGATACTTTTGGCTTCCTGGGGGTTTTCCAGGAGAAAATCGTTAATATGTTTACCAACTTCTTGTTCTACGGCAGTTTTGACTTCTGAGCTGACGAGTTTGTCTTTCGTCTGGGAAGAAAATTTTGGGTCGGGGACCTTAACCGAAATAATGGCTGTCAATCCCTCCCTTGCATCATCTCCTGTGGTACTAATTTTTGCCTTATTGGCAATACCTTCTTTTTCGATGTATGTGTTCAACGAACGTGTCAGCGCAGAGCGAAACCCGGCTAAATGCGTGCCGCCGTCCCTTTGGGGGATATTGTTGGTATAGCAGAAAATATTCTCCTGAAAACCATCATTCCATTGTAGCGCCGCTTCCACCGCCACTCCGTCTTCATGGATATGGTCGAAATGTATAACCTGGTTTATGGGGTTTTTCTGTTCGTTTAAGTATTCAACAAAGGCTTTAAGTCCGCCCTCATATTGATATATATCTTCTTTACCACTACGTTTATCTTGCAGAACAATTCGAACACCCGAATTGAGAAATGATAGCTCTCTCAATCGTTTAGCTAAAATTTCAAAATGGAATTTTATGTTCGCGAACGTATCTCCAGAGGGCCAAAAATGAACATCCGTCCCCGAGCTTTCTGTAGAGCCTACAACCGCCAGGGGAGCCTTCGGTACGCCATGTTCATAGATTTGTTCATGCACTTCGCCTTTGCGCCTGATGGTCAACAATAGCTTTGCAGACAGGGCATTAACGACCGACACACCTACCCCATGCAAACCGCCGGATACTTTGTAGCTATTATCATCAAATTTTCCACCCGCGTGGAGCACCGTCATAATCACTTCAGCTGCGGAAATGCCCTCTTCTTCATGGATATCTGTTGGCACACCTCTGCCATTGTCCGACACAGACACTGACTCATCGGGATGGATGATCACAATAATTTCGCTGCAATGCCCCGCAAGCGCTTCGTCCACCGCATTATCCACAAGCTCAAAGACCATGTGGTGCAAGCCCGTCCCGTCGTCCGTATCACCGATATACATCCCCGGGCGCTTGCGTACTGCATCCAGGCCCTTGAGCACTTTTATATTCGACGAATCGTAGCTATCTTTATCACTCATAAGCTTTCCTTTAAAGTGAAGCGGTATCATCTTTCTGGTCAATCACACCCTGCTTCACGTGAAACAAGCCAACAGGCCCTTTTGATAGCTGAGGCAGAACTGCCTGCAAGGCTTCTTTGTCGGTCCCGGTCAAAAAAACCTGAGCACCGAGCTCTGTTAATAAATCCACACCTCTTGAAAGGTGTTCTCGATCTAGCTCAGCAGCAAGATCATCTAACAAATAGAGGCATTGCTTATTAGCCAACCGGCTTAGTACCCGCCCCTGAGCAATCTGCATTGCCAGCACAACGATCTTTTCCTGACCACGAGACAGCACCTCTTTTGCTGGCCTGCCATCGCACTTAAGCCGGATATCCGCTCTATGAGCCCCACAATGGCTCGATTGGGACTTTAAATCTCTATTCCGATTTTTTTCTAGCTCGAGCGACAAGGAGCTTTCCTCGGCCCAACCCCGAAACAGGCTGAACTCTATGTGGAGATCATCATTTAATTGCCTTAAAATCGCTTGAAATTCTGGTAGAACTTTTTCGAAGTAAGCCTTTCGATAATCCGCCACCTGCTCAGACAAAGCGATAAACGCGTTGTCCCATGCAGCTAATTGAGCGGCCGATATTTTATCACGGCGAAGTAGATTATTCCGCTGTTTATGACAGCGCTGATATTTTCGCCATAGTTCGCGAAAGCGCTGTTCCACGTGGAACACCCCCCAGTCCAGAAACCGTCGGCGACCGCTCGGCCCACCTTCTATCAAGGCGAGGCTATCGCTATTCATTAACATTATCGGTAGAGTTTCTGCCAAAATTGAGGCTGTATAGACCTGTCTGCCCGCAACCTTGAAATGAAACGCTCCAGAAAGCGCTCTGCTGACACCCATCGCAATATCTGCATCGTCAACATCCCAGCTTATTCCCACTCGAGCATAAACCGTACAATCTTCTGACGCGGTATTAATAATCGATTTAAGCTTAGTGGTACGAAAGGAGCGGCCCCGACCGAGGAGATAAATCGCCTCTAACAGACTCGTTTTGCCACTGCCATTATCACCATAAACAAGGTTAACACCGGCTTGCGGCAATAACTGCCCCCAGCGAATATTCCGGACGCCTTGCACGTCCAGTTTTTTTAAAAACATGGTTGTCGATTTTATGGGCGACTATAACGTGCCAGAATTTATATCGATTGGTCTATAGGCGCATGGGCATAATGACATAGACAGAATCTTTATCCGATTCTCCCTCCAGTAGCGCGCTGCTATTAGCACCTGAGAGCGTGAACGAAACACTTTCTCCGCCGAGCGTATTAAGCACATCCAAAATATAATTCACGTTGAAGCCTATTTCGAAAGGCTCCCCAGAATAGCTAACCTCAACTTCTTCTTCGGCCTCTTCCTGCTCTGGGTTTGTCGCGGACATCGTTAATAAATTTTCAGAAAACGCTAGTCGAACACCTCGATATTTTTCATTAGAAAGTATTGCCGTACGACTAAATGCATGGCGCAGTACTTCTATATCGCCCTTTATGCACAAACTACCATCCTTCGGTAACACCCGGTCATAATCAGGATAGGCCCCGTCGACAAGTTTGGAGGTAAAGAAAAAATCTGTCCCTTTAACTCTCATGTGATTATCACCGATAACTACTCGGACACTGCCTTCCTCGGCCAGCAAGCGTGACAACTCAACGACGCCTTTGCGAGGCAATATAGATTGCACCTTTTGCTCCGTATCAACGGCAAACTTTAAGGTCGTCATCGCCAAACGGTGGCCATCCGTCGCCACCGCCCTCAATTGTCCTGCTGTCACCTCCCAAAGCATACCATTGAGATAATAGCGGACATCCTGATGAGCCATGGCAAAAGCGGTTCCATCAATCAATTGCTTTATCTGCGTCGCAGAACATTCAAATTCAAGCTCCCCCAGACCCTGCTCAACACTGGGAAATTCGTTAGCCGGCAGAGTAGACAAGGTAAATTTGCTGCGCCCGCTGGTAATAATTATGCGATTAGCATCGCTGGCAAAGCTGATAGCAGCCTTATCCTGCAGGGACCTGCAAATATCCAGTAATTTTCTCGCAGGCACCGTTACTTCGCCAGAAGTGTGCCCATCGCCCTCCAGGTTGTCGTGGCTAACCACTTCGATCTCAAGGTCAGTGCCTGTAATCGCAAGTCGATTACCATCAAGTTTAATCAGCACATTAGAGAGGATGGGTAACGTTTGTCGGCGCTCGACAACGCCCACAACCAGCTGCAACTGTTTCAAAATAGCTTCTCTAGGTACCGTAAACTTCATTCTTTATACTCTTAATTTTGCGGGCTTTAATTGCAAGTGAGTATTCACTTAGGTTTTCAACGCTCGGGTTAATAACTTGATATCTTCACGCATTTCGCCACTGGTATCCTGCAGTTCTTTAATCTTTCGACAGGCATGCAAAACAGTGGTGTGATCACGCCCGCCAAAAGCCTCTCCGATTTCGGGTAAGCTATGATCCGTCATTTCTTTAGCCAGCGCCATCGCAACTTGTCTTGGCCTGGCCACAGAACGACTGCGACGCTTAGATAACATATCTGACATTTTGATCTTGTAATATTCAGCCGCGATACGCTGAATATTGTCTATTGTTACCAGCTTATCCTGAAGGGCCAACAGATCCTTAAGCGACTCACGTATCAGCTCAATATCGATTGGCCGCCCAGTAAAGTGCGCGCCCGCAATGACCCGTTTTAACGCGCCTTCTAGCTCACGAATATTAGAACTCACCCGTTGCGCAATAAAAAACGCCGACTCATCAGGCAGATCAACATTCGCTTGCTGAGCCTTTTTAATGAGGATCGCTACTCTGGTTTCCAGTTCGGGAGGCTCTACCGCCACCGTCAACCCCCAGCCAAACCGTGATTTTAACCGTTCTTCAACACCGACGATCTCTTTAGGGTAACGATCACAGGTCAATATCATCTGATGCCCACCTTCCAGCAGCGCATTAAAGGTATGGAAAAACTCTTCCTGGCTACGCTCTTTACGAGCGAAAAATTGAATGTCATCAATCAATAATGCATCAACTGACCGGTAAAAGCGCTTAAAATCGTTGATCGCATTAAGTTGTAACGCTTTCACCATATCTGCGACAAAACGTTCGGAGTGTAGATATACTATTTTCGCATTGGGCTTACGCACCCGCAGCGCATTGCCAACAGCGTGCATCAAATGTGTCTTACCCAGACCCACGCCGCCGTATATAAACAAGGGGTTGTAAGAGCCAGCAGGATTTTCCGAGACTTGCTGAGCTGCGGCGCGAGCCAACTGGTTAGACTTTCCTTCAACGAAGTTATCAAAACAAAACTTTTCATTGAGGTAATCTTCGTGGATATCCACTAACCCGAACTTATCTATATCATTGGAAAACGGTCTTGCTGCGCTGTTTTTAAGGTTTCTTTGATTGAATTTATTAACAACCGTCGTGGGATAATCGCGCACTGAATCATGGCTTTCAGTGTTTGATGGTAGTGCCATTGATGAGTCTGAGCATATCCCGCTAGAACCCGATTGACTTACCGTGCTCAATTCTGAAGGGATTGTGTCTGAGTGCCTTATGTCTGAAGAAAGTGTGCCGCTGAATTTCGGATTAGATATACTAGTACCTAATTGTGCGGGAATTTCCTGGGTGCTTTTATTTAAGGGCTGCGCGATTAGGGGCTGTGTATTTAGAAGCTGCGTATTTGCCTCCTCTGCAGCTGCCGACTCAACACCCACTGACTGAGTGATCCTGGTAGCAACTTCAAGGGTCGGCAACTGCCCATTAAACTGCACACAGAGTTCTTCAATACGAGGCAGAAATTTATCTTCTACCCAACCCAACACAAAGCGATTTGGCGCTACCAAACGCACCTGTTGAGACGCAGATTCCTGTACCAACTGCAATGGTCTGATCCAGGTATTAAATTGTTGAGCAGAGAGTTCGTCCTGCAACTGTCCGAGACAATGTTGCCAGATCATTTGAGCCAAAATTAACCCCTTATATTTTGCTTGCACTTATTTTTAGGTGATTGTTTTCTAAGCACCTAATTGCTAAACATTCGCCTTCTAGTTACCTAACCTAATTATCCCTATACCGGTCGCATCGTACCTGGCGTTTATTCTATTTATAGGCCATAGCGCGAGCAATTCAGGACGGTTAGTCTAAAAGTAATTCGCAGCCTTATCCACATATTTTTACAAGTTTTTAATATTTTAGATAAAATATATTTTCTTTATAAATCATACGCTTAAGCCATATATTTTTTAATGCTTACGCAGGTCTTGCGTGTAAATATCCGCTTAATAAACAAGCACTTTTGTGGATAAGTTGTTAATAAGCTATTAGTATGCAGTTACTTCAAAGGCAATGGTCGCAATACTTAATTTAACTGTCTGCACAGAGCGTTTCCGCGCGACCAATAAGCCCCAGGCAAGATAAGTTATTTGCCGATACAAAAACTTGAAAAAATTTGGCCTAGCAATTCATTGCTGGTCACAACCCCGGTAATTTCACCCAGGTATTGCTGAGCTACACGTAAATCTTCCGCCACCAGTTCACCCGCTTGTGTCACATCACTTAACGCTTGTTGTGCCTGTATTAAGGAGGCAAGCACTGACGTCAGGGCCTCTAAGTGTCGCCGTCTGGCGGTAAATAGGCCTTCTCCCTGATCGCCATATCCTGCAATCGCTTTTAGCTGCTGCCGCAAAGAGCCGATGCCATGTCCGGTCAACGCTGATACCCACACAATGTCTTTGTTTAACTCCTCGGACTTATTGCGAGCGTCTATTAAATCTATTTTGTTAATAACCACCGTCACATTATTTCGCTCTGGATATCGCTTGTGATATTCAGGCCAAATATCCCTGGGATTTATTTCGCTGGCTTTTTTTATATTAATATTTCTACTATCGACCACCCAAAGCACGCTATCAGCTTCTCCGATCTCGACCCAGGCACGACGTATCCCTTCTTGTTCCACCTGGTTGTCGCTTTCCCGCAGACCGGCCGTATCAATAATGTGGATTGGCAATCCATCGATATTTATTTGCTCTGTTAAAACGTCCCGTGTAGTGCCCGGAGTCTCTGTCACAATAGCTCGATCGCGGCCTGTTAAGGCGTTGAGCAGGCTTGATTTCCCGGCATTGGGCTCTCCCGCTATGGCAACCGTTATGCCTTCTTTTAACAAAACCCCCTGGCTTGCATTATTTAATAGTGTCCTGGTTTGTTTGATCAGCGTCGACAAATCGCTATTCACCTTGCCGTCGGCGAAAAAATCTATCTCTTCCTCAGGAAAGTCTATAGCCACTTCTACATATACTCTCAGTAACGTCAAGCCGTTGAGCAGATTCTGAATTACTTTTGAAAAATCGCCTTTTAGTGTACGGAGGGCGCCCCGAGCCGCTTGCTTAGTGGTGGCATCGATTAAGTCAGCAATTGCCTCAGCCTGGGCTAAATCTATTTTACCGTTTAGAAAAGCTCTCTCACTAAATTCACCGGGCCGAGCTTGCCGCGCACCCAGCTGTATCACCCGCTGTAACAGCTGGTCCATAAGCACTGGGCCACCGTGGCCGTGCAGTTCAAGCGTTTCCTCGCCAGTAAAAGATCCCGGTGCAGGGAAATACAAGACTAAACCCCTATCTAACTCCTGCTCATTTGCATCGAGAAATGGTCTAAACACGGCATTTCTTGGGCTGGGTTTATTGCCGACGAGGGGATCGAAATAACTATCCAGATTTTTTCCACAGATGCGAATAATAGCCACGCCGCCACGGCCTGGCGGCGTGATAATTGCAGCAATGGTATCAGCGTAGTTTTCCACCGCGAATCCTCTCAAGATTGATCTTCTTCAGATTAGTACGCATGGCGCCTGGCACGCCGGTACAAAGACTCTGGCAAATCTAAAGAAGTTAATCGCCCACTATTTTTTTTGTAATTGTCCATTGTTGGGCGATGGACAAGATACTGTTCGCCGTCCAGTACAAAACCAGCCCAGCGGGGAAAAACATAAAGAAAAAACTAAAGGCTACTGGCATTATCTTCATGACTTTGGCTTGCATGGGATCCGGTGGTGCAGGCTGCAATGTCTGCAAGACAAACATGCTAATACCGTTCAATATTGGCAATACGTAAAACGGATCTTTGACAGATAAATCAGTAATCCAGAATATCCACGGCGCGTGGCGCAGCTCAACACTTTCATTGAGCACCCAATACAAAGCGATAAACACCGGCATTTGTATCAACATCGGAAAACAGCCGCCAACTGGGTTGACCTTTTCTTTTTTATACAGCGCCATCGTTTCCTGAGAAAGTTTTTGCCGATCATCCCCATACAGCTCTTTCAACCTGACCATTTCCGGTTGTAATTTGCGCATCCGGGCCATTGATCGATAACTTGCCGCAGACAGTGGGAAAAACAACAATTTTACGATGACAGTCAAAATCAGGATTGACCAACCCCAGTTATAGACAATATTGTTGATAAATTGCAGGCCTGCGAATAACGGTTTAGCCACCCACCACAGCCAGCCATAATCGATGGTTAAATCAAGATGGGGTGACATTTTGGCCAAACCATGCTGATCTTTCGGGCCAACATAAAAACTCGCTGTAATAACCGCCGCATCATTTACGGCCACATCCGTCCCAGGACCAGTAAAACCAGCGGCGTAAACACTTTTCTGACCGAGTTTGCGAAGCTGAAACTGATTAATCTGATTCTGATCGGGAACCCAGGCGCTAACAAAATAATGCTGCACCATTGCCACCCAGCCGCCGATCTTTTCAGACTTAAACGACGCCTCGTCTAAATCATCGAAATCTAACTTTTTATAGTTTTTCTCGTCTGTGGTGACGGCCATACCTAAATAAGGCCGCGGCCCCATGGCATTACTAGTATTAGGGTTGTAGGTGTCTCTTTGTATTTGGCCGAATATATGCGCCCGCCAGGGTTTGTCCCCCCGATTATCGATCTTGTACTCAATGTCAATTAAATAATTGCTTGGTCGAAAAATATACTTTTTAGTGATTAATACGTCGTTTTGTTCCAGTAACAACTCAACGATCAGCTCGTCCTGTCCATCAAGCAATTCAAAGTGATCTTGCCTCGCTTTAAATTGCGGTCGTTCACCCTGGCTATCGGTACCATTAGGGCCGATTAAGCCACTTTGAGCGACATATGTGTGCCGTTGCGTGCGATTTAGCATCGTAAACGGTTTACCTTCTGTGCCTAGAGACGTCAGGTATTTACGTAATGCCGCCCGGATAATATCGCCACCCAAAGTATCAATGGTTATATCCAGCACATCTGTTCGTACAGTGACTAATCGAGCGTTATCAGAAATGACCTCTGATGTGTCGGGCTGCTTGATTGGGTCAGCTATTTTAGGGATATCTGAAAAGTTCTCTTCTTGAGCGACAGGGTTTTGGTCGCCAGGGACAAGCAGGGTGTTATCAACCAGGGTCTGTGCTATCGGCCTACGCGCCTCGCTAAATTCATTCCATTCAATAAACAAAAATCCAAATACTAAAACTATGGCGGCGATAAGACCGCTGCGTTGCCAATCCATGATTAATTTAGCCTGTAAACTTTTTGGGAGTTGGTATTGCTTTCGGCTCTGGCACCGGATCGTATCCACCAGAGTGAAATGGCTGACATTTACAAAGGCGCTTCAGTGTCAAATAACTGCCTTTAACCGTACCGTGAGCTTGTAAACTTTCCACGCCATATTGAGAACAGGTCGGATGAAACCGACAACGGTCACCAAATAGTGGACTCAAAAAATACTGATAAGCACGAATTAAGCTGGCTAAAAATCTGGCTATCATTTTTATGCCTGTTGAGCTTCCTGATCAAGTTTTGCCCATGCTTCAGCCAGTAAAGACGGCACATTTAGCTCGGGTTGATCTAAACCACGCCGGGCCAGAAAAACTATATCGGTTGGAGGAAGTTCCGTTTCACAACATCTAAAAGATTCTCTGACCAAGCGTTTAATCCTGTTCCTGCTAACCGCCAGGCGGATGTTTTTTTTGCCGATAACCAGGCCCAGACGAGCGTTAGATCGCGTATTAGGTTTAGCTAATATTAAAAATTGCCGACAGGATACGCGATAAGAAGCTTTGTCGAAGACTTGTTGAAAGGCCTCAGAGGAAAGCAAGCGATTATTCTTACTAAAGGTTTGCCTGTGCACCAATTGAGTCCGCATGTAGAGACTCTCTCAATCTAATTTTAGGCTGCGAGCCTCTTACGACCTTTTGCCCGGCGACGATTAATCAATAGACGGCCGTTTTTTGTCGCCATACGTGACCGAAAACCGTGGGTGCGTTTGCGTTTGAGTACGCTGGGCTGAAACGTTCTTTTCATAGCTTAAATTCCGTGAGCCGCCAACGCCTATGTATCGCCAACACCTGTGTTTGATGTCGCTATGTTTGATGTCGCGCCGACTATGATGGTGGCCTAAATGGCAACAATCACTTTGAAGTGGTTAAAGGGTGGGCGATTCTAATGAAAAACAAGCGGGGCCGCAATCTATTATGGTTAATAATTTAGCCCTTTTATCCGCCAAAGATATCCACAGCGCCGGTGAAGCCTGTTATCAAGTGTTGGCTTTTATGGGGACAAGTTATAATCAGGTTCATTTGCATCTAACTGCTCGAATACTGTCTGTATAAAAAGCGCTTTAATCAACAGGGTATCACTAAGTAATACCGATAAAAGAATAGCTTTACTGACAGGGTATAAGTGCTATAAAAGCTTGTGTATTCAATAGACTAACCAGGTTACTAACAAATATTTATTCCCTAATAACTATAATAATATCTATCTATTTATATACTAAATAATATAAATTATCTGTTTGGAAACTACGTGTTTTATCTACGAAGTCGTGAAACACTATGGTTTTATTTGAGTATAATGCTCAGCCTTTTTGCTGGCCAACCCATACTAAAACATGCGCTATCCAGATTCTTATAACGTGATTGTTGTTGGCGGTGGCCACGCTGGTACTGAAGCCTGTATGGCGGCTGCGCGAATGGGCTGCAAAACTTTATTGCTTACTCACAATATCGAAACCCTGGGGCAGATGTCCTGTAATCCCGCGATTGGCGGCATCGGTAAGAGCCACTTGGTGAAGGAAATAGATGCTCTTGGCGGTGTCATGGCCAGGGCAAGCGATCAGGCGGGAATTCAGTTTCGGGTACTTAACGCGCGCAAAGGGCCGGCTGTTCGCGCCACCAGAGTTCAGGCAGATCGAGCGTTATACAAAAGTGCGATCCTTAGCTTCCTTGAGAATCAACCAAACCTGACAATTTTCCAGCAAGCCGCTGCAGATCTGTTGATTGATCAGGGCAAGATCCAAGGTATAGTTACGGAAGCTGGCATAGAATTTATGGCGCCTGCTGTAGTGCTAACAGCTGGAACCTTTTTAGCGGGTAAGATTCATATTGGCCTGGAAAACCATGCTGGTGGTCGAGCCGGAGACCCACCATCGATAGTGTTGGCTGAAAAATTGCGAGAACAACCGTTTCGCGTTGATCGCCTCAAAACCGGGACACCACCGCGCATCGATGCGCGGTCGGTTAGTTTCGCGGGCCTTAACGAGCAGTGGGGCGATGAGCCTCGTCCGGTCATGTCCTACATGGGCAGCATCGAAGACCACCCTCGTCAAACTTGCTGCTGGATTACCCATACCAACGAACAGACCCACGAAATCATTAGTCAGGGTATGGATCGATCACCCCTCTATACAGGCGTTATCGGCGGGGTTGGGCCTCGTTACTGTCCTTCGATAGAAGATAAAGTGGTGCGTTTTGCCGATAAATCCAGCCACCAAATATTTATCGAACCCGAAAGCCTGAACTCTCATGAGTTGTACCCCAACGGGATATCTACGAGCTTGCCCTTTGATGTGCAAGTGGCGTTGGTTCGTTCCATTAAGGGCTTCGAAAAAGCGCATATTACTCGGCCGGGTTACGCCATTGAGTATGATTTCTTTAATCCGCAGGACCTAAGGTATTCCCTGGAGACGAAATTTATCTGTGGCTTGTATTTTGCTGGGCAAATTAATGGCACAACCGGTTATGAAGAAGCGGCCGCTCAGGGCCTGTTGGCAGGTATCAACGCAGCTTTACAGGTACAGGAACTAGAGCCATGGACACCGCGACGTGATGAGGCGTATTTAGGCGTACTAGTTGACGATTTGATTACTCAGGGTACCCGCGAACCTTATCGGATGTTTACCAGCCGGGCCGAATATCGATTATTGCTCAGAGAGGACAACGCGGATTTTCGACTGACCCGAAAAGGCTATGAGCTGGGCATTGTCGATGACAGCAGATGGCGGCGCTTCAATGAAAAATATGATGCTATAAACCGCGAAAAACAGCGCTTAACTTCGACCTGGGTGCAACCGGGGTCTTATGCTGCCGGCAAAATCGAAGAAATAACCGGTACAAAACTTTCGCGGGAATACACTCTGGCCGATTTGCTCAAACGCCCGGAAATCGATTATCAGATTATTTCTTTGTGCTGCGATGTTGCATGTACCGAAGAAGTAGCGGTGGCTGACGACGTGGCTTTCCAAATTGAAGTTGAGGCGCGCTATGCCGGATATATCGATCGTCAGCGTGAAGATATAGAGCGGCTGCACCGTCATGAAAATACCGCAATACCCGAAGATTTCGATTATGGGGAAGTCAACGGCCTGTCCAATGAAGTCCGCCAGAAACTCAGTGAAGCTATACCGACCACTTTGGCCAGGGCAGCCAGAATACCTGGCGTCACACCCGCCGCAATTTCGCTATTATTGATTTATCTCAAAAAAAGCTGCGGAGCAAAGCGACACATTGCCTGACTTACAGCGGGCACAGGAACTAACAATGCTGTTAAAACTGGGCCTGACTGATCTAAACCAGGTATGTTCGGAACACCAAATAAAACAGCTGCTTCGTTACGTTACCTTGCTTGATCGTTGGAACAGTGCATTTAATCTCACGGCGATAACCGACCCGAAAGAGATGCTTGTTAAACACCTGTTTGACAGTCTGGCTGTCGGGCCGTACTTATCTGGGCAAAAATTTATCGATGTGGGTACTGGTGCAGGCTTACCCGGCGTGCCTTTAGCAATCACTAACACACACCGAAATTTTGATTTATTAGATAGTAACGGCAAGAAAACACGGTTTTTGTTTCAGGTGCGCACCCGGCTGGGTTTAAATAATATCAGCGAGATTCAGCAGCGAGTTGCCGAGCACTGGACGGATATCGGGTATGATGGAATCATCAGTCGAGCATTTGCATCACTGAGCGATATGGTAAAAAACACCTCACATTTACTCTCTCCAGGCGGCAAATACTACGCGATGAAAGGCAGGGTCATGGTAACAGAAATACAGGCTTTACCAGTAGATGTTGAAGTCGAAAGTATTTTGAAACTCACGGTTCCTGGGCTTAACGAAGAACGGCACCTAATTGTGATCGGAAAAAAATAAAGGCCCTCAATTGACCCCTGTTTATGCCATTGCAAACCAGAAAGGTGGTGTCGGTAAAACGACGACGAGCGTAAATTTGTCCGCGTCTCTAGGCCATCTGGGCAAGCGAGTGTTGTTGATCGATATGGATCCCCAGGGTAATGGGACAACGGGCAGCGGAGTCGATAAAAATGCCCTCGAAAATACCGTTTGTGAAGTACTATCTCAACAAACAGCCATTAAAGATGCGATTATCAAGGAGCTACCCTGCGGATATGATCTATTGCCGGCTAACGGTGATTTAACGGCGGCGGACGTTTATTTAATTAATCATCCAGGCAGCGAGAAGAATCTAAAAAACTCGCTTGAAAAGCTCGAAAACGTTTACGATGTGATTATTATCGACTGTCCGCCAGCCCTAAATATGCTCACCGTCAATGCTCTGGCGGCGAGTGACAGCGTGATCATCCCCATGCAATGTGAATACTACGCCCTGGAAGGCCTGTCTGATTTGGTCGGCACCATCGCTAAAATAAGCAAAACGGTTAATCCGCAGCTTCGGGTCGAGGGCATACTGCGGACAATGTATGATCCTCGCAACACGCTGACCAACGAGGTGTCAAACCAGCTACACGAATATTTTGGTGATCGCGTCTATCAGACATCCATCCCTCGAAATGTTCGCCTGGCTGAGGCTCCCAGCTACGGTCTGCCTGCGTTAATGTTTGATCGACACTCAAAGGGAGCCATCGCTTATCTGGGTATGGCAGAAGAGTTACTTCGACGTACCCGTCGTCGCTCTGTCACCAGTAACCCGTATAAACCCAATTAAAAACAGGACTACGGCCCAATGAATGGAAAAACCCCATGAACGGAAAAAGAAAGGGTCTCGGTAAAGGGCTGGATGCGTTGCTCGGTCTAGATGAATCGAATTCGGATCACCTGGCAACTGTGGAGGCGGAATCTAGCAAAGGTTTACGGGAGCTCCCTATCGAATGGTTGGCCAGGGGTCGCTACCAGCCTCGTCAGGATATCAACAACGAAGCATTAGAAGAACTAGCAGATTCCATTCGAGAGCAGGGTATTATGCAGCCCATCCTGGTTAGAGAGCTGAGCCGGGATAACTTCGAAATTGTCGCCGGCGAGCGTCGTTGGCGAGCGGCGCAAATAGTCGGTTTAAGCACAGTGCCGGCGATAGTAAAAACGCTGACAGACCAGGAAGCCCTGGCCATCGCTTTAATAGAAAATATTCAGCGTGAAAACCTCAACGCTATGGAAGAGGCCAAGGCGTTAACTCGCTTGCAGGAGGAATTTGCCTATACCCAGGAACAAGTTGCCAAAGCGGTTGGTAAGTCGCGTTCTGCCGTCGCAAATCTGATGCGCTTGACTGCACTACAGGCAGATGTTGGCATCATGCTAGAGCGAGGCGACATAGAAATGGGCCACGGCCGCGCCCTGTTAGCCCTAGCTGGTCAGCAACAGGTGGAAACTGCACGCATGGTCGCTGGCAAAGGTCTGTCGGTAAGAGACACTGAAGCTCTGGTACGCCGTACTTTAAAGCATAAGGAATCACCGGGCAGTACCGTTGCTAACGACCCGGATATCACCAGATTGGAGCAACGCGTATCGGTGCTCCTGGGTGCCAGCGTCAAAATAGCGCACCGAAGCGGTGGTAAAGGCAAATTGACGATAAATTACAATAGCATTGATGAGCTTGATGGTATTTTAGAACACATCAAGTAAGGCGACTTAGTCTGTAAAGCACCTTACTTAAAGAATAAAAACCGGTCTATGGGTCGTATTTGTTGATTCAAAGATTCAACCTGACTATAATCCGCCGCGCTGATTATTGCCCAAATATTGTGGTTTTGAGGAGGTGTTAACTGCCTGTGGCGAACACAGATATCTGGCAGCTTAAGTAATCCGCCGGGTTTGAGAGTTTGAGGCGGCTACCAGACGGATATTGAATGACAGGCGCTCTTCGGGAAGACCGGAAACTGGCTCGGTATATTGTCGTCGCACAGCTCATGCTGACTTTGTCGCTGGCCATGGTTTCGCTACTGATGGGTGTCGTTACCGCAAGTGCAGCATTTGCAGGTGGCATAATTGGTGCGGCTGCCAGCGGCTGTTTTGCTCTAGTTTCGCTCCGTTCAGGTGAATCTATATTTGAGCATAATGCTGGATTAGAGCGTAGCTCGGGGCAGGAAAAATCGGCCGGTAAAATATTATTAGATTTTTATCTGGGTCAGGCGACCAAGTGGTTGGTAATTGTTATTAGTATGGCACTGGCGTTTAACTACTTGCCGGGCATCGATCAAAACTTGAATATTTTAGTATTACTAGGTGTTTTTTTGTTAACGCAAAGCGCGTATGTGGCGGTACCGGTTTATCTCAAAAAAACCGCGATGCCATAATTTCGGTAAAGCAAACCCGGCATAATAAGTTCGGTAAACTGGTTCGATAAACTGGTTCGATAAACAAGCTCGGTAAACAATTAAGCCGGTAAAGACTTAGGCCGGTAAAGATTAAAAACACGGAAACCATTAATGGCAAGCGATACCATTACTGCTGAAGAATATATTTCCCACCATCTAACCAACCTGACCTTTGGTCAGCGTCACGATGGCAGCTGGGGCCTGGCACACTCTGCTCAGGAAGCAGCCGACATGGGCTTTATGGCCGTCAACGTTGACACTTTCGGTTTTTCCTTGTTGCTAGGTGTTTTGTTTATGTTTGTCTTTCGCCTGGTGGCAAAAAGCCCGACCACGGGTGTTCCCGGTAGCCTACAAAATTTTGTCGAGATGGTTGTCGAGTTTGTCGATGACAACGTCAAAGGCATGTTTCACCACAAAAACAACATGATCGCACCGATGGGCCTGACTATTTTTGTCTGGGTGCTGTTGATGAATATTATGGATTTGGTGCCCATCGATTTCCTTCCAGAGGCAGGTAAGCTAGTCGGCATTCACTTTCTTAAAGTCGTGCCATCAACGGACGTCAATATCACCATGGGTATGGCGTTAAGCATATTCGTTCTGGTGATCTACTACAGCATTAAGCAAAAAGGTATCGGCGGATTTGCCGCTGAGTTGTCCCTGCATCCTTTTGGCAAATGGGGTCTGCCCGTTAACCTGTTTCTTGAAGTCGTTAATCTGCTAGCCAAGCCCATATCACTGGGCTTGCGACTGTTCGGCAATATGTACGCCGGTGAAATGATCTTTATCCTGATTGCGCTGCTGCCATTTTGGGCGCAATGGGCCTTGTCCGTACCCTGGGCAATATTCCATATCTTAATCATTGTGTTACAGGCCTTTATATTCATGGTGCTTACCATTGTCTATATGGCGATGGCGCACGATGATCACTAAGGTAAAGCTGTACAAAAACACGTAGATATAAAAATATTAATCGACGCATTACTAACCAAACAAAACTAACGAGAGAACGGGAGCAAAAAATGGAAACCGGATTAATCTACCTGGCTGGTGCGATTCTGATGGGCCTGGGCGCAGTTGGCGCAGCCATCGGTGTAGGCATACTTGGCGGCAAGTTTCTGGAAGGCGGCGCACGTCAGCCGGAGCTTATCCCGATGCTCAGAACCCAGTTTTTTATTGTCATGGGCCTGGTCGATGCGGTACCGATGATTGGTGTGGGTATTGGCCTGTTTCTGCTGTTTGCAAAAGCCGGTTAGACCGCACACGGTCGTATAGATTCAAGCCGTTATAACTCTAAGTTTTAAGAACTTTAAGTTACCAAAAGGGGTGCTGGTGTGAACATCAACGCAACAATGCTGGGTCAAATCATATCGTTTGCCATCTTCGTGTGGTTTTGCCTTAAGTTTGTCTGGCCGCCATTAATCGCAGCCATGGAAGAGCGTAAAACCAAGATCGCCGATGGCCTTGACGCCGCAGATCGTGCCATGCGCGACCTGGAGTTGGCTCAAAACAAAGCGACTGACCAGCTTAAAGAAGCCAAACAGGAAGCCGCAGTTATCATTGACGAGGCGAAAAAGCGAGCGAGTCAAATTGTCGATGAATCCAAAGACAAGGCAAGGGAAGAAGGCGAGCGTTTGATTACCGCTGCTCAGGCAGAAATTGAGCAGGAAGCGAATCGGGCTCGTGAGGAGTTACGTGGCAAGGTAGCAACACTGGCTATCGCCGGGGCTGAGAAAATCCTTGAGCGTTCGGTTGATGATGCCGCTAATCGCGATCTGGTCGATCAGCTCGCGGCTCAGCTCTAGGCCTGAGAACGACTATGGCAGAATTAAGAACCCTGGCAAGACCTTATGCCAAAGCCGCATTCGAGTTTGCTGATCAAAGCAGTAGCCTCGAGCAATGGGCGGATGTGTTGGCGCTGCTATCCAGGCTAGCGCAGCAGGATAAGTTGGTTGAATTGTTTAATTCACCCGGTGAAACACCAGCGGGCAAGGCGCAAAAACTGATTGATATCTGTGCCGATGACCTGTCTCCTCAGGCTAAAAATTATATTCATGTGATGGCGGATAATCGCAGGCTTACTTTGCTTCCGGAAATCGCCGCTCAGTTCCAGGCTTTAAAGGCCGAGCGGGAAAAAACCATGACGGTAGAAGTGGTATCAGCCAAAGAGATGAGTGCCGAACAGCAAGCTAGCCTGGCCAGCGCATTGAATGAACGCCTGCAAAGAAATATTAATATTAACGTGTCCATAGATTCAGCATTGCTGGGTGGCGCGACAATCCGAGCCGGTGACACTATCATCGACGGATCTGTTCGCGGACGTCTAGCCAAGCTTGCCGAAGCTATAAATTCGTAGGATCGAGGAATCGAGAATGCAGCAACTGAACCCATCTGAAATCAGTGAAATTATCAAGCAACGCATTGATAATTTAGAGATTTCAACTGAAGCACAAAATGAAGGCACCATCGTATCGGTGTCCGATGGCATTGTGCGTATCCACGGTCTTGCCGATGTTATGTTTGGTGAGATGATTGAATTTGACGGTGGTCTGTACGGTATGGCCCTCAACCTTGAGCGTGATTCAGTCGGAGCGGTTGTGCTGGGCGACTACCAATCCCTGGCAGAGGGGCAGAAAGCCCGATGTACCGGCCGTATTCTGGAAGTGCCGATTGGCCCCGAACTCGAAGGTCGAGTCGTTGATGCGCTGGGCAACCCCATCGATGGTAAGGGTCCGGTCGAAGCGAAGCTGACCGATGCTCTCGAAAAAGTGGCGCCAGGTGTTATTGAACGGCAGTCTGTAGACCAGCCTGTGCAAACCGGGCTAAAAGCCATTGATGCCATGGTTCCCGTCGGTCGGGGTCAGCGAGAGTTGATCATTGGCGATCGCCAGATTGGTAAAACCGCGATCGCGATTGATGCCATCATCAACCAGAAAGGCACCGGCATTAAATGTATCTATGTGGCCATTGGCCAAAAATCTTCGACCGTTGCCAATATCGTCCGCAAGCTCGAAGAGCACGGCGCCATGGAGCACACCACAGTAGTTGCTGCCACGGCAGCCGACCCCGCATCCATGCAATATCTCGCACCTTATGCAGGCTGTACCATGGGTGAGTATTATCGTGATCGCGGTCAGGATGCCTTAATTATTTATGATGATCTGACCAAGCAAGCCTGGGCTTATCGTCAAATATCGCTGTTGTTGAGACGTCCGCCGGGTCGAGAAGCCTACCCCGGTGATGTATTTTATCTCCATTCACGCTTGCTCGAGCGTTCGGCACGGGTCAATGTTGATTATGTTGAAGCCTTTACCAAGGGTGAAGTGAAAGGTAAAACCGGCTCATTGACAGCCTTGCCCATTATCGAAACCCAGGCCGGTGATGTTTCGGCATTTGTCCCGACCAATGTTATCTCCATCACCGACGGACAAATATTCGTCGAGACGGATCTGTTTAACTCGGGAATTCGCCCGGCCATGAATGCTGGCCTGTCGGTTTCACGGGTGGGTGGCGCAGCTCAGACCAAAATCATCAAAAAACTTGGTGGCGGTATTCGTCTTGCGCTGGCTCAATATCGTGAACTTGCAGCATTTTCTCAGTTTGCGTCGGATCTTGATGATGCGACCCGTGAACAGTTGGAGCATGGTCAACGCGTTACCGAGCTGATGAAACAAGCCCAGTACTCTCCTTTGAGCGTTGCCGAAATGGGCGTATCGCTTTTTGCGGCCAACGAAGGTTATTTGAAAGAGGTACCGGTTGCCAAAATTAGCGATTATGAATCTGCTTTATTATCGTATATGAATACTGAACACAGTGACTTAATGACTAAAGTCAATGAGAGCGGTGACTGGAATGATGATATCGAAGCCGACTATAAAGCCGCCCTGGATAAATTTGCATCCACACAAACCTGGTAGGGTTGGGCTTTATTTTGAAGGCTTATTTTCACAGTCTTTCTAAAGACGAATATGCACGGCTTTCCGAATGGTAAAGGGCACAGTAAAAGGTAATTAGCGATGGCTGTCGGTAAAGAAGTTAAAACCAAGATCAACAGTGTCAAAAGTACACAGAAGATCACCAGCGCCATGGAAATGGTTGCGGCGAGCAAGATGCGCCGCGCTCAGGATCGCATGACTCTGGGCAAGCCCTATGCACAGCGTATTAGAAGCGTTATCGGCCATATCGCCAACGCCTCGCCGGAATACAAGCACAAATATCTGGAAGATCGGGAAGTAAAACGCGTCGGCTATATTCTCGTCTCCACCGATCGCGGTTTATGCGGAGGCCTGAATATAAACTTGTTCAAGGCAGCGCTAAAAGCCATGAAGACCTGGGACGACCAGAATGCTGAAGTGGACATTTGTACCATCGGCGGTAAGGCTTCGGCGTTTTTTGGCAGTGTCGGTGGCAATATTGTCGCCACGGTACGTGATATGGGTGATCAACCAGTCGCCAGCGAATTGATCGGCAGCGTCAAAGTCATGCTGGATGCTTTCGATGAAGGCCGCATCGATAAATTGTTCCTGGTGTCCAACGAATTCGTCAACACCATGACTCAGGCTGCCAAGGTTGAACAGATATTGCCTTTGCAACCAGAAGAAAATGAAAACTTAAAACACTACTGGGACTATATCTACGAGCCCGACGCCAAAGATCTCCTCGATGGCTTAATGACACGTTATATCGAATCCCAGGTCTATCAGGGCGTGGTTGAAAACAAAGCCTGCGAGCAGGCAGCGAGAATGATCGCAATGAAAAATGCCACGGATAACGCTGGCGAGCTGATTGACGAGCTGGAATTGCTTTATAACAAGGCTCGGCAGGCAGCCATTACCCAGGAATTATCAGAGATTGTTAGCGGGGCCGCAGCGGTTTAAGACAGCAGGCTCCAGAATACAAGTTTCAGAAGACTAGCTCTAAGGTCATAGAATTCACGATTATAGATTTAACGAGAATGCACGAAGATAGAGGAAGCGGAAATGAGTAGCGGACAAATCGTACAAATTATTGGCGCGGTGATCGATGTGGAATTCCCCCGGGATCAGGTACCAAATGTTTACGATGCCCTGACAGTCGACGGCAAAGGCCTGACGCTGGAAGTTCAACAGCAATTGGGTGACGGCGTGGTGCGTACCATTGCCATGGGTGCGTCGGAAGGTATCAGCCGGGGTCTAGACGTGACCAATACCGAGTCAGCTATCAAAGTGCCGGTGGGTCAGGGTACGCTGGGTCGAATCATGGACGTGCTCGGCCAACCGATTGATCAGGCAGGTGACGTAGAAGCTGAAAAATACATGCCGATTCACCGCAACCCACCGGAATACGCTGAGCAATCTTCAGCAATTGAATTGCTGGAAACTGGCATCAAGGTTATCGATTTGATCATGCCTATCTCCAAGGGCGGGAAAATTGGTCTATTTGGCGGCGCCGGTGTTGGCAAAACCGTCACACTTATGGAGTTGATCCGTAATATCGCCATGGAGCACTCAGGGTTTTCGGTGTTCGCCGGTGTGGGTGAGCGCACCCGGGAAGGTAATGACTTTTATCATGAAATGACCGAATCAAACGTCCTCGACAAAGTTGCTCTGGTTTACGGACAGATGAACGAGCCTCCCGGCAACCGTCTGCGCGTGGCTTTGAGCGGCTTGACGATGGCCGAACACTTCCGCGATGAAGGTCGCGATGTACTGATGTTTGTGGACAACATTTATCGATACACCCTGGCGGGGACCGAAGTGTCTGCACTGCTTGGTCGTATGCCCTCAGCGGTTGGTTACCAGCCTACCCTGGCTGAAGAAATGGGTGTGCTGCAGGAGCGCATCACGTCGACTAAAACCGGTTCGATTACCTCCTTCCAGGCGGTTTATGTGCCAGCGGATGATTTGACCGATCCCTCGCCTGCGACCACCTTTGCGCATTTGGATGCGACTCTGGTGCTATCACGGCAAATCGCAGAACTGGGTATTTACCCGGCGGTTGATCCACTGGATTCCACCTCGCGCCTGCTTGATCCACTGGTGATTGGTCAGGAACATTACGATGTAGCTCGTGGTGTGCAGTCAGTCCTGCAGCGCTATAAAGAGTTACGCGATATTATCGCCATCCTGGGTATGGATGAGTTGTCAGAAGAAGACAAGCAAATTGTATCTCGCGCCCGTAAAATTCAGCGTTTTCTGTCGCAGCCATTTTTCGTGGCTGAAATATTTACCGGCAGTTCGGGCAAATACGTTTCTACCAAAGATACTATTAGTAGCTTCAAAGGCATTCTTGAAGGCGAATACGATGACTTGCCAGAACAAGCTTTCTACATGGTCGGCTCTATCGAAGAAGTTGTCGAGAAAGCAAAAGATTTATAAAGTAATAGCTTCACAAAGCAACAGACCGACAAAACTGCAGATTCATAAAACAGGGCTGAGTAAATAATTATGGCGATGACGATACATTGCGATATTGTAAGTGCTGAACAAGCCCTGTTTTCCGGCCTGGTAGAGATGGTTATTGCGACAGGGATTATGGGTGAGCTCGGGATTAACTACGGTCACGCTCCGCTGCTAACCGGCCTCAAGCCAGGTGCATTACGCCTGCTAAAAGAAGGCGGTGAAGAAGAGATCTTTTATTTATCCGGTGGTTTTCTCGAAGTTCAGCCCGGAGTCATTTCTGTATTGGCAGACACCGCTCTACGCGCCGATACGATTGATGAAGCGGCCGCCCTTGAGGCTCAAAAACAAGCCGAGCTGGATATGAAAAATCAAACCGGGGAAATAGATTACTCCCTGGCTGCCGCTCGTCTGGCTGAAGCAACAGCACAACTGCGCACCGCAGAGGAGTTGCGCAAACGGGCTCGTTCACTTGGCTAGAGCATCGAGGCAGATTTGAGATAGAGCTGGAATAGACAAGGGCAGCAATCGCTGCCTTTTTTGTGCGTGGTAAGATTGGGACAGAAACAAACACAAGCCTTCAAGACCAGCGTTTAATTTAAGCGTCACAAGGGATTAGGTAAGACGAATGTGTAAACAGGGAGAAAGCCTGAATGGCCACTGATGTGATTATACTTGCTGCTGGGCAGGGTACGCGCATGCAGTCAGCGTTGCCCAAAGTATTGCATCCTCTTGGCGGTAGGCCACTGCTAGCTCATGTTATTGACACGGCGTCCAGGCTTGATGATGCACAAGTTAGTATCGTTATTGGCCATCAGGCCGAGGCAATCAAGTCTCACTTTACCGACCCAGCACTTAACTGGGTAGAACAGCGGGAGCAATTGGGTACCGGACACGCTGTCAAGCAGGTGCTGCCGCATTTAAGGCAAGGCAGCTCAGCCTTGATTCTGTACGGTGATGTGCCCTTGATCGAGTTAGACACCCTGGCGGCGTTGCTAAATCAAAGCACCGGTAAGACCCTGGCACTACTGAGCGCCGAGCTTGCTGACCCGACCGGTTATGGGCGCATTATTCGAGATGCTAACGACGACGTGACAGCTATAGTCGAGCAAAAAGATGCCAATGCCGAGCAGCTCGAAATCAGCGAGATCAATACTGGTGTGATGTGTCTAGAGAGCGATAAGCTGAAAAGCTGGATTTCCGAAATTAAAGCTAATAACGCCCAAGAGGAATTTTACTTAACTGATATTATTGCGATTGCAAAAAGTCACGATTGTCAGATACAAACCTGCCGACCCGCATCACTCAACGAAATAGAAGGCGTTAATACTCGGGCTCAACTGGCCAAGCTGGAGAGGGCGTACCAGGGGCAGGTTGCCAATCGTTTAATGGCAGCCGGGGTCAGTTTTGCTGACCCTGAGCGCTTTGATTGCCGTGGAGAGCTAGTTACGGGCACAGATGTATTTATCGATGTGAATTGTGTTTTTGAAGGTCAAGTTCAACTCGGTGATGGTGTTCATATTGGGCCTAATTGCGTTATCGCTCACGCCAATATCGGTGCGGAAGCAGTCATCAAGGCTAATACAGTAATCGACGGTTCCGCCAGCAAAGGAGCGGTTGCGATTGGCGCGGGTGTGCAGGTAGGCCCCTTTGCCAGGCTTCGCGAAGGAACTGTTCTGGCAGACGATGTGCGTATCGGTAACTTCGTTGAAACCAAAAAATCCCATCTGGGACGCGGTAGCAAAGCCAATCATCTGACGTATCTGGGTGACGCAGAAATTGGCGCGGGGGTGAATATTGGCGCAGGCACCATCACCTGCAATTACGATGGCGTTAACAAGCATCAGACCACAATCGATGATGGCGCGTTTATCGGTTCGAATTCGTCTCTGGTGGCGCCGGTCTCAATCGGCAAGGACGCGACCATCGGTGCAGGATCGACCATTAGCAAAACAGTGCCTGACGATAGTCTGTCGGTGGGGCGCTGCAATCAACGAAATATCGCTGGCTGGAAACGACCAGAGAAAAAACCAGATTAAGGGAGCGAGACAGTGTGTGGGATAGTTGGGGCAGTCGCTCAACGCAATGTGGTAGGTATTTTGCTGGAGGGTCTGCGGCGCCTGGAATATCGTGGCTATGACTCAGCCGGACTAGCCGTGCTCACCGAGGCCGCATCGATTACTTGCATAAAAAAAGCCGGTAAGGTCGCTGAGTTGGCTAATAATATTGACCAGACGGTCCCAGAGGGGCTATCAGGAAAATACGGTATCGCCCACACACGTTGGGCGACACATGGCGTTCCCACCGAAGTAAATGCTCACCCGCACCTGTCCTGCGATATAGCAGTCGTCCACAATGGCATCATTGAGAATCATGAGTTGCTTCGTACCGAGCTGGAGACCGAGGGTTATCAATTCGTTTCGGCGACAGATTCAGAAGTCGTAGCCCACCTGATTCATTACTATCGAGCGAACACCAAAGATTTAAAAAATGCTGTGCAAAAAGCCGTGGCCCGACTCGAGGGTGCTTACGCTCTAGCGGTGCTCGATAGCAATGACTCCGAGCTATTGATCGGTACTCGCCACGGTAGTCCGCTGGTATTGGGGGTGGGTATAGAGGAAAACTTCCTGGCTTCCGACGCCCTTGCTCTAAGACAGGTTACCGATCGCTTTATCTATCTGGCTGAAGGTGACATGGCTGAAATTAGCGCCGGTCAATATCAAATTTTTGATGGTGATGGTCAAGTGGTAACGCGGCAGGTCGTGACATTAACCGACAGCGCCGACCAGGCGAACAAAGACGGCTATCGGCATTACATGCTCAAAGAAATTTATCAGCAGCCGGAGGTACTAAAGGCTACTTTGCAGGGTCGAATATCTGAGCGGCGCGTATTACCCGAGGCATTTGGTGAGGCCGCCCCCGAAATGCTACAACAGATAAAAAATGTCCATATCATCGCTTGCGGTACCAGCTTTCATGCGGGGCTAGTAGCTCGGTACTGGCTGGAAGAGTGGGCGGGTATAGCCTGTCAGGTCGAAGTGGCCAGCGAGTATCGATACCGCAGTGTGGTGGTACCGGATAATTGCCTGTTCGTGAGTATCTCTCAATCGGGCGAAACGGCCGACACGCTGGCCGCCCTAAAAACCGCTAAGCAGGCGGGTTATGTCGCTACCATGACCATTTGTAATGTCGCCAACAGCTCTGTGGTGCGGGGATCGGATCTTGCCGTCCTGACCCAGGCAGGGCCAGAGATCGGTGTGGCATCGACCAAGGCATTCACCACGCAACTGGTGGCCTTACAACTACTCTGTATCGCGCTGGCTCGTTATCGAGGTGGCATCGATAACGATAAAGAAGCAGTGCTAGTTGAAGCCTTGCATCAATTGCCGGAGTTATGCACTCAGGTGTTGGCTCTCGATGAGCAAATTGAACAAACCTTTGAATGTTTTGCCGATAAACACCATGCCCTGTTTCTCGGCCGAGGGGTGCAATACCCCATCGCTATGGAAGGTGCGCTCAAGCTCAAGGAGATTTCCTATATTCATGCCGAGGCCTACCCATCTGGTGAGCTTAAGCACGGGCCTTTAGCGTTGGTTGACGCGGATATGCCGGTGATTGCAGTGGCACCGAATAATGATTTACTGGAAAAATTAAAATCTAACCTTCATGAGGTTCAGGCCCGTGGCGGGCAGCTGTTTGTCTTTGCTGATGCTGCGGGCGGTTTCACCTCTCAGGATAATGTCACGGTGCTGGAAATCCCACACGTACCGCCCAGCCTGGAAGCCATCATCTATACCTTGCCTCTGCAATTGCTGTCCTATCACGTGGCGGTTTTAAAGGGCACTGATGTGGATCAGCCTAGAAACCTGGCCAAGTCGGTTACCGTCGAGTAGTCAGATCGGCTTATGATGCCGGGCCTGCTGAACGCACCGTGCCGCAAAAAGTAGATCACCTGCTTGATAACAGCCGTATTTTTCATCATAAAAGGATGGGTGACCGGCAGGGTAATATGATCCGCCATCCCGTCGAGCCGGGTATTTTCCACGGTCACTTTGCCATCGTCCTGGCTGGGTAGCAGGGTTGATAGAAACAGATTGATACTACGACTACCGGCAATGATGCCCAGCTCAAAATTAGCCGGGCCGAGATTATTTGGCACACTGAACTCACCAGTGCCCAGCTGCATTCCCGCCGGGCCATTGAACCACTGGAAGCCGGGTATCTCTCCGAGGTGATCGACTACCTGGCTGCCTTTGTTAGGTGGCCCAAGCATCACCACACGGCCGAGCTTCTCAATTGGTTTTTGACTCAGGTATTGTCGAACCATGATCCCGCCCATTGAATGGGTAACAAAATGGATCTGTTTCGAATCCGGGGGACACTGGGCGAGGCCTCCGTTTATCGCATCATCGGCCAATTTGTTGATAGCGTGTTCGGTGGACGAGTAACGGTAGTTAACCGCCGTGAACTGAGTCCTTTCCAGTGCGTTAGTAAGGCTCGTCATGGAAGCATCGGTTCTGGCCAGGCCGTGCAGTAAAATGACGCAATCAAGAGCCTTGACCGGCAGAGAAATTACCAGGGCAAGCAGCAGGCAGCAGTGCTGATTCATAAAATATCGAACCGAGTATGTTTGATGATCGGCTAGTGGAAGTTATTTAACCCGCAAGCTTTGCAGATTTTCCTGCAATTTCTGCAGGTGCTCCTGCAAGTCCGGGCCTTTTTGCTGGGCAACGCCGATGGCGAGCACATCGATAACCACCAGGTGGGCAATGCGTGAAGATAGGGGTGTGTATATCTGCGTATCCTCCTCAACGTCAACAGCGATGGGTATGGTTGCCGCCGCTGCAACAGGGGAGTTACTAGGTGCCAGGGCCACGACAATAGCGCCGCTATTTTTCACCAGCTCGATGGAATCCAGGATGGCCTGGGTGCGTCCGGACTGGGAAAACGCGACCACCACGTCTCGGGGGCCTAGAGACGTAGCGGACATATTCTGCAAATGGGGATCCGAGTAGGCAGCGGTGGCTAATTGAAGGCGGAAAAAGCGATGCTGGGCATCAAAGGCGACCGCAGCCGAGGCGCCAAAACCATAGAATTCCACGCGGGTTGCCGCACACAGCGCTTTTACGGCGTCGTCCAGCATATCCAGGTCGAGGTGATCGCGAACACTGAGCAAGGTATCAACGGTTGAATCAAAGGCTTTAAATGTACATTCCGCCAACGAGTCGGTATCGGTGATGGCGATTTGTCCGTAACTGGGGCTAGCGGCAAGTTGCTGCGCCAGCGCTAGTTTGAATTCGAGAAAGCCGTTGCAGCCGACAGCTCGACAAAAGCGAATAACGGTGGGTTCGCTGACCAGGGCGAGCCTGGCCAGATCGACAATTCGCATGCGAATCACTTCGGCCGGGCGGGACAATATAAACTCCGCAACCTTGCGTTCGGAGCGTCGCATGTCGGGCATTTCATTGCTGATGGTCTGGGTAAGCTCGGCCGGTTTCACAGGGGCATCCACAAAAATGTGGGTGAATTGTAAATAATTTACCTGCAAAGAGCATCGACTGATTGACCGCTGTGGTCAGGTTCAATTCTGCTAGAATTCTGCACCTATGGATATCACCTCAATTATCGACCCGCTTAATAGCGCCCAGCGCGATGCGGTGACCGGAACCACCGGCCACATGCTGGTACTGGCGGGCGCGGGCAGCGGCAAAACAAGGGTATTGGTGCATCGTATCGCCTGGCTGGCGCAGGTAGAAGGCATATCACTAAACGAAATTCTGGCCGTGACATTTACCAACAAAGCCGCCCGGGAGATGCGCGAGCGCATTTACGATTTACTCGGTCAGGCACCACGCAGTATGTGGGTGGGTACCTTTCACGGCCTTGCTCACCGACTGCTGAAAATGCACTGGCAGGATGCTGGGCTGAGTCAAACTTTTCAGGTGCTCGATGCGGATGATCAGCTAAGACTGATAAAAAGGGTCTATAAAAACCTGAATATTGACAGTGATCGCTGGCCACCCCGTCAAGCGCAGTGGTATATCAACGAGCAAAAAGATGAAGGTTTGCGTGCGAGACATCTCCAGCAAAGCGATGATCAATTTGCCGCGACAATGCTGCAGGTTTATCAGGCTTACGAAGAGGCCTGCGAACGTGCCGGTGTGGTCGATTTTGCCGAACTGCTGCTGCGAGCCCACGAGCTGTGGCTGAACAAGCCGGAAATACTAGCCCATTATCAGCGGCGTTTTAAACATATCCTGGTTGATGAGTTTCAGGATACCAACGCGATTCAATATGCCTGGCTGTGCATGCTGGCGGGCGATAAAGCGGTGGTTACCGCAGTGGGTGACGATGACCAGTCCATCTATGGTTGGCGGGGCGCCCGCATCGAGAATATTCAGGATTTCAGCCGGGACTTCAAACATGCCCGTACCGTCAAGCTGGAGCAAAATTACCGATCCACCGGCACGATTCTCAATGCCGCGAATGCGGTTATTGAACGGAACGCCGAACGGCTGGGCAAAAATTTGTGGACGGAAGCTGGCGATGGGGAGCTGATTTCGCTCTATGCCGGTTTTAACGAGCAGGACGAAGCGCGTTTTATTGGTGATCGAATTCAGGATTGGCTGAGCAGTGGTAATTTGCGTAGCGAGGTCGGCATCTTATATCGCTCCAATGCCCAGTCGCGGGTATTGGAAGAAGCGTTGTTGCGCCTACAGATACCCTATCGTATTTACGGTGGCCACCGTTTTTATGAGCGGGCTGAAATCAAAAATGCGATGGGCTATTTGCGACTGATCATGAACCGTAATGATGACACTGCCATGGAGCGCGTCATCAACACACCTAATCGCGGTATTGGCGATAAAACCGTGCAACGTCTGCGAGAGTTGGCCCGGGCCGAGGGTGTGTCTCTGTGGCAGGCGGCAGAACAGCTCAAACCAGAGCTGCCTGGCCGTGCTGCCAACGCCGTGCAAAGCTTTCTGGATTTAATTAATGGTTTGCCCGAGGAAGACAGCGACCAGTGTTTGCATGAACTCACCGAGCGGGTGCTTAAGGCATCTGGCTTGATCGATTTCCACGGGCGGGAAAAAGGTGAGCGAGGCCAGACCCGGGTCGAGAACCTGGGCGAGCTGGTCACCGCTTGTAAAGCCTTTGAACCGGAAGACGAAGATCAATCGACGCTGCGACAGTTTATCGATAGCGCTGCCCTGGATGCCGGCGAGCGCCAGGCCGATGCCGATGAAGATGCCATTCAGCTGATGACTTTGCACTCAGCGAAAGGTCTCGAGTTTCCCCTGGTGTTTCTGGCTGGCGTAGAGGAAAACTTGTTTCCCCATAAAATGTCGGTGGAAGAACCAGGTCGCCTCGAAGAGGAGCGACGGCTGTGTTATGTGGGAATTACTCGGGCCATGAAGAAGCTCTATATCACCTTTGCCGAAGCACGGCAGTTGTATGGCACGGAAAATTTTAATCCGGTGTCCCGGTTTGTGCGTGATATACCCACCGAGCTAATCCAAGAGGTGCGTTTATCAGCCAGCGTCAGTCGGCCGACCAGTTATAGTAAAAGCGCTTATGGAAACAAATCGGGCTCTTTGGCTGAGCCAGCGGTAGGTGGACTTGATCTTGGTCAGCGGGTACAGCACGGGGTATTTGGCGAAGGTGTGGTGCTAAATTTTGAGGGCAATGGCCCCCATGCCCGGGTGCAGGTTAATTTTGATCAGGAAGGTGCCAAGTGGCTGGTTCTGCAATATGCAAAACTGGCCGCGTTGTAAGCTAAAAATTAGCGTCGTGACTAGTGAGTTAAGGCGAGAAAATTAACGAGACAAAGGAAATGGAATGATTAAGAAGTGGAGGGTTGCGGCTATCACAGTATTGCTGATCACTGCCTGTGGCGACAATTCTGTGGAAGGCCAGCAGGCCTTGAGTCAGCAAGAAGTCGCTGGCGGTAGCGGCGATACCTCTCTTGAGCAAAAGCAATTCAAATGGAAAATGGTTACCACCTGGCCGAAAAACTTTCCCGGTTTGGGGACCGCCGCGGAACATTTCTCGGAGCAAGTCGAACGCATGAGCAAAGGCCGACTAATCGTCAAAGTTTTTGGTGCAGGGCAACTGGTACCGGCCCTTGAAGTGTTTGATGCCGTGTCTCAGGGCACTGTAGAAATGGGCCACGGGGCCGCCTACTACTGGAAGGGCAAGGTGCCATCATCGGTGTTTTTTACCTCGGCACCGTTCGGTCTCAATGCTCAGGAAATGAACGGCTGGTTGCATTATGGCGGCGGCCTTGAACTGTGGCGAGAGGCCTATGCGCCGTTTAATCTGCGGCCATTTGCCGGCGGCAATACCGGGGTGCAAATGGCCGGTTGGTTTAATCGGGAAATTAACAGCCTGGATGATATCAAGGGTTTGAAGATGCGCATCCCGGGTCTGGGCGGCGAGGTTATTATTCGCGCTGGGGGCGAGTCGGTGACTATTCCCGGTGGCGAGCTGTATACCGCCTTGCAGACCGGCGTGATCGATGCCACCGAATGGGTCGGGCCATACAACGATCTGGCGTTTGGCTTTCATCAAATCGCCAAATATTATTATTACCCCGGTTGGCAGGAAACCGGCCCGGCGCTGGAGCTGATAATTAACCAGACGGCATGGGATTCTCTGCCCGATGACTTGCAAGCTATCGTTGAGGCCGCGGCACGTGCCAGCAATCAGGATATGCTGGATGAATACACGGCACGTAATAATGCCGCGCTGGTGACTCTTGTCGAAGAGCATGATGTGCAGTTACGGGTTTTGCCCGACGATGTGCTAATCGAGCTGCATCGACTTTCTGATCAAGTGCTGGCTGACTTGATCGCGAAAGACCCAATGGCTAAGCGGGTCTACGCGTCGCAAAAAGCCTTTCAGGATCAAGTTAGTGATTACCACAAAATTTCAGAAGAGGCCTATTATCGTGCTCGGCGATTGCGCTAATCGAAGCGATACCGAAGCGATACCGAAGCAATAGTACTTTCTACTAAACCTCAGGTGCCGTGCGAAGCGCGATGAGCCTTAACCACATCCAGCGCAGGCAACTGAATAAGTTCGATCATGACGCCGTCGGGGTCTTCAAAAATAATAGCCTTAATGGAGCCATAACCCTTCAGCTCTAGGTCGACCGGTTCCTCGTAAAATTCGATACCTTCGCCGGACAAGCGTTTGTGAGTATCGACCAGTTGCTCGCCGGTGACTTCAAAAGAGAGCAGAAACACGCCGGGATCACCCGGCCGCTTAGGCCCTGTTTGGGTCTGTGCCGGTGGGTCAAACTCGATTAATTCCACCTCGCCAATCATACTGGCACCCTGTTGCAATATCACCGAGCGGCCAACGGTGCCGGGCTTAAGCTTGAGCAACTTTTCGGTAATGGTGCCGGTGAGCGGCATATCGAGGGTCTTGTGAAAGCCCAGATATCTTTCGTAGAAAGCGACGGATCTGTCGAGATCACTTACCGTTAATGCGACATGATGTATTTCGCTGATGGCCATAGTGGCTCCTCTTATGCATAGTTGGAGTCTATTAGTGTAGCCGGTTTATTGCCGATTTCAGGTTCAGGGGGTACTAAACATTTTTGCCCGGACGGTTTCCCGATACACGCCAGGGGTAGTGTTGAAGTGGCGTCGGAACAGTTTGGTGAGATGGGCGACATCCTGATAGCCGCAGCGATTGGCGATTTCGGCAATGGTCAGGTTCGTGCTCTGGAGTAAATCGCGAATATTATTCAGGCGTAACAACTGTAAATAATCCAGCGGTGCTTTGCCCAGAGCGTTTTTGAAGCGGCGATTGAGAGTACGGACACTCATACCGAACTGCTTGGCTAGCGTGGTCATTGCGACTGGTTTGCTGAAATTATCCTGCATCCATATTTGCACCTGCAAAATATCTTCGTCCGGATGTTGCCCGGCATCCCCCGAGTAAAATTTATCCGGTTCAAAAGAATGGCGTATTTCATGGAAGAAATTGCGCTGCACTAGATTAGCGACGGTTGTTCCGTACCAGCGAAACACCAGGTTGACCATTAATTCCGCCAGGGAGTTAATGCTGGCGGCGCAATATAGATTGTCCGCCTGGGTAATAAAATACTGCCGCTTTAAATCGACCTTGGGATAGTCGCGTTGAAACTGATCGAAATAATGCCAGTGAGTCGTTGCGGCTTTGCCATCTAATAAGCCCGCCTCCGCCAGATAACAGCAGCCAGTGCCCACCGCGCTAATCGTGCTGCCGAGCAGGTGTTGTTGCACCAACCAGGGCAGATAGGCCCAATGTGAATTGATGATCGGCCTAGGGTTGCGCCATAGTCCGGGAATATGAATGAGGTCGCACTCGCCAATTTCTTCCAACCCGGCGGAAGGCGCAAATTCAAAGCCCGAAGATGTTATGACCGGCTCTCCGCTAATAGAAACACTTTGTATATCGATTTGCCGAGCCTGTCGGTTTTGCCCGCGGGCAGCGCCTTCAGCCGTCGAGAGGATTTCGACAGGTAGCGTCGCGCTGGTGGCCAGGATATTTTCACTTAATAAAATAACCACCCGATAGGGTTTCATGGTGCCAGGCTTGTTCATATCAGCTTCCTCCAACCAGCGTTCTGGTGCCTACCTTTTGGTGCCTGTGTTCTGGTGAAAGACGGTTGTTACAGAGCGAGTCACCGCAGTCAATTTATTTCAGTCTTTTAAGTCATGTTTTGCGTCAGAAAGATCTTTCATTACTTCCATAAATGGCCAGAACACCCTATTATTTGGCTAAACTGCCCATTAAGCAAGGTGTAGTCCGCGCTTAGACTGCGGAATATAAAATAACTAACCTATAAAAAATATCCAGAGGCAAGTCAATAATCATGTCTGTACTCCCTGTAATTGTCGGTTATGGCGGCGTGGGCCCGGCCGGAAGAAGCTCCTTTGACCAGGCCTATCGACGCATGGTGCTAGAAAACCTCACCACTGAGGAGCAGCACAAAACCATCGCAGGCCTGGCTTGCATGATGCAGCTGGTGGCCTGGGATGAGGATACCTACCGCGACAGGGAAGGGGTAGCGCTGAGTGTGGCGGACATCAATGAGCGTTTCGCCAATGCGGTTCGCGAAGGCACGCTGGTTCGTGGTATCGAAGCCAACCATTACGATCCCGATGCGGCCCAATGGCAAACCGCTATAACGGTTAACTCGCTGAAGGGCTCAACCACGTTTGAATTATCAGCCAAAGAACTGCCGGAGCCTTTGCCGGAAGGCTGGCAGGTGACCAAACAAGCTGATGACAAGGTGCATGTAGAAGTGTCTGGCAGCCAGGCCTTATTGATGGCAAGTACACGGAATATGGGCGTAAAAGCGGCCGGACAATTACCCACCGGTTTTGAACCAGCAGACTTATATGACTCACGTTTTCAACCCCGCGGATTACAACTGGCGGTGTTTGGTGCGACCGATGCGGTTCGCTCCATTGGTATTGACTGGCAGCGTATCTGTGACGCGGTGCGGCCCGATGAAATGGGCGTCTACGCGACCAGCGCCATGGGTCAATTGAGTGACGAAGGCCTGGGTGGCTTGATGAGATCGCGATGTCAGGGTGGCCGGCCAAGTTCTAAACAGGTGCCGATGGGTTTAACCAGTATGCCAGCCGATTTTGTTAATGCTTACGTGCTGGGTAACCTGGGTCATACCGAAGCTGTTGCCGGAGCCTGCGCCAGCTTTTTGTATAACTTGCGCTCCGCAGTGCAGGATATTCGTGAAGGAATTCGCCGTGTTGCTGTGGTCGGTTGCAGTGAAGCGCCCATCCTTCCCGATATTGTCGAGGGTTACACCAATATGGGTGCCCTGGCGACTGAAGAGAAAATGGCTCGGGTGGGTAACGCCGACCCCCGTCTTTATAGCCGCCCTTTTGGTGACAACGGAGGCTTTGTCATTAGCGAGTCCTCCCAATATATTGTGCTGATGGATGATGCTCTGGCGGTAGAGCTGGGTGCTGATATCCACGGCGCCGTACCAGATGTGTTTATTGACGCTGATGGCATTAAAAAATCTATATCCGGGCCGGGCCCCGGCAACTATATTTGCTTCGGTAAAGCGGTGTCCGTGGCCAAAAGTATCCTCGGTCTTGAAGCCGTACAGCAGCGCAGCTTCATTATGGCTCACGGCTCTAGTACGCCACAAAACCGAGTCACAGAATCGATTATTTTTGATCGTCTCGCTGAGGCCTTCGATATCGACGACTGGCCGGTTTGTGCGGTAAAAGCCTATGTGGGCCATTCATTGGCACCTGCGAGTGGTGATCAAATAATGGCGGCCATGGGTGCCATGCGTCGAGGCCTGATTCCAGGCATTAAAACCATGTCGGCAGTGGCCGATGATGTTCATCAGCAGCGCCTTAATATTCCACTGGATGATTTATCTACCGGAGAAGACGGTAAAGACATCGCCTTTATTAACGCCAAAGGCTTTGGCGGCAACAACGCTACCGGTGTTGTGTTTTCAGCACGCGCGGCTGAGGGCATGTTGAGCAAACGTTACACCGATTGTTGGTCAAGCTATTGTGATAAGCGTGAGAAAACCCGAGAGCAGGCTATGGACTATGAGCAACGTGCGGATCGGGGCGACCTGACGCCGATTTATCGCTTTGGTGAAGGTGTGATCAGTGACGACCAGGTTCTGATTAGCGAGGACGCTATCAGCGTGCCGGGTTATGGCAAGGCGGTGCCGCTAACGACTAAGAACCGCTATGGCGATATGGTTTGAGCCTGGGGCAACGAGTAGCGTATTTGCAGATGCAAATACTAGTGTGAGATAGCTATCTTTCGAGAGATTTTTCAGCGATAAGCCTAATTAGGCACTCTCCAAATATTGATCTTTCAAACCCGCATAGTTGGCAGCGGTGTAGACAAAATAATCCAATTCGGACTCGCTTAGAGGGCGTGCCTGTTTGCATGGGCTGCCGATATAGAGAAAACCGCCGGTAAGAGTCTTCCCAGGTGGTACGAGCGAGCCAGCACCGATTACCACCTGATCTTCCACCACCGCACCGTCCATAACGGTGGAGCCAATCCCCACCAATATTTGATTGCCCAGGGTGCAGCCGTGCAAGGTGACGTTATGACCGATGGTGACATCATCGCCGATGGTCAGCGGCCAGCCGTCAGGATTGTAGTCGCTGGCATGGGTGATATGCAGGACACTGCCATCCTGAATGCTGGTGCGCGCACCCACGGCAATTTTGTGCATATCGCCCCGGATTACAGCGCTCGGCCACACCGAGCAGTCATCACCCAGCGTCACTTCGCCTATAATGGTGGCTGCCGGGTCAACGTATACCCGACTTCCCAATGTTGGCGTCTGGCCCTGAAATTCACGGATATTTTGCTGTGGGTACGACATAGTTGTCCTCTTAAAAGTGATGCGTTACTCGAGTAGCCATCGAACCTGGTCATGGGACTACAATCCTGATTATATTATCAGGTAATTTTGGAGTTTTTATCGACGTGAAGAAAGAGCAGAAGCGATTTATTGCCGGAGCGGTCTGTCCGCGCTGTCGGGAGATAGACAAACTATTTGTCTATCGTCTCGCCGACAAAAAGTTTCGCGAGTGCGTCAGCTGTGATTTCCTGGAAGAGCAGAATTTCGCGCCGTTTGTTCGGGAGCTGGATACGCGTGTGACCGACAATAATCCTATCCACAATGAAGAACAGGTGGTGCATTTGGTCGAGCCGAAAAAAGATGATCAGGAGGATCGGTGATAGAGAGGCGTAAATCGAGGTTTAAATTCTTAACTCAACAACGCTTTAAACAAAAAGAATAGTGATAAGGCATTAACTGTAGGGCTGTTAGTGCAAGACCGGTGGATTATCGCTTTCACCGTATTCGCTGCCACTAAAGAGCAAATTCACCGATAAGGTGTCGGTGAAACAGGGTTGCTGATGGGCTTCCATAATACTGTATAGCTCTCGTGCCATGCTGCCATCTAGCTGACCGTCTTTGGCGAGCAGCTGCTCTGATTCCAGACCCTGGGCGATAAGTGGCACCGCGTCATCAAGTTGATTGGCAAAAGGCTCACCGATAAGATGATGAATAATCAGGTTGGAGCGGGTCATATCCACTGGCGCCAGTGAGGCGCCACATTGGCTGACAAAATGGCTATTAACTTCTTCAAAAAGCCGGTGTGCCAGGTAGGCTTCGCTCATGGTCGCAAACAAGCCGGCGTGCCCCTTAAGCATTTCAGGGGGGCGTATAAAAAACGCAGCGCTGATCTCAACGAGTGGCTCAATAAACTGGAGGCACTTGGGCTGATTGTAAGACCGATAAGACTGACTAGAAGTCCCGGGGCCAACGCCGTTAAGTGCGTCGAGAAATTCCGCCACGTGCTGGGCATAGCTGACTACGAACTCGACCAAAGTGTTGATCGGGTTGACGCTGCTAAAGCGGATGGCTCTGTGCAGCCTGGTAATACGGCTGGCAAGGTGGCTAGCTAGCAGATCGGTGCGCTTTTCGTGGGCGATAGCCCGGGTAATCGCCAGCCGAATATTAACGGTATCCATAATGAAAAATTAGTTGAGCGCGTGGAAAACGCAAAGAACCAGTTTTTATAACCATCTGCTTAATAGAACCGGACTGATCGTCGTCGCTATTTCTGGTCTGCATTCAGGGTGGGAGTAGCGTCCTGGCGCAGCCAGCCGAGATGATTAATCCGCCAGAAGGTGGCCAACATTAACAGCGTTCGCGCGGCCATAAAAACTAAAAATGCCAGCCAGAGGCCTTGGTTCCCCAGGTCACGGGTTAATAACCACACCGGCATAAATACCATTATCGCGGCAATGAGCATAATGTTTTGCATATGTTTCGTTTGTCCTGCGCCCAGGAATATGCCGTCCAGCAGGAAAGCACCAACAGCGGTCAACGGCACCATGGCAAGCCAGAAAAAATATTCTCCTGCTAGAAGCGCGACCGCTTCGATGTCGGTAAAAAAGCCAATAATAGTGGTATCAAAAATCAGATATAGCCCCGTCGTGACTGCGGCCATGGCGAAGCCCCATCCAGCAGTCAGTTTGCAAATTTGGTAAAAGGTCGTTTCGTTGCGACCGCCAATGGCCTCGCCGGTGAGTGCTTCGGCGGCCTGGGCAAAGCCATCGAGGCCGAAAGAAAATAAAAAGAACAACTGCATAAGAATGGCATTAGCAGCCAATATTGCCGCGCCCTGCCGGGCACCCTGGGCAGTAAAAAATGCGAATATAAATATAAGGCAAGTGGTTCTGATCATCAGGTGTCGATTAACGGTGAACAGCTCACGGTAGTGCGATAATTGTTTTAGTTGAGTAAGCAGCCAGCGAGTGTTGGCTGCTGTTCTCTCGGAATTCGTGCCTAAAGAGTTGTTACCAAATGCCATCCGGAACACAATAAACAATCCAGCAAATAAACCTGCGTATTCGGCCAACAGTGACGCCCAGGCGGCACCCTCACTATTCATATTCAGGCCGAGGATAAACCAGAAGTCGAGGCCGACATTGATGATATTGATTAGCACCATAAGGGCCAGAGCTGCCCGGGCTTTTTGCATGCCGATTAGCCAGCCGCTAATACAGAAGGTACCCAGTATGGCTGGTGCGGCATATATTCGAATGCGAGTATAAACTTCTGCCAGTCCGAGGGCTTGTTCCGGCGGCATGATAAGCGCCACGCCAAGGCTTAACAAAGGGCCTTGCAAAACCAAGATGCCCAGACCGAGGCTGATAGCCAGCACCAGGGACTGGGCCAGTAACAACTGACAAAGTGCTTGGTTTTCTCTACCCAGGGCTCTGGCGGTGGTCGCCGTGGTGCCCATACGCAAAAACGAAAACGACCAGATCACCAGGCCAATAATCGTGCTGCCAGCGGCCACCGCGCTCAAATATTGAACGTCGCCCAGATGACCTAGCATGGCGGTGTCGACAATGCCTGGCAGGGGCGCGATGAGCGCCGCCATGATCATAGGCAGCGCGACCGACAAAAACTTGCGATGGGCCCTGGTGCGGATATTTTTCTGCCTTATCTTGACGTGAATCAACAATCGTTGAGGTTATAACCATGCATTGTAAGCGCAAGTCTCAATAAGACCGTGACCTTTTAAAACCCGTTAGTTATAATCCGCGCCGCATAAAGCGGAGCTGTGGCGTTTGTCGCAGGTTTTTTTACCGAGTTCAGAGCGAGACGACGTCGATACATTGTTCGCGGTCTCTATTTTCAAGCTATAGATTAATAAGCAATACGGAGAAATTAGGGCTATGTTATCGAGACTAAACCGGCTCGTCGCCTATGCACTGACCCCACTGTTCTTGCTATTTTTTGCTGGGTTGTCTTACGCAAAAGAGCCAACTGGCAGTCGTCCGGAAGGCTGGAACCTTCTTAATTTGCCTGTGGGTGTGTCCAGCTTGAGTCGCAACAGTTATGAGCTTCACATGATTCTTATGTGGGTTTGCGTGGCAATAGGTGTAGTGGTCTTTGGGATAATGTTTTACAGCATGATCGCCCACCGCAAGTCTCTCGGGCGAGAGCCGGCAACCTTTCACGAAAGTACTAAAGTGGAGATGCTCTGGACCATCATTCCGGTGTTAATTTTGGTCGCTCTAGCCTGGCCCGCGACGACGTATCTTGTCGAGCGCTACGATACTGACGAAGCGGATATGGATATCAAGATCACCGGCTATCAATGGAAATGGCAATACGAGTATCTCGGTGAAGATGTGCAGTTTATGAGTGAGTTGAGCACGCCTGAGTCGGCCATTTACGGCGACTCGCCCAAGTCAGAGTTTTACCTCTCCGAAGTTAGCGAGCCGCTGGTATTACCCGTAGGCAAAAAGATTAGATTCCTGGTCACCGCCAAGGATGTTATCCACTCGTGGTGGGTGATTGATCTGGGTGTAAAAAAGGATGCTATTCCAGGCTTTGTTAATGAGACTTGGGTCAGGATAGACGAACCAGGTGTTTATCGTGGGTTTTGTACCGAGCTATGCGGCAAAGGGCATGCATTTATGCCGATCGTCGTTAACGCAGTTCCCGAAGATGAATACAACGGCTGGCTGGCCGATAAGAAGGTCGCGGTTGCCGCTGAGCGTGAGTTGGCCAAAAAGACGTTCACGCTTGATGAGCTGATGACCAAGGGTGAAGAGGCTTATAACCGGTCTTGCGCGGCTTGCCATATGGGCAACGGCGAAGGCATAACAGGTGCTTTCCCAGCATTGAAAGGTAGCGCCGTGGCTTTGGGTGCAGTAGAGACACATATGGACGTAGTAATTAACGGTGTTGCCGGAACAGGCATGCAGGCCTTTGGTGGCCAACTTTCAGAGGTTGATCTCGCTGCAATTATCACTTACGAACGCAACGCCTGGGGGAACGATATGAAAGATATTGTTCAACCTGTTGACGTGTTGAAATTCAAACAAGGCCAATAGGGGAGATATAAATCATGGCATACGGTCCCGAGAAAGGTATTGGTCGCTGGTTGTTTTCTACTAATCACAAAGACATCGGCACGATGTATCTGTGGTTCAGTTTTGCGATGTTTTTATTGGGTGGTTTTTTTGCGATGGTGATTCGTGCTGAGCTCTTTGAGCCGGGCATGCAGATCGTCAACCCTGAATTTTTTAATCAGATGACCACCATGCATGGATTGGTGATGGTGTTCGGCGCAATCATGCCGTCCTTTGTTGGTTTGGCTAACTGGCTGATTCCCATGCAGATTGGCGCGCCGGATATGGCCCTCCCGAGGTTGAATAACCTCAGTTTCTGGATTCTGCCCTTTGGTTTTACGCTGTTAGCATCCACGTTGTTTATGGAAGGCGGAGCGCCCAACTTCGGCTGGACATTCTATGCGCCGCTGTCCACTACCTACGCCCCATCGACCGTTAACTTCTTTATTTTCGGTGTACATATTATTGGTGCGTCTTCAATCATGGGTTCTATCAATATCATTGCCACGGTGCTAAATCTACGCGCTCCGGGCATGACCTTGATGAAAATGCCGCTGTTTGTCTGGACCTGGTTAATTACTGCTTTCCTGTTAGTTGCTGTTATGCCGGTATTGGCGGGCACGGTGACGATGATGCTAATGGATATCAATTTCGGTACCAGCTTCTTTGATGCCGCCGGTGGTGGCGACCCGGTTTTGTTCCAGCACGTTTTCTGGTTCTTCGGTCATCCTGAAGTTTATATTATCATTCTGCCTGCATTCGGAGTGGTCTCTGCGGTTATCCCCACGTTTAGTCGAAAGCCTCTGTTTGGCTATTCGTCAATGGTCTACGCGACATCGGCAATTGCCTTCCTGTCTTTCATCGTCTGGGCTCACCACATGTTCACGGTGGGTATGCCGCTGGCCGGGGAGCTGTACTTTATGTATGCGACTATGCTGATTGCGGTGCCTACGGGCGTCAAGGTGTTCAACTGGATAACCACTATGTTTCGTGGCTCACTCACCTTTGAGACACCTATGTTGTATGCCATAGCCTTCATTATTCTGTTTACGATTGGTGGCTTTACCGGTCTGATGATGGCCATGGCTCCTGTTGATATTCAATACCACGATACCTATTTTATCGTATCCCATTTTCATTATGTGATGGTGGCCGGTGCAGTGTTCGCCATGACATCGGGGATCTATTACTGGCTGCCAAAGTGGACGGGTAAGATGTATAACGAAGCCATGGGTAAAGCGCAATTTTGGGTATCCTTTATTGGCTTTAATATCGCATTCTTCCCCCAGCACTTTCTTGGTCTGGCGGGTATGCCGCGTCGTTACGCTGATTACTCGTTGCAGTTTGCCGAATGGAATATGGTCTCTAGTATCGGCGCATTTATGTATGGTGCAGCACAGCTATTTTTCCTCTACAACGTAATTAGTACCATTATTGCGGGTAAGCCAGCGCCTCAGGAAAAAACCTGGGAAGGGGCAGAAGGGCTTGAGTGGACTCTGTCATCTCCACCGCCTTATCACTCGTTTACTACTCCCCCGCAAGTTAAGTAGCACACGGGTCGATAAAGGTTAGGCCCCCACGGCAGGAATAATAATGTCAGCGAAGCCGGTCGCCAGGACGACATTGAAACTGACAGTCATCGCAGTAGCGATGTTTGTCTTTGCGATATTTGTCCTGCCACCGCTTTACGATGTGTTTTGTGAAATCACAGGTATTGGAGGAAAAACTGCAGGGCAATATCAGCCAGGGCAGCAGGTAGTTGATACCGAACGGGTGGTGAAGGTTCAGTTTATTGCCACCAATAACGCCAGCATGCCTTGGCAGTTTTCGCCCATTGAATATGAAGTGAGGGTACATCCCGGTGCTTCTACGGCGGTCGAGTTTTACGCTAAAAACCCCACAAGTCGAGATATGGTAGCGCAGGCGATACCCAATGTTTCACCGACCAACGCTGCTGAGTTTTTTCATAAGACCGAGTGTTTTTGTTTTAATCGACAACCGCTCAAAGCTGGCGAAGAAGCGAATCTGGGTTTGGTGTTTATTATTGACCCTGATCTGCCCGCTGGCGTGAACACGGTAACCTTGTCTTATACCTTGTTTGACGTAACTGAGCGCGCCGCTGAAGAGCTCGCTCAATTGGGTCTTAGAACCGGGTTTTATTGAATTACTAGCTAGGCCCGCTGGATTGCTGAATATTGGAGAATGAAGATGTCAACTGATTCGAACTATTACGTACCTGAACCAAGCAAACTGCCAGTATTGATGGCATTAGCCTTGGGTACGATGGCTCTGGGTGCCGGCATGTGGGTGAGAGATGAGGGCTTTGGCGTGTTGGCCGTGGGCTTCCTTATCATGTCTGCGGTGATGTATGTTTGGTTCAGTACGGTTATTAAAGAAAATATGGCCGGAATGACTAATCCTCAGGTGAAACGCTCTTTTGTATGGGGTATGAGCTGGTTTATATTTTCTGAAGTAATGTTTTTTGCTGTGTTCTTCAGCGCGTTATTTTATATTCGCACTTTATCGTTGCCCTGGCTGGGTGGCGAAGGTGATAAAAGCGACATGATCAATTTGGTCTGGCCGGGCTTCCAGGCTGAATGGCCATTGATGGTTAACCCGGATCAGGTGGTGGGCGGAGAAAAATTTATTGGCCCCCATGAGAATATGGGCTTCCCGGGTTGGGGCAAGCTATTTGGCTGGTTGCCTTTGTGGAACACAATTATCCTTCTGACTTCGAGTGTCACGGTGCATTTTGCTCACCACGCCATGAAGCATAATAACCGTAGCAAATTTAATTTATGGTTGGCTATTACCGTGTTATTAGGCGCTATCTTCCTGGTTGTTCAGTACGTTGAATATCATGAAGCCTATGTGGAAATGGGATTGACTCTGAGTTCTGGTATATACGGTACCACCTTCTTCATGCTTACAGGCTTTCATGGATTTCATGTGACCTTGGGTACCTTTATGTTGTTTGTTCAGCTAATACGTGGCTTTAAAGGCCACTTTGGTGCCGATGATCAATTCGGTTTTGAAGCGACATCCTGGTACTGGCATTTTGTTGATGTGGTCTGGCTGGGCTTATTTATATTTGTCTATGTTTTGGGCTAAGATCTGGGGCCTGAGATACGGGTAGGCACCCCTTTTTATAAAGTGTTATTGATGACTAAAGGCCAGGGCTTCCCTGGCCTTTTTTGTCATTACCTATGCTGTATGGCCTATTGGTTTGCAGGGTTTTGAGGTGGATTGTGGGCTGGCTGTTGCGAGATAGCTCCCGGGTGTAATTTTCTGTCCCAGGGTGCCTGGCTAGATAACTGGCCTGTGTAAAACCCGTAAAATACGGTGGCGATTAACAGCGTGGCAAAAGTAATGCGAATACCCAGCGCGTATAGAATCCGCTTCCTGGGGTTGCCAACATCTTTCATTAAAAACACCAGAGCGCTGCTGAGGCTAATAAGTACGCCAACGAATAGAAACACAATGATCGCTTTGAGTAACATGGCGTATGCTCCACAAGAAAAGAGTTTTGATTTAACCATAGATGGACGATGAGCTGCAGACTCCACAAACAAATATATTCCAGTGGCAGTGGAACAAGAAAGTACTGTGCTTTGCCGGTATATTTTTGCCCCTGATGGTGTCTTTGGGATTTTGGCAGTTAGATCGTGCTGAGCAAAAACGCGTCATACTAGAATTACAGCAGCAGCGGGTTGGCGCTACGGTGGTTGATCTAGCAAATGTAGTAAGGGAAACTGATAATCAATTTCGAAATGTTGCTACAAATATTGTCGACGATGTACGGGTATTTTTAGTCGATAACAAAGTGCGCCATGGTCGCTCCGGTTATGAGGTTTTGATGCCCCTAAGGGTGAGAGTCGGTGACGGGGAGCAGTGGCTGCTGCTTAATCGAGGCTGGCTTCCCGGTGGCTCAGATCGCAGTGCTTTGCCTTCGGTTCCAGCGTTTAAGCCGGGCATGATTAACGGATACTTGTACCGGAGCCAGGGTAAGGGCATTGTGCTCAAAGCTCAGGTCTGGCCAAAAAATAAATGGCCGCTGGTTATCCAGTCTATTGATATTGATAAAATATCGGCCCATCTCGGAGTCGATATTTATCCTTATTTACTACGTGTCGTAGCAAATTCGGTGGCAGACAGTGGTAACACCCCAGGTCAAAGAAGTTCGCTGGAAACAGGCTGGCAGGTAGTGAACGCGCTTCCCGAAAAAAGCGTTGCTTATGCCGTTCAATGGTTTGCGATGGCTTTCGCGCTGGTTATCCTCACTATTTTTGCGAGCTCAAATTTGGCAGATGTGCTCAGGGGGCGTAAGCAGGAGACCAATAGTGAGTGAATCAAACAGCAATCGAGGCAAATTTCAGTTGTGGCTTATTATTTTGATGGTCGCTAGCGTCTTTATTGCTGGATTTCTCATGATGCCAGGCAATGAGGAAGACAGGGCTCGTTTATTGAATTTTCTTGGCACCAGTAATAAAGGGGTGTTATTGAGGCCAATGGTGCCGGTCGCTGGCTTTTCTTTTGAGCAGGATGATAAGCCCTGGTCGTGGCAGGAGCAAAAGCCTAAGTGGAGGCTGCTGCTACCTATTACAGATGGATGTAATAAGGCTTGTCGAGATATTTTGTATATATCGCGCCAGGTACACATTCGCCTCGATAAAAAATCTCACCGTGTAGAACGGGTTCTGCTTAATCTGGGTTCACCTCTTGATGAAGAAACCCAGGCTTTCCTGCAACGGGAGCATGTTTATCTGAAACTGATTTCAGGCGACAAAGAAGCCTTTGCCGATCTGTTGGCGCAGACCAACGGACCATGGAATGAGACGGCAGGACAACTATTTTTGGCTGATCAGCGGGGCGATTTGATGATGTTTTACACATCAGATCATGAAGGTGGTGATATGTTGGCAGACCTTCGGCATTTACTGAAATATTCACCCGAACAGTGATCTCAGGGCATAGAGGGCATAGAGGGCATAGAGGGCATGGGGATTTCTAAGCAAAGTGCTACTGGAAAGCAATTTCAATCGGCTTACCGCCTGGCTGCAGTCGCCACTATTGTGGCGGCAACCGTGGTTGTTCTTGGAGCGTTTACGCGTCTTTCGGACGCAGGACTGGGATGCCCTGATTGGCCCGGTTGCTACGGTCACTTGTTATGGCCAGATGAAGCTCATGAAATAGCGCGTGCAGAAGAACGCTTCCCTGGCTCGAAAGTGGAGCAGGATAAAACCTGGCCGGAGATGGTGCATCGTTATTTTGCTACCGCTCTCGGTATGCTTATCGTTGGTCTGGCATTTATGGCCTGGCGCTACCGAGACACCATGGCGTTCCCCTTCCGCCTGCCTTTATTGCTGCTGTTTTTAGTGGTTTGGCAAGGTTTATTTGGTATGTGGACGGTCACTTTGAAGCTATGGCCCCAGGTGGTGACTTTGCATCTATTGGGCGGCATTAGCACGTTTTCGCTAATCTTCTTATTGGCACTACGTCTTAGTGATGATCGCTGGGTTTTAATGGAATCCAGTTGGCAAAAACTCAAAAAATATAAACCCTGGCTGATCGGTGGTGTGGTGATTTTGTTTTTCCAGATTGCACTGGGGGGCTGGCTCAGCTCCAATTATGCGGCTTTTGCCTGTGGCGATTTTCCGAAGTGCCAGGGACAATGGTTACCAGCCATGGAGGTCGCTGGAGGCTTTAACATCCTGCAGAGTGTTGGCCCCAATTATTTGGGCGGCTTGATGACCAGTGAGGCGCGTGTAGCTATACATTTTGTACATCGAGTCGGTGCTTTGGTGACATCCATCTACTTATTTGGGTTTTGCCTCGGACTTTTCTTTGTCGGTGACCGAAGGGTCAGTCGTATGGCGATAATTATTTTTTCCGCGCTGTTGGTGCAGGTAGGCCTGGGTATTAGCAATGTGCTGTTGGCTATTCCACTGCTCGTAGCGGTTTTGCATAATGCCGGTGCAGCTTTACTGATGCTGACCTTAGTAACGCTGGGGGTAAAAATGTGGACGGCTCGTCAACACCGGGAAAATCTTTTCAATGACTAGTGTCGAATCAACAAGGGAAAGCGCTGGATGGCGGGATTTTCTGGAATTGTGCAAACCGGCTGTCGTCGTAGTGATGATAGTAACGTCTTTGATTGGCATGTTTTTAGCGGTGCCAGGAATGGTGCCGGTAGATGTATTGGTGTTAGGCAACCTGGGTATTGCCTTGAGTGCCGCATCGGCAGCGACAGTTAATCACCTGGTAGATCGGCAACTGGATATGAAAATGGCCAGAACGCTTAATCGACCCTTAGCCCAGGGCAGAGTAGAGCCGGCACAAGCCGTTATTTTTGCTGCTGTGCTCGGCATAATTGGCATGACAATTCTAGTGGTATATATCAATGTCTTGACTGCCTGGCTTACCCTCGCATCATTGCTCGGTTATGCTGTGGTCTACACCATTTATTTGAAGCGCGCGACACCACAGAATATAGTGATTGGTGGTTTGGCCGGTGCTGCACCACCACTCCTTGGCTGGACAGCTGTCACCAATCAGATTGATCCCCAGGCACTTTTGCTGGTGCTGATCGTTTTTATCTGGACGCCGCCCCACTTCTGGGCGTTGGCAATACACCGTAAAGCAGAATACGCCAAAGCCGATGTGCCCATGCTGCCTGTGACCCATGGAGAGAGCTATACCAAATTGCACATATTGCTTTATACCATTGTCTTAATTCCTGTCACGGTTTTCCCCTGGTTGGTGGGCATGAGTGGCTGGATGTATTTGTTGGGCGCGCTGGTGCTGGGCAGTGGGTTTATATACTGGGCCATCGTATTAATGGTCAGTGATAAACCCGATCTTGGCATGGCGACATTTAGATATTCCATCATTTATCTTTTGACGCTCTTCGCCATCATGTTAGTTGACCACCATTTAGTAGAAGCATCGTTGCCGGTGACATTAACAATGGCCATCCCTGGGGGGCTGGCATCCTGATGGATAATGTCCGCAATGACAAAATAACCCGACGTAATATTCGCTTCGTTGTGGTGGGCGTATTGGTGTTTAGTGCGATTACGATCGCCGCTTTGGTCAATAAATTATCGCAGCCGCGAATATTGAATAAATATGAACTCCCTGAATATGGCGCACTGCTGCTTGATGAACCGCAAGCTCTGCTGGATTTTACTTTGCAGGATCAGCAGGGCGAGCGCTTTGATAAACAGCGGCTGTTAGGGAAATGGTCGATATTCTTTTTTGGTTTTACACACTGCGGTGATATTTGTCCGACCACAATGTCGGTACTTGCCAAAACGTATGGCGAGCTAAAAGCGGTGGAAAAAAATGACTTCCAGGTGATACTGGTTACTGTAGACCCGGAGCGAGATACGCCTGAGGTTCTCAGGGATTATTTATTACGCTTTAATTCAGACTTTATTGGTGTCACCGGCGTTACCAGGAATTTGATAAATTTTGCCAGCCAAATGAAGGTGCCTTATTTGCCAAAGGTAAGTTTGCCAAAGGTAAGTTTGCCAAAGACAAGCTCTCCAATAAAAAGCCCACCGTCGTCAACTGGTCAGGCAGCGTTGGGGACTGAACCAAGCATTGCTCAGGTTCAACAAGATCAACCACAACACAGTGCTAATCTAATAATGATTAATCCAGCGGGCGAATTGCACGGCTTTATTCGACCACCACTTGCCCATGGTGGACTGCGGGTTGTCTGGCGTTCACTGCAGGCGAGCTTTTCCGATTAGCCTGGTTAAGCTGATGGGCCTGCTACGATGTCAAATCGTTATAGGTAAGCTCGCAGATAATTCGAACCATAACATCGACACAGGGGACACTGTATGCCTGCTTACGTGATTACTGATATTCGAGTGACTGATCCAGATATATATGCCCAGTACCGCGAACTGGGGCCTGACATTGTTGAAAGCTTTGGCGGCGAATATCTGGCTCGTGGCGGTGCCACTCAAGTACTGGAAGGCAGCCCTTCGCCGAACCGCACGGTTATTTTGAAGTTTGAAAGTATGGACAGAATTCGGGAATGGATCGATTCACCTGAATACCGTGAAGCACGGAAATTACGCCATAAATCGACTATTACCCGCATGTATATGGTGGATGGGATAGATGGAGCAATACCCGCTTAGGGGAGGTTAGCGATGATAACGGGCTTTGATCACGTTGCGATTCCGATGGCGGCGGTTGATAGCATGTTGGCCTTCTATAAGGGCATGGGTTTTGGCATCAGCGATGATTATGGTGGCCGAGTGTATTCAGTACATTTTGGTGATAATAAAATAAATCTGCACACGCCTGAAATCTGGCAATCTGGAAAATTCACCTTGCGTGGCCCCACTGCTCAGCCCGGCTGCGGTGATTTTTGTTTTGTCTGGGGCGACACCCAAGAGTCCTTGCACAGTGTCCTTGCAAGCCTTAATGCCGTTGTCGAAGAAGGCCCGGTGGAGCGCAAGGGGGGGCGTAACGGTGGTGAGGATGTCGGTATCAGTGTTTACACCCGTGACCCGGACGACAATTTGCTCGAGTTTATTGTTTACGCCGATTAATTTTGCCTTCAGATATTTGTTCTGCCTCATGATTGGTCGCCTTTGTGTTTGATAATAAAGGTGTTTGATCGATACCGTGTTTGATTTATACCGGGCTAACCGGAATGAAACTTGCCGATTTATATTAGGTAAATCCGGTGTTCGACCGCTATTTATCGTTGGCCTCAATCCGAGCACTGCGACGCGTGATAAATCAGACGTCACGGCAACCAAAGTCGAACGGGTCGCGCAAGCAAACGGCTATGACGGTTTTGTTATGACGAATCTCTACCCGCGTCGCAGCACCCTGCCTGATAATTTGCCCAGGCGTGGTGACAGGCGTTTGATAGACCGTAATGTCGAGATGATTGTTGAACAGGCAAAGCATCAGGCCACACCGCATTTTTGGGCGGCCTGGGGTGCTGATATTTGTAAGCGTCGCTACCTGGTTTCGGCCTGTCAAACACTGGCAGATAAAGTCGCCGATATGGGTGGAAGCTGGTGGTGTTTTGGCCCCGTGGCCGATGTAGGGGTGACAGATATAGCCGTTGTAGAAGGCCCCGTGACAGAAAGCTCCGCGATAACTAGTCCCTTAACCAAAGCCGGTCATCCCCGACATCCATCCCGATTGAGCTATGCCTGGGCTTTGCAAGGCTTTGATATGCCTGAATATCTTGACAAGATTGACCGTAAATAGTTATGGCAGCTAGTCATGGGAGACAGGGTGCTACCTGCGCCGAGCGTGATCCTCCTGGCGGTTACACAACAACAATACCATCCATTTCTACCATCGCATCTCTCGGTAAGGAACTCACGCCGATGGCCGCCCGGGCTGGGTAGGGCTGGTCAAAAAAGCTCGCCATAATTTCGTTGACGGTGGCAAAGTGGCTGAGATCGGTGAGGAAAACATTTAGCTTAACGATATTGTTTAGATCGCCCCCAGCGGCCTTGCAAACGGCTGAAAGATTACGAAAAACCTGGCTGATTTGAGCGCTGATATCGTCGCTGATCAGCTCCATCGTATCGGGCACCAGTGGTATCTGTCCGGACAGATAAACCGTGTTGTGAACTTTAATGGCCTGGGAATAGGTGCCAATTGCGCGGGGCGCGTTTTCGGTTTGAATAACAGCTTTGTTGGGCATTTGTGACCTCTTATATATCAGCTTTGATTAAGTAAAGGTGAGGTATTGCCGAGTGCCAGGCGCAGGACAATAACTGCCTAGCAATAAATTCGGCGTAAAAAGAGCGCTAGTTCTTCACTCGCTGTACGGTTTGCACTGCTTTTAGGCTGCGAATGCGGCGCATGATATTGGCCAGATGAATTCGGTCTCGAGCACCGATGACCAAATCCACAACACTGGTCTGTGCGTCTCGCTCGTTGACGCTGATTTGATCGATGGTGGCATCCTGATCAGATATTCGTGCCGCCAGCGTGGCGATAATGCCGCGGTCAGAAATAATTTCCAGCTTTAACTCCACCGGAAATTCGCCGCGCACTGTAGGTGACCAGCTGAGGGTCATACATTTTTCGGCGTTGCCGCGTATATCCGAAAGGTTCTTGCAGGAATCCCGATGCACTACCAGGCCACGACCCGGACTCAGATGGCCGAGGATAGGGTCACCGGGAATGGGGTGGCAACAGCGCGCATAGCTGGTAACCATGCCGTCGGCATTGTCGACCAGAATCGCTGAATCCAGGCTGGCTGTTGCCACCGGTTTGCGTTTTCCTTCCGGGATCAACACATTTGCCACCGCGTAGGCGACTCGGTTACCCAGGCCAATTTGTTGTAGTACCGACTCAAAAGTGGTTGCGTCGGTTTCTTCGAGCAGATGTTTGATCTGGGATTTGCGAATTTTCTTATAACTCGAGCCGACGCCTGTCAGAGCATGATCGAGCAGCCGTTTGCCCAGCTCAACAGATTCCTCGTGTTGCTGGTTTTTCAGAAAGTGGCGAATCGCACTGCGGGCCTTTGCGGAGCGGACAAAATTTAGCCAGGCAGGATTTGGCTGAGCACCCGGAGCGGTAATGATGCGCACCCGTTCACCACTCTCTAAGTTTTGAGACAGCGGACTCAGCTGGCCGTTGATCTCACAGGCCACACAGGTGTCACCCACCTGGGTGTGTACCGCGTAAGCAAAGTCCACCGGTGTAGCCCCGGCGGGGAGTTCGACGATAACGCCATCGGGGGTGAATACATAGACTTCGTCGGGGAATAAATCGGTTTTTACGTGCTCGATAAACTCCAGGGAATCGCCGGCCTGCTCCTGCATTTCAAGCAGACCTTTGACCCAACGATTAGCGCGGGTATGGTTACCTTCAGCGTGTTCAAGACCAGACTTATAGAGCCAGTGTGAGGCGATACCGTAGTTGGCGAGGTCGTCCATTTCCCGAGTGCGAATCTGTACTTCGATGGGTACCCCGTGCATACCCACCAGCACGGTGTGTAGCGATTGATAGCCGTTGGATTTAGGGATGGCAATGTAATCTTTAAAATCCCCCGAGATGGGTTTGTACAGGTTATGAATGATGCCCAACACGCGATAGCAGTCATCAACGCTATTGACGACAATCCTGAATGCGAACACATCGGTAATATCTTGGAAAGACCGATGTTTGGTCTTCATTTTTTGATAAATACTCCAGAGATGCTTTTCGCGACCGGTCACGGTGGTTGCGATGTGGTGGGCATAAAGGCGCTCTTCGAACATGCCTTTTATTTCGGCGACCAGCTCGGTGCGTGGGCCGCGAGTCGCTTTAAGGGCTTCGGTGATGCGACGGTGACGTAGGGGGTAAAGCGCGGCGAAACCGAGATCTTCAAACTCGACACGCATATCGTTCATGCCCAGCCGTTGCGCAATCGGGGCATAAATGTCGAGAGTTTCTCGGGCGATACGGCGCCGCTTGTCATTGTTGAGTACGCCGAGGGTGCGCATATTGTGTAAACGGTCGGCCAGTTTGACCAGCACCACTCTGATGTCTCTTGCCATGGCAAGGGTCATCTTCTGGAAGTTTTCGGCCTGTTGTTCGGCCTTCGACGAGAATTCTATTTCGCTGAGTTTACTGACGCCATCAACCAAAATCGCAACGGTGCGACCGAAGCGCCAGCTCAACTGACTCTTGGTGAAATCAGTGTCTTCGATAACGTCATGGAGCAGGGCAGCGACAATGCTTTCATGATCCATGTGCATGTCGGCCAATATATGCGCCACGGCGAGAGGATGGGTAATGTATTCTTCACCGCTTTGGCGTAACTGGCCCTGGTGACCTTTTTCAGCAAATCGATAGGCGCGACGCACTTTTTTAACCTGTGATGTCTCCAGGTAAGAGGAAAGCTTGTCGCTTAGCGGGTCAATAGCCTCCAAGACGGGCCTCCACGTTTGCCTCTCCGGGATGGAACTACTCGTACCGGATTATTTGCTTTGGGTCATTCGTCTTTGGCCGCAAGCGGTGCGGTTGCGGGCGTATCAGTAGCGGAAGTAGGAGCGCCATTGGTTTCCGATCCATCAGTGTCTGCCGCATCGAGGTCAAACATATCGAAAGACAGGATTTCTACTGGCTCGTCTTTCTCTTCCAGTATAGAGGCATCGACGAAACCCTGCTCGATCTCGCGCAGTGCCACCACGGTGGGTTTATCGCTTTCCCACTCAATATGCGGTTCTTTGCCACCAATAGCGATTTGTCGGGCACGCTTTGAGCTGACTAAAACCAGTTCGAAACGATTAGCAACGTGTTCCAAACAATCTTCAACGGTAATTCTCGCCATTTTCTTTAACCTGTGTGATGTGGTTTAACTAGTTTGGTGGCCCAGATGTTGCAGCCGATGGGAACCGACCATTGTACCGGATATGCCCTTAGGCCAACAACTCCTGGAGCAAGTCTTGGCAGCGCTGGGTTTGTTTGGTCAACACTAATGTTTTGTTGAGTATTATGGCTCTCAGCTCATCTAACGCCGTATCAAAATTGTCATTAATAATCAGATAGTCGGCGTTTTTATAGTGGGATATATCTTGCTTTGCCAACGCCAGACGTTGCGCAATGACTAGGTCATCATCCTGGCCGCGCTGGGTGAGGCGTTCGAGTAAGGCTTGTAGTGAAGGGGGCAGAATAAATATGGCGATAGCCTCTTTTATTTGCCGGTGGATTTGTTCAGCACCCTGCCAGTCGATTTCTAGAATAACGTCCAGGCCGGCTGCAAGAGTTTGTTTAACCCATGCCTCGCTGGTGCCGTAATAGTTGCTGTACACCAGGGCGTGTTCAAGAAAGGCATTTTCTTTAAGCATGGTTGCAAATTTGGCGTCATCGACAAAGTGATAGTTTACACCGTCGATCTCGCCGGGCCGCATGGGCCGAGTAGTGTGAGAAATTGAAACCTGGATATCCGGATTCTGGGCCACCAGCGCGTTAACCAGGCTGGTTTTGCCTGCGCCCGACGGAGCTGAAATGGTATAAAGAGTGCCTTGATAGCGGGTCATGCTGGAGGTTTCCAATTATTCAAGGTTCTGGATTTGTTCTCGAATTTGTTCAATGAGTACTTTTATCTCGACAGCGGATTGGGTGCTGCTGCTGGCCATAGATTTGGAACATAAAGTATTGGCTTCGCGGTTAAGCTCCTGGGCTAAAAAATCCAGGCGTCTGCCCATGGTTTTGTCATTTTTCAGGATTCGATGAACCTCAGCAACATGCACTTGCAGTCGATCCAGCTCTTCGTCAACGTCGGCCTTTTGAGCTATATAAACTAACTCTTGTTCAAGGCGATCCCAGTGTAGTTGATCGCCAAATTCTGCGAGTTTATCGACCAATTTTTGGCGTTGTGCAGCAAGTAACTCGGGCATAGCCGTGCGAACGCTTGTTATATGTAAGCTGATTTCGGCCAGCCGTTTTTGGACGACTTCAGCCAGTTTATCGCCTTCCCTCAAACGGGCTTCCACCAGCCTATCCAGTACTTGTTGGTATAGGGCTATGGTGGCTGATTTGAGTAGCTCGCGATCAATAGCAGTATCGATTTGAATGCCCGGTTTGGCTAGAACATCCAGGGGGTAAATCGGTGCGGGGTTAGTGATGAGTTGCGCGATCGCCTCCCCCGCGTTGATATATTTCTGTGCCAGATCAGTATCAATCTCTATCCCGTTTAAACTATTTTTTGGTTCGAAACGCAGCGTGCAGTCCAGTTTACCGCGCTGCAGTATTTTGCTCGTTTGATCTCGGAGCGGCATTTCCAGCTCGTGAAGAGCATCTGGCAGGCGAAAGCTCGGTTCAAGATAGCGATGATTGATTGAGCGTATTTCCCAGCTGATTGTGCCCCAATCGTGCTGAGCCTCGGCGCTGGCAAAAGCCGTCATACTGCGTGGCATCAAATTGTCCGTGGAGTCCAGATAGGCGCGTATCTTATCAAAGCCAGGTGCCACCATCACCGACCAATTTCGGTACAATGCGCGCTATTTTTCACGGCACGATAATGATCCAGGCAGCGCCTAGTGCCATTGTTTTATCAGAGGCGTATAAGAGGTAAATATGGTAATCCGTCCCAGTGGTCGCAGATTTGAGCAGCTTCGCCCCGTCAAAATAACCCGGGCTTTTACTAAACATGCTGAAGGCTCGGTGTTGGTGGCATTTGGCGACACGAAAGTAATTTGTACCGCCAGTGTTGAACCTGGTGTGCCCCGGTTTTTGCGTGGCAAAGGCCAGGGTTGGGTGACGGCTGAATATGGCATGTTACCCCGGTCGACTAATTCGCGAATGGATAGAGAGGCCGCGCGCGGTAAGCAGAGTGGTCGTACTCAAGAGATACAGCGCCTGGTTGGCCGCTCGCTGCGGGCCGCATTTGATCTAAGTAAGCTGGGGGAGAATACAATTAATGTGGATTGTGATGTTATTCAGGCCGATGGCGGCACGCGCACCGCTGCGATTACTGGCGCCTGTGTCGCGGTGGTCGATGCCTGCGCTTATCTACAGGGGCAGACAGCGGCGGGTCAGCAATTGCCGGTTAAAAAGCGTATCAACGAAAACCCTCTGGCGCACATGGTGGCGTCTGTCTCTGTAGGTATATACGAGGGTGAGCCGGTGCTTGATCTCGATTACGCAGAAGATTCCCAGGCCGATACCGATATGAATGTGGTGATGAACAGTGCTGGTGGCTTTATTGAAGTTCAGGGTACGGCTGAGGGTGCGCCTTTTACCGAGAGCGAATTTTTAGCGATGATGGCATTGGCCAAGTGCGGCATTGCTGATTTATTCAAGATTCAGCAAATGGCTTTGGCGACTTCAATAAGCGATTAACCCACGGCGAGCTAATAACAGTGCGTTTAATGGCACAGCTGCTCCGGTTCGGCGCCTATGTTATTAGCGATAAGTTAAAGATCGTGAAGATCGTAGTCGATGATAATCGGAGCATGGCTGGAGAATGTTCTGGCTTTATACAAAACCGCGTATTCGACCAGGGGTGAGACATTGCTCGAGACGATTTGCGTGTCGCTACGCCAACCATCGCCCTCACCTATCTGCCCAGAAGGCCACCAGCTGAATTCATCATTATCGGCGCTGCTGGCCCGAAAAGCATCGGTATAGCCAATGTCGTCGTAGAGCTGATCAAGCCATTGGCGTTCGACATCAAGAAAGCCAGACTGACCGCTGTGGGCGTCTGAATTTTCAACATCGATATTTTTATGGGCAATATTCAGGTTAGCGCAAATAATATAGTCGCGACGTTTATGGGAAATTTTCAGTAAATGGTTTTGTAAGCCGTTGAGAAAGTCGATTTTGGTTTCATGTGCCGCATCGCCGGATTCCCCGTTTGGGGTAAGTAGGGAAATAACACTCAGGTGCTCGAAATCGGCCTGAAGATAGCGGCCGTTCATGTCCTCGCCACTCGATAAGCCAAAGCCAAACATGACCGCTTTGGGGGCCTGGCGGGTGTAAATAGCGACACCATTACAATGTTCATCTGGCGAATCAAAAAAATAAGCAAAATAATCGTCTAGCTGAAATTCCGGCGCGTCCTCAAGTTCGTGTGCACGGGCGCGTAAATCCTGAAGACAGATTATTTCTGCATCCTGACTGCCTAGCCAATCAAACAGCCCCTGCTGGGTGGCCTGATAAATGCCATCAACTGAAATGCTGATTACGCGCATGACTCAACCTTTTGGTTTGTACCTCGTATAATACCTCAGGCCGAGATAACAGCGGGGAAAATTGGCAATTTTGGCGACTGTTATCTCGCAATCACAGTACAAATGAATGGTCAGCAAACAATAACGGCCGGAGAAATTATTATGCTGGAGGACTATCAACGCAAATTTATCGAGCTTGCGCTAAGCAAGCAGGTACTACAATTCGGCGATTTTCAATTGAAGTCTGGGCGAGTTAGCCCTTATTTTTTTAACGCTGGTCGATTTAGTTCTGGGACAGCATTATCTGTACTCGGCAGTTGTTATGCCGCGGCAATATCAGATAAATGTGCCGACTTTGATATTCTCTTTGGTCCTGCCTATAAAGGCATCCCGCTAGTTAGCGCGGCGGCAATTTCGTTGTCACAAGATTTCGATCTTGATGTGCCCTATTGTTTCAATCGCAAGGAGACCAAAATTCACGGTGAAGGAGGAATGCTCGTTGGGGGCCCGTTGGAGGGTCGGGTATTGATAATCGACGACGTGATTACGGCTGGGACAGCTATTCGGGAAGTATTAGACATTGTGGCGCAACAGGAAGCCGAAGTTAGCGGTGTGATTGTGGGTCTTGATCGAAAAGAACGGGGCAGGGGCGAACTGTCGGCTATTCAGGAAATTGAGTCAGATAGTGGGATAAATGTGACTAGCATCGTCGATATTAACGACATACTGGTTTATATTCGCGATATTGGCTTAGGTAGCGATATTTTGGAAAAAATAGAAAATTATCAGGAGCAATATGGAATATGAGTCGAGCTGACTTAGATGGTACTGGTACTAAGAAACTACAAATACGTTGGCACTGGCGCACAATAATTGGTCTTGCGCTACTTTCTGTATTGATTTCGGAATGCCTACATGCTGGCAACCTGTATCGCTATAAAAACAAAAAGGGTTTTATCGTGCTCGATGATCGGGTGCCTCCACAGTATGTTGCCGGTGGCTACGAAGTGCTAAGCAAAGGTGGACAAGTGCTTAGGGTGATTCTGCCTAAGGAAGTTAAACCTCCAGGCAGCGCTGAGAAAGACAAAATAGAAGCGGAAGCGCGTAAACGGGAAGATAATTATATTCTAGCCAGCTACAGCAGAATTGAGGAAATTAACCAGGCCAGGGAGAGGAAACTGAATTTGCTTGAGCGTGAAATAAAAATTATCGAGGCAAACTTAGAAGATACCCGTAAACAACGTGCGATAGAGTTTGTGCGTGCGGCAAACTATCAGCGGGCCGGCAAGCAAGTACCTAATGTGCTAAAAGAAGTCTTAGAAGAGCTTGAAGAACTCGAGAAAAAAGCTGAACCATTGCTACAAAAACGTCGCAAAGAGGTTGCAGGTGTAGATACTTTGTATAAAAGATATGAAACTCGGTTCCTTGAGTTGACTGAGGCAAGCCCTGCTCTAAGCCCCTCTGTTCTAAGCCCCGCCGTCCATTAGCAAAAAAGTATAATAATTAAAAGAGTCCGGTTAACGGAACAGATTATTGCTTATATATTGCCATTGCTCAGCCCAATGGTTGGTGGGCAGGCGAGCAAAGTCACTGCGTACAAACTGCCGGACTTTGCCTTCTGCGAGGGCCATTAACATCTCGGCCGCTTCGCTGACAGACAATACTGTACGCTTATTCTCACGATACTCAGCTTCGCGAAAAATTTGTTTAATCTGCGTTTCGAGCCGATCCAGCACCTGTGTTGCCTGGCTATGTAAGCGTTGGTTTTCTCCTACCAAGGCATCTCCAGCGATTAGGCGGCAGATCCCGGGATTGCGTTCGCAAAAACTCAACAACAAAACTAACAAAGCATGACATTGGGCTTCTGCGGTCTGTTCTTTATCGAGGGCAATGCGTACCCGTGTAAAGATGGTATCTTCGGTAAATTGGAGCAGTCCTTCATACATTTTTGCTTTGCTGGGGAAATGCCGATACAGAGCCGCTTCCGATACGCCGAGATGCCGCGCTAAAGCGGCGGTGGTGATTTTGCCGTGAGGCGTAGACTCAAGCATTTCGGCTAGAGCAACCAAGATTTGATCTCGACGTGAGGGGTTGGTAACCAAATTTTATCCTTGCATTGGTTTGTACTGTTTTGTGCTGGTTTTTCTTAATCCAGGCTGCCCGACCCTGGGGGGTCTGTGCTGGCCGAATAACCCTTAGGTTTGCTGGGTAATTAACGTACCAACACCTTGATCGGTAAAAATTTCGAGTAGTACGGCATGATCGACCCGCCCATCGATTATGTGTGCAGAGGTTGTGCCATTTTGCACCGCCTCTAGCGCGCATCGAATTTTAGGTAACATGCCACCATCAATGGTGCCGTCGGCAATTAGCTTGTCTACGTCGCTAGTTCCGAGGCCTGTGAGTATATTGCCAGCAGCATCCTGTAGACCAGCAACATTAGTTAACAAGATTAGTTTTTCGGCGCCTAATACTTCTGCAATTTTGCCAGCTACGAGGTCTGCATTGATATTGTATGAGATGCCTTGTTGATCGATTCCTATAGGCGCGATAACTGGAATGAAATTACTGTCGGTCAGCATGTCGATTACTTGCCGGTTAATTTTTTCCACTTCACCTACCTGCCCAATATCAATGATTTCGGGCACTTTCATTCCGGGCGTTTTTTTGGAAACGACCATTTTTTTTGCAGTGATCAATTGACCATCTTTACCGCTTAAGCCTATCGCCTTTCCTCCTGCGTGATTGATCAAGGAGACAATTTCCTTATTTACTGAGCCACCTAAAACCATCTCCACTACGTCCATAGTTTTATTATTGGTGACTCGCATACCATCTATAAACTCTGAAGTGAGGCCAAGGCTTTCTAATAAGGCCGCAATTTGTGGACCCCCGCCGTGCACCACAACGGGATTAATGCCTATTAGTTTCATCAATACGATGTCCCTCGCAAAGCTGCGCTTGAGCTTTTCATCGGTCATTGCATTACCACCGAATTTTATAACTAAAGTGTTACCGATGAATTTTTGGATATAGGGCAGGGCTTCAGAGAGAATTTTCGAGGTATGAATTGCTTCTTCGCGGGTTAGCGGCATAAGTTCGGTAACTCTCCAAGAAATAAAAGGGGAGTATTTTATCAGGTTGTTAAAACGGCAGTGTGATATCCGGGACGATATCCTTAATTTGTTTTTTAAAGTCTCTCTTAATAGACTTCAGCGTACTATCATCGTCTGCTTCGAAGCGAAGCGATAATGACGATGAGGTATTGGAAGCACGGACAAGGCCCCAACCACCAGCGAACTCTACTCGTAGACCATCAACTCGGCTAACAGTACCATCTTGAAACTCCATTTGGTCACAGAGTTTTTCGATGATCGCAAATTTATCCTGGTCGAGAACAGGCACTTTAATTTCAGGTGTTGCTACAGAGGTTTCAAAACTATCCATCATTTCGTCGAGGGATTGCTCGCGCAAACCTATGATTTCGATCAATCGGGCAGCGGCATAAAGGCCATCGTCAAAACCAAACCATCGATCATGGAAAAAAATGTGGCCACTGTACTCTCCTCCGAGGGGGGCATTTGCCTCGATTATTTTTCGCCGCATGTTTGAATGCCCGGTTTTGCACATGATTGGTCGGCCGCCGTAACTGTTGATCAAATCCCTCAGACGACGGGTAGATTTAACATCGAAAACAATATCAGATCCGGGCTGCCGGGCCAGTATATCTTTAGAGAAGATCATCAGTAACTCGTCAGGCCAGATAACCCGGCCGGACGCGGATATCGCTACGAGCCTGTCCCCATCGCCATCAAAAGCCAGCCCTAGATCGGCATTTTCGTAGGCCACTATAGCGATTAGATCTTTGAGGTTATCAGGGTTTGAGGGATCGGGCTGGTGGTTAGGAAACTCGCCATCTACTTCGCAATATAAAGGCGTTACCTGGCAGCCTAGAGTCTCGAGTAGGTGGGGAGCAATATCGCTCATGGCCCCGTTAGCGCAATCGACAACAACATGTAGGGGTGTGGCTACCACTACATCATCTGTAATCGCTTCGCAGTATGCCTCGACCACATTTTGCTCGCTAGAACGGCCGTCACCCTCCAGCCAGTTTGCGGATGACATTGCCTGCGCCAGCTGATTTATTTCGTCAGCAGCTAAAACGTTGCCCTCGAAAATGAGTTTAAAACCATTATCTTCAGCTGGGTTATGGCTGGCAGTTACTATAACTCCCGAGGTAGCGTCGGTGATGTGCTGAATGCCAAAATTGAAAACCGGAGTGGGGACTCTACCCAGATCGATAACATTGCAGCCGGTTGACAGGATTCCTTTCATCAGCGCTTTTGAAAGTTTAGGGCTTGATACACGTCCGTCTGCGGCTACCACCAGGGGTGAATTTAAATCAGCAGCTTTAGTGCCCAGTGTTTTACCCAGCGCTTCGGCAAACTGTGTCGTAATTTGGGTCTGTGCATTACCTCTAATATCGTAGCTGCGAAACACTTCCGCGGGGTATTGTCCTTCGCTGACCGAGCCAGCGGTGTTTGTCGTGTTAACGGATATACTAGAGTCCTCGCCTTTATTTATAGATCTAAGCTTTTCATCCACCAGTTTATTTAGCTGTTCTGAGGAAAGATCCCCCGGCGACATTGTGTTGGGAGAAAAAAACGTACCCAGGTTTTCTGCCATGCGTGCGCTATACCTTAGCAATAAGCCAATAAGCAATATTGTGACTAGCACAATAAAGAATAGGCTAGCAGTAAAATACGCCAGGGGTCGGGGGGTCTCGTTCATCAATGTGCTCGGCGCAGTATAGGACAGCTCCCAGCCCGTAGCGGCCGCAATGGGGACGGTTGTTTTTAGCTTCGTTTTACCGGTGCCTTGCGAGAATATAATTTGAGGGGAGAAACCTCGAGTTTTTTGTCTGATTTCTATAAGCCCGCCGTGTTCGTCAGCCTCATTAGTGGAGGCAGTAAGCCTGCTGGCAGGAAAGTTAACGACAACGCTGCCGGCAATCAGGTGACTATCGGCGGGAAAGACTGGCATAGATACAAACACCGTCCACACATCTTCGAGCTTGATCGCTACAGGTGCAGGGTACTCACCGGCGTTTGACTGTCTGAGAAGGCTAGCGGCAACGTAATTCTCTAAAGCTGTTGGATATTCTTCAAAAGGCTTAAAAAATGATACCCCTTCTAACATTGGCCATGAATTACGCAAATGGTCTTCTGTCGCTTCAACAACGCTCTTTTCATGAGAGCGCAGCCCTTTTAGTATCAGTTCCTGCTCCGTACTATTTTTTAGCCGGGCTGTAATTTTATTTAGATGGCCGGAAAATTGGTCGGCAAGTACATTTGCCCTGTTACTTACGTGATTTAGTGCTCTGTCATTCCAGGGCACGATCACTTGTGAGTTATAAGCCTGTCGACCCAAATATGAAGCGTAGGCTATAAACACTACTATTCCAAGAAGCGCAACTGGTGTCTTAATTAAATTGCGCAGGGTGGTGTACAGTTTCACTGTTTAATGCTCACATCTGTAGGTGTCGAGTCGGACTCTGATTATAGGGGTGTTGCAACTGATTACCTATTTGCTGACACAGCTGGCCAGATGTCTTATCAAGTGTATAGCAAGCGTTCCTTTGCTCATCAACGGTAACTTTTCAGTACTGTCGTTAGTTATTATGGTGACCTGATTGTCGTCGCTATTAAAGCCGATGGATTGATTGGACACATCGTTGGCAATGACAAGATCAAGCTTTTTGTTGTTTAATTTTTTCCGAGCGTGGTTTTCCAGATCATTGGTTTCTGCCGCAAACCCTACGGTGAATGGGCGCTTCTCTAGCGATGCTATGGTGGCGACGATGTCGGGGTTTTTTGTGAGCGCTAGCGAGATATTATCGTCATTTTTTTTTATTTTCTGGTGCGCATTATGTGCTGGTCGATAATCAGCCACTGCCGCTGCGGCTATAAAAATATCTGCATCGACAACGGCTTCAAGTGATGCGTCGAGCAAGTCCTGAGCTGAAACAACATGCATTATGGTGACACGTTCGGGCGCCTGGAGATTTACTGGCCCGCTGATTAATATGGTTTCTGCCCCGGCCTCCACGGCTGCAACTGCCAGAGCGTAACCCATTTTGCCCGAGCTATGATTGGATATGTAGCGAACCGGGTCTAGCGCTTCGCGAGTCGGACCTGCAGTAATCACCACTTTTTTGCCATCCAGCAGGTTTGAGGTAAATAATGCCTTGACCTGATCTGTTATTAGATCGGGTTCCTCCATTCGACCGGCGCCGACATCGCCGCAAGCCTGGTAGCCTTCGCCGGGGCCAATTATTTTAATGCCCCTGCTGTTGAGGTTGTTAACGTTTTTTTGGGTGCTGGCGTTGGCCCACATAGCTTGATTCATGGCTGGCGCGACGGCAATTGTACAGGAGCTTGCCAGGCACACAGCCCCGAGCAAATCGCCGCCCTCGCCGTGACACAATCGGGCAAGAAAATCTGCGCTAGCTGGTGCAATTAATATCAAATCGGCCCAGCGGGCGAGTTCGATATGGCCCATCGCGGCTTCCGCAGCGGAGTCGAGTAATGCTGTATGGACGGGGTATCCTGACAGTGCCTGGAGCGTGAGAGGTGTAATAAATTCCTGGGCAGCGGGAGTCATAATGACACGAACGGTGGCACCGGCTTTTTGCAGTTGACGAATCAGCTCCGCGCTTTTATAGGCAGCGATGCCGCCCGTGACCCCCATTAAGACATGTTTGTTGACCAGCGAACCCATAGCAACCCTGTGAAAACCTGTGGCAGGGCGTAAGATACCACCAGTAAACGGATTTACGAAGTGCAGGCGACACACAAAGGAATGTGATATGACCATTAGAGATTGGCCAGAAAATGAGCGACCTAGGGAAAAACTGCTTGACCGAGGTCCGAAAGCGCTTTCCGATGCTGAATTATTAGCTATATTTCTCCGCACAGGGTTTGCTGGTCGTACCGCTGTTGACCTTGCCAGAGACCTCCTCAATGAATTTGGCAGTATCTCGGCGTTACTACGTGCCGATCAAAGTGCTTTTTGTGCAGTTAAAGGTCTTGGCTTGGCTAAGTACTGCCAGCTGCAATCGGCGCTTGAATTATCCCGACGGCATTTAGGTGAACAGTTAGCGCGGGATGCTGTGTTCAGCAATCCAGCTACCGTGACGGACTATGTAAGGGCGCACCTGCAGGACTATCAGCATGAAGTCTTCATGGTGCTATTTTTGGATAACCAGCATCGCTTGATTGCTATGGAAGAAATGTTTCGGGGGACTATCGATGGCGCTAATGTCTACCCACGAGAAGTTGCCCGGCAAGCCCTGTATCACAATGCCGCAGCGGTGGTCTTCGCGCACAATCACCCTTCGGGTATTGCAGAACCAAGTCATGCAGATGAGCAAATTACACGGCGTTTGAAGGAAGCTTTGGGGTTGCTCGATATTAGAGTCCTTGACCATATTATTGTCGGTCGGGAGGGCGAGGTTTCTCTCGCCGAGCGTGGTTCAATTTAACGGCAAAACAGCCCGTCTAAAGCAAATTGGATTTGATTTAGACGGGCTGCTCTGGTATAAAACGCGCCTCATTTTTTCCAGAATTTAAGCGTGCTGATTATTAGGTAAACGCGGAAGTTCTCGTTTTCATATAAGCATCAGTATTATTAACGGAGTCAAAGCCATGTCTAAAATATGTCAGGTTACCGGCAAGCGGCCAATGAGTGGCAATAATGTATCCCACGCTAAAAACAGAACGCGACGTCGTTTTGAGCCAAATCTTCATGGCCACCGTTTTTGGGTCGAAGCTGAGAAACGCTTTGTGAAATTGCGGGTTTCAACCAAAGGTATGCGCATTATCGACAAGCGTGGCATTGAATCGGTGCTGGCTGATATGCGTGCCCGTGGTGAGAAGGTTTAATTCAGTAATATTAGTTTAAGGCTACAGGAGCTCAGAAATGGCTAAGTCAAACCGAGATAAAATCAAGTTGGTATCCAGTGCCGGCACAGGCCACTATTACACAACCACGAAGAACAAACGCACCATGCCCGAAAAAATGGAAGTAAAAAAATATGATCCTGTAGTGCGCCAGCATGTTACTTATAAGGAATCAAAGATCAAATAAAGCTGTCGATTGTAGTTATAAACGCGTAGTTACAAAGTAGTTTCAAACAGGCCTCGGTTATGCTGGGGTTTTTTTATGACTGTCACCTTACTATTCTGATATCAACGTCCCGTGCCAGAACTGCCTGAAGTAGAAACAACACGTTTGGGTCTTGCGCCCCATTTGTATGGTTGTCGTGTTCAAGGTGTGATTGTTCGCAATGGGGCATTGCGCTGGCCAGTACCTGAAGCGCTAGGGGAAGAAATCGTTGGGTACGAAATCAGTGCCATAAAAAGACGAGGCAAGTATCTTCTTATCGCTTTTGGCCATGGTCATCTGATGATTCATTTGGGTATGTCGGGCAGTCTTACAATGGTCTCGCAACAGGCACCGGTGGGTAAGCACGATCATGTCGATATTGCGCTGGATTCTGGACTTATTTTGCGGTTTAACGACCCGCGCCGGTTTGGTTCGATATTATGGCTGGACGATGATCCGGCTCAGCATCCATTGTTAAAACATCTTGGCCCCGAGCCATTAAGCGCTGAATTCACTGGGCAATATCTCCACACCACCGCGCGCAAGCGTACTTTGCCAGTAAAGAGTTTGGTTATGGACAGCCGAATAGTGGTGGGTGTAGGGAATATCTATGCCAACGAAGCTCTATTCATAAGTGGAATTCGGCCGCTGTCTAAATCCGGCCGTATTTCACTAAGCCGGTATCAGGTTTTAGTTGAAACGATAAAAAATGTACTCGAGTCGGCCATTAAGCAGGGCGGCACGACTTTGCGCGATTTTGTCGGCGGTGATGGCAGGCCCGGTTATTTTAAGCAGCAACTCCAGGTTTATGGTCGCGGTGGTTTAGCCTGCGAACGGTGTGATCGTCCATTGAAAGAAATTCGCCTGGCGAATAGAAGCACGGTTTATTGCACGGGCTGCCAACGTTGATAGCGGTAGCAGCCGGGCTAAGGCTCTATGTGAAACCTAGCTGGAAGAATCTGTGCCTTACTGAAATTTGTCGCTGAGAGCCTGAGCCGTTACGCTATGCACGAAGGGCTTAATATTGCCATTTAAGGCTGCGATCTCCCTTACCAGGCTTGAAGATATATAGGAATGCTGTTCGGATGGCGTCAGGAACACGCTTTCGATATCCGGCATCAGGGCGCGGTTCATGTTAGCCATCTGAAATTCATACTCGAAATCCGATACAGCCCGCAAACCTCTTAATACAGCAGTAGAATTACAATCGCGGACAAAATTAACCAGCAGATAATCAAAACCTTTAATCTCAACATTGGGTAAATGGGCCAATGCGCTGGTGGCCAGTCGTTTGCGTTCATCAAGATCAAATAGCGGCGTTTTCTTTTCGCTACTGGCGATACCGAGAATGACTTTATCGAATAGCTTGCAGGCGCGTCCAATCAGGTCGATATGGCCGTTAGTAATGGGGTCAAATGTACCTGGGTAAACAATTGTTTTCATAGAGAGCGGCTCCTCAGCGGGATCGCATGGTAAACAATTTGACCAGCTAGCTCAAATACGGGACTGAAGGCCTGGATGAATATAACTTGTTAGCTGAATAGTCTTAATGTCGACGGTATAAGCGGTAATCCACCGCCCCGGTGATATTTTGCCGATGCAGTTGCCAGTGCTCGGTAGAAAAAGGAAAGTTGTCCGACCCCTGTTGGCTTGCCTGTTCGGTGTAGATCAACGCATTGGGTGACAAACACGTGCTCGCCTCAAGTATGGATAGCGTGCTTCCCAGCAAATCTGAATCAAAAGGCGGGTCTAGGAAAACAATGTCAAAAATTTGGGTTCTCGCCTGTGCAGTTTCTAGCCACGCGATAGCATCTTGATGGATTATGTCCAGAGTGCTCGCTGCATGGGTGTCAGGTACCAGAATATCGGCGTTACTCTGCAGGGCATGGATGGCAGCCCGGTTTTTTTCAACCATCACTACGTTTGCGGCTTGGCGCGAGGCAGCCTCAAAGCCCAGTGCGCCGGATCCGGCAAATAGATCCAGACAATGGGCGCCATACAGATCGGCTTGCAGCCAGTTAAACAGCGTTTCCCTGATGCGATCACCCGTGGGTCGCAAGCCTGGCACATAAGGGAAATTGATGCGCCTCCCACGCCACTGCCCGGCAATGATGCGCACCTGGCCCTGCTTTACTGCACTTTTTTGCTGTTTTGGCACCCCGTAAATTCCTGCTGAACACGCTTAAATGGTAGGATACATGGCTTTTACGGATGTTGGTAAAAACCAGCAGTAGCTACCCAGACGCCATGGCTTTAAACGACGATACCCCGACACAAAAACCAAAGAAAAAGCTGTTTGCTCGCTGGCGCCGTAAACAGCTGGATGCTGATCAGGAAACAGTTCATCAAGAGCGGGAAGCGAACTCTGCCGACCAGATAACTGCCGTTGAAACAGCAGGTCCCCTGCGATATGAAGAGCGCGCTATCCAAAACCCTGATGCTCCTACAGGTGATGCTTCGAATATTGAGGTAACAAGGCCCAAAGAGCCGGCAACTATTCTAGATGATAGTGAGCAGTTACAAGCATCCGAAGCGACGGCACCTGACAACATTGCGCCAGATACGCCTAAACTAGACACCCCCAACCGCCCTAATGTGTTCAGCCGAGCATTGTCGAAAACCGGTCGTGGGCTGGAAACGCTGTTTCTCGGGCGTCGGCAAATTGATGAGCAAATGTTCGAGGATCTCGAAACACAGTTACTGATGGCTGATGTCGGTATTGAGGTGTGTAGCGAAATTATCGATGTGCTCACCGACCGGGTAAAACGTAAGGAGCTTAACGATAGCGACGCTTTGCGCACCGCATTGCATCAGGTCATGGTCGAGATTCTTAAACCCTGTGAGCAAGCGTTGGATGTGACCGGTCGGCAACCCTTTGTGATTTTGGTGGTGGGGGTCAACGGGGTGGGCAAAACCACGACTATCGGCAAACTAGCGCGGCAGTTCCAGAACCAGGGTGCCACTGTGATGTTGGCTGCGGGTGATACCTTTCGCGCGGCTGCGGTAGAACAATTGCAGGTCTGGGGGCAGCGCAATAATGTCGCAGTGGTCGCCCAACATACTGGCGCAGACAGTGCGTCGGTAATCTACGATGCCCTTGAATCGGCCAACGCCCGGCATATAGATGTACTCATCGCTGACACGGCCGGACGCCTGCATACCAAAAGCAATCTTATGGACGAGCTGGCAAAAGTTAAGCGAGTGATGGCAAAACTTGATGACCATGCCCCTCAAGAAATCTTGCTCGTCCTGGACGCAGGTACCGGGCAAAATGCTATTAAACAGGTGCAGGAATTTAATGATGCCGTTAATGTCACTGGACTCGCCATCACTAAATTAGACGGTACTGCAAAAGGTGGCGTGGTGCTGGCATTGTCCCGACGCTTTGGTATTCCAGTGCGCTATGTGGGTTTGGGCGAGGGCCTCGATGATTTGCAGGTCTTTGATGCAAAGGCCTATGTTGACGCATTATTAGCTGAGCCATTATTAACTGAGTCTCAGTCGCAGATATGATTCGCTTTGACGGCGTCGGTAAGCGCTACGAAGAGGGCTTTGAAGCCCTGAGCGGCATTGATCTGGCCATGGCTGCTGGTGAAATGGCTTTTTTAACCGGACATTCCGGGGCTGGCAAAAGCACCCTGCTGAAGTTGATCATGTTGATGGAACGGCCCAGTCGGGGCCAGTTACTGATTAATGGTAAAAACCTCAATCGGCTACATCGCAGCCAGATTCCGTATTATCGTCGACGCATTGGCGTGGTGTTTCAGCATCATCAACTACTTTTTGATCGCACCGTATTTGATAACGTCGCCCTTGCGCTGCAGGTGTCTGGACATCAACCTCAGGAGATTGGCCGGCGGGTACGGGCATCTCTCGACAAGGTCGGTTTGCTCGACAAAGAAAAGCTTAATCCCCTGCAGTTATCGGGTGGCGAGCAGCAACGGGTCGGCATTGCGAGGGCGGTGGTGCATAAACCGAAAATACTGTTAGCGGATGAGCCCACCGGCAATCTTGACCCGGACCTGTCTTCAGCAATCATGCAGCTGTTTCGGGACTTTAGTGATGTCGGCGTGACGGTGCTGATTGCCACCCACGATATTGATCTCGTCGAACGGATGAATGAGCGTGTCTTACATCTTAAAAATGGTCGGCTAAGTGCAGATGAAGCGTGAATCGATATAGAGATAAGCGCAGCGACGATGCCATTGTGCCCAGGGAAGTGTCGGGTGGTGCTGTGCTCAGGCGCCTCGGTTGGGGTAACAGAGTTGACGGCTGGTTGGATAGCCACCGAAATAATGGCCGTGACAGCCTGGCTCGCCTATGGGCAGAGCCCGTGCAAAGCATGACGACGATACTAGTGATAGCCATTGCCATTGCTCTACCGGCAGCACTGTGGGTAGCGGTTTCCAATCTTCAACAATTGAGTGGCAGCTGGCAAAACAGCGCGCGGGTGAGCGTGTTTATCGACAAAGATATTGCGCCAAAGCTTACCCAGCAGCTGATTGATAAGGTTCGGCTGATGCCGCAAATAGAGACGGTCGATTATATTTCACCAGAGGCCGCACTCAATGAATTTCAGCAGGCATCCGGTTTCGGCGAAGTGCTGGCGCTGCTCGATGTGAACCCCCTGCCCGGTGTTTTGGTATTGTCGCCAACGCCTGAGCTGGTCAGCGATATTGCAGGTATGACAGTTTTGCTTGATGAACTGGGTACCTTGGTCGGTGTTGCAGACGCTCAGCTCGACATGCAATGGCTACAGCGTTTACAGCAGATTCTAGAAATGGGCCGACGGATGGCGGTGTTGCTTGGTTTTACCCTGGCATTGGGCGTATTACTGGTGATTGGCAACACCATCCGGCTGGCCATAGAGAGCCGCCGCGATGAAATTCTGGTGGTTAAACTGGTCGGGGGCACCAACGGTTTTGTCCGGCGACCATTCCTCTACACAGGCCTTTGGTATGGATTGTTTGGCGGCATGATCGCCTGGGTCGGGGTAGTGCTGGGTGGTATATGGATTGACCATAAGGTCGTTAGTCTGGCGGTGCTTTACCAAAGCAGCTTTTCGCTGATTGGCATTGGCGGTGAGGGATTGCTGGTCTTGGCGATTCTGGGTGCGGCTTTAGGCTTGCTTGGCGCGACCTTGGCGGTCGGTCGACATATCGCTCGTATTGAGCCTTAATAATGGGTGAAATATTAAATTACATGAAAAAACAGCCGCTTAAGGGAACTTTTTGGGCGTCTAGACATCTAATCCTGAAGTGGTAGACTATGCCTCCAAATTTAAGGGGCTGGTCTAAAGAGAGGCGTTCTTCTGAGGTAATTATGAACAAAAACCTTCAATCTTTACAGTGGATGGCACCGGGTGGAAACCTGGGCGCCTATATGCAGGGCGCAAATTCTATCGCCGTGTTATCTGTTGAGGAAGAAAAAGCGCTAGCCGAGCGCTTATATTATGAGGATGACGTCGAAAGCGCCCGCCAACTGGTGTTGGCCCATCTGCGTTTTGTTGTCCATATTGCCCGATCCTACAACGGTTATGGCCTGCCGCTGGCAGATTTGATTCAGGAAGGTAACGTCGGCCTGATGAAGGCGGTGCGGCGTTTTAACCCTGAAAAAGGCGTTCGCCTGGTGTCCTTTGCGGTGCATTGGATTAAGGCAGAAATCCATGAATACGTGCTGCGTAACTGGCGTATCGTGAAAGTCGCTACCACCAAGGCGCAGCGCAAATTATTCTTTAATCTGCGCGGTGCGAAAAAACGCCTGGCCTGGTTGACCGACGATGAAGCGGCGGCCATTGCTCAGGATCTCGGTGTTGAAGTTAAACATGTGCGGGAAATGGAGAATCGGCTCTCCGCTCGTGATCCGGGTTTTGATGCAGGCGTTGACGATGATGACGAAGAAGCCTATCAGGCACCGGCGCAGTATCTTGAAGATCGTAGTGCTGATCCGGCGCTACTAATCGAAGATGCCGATTGGAAGGCCGATAGTAACAGCCGACTGGCGAGCGCGATATCGGGTCTTGACGAACGTAGTCAGGATATATTGCAGCAGCGTTGGCTGAATGAAGACAAGGTCACGTTGCATGACCTGGCCGCAAAATATTCGGTGTCTGCGGAGAGAATTCGGCAGCTTGAACAAGGCGCCATGAAAAAAATGAGGGCTGTACTCGAAGCTTGATCAATGGCATCAATGAAGTAATCAATATAGTCAGAAATATAAAAAGCCGCGATTAACGCGGCTTTTTATATTTCTGATACCAAATCTCGGCAAAGCATCGACGCATCAGTTATCGCTAACAGGAGAGGCCAATCAATTGAATATAAACCGCCCATTGGGCGCCACACGGTGGCTGATGATTATTGCAGCTGCCAATGGCTTTGTAGCGGTCGCGCTGGGCTCATTTGCCGCCCATGGCTTACACAGCTACGCGGCGGCAGAATTAGTTCCTACCTGGCAAACCGGGGTGCGCTACCACATGATTCACGTGATCGCGGCGCTGATAGCCGGCATGGTGGGGCGCTTTAGTGTGGCGGGAGGCGTGGTTGGCGGTATGGCGGCGCGAATGGCGACCATTGCCGGGTGGCTATTCCTTGGGGGTATCCTGTTCTTCTGCGGCAGCCTCTATTTATTGGTGTTAGCGGCGCAAGGCTGGTTGTCAATAACAGCACCACTTGGCGGCGTGTTGTTATTACTGGGTTGGGCGTCTCTTACCTGGTCATTAATAAGCAAGCACTAAAATACGCGAGTACTAAGCAAGTAATGAGCGATCGAATACCTGGCACTGAATTATCTTTGGCTGGGGCGATGACAGTTAAAAACCCATTCAGCCCCGAGCACAAGAAAAAACCAATCCCAAGCTATGTAGTGCGTAGTGGCCGAATGACCGACGGACAACGTAAGGCTCTGTCGGGGCATTGGTCGCAGTATCGATTGAGTCTGTTTGATGGCCCGCCGGCCTCCTGGCAGCAGGTCTTTCAACGCGAGGCTCCACTGGTTGTTGAAATCGGTTTTGGTATGGGGGACTCACTGCTGGACATGGCAGCCAATGAGCCGGAAAATAATTTTATCGGTATCGAAGTCTATCCGCCCGGCGCCGGTCGCCTGGTAAGCAAGGTAGTTGAACGCGGTATCAGCAACCTGAAAATTTATCTGGCCGATGCTGTTGATGTACTGGATGACTGTATCGCTGAGCAAAGCCTGTCGCGGTTACAAATATATTTCCCTGATCCCTGGCACAAGAAACGGCATCACAAGCGGCGGCTCGTGCAGGCACCTCTGGTTGAAAAAATACATACCAAACTGAAAGTGGGAGGAGTTTTTCATCTGGCTACAGACTGGCAACCCTATGCCGAGTATATGGTCGAGGTGATAAACCAGGTCAGCGGCTTCTATAACCTTGCCGAACGCCCGCCCTATTGCGCTCGGCCTGCATACCGACCGCAAACCAAGTTCGAGCGACGGGGTCTCAAGCTAGGACACGGTGTTTGGGATCTAATATACCAGCGCAGGCGTTGAACTTGGTTAGGGGTATCGATGCAAACTCTTTTTGGGAGTTTTCAATATCCGTCTACAAACGTCCCGGTGTCGCGGACTATTGCCTTAACTTGCAGGACAAGCATGGTGCTCTGGTTAATCTTTTATTGTTTTGTTGTTGGCTCGGCCTTCAGCAGCGCAGGCTGGATAGAGCTCTCCTAAAACAGGTCGAGCGAGTTATTAGTGGCTATAACGGCCGCGTAACACAAATTATCCGTGCAGAACGTCGACAATTGCTCGGCACAGATTCGAAGCAACAGGTAAAACGAGCATTGCTGGCGCAGGAGTTGAACGCAGAGCGTGAAGAGCAGGACAGATTGTTTGCATGGTTTGCCGATGGTCTTGATCTGCCAGTCGATTATTCAGGCAGCGAGCTGGTGGCGATTAACGTTCAGTGTTACCTGAATGAGCTTGATGGGATATTGCCGAGTCCAGAAGTTCTGGTTGATGCAGCGCTCAATTGTTGTGCCGCTCGACTTTAGCATCACCCATCAAAGGGTTTTTCACAGGCAGGTTCAGTCAGCCATATTGGTCGGCAAGTCTGTAACATTACGATCCTTATTAAGGTACTATTCGGGCCGGTATTTGAGGTCGCATTAGTGACAAATTGACTATTTTTCACAAAAGGTTAATCAGGAAAATGACTATGGATAAAATTACATCTTATGCAGCGGTAGCGCTTATTACCATCGGTTTGTTGGGTTGTAATGAGTCCACCGTTTCTACGTCTGGGGTGACGACACTGGAAACCGAGGCACAGAAAGTCAGTTATATTATGGGGATAAATATCGGCTCACAAATCAATACCGATGACCTTGAATTTGATATGGATTCATTCAATATGGGTGTTACCGATGCCGTTTCCGGCGCTAAACCGCGTTTAAATGAAGACGAGGTCCAGGCAACCATAGAAGCTTTTCAGGTCAGGGTGACCGCTGAACAGCAGGAAGCCGACAAGGTGGCGGGTGAAGCCAATATTAAAGAAGGTGAAGCTTTTCTAGCGGAAAAAGCTAAGGTGGAAGGCGTGGTTGTGCTGGACAGCGGTCTTCACTACAAAATCATTGAACCGGGTACCGGTGCTTCGCCGACACCTGAAGATACCGTCGAAGTGCATTATGCAGGTACCCTGATTGATGGCACTGAGTTTGATAGCTCATACAAACGAGGTGTACCCGCGCAGTTTGGTGTCACCCAGGTCATCCCTGCCTGGGTTGAAGCACTACAGTTGATGAAAGAAGGCGGCAAATGGGAGCTGTATGTGCCCTCCACACTTGCCTATGGCCCAGGCGGTACCGGTGGTGTGATTGGCCCCAACCAGACGCTTATTTTTGAAGTCGAGCTACTAAAAGCTTCCGTTACTGAAGGTGATGCAGAAACTCCCTAGCGCAGACGAGCAGAAGTTTAAAAAAGGGCTTTTAGGAGAGCCCTTTTTTAATGGAAGATCAAATAACAAATTAACAGTGAACTCTGGGATAAGCGGTCAATGTTTACGAATAACTTGCCATAGCCCCAGTATTGCCAGGCCGCCAAAGGCCAGTAGGGTATAGCCTGGGATGCTAATACCTAAGAGCGTCCACTGAACCTGTGCACAGTTGCCATCGCCGCGCAGCAATACCGGAATCACTTCTATCAGGGGAAATGCATCAAAAAGATATTCTGCCGGTGGCCCACAGGCGGGCACTAAATCTTCAGGTAGACTTTGCAGCCACAACTGACGGATCGAAAAACCACCACCACTGATTGCACTTAAAGCTGTAATCGCGCCATAAAGACGAAGGCCGGTAGGATCGGGGTTGTGAACAAAAGCGATCAGGGCGATTAGCCCGGTCAAAATAACAAAAACCCTTTGCACGATGCATAGATAGCACGGCTCCAGCCCCATTATGTGTTGCATAAAAAGTGCGGTGCCAATCAAGCCGGTAGTTATGGCAACAATAAGCAGGTTAATCGTGCGCGGTGCGGGCATTGTTTAAAGTCTCTGAGTCAGTGCATCGTCAGAACGATGTTTGACTTCCGTGATACCCAGTATCGCCTGGACAGTGGAGTGGTTTTTATCACTAATATCAGGCACGCCGCAAACGTCGGTAAGAAAACGTTCTGAAAAAACGATTAATTCCCCCATCGCCCCCTGAAAAGCGTTGTCAAAGTGGTCGCGGTTTGCCGTCACAATGGGCCAGCTTTCACCCAGCGCGACGGGACGTTTAAAGCGGTCACCGACCCTGTTCAAGATAGTTGTCATAATGTCAGGGTCAGCATAGCTTTCGAGCCAGGCGATTTTTGGGGCGCGGTCGTTAAACAATCTGGCGCCAGTGGGCAGGCATTGACGATGCCAGTCGAGGTGGCGATAAAAGTTGTAGCAATACTCGCTCAGGGGCAGGTCATGGTAGTGCTGCCAACGCTTGGCCAACACATGATCGAAGGCTATATCGACAATGATTCCGGCGTACCGACGCCAGGGTTTTTCAAACAGAGTATAGAGTTGTGCGATTTGTGGCAGTTGGGCAGTCAACGTGTCTATGCGTCGATGCAGTTGAATGCCCTGCTCAATTTTATCTGGATAGTCACCCTGCAAAGGGCCTTTGACAAAGTCTCCGAGCAGGCCGCCGACCTGTCTGTCGAGGTCGTTGCCAGATAACAGCAGGTGGGCGAGATAATTCACGGGTTTTCAGCGGCTTTGTTTAAGGGGAAATCGTACTGGCTGTAAAAATCAGCCAGGTATTGTCCAAAGTTAGTGACGTCTGAAGTTTCAATAGCAGCCTGTTTGGCCAGCGACTGTTCGGCAGCTTCGCTAAAAGATTGAGCTTGAGATGGGTCGAGGGGATTGCTGAGGAAGTACTCGCGGTGCTGACGGGCGTGACCAAGCGCAGTTTGAAAGTAGGTTTTGCCTGAGCTAGCCATTTCATTAAGTAATTGTGCGGCGGGGGTATGCTCTGGATCGTCGAGGCGAGTTTTTAATTTTTTAAGCGCAGCACTATGTACCGCCTTCGGTAGCCTCGAATCCAGTATTCCCGCCACATCTTCAAGTTCCTGATACAAGCTGCCCGCCCATTTTCGCAAGGTAATTTCCTGACCATTTCGTTCGAGTTTGAGGCCTGGATCGCGACCCTTATAGACGACCTTACGCTGATTCTCCAGCACTTGATGATATTCGTTATCATCGGTCGTGGGGCTGTCGCTCAATAAGCAATGTAGTAAAAACACATCAAGAAAATAAATCTGCTCTGCGTCGATTCCTACCGGGGAATAGGGATTGAGGTCGATACAACGGATTTCGACATACTCAACACCCCGTTGCCACAGCGCGACCGCCGGCGCTTCGCCACTATGAGTGACACGTTTAGGCCGAATGGTGCTGTAAAATTCGTTTTCTATCTGCAGCAGGTGGGTGTTCAGCTGCCGATAGTGGCCGCTCTTATCCTGAATGCCGATTTTCTGATAATCCGGATAGGGCGTGGTCAGCGCTTTGCGCAGGTTTTCAATATAGTTCGACAAGTCGTTATAGCAAACCACCAGTGAATCTTGGGCCTTGCTTTGATAGCCCAGGTCGCCCATTCGCAATGACGTCGCAAACGGCGTATGCAGACTGTGAGCGTCGCCGTTAAAGGGCTGTAATTGATGTTGCCGATTACGTACAAAGGAGCGACACACAGCCGGTGCGCCGCCAAATAAATACAATAATATCCAGAAGTGCCGACGGAAATTTCGAATCAAGCCAAAGTACTGTTCGGTTTTGTAATCCTGCAAGGCGCCAGCATAGCTCGCGCTTTCTTTTAGCGCATGCCAGCAGTCATCGGGTACCGACCAGTTGTAATGGATTCCTGCTATGGTTTGCATCAGTCGTCCATAACGGTTGCCGAGGCCTTCACGGTATATTTTTTTCATGCGACCGATATTGGATGCTCCATAGTCCGCCAAAGGAATATCCCGGTCATCACCGAGCACGCAGGGCATGCTATTCACCCAGAGCAGCTCATCGCCGATATTCTGGTAGGTAAAGCGATGGATGTTTTCTAGCGTGGTTAATACATCTGGCACCGAAGTCAGCGGCGGGGTAATAAATTCGAGCAAGGCTTCGGAAAAATCTGTGGTGATGCTGGGGTGGGTCAAGGTCGAGCCAAGCGCTTTAGGGTGGGGCCGTTGAGACAGCTCTCCCTCGGGACTTACCCGCAGACTTTCCTTTTCGATGCCGCGCTTAATGCCGGATAATAAGGATTCATGCCCCGGCTTTGACAGGGCGGACAGGCGCTGTGTTAGCGTTGGCAAATTGGGCTCCTTCCTAATGTTTTGATTTGAGAATGTTGAGTGAAAAGACTACGTTCTGACATGCCATTTGTTCATAAATAATCGCCGCTTGAGGGGTTTGATGAATGGCCAGCGGTGTTTATGCGGCAGATTGGTCGTCGTGAGTCTGAGCCAGCACCGGCCGGTTTTTATCGTCGGCTGCACAGGCCACTATTTCGGCGCGTAGTGCGATATTGCCGGCATTGAGTTCCAGTAGCTGGTTCAAGGCAATATCGCGATGCGGTGTGCTAAATAAATCTGTGGCCGCGCACTCCCGGGTCCACAACAACTCTTTGGTCAATAGCTTACCAGCGGCGTCTCTCACAACAAATAGTGTCATAAACAGTTCTCTGAGCTTCGGATAGTGCTCAGTTTAACGGATCATTAAAGCGGGGCAACTGTTTTGCTCCGCAATGCCCGGCTGAACCTGATCCTGCCATCGAAAGCGTAGCGCGTTTAGATTCAGATGGCGAACAGGCGGGCTGGATTGGCAGATATTGACAGTATCGCGATGTTGATGGACGATGCGGGACTGTTCGCAGTAGGTGTTACGGCAGCGCCGGCTACGGTCGCATTGGACAATTAGTTTCGGGGAATTTACTTCGGGTAATTAGCTCTGATGTTAATGATGCTGGGGTATCTCAATAAATCAAACAGTTAACATAGGAGAAAAATGTGGCTGGTATTCTTGGATACGGGGCCTACGTGCCCTACTACAGACTGACCCGGCAGGCCATAGGTGCCGGTCGCGGAGAGCGCGCGGTGGCGAGTTATGACGAAGATTCAGTGTCGATGGCTGTCGAAGCCGGGCGTGAGGCAAGTCCTAGTAACGAGGATAAAAATCATAGCGTCGATACGCTTATTTTTGCGACCACCAGCCCACCTTATGCAGAGAAGCTTAATACCGCCGCAATAGCAGTAGCATTGGATTTGCCCGCTTCGATACGCTCTATGGAGTTGGGTGGTAATACCCGCATGGGCCTGGCTGGTTTATTGCTCGGTACCGATTTAGGTTCAGCGGGCAAAACCACCATGATTTGTGCCGGTGATGTTGTGGTTGGCGGGCCGGGTGGCGCCAGGGAGCGTGATAGCGGTGATGGCGCTGTTGCCTTTGTTACTGGGCCGGATGATCAGGCCATCGCCGTCGTGCTAGGTCAGGCATCGACCACCACCGAAGTGCTGGATGTGTGGCGATTACCCGGTGATCAATTTGCCCGGCAGTGGGAAGAGCGGTTTGGCATCGAAGTGCTCGGCCCGGTGAGTCTCGATACCGCTCAGCGCGCCCTGACCGATGCTGGTGTTGCACCAGACCAGTTAAGCGCAGTGATTCTTGATGCCACTAATAAGCGCGACGTTGCCGGTATTCCACGGGCATTAGATCTTAAAGCTGAACAAATGGTCGATATGCTGGCCGATAATACGGGTCGCTGCGGGGCTGCCCACGCGGGACTTGTGCTAGCCAATAGCCTTGATACCGCTCAGCCCGGAGACAAGATTCTGGTGTTGTCCACGGCCGATGGTTGTGATGCTGTGGTGCTGGAAGTGACCGATAAAATTAATAATGGTCGACCAAAACGAAGCGTTCAACACTGGTTAGCCTCAAGCAATAACGAACTGGCCTACAACACCTATCTTAAATGGCGAGGCGTCTTGCCCTTCGAGCCGCCACGGCGCCCAGACCCTGGTAGACCCGCAGCACCGATTATGAAAAGGAATGAACGCTGGAAATACAGTTTCTATGGATCCCGCTGTGGAAACTGTGGTCAGGGTCACCTACCGCCCCAGCGAGTTTGCGTTAAGTGCCGATCAGTTGACAACATGAAAGAAGAGCGCTTTGCGGATGAGGCGTGTAAAGTAACCACGTTTACACTGGATCATCTGGCTTATAGTCTGCAACCGCCAGTGATTTCTACGGTCGCAGACTTTGATGTTGGTGGCCGACTTGCTTGTGAATTAACCGATGCCGACCCAACAGCGGTAAAGATTGGTAATCGACTTGAGATGACCTTCCGACGGTTTTATACCGGTCAGGGAGTCCACAATTATTTCTGGAAAGCGCGACCGCAGCGCTAGGGGAAAATATTATGGCTAGTAACGGAATTAAAGATCAGGTAGCGATCGTCGGTATGGGTTGTACCGCATTCGGTGAACACTGGGACAGAGATGCCTCAGATATGCTGATTGAGTCGGCGACCAGTGCCTATCAGTCCGCAGGTGTCGACCCCGAAGATGTCGATGCTTATTGGTTGGGAACCTTTGCCAGCGGTATTTCTGGCATGGTCTTTTCTGAAGCGCTGAAAACACCCTATAAACCGGTGACCCGGCTGGAAAATATGTGCGCCACGGGCAGCGAAGCGATTCGCAATGCTGCCTATGCGGTTGCTAGCGGTGCCTATGACCTGGTGATGGCGGTCGGTGTTGAAAAGCTTAAGGATGGCGGTTATTCAGGTCTAGTAGTACCTGGGCCCGACGGCGACGGAACAGAATCGAGCATGACAGCGCCCGCGATGTTTTCTCTCCTGGCTCCCGCTTATTGTGAAAAATATGGTGTAGAAGAGAAAGAACTAAAAGACGTGTTGTCCCGCATTGCCTGGAAGAACCATGTTGCCGGGGCAAAAAATCCCAAAGCGCAATTTCGTAAAGAAGTACCCATAGAGAAAATTTGTAATTCTCCCCGTATTGCCGGGATGTTTGGTGTATTTGATTGCTCGGGTGTTTCGGATGGCTCAGCAGCTGCCATTTTGTGTCGTGCTGAAGATGCCCATAAATATACCGACAACCCGATATACCTGAAGGCCTTTTCGATCGCTGCCGGACCCAATGAGGGCTTTATCAGCGAAGATTATGATTTCACCACCTTTCAGGAAGTAGTGGTATCGGCTCAGGACGCCTATAAACAGGCGGGTATTACCAATCCCCGCGAGCAGATTAGTATGGCTGAAGTACATGACTGCTTCACGGCTACCGAACTAGTATTGATGGAGGATATGGGCTTTTCAGAGCGCGGTGAAGGTTGGCGCGATGTGATGGAGGGTAGATTCGACGGTGACGGCGAACAACCGATTAATCCCGATGGTGGTTTAAAAAGTTTTGGTCATCCCATCGGAGCCAGTGGCTTACGCATGATGTATGAAATGTGGTTGCAGCTACGCGGCGAGGCCGGAGAGCGGCAAATCGATAATCCCAAATTGGGATTAACCCACAATTTGGGTGGCCAGCCGGGGCGTTGTGTGAGTTTTGTTTCTATTGTCGGTAATGAGTTGGGTTAAAGCTCTGACCGTAATTTCGTCGCGCATTTATACGCCAAGAGCCATTAAAAAAAGCAAGCAAAAAGCCCGGTGAAAGCCAGGCTTTTTGCATGTTACCGGTTTGTCTAAGCTCTTCTATTTACGCTTCATCGCCCCGAAAAAATCTTCATTACTTTCAAAGCTTTTCAGTTTATCGACTAGAAACTCGGTGGCCGCCAGGTCTTCCATATCGTGTAATAATTTACGCAATATCCAAACTCTTTGAAGTTCTGCTTCGTCCATTAGTAAATCTTCGCGACGGGTTCCTGAGCGGCGAATATTGATCGCTGGATAGACGCGTTTCTCGGAAATCTTACGATCCAGGTGCAACTCCATATTACCCGTGCCCTTGAATTCTTCGTAGATTACTTCATCCATTTTTGAGCCGGTATCGACCAGCGTGGTGGCGATAATAGTCAGGCTACCGCCGAATTCAATATTTCTTGCGGCACCAAAAAACCGTTTGGGCTTTTCCAGTGCGTGGGCGTCAACACCGCCAGTCAACACTTTTCCGGAGGACGGAATAACGGTGTTATAGGCGCGCGCCAGGCGGGTAATTGAATCAAGCAGGATGACTACATCTTTTTTGTGTTCGACCAGGCGCTTGGCTTTTTCGATCACCATGTCGGCAACTTGTACGTGACGGGCTGGCGGTTCATCAAAGGTTGACGCCACCACTTCTCCACGCACTGTGCGTTGCATCTCGGTGACTTCTTCAGGCCGCTCATCGATTAACAGGACGATCATGATTGTTTCTGGGTTGTTACGTGTGATCGCCTGGGCGATGTGCTGCATCATGATAGTTTTACCGGCTTTTGGCGGCGCGACGATTAAGCCTCGCTGGCCTTTGCCTATAGGAGCGACCAGGTCGATGATTCGGCCTGTGAGGTCTTCTGAACTACCGTTGCCTGCCTCCAGCACGAAGCGGTCATCGGGGAATAAAGGGGTGAGATTTTCAAACAGAATTTTGTTACGCGCGTTTTCGGGCTTATCAAAGTTGATTGTATTGACTTTCAGTAGCGCAAAATAACGTTCACCATCTTTGGGTGGCCGAATTTTGCCCTCTATACTATCGCCGGTACGAAGGTTAAATCGCCGTATTTGGCTGGGCGAAACATATATGTCATCGGGTCCGGCGAGATAACTTGAATCAGACGAGCGTAAAAATCCAAATCCGTCGGGCAATATTTCTAGCACGCCATCGCCATAAATATCTTCACCGCTTTTCGCGTGTCGCTTCAGGATATTGAAAATTATGTCTTGCTTGCGGGAGCGCCCCAGGTTCTCAAGACCTGTTTCGGCACCAATGGTTATCAATTCGTCAATTCGTTTGGTTTTTAGATCAGTCAGATTCATATGTTTTCAAGATAGTGTTTAGTGGATATGATTTAGTGGATGTGGATTGATGGAGATAGTGTGCTTGGTGGGTAGTTTGGTGGGGCGATTACCAGTGGAATTTAATTAAAAACCTTGAAGGGTTAGTTAGCGATGATGGCTTTATAATGAATGCAGCCCTGTGTAACAGAACGCTGGGTTCGATTAAACAGTTGCGCAATTTGCGCTAGTTCTTATGTGTTACTGGTTTGAATATTCGGGGATTTAAAATTACGGTATTCGGGAAGAAACTGCTTTATTTCGCGAGTATACCGCCTGCACACGAAATAACAACTGGTTTTTCCAGACCTTTTAGCTTCAATTCAGCGTGTCAAAAAGGCGATGCTAGTATTGATTTCCGGTCAGGATCGATGAAAAAACTTTCGCGCCTAATGTTTACAATCTGTGTTCACGAACTAGATGCCTGCATCAACAAACTCACTTAGCTGTGCTTTTGATAGCGCACCAACTTTGGTGTCTTGCAATGCGCCATCCTTGAACAGCATCAAGGTAGGAATACCGCGCACATTAAACTTGGCGGCGACTTCCTGATTGGCATCGACATCCAGCTTGCATATTTTAAGTTTGCCGTCGTAATGGTCGGCAATTTCGTCGAGTATTGGTGCGATCATTTTGCATGGGCCACACCACTCAGCCCAAAAATCGACCAGAACCGGGGTGTCGGCACCGAGCACATCATTATCGAAATTGGCGTCGGAGGTATGTACTATTTTGTCACCCATTGAGTTTACTCCAGGCTATTTGAAGGGGCTGATACGAAGGCAGGCATGATAACACTCGTTTCGTTTCCCAAACAATCTAACGAAGCCCAAACAATCTGCCGACCGTTTGCGATATCAATATTCGAGCCAATAACACGGTTATTATGAACTACTTGATGGTTTGAGATTCTAAACCAGGCGAAAAAACTATCGCTTGCGGGCGATATTGAGGAGTCGGTTTTGTTGAAGAAAGTGCTGGTCGTTATGGCGGTTGCTATCGGCGTCGCTGTTTATTTTCTATTAGATTTACAGCGTTTTATCAGCGTTGAATTTTTTCAGGGCCTTTATCGACAACAGCCAAACGTAACAGCTGGCATATATTTCCTGATTTATGTCCTTGCGACGACCCTTTCGCTCCCCGTCGGCGCCCTGTTGACCCTGGCCGGGGGCGCGGTGTTTGGCTTAACCACCGGAGTTGTATTGGTGTCGTTTGCCAGTACCATCGGCGCAACATTTGCCTTTCTGGCATCTCGCACCGTGCTGAGTGACTGGGTGCAAAATAAGTTTGAATCGCGGATGCAGGTGGTCAATCGAGGTGTTGAAAAGGAGGGTGCACTTTATCTGTTTTCGCTACGACTGATACCTTTGTTCCCGTTTTGGCTGCTCAACCTGGCTATGGGCCTGACGACTCTCAAGATCCGCACGTATTTTTGGGTGAGCCAGTTAGGCATGCTGCCAGCGACGGTTGTGTATGTGAACGCGGGTTCTGAACTGGCGGCCATAGAGGAGTTATCAATTTCGGGTATTTTAACGCCAGGGTTATTATTGTCGTTTACCCTCCTCGCCCTGCTGCCATTTTTTGCCAGAGCTGTGGTGACATTTTTGAAGCGTCGAAAAGTTTATCAAGCGTATAAAAAACCAGGGCATTTCGACGCCAACATGGTCGTGATTGGAGGTGGCAGCGCTGGTCTGGTAACAGCGTTGATCGGCGCAGCTGTGAAAGCCCGGGTTATCCTGGTGGAGAAAGCCGACATGGGTGGCGATTGCCTCAATACCGGTTGCGTGCCGAGTAAGGCTTTAATTAAAGCCGCTCGCACCATGGCGGATATTCGCAGGGCTGATGAACTGGGTATAAGCGTCGATGAGCCCACGGTTGATTTCCCCAGGGTGATGGAAAGAGTCGCCGATGTTATTAACACCATAGCACCCCATGACTCTGTTGAGCGATTCACTGAGCTGGGCGTTGAGTGCATATCCGGTCAGGCTGCACTCGTATCGCCCTGGGAAGTCCAGGTCGATAACCAGGTTATCACCGCAAAAAACATCATCATTGCGACCGGCGCCAGGCCATTTGTGCCGCCTATCCCCGGTCTCGAAAAGCTTGATTATTTAACTTCCGACAATTTATGGAACCTACGTGAGCAACCTAAATCAATGTTGGTCTTGGGCGCTGGGCCGATTGGCTGTGAACTAGCTCAGGCTTTTCAAAGGCTAGGGACGCAGATCACGCTAGTAGATATGATGCCCAACGTACTACCCCGAGAAGACAGGGACGTGTCTGACCTCGTCCGCAGGCAACTAGAACGTGAGGGCGTTGAGGTTCTACTCAACCACAAGACCGTTGGTTTCGAGCGAGCCGACCAGGTGGACTTTGCTTTGCTTGAACAGGTAGAGCAAGGTCAACAGCAACCGATTACAGTGCAACAACGTAGAATAGCATTCGATAAAGTATTGGTCGCGGTAGGCCGTAAAGCCATAACAGATGGACTGGGTCTGGAAGCACTGGGTCTAGAAAAAACGCCCCAGGGCACTTTGGCGGTGGATGAATATTTGCGGACTAAATTCCCAAACATTTTTGCCTGTGGTGACGTGGTCGGACCTTATCAGTTCACCCATACCGCCTCCCATCAGGCCTGGTATGCTGCGGTTAACGCCCTGTTTGGAAGCGTTAGAAGATTTGCCGTTGATTACAGCGTTATCCCCTGGACAACGTTTACCGATCCGGAAGTTGCTCACGTTGGACTTAGTGAAGCTGACGCGCGAGAAAAAAACATCGCCTACGAGGTGACCACTTATCCATTAAGTGATCTGGATCGTGCAATAGCCGATAATACCGTCGAAGGCTTTGTTAAAGTGCTGACACCACCGGGCAAAGACCGGGTATTAGGCGCCACAGTGATTGGAGCGCATGCTGGTGAATTAATCACCGAGTTTGTCACTGCCATGAAACAAAATCTGGGCCTGAACAAAATACTCGGTACCATCCACGCCTACCCGACCTTGAGCGAAGCCAATAAAATGGCCGCTGGTGTCTGGAAGCGTGGTCACGCGCCGGAAAAATTACTAAGCTATGCGGAAAAATATCACCGTTGGCGATTAGGGAGAAAATAGTAAAGTGGAATCATCAAACGTTTACGAAAATGTAAAAGATCGATATAGCGAAGGCGCGCAACTGCGACAGGAAACATTGTGTTGTCCGGTGGATTACGATCAGTCGCTGTTAACTGCCCTGCCCCAGGAAATAATCGATAAGGACTACGGCTGCGGTGATCCCTCTCGTTATGTTCGCAAGGGTGACCGTGTGCTCGACCTGGGCAGTGGCGGCGGCAAGATATGCTATATGGCTGCGCAACTGGTCGGAGATGAAGGCCACGTCACGGGGGTCGATATGACCGATGACATGTTGGCCCTGGCCAGAAAATATCAGGCGGATATTGCCAGGACTTTGGGAAGTGATCGCGTCACATTTTTGAAGGGCAACATACAGGATTTGGCTCTCGACGTTGCCGCCACAGAAAACTTTTTAGGCGAGCGGCCAGTCAATAATACCGTTGAATTGCAGGCCCTTTTGGCCATGCAGGCTAAACAGCGAAGCGATCACCCGCTGATCCCAGATAGCTCTATAAACCTTGTGATTAGTAATTGCGTGCTCAACCTGGTGGCAGAAACAGATCGAAAACAAATGATTAGCGAAATCTACCGAGTTCTGGCGCCAGGTGGTCGAGTGGCGATATCAGATATTATCGCTGACGAAAATGTACCTGATGCGTTAAAAAATGATCCCGATCTGTGGAGCGGTTGTATTTCGGGGGCATTTACAGAGACTGATTTCCTGGACGCGTTTGTTGATGCCGGATTTGTCGCTGTTGCTTATGATAAATGGGATAGCACTCCCTGGCAGGTCGTGGAAGGCATTGAGTTTCGTTCGGTAACACTGACGGCCACCAAACTGACTAAAGATGATGACTACGATGGTGGTCATGCAGTGTTGTATAAAGGTCCCTACGCACAGGTGCAGGATGAGCTGGGTGTAACGTACCTGCGTGGCGAGCGTATGGCCGTGTCAAAGCACAATCATGACCGCTTGTTGGCAGGCTGTTACGGAGAGGATTTCATTGGCTTCGAGCCAGAGCAGCTGGTTAATCACGGGCCATATAATTTGCCCGCTGGAGCATTGCGGTCAGCTGCCACCACCAGAGGTGGCAGCCTCAATAGCGAGGCCAAAAGTTGTTGTTGACCGATCCTGGGCTACGGATTTTAAATGCCAAATCGTTAGAGGCGCGATAACACCGTGTCTAAAAAACGTAGACCCAGTGGAGTTGTTGCGAGGCCCTTATCAGGACTGACCACCAAGCCTTCGTTTTCTAACTCTTGCCATACTTTTGCCATCACCTCGAAGTTCAGCCCTGTTCTCTGACGGAAATCAGACCTTGTTGCGCCGCCATTGAGTCGCAGAATATTCATAAAGAATTCGATGGGTAATTCTGCCTCGCTTAAAGTGCGAACTCCCGTCAGATAGTTTTTCCCCTCATTTAGGTAATCCCGAGGCAACCGAGTTTTATTGGTACGAATAATCTGCTGCTTGTCGGGCAGGGTAATTTTACCGTGAGCACCGGCACCAATACCTAGATAGTCGCCAAACTGCCAATAATTAATATTGTGCCTGGCCTGGCGGCCGGGCTGAGCAAATGCAGCAATTTCGTATTGTTCAAAGCCAGCATTTTGCAACGCGGCGAGACCGATGTCCTGAATCTCTTCGAGCCGACGCTCATCGGGCAGCCGTGGTGGTGAAGAATAAAACGCGGTGTTGGGTTCAATAGTTAGTTGATACCACGACAGATGTGTAGGTTTAAGGGCGACGGCCTGCTCGATATCAGTGAGTGCTTGTGCGGCAGTCTGATCGGGCAAGCCGTGCATCAAATCGAGATTGAAGTTTTCAAACCCGGCCTGTTTTGCAGAGTTAATTGCTTGAATAGCTTCTGTACCACTATGAATACGTCCAAGGCTTTGCAGGTGTTGGTCGTGAAAACTCTGGGTGCCGATGGAAAGCCGGTTCACCCCGCCGCTTTTGTAACCCCGGAATTTTTCCTGTTCAAAAGTGCCCGGGTTGGCTTCTAGGGTAATCTCAGCATTTTCGGCGATGCCAATAATCTGTTGTACGGCGTTAATTATTTTTTCGATAGATAGCGCTGAAAACAGGCTGGGGGTGCCGCCGCCAAAAAAAATAGATACCAATTCGCGACCCTGACCTAAGTGCGCATCATTTTTTAAATCTTCAATCAGGTTTGTAACATAGATATTTTCGGGGAGATCGCCAGAGCTGGCGTGGGAATTAAAATCACAATAAGGACATTTTTTTACGCACCAGGGGATGTGGATATAGAGCGATAATGGCGGTAATTCAAGCATCGAGGCCGCCAGCAAAGGTAAGAAGCAAAGGGGTCAGCTCAACAAATGATCTAACAGGTAAGCCATGGCTCTGCCACGATGGCTGAGTATGTTTTTATCCTCGGCACTTAACTCCGCCGCGCTGCATTGATGGTCCGGGACAAAAAAGAGTGGGTCGTAACCAAAGCCGTTGTCGCCCCGAGGGGCGGTTAAAATACGACCCTCCCAGGTGCCCTGACAAATAATCGGGGTTGGATCCTGAGCATGGCGCAAATATACCAACAGGCATTGAAAGCGCGCGCTGCGGCCCTCTGCGGGGGCATCCTGCAACGACTCAAGTAACTTCTCGTTGTTGTCGCCATCGCTAGCGCCGATGCCCGCGAATCGAGATGAGTAAATGCCCGGTGCCCCACCCAGGAAGTCGACTTCTAGCCCAGAGTCATCGGCAATGGCGGGCAGCCGGGCATGCTGGCTGGCATGACGGGCTTTGAGCAGCGCGTTTTCAATGAAACTCAAACCGGTCTCTTCAACTTCGCTGGTATTAAATTCAGCCTGGGGTGAGACTTTTATACGGGCATTCGCCAATAATTGCTGAAACTCTTTTAATTTGCCAGGGTTGCCGCTCGCCAGCACGATTTGGGTCGGCATCAAACGCTACCTGTCATGATAAAATGTTCGTTGGAAGGATATATCTTCTGCAGGCTCGTTGGGGTCAGGCTGGACCGTAATTTTAACGGTCATATAATCTTCGTTATCAAATCGGAAAGAGGCCAGGTAATAGGTAGCACTACCTTCGTTAACTTCAAAAAAGTCGAGTTGTTGTTTTTGCATGATGATATTTGACACGTAACCCTTCACCAACGCGGGTTTACCACCTGAGCCGGTTTTGGCGCTACGTGGTAGCACGGCGATATTCACCAGGCCGCGATTTTTAGCTCGGATAATGTTGTAGGTGCTGGCTACTTCGGGACTAATAAAGCGGCTATTAAAAGCGCTGTATAACACCTCGTAATCTTTAAAATTCCAGGAGGTTTGGTCAGCGGCCTGGCTTAGAGAGCCTAGGGAAATGAAGGCTGAGAAAAAAAGAATAGCGAAGATTGTCGTTAACAATTTGTTGGCCGCACATAGTAATTTATCCATTTTGACTCTTCCGCATTTGTTGCCTATCAAGCGCTTATTTAGCTAAATGATAAATGGCTGTTTCAGCGAACATATTAGGCCAAAAGACGTTCAAGTGCTGATCGGGGCTGTGGGTGCTGACCGTTTCGCGGTGCAGAACCTGAATGCCTTTTTCGATACAGAGTTCTTCAAAATCGCGGATCGTACAAAAATGGATATTGGGTGTGTCGTACCACTGGTAGGCCAGCTGTTTGGTGACCGGCATTTTGCCCCGCAGCATCAAATAAGCCCGCGTGCGGATACTGCCAAAATTGGGAAAGGTGACAATGCATTCCTTGCCGACACGGAGCATCTCGTCGATAACCAGATCGGGACGCCTCAGCGCTTGCATGGAGTAAGTCATCACTACCGCGTCAAAGCTCTTATCATGAAAGTTTGCCAGGCCTTCGTTAATGTCTTTCTCGATGACATTAACGCCCTGGGCGATACAGGCGGTAATTTCATCGGGGTCAATTTCCAGTCCATAGCCCTCGATCTGGCGATTCTCAGCGAGGCTCTTCAGTAAGGTGCCGTCGCCACAGCCGAGATCAAGCACTCGACTGTTGACAGGCACCCACTGCTGCAAGATGTCGAGATCGATTCGCAACATCAGCGTTTGCTCCTGTGTGTGCCGATTATCAACGGGGGCTTTAACATTCCTGGGCAACCTTGAGCATATAAGTGCGAAAAACCGATTCGTATCGTTCGTTGGGCAGCAGGAAGGCATCGTGGCCCATGGTTGACTCAACCTCGGTATAAACCACATCTCGATTTGCTGCAATCAGGGCATCGACAATCTCTCTGGAGCGGGCCGGTGAAAAGCGCCAGTCACTGGAAAATGACACCACTAAAAATTTACACTGGGCGTGGCCAAAGGCTTCCACGGGGTCGTTGTTGTATTCCCTGGCCAGATCAAAATAGTCGAGTATTTTGGTCATTAACAAATATGTGTTGGCATCAAAGCTTTCTGCAAAACGTTTGCCCTGATGATGTAGGTAGCTTTCTACCTGAAACTCAACCGGTGCTTCCAGGCCTTGCTGGAAAGAGCCGCTGCGCAACTCGCGACCGAAACGCTCACCCATTAATTCGTCAGAAAGATAGGTGACGTGACCGATCATTCGGGCCAGGGCCAGACCATCTCTGGGGATGGCGTCCTGTTCAAGAAAGTCGCCGTCAAAAAACTGCGCATCGCTGCGGATGGCGCGCCGGGCAATTTCATTAAAGGCGATATTTTGAGCCGTTAGCTTGGTCGCCGAGGCAATCACCGCGCAATGGCGAACCCGCTCGGGGTATTCGATGGACCAGCGCATGGCATTCATGCCGCCGAGACTGCCGCCAATGACGGCGGCCCACTGGTCAATACCTAACCGGTCCGCCAGGCGCGCCTGACTGTGCACCCAATCGCGGATACGCAATGGTGGAAAATCTTTGCCCCAGGGTTTGTCAGTGTCAGGGTTGATCGAGCAAGGCCCGGTGCTACCGTGACAGCCACCTAGATTATTCAGCGAGACCACATAAAAAAGAGTGGTATCGATGGGCTTACCGGGGCCGATATATTCATCCCACCAGCCTACCTTGGTGTCATTGGCCGAGTGATAACCCGCTGCATGATGATCGCCGCTCAGCGCGTGACAAATCAGGATGGCGTTGGATTTTTTATCATTTAGCTCGCCATAGGTTTCGACAACTAGCCTGTATGCATTTAACGAGCGGCCACAGCTTAGCTCCAGAGGCTCTTCGAATTCAAAGACCTGTGGTTCGACCAGGCCGACCGAATTGAGTGGCAAGGAGTCTGGTATGTCAGGCGGCGAGCTGTCCGGTAGTTCCGGCATTGAGAGTGTTGCACTAGAAAAAACGAGGAGTCTAAAGAGCCGCGCCGGTCATAGCAAGGCAGTGCGTCGGGAGACTATCGCGCAGTGGACATAAATTCTGGCCGGATGATTTGAGCTTGCTCAGGTATCTTTTCTGGTGAATCAATGATAATGGTTTTATAACGACTACTTTGGCCTTTGGTGAGCTGAATTCGGCTTTTAGGTACGCCAAACTGAACGGCCAGAAACTTGATCAGACCTTTGTTGGCAGCACCTTCCGTGGCGGCAGCTGACACTTTAATTTTTAGGCGCTGATCGAATAAACCCGCGAAACCACTGTGCGCGGTATTGGCCTGAATATAGCAATAAATATTGAGAGTGTTGCGCCGATTATTAGCGTGCCAGTGGTAATGAGACATAGAGGGATACAGCTACTTTCTGGTCTGCTACATAATACCTGGCACAAAAGAGGGAACCAGACTCATGCTGGCTGCGAAGTTTCGGACTATTATTCGCAATACGTGAAGCAGGATAAATACGGGAATAATGGAGAGATCCAGCCCACCCAATGGTGGAATCAGTTTGCGAATTGGCGCCATAACCGGCTCTGTCAATTGCCATAACAGAGCGATCGCCGGGTGCCGACTTTGTGGTGCGACCCAGCTGATGATGATGACAATAAATAGGCCATAGTAATATATGTTCAATAATAAGCTTGCTATGCCGAGCAAGGCCCAGCTGAGCAATAATACGATGGGTATCAAGGTGCCGTTGTACACCAGCGCCGAACCCTGGATCGCGATAATCTGCACAATAAGGGCTAGCACCAGGCAGGCGGTATTAAAATTGCCAAAAGAAGGGAAGACTTTCTGTAAAGGTTCCATGGGTAAAGCTGTCGCTTTGACTAAGAATTGAGAAATGGGATTATAAAAATTGGCTTTGCAGATCTGTAGTAAAAGCCGCAGCAAGACAAACAGCAGGTAGATATTGGCCACAGTCTGAATCAAATAGATGCCGATTTCAGTCATTGTATTCATTAAGTATTTTCCCGGTTTATCCCTGTAATATTTGCAAACTTAAAATTTGGCGTGTGAAGAGTCGCGGCTTTTATGAGTCTTTCACATGGCTTATATAAGATGATCGAGCGTTACTGGGCTTCATCAGCCATTTCAATGGAGCGTTGAAAAGCCGCTTCCATTGCCCGCTCAAATATATCGGGTAATCCGTCGGCCATAAATGTGTTCAGTGCTTTTTCGGTGGTGCCGCCCGGTGAAGTAACACGCTTGCGTAACTCTGCGGGTTCAACATTTCCCTGAGCGGCCATCGACGCAGCGCCGAGAGCGGTTTGTATGGTCATTTGACGAGCAGTGTCTCTATCCAGCCCCAGTGTTACCCCGGCATTTTCCATTGCCTCCATGACCAGGAAAAAATAAGCGGGGCCGCTACCTGACAGTGCTGTGACGCGGTCAATGTCTAATTCTGAATCAAACCAGTTCACCGTGCCGACGGCGGTCATGATGTCTTCGGCCAATGCCCTTTGTGTGTCGGTAACTTGTTCAGTGGCGAATAAACCTGTCGCTCCTTGCTGCAACAAGGCAGGGGTATTGGGCATGCAGCGGACCAGGGGAATGTTATCTCCTAGCCAGGCCTGCAGGGCTGGGGCGGGAATGCCTGCTGCGATAGAAATAATCAAAGGTTGATGACTCACTGCGCTGGCGAGAGCTGTGGCTACGGCTTTCATAATTTGTGGTTTAACGGCTAGCACCACGATGTCGGACTCGCTGGCGTGGGCGTTGTCGGGAAAGGTGGCAATTTGGAAATCGCTTTCGAGTTGTAAGCGGGTTTCCCTGATTGGATCACAGACAGAGAGACTCGACGCCGGAAAACCCTGTTTGAGCAGACCGCCGATCAAGCTGGTGGCCATATTGCCGCCACCGATGAAAACTAATTTGGGCTTGCTCACCGCCAATCTCCTGGCTATTAATCAATTTATAAGCTTGTGCCATTCCCGTTAGCGGGAATATGGTCTGGAAACTCGATACTAACTACGGGCATTACTTGTAAACTTTGGCTTACAGGCTTTGACGCGGGCCAAAAATTCCGGTGCCAATCCTTACAATGGTGGCTCCCTCCGCAATCGCGGCTAACATATCATGCGTCGTTCCCATGGAGAGTGTATCTAAAGACTGTAAACGGGGTGAACTGTTTTTGAGATTCTGGAACAGCTCAGCAGTTCGCCGGAAAGTGTCCTGCTGAGACGCAAAGCTAGTTTTTGGTGCCGGTAATACCATTAAGCCTCGCAATCTAAGGTGAGGTAAATCGATGATCGCGTTGGCCAGCTCGTGGGTGCTATCTGGATCAACACCCGACTTGCTTGATTCACGATCAATATTGACTTGAATACAAATGTTTAATGGCCCTGAGGAGCCTTGTCTATGCCGATTTAGGCGAGTGGCAATGCGTAGACGGTCGACGGTATGTACCCAGCTGAAGTGCTCCGCAATTTTGTTGGTTTTATTTGCTTGAATTGGTCCGATAAAGTGCCATTCGGGATTGATCGATGACAGAGCGTCTATTTTATTAAGCGCTTCCTGCAAGTAGTTTTCACCAAAACAATTGATACCTGCATGCCATGCCGCTAGCAATTTTTCAGAGCTTTGCCCTTTACTAACTGCTAAAAGCTTGACCCCATCTACACTTTGTTGAGAATTTGTGCGAAATTCCCCCAGTAAGGCTTTGATTTGTCGTATGTTCTTGGCTATATTGGACGTTGTACATTGACTTGTGAGAGGCATGTGAGTTTTGTGCCCTAATAGCGATCGCGGCAGGTTATCAATTATTACAGGATTTGGTAATGGATATAACAGAACTATTGGCTTTTAGCGCTAAGCAGGGCGCGTCAGATTTACACTTGTCAGCGGGCATGCCTCCATTAATCCGGGTTGATGGTGATGTGCGGCGGGTCAATCTTCCCGCCATGGAGCACAAGCAGGTTCATGGCCTGATTTATGAAATCATGAATGACAAGCAACGCCGTGATTTTGAGGAGTTTTTGGAAACGGATTTTTCTTTTGAAGTACCTGGAGTAGCGCGTTTTCGGGTCAACGCGTTTAATCAGAATCGAGGAGCAGGTGCAGTATTTCGAACCATTCCGTCAACCGTATTAACGCTTGAAGAATTAGGCTTTGGGCAGGTTTTCAGAGATATTTCGATGTTGCCGCGAGGGCTAGTATTGGTTACAGGGCCGACGGGATCGGGTAAAAGTACGACACTGGCTGCAATGGTGGATTACGTTAATGACAACCGCTATCAGCATATTCTCACCATCGAAGATCCTATTGAATTTGTTCACGAAAGTAAAAAATGTCTGGTTAATCAGCGAGAAGTTCATAAAGACACTCATGGCTTTAGTGAGGCGCTTCGGTCAGCCTTACGAGAAGATCCGGACATCATACTTGTCGGTGAACTGCGAGATTTAGAAACGATTCGCCTGGCCCTAACCGCCGCAGAGACGGGTCATTTGGTATTTGGTACTTTGCATACAACCTCAGCTGCCAAAACGATCGACAGGGTAATCGATGTGTTTCCGGGGGCTGAGAAAGAAATGGTGCGGGCAATGTTGTCCGAATCTCTGCAAGCGGTCATAGCGCAGACTTTGATGAAAAAAATTGGTGGTGGGCGAGCTGCGGCAAATGAAATCATGATAGGTACGCCGGCGATTAGAAACTTGATTCGAGAGGATAAAGTGGCGCAAATGTATTCGGCGATCCAGACTGGGGCTGGGGCTGGCATGCAAACCATGGATCAATGCCTTAAAAATATGGTAACTCAAAAAGTTATAACTAATGAAGCTGCTCGAGAGCGAGCAAAAATACCTGAAGATTTTGCCTGACAGAGAAGACGCCTAAAATAATCGTTAACCGGGAATAAGAAGAGGTAAAGATTGTGGATTTCAATAGTTTATTGCAACTAATGGTAGAGAAAGAAGCGTCGGATCTATTTATTACTGAGGGGGTGGCGCCTTCGATAAAAATACATGGCAAAATTATACCCGTCGGTAAAAAAGCCCTGGATTCCAAACAGTCTCGTGCCCTGATCGAAGGCATTATGGATGAACGTCAACAACAGGAGTTTAATTCCCAGAAAGAATTAAATTTCGCGATCTCATCGGATCAGGTTGAAGGCGCACGTTTTCGGGTGAGTGCATTTTACCAGCGTGATGAAGTTGGCATGGTATTACGTCGTATTGAAACTAAAATCCCGACCGTTGAAGAACTACAGATTCCTCGGATACTCAACGAGTTGGTGATGGAAAAACGTGGAATTATTATATTTGTTGGTGCCACTGGGACAGGCAAATCGACGTCTCTTGCGGCCATGATTGGGCATCGTAATCGTAACACTCAGGGTCATATCATATCGATAGAAGACCCAATTGAATTTGTCCATCAACATGAAGGTTGTATCATTACGCAGCGGGAAGTGGGTATTGACACCGAATCTTTTGAAGTGGCGTTACGCAATACTTTGCGGCAGGCACCGGACGTTATTTTGATCGGAGAAATACGTACTCGGGAAACCATGGAGAATGCAATCACCTTTGCTGAAACGGGGCACCTGGTCCTTGCGACCCTCCACGCAAACAATGCTAACCAGGCATTGGATCGTATTCAGCATTTTTTCCCCATAGAAAGTCAAGGCCAATTGTGGATGGATTTGTCGCTCAATATGAAAGCCATTATTGCTCAACAGTTGCTGCCCACAGCGGATGGTGCTGGGCGTCGGGCGGCTATTGAAATCCTTATTAATACGCCGCTTGTTTCGGATATGATTCGAAAAGGCGATGTGCATAAAATAAAGGAATTGATGACCCGATCCGCAGAACAGGGTATGCAGACTTTTGATCAGGCGCTTTATGCATTGTATGACGAAGGCGTAATCACTTATGAAGATGCTATTGCGGCGGCGGATTCGAAAAATGATCTGCGTTTGCTGATTAAACTAGAGTCCGAGACAGACGCTGGTTATCTTGATAGAGCGGCGGATGAGCTGACGATCAGAGAAACCGAAGACGATGATCACGTGAGTCTGTTTCAGCGTTAGTTGAGAATAGTCAATAGCCTACCAAGTGGGTCGAGCTAGAGCGATAGCGGGCCAAGGTTTAGAAATTTATCTTGCGAAGAATTTTTGTTTAGGGGCTTATCGCGAATTCGGGCTGTAATAGCCAGCTCTGCAAAATAAGGCAAGCGGCCAATGCGTCGACGGGCGATTGGTGATTATTTTTTGATACTCGTCTGGGCTTTTTTCCTGTTGGCGTTTCTGATTTTGCTTCGACTGTCGATAAGCGCTCGTCAAACATAACCACATTACAGCCACTGCGTCCCCGTATCCGTCGCGCAAATTTGCGGGCATGTTTGCAGAAGTCACTTTCCGTGCCATCCATGTTCAGTGGTAGCCCAACTATCAATAGCCCAGGCTGCCATTCAGCGATATGTGCCAATATTTCAGGCCAATTTGGCTGACCATCCTTGACGGTAATTGTGGTCAATGGGCGCGCAGTGCGAGTCAGAGTTTGTCCGACTGCCAATCCAATTTGTCGAACGCCATAATCAAATGCCAACACTGACATCGGCTCTGCCGGGCGCTGGTCAGGCGTGTCCGACACTATTGCTAAGCTGAGCGAGATCTATGCCGACGCGCGCTGCGGCAAGGTTGGCTCGTTTCTCAAAAGGTGTATCAAACAGAAACTCGGCATCAGCAGGCGCGGTTAACCATGCATTATCCAGTAGCTCCTGATCGAGTTGACCCGCACTCCAGCCGGCGTATCCCAGAGCGACCAGAGATTCAGATGGCCCATCTTTAGAGGCAATTGCCTCGATAATATCCATCGATGCAGTGATACTTACCTGGTCGTTAACGACCACAGTAGATTGCCATTTTCTGATTGTATTGCTGTGCAGGATAAAGCCCCGTTGCTGTTGCACCGGGCCGCCCAATAATAGTGGTTGGGTACGAAGCTGTTCAGGGCATTCCAGGTCAAGCTGTCTAAACATTTGTTCGAGAGGCAATTCCATGGGCTGGTTGATAACTATACCCATAGCGCCTTCAGAGCTATGTTCACAGAGATAAATGACGGCCTGGGTAAACCTGGGGTCACGGAGCCCGGGCATCGCAACGAGCAACTGTCCAGCCAAATGTTTGGGCTCTTCGATATTAATGTCGTTCATACAATCAATATTGGTGTTAGATCAGCATATTACAAGAAGAAAGTTTTTCATTGCGCGCGCAGCCGATTGTCCGGAGAAAATCGCCAGGTCTGGATGATTTCAATTTTGTCCCACTGATACATTTCTTCCGGAAATGGTGCGAAGGGTGAGGCCAGGCGGACGGTTTCGACTGCAGCCTGATCGAGTATAGGGTGATTTGAACCCTGTAGTATCTCAACGCCCTCAACCGACCCGTCAGGAAGAACAGTAACGGCAAGACGAAGCTCGCCAAATAATTTAAGACTGCGGGCATCTGCCGGATAATGAAGGTTGCCGGTTAACTCTACCGTGTCGATCCAGTATTTAAGATAAGCGGCATGATCGGCCTGGCGAGTGCTGGCAGAAGTGAGACGAAGTATATTGGGTAATTTGCTATAGGCTAGTTTCTGTGTGTCTAGCTTTGCTTTCAGACTGCTAAATTCTTTAATGATAGAAGGCGCGATCTGATTCTCAGCAGTGACTGATTCACGGTCTCCAGATTCTGCAAGCAGTGGCTTTATTGCTTGGCTGCTGCGATTACTCATAATTGTTCGTTCCTCCCGATGGGCGGTGGTTTGCTCTGTCTGAGTCGGCGTCATGATATCGGTTTCGCGCAACACATCTGCGGAATAATCAGCTAGTGTATCGGTTGTGATTTCATTTTTATCATCGGTGATGTTGCCACTACCTTGCTGGGTGGCCTGGGCTATAAAGTTCGCATCTTCTACGTCCTCGTCAGTGGCATGCTGGGCCAATGTTACATCAAGGGCAATCGCTGCTGGTTGTGATCGCAAAAAGTTGAAACCGATGCCGAATATAACCAGGCTGTGTAACGCAAGAGCGAGGAAAAAAGCGAAGCCGAGGCGGTCGTATCCCTGGTGCGGATCCGCTGCTGTGAAGTGTTCAGCCATCGCTAAGCGCTTAGTTTATGTCTGATGGCAGTCATAAGGCGGCGGCCGATGGCAGTGCTTTGTTCACGATCAATCTCTCTAACACAGGTGGGGCTGGTAACGTTAATTTCTGTCAGGTAGTCGCCAATAACATCGAGGCCAACAAACATAAGTCCTCGCTCGCGCAAGTGAGGGGATACCTGGTTCGCAATCCATCGGTCGCGGTCGCTTAGCGCTTGCACGATGCCTTGGCCTCCCGCAGCGAGGTTACCGCGAGTCTCACCTACAGCTGGAACCCTTGCCAAACACCAGGGTACCGGCTCGCCGTCAACCATCAATATGCGCTTGTCTCCTTGTGTGATTTCAGGAATATAGTGTTGCACCATAATTGTCCGAGTGCCGTGTTCTGAGAGGGTTTCAATGATTACGCTGACATTTGGATCATTTTCGCGAGCGTGAAAAATACCGGTGCCGCCCATGCCATCCAGCGGTTTGAAAATAACGTCTTTATATTGATCGTGAAAGGCTCTTAGCCGCAGGGGGTCTCGACTGACCAACACTGGCGGCGTGCATTGCGGAAATTGAGTGGCAAAAATTTTCTCATTGCAATCCCTGAGGCTCTGGGCTCGATTGACAACTAGAACACCTAGTTTTTCGGCTGCTTCAAGTATATAAGTGGCGTAGACAAATTCGCTGTCAAATGGTGGGTCTTTCCGCATTAAAATACAGTCAAGATTCGCGAGAGGCGTATCGACTGGTTCGCCTAGTTCATACCAATGTTGTTCAGAATTAAATACCTGGAGGGGTGTTTGGCTCGCAAACGGGACGCCGTCGACAAGTGCCAGGTCAGACATTTGCATATACATGAGTGACCAGCCTTCTTCCTGAGCCGCAAGAAGAAGTGCAAGCGTCGTGTCCTTTTTATAATTGATTGCGTCGATAGGATCCATAATGACGCCAACAGAAATTGCCATAAAAAGCCCTCTATTATATACCCGTGCAGATGGTCGACTCTGGTTCTACACTGACCGAGTACAGATTTTGTACACGTTACGGGCAGGGCTCCAGCCTGGCAACTAATTATGCAAAAAATGAGATATAAATACTCGAAAAATTCTACAGTTATAGATAATATATCAATATTGTGTTAAAAGTTATTTAATGCAATTAGAGAGTTTTATTGTGCAAACAGATCTCCAATTGAGGTGGCTATGACAATCAACTTTGAAGCAATGAAGATCATGGTCATTGATGACAGTAATACTATTCGGCGTACTGCGGAAACCCTCCTTTCAAAAGCCGGGTGTGAGGTGATTACTGCGGTCGATGGTTTTGATTCGCTTGCAAAGATCGCCGACACTGAGCCCGATGTGATTTTTGTCGATATTATGATGCCGAGGCTAGATGGTTATCAAACATGCGCCCTGATAAAAAATAATGACCAATTTAAAAGCACCCCAGTGATTATGTTATCTAGTAAAGACGGTTTGTTTGACAAAGCGAAGGGCCGGATTGTTGGGGCAGATGAATATTTAACAAAGCCGTTCAGCAAAACTGAGCTGTTTGAAGTGTTGGAAACTGTCGTTTCTCGAAAAAGTGGTGATCAAATGATTTCCTCTGTAAGTTGATATGAATGATGACAAAGTGTTGTTTGAATAACTACACGCCAGATTGAGGTTTGCACAAGATAACATGGCCACCGTTTTAATTATTGATGACTCCCCTACTGAAATCCATAAGTTGACGCAAATTCTGACCAAGCATGAATACACCGTATTATCATGCAACAATGCGGAGGAAGGGATGGATGCGGTGAAGCGCGACCACCCAGATGTTGTACTAATGGATATAGTCATGCCCGGTATGAATGGTTTTCAAGCTACGCGACAACTAAGCAAGGATGGTGAAACACAGGACATCCCCGTTATCATTATCACGATGAAAGATCAGGAAACTGATAAAATCTGGGGGCAACGACAAGGCGCAAGCGCCTACTTAACTAAGCCGGTTTCCGAAAAACAATTATTGAATACCATTGCACAGGTGGAGCGGGGCTGATCCGACCCGCTATTTTCGATGACGGCAAATAATACTGTATTTGAAGTTGTAAATAGTCTCGCAAAGAGTTTTTACTGCGATGCTAAAGCACTGCCGGCACAAATTGATTTCAGGCCGCTTACAGCAACATTATGTTTTACGGTTTTGGGTGTTGACCTTGCTATCCCTGTGGAAGATTTGACAGAAGTTCAGGAACTGCCCAGTTACACGCGCTTACCTAGAGTTAAACCCTGGATGATGGGTGTTGCTAACATGAGAGGTAAATTGGTGCCGATTATTGATTTAGCGCAATTTTTGGATGTTGAACCTAGGATTGGAGCCAAGTCGCAACGGTTATTGGTGGTCGAGCTTTCCGGCAATTTAATTGGACTCATAGTAGAGCAAGTGTCGGGTGTTAAGCATTACGACACGGAGCAATTCGATCCTGCCCCGGTTAGTGTGCCCGACCCCTTTGTGCCCTATGTTGAGGGCTGCTATATAGAAAGTGATGGCACTACAAAGTTCTTATTCAGGCCACATCAGCTTGTCGAAGATCAATCTTTCCAAAATGTGGCCCAGTAACCTTAGCTGAGTCAGATGGAGATACCCAAAAGGTAAAGCTCGGAGCTTAAAAATATGAATACTGCTGATACAAAACCCAAAGCTAGTCCACTGATAATAGCGCTTGTGGTCACTATGATCTTATTGGTTGGGTACCTTATCTTTGCATTTTTCAATGATAGTGAAAACGGTAGTAAACATAGAGCTAATCTCCAGAAAGTAAGTGGAATTAGGGCGATGGCTACGCGATTTCCGGCTCTGGCGACGAAGGCTCGCGAAGGTGATGAGGCTGCATTCGACCAAATTGAAAAGCTCAGAAGTGATATGCAGAGTAAGTGGGAAGCAATTCGGACGGCTCTTACAGATAGCGGTAATAAAAAAATTGCAGGAGAGTTTAATACCGCCTGGAATAAAACCAACGAGGCTGTTGCAGCCTTGGTGCAAAGCAGGGAAGCGGTGCTTTTTGTTAATCATGTGAAAACGCAGTTTGGTGATGGACAAGCCGAGCTGGAACAGGAGTTGACTACGATAGTAGACATCCTGTTGGCGAGGAGAACTGCTGGCTATCAGGTGGCACATGCTCAGGCGCAATTATGGCGTACAGAGCGAATTAAGAGAGCTCTTTCAGAGCTGTTGTCGGGCGGCCAGGGACCCGAGTCGGCCGCTGAGCAAATTGCTAGCGATGCAGAATTATTTGGCCGCGTACTTAATGGCTTTAAAAATGGCGACAATACCCTTCGGCTCACTAAGCTACGGGCGTCTGTAGCCCAGGCAAGCCTCGATAACATAGCGCAATTATTTAATATTATTGATAGCTCTGCAGATGAACTGGTTGGCTCTGCAGCAGAATTGATGATCGCGGGGCGATCGCGCGAATTGGTGCTGACAAGTTCGCCAGCCTTAATCAAACAGTCTGCTCGGTTGACAGATCATATGCGCAACTTAAATTCTGCGGGGAATTCATATGGTCCGCAGGTGACCGTATATGTAGGGATTTTTTTGGTGATTGGCCTAATTTTATTAGGCCTTATTTTCTATTTTGGTACCCGGAGTAGGTTGAAGGAGACGGCCGAGGCAAACCGAATTAATCAAGACGCAATATTACGTCTGCTTGATGATATTGAAGGGCTAGGTGAAGGCGATTTGACTGCCGAGGTGACGGTTACGGAGGGTTTTACCGGCGCCATTGCTGACGCAATAAACCTGACTATCATTCAGCTTAGAGAGTTGGTGTCCCGTGTTGTTGAAGCTGCCGGCAAAGTATCCGCCTCAGCAAATGAGACTCGTACGACCGTTACTCAATTGACCGAGCTGTCGGAACACCAGGCAGAAGAAATTGCCGGTGCCTCGGCAGCTATTAATGAGATGGCGATCACTATTGATCAAGTATCAGCAAACGCTGCGGAATCTGCTTCGGTGGCTGACCGTTCAGTTTCAATCGCCAATAAAGGCGCAGTTGTGGTGCAAAGTACTATTGCTGGTATGGATAATATCCGCGGGCAGATTCAAGATACTGCCAAACGGATTAAGCGTCTGGGCGAAAGCTCGCAAGAAATTGGCGATATCGTTTCACTGATCAACGATATCGCGGATCAAACTAATGTACTCGCTCTCAACGCCGCTATTCAGGCCTCAATGGCGGGAGATGCTGGTCGCGGGTTCGCAGTTGTTGCTGACGAAGTTCAACGGTTGGCGGAGAGATCTGCTAATGCGACCAAACAGATTGCGGCACTGGTAAAAACTATTCAAACCGACACTAATGAAGCTGTGTCTTCGATGGAGCAAACTACTGCTGAGGTGGTGGCGGGTGCTTCGTTAACTGAGGACGCGGGTATTGCCCTCAACGAAATTGAAACCGTATCGACCAACTTGGCAGAATTGATTCAAGATATTTCGACGGCCGCACGTCATCAGTCGACAACGGCTGGGCATATTTCAAACACGATGAATGTTATCCAGGATATAACTTCGCAAACGCTGGATGGTACTAACCGAACCGCTAGATCCGTTGAGGAATTGGCCGAAATGGCAATAGATCAGCGGGAATCCGTATCGGGATTCAAGTTGCCCGACCATGCTATTTCTAGCGTCAGCGATGTCGATCCATTTGCAACGGTTGCTGAGCGCGAGCATGTTAGCTGGCTTGATGATAGTCAAAATGATGAAGAGGATAAGTCAGCCGATCCGGAGGTGATGTTAGACCAGGAACAACATCAAGCTGAACCAGAGACGAACCATGTTGTCAATTTCACTGGACATACCCACGAATTTGGTCAAGGTGCTTCCCCCCAAGGGCAGACGTCGGAACATATCAAGCAGGTGCTTGAAGAAAATAGTTCGGCCATGGATGAGATTGACTACCATTCTGAAATGGAAAGTGCAGACGAAGAGCTGGCTGATTTGGACTCTGAGTCTACCTCAGTAACAACATCATTTTCTGCGAATCTTGAAGCCGAGCTTGCTGGCATTGATTTGGATGAATTTGATATTGAGCCAGGGGGTCATGCACACAAACCGTCTTGATACGGGTTATAAAATGTTGCTTTCGAACCATCACGTGCTACGCACAAAGCCCCAAAATTTACCAAAGCTGAACAGCCGACAATTCAGATTGTGGGAGGATATGCTTGAAAAGCGCACTGGCGTTCGTATTACTTTGCAGCGGGAAGATCATGTTCGTACTCAAATTGCCCAAAGAATGTGTGAAAGCGGTTGGGTTGACCCGGACAGTTATTTTCGTGAAGTACTGGAAACACATGCGGGCCCCCGTGAATGGGGAGTATTACTAGATCGCTTGTTGGTCAAGGAGACAGGTTTTTTCCGGCACCAACCTTCCCATAACTTCGTTAGCAAACGTGTGGCTTCGCTGGTCACTAATGATCGTCATTCGCTGCCGTTAAATATTTGGAGCGCTGGGTGCGCGAGCGGGGAGGAAGCCTACAGTCTGGCGGTGGATGTGATTGAAGGGTTCGCCCTGTCTGGACGGCCTGAGCGTTACTCTATTATTGGTACTGACGTGAGTCATGAAGCAATAGCTCGTGCGCGTCAGGGGGTGTATCAGCGTAGTAGTCTTAAAAATACTTCGACAATAGTAAGAGAAAATTATTTTTCCTTGGTCGATTCACAATACTGCAAAGTGCTTAAGTCTGTCAGGCAGAAAACGGCCTTTTTTGTCGCTAACCTGCTGGAAAGGAAACCGAGAGACATCAACCAAATGGATTTGATATTTTGTCAAAATGTGTTGATTTATTTTAAACGGTGGCGTCGTCGCGATATCGTTAATTATTTTCAGGATTGTTTAAAACCGGGAGGCTGTTTGATTATCGGGCCGGGGGAATTACTGGACTGGGAGCCTGAACAGTTGCGGCGTATTGATGCCCCAGGTGTCCACGCTTATGAAAAGCTGCGTGTCTAAAGTTAATGATTAGGCGAATCTGACGTGGGTTCAAATCAGAATATTCTAGGGCTTGAATGGCTTGTCAACGAGGTTGAGGCAAATCTTGTAGAGGCCGGCTTCGCTTTAGATCGCTATACCCATGACAATGCTCATGACAGCCAACTCAGGTTTTGTCAGGGCTATATTCACCAGGTTACCGGGTCGCTCAAATTATCGGCGTGTCATGGCGGCGCATTTCTCAGCGAAGAAATGGAGGCCGTTGTTGAGATGCTGCTGAGCGAAGCTGCTGGCGCCGATGATGACGCAATCAAGGTGTTGAGTGCGGCCATGACAGAAGTGGCGCGCTATTTGCGCCTGTGTATAACAAGCGGTCACGATCAGCCAATATTATTGCTCAACCTCCTGAATGATCTAAGAGCGACTAGAGCTGCACCGCTCGTGTCCAGCTGTCATTTTTTCAATCCTGATTTGGCCGCAGTTTGTGGTATACCGTCAGCGAATGTTGGCGTATTAGGTGCCCAGGAACAGCTAAGACGAGAAGAGTTCATAGGTAAACTTAGCCAGGCCTATCAATATGGATTATTGGCATTCTCAAAGGGAACGGATGATAAAGCCCATCTCGGTCAATTAATTAAGGTGCTACTGCGCTTAAAAGAAGTCGCGCATGGAACTGCGCTAGCGAAGTTGTGGCAGGTTGCGGGTACAATATTAGAGTGCTTGTCATCAGGAGTTTTGGTTAAGGGCCCAGCGGTACAACGTTTGCTCTGGGAGCTTGGCGCCTATCTTCGTAGAATATCAGGTGGGGCCGACAGGATATTTGATGATCAATACCCCAGCGAGTTGTTTAAAAACTTACTGTACTACGTAACTAGCGTTGACTCAGGCTCTTCAGTAGGCATGTCTGCTGACCCAATGACTGACGTGGCTTCCCTCAGCAGCGAATTTAAGCTTGACGAAGCATTGCCGGCTGGTGTGTTGGCCGATGCGAGCACAAGCCTGGCTTCGGGTGATGCACTTGGCTACAGAGTAGAAGTAGTTGAAGGCCTTGTTAAATCTCTTGGTGAAGAACTGGATGGTATAAAGGAGTTGCTTGATTCCCCGGTAGATAAACCAGAGGGATTTGGCACGGTAATTGAAAATATAAAGCCTGCTATTAATCGCATTGCAGACACCCTGGCGCTGGTTGGGCAAACAAAGTTATGGCGCCTTGTTAAGGAAATAGATGTTCTCACGGAGGCCCTTTTAGTCGAGGTAAGGCAGGCAGATACAAAGCAATTATCAGAGATTCATACTCGTATAGCTGATGTGGAGACCGCCGTTAAGTCATGGGTCAATGATTATCAACCTGGTGTCGTTGTTCAACATGCTGCCTCGGAAACGGCCTATTTGATAGATGATGCACAACGTTCGCTAATCCACGAAGTACGTAATAACCTTGAAATTGTTAAAGAGTCAGTTGTTGGTTTTATCTCATCCCAGTGGGATAGAAAATTTTTGCAGGACGTCCCGGCGCTGATAGCAAATATACAAGGTGCCATCGATGTTGTCGGCATGGCTCGCCCCGCTCGTATAGTAATTGCGTTGGGCAAATATATGAGTGACGAGCTTATAGCCAGCCAAATACCGCCAGACTGGGAAAAGCTAGATTTGTTGGCGGATGCAATCACGAACCTTGAGCATTTTCTCGAAGCCGTGGCTGGCAACACCAATGTTGACCAACAAGCGCTGCTGGATATGGCAGAGTTGGCAATGTCTGCTTTGGGGTATGGCGATGTGCATGATAAGGAATTTGACGCTCAGGCAATCGTTATACAGGGAGCTGAGCCCGGGGAAGAAACCGAAATACAATCACAACCTGATCCGATAGTTGAAAAAATTGGCGCTGATTTCGCAACGGCTGCCGTCACTGAGGGTCAGGTGGATGATGAGCTTGACGAAGACATCGATGAAGAGATCATTGAGATTTTTGTCGAGGAGGCTAGAGAGATACTCCAAAGTATCAAAACGGATTACCCAGAGTGGCTGCAACATAGAGATAACAATGACGCGTTGAGTGACGTACGGCGAAATTTCCACTCATTAAAAGGTAGTGGACGCATGGTGAATGCGCGTTATATCGGTGAGTTAGGCTTCGGTATTGAGGAGCTATTTAACCGGGTTATCGAGAATAAATTGGTTTTCGATAATCATTGTGAAGAGCTTATGGGTGTCGTACTAGAATGGCTGCCCACCATGGTCGATGATTTTGAAGCTCACCGCCAAAATGATGACGATAGGTTCATAGCAGCGTTGATTGGTACAGCGGGTGCGATTGTTCGTGGCGAGGCCGTTGCTGAGATTCCCGCGATACCAGTGCCTGGTGCGGTTGAAAGGGCGCCAGAACAAGTGGTAACAAAAGAAGAGACAAATAATATTTTGGGCGTGGATGAAGAATTAATCAAGATTTTCATTCCGGAAGCTCAAGGCTATATTGACACTTTGGCGCAATTTATTCGGGTGTCGAGAGACCCTTCCTTAAAGGGTCTGGCTAGTGATGCTGACATATTAAGATCACTGCATATGCTAATTGGCAGTGCCTCCGTAGCGGAAGTGGAGGCTGTTTCTGTAATAGCCAGGGCGTTAGAGAAAGTTGTTAAAGATATTATCCGGGGCATTTTGAGAATAGATGAGAAATTGTTATCTGTTTTGGAAGAAGCGTCGTTGGGTTTACGTGCGCTAGTCAAGCACGCTGGTGACGGGCTAATTGAGAATCCAGTTAATAGCGACACTTTAGTGCGTCGCATTGAAGCGCTTTGCGTGAGCCATCGTGTCTCGAGTGCGCAAGACTCCGAGAAAATACTATTTAACGCTATGTTGGCGAGCGGTCTGAATATAACTCTCGATGCGCCTGAGGTGCTAAAGAAATGGCAAAGTCAATCAGTTGGGCCAAATGATTTGGTGACCGAAATGGTTGGCGAGTTAACCGAGTTGGCGCAAAGTGCGATCGCTGCCAATTGCGCTCCCATAACGATATTTGCCAAACAATTTGCCGATTGCCTGGCGGCCTGTAACAGCGACCAAATCCCCGCCGATAATAAAGTCTTCGATGTTTTTAATCAGGCTTATGAATCCTTGCTTGCCATGATCGATTCGTTTGGTGCTGATCAGCCCCCCAAAGATGTTTCCAAGCAATTGGTCAATGATCTTAATGAAATACTGGGACAGGCGCAGGCAGAAAACCGAGCAAGTATACGGGAGCTCAGCACAAAAGATGAAGAGACTGATCGTGTTATGGAGACCATTGCTGAAGAGGTTACGGTTGACGAAGCATCAGCTGACGAAGAAGTAGATCCTGAAATTGTTGCTATCTTCAATGACGAGGCCGAGGAACTTCTTGAGCATATAGAGCAATCTATCCAGGCGTGGCGTGATAGCCCTGATGATAATCGCTACTACCAGTCTTTAGTGCGAGAGTTGCATACTTTTAAAGGGGGTGCTCGGGTGGTGGGCTTGAGCGATCTGGGGGATCTCAGTCATGATTTTGAGTCATTTGTTGAAGGTAACGGAAGCCTTGCCGAGGTAGGATCAAGTGGATTTTTTGATGAGCTTTTAAAGCGCTATGACCAGTTAGTCGCACAGTTTGAATCCGTCAGTGACGAGGTGCCCCCCAAACTAGAATCTGCGCCGTCTACACCCAACCCTACTTTACCTAACCCTATTGTCCAGAGCGAAAAACCGGACATGACCTCGTTGCCTAGCGGTATAAATGTACTTGCAGCTGGGTTGAGTAAACCCGTCCATCACGAAAGTGTGAGCGCGCGTCTCAAGAAGGCTGCATCAGCCCAGGTTTTGCCTATTGGTCGGAGAGTTCAGTCACCTGTCAAATCCGAGCAACCGTCCAGAAAGCAATCTGCGCCTGCTCAGGTGCAGGAGATGGTCAAGATTTCTGCGGTGACCGTCGACAAGCTGGTTAATCTAGCCGGTGAAACTAATATTACTCGAGGTCGTGTTGAACAAAAGATAGACCAATTCAGTAAATCATTAGATGAATTGGAAATGACCGTAATCCGGCTACAGAATCAGGTGGGCCGCATGGGTGCAGAAACTGAGGCACAGATACTTTTTCGAAAAGAACAAATCGAATCATCTGATGACAGCCACGAATTCGATCCCCTTGAGCTGGACCGATATTCTCATTTCCAGAACCTCTATAGTGCGTTGCAGGAGTCGGCATCAGATTTGCAGGATGTTAAAGATACACTGATAGAGAGCGCGAAATCAGCAGAGCTGTTACTGGCCCAACAGTCGATAGTGACGACAGATTTACAGGAAAACTTAATTTTAACTCGGATGGTCCCCGTCTCTCGTTTGGTGCCCAGGCTGAAGCGCGTCGTACGACAGGTGAGTAATGAGCTTGATAAACCGGTCAAGTTTACGCTCGACAATGTTGATGGCGAGCTCGATCGGGCCGTACTCGAGAAAATTACCGGCCCTCTCGAACATATGATCAGGAATGCGATCGACCATGGCTTAGAAGATACTAAAACCCGCGCAGCCAATGGCAAACCAGAGGAAGGGCGCTTATCCCTGAGCTTCGGCAGGGAGAGTAGCGAGATTATCATTCGCGTAGCTGACGATGGCGAAGGCCTTGATGTAGATGCGATAAGAGCCAAGGCTGTGACGCGAGGACTAATTAACGAAAGTACTCAAGTCGCTGAAAAAGAACTGCTCCAACTGATTTTTTTACCCGGATTTACTACTTCAGATAAAGTCAGTCAAATATCCGGTCGAGGTGTTGGTCTTGACGTTGTATTGAACGAAGTCCGCGAATTAGGTGGTGCCATTTCGGTTGCTTCAGAGCCAGGCCTGGGTACGGAGTTTAATATCAGGGTTCCATTTACAGTCGCAGTCAATCGAGCCCTGATGGTTCGCAATAATAGTGAACGATATGCCCTGCCTCTCAACAGTATTGTTGGTGTGGTAAAGATGACACCCCCGGAATTAGCACAATGTTATGAAGACCCTGCAAAAAGACTTTACTACGGAGGTGACGATTATCGCGTCTGCGCATTGAGTAATTTGCTTAATGAACCGGGCGCTGGGCGATCAAGTATTCCTTCAGCCGGTAAGGCGGCGCTAGTACTCGTTGCAACGGAGAATTATCGATTTGCTGTGCAGGTGGAAAGCCTGGAAGGTAGCCAGGAAATAGTGATTAAAGGCCTGGGTGCTATGTTTAACCGGGTTGCCGGGTTAACGGGCGTTACGGTGATGGGCGACGGGGGAGTCGTTGTTATGCTCGATTTGTTAACTTTGTTACGCGCTCAGGGAGCAATGGATATGCTGGTGTCAGATGGCCAGTTAATGCCCTGTGAGCAAAGCAATGTCGATTATATCGGCATGGACAATATGGCCACGTCCCGCTCATTCGGGTCAACGGGGTCAGTTGAGTTATCAGACAGCCAGGTAAAAACGATCATGGTGGTCGATGACTCTGTGACGGTTCGCAAAGTGACCACCCGGTTTCTTGAAAGAGAAGGTTTTCGGGTCGTCACTGCTAAGGACGGTGTGGATGCAGTCGATATCCTTGAAAATGTTAGTCCAACGCTGATGTTGTTAGACATTGAAATGCCGCGTATGGATGGTTTTGATGTCGCCAGGGTGGTACGCCATAGTGACAAATTAAGCACCTTGCCGATCATTATGATTTCGTCGAGGTCAGGGCAAAAACACCGCGATAAGGCATCGTCCTGCGGTGTGAATCACTTTTTGGGTAAGCCTTATCGCGAGGATGAGCTATTGGCCATTATCACTGATGTGCTTGCTGAGAAAGAAATAGCGTGACCCATATGGCTCAGCAGCATAAATTCGACGGAGATAAACTTCCCGCATCAGAGGTATGGATACTGGCGGCATCGACCGGTGGTTTAAAGGCCGTGAGCCAATTTTTATCAAACGTAAGGCCTGCAGAGAGTATCGGTTTTGTCTATGCTCAGCATATCGAAGCTGAACAAACCGAACAATTAGTAAAAATGATTGAAAGGCGCAGCCCCTGGCGGGCTGAGTTAGCTGGCACAAACGGCTTTGTCGCAGCGGGTCATGTCGCTGTGATTTCCCCCGAAAAAAAAACAAGGATTGGCCGGGATCGGTTATTTCTGGCGCCGGAAGAACCCTGGCGCGGCAACTATCGACCTAACATCGATAATATTTGCGCTGATGTCGCTGCCAGTTATCAACACTGTTCAGGAATGATTGTATTTACCGGCATGGGCGATGACGGTGTCGCTGGCAGCTTTGCTATCAAAGCCAGTGGCGGCAGTGTTTGGGTACAGGCGCCCGCGACCTGCGTGGCATCAGCTTTACCGGAATTGGTCGTAAGTAGAGGCGCGTACGATTTTATTGCCGATATCGATGAGCTGTCATGCCGATTTAATTTGCGCTTGAATGATGATTCAAAAAGGGTCAATAAGCTGTGAGCAACGCGGTTGACGAGTTTATCCTTGATGAACCAGACGTGGTTAGCGCGTTTTTATTGCCAATAGAAAAACATACTTTGATGGTACCGATGGCGGCGGTTGCAGAAGTGACCAACTACGATATGACCGTGCTGCCGTTGGCAAAACAAGATGACCGCTTTTATGGTTGGATAACCTGGCGTGATCAGCAACTGCCCTTATTCTCTTTTGAGGGTTTGCTGGATGAAACGCCATTGCCGCTAACACCACAGTCGCGGGTGGTTATTTTCAACGCCATTGGCGCGGCGGAACATCGCGGTTTTTATGGTCTGGTTGTACAGGGTTACCCACAACGGGTCAATATCCTGGATACCGATGACGCCCGCTCAACACTAGAGCCCAGTGATGTTTCTTGTCTATTATACGAAATAGAAGTTGCCAAACAATCGGCGTTGATTCCAGACTTTGAATACCTTGAGGCGCTCAGTATGGAGTTACCGAGGCCCGACGCCATTCGTTCTCAATGAGCTGAGGCCGGCTGTTTAAAATGCTACTGCTTGAACTGCTAATGTAGCTTGAATGGTTTTGCCTGGCCGTAAGCATCCGTTATCGCAGTCCATCCCTGGGCTCTAAACCGCGAAAAGAATTTAAGTTAATTCACTTACCTGACAGACTCGCAAAGTAGGCTGAGATATCATCAATATCGGCATCTGATAATGGTTTTGCCATACCCTCCATCACCGGGTCGCTACGAGTACCATCGCGAAAGGCGCGCATTTGTTTAACCAGGTAAGCCGCTTTTTGGCCCGCTAGATTAGGCCACATATCCATGGAGCTAATACCGTTACCACCGTGACAGCTTGAGCAGGTGACGGATTTGCTTTTGCCAGCTTCTATATCTCCGGCAAAACTCGTGGTCGTCACGCAGAAAAAGCTGACAAGCGAGACCAAGAGCCATGTTCTCTTAAGCGAGCTGCTCGCTAACAAAGTTTTGTTTGATAATGTCTTCTTTGATACAGCCCTCTTCATCACGGCCCTTTCATCTATCATGTCATATCTCCAATGAATTGCGACTAAATATATCGGCGGTTTTGCTCGTGACAAAACTGCCAATATTATTGGTTGAGTGTAGTTTGTTTACGCATAAAAATGTATGCCTCCCATCAAGTTTATTGCCAGCGCGACAGAATCCTGTGGGCGGTTAATGGGCTCGGCGAATGCAACTGGCAATAAGATTAGCCGCGAGGCCGAATCGGCCAATATGGTAGAATTCGCCGCCGCTATAATTAGCGATAACCAGTTGAAAATTTGGAGAGCAAACGATGTTCGGTGACATGATGGACGACGCGTTAACCATTACTTCAATCATGAAATTTGCCAGGCAGGTGTATTCGAATACCGAAATTGTGTCCATCACAGCGGATAACCCTTCGCATCGCACGACCTTTGGTGCCGTCTTTGATCGCGCTGGTCAGCTGGCCAATGTCCTGGCGAACCTGGGTTGTGCGCAAGGTGATCGCATTGCCACCCTGGCCTGGAATGATTATCGTCATTTCGAGTTGTACTATGGCATTAGCTGTTCCGGCTATGTGTGCCATACCGTAAATCCGCGCTTGTTCCCCGAGCAAATTGTTTATATCGCAAACCATGCCGAAGATCAGTGGATCTTTGTCGACCCTGCGTTTGTTCCTTTGTTGGAGCAGGTGCAGGACCAGTTAACCAGTGTGCGCGGTTATATTGTCCTGACCGATCAAAGCAATATGCCTGAAACGACGCTGACCAATACCATGTGCTACGAAACGTTGCTTGCTGATCAAGCAGTCGATTACGCATGGCCTGAGCTGGATGAAAATAGCGCCTCAAGCCTCTGCTATACATCGGGCACTACAGGCAATCCTAAGGGTGTTTTATACAGCCATCGCAGCACCGTTTTGCATTGCATGGCGGCCAACACAACCGCTGCATTGTCGCCGAGCGAAGTCATTCTCCCGGTGGTGCCGATGTTTCATGTCAATGCCTGGGGCATGGTTTATAGCGCGGCGGCAACCGGCTGCAAACTGGTTTTCCCCGGGCCAAAAATGGGTGATGGTGAAGCACTGGCTGGCCTGATTAACGCCGAAAAAGTTAGCTTCGCGCTGGGCGTGCCAACGGTATGGTTGGCACTGGTTAATTATCTCGCCGAATCAGGCGGTAGCATTGACTCACTAACCAGAGTGCTGGTTGGCGGTGCCGCTTGTCCCTTGTCTTTAATGAAGGCGATGGATAGCTACAACGCTGATTTGCAGGTGGTGTGGGGCATGACCGAAATGAGTCCGCTAGGTACTTGTAACACTTTATTACCCTGGATGCATGACTTACCTGAAGATGAAAAATACGAATATCGGCTTAAAGCAGGGCGTTTAATCTACGGTGTCGATATGCGAATCGTTGATGAAGCTGGTAGCGAGCTGGCCTGGGACGGGGAAAAGTCTGGTCAGCTGCAAGTGCGCGGGCCATGGGTGTGTAAGGCGTATTACAAAATGGAGGTGTCCGATGCTCACTTGCCGGATGGTTGGTTCGATACCGGTGATGTTGCAACCATTGATCAATACGGCTACATGGCGATTACTGACCGCACCAAGGATGTCATTAAATCAGGGGGTGAATGGATTAGCTCCATTGATGTTGAAAATGCGGCTATGGGTCATCCCGACGTGGCTGAGGCAGCGGTTATCGGAGTACCCCATCCTAAGTGGACTGAGCGCCCTTTACTGATCGTTGTCAAAAAACCGCAAGCTAACCCTGACAAAAAGGCCCTGCTCACATTCCTCGACGGCAAAATTGCCAAGTGGTGGATCCCGGAGGATTGTGTGTTTGTTGAGGAAATCCCCCATACCGCCACCGGCAAAGTAAGCAAGAAAGATTTACGGGATCAATTTCGCGAATACAGTTATTGATCGAAATGATGACTAGTTGAATGTCCAATACGTTGCAATTACGCAATAGCAAATTTACGCACCAGGTGAAATATGTCTACGCAACTATTAAATGATCGGGATATCGAATTTCTGCTCTATGAATTTCTTGATACTGAACGCTTGCTCAGCCGTCCGAGATACGAAGACCATTCTCGAGAAATTTTTGATGCATCTCTGCGCACGGCGAAAACTGTCGCAGAAAAATATTTTGCTAACCATTATGAAAAAGGCGATCAACAGGAACCCACGCTGGTCAATGGTCAAGTCGAGATGATTCCAGAAACCAAAGCGGCATGGCAGGAATTCACCAAAGCAGGTTTTCTGGCCGCCCACCAGGATTACGACGAAGGCGGTATGCAAATGCCGGAGGTGTTGGTCAGGGTCATTATGGCTTACATCAATGCCGCCAATATCGGCACCGCGGCTTACCCATTTATTTCTATCGGAGTTACTAATTTATTGCGAGCCTTTGGTTCTGAACAACAAAAATCGCTTTACCTGCCATTGATTATGGATGGCCGGGCCAATGGCACAATGGCGCTTACCGAACCTGGTCAGGGTTCGGCGCTTGGTGATATCACTACGCTGGCCGAACCCCATGCAGACGGTAATTACCGTCTCTTTGGTCAAAAAATGTTTATTTCCTGTGCCGATCACAATATTGCCGATAATGTCATACACATGGTGTTGGCAAAAATCAAAGATGCACCCGTAGGCGTAAAAGGTATTTCGCTCTTTATCGTGCCCAAGTTTCTGATCAATGATGATGGTCGCCCCGGCGCGCGCAATGATGTGGTCGTTGCAGGGCTGAATCATAAAATGGGTTATCGCAATGCGACCAATACCGCGCTAAATTTTGGTGAGGAAGATGGTGCCGTTGGTTATCTTGTGGGTGAAGCCCATAAAGGCCTGGGTTATATGTTCCAGATGATGAATGAAGCGCGCATTGGCGTGGCTTTGGGTGCAGCGGCAATTGCTTATCAGGGCTATAATTGTTCGCTTGAATATGCACGACAGCGACCGCAGGGTCGACTGCCTTCCTGTCGAGACCCCGCTTCAGCACAGATACTATTGATTGAACATGCCGATGTGCGACGTCTACTACTGGCACAAAAAGCCTATTCTGAAGGCGCATTGGCGATGTGTTTGTACGCCAGCGCTGTATTCGAAGATCAAAATACTGCCCCTGAAGAAGCTGATAGAGAGCGTGCGAGACTGCTCCTGGATTTAATTATCCCGGTGGTGAAATCCTGGCCCTCGAAATATGGCTGCGTGTCCAATGATATGGCGATCCAGATACTGGGTGGCTCTGGTTATATCCGCGAATACCCTGTCGAGCAAATGTATCGAGATCAGCGTCTCAATCCTATCCACGAAGGTGTAGAAGCGATTCATGGCATCGACTTGCTGGGTAGAAAAGTATCCATGAAGGACCAAGCAGGCTTCAATATTTTTGTGGAAGAAGTGACGAAAGATTTGGCACACGCTACAAAGGCTGGGCTTACTGATAATTTGGTCGCAGGCTTAAAAATCGCACTGGACACTCTTTGCCTGACAACCGATGCGCTACTTGAGCAAGTAAAGGCCGATACTGATAAAGGCCTGGCTAATGCGACGATGTATCTCGATATGTTTGGGCGCATAGTGGCTGCCTGGATTTGGTTAAAGCAGGCCAGGCTTGCAGAGACGCGGATTAGTGCTGGGAATTGCGGTGACCAGGATGTGGCGTTCTATCAGGGCAAACTACAGGCTGCGCGCTACTACATCGAATGGGAATTACCTGCGGTGCAGCAACTCGCCGCATTACTTGATTCTGGAAACCGGGTTACATTTGATATGAAAGATGATTGGTTTTAATTGCTGCTGGGGTGTTGTGCAGATAGAAACCTAAGCCCACAAATCAATTTAAAAACACTTGGCTAATGTTTCTTTATAAGAGCCTGAGGTGGGGTCGAGATTTTTTATCGACAGAGTCTGTTATATGTTTTTGTTCGAATTCCTCAAGAGGGATGGGTTTGCTGATCAGATAACCCTGAATAATATTACATCCCAGTTCTGAAACGATGTCTTGCTGAGCGACTGTCTCAACGCCTTCAGCGATTGTTTCCATTTGCAGGCTATCTGCAAGCGCTATAATCCCTTTAACAATTGCGCGATCATCATTATTTTGTTCGATGTCTTTAATAAACAGGCGATCAATTTTTAAAATATCGACCGGTAAATTTTTAAGATAGTTCAACGAAGAATAACCTGTTCCGAAGTCGTCAATAGCCAGTGTGAAACCCATTTTTTTTAGCTTTAATAATTCGCGACGACCCAGTTCGGGGTCAGCCATTAGAATCCCTTCAGTAATTTCTAGCTCAATCAAAGAAGTGTCAATTTTGTGCTGAACGACTAGATCGGTGAGCAATTCGACTAACCAACCCGAGGTTTCAAGATCCTTACCGGATAAGTTGACAGACAATTTAATGGCTTGCCCAATATTGGACCACGTATTAATTTGTTTGATGGCTTCTGTAATCACCCATTTGGTTAAATCTGAAATCAATCCAGATTCTTCCGCAACAGGAATAAACTCGTCGGGCATTAGCAGGCCTCTTCTCGGATGCGTCCAGCGCACCAGAGCTTCTGCGCCGATTATCTTTTGAGTTTTGACGTTGTATTGAGGTTGAAAATGCAAAACGAGTTGATCGGTTTCTATGGCGTGACGAAGTTCCTGTTCAATTTCGAGTCGGCGGGACATTTTATCTTCCATGCCGCTGCGATAAAAAATGAATTGATTTTTATTCTTTTTGGCCTCAAACATGGCCAGGTCAGCATGCTTAAGCAGGGTACCAATATCACTGGCATCATCGGGGTAAATTGATATACCTACACTGGCCGTGACAAACATTTTCTTCTTTAGAAAAACGAATGGGCGATCGAGGGAGTCGCAAATTGTTTGGGCTATGTGTGCCAGGATTTCAGTGTTTTCCACGCCCTCCAGAACAACAGTAAACTCATCTCCTCCTAGTCGGGCAATAAAATCAGTTTCGCGAACAGCGCTTCGCAGCCTGTCGCCAACAACTTTTAGCAAGAGGTCGCCCACGTTATGACCTAACGTGTCATTGATGTGTTTAAAGTTGTCCAGGTCAAGAAATAGCACGGCTGTACGTTTATTATCCAGATTTGATCTATCAAGAATTACACGCAATTCCTGCATCAGCCGGGCTCTATTGGGGAGGCCCGTTAATGAATCAATATAAGCCATTTCCTTAACTTTCTTTCCGGCGTTATTGGCCTTAACTAACCTTGAAACTCGCTCTTTTAGAACCGTAAAGTGTAGTGGCTTAGTAATGTAGTCTGTAGCACCACAGCTAAATGCTTCTGCTATTGCCTCGTCATCGTCTAGTGAAGTGATAATTAGTATTGGAATATCCGCACAGTTAGGTAGCTCTCTGATGGATTTGCAGGCGCTAAAACCGTCGCTGTCAGGCATGATTGCATCCATCAGGATAATGTCAGGGATATGGCGCCTGCATATGTCCACTGCTTCGTTACCACTAGTTGCCTCAGATGTTTCAAATTGACTCGAGTCAAAAATATTCTTAAGTGCCAACCTAATAGTTCGGTCGTCGTCTACGATCAGTAATTTGTATATTGATTGCTGATTGTCTGTTCCTTCCATCGAGGGTTTGAGAATTTCGTTTTCTAAATCTTTTCGTAGGGCCGAAAACTGTTCGATCAAAGCGCTAATGTGTAGATTGCATTGATCTATCTGTTCGTCAAGGGCAAATTTTTCGATGCTTTTCGCAGTTTCTACTAGTTGATGAGCGCCAAAATTAGCCGCGCTGCCTTTTATTGTATGAGCTAGTTCGCGGGTTTGTTTGGCATTTTCTTCAACTAATGCGCCTCTCATTGATTCGATATAGACAGGTGTATCTTCAATAAAGGCCTCTATCATTCTGTAGACCACATCACCTATTGAATCAAATAATTCGCTGACAACACCACTATCGTAACTTGCACTTGTAGCTACACTAATATTTTTGCTCGGCTGCGTGCTGGCGTTCAACGGCAATATGTCTGGCGGTAATCGATCAATTAATTCAGCTTTTAAGCTATCCAGGCGCAGGGGTTTCCCTAAGAAGCTATCCATGCCTGCTTGCTTACATTTATCTTTCTCGGCTTGTGTTGTGTTTGCTGTCATTGCAACAATAGGTATTATTGGCTTCCCTTCGATACGCCTGATCTCTTTCGTACAATCATACCCATCCATTATGGGCATATTGCAATCCATTAAGATAAGGTCATAGCTACTTTGAACAAACATCTCCAGTGCCTGTTCGCCGTGGTCGGCAATATCGGTTTGACAACCGAATTTAGCCAGCATTTCTTTCGCGACCTGCTGGTTTACTCGATTGTCGTCAACAACCAGTATCTTGGCCTCTTTGTAAAAATCTTTTATTACCTTAGAATCACTATCAAGTAATTTGTGGCCACGATCCTGAAGCTTGTCTTCATAAAGGGCAGCGTAGGAGTTTCTGATTAGTGGCTTCTCAATTTGAACAAAATTATCTGGTGGTAAAATTGAACTAGTAAATGGGTTTACTAGCAAAGCAGCTTTGGTCGAAAATTCATCCATATAAGTCGAAATAAGAGTGTCAAATATAACCTGGTTGGGGCCATATATTTCTTCATCGATTATTAGGAAGTCAATTAATCGCTGCGCCTCACCTCTGTCGGTGAGCAGCTGGGCCGCCTCCGAGAAGTTGCCGGCTATCGTGCAGGATGCGCCTTTTTGCCCCAATGCCTGCACAGTAAACTCCTGAATGATTAAGGACGGGCTTATAACTAGCGCCCTTTTAGTTGCCGCAGATTCAGCCTGGGAACTGGTCTGGGCCATTGTCACATTGTCCGCCACGCCAATACCTTCGATTGGTAATGTAAACCAGAAAGTGGTGCCATGATTTATCGTGCTGTTTACGCCGATCTCCCCGTTCATCAACTCAACGATTTGTTTGCTAATGGTAAGGCCCAGCCCTGTACCTGCGTATTCTCTGGTGGTAGATGCATCGGCCTGGGTGAAAGCATCAAATATTATTTTCTGGTCATTTTCACTAATACCGATGCCGCTATCGGTCACCTCAAATAATAATCTAGCGTCTTTTTTGTCATTTAGATTACCTTCAACTTTGATCTTCACCGAAACATCGCCATTTTCGGTGAATTTTATGGCATTACCTAGTAGATTAATGAGAACTTGTTGAACACGTGATCGATCGAGAAGGACTGTGTTTGGCAGCCCCGGTTTTATCAAGTAGCCAATGTTTATGTTCTTTGATAAAGCCTGCGACGCGAGCAGCCGAACGACATCCTCCAGAAGTGCGCGAAGGTCGAGATTATCTTCTATGAGGGCTACCTTATTGGCATCCATTTTTGAAAAATCCAGGATGTCATCAATCAGAGTCAATAAATTCTCGCCAGAAGTCTTGGCAACTTCAACGTAGCCAGTCTGTCGAGTGGATAATTTGGATTGGTCGAGTAAATCTAGCATCCCAAGAACAGCGTTCATGGGAGTACGAAGCTCGTGGGAGACATTGGCGGCAAACTCGCCTTTAATTCTAGCATTTTCAACGGCTTTATCCCTTGCTAGTTCAAGTTCCTCTTCCCGGTTTTCTAGCACGTTCATCATCGCGTTAAATGCATGCTGCATGACCGTGACATCAGGCTGCCCTTTTTCTTCAGCTCTGACGCCCTTGTCACCTTGCTCGGCAAGTTGCATGGTTTGCGCCAGCCTTTCGATGGGTTTAGTAATTCTACTGGCGAGGAGAGCTAAGAGCACAGACGCAATGGCTGCCATTCCCAGGGACAGAAACAGGTTGGTGAAAAATGCGTTTGACTGCAAAAGCTGTAGAGTGTTTTTGCTCATTGATACAGTCACATAACCCAATAAAGTTGGGCCGTCTGATCCGTCTAGACTTGTTATGTCCAATGAGTCATCAATATCTGGGCTAGACATAACTGACAAAACGTAAACCCACTCATTATCAAATTCATAGGAATGTAAATCTTCACCATCGTTTTGAATAGTGGGCAAGTTGCGCCCGCCAGTAGAGTCCGATTGATATAGCGACCGCCCATCTGCCAAACGTATCTCAAGCACCTCAATATCTGGAAATCCAGAGACAAAGTGCACGGATTCCTGGGCGGTAAACTCGCTTTCATAAAGCAATGCCAATTTGCTTTGATTAGCTAACATTCGAGCCACTTGTATGCCTTGAGCATTGGTTTGATTTACTAAAATATCGTTGGATATCGTGCTAATAAAATAGGAAGTAAATGGGGCAAGGGTAACCACAACACCGAAAAACCTGGCGAAAATCTGGCCGCGAAAGCTTAGTCGATCAATATGTAATTTTTTGCGAATAGACATAAGTTTGGCGACGTTCTAGAACACACTGTCAATTTCTGCGCGAATATTACCCGCAATAGAAATGCCAAGATGACGACTAGTTCGACTATTCAAAACGGTGTAAAAATCCGTTAAGGGTGCGAGAGTTGTCGATGGGGTTGAGCCAGTATTTGTCTTGGTTGCTAGTATTGCAAGGCTCGCCCCGAGTTTTTTATTGTTGGGATAAATAGCAAACAATGCGCCTCGTTTAACGTGTGTTGGATTAGAAGAAAATACAGCAACCCTTTTTTTCCAGGCTGTTTCCAAAATTTTGGACAGTAAGGCTGAATCGCTAATGGCCTTACCCTTCATTAACCAAATGGCATCGTGCTGTTTAATATCAGCTAAAAGCGCCTTATATTCGTTTGCGGCAGCCTGCACGGTTTCGACATCATGGACGATAAGATTAATTCCCTTATCGTTGGCATAGTTGCCCACTATTTCTAGTCGATGCTTTCGTTTTTTTGCGTTAGTGACAATGTGCAAGTTTCGAACCTCACCATACAGTAGAATTAATTTATCAATAATGGCACCTGTATCGGGGATCATTGATATACCGGCTACATTTTCCGTTGATTTGATTATTCCCCCCGCTACTATCGGTACGTCTGGCTTCAATTCGCGGGCTAGTGAAATATTTTTTTGACCCAGCGCTATAATGGTATCGGGAGCCAACTTAGTCAGGCTGCCCCTGTAATATTCGAAAGGCTGATTTGGGTCTATAGCCATTGAATTAGTATCATTCTGATTCTGTTCCGTAATCCCCTCTATGATGTCTTCATAGATTTTGGAATAGGGCTTGCGAACTTCTGGATATAAAATGACTATCCCAGAAGATAGGGCTGGGCTGGGTACAGCCGTTACTGTCAACGAAAAAACCACCGAAAAAATCACAATTTTTAGAGTCTTTATCGCTATCCATGGTAAATAATATTGATGTTCGTTTTGTTTCGACAAGATCCCTGTCTCCTCTTTAATTCGCCTCGCTTGGGCTAATTAAATTTATACCGTATTTCACCAAAGATGCGTCGTCCAGCCAGTGGTAAATCGTCTGGTATGGCAGGCACCGGGATAGTGTTGAGGCTCGGTTCCCTGGCATCCTCATCAAATATATTTTTAGCTAAAATCGATAATTCAAGTTGTTCGCCATAGAATCGCTTTCGAATTGTCATGTCGACGGTAGTGTAATCATCGATATCGCTACGCGGATCACCAAAAGATCTATTACGATCCATCACACTGTTAAGTTGAATGGTTATATCAAACTGATTCGGCAAATCCGCAAATCCGCGTATATAGAATTGTTGCTCAGGCGCATTAGCAGCATCGGCCCCGGTATCTTGATCTTCAGCATTCTGCCAAGAATAATTTGTCAGGAGAGACACCTGCTCAGTTATGTCCCAGTTAGCTTCGATTTCCACACCGTCAGCATCCTGCTCGCCAACGTTTTGCGCGGTACGAGTTGCCCCGCCAGGGTCCGATACAAATTGAATAATATCTTCCCATTTGTAATGAAATAAATTTAGGTCGATGTTGATATCAAAGGTGGGACGGTAATTAAAAGCAATTTCGTAGCTTTTTAATGTCTCTGGTTCCAGATTTGGATTACCGAGTACTGTTGGGTTAGATTGCACTCTCGTTTCGGCAAAGGATGGTGCCCGAAAGGCCTCACCGTATAAAAATTTTGTGGTCAGGTTGTGTCGTGTTGACCACACCAGTGCAAGCCTTGGGTTTACGGTGTCACCAAAATCAGAATAGTGATCGTAACGAACACCCGCAGTAAGTTCCCAGTCGTTGGCCAGATGCCATACGTCTTGCAGAAAAATGTAGCGGTTTTCGCGGTTGTCTTCGGGTAAAAAAACCAGGGGCGTATCACTGACATCAACTAGCCCGGAGCCGGGTAGAATGGGAAACCCGGTAGCTGGGTCGATGCCGAAGTTTTTTTCTTCTTCGGTTTTGTAGACCTCACCATAGTAATAACCCGTGCCAAGTAAAATTTCATGGTTGTCAAATCCGCAGTAAGTGCTAGTCAGGTTAGCTCTGGAATGCCTTTCATAAATTTCAGGATTGCCTATTACGCCGTTGGGGAAAGGTGGAAAAATAGGTGCTCCCAATGGCGTGAAAAAAGGGCCCCGGGATCCGGGTGGGAAAAGGATAAGATCATCATCAACTTCCTGGCTTGTTTGTAAATAGCTTACCGTAGCTTTTATCCCAAGGTTTTCTGAATAATCAGGGTTGTTGTAGGTGAGGTCCGTATTGTACCGTTTGCTGGAAACTTGCCCGTTTGAGTCTAGTGCTTGCGCAAGGCCTATTCCGAGACCCCCGTCACTCCTAATTTGAGCGCCGGAGCGAAAGGTAAAATCACCATAGCCAAGCTCTAACCGAGCATCGATATTCTCTCTTTGTTGGTTAACCTCGCCCGGTGCAAGTGATGCAGAGGTACCCGAAACGGTGTCTAGAAATGTTTGTGCATCGGCGGGAATTGTTTCGTCATTACCGTCGGTTTTGTGAAATTCCACACTCGCCGAAACGTTTAATTTTTCACCTGAATGCCCGTAGTTTAGCCACACATCCTTGGTGTTCAAGGAGCCGTATCTGGCACCTGTTTCTAACCCGGATATTTCATTGGAGTTCTTAGTGACTATGTTAATAACGCCTGCAAAGGCGTCGGCACCGTAAACTGCGGAACCTGGCCCGCGGATCACTTCGATCCTCGAGATCGACTCTATCGACATGCCACCCCAGGCTTGCCCCCTATCGCCGATGAAGAGGTTTGTCAGGGGGACACCATTTATTAGCATAAGGACCTGTGGATTTGATTCAGTATAGATACCTCTAAAGGTGTATATCGAGCCATAACCCACCGCATTATGGGCTACGTGTAGACCTGGAATGGTTTCGAGTATTTCATCCAGATCGGTAGCACCTATTTGTTTAATATCCTTTGATGTGAGGACGGACGCGACGGCGGGAGCTTTTGAAAGAGGTTGGGAAATACCCGTGGCAATACTAACGAACTCTTCATCGCCATAGAAGGACAATAGTTCTTCCTCATCGCTAGCCACGGATGTTGCACAATAGACTAAAACAATAGATGCTAAAATTAACGTCAACTTATTTAACGGAATCATTGATTATCTCCAGGGAGCCAATTTTTATCGGTAGGCGCGCCTATGTAGTTAATTCTTCCTGTCGAAAGAGGGAACAATGTTCCTTCCGGGTGGTTTATGGCATCGATATAGCATGGAAACATGCCGCCCACGAAAGACAGGCTTGATAGGTAATAAAATTCGTTTGTCGATAATCCTTCGTCTGCCATCAGTGCAGCAACGACTGCGGAAATGTTGATTTGATATTTGTATCTGGTATCGCTTAAATAATCGCCAATTTCAAATGCAAGTTTCACAAACGGACCTGTGCCACAATCGATCGACTTCGCAAATTTCATTAATGGAGCTACTCTTTCGTCACCGCTAGCAAGTGGTCTACCATAGCCCCATACGACTCTGTATTGTTTTAATTCGTTGTGTATGAGTTCTTCCAGCGAGGCACCAAAATCAAGCTCCTTTTTAAACCTGTGTAATAAATCAATAGCTCCCTTTGAAGTTTTTAGGCCATATATAGTCGCTTCGGAAACTGCCGAACCAGCGTTTATGGCGAGTGCTCCCGTTGTCCGTGTGGTGCCGCCTAATGCGGCAATTCGGTTATTCCATAATCGAGGGTCTGGATAACTTGAACAAATCACCCACATTGCTTCTATTAAACGGGCAGTTTTTTTTGATTCTCTGCCCGTTACGGCGGATACCATAAATTCCAGCCATCGGTGATTACTATATGCTTCAAAAATGTCTTTTCCTCGCAATACAGCTCTTTCACCAAAAAAAATAGCGCCCATTTCAGTATGCCAGTTATCCTCACACTGATTTAATAACCCAGGACCAGGCGGAATATTTTGTCTCTCATTCATGGCAGGATACTGGTCCGGGATCGTCGGTTAACGTTAGTCCATTGGCAAAAAACGGATAACGACTAAAGCCTATTTTTTCCTGCTCAAGGGCATGGGCTGCCGCACCGGGTAAACGCAAAATCAAATAGATTATTTCTGCTTGTTCGGGTTCAAACTCCAGATCAAAAAATGTGGCGGCTGCCACGCCGGAAAAAGTCAGGGGTGTTTGGGAATACCCCTCCAAATCTAAACGATGGTTTTTTAACCACTGTAGGGTGTCAGTGCCGTCAAACGTGCAAAGGTGGTCCAGCAATTGCCTTACTGGAGTGGGGCAACAGGCGCCATTAGGATCAAACCCAGGCGTGTGTTCGAATTCTGGCCAGACATCGGCACGCTCGTCTTTTGGCGGATTGGTGATGATTTTCTGCCAGGCCTTAAGGTCGGCGCCACATTGCTGCCAGTATTGCACGGTTGTATAAACCTCTCGGCTACCGCCCAGGTTTCCTGCACCCACTGAGATTGCCGCGATCAGGGCCGAGGCGCGCGTCGAGCCACCGACGCCAGCATTCATAGCCGCACGCACACTATGATCCCTTGGTCCAGGGTTTGCTAACGCTACGGCGAGAGATTCGAATATTTTTGCCTGTGACTCGTTTGGCGGCTCCAGCTTAAATAGCAACCATATATATTCAATCAGGCTTATTTTGCCTAGTAGGTCGCCATAGACATCGTAGCCTGAGCAATAGCAGGTAGAAGCAGCAAAAGGGTTATCAGGTTCGGCCTCTTCCCGCCATATTTTGGTGGTGATTTGTTCGCGCTGAGGTTCGTCTGTTGAATCGGTCATGAGTGTGGTTCGTATCGCGTATTTATGCGTTGGCGCGCAAAAAATCGGTGCGGCCACCAATGGGCGGCATTGCTTCGGGATCAATGCGCACATCTAGCAGCGTGGGGCCCTTGTGCTGGCTGATGGCATCGCCGTCGAGGGCAAGAAGAGCTTCCGCCGATTTAATAATGCATGACTGCGCGCCCATGGCTTTGGCAAATGCTGCGAAATTAATTTCCGGCAATTCGAATGCGATTGGTTCAGCATCCGTTAGCCGTTGGCCGTGCTTGACCATGCCGAGGGCGTTATCGTTCAGGACCACAAATATCACCGGCAGCTTTTCTTGAATAGCGACGGTGATTTCCTGGCCGTTCATTAACATGCTGCCGTCGCCGGTTATACAAACGACGGGTTCGCCAGGGTGTGCCAGGGCAGTACCGACAGCGCTGCCAATGGCCCATCCCATGGGGGCGAAATCCAGGGTCGCTCGGAACAGCCCACCTCTGGCATCGCGCCTGCCTGAGATTCTCCGATCATAAGGGTGTAAATAGTGAATCGCCCACGCAAAGCTGTTGCCGACGTCTGCCAGATAATGCGTGTGCGCAGGAAATATATTGGGTAACTCGCGCATTAATCTCTGGGGCTTAAGGGGCACAGCGTCAGAGATAAAACTGTCTTCGTCGTCCAGCTTGAAAGACCGTTTGCGCTCAGGGGTATCTATTTCTTGATTAGGGTCGGTGTTGCAAGATTTGGCTTTTTTACCCAGCTTATCCAGGACCGTATCAAAGATGGTTTCAATACGACCCCGCACATGTAGAGCCGCCATCGGTGTTTTAGCGAAGTTAATTTCACTTTCTTCAATGTGGATAATACGTTTATTAAAGAGCTGTAAGTCCCAGCCGCTGGTAGCCCATTGGCCAAGATGTGCGCCGATGACAAATATTCGGTCTACGCCTGAATCGGTCATTAATTGCCGGGCATCCTCATGACCGGCAATGCCAATAACACCGCGAAACAAAGGGTGGTAAGGACTGACCAGACCTTTGCCCTGAGGCGTGACTACGAGCTGCGCGTTTATTTGCATGGCTAAAGAGAGGATCAGGCCAATTGACTCGGCAGCTTCATCGCCGATTAAAAATACGGGTTTATTGCACTGAGCGATTTCTTCTACCAATTGAGCCACTGCCGCCGTATCAAAAAGTGACGGCTTGTTGAGCAAAGTAGGTAAGTCATAGAGTGGTTTGTTGGAGTCCGGAGACTCGTGCCAGACATCCATGGGTACACTGATATGGGCCGGGCCGCGATCGGAAAAGGCGGTCATAATGGCGGTGATAAGCTTACGTTCAAATTGATCGGGATGAGACACCAGGGTGCTATAACGACACATCTGTTGAAATAACGTGACTGTATTAACAGCGGTGCAGGAGGATTCCTGAACTGCCCCGGCGCCGAAGCTCGATAGTGGTGTCTGGGCGGTAATAACCAGCAGTGGGATATTATATTCTGCGGTTGCAGCAACCCCGGTTATAAGGTTTGTCGCGCCTGGACCAGTAGTGGCGCAGCAAACGCCAAGCTTGCCGGTACTCCGCGAATAGCCGTCGGCCATATAGGCAGCACCGGACTCGTGGCGTGCAACAATGGTTCTGGGCCCGCCCTGGCGCTCACTTCTTGCCATTGCATTGTAGAAAGGCTCAATGGCACCGCCCGGTATTCCGAAAACGTATTCGACGCCGAGCTGCTCGAGATAAGCGAGCAGCAGGTCGGCATAATCTGTGACTTTAATTCCCTTTCGATGTTTGTCCTTGACTACTCCCTGCCTGGGCTGGTGTTGAATACCCATTATTTAAAACCTCGTTATATCAATGGCTTGGCGAGACTAGTTAATTTAAATTGATCTTAACGCTAATGCGGGGTCAATAGCAACAGCACAAATGCCACGTTGATATCGACAAACCCTCGGTATCTTTGGGTAAAATGCCGCTTGAAATGGGGTTAACTAACTTGCTGGGCCTTAAGAAGGGAGATATATGAGCGAAACCAATTTGCACAACTGGTGGCAACCGTTTACCAATGTCCGCGGTTTTCGCCAGAACCCTCGGCTTATCGAGCGAGCTAAAGGTTGCTTTCTGTATACGCCAGATGGTCGTGAAGTGCTGGATATAACCGCTGGGCTGTGGTGTGCAAACCTGGGTCATGGTCGAAAAGAAGTGGCTGATGCAGTCCATAAGCAGTTGATGCAAATGGATTTTTGTCCGCCCTTCCAGTTTGGCTCGCCGGTGACTTTTGAGTTTGCTGAGAAGTTGGTGGAATACGCTCCAGATGGTTTGAACAGGGTATTTTTCACCAATTCGGGTTCTGAATCGGTGGATACGGCGATGAAGATTGCCAGCCAGTACCAACGGGCGCGGGGCAAGGCAAGTAAAACCCGATTCGTTGCTCGCGAGCGTGGTTACCATGGCGTTAACATCGGCAGTACATCGTTACAGGGTATCCCCAATAACCGGAAAGGCTTCCCCACCCTGGAGGCAGTAGATTTTCTACCGGATATGCTCGATATAACCAACAGCGCATTTAACCGAGGTTTGCCGGAAAGTGGTGCGGATAAAGCGCATGCGCTGGAAAAGATCATTGCCATTCGCGGTGCGGAGAATATTTGTGCGGTCATTGTTGAGCCTGTCGTGGGTGCAGGGGGTATGGTGCCACCACCCGAGGGCTATCTAGAAAGATTGCGCCAGATATGTGACCAATTCGACATTTTGCTGATATTTGATGAGGTGGTGACGGGTTACGGCAGAACCGGATCAGCTTTTGCGGCCATTGAGTTTGGCGTAACGCCCGATTTAATGACCACCGCCAAGGCCATAAATGGCGGCACCGTGCCCATGGGTGGGGTGTTCATTAAGGAAGAGATTCAGGAGGCTATTTTCGATGCCGCACCAGGCGGTATGCCAGAAATTTTCCATGGCAACACCTATGCAGGGGCACCAGTCGCAGCGGCCGCGGGTTTAGCCGCGTTTGAAATATATGAGCGTGAGGGTTTGCTGACCAGGGCATCGGGACCCATCGGCCAATATTGGCAGGAGGCACTGCACAGCCTTCGTGATATTCCCCATCTGATTGATATTCGCAACTATGGCTTGCTGGGCGCCATCACCTTTGCGCCCAACCCAGATAAGTACCCCACCGGGGTTGGCGTGCCGGTGCACAATAAGTGCTTTGAAAATGGCCTGCTTTGCCGTGCGGTGGCTGACAACATGGTGATGTCGCCACCATTGACCATCTCCGAGCCGGAGATTGATTTGTTTATTGATCGATTGCGTCAGTCCATTGCGGATGTGCTGGGTTAAGCGGCAACCAACCAAATATAAAGACGAACTTAGGAAGCTATTATGAAAACGCGCGCTGCCCTGGCATTCGCCGCAGGTAAACCCTTAGAAATTCACGAGGTTGATCTGGCTGGCCCACAAGGGGGAGAAGTGCTGGTCGAAATTAAAGCCACCGGTGTTTGTCACACCGATGCTTTTACCCTGTCCGGTGACGATCCTGAGGGTGCGTTCCCAGCGATACTCGGCCATGAAGGTGCGGGCGTGGTGATGGAGGTAGGTGCAGGGGTGACTTCGGTTAAGCCTGGTGATCATGTGATACCGCTATATACACCGGAATGTCGGCAATGCGATTTTTGTTTGCATCCCAAAACTAACCTTTGTCAGGCTATTCGCACCACGCAGGGTGAGGGTGTCATGCCGGATGGTAGCAGTCGGTTTTCGCTGGATGGTGAGCCTATCTTGCATTATATGGGCTGTTCAACGTTCTCGAATTACACAGTATTGCCAGAAATTGCCCTGGCCAAAGTCCGAGAGGACGCCCCATTCGACAAGATTTGTTATATCGGTTGTGGCGTGACGACCGGTGTGGGCGCAGTGGTATACAAGGCTCAGGTTAAACCGGGTTCGCGGGTGGTGGTTTTTGGCCTGGGTGGTATCGGCCTTAATGTCGTCCAGGGCGCACGAATGATCGGCGCGAGGCAAATTATTGGTATCGATATGAATGCTGATAAAGCGCCCCTGGCAGAAAAGTTTGGCATGACCGATTTTATAAATCCCACAGAGGTGGACGATGTGGTTGAGGCGATTCTCGACCTGACTGGAGGCGGAGCTGACTATACTTTTGAGTGCATCGGCAACGTTAACGTTATGCGCCAGGCTCTGGAGTGTTGTCACAAGGGTTGGGGTGAATCATACGTGATTGGTGTCGCCGGGGCTGGACAGGAAATTACCACCCGACCCTTCCAGCTCGTTACCGGCAGATCCTGGCACGGTGTCGCCTTTGGTGGCGCCCGCGGTCGCACTGATGTGCCCACTATTGTCGACTGGTATATGGAGGGCAAGATCAATATTGATGAGTTGATTACCCACACGATGCCCCTGGACGAAATTAATTCAGCGTTTGATTTGATGCATGCGGGCGAGAGTATTCGTTCAGTGGTGGTTTATTAGGCGGCTAATTTTCTGGCTACGCAGACTCAGGCAACTGGCTCCATCACCATAATGGGAATATGCCGTTGCCCCGCTCTGATTTTGTAATGGGGGAAGCCCATATAAGTATCTAGCGCATACACCCAGCATTTTTCGTATTCTTCGCCTTCAGCTTGGTGGGCGATGTAGGTATGGGTCAGGCCGTTAAGTGTGCAGGTGGCCTCCGGATTGGCCAGCAAGTTGTAATACCAGGCTGGATTGTGACTCTGACCAAAATTCGAGGCGATCAAAATCAGAGTTTCCGGTTTTTCTTCATCTTCAATACACAGCAGGGGGATGGTTCTAATCAGGCCGCTCCTTGCGCCTTTGTTAGCGAGCACCACCACCGGTAATCCGGTCATCATGCCTGCCATGGTGGTGCGACCATCCGATAAGCTAAAAAATATCCGATCGAGATGATGCTGGGTACGAGCCAGAAACCAGGCTCCCGGTTTAGATGAGGCTATTTTTTGCATAAATTGCTGAGTACCGGAGAGCGGTTTTCTGGTCATATTGATTCGCCTGTTAAGAGTTCTGAATTCGATTATAAGTTATAACCTATGGTTTTCGTCCGGGTGCAAAACGAATTGTTTCTTTATCGTACAGATACTTGAGCATCAAAAGTCGGTGTGGCCAAGGTGCTATGCTGTACGCTTTTGCAGCCAGGCGCTATCAGGATTTTTTTATGACGTCGGCACCGTTTGATCAAGCCCACCCGTTTGACCGATTAACCCCGGATTTTCTGATAGACGCGGTTGAAAGTCAGGATTTACTCTGCGATGGCCGATTATTCCCGCTCAACAGCTACGAAAATCGCGTCTACCAAATCGGTATCGAAGACGCGGACCCCATGATCGCCAAATTTTACCGACCGCAGCGTTGGTCGGATGATCAAATTCTTGAAGAGCACGAGTTTTGCCTTGAGCTGGTTGATCACGAATTACCGGTAGTGCCGCCCTGGCGCAACGGAGCTGGTGAAACGTTGTTCAAGTTTGATGATTTTCGCTTCGCGTTATTTTTGCGCAGAGGTGGCCATGCGCCTGAGCTGGGTGACCTGGATAGCCTGTTTACGATTGGTCGGTTAATGGGTCGCATCCATCTGGTGGGGGCGGCCAAACCCTTTATCTATAGACCGACACTTGATTTGGAGAGTTATGGTTATCAAAGTGTAAAGCTAATTAGTGAGGGATTTATTCCGCCAAGCCTCAAAGAATCTTACGATTCAATCACCGCTCAATTGCTCAGTGTGCTGGAAGATGAATTATCTATCCTTAAAGAAATACCTTTGTTACGAAGCCACGGCGATTGCCATGTCGGTAACATCTTATGGCGTGATGACACCCCGCATTTTGTCGATTTCGATGATGCTCGTATGGCTCCGGCGATACAGGATCTGTGGATGCTATTGTCCGGCAGCCGGGCTGATCGAATCGCCCAATTGTCTGAGGTTGTAGAGGGTTATAATGAGTTCTACGATTTTCAACCACGGCAATTAAAGCTTATCGAGCCGCTCCGGGCCTTGCGTATCCTGCACCATACGGCCTGGATAGCCAGTCGTTGGGATGACCCAGCCTTTCCCAGAGCATTTTCCTGGTTTAACACGGAACGGTTTTGGGGCGAACATGTTCTGGAATTGCGCGAGCAATACGCTGCCCTGGGCGAGCCACCGCTTAAATTAGCTTAGTGGTTTTTTGGGCGTTGATAAAAGCAGCTGACCTACTGTTGATTTGCTCGCGCGCTCAGGTTCTTATCATCATTCCATCGGTGTGAGCCTAACGGTTAGGCCGTCCATGTCATCACTGATTTTAATCTGGCAGCATAGTCGCGACGTGGCAGTGAGATAGTGGGCAGTATCGAGTAAATCCTCTTCGTCTTCGCTTACTTCGCCAAGACGTTTGTACCAATCTTCATCAACAGTTACATGACAGGTTGCGCAGGCTAGCGAGCCACCACAGGCTGCGAGCATCGGTAAATCCAGCTCCTTGGCGACTTCCATGACAGTGTTTCCAACGGTGGCATCGACTTCGACCTGTTCTCCGTCGACTTTGATGAAGGTAATATTTGGCATTTGCTTCGACTCCTTTTATTGGTACTATTAACCCGGCTTCCTAATAGGCTGGTTATGCTGCATAGGTTATTTTGGGATGCTGAAAATATTTCTTTACTCTGTTCGGTTGCTTTTGCAACATGCGCATATGCGATAACACCTTTGCTTTGAGTTGTTTTCTATTTCT
>JAJFKC010000037.1 GCA_021773435.1 Porticoccaceae bacterium
TAGAGTGCATAAAGGCTGGCTCCTGAGCTTGAATCTAGTTTTGGTCAACCAAATTTTAGCTCGTTAGCCAGCCTCTTTTTCCCTTAAACACAGCCTGTATTCAACGACTTAACTCTTAAGTAAGTGCCATTCAGGTCAGACACGTTGATCACAACAATATTTCTCCCAACCATCAATAATTATGGTTTAAAGCTAAACCATTTTGTCGTAACTCTGCTACCACCAGAGTTGTCTGCCTGCTATCAATCCCAGCGCCATGAATCCCACCCTTTTTCGCTCTGAGAACCCCAACGCCCAGCGCTTTCGTCAAGGTGGCGGATTCAAGGGGAAACAAGGTCAGGTCGTGCATTGCCATATTTTCATCCTCCCAAGTTCAGCAATCAAGTTCGCTGCCCCTTGATTGCTTGACCGGCGAGCTATCGATAGCACTGTATCAACGTTCGCAACCGCCAATCACTTACCCCAGGCCAATAGCACCTTTTTCACCCAGCTCGCTAATAGCCTTATCGTCATAACCCAGGTCGCGGAGGATTTCTTGACTGTTGGCACCAAGCTCGGGGCCTAGCCTGGCAGGCACTTTCGGCGAACCTTGCACCCAGAAGGGGCTGTTGATTTGCTGACCCCGACCGGAGTTGTGACCTTCGACATCGATAATCATGTCGTTTAACAGTGCCTGGGGATCATCGATCACATCTTCAAAGGTGGCGACTGCGCTAAATGTGATGGAATGATCCCTCAGCCGCTGACGCCACTCATCACAGTCCCGTGTAGCAAATACTTCTTTCAGAATAGGCCCTAGCTCTCTGCCATGCTTATGGCGATCTCGGGTTTTTGCAAACCGGGCGTCTTCGGCCAGATCCGGACGTTCTATGGCCTTAACAAACTTCGGCCAGTTTTTATCTTCCTGTAAAACAATAATAGATAACCAGCGATGGTCTTTGGTCTGATAATGATTGACCAGGGCATTTCCCGGAGCAGCGGGTCGCATGCGTTTAGCCGGTGGAGCACCCGCCAGCACCCCGGACAAATTACTGGATCCGGCCCACAGGCCATTGGCCATCAAACTACTATATACCTTGGCCCCTTTACCGGTGCGCTCCCGCTGAAAAAGCCCGGTGACGATGGCTGCGTACAAGGTCATGGCACTGGGATGATCACCCATAGCCAATGCAGGCAGGGTCGGATCACTATCTTCAGTACGAACAATATCCATCAGCCCGGTGCGCGCCCAATAGGCGTTGCCGTCGAAGCCTGGGGTGTTGGCATCATCGCCTTTCTCGCCGTAGCCAGTAATTTGTGCATAAATAAGTTGGTTATTCCCTGGGGCCAGATCTTCGTGGCGAATTTTTAATCTTTCGAGCACTTTAGGGGGGAAATTGGTAATGAGCACGTCGGCGTCACTGACCAGTTTTTTCAGCACTTCATAGCCTTCTTCTGATTTCAGATCCAGGGCGATACTACGCTTATTACGGTTGTCCTGTTGCCAGGCATAGGGGAAATCGAGGGGCATAAAGGGAGGCCCCTTATGAGCGTGGCGAAGTGGATCGCCCGTGCCGGGTGTCTCCACCTTAATCACATCAGCACCGAAATCAGCCATGATGGCACCGCAGCCGGGGCCAAAAATAAAGGTCGAAACTTCTATCACTTTAATGCCACTCAAAACAGCTTGTGCCTGGGTCATAACATTTATTCTCCGTGTCTAAAAATTGATTTAGTTGTTCGAATTTTAATTTAGTCGTTTGAATTAATTGCTTGCTGACAGATTTAAGTGGCGGGTCTTATATCCCCACTAACTATCTGTTCAATTCGCGTTGGCCTTCAATGCCGCTTCCACCAATGGCAGTCGATCATTGCCAAAATACATATCATCACCATTAACAAGGATTGTAGGCGAACCAAAACCGCCACGATCGATAAGTTCCTGGGTCGTGTCGCGCAAACGATCCTTGACATCGGCTTCGGTAATGCGCTTAAAAAACACTTGCTCATCGATGCCCACCTGGGTACAGATATCAGCCAGCACATCGCGTCGAGAAATATCTTTTAGATCACCCCAATAGGTTTCGAACAATGCCCGCGCGTAAGCGGGCAGCACGCCTTCATCCAGGGCCACAAAGGCTCCGCGCATACAATCCACTGCACGTACTGGAAAGACTTTTGGCCATGAGATACTAACGCCGCAAAATCTTGCCCAGTCCTGCAGGTCTTTATCACCATAAACGGTTTTAACTGGATGCGGATTAGCCCGCGCTTCGTAGATATCCTGATTTACTGCGTTAAACACCCCACCCACCAGAATGGGCCGCCATTGAATCTCAGTGCCGGTGCTTTCACAAAGCGCCTCTATGCGACTAAAGGCCAGATAGGTCCAGGGGCTGGAACAGTCAAAAAAGAATTCTAATAATGTAGCCATAACTTGCTCGCTTTTTGTCTAATACTTTTATCGATTTCCTTTTGCTTACTACCAAATAACTAACTCTACGCATTTATTCCCAGGCGCTTACTTCTATGCGCTTACTTCTATGCACTTACTTCCAGGCACTTACTTCCACGCAAAGACCGGCTGCTCGAAATGATCAACCCGGGTATGTCGCCCATGCAAACAAACCTCTCGAAATTGAAACATCACCGCAGCAGTGGGTGCATGGATGAAATTATCCTCGACCAGCAAACGAATAACGGGGCGATCACTTTCGGGAATATCCAGAAACTCTGGCGAGTCTGACCTATTTAATTCACTAAAGCTGACCAGATGTATAGATTCCACTTCATCGGGATTCGCTGTCATGGCCGCATCAATACCAGCCCAGACCACCACTGGTGTAATCAGATAGCCTGAGCGGGTCTGGTAATCATCGAGCACGCCCAACACGTTTTTGGGTGGCAAATGCAGGTCAATCTCTTCGTGCATTTCTCGCAGTACTGCGTCCACCGGGGTCTCGCCCTCATCGATACGACCACCAGGCAAGGCCCATTGACCTTTGTGGGCACGCAATTTTGACGAGCGCCGAGTCAATACAATGGCACCCTCCCCCTGATCAGTGGCCACCATTACCAGCCCGACCGCAGCATGTTTCAAGCCTTCATCCGACTGATTTTGCGCGGGGAAGCTCACCACTCGGTCCTGCAGGACCTGCCTTAATTGCGTATTTAACTGATATTCCAAGTTCCGTCCTCTGCCATCGCCTGCTTTTGACTTACGGGCCGCTGGATAAAATATACTCGCTCAAAGCGTTCGCGCCAAACATTAAACTCAGCCTATACTGAAGCCAACCAAAATACACAGGGGCTTTACGATGAACAACCAACAACTCAAGCATGTTCTCGACGGCTACAAAGTACTGGACTTCACCCATGCCCTGGCTGGGCCGACCGCCACCAGAATGATGGTGGAGATGGGTGCCGAGGTGATCAAGGTCGAAATTCCGCCAGTGGGCGATATGACCCACTCTTTCCCCATCGTTCGCAATAAGCGCAGTGCCTTTTATATCCAGCAGAATCGCGGCAAGAAAAGCCTGTTTATCGACGTTAAAAAACCCGAAGGTCTGGCCATCATCAAGGAGATGATCAAAGACGTCGATGTACTGGTACAAAATTTCGCGCCCGGTGCCATCGGCCGTATGGGTCTGGACTACGAGACTGTATCCGCTATAAACCCCGGCCTCGTGATGTGCTCAATCTCGGCCTTTGGCCAGACCGGGCCACTGGCCGAGCGACCGGGCTACGACTTTATCGCCCAGGCAATCGCCGGAGTTACCCATGTTAACGGGGAGCCAGATCGACCACCGTCGATACCGGGTCTGGGTATCGGTGATGTTATGACCGGTGTACACGGGCTAGGCGCTATTGCCTGCGCATTGTTATACCGAGAAAAAACTGGCCGAGGTCAGCATCTCGATATCTCCCTGCTAGATAGTTATTACCATTGCCATGATCTCAACGTCGCTCTATATAGTGCGTCTGACGGCAAGATCAACCCAACTCGCAACGGCTCGCACGTTGCTGCAGGCGCGCCCCTGGGTATTTTCAATGGCAAAGATCCCGATGAGTATGTCGCCATCGCCTGCGCCACCAACCGACAATGGCGACAATTGTGTTCCGCTATGGATAGAGAAGACCTGGCTCGGCATCCGGAATATGCTGACAACAGGGATCGAGTGCCTAAACGGAACGAAATTATGGGACTTATCAATGACTGGATTGCCAGCCACAAAACCACTGCCGATGCCCTGGCAAAATTCGACGAATATCGCGTGCCCTACGCCCCGGTGCTGGATATTGGCCAGACCGTTAATCATCCCCATCATCGCGCGCGTGGTACCGTTCGCACCATCAAGGATGACGAGTTTGGTGATTTCGAGGCTCCGGGCTTTCCCTTTCGGTTTTCAGATTTTCCCGAACAGCTTGATCTTAAGGCACCCCATCGCGGTGATCACAATGGCGAATTAATGACCGAATATCTACATATGTCAGATACCGAAATAAAAGCCCTTGAAGAGCAAGGTATTCTGGTTACCGAACAGACCAAGCATCTGGCTAAACAACAGGCCTCATAAGACTCTGCCTTACCGGACTAATTTTACCGAGCTGTTTTAACAACCTATAAACACGGGCTATAAGCCAGCTAATTACCCGCGACAGGAGTAGACACTATGGCTGATAAAGCCGACAGCACCGTAAAAAATACAACGATCACCATAAAAGATGAAGGCGCGATACGTTATTTAACACTCAATCGACCGGACAAACTTAATGCCATGAATCAAGTCCTGGATGATGAATTGTCGGCGGCACTGAGCGCTGCTGACCAGGACTCCGATGTCTCCGTGATAGTGATCGCTGGTGAAGGCCGTGCCTTCAGTGCTGGTGCCGATTTGTCTGATATGGGAGAGTCGCCCTCGTCGCGAGACATTGCTGACAGCATTAATCATAGCATCGGTTTTTATCAACAGATGGTTAGCCTCAATACGCCGATGATTGCCGCCGTCCACGGTTACGCCCTGGGTGGTGGCTGCAATCTCGCCATCAGTTGCGATATGGTCGTCGCTGCGGATAACGCCGTGTTTGGTTACCCAGAAGTCAAACTAGGCATGGCCGCAGCGGGGGTTTCGCCAACACTGGTGCATCAAATTGGTCGCAAGGCGGCTTTTGAACTACTTGTGCTATGTGAAAATATCAATGCCGAAAAGGCTCTGGAATTTGGCATGATCAATCGCGTTGTCGCCCCAGATAAATTGCTGGATACAGCCGCTGAAATCGCCCAACAACTGGCCAGCTATGATCACGATGCGCTGTGGTTGACCAAACAATTAATTCGACGCTGTGCGGATATGCCACTACCTAGCGCGCTCGAGCTAGGTCGTGATATTGGCCTCGCCGCAGGCATGTACAAGTAATTAATACAAAAGACAAACAGAGAACGCCAATATGAAAGCTTACGAAATCAACACCAAAGGCATCGATGCTCTCGCCCTGGTAGAACGAGATTCTGTTGCTCTAGAGCCTGGTCAAGTGCGCGTGCGAATAAAAGCATCCTCCTTAAATTACCGGGATTTGCTCACCGTGATGTACGGCGGTATGGGTGGCAAGCTGCCGCTTATCCCCAATTCCGATGGCTGTGGTGAAATTATCGAAACCGGCTCGGAAGTGACCCGCTTTAAAACCGGTGACCGGGTGATTACCACCTTCTTCCAACGCTGGCTCGACGGTGATATCAGCGCAAATGTTATGCGCAGCTCGCTGGGTGGAGCCATAGACGGCGTGCTGGCAGAAGAAGTGGTGCTCGACGAGCTGGGTGTTGTCGCCCTGCCCGAGCACATGAGTTTTGAAGAAGGCGCAACACTTTCCTGCGCGGCACTCACCGCCTGGCAATCGATGGTCGTTAAAGGTGGTGTTAAAGCCGGCGATATTGTATTGGCCCTCGGCACTGGTGGCGTATCCATTTTCGCCCTTCAACTGGCGGTGATGCATGGTGCGCAGGTCATCATCACGTCCAGCAGCGATGAAAAACTTGAACGCGCCAAAGCGCTCGGTGCCTGGCAGACCATCAACTACAACTCCGACCCCGAGTGGGAGAAAACTGTCCTTAAGTTAACTGACGGCCTGGGAGTGGATCAGGTGCTTGAAGTCGGCGGTGCGGGGACCCTGGAAAAATCCCTTACCGCTACTCGTTTCGGCGGCATGGTTGGTCTGATCGGAATTTTGTCCGGTATTGGCGGGGCAGTGAATCCAGATGCCATACTGCGCAAGTCTATTAACTTGCAGGGCATTTATGTCGGCAGCCGCGCCATGTTTGAGGATATGAACCGTGCGCTGTCAGCCCATCAAACCAAACCTATTATCGATCAGACCTTTGATTTTGATAACGCCCAGGATGCCTATCGTTGCCTGGAGCAACAGGGGCATTTTGGTAAGGTGGTGATTCGTTACTAAGTTGATAGCCACAAACTAAAAAAAGTGTTGGCTTGCACTAATTGAGTTCGGCCGGGTCAAGATTGTAATCCGCCTCAAGAGTGGACGGATCGACCGCCAGGCCAGCAATTATTTTAACGCCCGTGCATTGTTCAGAATGTACGGCCCGCGGTGGACCGATAACTCTTGCACCAGGGCCACATTCATAACTTATCCCGCTAGCCACATCAGTGATATTAATCTGACCTTCTAAAATATAGGTCTGTGCATAAAAGTTGTGCCAGTGGGGGGCTACTTCTCCTGGTTCGAGTTCCGCCTCAAAAGTCCAGAGATTAGCGGCTTCGATTTCTTCGATAGCCTGCTCCTTAGTCGTAAATGCGTTTTCAGTGACGATTAAAGCCATGGTCGTCTCCTATTGGTTTACTCTCAAAAACTAGTCTATTTTTGGATCATTTTTTTAGTAAGGGAGCCATCATGCGCTGGGGTTCGTCAGTTTCATAGGCTGCGGCCAGGTAATCAATACCCAACGTTATACCCTCTGAAGGACTGAGGTTTTCCCAGGCATTAATCAATTCTTTCTGGGCTCGCACTGCAATTGGCCCGGCAGCGACAATTTGAGCGACTCGTAATTCGACAGCTTCATCCAGCTCACCTTCGTCGACCAGGGTGTCGATAAAACCCATGGCCTGACCTTCATCGGCATTATAATTAGCGCTGGTCAATAGCATCTCGCGGGTCTTACCCCAGCCTATCAACATGGGCAACAGGGCTGCTTCGATGACCGAGGGTAAACCCACTTTAACTTCGGGCATACCGAAAATCACTGAGCTGTCGGCAACACGAAAATCACAGGATGCAGCCAGCTCAACCCCCGCACCGAGGCAATAGCCTTTCATGCGTGCAATCACTGGCACCGGACAATCCCGTACCGCCTGGCAGGCAAGGTGTAAGCGAGTAATAAATTCCCGTCCGGTTTGCGGCGTCAGCCCATCCAGCTCTGGCAAAAATGCGCCGCCAACGAAGGCGCGCTCACCTACACCGCTAATCACCACAACACGCAGCTGGTCATTGGCTTTTAGCTCAGCAAATATCTCTCCTAGATCAGCCATCATGGCACTGCCGATGGCATTCATTTTTTTCGGGTGGCCCACTTCTATCCAGGCGACTTCACCGCCGCACTCGCGGGTTTCGATGCGACAGGTAGCACTGCTGTTGTCGTCCGGGTGCTTATCGACCTGGCTGTTATTATGCTTTGTCATTTAGGTTTCTTTATAAGGCAATATGTTATTAGTATAGCGAACATTTAATGGTTCTAATTTGAATCAAATTCTAAAACAGTTTGCGATCTAAATTATGAATGACAGCGAAGAAGCCCTGTTTTGTAACGATGCCTTTTATCAGGCCTTTTTAAGTCGCGACATTAGCGCCATGAATAATACCTGGGCCAAAAATGCAGCCTTGCTTTGTATTCATCCGGGTGGTCAGGCTTTAACGGGCCGCGAAGATGTAATCACCAGCTGGCAGAATATCATTGCCCATAACACCTGCCCACGAATTATGCACAAAGTTGATCAGATCACTCTTTATGAGGGGATGGTGTTGATTACCTGCTACGAGTGGGATGAGCGTCAACCGGATCACTTTCTATTAGCCACCAACGGTTTTGTGAGGGAGGAAGGTCGTTACCGAATGGTCTTCCATCAGGCGGGGCCGACACCGATTGGGCCGGTTGAAACGGATACCGAAGTGGAAAAACCCGTACATTAAGACCAATGTATCAGGTCTGTATTGTATGGAGTGTCGCCTACAATTCTTTGTATATCGCTTCAGCCAGAGTTTCAGTATCAGCATCACCGCCCATATCAGGAGTCAGGTCGGCACCGCGTTCTAATACAGCCTCAATTGCGGTCACTATTCTCTGTGCCGCCTCAGTTTCACCCAGATGCTCCAGCATCATCGCCCCAGACCAAATCTGACCAATAGGATTAGCGATGCCCTGACCGGCGATATCAGGCGCCGAACCGTGCACTGGCTCGAACATTGAGGGGAACTTGCCTTCCGGGTTAATATTCGCCGACGGCGCGATACCAATGGTGCCAGCTATTGCTGGGCCAAGATCAGACAATATATCGCCAAATAAATTGCTGCCAACTACCACGTCAAACCAGTCGGGGTGCAGCACAAAGTTGGCCGCCAAGATATCGACATGGTATTGGTCAGTTTTAATATCCGTGTAATGACTGGCCATCTCAGCAAAACGCTCGTCCCAAAACGGCATGGTGTGCAAAACACCATTGGACTTGGTCGCCGAGGTCACATGTTTAGCATCGCGCTGCCGTGCCAGCTCAAAAGCATACTTGAGAACTCGGTCAATGCCTCGACGGGTGAACACATCGGTCTTGATCGCCGTTTCGTATTCAGTACCCTCATTGCTACGTCCACCAATGGACGAATATTCCCCTTCACTATTTTCACGCACCACGTAAAAATCAATGTCCTCGGCACTGCGATTGGCCAACGGCGAGGTAACGCCTTTTAGCAAGCGCACCGGGCGTAGGTTGATGTATTGATCAAAGCGGCGACGGATGGGGATCAATAAGCCCCACAGCGAAATATGATCGGGTACACCGGGGAATCCCACCGCGCCGAGAAAAATGCCATCGCTATCTGCCAATTGCTCGATACCGTCGTCTGGCATCATCTTGCCGGTGGTGTGGTAGGTTTCACAACTCCAGGGGAATTCAGTCCATTGCAGACCGAAGTCCTGCTGGTCCGCCACCTTTTGCAATATTCGCACCGCCGGAGGCATTACTTCCTTGCCGATTCCGTCACCGGGGATAACTGCAATCATGTATTTTTTCATTGTAATAGACTCCCAAGCGGCATTTGTCGAGCGACCTTATACTGAATTCAGTTTCTAATTGCCACCGCTTTGATATCGTAAGGACCAGCCGATAAAACAACAGCAGCGTAGATACTGCATCTAACCAAAAATTTTGTATACTTTGCGGTCGAGACTAACTAAACACGAACACAGGGGAATCAAGTGGGAATTAAAACTGGCAAAGCCTATATCGAAAGTCTGCGTGATGATCGCGATTTATATGTCAATGGTGAACGGGTAGGTGATGTCACTGCCCATGGCCCCTACAAAGGCATTATTAATGAAATGGCCGACCATTACGATCGCTTTCACGATCCAGAAATACAGTCACGCATGACCTTCCCATCACCGAAAGATGGTGCGCCAGTCAGCAATTCCTTCCTGCTAACCACGACATGGGATGAAATGTTGCAGCGCATAGACGGTGAAACTTTGCGCAAGGATCACACCTACGGCCTGATGGGCCGACTGCCGGATTTCATGAACGCTTTTGTCACCGATGTCGCCGCCGTACCTCATGTGCTGGGCCATAAAGACAAGGCCTTTGCCGACAATGCGGTACGTTACTGGGAGTATTGTCGCGACGAAGATATCTGCCTCACCCATACTCTGGTTGACCCGAAGAAAGATTACAGCCAGGGCATAGAGGGCCAACGGGCGCTTAAATTCATCCGCGAAACCGACGCCGGTATTATCGTCAGTGGTGCCCGTATGTTATCGACACTTGCACCGGTCAGCGAAGAAATCTGGGTGGGTCCTTATCTACCGAGATTACCGGGCGAAGAGGACTACGCGCTGTCTTTTGCCATACCGGTCGCCACACCTGGCCTGACTTTTGTTGCCCGCGAACCCTACGCCAGCGGCCGCAGCCGGTATGACCGGCCGCTATCAGAAAGATTTGACGAAGGCGATGCACTGGCACTGTTTGACAATGTCCTGATCCCCTGGGAGCGGGTTTTCGTCTGCCGCGATGTCACGGTTTACAATATGATGGGGCCGACTTTTCCAGGCTTTCTTGCCTTGCAGGCGATTATTCGAGGTCGAGCCAAGCTACGCTTTATGATTGGCCTGGCCAGTAAAATAATTGATGTACTGGGCAGAGAGGAACAAGCCCATTATCGCTCTTTGATTGGTGAGCTATGCGCCTATGACGAAATGGCCGACGGCTTGATTGATTCCAGTGCCCGCGAAGTTCTCACCAAAGCCAATGCCGAGATTAAAAACGCCGCCAACCCCGACTTCAGTCTTGAAGACCATCTGAAAGAAATGGCCGCACTATTCGCGAAACCAGAACGCGGCATGGTCGGCATGTCAACACTGCGATTTTTCGTGCCACAAATGAATAAGAAAATAGCTGATGTAATTCGCTTTGTCGGCAGTAGCTCGCTGGTCATGACTCCCACTGCCGCAGATTTCGCCCATCCGAAAATTGGCCCTCTCCTGGAGGAATATATTGCCGGTGCAGGTGTTACTGCTAAAGAGCGTGTGCAAGTGATGAAATTAGCCTGGGATGCCGTCTCAACTCAATTTGGCGGTCGCCAGGACATTTATGAAACATTTTTCGCCGGCGACCCGGAACTTGGGCGCCAACTTCACTACCAAACGCCAAAACGGGCCGGCTATGTCGCGATGGTTGATCGCTTACTGGCCGAAACGAATGCTGCCGATAAAGCAGCTGACTAACTAAACCTGGTAAAGGTATGGGGACAACCAGCACGTTAATCCAGACCCTGAAAAGACAGGATTGGCGCATTTGGTTGGGCACTGTCGTCACTGTCCTCTGGCTTGCGGGAGGCATTTGGTACGTCATACTAGTCAGCAGCGACACCCCGGATCAGAAATTCTCCCTCGAAGCGGTAGGAGGCTTTTTAGAAGGCGCTTTTGCGCCACTCGCCTTCTTATGGCTGGTCTTAGGGCTGTTCATTCAACAGCGCGAACTGGCTAACAACACCGAGGCGCTGCGCCTGACTTCCGAGCAATCAATTAAGCAAACCCAGGCGATTGCTGCCACCGAAATGAATGCCCGGCAGGAAACCTTCTTCAAAATATCAGAAAACGTCAATCGGCAGCTGGGCGGTATTTCGGGCATGCTATTGGCGTCAGGGCTAGGGCCGCTCGGCAATGGTAGCTTTAGCCGTGAACAAATTGATGATTATTTTGCCCAGGTTGCTAAAGGTGATGACGAGGTTTTTGCCAGATTATTTTTAAGTATGCATTTTATGGCAGAAGGTGGCCTACCAGAATTAATGTACGGCACCGAAATTCGCAAGCGACATACGGCAAATTATATGCGCGCTTTTGAAAAGCTTTGCAAACTGGCAAAAAATTGCGATGTTGATCGTATTATCGAAGACTCACTTATGCAGAGTGCGCTTGGATTGCTTTATCAACGCATGCTAGAGAACAAACCACTGGGGTTGGAAGCAGACTTTACGGAATCGGCTGCAGATCAGATAAGCTAATCGCCACAAAACTGCCCTGATTAGAGTTCCGGAGTTTAACTACCCGAATCAGTCCCATTGATAAATGCTTCACAAGGCAATCGTTTCTATGTCAACGTTCGTATCTGAATCGACCATCACCTGTCCCCAATGCGGTCACCACAAGACAGAAGTAATGCCGCTGGATTACTGTCAGTGGTTCTATGAATGTGAATCTTGCCAGGTACTATTGAAACCCGATCCGGGGCATTGCTGTGTTTATTGCTCCTTTGGCACGGCTAATTGTCCTCCCGTTCAATTAGGTAGCGGCGGCTGTGAATAAGTCTAAAGCTACATAACGCAAAGTCACTGCCGGTTTCAATCCATAAGCGCATAAAGCCGAGGAATTTGCAGAATATCCAGGGGACGGGTATCTTGTCGGCCCTGCATTAACCCCACAGTTTGTTAATCCCCTAATTAGAACCAAAAGGAAACCGTCAATGCCTTTTCCTGCACCTGCGCCACGCACTCATTTACATAACCGAAAAATCGATTGTCAGGGTTACCTGCGCGATGACGGCATGTGGGATATCGAAGCCATCATAGTTGATACCAAAACCTATACCGTCGACAACCGCTGGCGTGGTTTGCTTGATCCCGGCGTCCCCATTCACAATATGGGTCTGCGGCTAACCATTGATCACGACTTTGTCGTTCATGCTGTAGCAACTACGATGGACGACCAGCCCCATCAAGTTTGTCATGAAGCACTCGATGTTTATCAACGGCTGGTCGGCCTGCGTATCGGTCCGGGCTGGAATCGTAAGGTAAAGGAATTACTCGGCGGCATCCAGGGTTGTACGCATCTGGTTGAATTACTCGGCCCCATGGCCACTGTCGCTTTTCAGACCACAGCGTCTCCGGCGGTGAAAGAGATGGCGCGAGAAAAATGTCCTGATGTCTATGAAGATATCGAACCGGATCCGACTCAAAAACCTTTTGTCTTGAACTCCTGCCATACCTGGCGGAGCGATAGCCCAGCGGTGGCGGAAGTTTATCCACTGCACTTTACCGGTCCGGACAAAGATAAATTCGTGGAATTAGACAACTAATAGCGGATATTGGTGGCGCCTATTTGAGGATCTCCTATGCCCAGCAATACGCCCAGTACCTTTCTCAGCTTACACCTTCTGTTCTTCGCCAGTCAGGCGCCGCACTAGTGGCCCCAGGCTCAGGCCCTGAACAACAATAGAAAAAACCACCACCACATAGGTGACCGTCACCAACAAGTCACGTGTTTCTCCACTGGGCAGCGATAGCGCCAGGGCCACAGAAATACCCCCGCGCAGACCAGCCCAGGTCAGGATAGTCACCACCCCGGGTGAAAAACTACGAAAGCGGCGCATCAATATAATCGGCACACCCACACTAAATAGCCGCACGATGAGTATCAGTGGAATCGCTAGCAGGCCCGCCAGCAAATAATCCCCGCGCAGGGAAATCACTAAAATTTCAAGACCCATTAACACAAAAAGCACGGCATTAAGCACTTCGTCAACCAGCTCCCAGAAGGTATCCAGATGCTCAATGGTGTGCTCAGACATAGCCGATTGCCGACCATGGTTGCCGATTAATAAACCAGCAACGACGATAGTGATTGGCGCTGACAGGTGTAGATGCTCCGCGATGGCATAGCCACCCATCACCAGGGCCAGCGTAATTAATACCTCAACCTGATAATTGTCCACACGTTTGAGCATCTGATAGGCCAAACCACCGGATATCAGGCCAAAGACCAGTCCACCAACGACTTCCTTTAAAAACAGAGTCGATATCATTGCGACGCTCACTTCTCCACCGTCCACGGCGATATCCGCTATAACCAAAAATACCACCACGGCAACACCGTCGTTAAACAATGACTCGCCCGTAATTTTGGTCTCAAGGGTTTTCGGCGCGCCGGCACTTTTAAGAATACCCAACACGGCTATGGGATCAGTGGGCGAAATTAATGCACCAAATAACAAGCAATAAATCAAAGGAACATTCAGATCAAACCAGTTAAATAACCAGTAGGCTCCACCACCAATCAAAAAAGTAGCCCCGACCACACCAAGGGTCGCTAAAATTCCAATCACCCATTTTTGTTGGGCAAGATCATTGAGATTAACGTGCAACGCGCCCGCAAAAAGCAGGAAACTTAACATGCCATGGAGCAGCGTTTTATCGAAATCAATCTGCGACAGTATGGTAGCTGCGTGCTCCTCCAGGCCATCTAAAAATGGTAAAGGCAGCTGTATGGCCAGAGACATCAGCAAGGCGGTCAGCATCAAACCGATCACGGTGGGTAATTTTAAGAAACGATGATTGACCCAGCTCAAAACTGCCGAAAGGCAGATAAGAATGGCGATGATATCGAATAAACGCATGGTGTTATTGACCGTTACAATTGAATTGACCGGAGGAACGTAATTTTACCTGTCTCTTAATCAAGATGTCGCGTTTGCTAAGATCCAGCCTATGGCATTTCAATGTCTATCCAAAACCGAACGGTGACATTCATGGCAATACGCCATTCTTACTTGCGCAAGCCATGACGACCAGATAAATTACCCGCCGTTAAGGCCCACGGTAACAGGAGTAGTCTAGTGAATATCGCAGTTGTGGTGCCCTGTTACCGCGTGCACAGCAAAATCCTTGGTGTGCTCGAAAAAATGCCTGCGCTGGTCAATCACATCATCTGTGTTGACGATGCCTGTCCTGACGGCAGTGCCGAGATAATTGAAAATCAGACCAACGACCCCCGCATCGTAGTTAAACGAAATCCGCACAACCTCGGCGTTGGCGGCGCTATGATTACTGGGTTTAAAACGGCATTACAATTAGGCGCGGACATTATCGTCAAAGTAGACGGCGATGGCCAAATGAATCCACAAAAAATCGCCCAGCTAATCAAACCTATTGTCGACGGCAAGGCCGATTACGTGAAAGGTAACCGATTTTTTCTGCTGGAAAATCTCGACGGCATGCCTCGCTTACGCATGGTCGGCAATGCCCTGCTGTCATTTATGAATAAACTCTCAACAGGTTATTGGCAGATTTTTGATCCGACTAACGGTTTTGTCGCTATTCATTCCCGCATTTTGGCTTTAATACCACTCGACAAAATACATCATGGCTATTTCTTTGAATCTGACATGCTTTTCCGCCTCGCGACCATCCGTGCGGTGGTACGAGATTTCCCACAACAAGCTTTATATTCAGATGAAAATAGCAGTTTGAATATCTTAAAAGTGATCCCCCAGTTTCTCTGGTTGCATACCCGAAATTTTTTCAAACGAATTTTTTATAATTATCTTATTAGAGACTTTCAGCTTGCTTCAATCGAATGGTTGCTCGGCCCCACCTTGCTTATATTTGGTGTCATCCACGGCACCCTAGCCTGGCTTGACAGTGCCGCAGCACAAATTAACACGCCCGCCGGAACCGTCATGCTCTCGGCCCTACCCATAATCATTGGTCTGCAATTAACCCTTTCGGCGATCGGTTTCGATGTCGGCAACCAACCTTCCATCCCACTGCATAAACTACTCGACCAAGATGACACCCAGCCGAATTAGCGTCCGGCAAGGCCTCTTTTTACTGGCCATAAGCTCGGCACTGCTATCGTTTCACTGGGTGTTTTATATCTCCATAGAAATTCCTCACAAGGACGAGATACGCTATGCAGATTACGTATATAGCCTTAGTCAGTACAATATTTTTGGTCTAAATTTTGGCGATACGCACACTGAACCTGCACGAAGCTTTTCTAACGCACCTTTATATCCGCTGGTTTTATCGAGCATCACGTCGGAAAACACCGAGACTTCGCTGGCCTGTTATCTGGAGCAGTCTGCACGTATAGACTGCTTAAACGGAAACGCTAGTTGCGGCCCACCTGCGGGTAACGCTGAAAGCTGTCCTCACCAGCTCGAACCTTTAATACTAACGAACTATGTGTTGGCCGGAATAAGTCTGATACTCACAGGGCTCATCGGGTTTCGCTTGTTCAAGCTACCGGCCTACCTTTACCTCACACCCGTATTTGTTTTTTTGTCTTTTACGCTCACAGACTACGGACAGCGAATACTGGTAACCAATTTAGTCATGCCGCTGTTTCTTGGGCTGCAATTTAGCGTACTCCTATGGTTTGAGCAGCGACAAATCCGTTACGGCATCCTCGCTGGGGTTCTATTGGCATTACTGACCCTAACCCGGCCAGAATATCTATATCTGCTGCCTTTTTGCCTGCTATGTGGTCTGCTTATCGCGATAAAGTCGCCCCGATCTCGGCAATCGATAGTCTGTTTTGTGTTGGGTTTTATCCTCACTATCAGTCCGTGGCTATGGAGAAATCACGAACTCTCATCCCAGTGGCAGCTAGTTGATAACCGCTATGGTGCATTTATCCTGGCTCAGCGTCTCGCATATAACGATATGAGCACTAAGGAATGGCTCACGTCTTTTGTGTTCTGGTTTCCGGATGTTGGTGACAATATTGCAAAGAACGTTTTTCCTCCATATTTAACTGACCGACATGAGGCTGGGGCTCAAAATTCATATAATGAAATCGCAAAACAGTTATACGCTGAATCAGCTAACCATAATCATCCTATGCAATGGCTGTTAGGACAAATGTTTAGCCAACCTGTCATGCATACTTTAACCACACTGAGCTTTAGCTGGCGTGGACTCTTCCCAGGAAAGTGGTGGGCTATCGGCGGCTTTTTTACTTATCTGCTGCTGCTTTATCGTGAATTGAAAAATCGCAGGTTTGCACTGTTATGGATAAGCGCCCTGCCTTTTTATATGCTTCTGCTTCGTGCTGGCGTATCACTGAATGTGGCCCGATATAACCTGCCATTAATTGCTCTTTACGCATTGGGATGGACACACTTAGTGTTACCTACACGATATAAAAGCAAGCTCAATCACCAAACATGAATGGACAAACTAATGTTTGGCTAATGGCCTCTGCCGTGAGTGTTGTGTTGCTAGGTTTTGTATTCTGGCAACTCGACACCGCCGTCCTCAGCACCCTATTTTTTCAATTGCGTGTCGAGCTGGTCGCGGGGTTATTCGTATTTCTGACTATCGAAGCGATGATCACCGCAAAACGTATTCAGTATTTCACCAATACCGGAGCCAGTTACAGCAGAGGGTTGTATGCCAATGCCTGGTACATTATGTGGCTGAACTTATTACCCGCGCGGCTGGGTGAAGTTGCCGCCATATCTGTTTTTCAACGGGTTTTTGCAGTGTCACCGGGTGCCGCTATTGCCAGCATAGTCACTCAACGCATATTTGATCTTGTCGTGCTTACCAGCCTGCTTATTGCACTGTTAAGCATCAGCGTACTCGGCTCCGCAACCAGTTTAGTTGTTAACCTCGCGTTAATTACAGGGATATTTCTGCTTCTGGCAACGATGAATATGTGGCTCGATTTTGCTTGCCGAATACTCTACAGAGTTAAACATAAACATCATCTATTACGTAAACTGTTGTCTATGTTTTTACAGGGTCGTCGATGGTACAAACACGACTTTTCCCAATTGAAGGTCTGGCATGTTCTGATTCAGACTTTTATAAAATGGCTCGCCTCCATACTGGCAGTAGCAATACTACTTATGGCCTGCCAGCTAGAGCTTCCCTATGAGCGACTATTATTGGTTGGCATTTTGACAAACTTTCTTGGTGCCGTACCCTTACAGTCAGTAGGAGGGTTCGGCGTGATGGAGGCAGGACTGAGTGGCATTTTGTATTCGTTCGGTGTCGATTTGCCAGAAGCAATCGCAGTGAGTCTGTTGCTAAGACTGAGTGTTTTATCCTATACGCTTATGTATTTTTTATTCTGCGCCAGCTTGTTTAGAGAGACGTAATCTTTATGGCTGATCCTGTTGTTGATGCTAAATACCAGTCTATGCGCAAGCGCTTTGGTGGTGATAATGGTGCCGGAAATGGTTACCTGGCCAACTGGTTTTTCCTACGAGAGCAAGCCTATCTTACGCCGCAAATCCGTCCGGGCGATGTGCTGGATATCGCTTGCGGTTCTGGCCTAATGCTAAAATCGCTGTCAGACGAGCATCGGGTTACCGGCATTGATTTTAACGACGACGCGTGTGTTCAAGCGAAAATTAATCAAGTGACCATCATTCGCGGTGATGCGTTTTGTTTGCCCTTCGATAACGAAAGCTTTGATGCGGTAGTTAATTGTCAGTTTTTTAACCAGCAACCCAGTGAACAGATCGCCCAGTTTTTTAGCGAAGCGAGTCGAATTTTAAAGCCCGGCGGCGAAATACATATTCTATGGCGAGGCGGGGAAACACTCGTTCATCGACTCGCCCATGGCATTTTCTCGTTAAAAAATAGATTATCCGGCGTGCCCATTTTTCCTCAATTCCTACACACACCAAAGCAATTACGTGACATGACAGAGAGCTATCATTTAGCGGTCCGCGAACAAAGAATGACTTTGCCGCTAGGGCCAACCGATATTAACACTGACAGCCTGCTGGCAAAATGTCTGGGTGCTTCGTATTACATGCAGTTTGAGAAAGTATCTTGAAGATAGAGATACTCAATACCGATTCCAATACTCAAGATACCGGTGCCTGGGACGAATTTGTCGGCCAACACGATCGCGGCCTATTTTTTCATTTGTCCGCCTGGCAAAGTGTGATCAAACAAACCTATCGCTTTACCGCGCATTATCTAATCGCAAAACAAGGTTCGGCGATAGTAGGGATATTACCCGCCTGCCTGGTCAAACGGCCGTTTATTGGTAAAGCGGTCATTTCAAATCCGTTTAGTGTCTCTGCTGGCCCAGTGGCGGAATCTCCCGACATAGCCGAAGCACTGTTGCGACGTTTGGTGGAGGACGGAAGAAAATTCGGTGCCCGTTACATAGAACTTCGCGATGTAGCATTACCTCCACAATCTGATGATGTAGAAACCGGAGTACCAGAGCCGTGGCAGGCACAATCGACATTTGCAACCTTCAAAAAAACACTGCTACCCGACCATGATCAAATCTTACTGGACATCCCCAATCGGCAGCGCGCAGTAATACGCAAAGCACAAAAACATGACCTTGAAACGGTGCAGCATCGAGATGTGGATCGTTTTTTAAACGTCTATGGCCTAAGTCTGCGCAATCTTGGCACACCGATATATCCCCGCAAATATTTTTTAGCGTTACTGGATGAGTTTCCTGAATCGACTGGAATCACTACGATTTGCAAGGACGGTGTTGATCTCACCAGCGTGCTCAGCTTTTACTATAAAGATACTGTCATGCCCTATTACGGTGGCGGCATACCCGCCGCCAGGCAGTTTAATAGTTACCCCTATATGTATTGGCAATTGATGTGCCATGGCGTAGATAACGGCTATAGCGAATTTGACTTTGGCCGTAGCCCAATCGCCAGCGGCCCGTATTCTTTCAAAAAGAATCTGGGTTTTAAGCCTCGCAAGATGGTTTATAGCTATTTGTCGCTAGATAAACACGCCATCCCCAACCTGACCCATGACGATGATAATGTCCAACGGCTGACCAATATTTGGTCAAAATTACCGCTGGCTCTGACCAATCGTCTCGGACCACTTGGCGCAATATACGCCATCTAACCCAACTCGATAATTTCAATCAATTTTATTGAGCTTCCGTAAGGCCAGTCAATTTTAATTGATGCTTGTTCGCCAATTCAGCAAGCGTAATACTCGCGCGCTCCCCTGCAAACAACTTCTTCATTTTTTCAAAAGCACGGCGACGATTGAGCATCAATAGCGTATTGACCCAAAGCGGTGTATCGCGCATGTGGATATATTTTTTTCCAAACCGGAAATCATAGGGATGGCAATAGAACCAGGGCGCCTGGTCATCAGGTAATCGAGCTAATGCATTTTCAATAAATCTGTTTGGAAAATAGCGAAAGTAAATGCCGCCTAAAAATGGCAGCCTCAGACCCAAACAGGAAGTAACGGGCGCAGGCATTTCAAGCAGTCCGCAGGGCCATAAAAAAGGCGCCTGCGGAGCGTCCGACATGCTGTAACGGGGATTGCGCGCCGGTAAGACACTGGATGAATAACTAAAACCCAAAGATTGTAATATACCCGGCGCCCAGGGCGTGGCCGCGGTTATAGAGAACATAGGCGCCCGATAGCCACTTAGTCTTTTACCACTGATATCTTCAAGTATATTTTTACCTTTTTGGGTATCCGTGCTGAATTGTTGCTCGCTGAGCGAATTAACGGGAACATGCTCTAAGCCGTGCAAGCCGAGTTCATGGCCCTGTTCGGAAATACGTCTTACCATCGCCGGATAATTTTTGGCCAGCTCTCCAACGATAAAAAAACTGCCTGGTTTTTTTTCTGTCTCCAACCAGGCTAGCACCTGATCTACAACTTCCACAAAAGAACCATCTGTGTGAATGTCTGGGTCTTCAACATCCATGGTGAATGGAACGCTGGCGGAATGAGAAAGCAAATTAGAGTATGGGTCAGACAAGCGTGTTTCAGATAAGGGCATTTCAGACATTGGAATATTTACGATTAAAATATTGCTGAAATAACCAGTTGGGTAAGAAGCGCATGGCATTGTCCCGTAACAACCAGTCAAGATTATTCTGTGGCGCATACCAGCGTACCGCCTTACGGGTTTGCCGCTGAATGGGGTCGATAATGGGTCGGTTCGCCGCTTCATAGCTGAGCAACGCTTTAGGTATATCACGCTGCAGCTTTAAACTTTCGGCCAATCTGCTTGCGCCAGTAATAGCTGCACCGGCGCCACGACCGGAAAATAACGTCATACAGTGGGCTGCATCACCTAGTATAACCGTTCTTCCAACAACCCAATCCTCGGCCTTAACCTGCTTTAGAATATCCATGTAATGCGGTTGATCTGGACAATGTTCTAACACCCTACCAATGACGGTTCCTGCGTTGTCAAAGCCGGCCAGAAGTGTCTGGGTTTGCTCGTCTTTTGGTGGCATCTTCCGAGCATCACTAGACCAGATAAATACCGAACCCAAATCCCCTTCGAGCGTGTTAAATATTGCCATGTACCGACCTTTTTGCATATGCGTCTCAAACTTGTTCTCCAAATTCAGCACATTTGGCAAGCGAAAAGCGGCGCAATATAAATCCAGGTAATCGATGGTAACGGAGTCGGGAAAAAGCAGTGGACGAGTCGATGAGTTTGGACCTTCAGCAATAACAGCTAAATCATATTTCTCTTGCAGGCCAGAAGTAAAACCCACTTCAACTGCACCTGTTTGGTTAGAAATAATCTCAATAGAATCGTTAAAACGAATTTCCATTTTATCACGCGCGGTTTGATATAAAACGTCCACTACGTCATCACGCATTATTTGTAGAACGTCTACATTTTCAAATAACTTCTGGTAATCAAGCGCGAGTAATGTTGTCTCGTTTTTATTATGATAACTTGAGCTAGTGATACCCATATTACGTTCTTGCATCGCCGACAACACACCAAGCTCACCTGCGTACTGGTAGGCTTTATCTGAGAGAGAAACTAGAAATCCACCTTTTAAAGGCGCACTTGCCTGCTCGACAATCACTGGCTCAAAGCCTTGTCGTTTGAGCCACAAACCAGCCGTCAATCCGGCTATACCCGCTCCCGAAATTAATACTTTGCGTGACATCTACTCTCGCCTTAATAAGTTTCGCAATTTCATTGCAACCTGATCAAACCCTATAGCGCTCAATGCAATTTATTTGCAAGCTCAGCATATTGGTCAAGAATGGGTAATATTTGATCGCTACTCTCTGAGGGCATCGGATAAATAAGATGGGTAAAACCTCGTTCTATTAAAGCACTGGAAGCCGCTTCATCCGCAGGCGCAGCGAATACTGCTTTATCAAAACGCTGATAATTTTTCCCCGATTGTTCACATTCATGGCGTAAAGTATCCAGACCATCTTCAAAACCCGGCATAAAGCCAATAGGCATCCAGCCATCGCAGTACTCGACGGCACGTGGGAAGGCCCATTTCGATTGAGCGCCCATCCATAGTGGCGGCCCGTCGGCCTGCTTCGGTTTTGGGTAGGACCAGATGGGATCAAAGTCGACATATTCGCCATGAAATTCAGGTTCCTCCTGGGTCCAGATTTCACGCATAGCCAGAACTTTTTCTCTGACGACTTTCCAACGGGTATTAAATTCAACACCGTGATTGGCCATTTCTTCGGCATTCCAGCCCGCGCCAATACCTAAAATTAATCGGCCTTCGGAAATAACATCCAGCGAAGCCACTTCCTTTGCCAGTTGAATGGGATCACGTTCGACTACCAGACATATCCCCATACCGAGTTGAATACGACTGGTAACTGCTGCTGCCGCCGCCAGGGCGACGAACGGGTCGTGAGTATGCCAATATTCTTTGGGTAAATCTCCGCCACCGGGCCAGGGCGATTGCCGGGACACCGGTATATGGGTGTGCTCGCAGACAAACAGAGAATCCAGGCCCCGCTCTTCAACCGCCTCTGCTAGCTCTATAGGTTGTATGGAATAGTCTGTGGGAAAAATAGACACACCGATATGGGCCATGAGTACATCCTCATCATTGATTTTGCCAGACTGCAAGTCTAGGCAAGTACACTCTCAAAAGCCATTAAACACCAGGCCCATGGTTATGTTAAATTTGGCTTATTTAACTGGATGACAAGACTTGGGGTTGCTATTTGAAACTGAAACAAAACCTTATTGAACAGCGCCTGGCTAGTTGGCCGATCGCACGACTCGCGACAGTCAACGTCGAAGGACAAACCCATCAAGTCCCAATTGTGTTTGTCTGGCAAGCCGGAAAAATCTGGTCGCCGGTGGATGGTAAGCTCAAGCGTGGCACTCAATTAACGCGGGTCAAAAATGCTATGGCTAATCCTGAGGGAAGCATTTTGCTCGATGAATACAGTGATAATTGGTCACAGCTTTGGTGGTTGCGTATTGATGTCATTATAAAAGTGGTCTATCTGGAGGAAGCGCAGGACCCATTCAAATCAGAAGCTAACAATGCAGTTACCATATTGCAAAACAAATATCCGCAATACCAACACACAGCTGTTCTTACCGAGCCACCAACACTGCTACACATGACACCAACCCATCTCAATAGTTGGCAGGCGAGTTAAGGTATGCATCTTGGCTTAACACCCTGGCGTTCAGATCACACGGCCCAGGCATTGATCGAACAAGCTATATTTGCCGAGCAGTTGGGTTATGAATCTTTCTGGCTGCCAGAAAACCATTTTATCGATACGGCTATTCCTGACCCACTGATGCTCCTGGCCTGTGTTGCTGGCGCTACCACTCGATTAAAACTGGCCACCGCATCTTATTTACTACCCCTGCGTCATCCCTTGCATGCCGCAGCTCAGGTGGCTGCGTTGGATCAACTATCCGGCGGGCGGGTTATTCTTGGTGTCGGTAGAGGGGTCGCAACCAATATGCTCAAAGCCTTTAACGTAGAACCCAAAAATAAGCGTCAATATTTTGAACAGAATTTGGGTTTGATGATTAAGGCCTGGTCTGGGGCAAACGTTGCTACCAACGACGCTGATAGTCCAGAGACGAAAGTCTTCTTACATCCCTTACCCGTTCAGATACCCCACCCCGATATTTGGGTCGCAGCTTTCGGCCCCAAGGCCCTGGCTCAGGCTGGCAGGCTTGGTCTACCCTATTTCGCTTCGCCGCTTGAGACGCTTGATGATTTAATCAAAAACTTCGCGCTGCACAGCGAGGCCTGTGAAAGCGCTGGGCAAATGATTCCACCAATACGACCGATTATGCGCAGGGTCTTTGTCAGTGAAGACAATGCAAGTATTCGGGCGCTGAGAAAACAATTGAATACAGACGATCAACGCAGTCAATGGCGGGCCCAGCATGCAAAGCTAGATGACTGGATGCTGATTGGTAACAAAGCTTTTGTCAGACAAAAAACCGATGAATACCAGCAGCGTTTAGGGATTACACATTTGGTCATCACACCACTGCAGCAAATAGCACAGGATGAACAAACAGAGTCACTTAATCTTGTTGCCGAAGCCCTTAGTTAACAGGCTCAAGCAAGCTAAACCACAAGACTCAAAATCCTAAAAAATTAAACCTGAAACCTCACACTTCAAACCTTTTGAGCGGTGACTAGCAATCCCAAAGCATCCATCGTGATTCCCGTTTCGCTGTTATGTGAGTCAAGCAAAGTGGCTAGTTCGCCAGCAATACTGGCTCGCACTTCTTCATCAGGATCAGCTAACCTGATGGCGCCGCCCGTAGGTGAAAGTTCCATCAAATAGCTTACCGCCTCATCCACGTCGACTCCGAGAACAAAAGGTGTATGAAACGGCTCAACTGCGACGTCGCAAAACCCCGCCTCATTAAGAATATTTTTTACTCTGGCGTCATCGCAAAGCGAAAACGGCCCTGGTGTGCCGGGTGGCGGCAGAGCGGGGACGGATATATAGTTTGCCGCCACCGCCAACGGCAGGCGCACCCAGGCATTGTCGTCTCGCCCTGCCCAGCACATAAAGACCAGCCGCCCACCGGGTTTCAAGCTGCGGTAGATGTTTTTGAATGCCATCACTGGATCATCGAAAAACATCACGCCAAAGCGGGAAAAAACGAAATCGTAGTGACCTACCGGCAGCGTGGATGTCTGTGCATCGGCACATTGAAAAGAGATATTTTTTACCCCGTTTCTTTTGGCTCTATTTTGAGCGGCATCCACCATGGTTGTGGAAATATCCAGACCATGCACGTGACCGCCAGGGCCAAGCTCTGCTGCGAGCTGAATAGTGGTCTCTCCACAACCAAAACCGATATCCAGACCGCATTCATCGCTTGAGATCATTGCAGCGTCGATGGCACACTGGCCAAAGGGTTGAAGGCTGGCTTCCAGGCGATCTTCGCGACTCACCCACTTTTGGCCTCCCTCGCCGTTCCAGAATTTCGCCATCTCAGCATTTGGTTTATCAGTCATACGCTATCTACCCTACGTTATCAGCCATAATTTATTAGCCATACCTTGTCAGCCACTTGGTTAGCAAAGCCTTATCGGCACTTTTTTTGCCGACAAGGCCAGTCGCGAATTTAATCTCGGCCTCGGGATCAATTTGTCAATCCGGGCAACCCACTACCAACTGTTGCGCATTTCGCGAAGTTTCACAAACACGGTTTCAGCGTCTGGATTTTCGGGCAGATCGGGAAAAGCCTCTCGCAAACCAGCAATCACCGACGGACTGTGCAGACGGAAAAATGTATTGATATCTTTTTCCTGGCCCAATGTCGTCACAAGTGCCGCTGCTGGATCCTGGTTTTTTGTCTGCTTTAATAAGGCCTTTGCGTGTTCATTGTCCGGTTCCCGATCCAGGGTGAACTCCAGATTATTATTGAGATAATCATGGCCTGGATAAATCAACGTGTCTTCACCCAATTCAGCCAGTTGCTTAACAAAGGTTTCATAGAGTTCCACCGGATGACCGCCGCCGTGACAGTTGCCCGCTCCAGCATTAAACAAGGTGTCTCCACTAAACAAGCCTGGCTGCTCTGTTTTAGAAAGCAGACAAATGTGGCACATGGTGTGGCCAGGGGTATCCAGCGCTAATAGCTCAACGGTTTTTCCAACCTTGATCACCTCACCGGCTTCCAGACCTCTATCCATACCCTCAATGCTGCTGCCTGCGTTTTTATGGGCCAGCACTTTAGCACCGGTGGCATCGACAATAGCCTGATTGCCGCCGGTGTGGTCAAAATGTTCGTGGGTATTTAATATCTGAGTAATTTCCCAGCCTTTTTCCCTGCAAACATCCAGACACATTTTGTGGGCCAGTGGGTCGATGGCCAACGCTTCGCCGGTTTCCGGACAAACCACCAGATAATTAAAATTGCGATAGTCGTTTCCTGTCCATACCTGTTCAACGATCATGTTATTTCCTCTGCTCGATTTTGTAGTGGTTATCTATCACCGTTTTTTAGGATGCTAGTTCTTTTATCAGCGCTGGACGTTGCTCCCGTGGGGCATAAGTAAAGTTGATACTGATACGATCAACCAGGCCGGTATAACGTTCCTTAATCATCGGCACAATTTCGTCCGGCTCTCCAACCACGGCAAAACTGTTGAGCATTTCATCAGTGATTAAATCACCCATGGCGACCCATTCGCCGCGCTTGGACATCTGGTTTAGCTCGGGCTGCAAATTTTCCCAACCGTGGGATTCGAGCACGCGCTTGTAGGCAGGGGTCGAGGAATAAAAAGCAATGCGCTCTCTGATGGCCCTGTCGTTCTTTGTAAACTCATCTTCATTTTGCCCAGAGACAATAAACACCGGGTAAGACAATTCAAAATCACTACGCTTCAAACCGCGCTTTGCCAGACCTTTTTCAATAATAGGCAAAGTGTGATTGCGTAAATAGTCAACAGTCGTTAGCGGATGCACCAGCATACCTTCACATAAATCAGCCGCGACTTCCGTCATCATGGGCCCTACTGCGGCAATAAACACCCGGGGCGGGCCGTAATCGCTGAGCGCTGGGGTAAACATCGGCGTCATCAAAGTGTGGTTATAAAATTCACCACGGAAATTCAATGGTTCACCGTCATACCAATTGGCCCAGATAGCGCGCATAGCCAGAATCATTTCGCGCATTCGCGCCGCGGGCTTGCCCCAGGGCATGGAGAAGCGTTTTTCGATATGAGCTTTAATCTGAGAACCCATGCCGAGGATAAAACGCCCTTCCGAATAACTGTTTATATCGTTCCCCATCGCCGCGAGATTAAGTGGGTTGCGCCCAAACGCCACTGCAATGGCGGTAATAAGGTCGATATCTTTACTGTGTTCAGCCGCCAGCACCAATGGCAGAAAAGGATCGTGCCCGGTCTCGATAGACTGCGCGCCGTCATAGCCCGCCGCCTCCATTGGGCCAATACGATCAACAATTTTGTCCATACCCATGGGCAGTTCGCCATCTACTTTCATTTTGCTCTCCTGTTTCTGTGGATGTTTGCTTCCGGATGTAACTTTCCGAATGTGTGTTTTCGAGAATTAACTGTTGAGAGTTCATCATCATATCTGTTCGCCGCTATTCAAGCACATTCAGGCACGCTCATATAAGACCTTGAGAAGAATTTCGGGCAAATGCTCAGACTGAGCGAACTTACCTGGTGGATACCCCATTAAATGACCTGCTCTGGTACCATGGGGCAAATAAACATAACTCTCACATTCAGGTAAAACCGACCATGAAAATGCCCGCCGCAGAGTCGGCAATATTAAATCAACGGCAGGCATTACTTGATGAGCTCGGCTCGTTTCTACCAGCCCAACGGGTTATTTCCGATGTCGCTAGTCTGCGCACCTACGATTGCGACGCGCTAACCGCCTACCGACAGCTGCCCATGGTGGTCGTGTTACCCGATGATGTAGAGGAAGTATCGAAAATCATGGCTATCTGTCACCGTCGCGGCATCAAGGTGGTTGCCCGTGGTGCTGGTACGTCCGTATCTGGGGGAGCCCTACCCCTGGAAGATTGCGTGCTGCTGGCGATGGCTCGGTTCAATAAGATTCTCGATATCGACTACGACAATCGCTGTTTAACTACCCAGAGCGGCGTCACCAACCTGGCCCTCAGTGAAGCGGTTGCCGACCGAGGTTTTTATTATGCGCCTGACCCCTCCAGTCAGATTGCCTGCACAATTGGCGGCAACGTCGCCGAAAACTCTGGTGGTGTTCACTGCCTGAAATACGGCATGACCACCAATAACCTGCTAGGTATCGAAGTGGTTATGGTGGACGGCTCTATTATCCAACTCGGTGGCAAACACCTTGATGCTGAAGGGTATGACCTACTCGGTCTTCTCACCGGTTCAGAGGGTTTGTTGGCCGTGGTGACTGAAGTGACCGTACGCATCTTACCCGTGCCGGAAACGGCTCGGGCTATGCTGATAGGTTTTGATGATATTGAGGTGGCCGGGCAGCTGGTCGGCAATATTATCGGCCACGGCATTATTCCGGCAGGGCTGGAAATGATGGACAAGTTCATTATCAAAGCCACCGAAGATTTTTGCCATGCCGGTTATCCCCTGGACGCTGAAGCCCTGGTCATCGTTGAACTCGACGGCCCTACTGTCGAGGTCGATCATCTTGTTGAGAAAGTGGTGATGCTGGCCAACGACGCCGGAGCCAGCTCGGTAAAAGTAAGCTCTTCTGAACAGGAACGACTGACTTTCTGGCTGGGTCGTAAGTCCGCCTTCCCGGCGGTAGGCCGATTATCACCTGATTATTTCTGTATGGACGGCACCATACCCCGCAATCAATTACCCCTGGTTTTGAAACGGTTGGCGGAGATGAGTGAGCAATATCAGCTGGGCGTGACTAATGTATTCCACGCCGGTGATGGCAACCTCCATCCGCTGATAATGTACGATGCCAATAAACCCGGTGAGCTGGTACGGGCAGAAGAATTTGGCGCGGATATACTAAAACTCTGTGTCGAGGTTGGCGGTGTACTTACCGGCGAGCACGGCGTTGGCGTCGAGAAACGGGACCTGATGAGTGTGATGTTTGATGAAGGCGACCTGGATCAGCAGATGCGGGTGAAATGCGCTTTTGATGCCGAGGGTCGACTCAACCCTGGCAAAGTCTTCCCAACTTTGCACCGCTGTGCTGAACTCGGTGAAATGCATGTCCACAATGGGGAGCTCCCTTTCCCCGGTTTGCCACGGTTTTAAGTGCTATTAAGCACCCTGAAAAACTCCCTAATATACGCTCCCAGAATAGCCAATGAGCCAAATACACCAACCAGCGCAGCCAGAGCAGTTGATCGATCTGTTGCAGTGGGCTGCGTCCACTAACACGCCTTTAGCGGTTCTCGGTTCAGGCAGCAAATCGGCCATTGGACACCCGGTGCAGCCCGAACATCTACTCAATCTCAGCGCCTTTTCAGGCGTTAAGCAATATGACCCCATCGAACTGGTCTTGACGGCCGGTGCGGGTACTTCTCTGGCAGAAATTGAAGCCCTGTTAGCGGAACAAAATCAAATGCTAGCGTTTGAACCACCTGACTATTCCAACTTGTTTGGTATCGCCAATGCAGATGGGAAAAGTGGCACGCTGGGTGGAACCCTGGCTGGAAACATCAGCGGCCCCAGACGGTTTTTTGCTGGAGCAGCGCGCGATCATTTCCTCGGCTTTAAAGCGGTGAGTGGCCGAGGTGAACATTTTAAGTCCGGCGGTCGCGTGGTGAAAAATGTTACCGGTTTTGATCTATCAAAATTGATGGCTGGATCATGGGGCACCTTAGCTGCGCTATGGGAAGTCACAGTAAAAGTATTACCTCGGCCAGAGAAAACCCGCACCTTATTAATCTTCGATCTTGATCGGGAGCAGACCAATGAGGCCTTGACCGCTGCAGTCAGCTCACCGCACAGCATCAGTGCTGGTGCCCACCTCCCGCCCTCATTAAGCGCTCGATCCACTGTTAGTTATGTGGGTAACTCCAGTGCTTCGGTAACCGCGATTCGACTGGAAGGATCAGAACCTTCGGTGAAGTATCGGCTTGACGCATTGAAAACATATTTTAGTCAGCAAGCTTTTAGACAGAAAAAGTTCGCGATGGAAGAGTTACACAGCCTTAACTCCAGGGCTTTGTGGCGGGAAATCGCCAACCTCGATTTGCTCAGTGATAATTCTCAGGATCAAATCTGGCGCCTGTCGATTGCGCCTGCTAATTGCTGCAAAGTGATAGCCCATCTCGCTGATTTAGGTGTATCGGACTGGCAGATTGATCAGGCCGGCGGTGCATTATGGATTGCTTGCCCAGCGCATTTCAATGCTGCCCAGGTGCGGACAATGCTAAGCCCTTATGGCGGTCACGCTACGTTGTGGCGGGCTGATCAATCCACTCGTCTCTCGATACCTGTATTTCAACCACAGCCTGCCCCCCTGGCCGCGCTGACACGGCGTGTAAAGGCCAGCTTTGACCCTGCCGGAATACTCAACCCCGGGCGCATGTATCCTTCTCCACCCATCGAGAGTCCATCCACCGAGCAGGCTTGATGCAAACACATTTCACTGACAGTCAGCGCACCCTGCCGAATATTCAAATCGCCGATGAAGTGCTACGTAAATGCGTTCACTGTGGTTTTTGCACGGCCACCTGCCCCACCTATCGACTGACCGGCGACGAGCGAGAAAGCCCTCGGGGTCGCATATCATTAATTCAGCACCTACTAGAGAGCGAGGAAGTGCCATCTGCGGCAACTGTGGCTAATCTGGACCACTGTCTATCTTGCCTGAGCTGCGAGAGCACCTGTCCGTCTGGCGTTTCCTACCGACGACTGATTGATCAGGGTCGTGAATTGATTGAAGAAAAATATCAGCGCCCCGTAATTGAGCGCTGGTACCGCACGTTGCTAGCCTGGCTGCTGCCAAGAAGACACTGGTTTCGGCGGGCTTTGATCGCTGGTCGCTGGGCGAAACCACTTCTCAATCAATTCGGCAAACATCTCGCACCGGTTGGAGCGCTGTCAAAACTTATTCCAGAAAAAATTGCCAACGAAACTGAAATGATTCAACCGGGTACTTATCAGGCTGAAGGACAGGAGATTAAACGCGTCGCCTTAATCACCGGCTGCGTCCAAAGCACATTGGCGCCGGAAATAGACGCAGCAGCAGTTAGAGTATTAACCCGCCATGGCTGCACAGTGATCGTGTCCGAACCCTCGGGTGCTGGTTGCTGCGGTGCTCTGCCCCATCATCTAGGCAAAAGCCAACAGGCTCGTAAGATGGCCGAAGCTAACCTGCTCTCCTGGCAAGACCTGCTTCGCGATGAGGTGCATCCATTGGATGCCGTCCTGATGACCGCGTCGGGCTGTAGCTCCATGCTCAAAGACTACCCGCACCTGGTCGAAAGTAATTTTTCAAATATTTTATCGTTATTAGTCAATGATATATCTATTATACTTAATGTATTATTTGAGATTAAAAAACCAGCGCTAAGGAGTGATCACGCACCGGCCACTGCTATTGTCTGGCAGAGTCCCTGCTCTCTACAGCACGGACTAAAAGAGAAAACCGCGCCCATTTCGGCACTCCAGACATGCGGCTTTACCGTGCATGAACCTCGCGATGCACATCTTTGCTGTGGCTCGGCGGGAACCTATAATCTGCTACAGCCGGATTTCGCCGGGCAATTAGCCGCCGAAAAAATTGATCGATTGGCAGAAACCCAGGCCGAGATCGTGGTCAGCGGCAATATTGGTTGTATCACACAGTTATCCAAAAAAAGCAGTGCTGACAAGCACTTACCCGTTATTCATCTCGCCGAGATTATCGACTGGGCAACCGGCGGGCCGGTACCAAAAGCGATTAGCGACAACTTGAATTAATCTTTCAAAATACGCCATCTCAATCACAGGAGATAAATATGGAATTCGGAGCAGTATTCCCTCAAACAGAAATCGGCAGTGATCCTGTCGCCATCCGCGACTATGCCCAGGCGGCAGAAGAACTCGGCTTTAGCCATCTATTGATCTACGATCATGTACTCGGCGCCGATCGAGATCGTCCCGGCGGTTTCGATGGGCCCTACGATAAAGATACGCCCTTCCATGAACCCTTTGTAACCATGGGTTACTTAGCCTGCGCGACTAACACAATCGAATTCGCAACCTCCGTGTTGATATTGCCCCAGAGACAAACCGCACTGGTTGCCAAGCAAGCCGCTCAGGTCGACGTACTCTCTGGTGGTCGGGTTCGGCTCGGCATTGGTACCGGCTGGAACGATGTCGAATACGAGGCCCTGGGTGAAGACTTCCACAATCGTGGCAAGCGCCAGGAAGAACAGGTGACACTAATACGCAAACTTTGGGTGAGTGATAGCGTCAGCTTTGAAGGTAAGTGGCACAAGGTTAGCCAGGCTGGGCTTAACCCCCTGCCAACGCGCCAAATTCCGATCTGGTTTGGCGGCACTGCGGATGCGGTTATTGACCGTGCTGCACGCATGGGCGATGGCTGGTTTCCACTGTTCGGCCATAAACAATCCAAGCCCACCATCGAGCGCCTACACGAACAGCTAACAAAAAATGGTCGCGACCCAGCAGGTTTTGGCATTCAGGCCCAGGCACAAATTGCCGGTGGTGATCCGGATCGCTGGGTGGCCAACGCTGAGGCATGGCGGAATATCGGCACGACTCATCTGGCAATTGCAACGATGAATGCAGGTCTGGAATCTCCTCAGGATCATATCGATGCTATTCGTCGTTATAAAGAATCTGTGACTTGAATCGCGATTAAAAAAATACCTGCGGCCTGGAGTTCTAATATTCCAGATCCTATTTAGGTTCAACTCAATACAGGCATTATTTGCAGGCCGGAGTTATCTTTATTGTTGTCTCTAATATGCCGTTCAACGAAAAAATGGTTCGAACGCTAGGCTCATATTTGCCTTACAAAATTCTTCAATTTAGTCCGACATTGACGAACGCGTTACACTGAACGCTTTCCCCTGACAACTTTACACCTTGTAGCTATACCACAGCTGCTCCCAATCTCAACCCCACCCAAATACAAGAAGGCAATTTTTACTGTGACTAAAATAAAGACGCAACCTCAGCCAGCCATTAATGTTGATAAAAATAAAGTCTTTGAAGAATTCGAGGATCGTCTCAACTCGACCCTGGATAAAGGCCGGCCAGCGCCCATTGCCAAACATCATGCACGCGGCTATCGAAGCGCCCGCGAGAATCTTGAAGATTTATGTGATACCGATTCGTTTCTTGAATATGGCCAACTGGCTGTGGCCGCACAGCGCCGGCGCAGAGAGTTTGAAGACCTAAAAATCAACACCGCTGCCGATGGGATTATTACCGGTCTGGCCACCATTAACGCTGATACGTTTGGTAAAACCGCGAGCAAAACCGTCGTGATTGTTAACGACTATACTGTGTTAGCCGGCACCCAGGGCGTTTTTCATCATAAGAAACTGGATCGCGCGCTGGAGCTCGCCGATGAATTACAACTCCCTGTGATTATGTATACCGAGGGCGGTGGTGGGCGACCTGGTGATACCGATTACGAACTCAGCATGGATCTAACCTCCTTTGCCTCGTGGGCAGGATTAAGTGGCAAGGTGCCAACCATCGCTGTTAATAACGGTTATTGTTATGCCGGTAATGCTGCATTATTTGGCTGCGCCGACATCACTATCGCCACCAAAACATCCTGGATCGGCATGGCTGGGCCAGCCATGATCGAAGGCGGCGGTATGGGTTTATACAAACCCACCGATATCGGGCCGATACAAATTCAGACAAAAAATGGCGTTGTGGACATCGTGGCTGAAGACGAAGCCGATGCGACTCGGCTTGCACAACAGGTCTTGTCTTACTTTCAGGGATCAACGAACCACTGGACCTGTCCCGACCAGAGCAAGCTGTGGGATCTTATGCCTGCCGACAGGCGTTACACATACAAAGTTCGAAGAATTATTAGCACCCTCGCCGACACGGATTCGTTTATTGAAATTCGCCCCAACTTTGGCAGCGGTATTATCACCGGGTTTTTGCGCGTCGAAGGTAAAGCCTTCGGTTTGATCTGTAATGACTGCCAGCATTTGGGTGGCGCTATCGACGCCGAGGCTTCGGTCAACGGCGCACGCTTTCTTAATCTCTGTGACAACTTTTCACTACCGGTATTGTGCCTGGTGGACACACCAGGTTTTATGGTCGGCCCCGAAAGCGAACTCGAAGGCTCAGTGCGAAAAATGTCTGACCTCATGGTTGCAGGCGCTCGCTTAAAATCCCCCATGGTCGCTATCTTTCTGCGCAAAGGTTATGGCCTCGGAGCCATCGCCATGACCGGTGGAAGTTTTGGCAGGCCCATATATAGCGCGTCATGGCCCAGCGGCGAATTCGGTGCTATGGGCCTTGAAGGAGCTGTCCATCTGGGTTTCAAAAAAGAGCTGGCCGCCGCTGAAACCGCTGAGCAAAAAGATCAACTATTTAATAAACTGCTTAATGCCATGTATGAAAGAGGCAAGGCAACGACCGCGGCTACCTATTTAGAAATTGACGGGGTTATCGACCCTGCGGATACCCGTAAAGTGATTATGACTGCAATCACTTCAAGTTAAAGGAACATAAATATACCGCTAATAATCCTTCCGGATTAATACACCTTGGGCTCAACGGCAAATGTGGCAAGCTCCAAATTGCCGAATACACAGTTCACATCTATAATATAAATACTTCCTAACACTTTGTTTTCTTGTCAATATTTCTTATCATGCGCATAGACATCTAGTTATCCAGCTAAGATATTTGCTTGTATGAAGATTTATATGACGCTTAGATTTATATGATCCTTAAATGGCACCGCCAAACACTAGCCGTCGGAATCAGCTTGATGACCCTGATGTCACCGCCGGGCCATGCGGGCAGTGTTTACAAATTTAAAGACGACAATGGCAATATTCTATTTACAAATGTTGTGACAACCAACAAACAACCAAAAGGCGAACGCCTGGAAGAATTCGACCGCCTGGTTCACACCACCATTTATCCCGACTCAAACATCCATACCTACCAAAATTGGGGTGCAGACCGGTCAGCTGTGCTACCCAGTTTTAGTAAACTTCGCGATTCGTTTGATCAATTGATCAAACGAACTGCTGATCAGCATGGTGTTAATCGTGGCCTCGTAAAAGCAGTGATTCATACAGAATCCGGATTTAACCCCAAAGCCCTGTCAAAACCCGGCGCCCAGGGTTTAATGCAACTGATGCCCGCAACTGCCGAGCTTTATGGCGTTACCGACCCATTTGACCCCCATCAAAATGTTGGCGCGGGCACCCGACATTTAAAATATCTGCTCGACAGATACGGTCACATCGAGTTGGCATTAGCGGCCTATAATGCTGGTGAAGGCAATGTCAAAAAATACGGCGGTGTACCGCCTTTTACCGAAACTCGTGACTACATCAGCCGAGTGATGTCTCGCTATCACGGACTCTATTTGAATAAGATATAGCGGAGAGTTAGTGGATTTAGTATTCGACACCTGTCACCAGATCACTACTAAAGACAATAAACTCTCGATTTTCAACGTTTGTTACTGGTCTGCCTCCCGATTGTATGTGCCACGTCACGAATCTAGCAAAACTGATAAAAACAACCCGTTTGGTTTCAGTAGATTAAGCGCTATACTTCAAGGACTGACGCGATAATAGGTGGTTGCCCGACGCTCGCGTTGGGAGCCAATATCCAGCTCGAAACAGCGTCAATTAATCAGGAGAAACTCAAGTGATATTAGATAAAATTAAAAATTCAATCATGCTACGCGCGCTCACTTTCGTAGCGGCTTTATTAATGTGCCAATCATCATTCGCGTACGAACCACCACAAACGCCTCCATCGGGTGTTGAGATGGCTGCGGATCTAATTATCGGACGACCTGCGTTGCTTGCCTTAACGGTCATTAGTACAGCAATTTTTGTAGTAGCCCTGCCTTTTAATGCCGCTGGCGGAAATGTAAAGGACTCCAGTAAAAAACTGGTGGCCGGGCCCGTAATGGCCACCTTCGTGCGCTGTCTAGGTTGCCGCAGTAGCGGTTACAAAAAACAGTAAAATTTGCCTGAAAACGCTATCAAGCGGAAAAGTCTCTGTAATTTACGATTTCGTCTCGACCTCAGTTTGATGCAGGTCTAAGTTATTTAGGCTGTTTAGGTATGCCAGTACGTTATCATTGTGCCAACACCGGACAGCGTGCAAAGTACCAGTGATACAATACGGATATGTCGACTAGATACAACGTCCACCCATCGAGTCGCCAACCAAAAACCGAGTAACGCGGCGGGAATAAGCGGCGCGGTCAATTGCATATGATGCCAGGACATGTAGCCGGTCGGCACGTGTACCGCCAAAGACAAGATACAACTCACCGAAAAAAATGCAGAAAGATTAGCGCGAATTAGATTGGCCTGCTCATGTTGTAGCAACAGCGCCAAAGGCGGGCCGCCGATGGCTGTACTGGTACCCATAAACCCCGATATAAAACCGGCTACTGCCATTCTGCCAGGAGTTGGCCGTATACGAATCGGCAGTACCGCCACCAACACCGCCGCGATGACCGAAATGCCCAAGCAGAGCGACAGTAATTTGGCATCCACCCAAAGCAATAGTCCGCCCCCTGCCAACGTGCCGGGGATTCGACCGGCGATAGCGGCACCCAAACCCTTTAACGATATATTGCTGCGATAACGGTAAGTATTAGCAAGGGACAGTATTAAAGCCGTAGCGGTGATCGGCCCGGGCACATAATCTGGTGATAGTATAAATAGCAAAGGCGCCGCGACAATTGCCAGGCCAAAGCCAACCGTACTTTGCACAAAGGAGCCAATAAAAATAAGCAGCGCCGCAGCCATCAGATCCATATAATTAGCCTTTCAACAAACAGGTGGAACATTACTCTATGAGACCCTCATCAATTTATGTTGTCTCTGATAGCACATTGGAGCACACAACAATTAGCACTCAGGAAGTGGCCAAAAAGATACGCTCAACTTTAAAAAACGCATTCAGAACCCAGATGCTGAGGGCATAGCAAGTTGAGTCTACTGGAATCAAGTAATACTCATTGCCCTTATTGCGGTGAGAGAATCGAACTATTAATCGATTGCTCTGTTCCTGAGCAACGATATATTGAAGACTGTTTTGTCTGCTGCCGACCGATCAATATTCAGGTCACCGTCGGTGATGATGGGCAGCCCTATATAATTGCCACGGATGAAAATAATGCTTAATACAGAAGTTCTGGGGTTCGCGAACACAGCTGCGAAAGGGCGCACAAGGAAAAGACGACTGTAATTACACCTTATGACTACACACACAAAATTCTTTATTGGCCAGATCGTCAGCCACCAGCTTTTTAATTACCGCGGTGTGGTTTATGAGATCGATCCCGAATTCATGCTCTCCGCGCAGTGGTATGAGCAAATGGCTAAATCACGACCACCAAAACACGAACCCTGGTATCACGTGCTCGTCGATAAAGGTGTTCATAGCACCTATGTTGCCCAGCAAAATCTACAGGCCGAAATGGAGCCGGAGTCGATTAGGCATCCCGCAATCAATGATTTTTTTGAAGGGTTTTACGACGGTAAATATCATGTCAAAAAAAACCAGATGCAGTAGCCCGCCTATGACCCTCGACCACTCAATTTCCCATCGTTATATTATTAGACCTTTCTCGCAACCACATCACAAATCCTGTAATGGCAAGTACGACAAATAAAATCGCCATAATATCAACCAGCAATATTCCCCATCTACCGACTATCCGACCACTGTGAATATCCAGCAGTAGCCTTTCGACAGTAATCCCTTCGCCGACAAAATGTTTACCTAGTGCCTCAGCTAACGTTGCCGGTGTAGCTATAGCTTCTGACCAAAGAGTCGTTTCGCTTGCTACACTATTCTGGCTTGCTCGAGATTTATCATCGTCCGGCAAAATAGACCAGGTCAATTTATTGAGATCGGCAAGATAATTTTTCTGGCTGTCCGCCAATACCAAACTATATTCACCTGTCCCACTTTTATATCGCCCTAACTTGACCAGAGGCGATGGCAAGCCATGAGTCGCCCCCAGCCGTTCAACCAGCTCGTAATCCTGGGTAAATATAATTAATTCCTGGTTGCAACCGACGACGATATGGCCCTGATCCGACAGTTCTACCGCGCCAAAAAGCTCGCCCCTGCAATGAGCAATTTCACGGGTATCAAGGAAAACCTCACTGCCAACGCGAGTGATAGTTTGCTTTCCCACCGAATAGCTGAGCAATACTTCCGGTTGACGAATTCCATACCAATTTAACAGCGCGGATGAACTAAGTGTACGGCTATCAAGATGCCAATCGATGGCATGGTTAAGAAACAGGCCCGTGGTAGCAAGGATCAACACAAAACCGGCAGCACTTAAACCGACACGCCGATGCCAACGCTTGAGCAAGCTTGTTTCCTTCTCTGTGATCAGAATATTACTCATCTGCTATTGCTTGCTCATTATTGGCTACTTGTTCATTCAGGTAGAGCGCGAATCTTGCCACTCTAATAGAAGCTCTGACGGACAACGTTGCACCGGTAATGCCATCGACCGAAGCGCTCAGTTGCAGGTCGTCGTTCTGCAACATTAAACCAATAAATTGTTGCGTAAAAAATGGGTGCCTGATTTCAGCCCCACGACTTTCTCGAAACACCAAAACACTGATATTTTCGATTTTTTTGTTTGCGATAACGATGCCCAATGTTATCGGGCGCGTCTTGCCAATCTCATCAAATATCCAGGCGGTCCTGCCATCGTACCGCCAATAGCGGACTCGAAAGCCGGGGTAATCCCGATTAAATATTTGCCTGGCCTGTAGTTTGTCAGCGTCGCTTAACCACAGCGCTTGCATTTCAGGGTCGGAACCAGCGCCAAACGATTGTTGCAGGAATTCTTCAGCACTCAGGTATTGACCTTTCGCTGCCGCCTCGTGAGCACCTATTAATAATGCAAACGACAAAAGTAACCGGCGGACGCTTCGAACACTCTTTACCATCACTGACACTAAAGTCTGACTATGTATTACTCGGGATGAAGTGATTTTTGGCATCATCATATAACTCGTCCTAACGACGAGTACAAACCACCCAGCATCTAGTAACTCCAGCCGACTCCGAGATTAAAGCTATCACCGTCGCCATTGCGCTGGTTAGCCCAGTCCATCTTAAGCACGACGTTTTCCACCAGCCAAAAGTTAAGTCCGAAATCAATTTGTTCGATCTCGGTATCCATATTGATCAGGGCGCTGTCGCCAGCATTATTATCCCATTCGCTGTATCGAGCGAATAAGCCCAGCCTTGGAGTTATACGATACGAAGGCTCTATATACCAGCCTTCCTGCTGATCGCGACCCAGGGCTTTGGCCTCGTCACCATCGATATCCCACATGGCATACAAACTCCGCAATCCAAAGTCACCGGCCTGATAGGCTAAATGACCTTCCCACAAGAATGCGCTGGCATCGTCCATGCCCAGGCCCTGGGCGATATCATCCTGATGCTGCACCGTTAAGCCCATCTCCAGTCCGCTGATCCCGGTATATTTTAGTCGCGCTGTATAGGCAAGCTCTTCAGCCGTGGCCTTACCCACCTTTTGTCGACCATCCCTGACCATGAATGCCTTGCTGCCCGTTATGGGTGTATTCAGTCCGCTGTGTGCTGCCAGATTGTAGGTAAGGCCCGGCGCCAGTTCGCCACCGACCATGAGCCCCGCTTCCCACCAGGTGGCCGGGATGATATTTTTTTCGACCGGATTACGCTCAACGCCATAAAAGGTATCGGGTTCGTGTGTCTGATTAATAATACCAACGGGGATCAGAAACTGGCCAATTGTAGCGGCGTGATGTTCAGCAAAATCCCATTCGATAAATGCCTGTTCAAGCTCGACTTCACCGGTCTTACCTTCGCCTGATATTGAGTGCTCCAACTCAATCTCGGAAAAAAATCGTACATCCTCAGTAAATTCATGCTCGGCAAAAAACACAAATCGATGGGCATCAACCTCATCGGTTTTGCTGTTCTTTTTGTTGTTATAGTGCAACTCACCGTAGCCACCCAGGTGGGTTTTGTCGGCCCACTCAGCCACTTTGGCATAGCCTTGAGTGGCGGTTGCGACAGTTTCCACAGCACCTGCAGTTGCTTCTACCTTCTGATTAGTATGAGCTAATTGTTTTTTTAGCATTTCTATTTCGGCTTGCTGCGCCTTGAGCATCTTCATCACATCGGCAATGGTCGCTGCATCTGTAGAAGTGTAAGCAAAGCTACATACAAGACTCAGTGCAGCACCAGTGATCGTGGTGAACAATTGCTTTTTCACGGATAATTACCCCTAATTTGCTAATACCTTAAATTCAAGTGTGCTGAAGTAAAATCCGTCACCACATCATGTCAAATTAACGCGGGACAATAATGGCATCAGATTCTAAATGCAACTAATTATCATTCGCGTTTGATTTAGATCAATGCCATAATGTCAACAATGCCCATAATCTTGGGTAGTCAAGTTATCAACCATTTACTATTGGAGCGCCGTCCTGTGCTACTCATGCAGTCTTGTTTGCGAATTGGAATCCTGTGTTTTTTATTAATAGGTGCAGTGCATGCTGACCAAACTCGCGAATACTGGATCAGCGCAGAAAAAGCAGTTTGGGATTACGCGCCGGGTGGCAAAAACCTGATCCAGCCAAAAATGGGACTTGGCGTCTGGGGAGAAACAAGGGCTTATAACAAATACCGATATTTTGCTTATACCGACGCCTCCTACTCCACAAAGATCAAACAGCCTGAGTGGATGGGAATTCTCGGCCCTCAGCTCACGGGCGAAGTCGGCGATACCCTTAAAGTGCATTTCAAAAACATGGCCGACCGACCTTTGTCTATGCATCCCCACGGCCTGCGTTACAATGAAGATAATGACGGTGCCGACCTGCGCGGCGCGGGTGGCATAGTCGAGCCAGGGAGAAGTTATACTTATATCTGGCAACTCGATGATAAAGCCGGCCCCGGCCCTAACGACGCATCCTCTATCGTCTGGGTCTACCACAGCCACGTGAACGCGGTTGAAGAGGTTTATGCAGGCCTAATCGGCACCATCGTCGTCACGGCCAAAGGCATGGCTAAATCCCCGCAGGACCCAAGCCCTAAGGATATCGATCACAGTTTTACTACTATGTTTATGGTCTTTGATGAGGAGGACGGCGAAGAAGGTGGCCTGATGCACAGCATGAACGGCTATATTTTTGGCAATTTAAAGGGCATTGAAGCAACTCAGGGTGACCGAGTCAGATGGCACCTCATCGGTATGGGTTCTGAGGTCGATTTGCATACCGCCCACTGGCACGGCGAAACCGTTCTTAATGGCGGACGACGCACCGATGTGATCAACCTGATGCCAGCCACTATGACATCCGTAACCATGGAGGTAAGTAATCCCGGCACCTGGTTATACCACTGTCACGTTTCTGACCACATCACCGCCGGTATGATTACGCGGTGGCAAATTCAAGCTAAAAATTAATGCTTTGGTGAAAATAGCTACTACCTGGCCACACGACGATGTCATCCAATACTGAAGCGCCGATCAATCAGCCCCTGCACGGCAAAGTCGCGATAGTGACCGGCGCTACCGGATATATCGATAAAGCCATCGCGCTTAAATTGGCAAGCCAGGGCGCGAGCATCGCAATCAACGGAAGGAATAAAAAAGCCGGTAATTCTGTGGTTAAAGAAATTCAGACCCTGGGAGGTATCGCCATATTCGCCCCAGCAGATATCATGGATGGGGCAGAAGTGACCGCGATGGTCGACCGCGTTGTTGCTCAATTCGGACAGGTAGATATATTGGTTGCGAGTGGCGCTGGAGCCAGTCACGACTCCTTACCCTTCCGTCTATTCGATGAATTAAATCACGATGAAATTGAGCACTATATTAAAAGCCACTGGTTAAGTCGCGCCTACGCCGTACAAGCATGTATAAGACACATGAAAGTGTCTGGGGGTGGGAAAATCGTCTTGATCGGTACGGACGCAGGTCGAATTGCAACGGTAGGCGAATCCATGATCGGTGGCTCGACCGCCGGCATGATGCAAATGAGTCGGGCATTGGCCAGGGAGTTAGGCCGCCACAACATTCGTATTAACGTAGTGTCGATGAGTTATATATCCGATGCCGAACCACGCTGGCAAAATAGCTCGGATGCCCTGGAAACTAAGGAAGACGCCGAAGGCAAACGCAAAGGCATGTTGGAAAACTTACGCAAGCGTATGTTGTTCGACGTAAGCACAGAGGATATCGCCGGCACCGTCACATTTTTTGCAGGCCCTGCATCAGATGCCATAACCGGACAGACCTTGAGCGTTAACGGTGGCCTGAGCACCCCTGGCTAGGCCCTCACCGGAACAAAAATCTATACCTTGGTCACCTCCACAGTTAAGCTATAGGGCGAATCTACAGGAGAGTAGTTGTGAAAATAATTCCCATTATATTGCTGGTAATTACTATCGCCTTTGCTGCCAGCAGTTTCTATATCGTCGATAGCGGCAATGTCGCTGTAGAGAAAACCATGGGTACGGTTGAAATGGCTGAGATCGATCCTGGTCTCAACTGGAAGCTACCGGTATTCACCAAGGCTTATGAGTTTTCTATTAAATAAATTGTTACAAATTTTAATGAGTTAACGCCTAAAGCTAGAGATAATCTAAGACTCAAAGACCTCGATATTAGTATTTACTACAAAGTAGCCCCGGAAAAAATCGCGGAGATGATGGTCAAATATGCTGCTGCTTACGTCGATGGCCCCGAAGCACTGCTGCCTGCCTATGGCATCGTCTTTCGTGAAGGTCGCGATGTGATTTACCAGGAAGTTACCAAAATCGATTCGCTATCCTTACACCGCAATCGGGATACTTTACGAAGTGGCATCACAGAAAACCTTCGCCGAAAACCAGGGTGGCGTGGTGGTGATTCCGGCTAATACTCAGGGCTTCAGTATGATCCTGGATCAACAATCGCTTAGCAAAGGCAAGGAAAAATAGGCTAGCCCAGTAATGACTCAAACCCTGAAAGAAATGGAACTGGCTGGCTGGAGCGAGAAAGCCTCAGCCTATGATCTTTACGGTGGCAAAATCACACAGCAGGCTGTCGAACCCTTACTTAATGCCACGGGCGTTGAAGCCGGTATGCAGATGCTCGACATTGCCACTGGCCCCGGTTATGTGGCCGGCGGAGCGCATCACCGAGGAGCTATTGCATCCGGGATAGACCTGGCTGAGTCAATGATCGCCCAGGCGAAAAGTAAATTCCCCGATGCCCTGTTTTATGAGGGCGATGCTGAATCGCTGATTTTCCCCAGCGAATATTTTGACGTAGTAACCTGTTCATTTGGCCTGCATCACCTGGAATACCCAGAAAAAGCGCTGGCCGCAGCTTTCAGGGTATTAAAGCCCAAGGGACGTTATGGTTTCACCGTCTGGGCTCAACCCAAGAGACACGGTTTTTTTGGCCTTGTAATGGATGCAATCACCACTCATGGCTGCTTTGACGTACCACTCCCTGAAGCCCCAGATTTGTTTAAATTCAGTGACCCTGATGAATGCCGAAAAGTACTGTCTAACAGCGGCTTTATAGATATTGAAGTGGGAGAAATCCCCATAAACTGGTCGCCGACCAGGGCAAATGAAGCACTCGATATAATTTATAAAAGTTCGGTGAGAACAGCTCGCTTATTAGAACTACAAAATACGGCGGCACAGGAAAATATTCATCAGCATATTTTGGAACAGATAGACAAGGTTATAAAAGCAGGTGATGAAATGTCATGGCCAGCTGTGATGGCTGTCGCTACCAGGCCAGCTTAAGACAGCCTCAATAACCATAACATTTATTTATATTTCCTATGGTCAATATAATGCGTATCAATTTATTTGCGGCCATTAATTGAGGCGTCCTTAGATTTTAATTCCCTCAATATGCCAACCGGTTATTTTCCCAAGTAGTACTAAACTCAAAAAGCATGAGTCTGTTATGCTTAGAGTCGATAGGCGCTCTAAACTTTCCAACGGATATACAGTCGAAGGTTTTTAACGCAGACAAGATATAAATCCGAAGGTTGAAAATTATGAAGCCTCTTAGCCTAGCTACCCTCGCATGCATCGCTTTAGCAGCAATAGAAATTCATGCTGAATCACCGGTATTTAAATCCGTAGACCCTGATGGCCGGGTTACCTACGGCGATCAACCTACTGACCAGGCTATCGACTTTGACGTCATAGAAATCAAACCAACTATCGCGAATATTGATACAGGTTTGGATAAGCGCCTGGAACGAATGGCCGCCACCACCAAACGCTTACAGGCGGATAGAAAGGCAAGGGAATCTGAACGTGTTAAGGAGCAGCCTAAAAATACCGTGGTCTATTATCCGGCAGCATCTCAGGGCGGGAATTCAGGCCGGTATTATTCTGGTAACCGGCGCGATAAGCATCGTGCCGTTAATCGGTACTATTCTGGCGATCATAATGGTTCGCATTCGACAAAGAGTTTTCATCGTGACAGAAACTCCTTCAACCTCGGCCTGGGCTTTCGTTCATCCCACTTCGATGGCTCGTTACAACTAGGCAATCGACATTTAGGCAATCGGCATTCGAGGCACGAGCACAACAATCATAGTGGCCGGTCTCGCCAGCAACATTCTACCTACGCCCCACTGAAAGAATATCGGCACTCCCGAGCCGCACCCTCGCCCTACCCCAGCTCCCGGCATACACCTCGCAATCAGCGATAGAATGAGTAAGCACAGGGGCAACTAATCAGCTCACCACAGCAGCGTCGAGATCCTGAATCAGCGATTGCCGAACATTTTGATCTAGGCTAAATCCAGCGATAAAATAATTTGGGTGGTCAATACCAAGCTGAAAGACAGTCCCGTTTTTCAATTCATGCACCATAGAAGCATTAAACTCAAACCGCAGAAAATGCACGGCTGCTGTCTTGACCTCGTTTTCCCTGTCCATATCTTCGTCAGCGATGGCGAAGACTTTCTCGTATCCATTAACCTGCACCCAAATCTGATCTTCAATCCCAATCATTTCCGAGAGACGTCTGGCCCGCTCGACAGGGTCATCAAACTCGATCATAAATGTGGCCTTCCAATTTTGACCATCGCCAATTAAGGGGTTATAAGCGTCCAACTCCTCCTGAATGCCTGCTGCTTCAAAGGTCTTTTCGATGCGCAGCATTTCCTGGATTTGATAACGAATCGTAATATCGTCTTCAAAATAAAGCCGGGCATTATTACCCAGGGCTACTTGACGATTTTTCTTATGGGCAATCACTTCAGCCCGATAGTCAGGTCGCTTTTCCGCGTATTCTTCAAGCGACCACAAATTTGCCCGTGTTAATTTTTTCACAGCCGCTCCTATATCGCGTAGGCCTTGCGCAACAAGGTCATGGGATGTTCGGGTTTTTCATTAGTCTCTGCCAAATTGGCAATATGCGCTGCCGCCATCGGGCAATCACTGGCCAGATGCTCAGCTTTCAATTGATCGACTTTACGCACTACCGGACGAGCGATTTTGACCGCTTTATCGTAAGTCTCCTTTTTGACCGCGTAGGTACCGTCATGGCCCGAGCATCTTTCATGAGGATGCACGATGGTGTCGGGAATCAGTGCGAGAATATCTCGGCTTTTCATACCGATATTTTGCACCCGCAAATGACAGGCAACGTGATAACTGATGTTGTCCAGTCCCGCTTTAAAATCAGTATTAAATTCAGCTTCTTTGTGGCGCAAAAATAAATATTCGAAGGGGTCAAAAAACGCGTTCTTTACCTTAATCACATCCTCGTCATCGGGATACATCAACGGCAGTTCCTGCTTATACATCAGCACACAGGATGGCACGGGTGCAATAAGGTCGTAGCCCTCATCAACCAGTTTCGCAAGGACAGGAATATTCACTTGTCTGGCCCGATCGACCGAATCAAAATCACCTAACTCGAGCTTGGGCATTCCGCAACATTTTTCTTTCGGTACCAGTTCGATCTGTATCTCGTTGTGCTGGAAAACCCGATAAAAATCTTCCCCTAAATTGGGGCTGTTGTAATTTCCATAGCAGGTAGCGTAAAGCGCTACTTTGCCGGTGGTTTTACCGACTGGCTTCGGTGTTATTGGCCTGGCCATTGATTTAACGGTTTTACGTAGAGTTTTAGCATGGTATTTGGGTACCGGCGCATCAACATGTACACCAAACGCTCCCTGAAAAGCTTTCCGAAACGTCTTATTACCGTTTAGGGTATTGACGGTAATATCAATCAGGGGAATGGTGGCGAGCTTGCCCACCTTGTCGGTACTGGTGAGTACTTTATCCCGGAACGACGCGCCCTGTTCTTTAAACTTAAGGGCCTTGGCGCGGAGCATCAAATGGGGGAAATCCACATCCCACTCGTGAGGCGGCACGTAGGGGCATTTGCTCATGTAGCACATATCACAGAGATAACATTGATCGACAACCTTGCTGTAGTCGGCTTTATCAATACCGTCGACTTCCATGGTTTCAGATTCATCCACCAGGTCAAACAGCGTCGGGAAGGAATCACACAAGCTCACGCAACGCCGGCAGCCATGACAAATGTCGTAGACTCTCTCCAGCTCTGCATCAAGATTGGTCTTGTCCCAGAACTCTTCGGTTTGCCATGCTATGGGGTGTCGGGTGGGAGCCTCCAGGCTACCCTCTCTAATCATAATGTCATCGCTCATATCTGGTTCTACCTTGTTAGTCAGTGCAGTTAAAATTTGCCGACACTAAACCTGAGATTCTAATTGCAAGAACCCTGTTTTATTTTGTTAAACATTGATGCTGTCCATCGACTGGCTACAAAAAACCGAAACAATCGGCTGTTCAAGATATTACTTCAGCCTAAAATAATTGGGCCTCGACAATTTGCATATCGAAGCCCAATTAAGTGCCAGTTGGAACCGCCGCTATTTAGCTATCGAGGGTGTCCAGGGCTTTCTGGAAACGGTTGGCGTGGCTACGTTCAGCCTTACCCAGAGTTTCCATCCAGTCAGCAATTTCGTCCAGACCTTCTTCCCGGGCCGTTTTAGCCATACCAGGATACATATCGGTGTATTCATGTGTTTCACCCGCCACGGCAGCTTTCAGATTGTCAGCTGTGGGACCGATGGGCAAGCCGGTGGCAGGATCACCGGTTTCTTCCAGGTACTCAAGGTGACCGTGGGCGTGGCCTGTTTCACCTTCAGCAGTGGAGCGAAAAACTACCGCAACGTCGTTATAGCCTTCAACGTCAGCTTTTGCGGCAAAATACAGGTATCGACGATTTGCCTGAGATTCCCCGGCAAAAGCGGCTTTCAAATTATCTTCAGTTTTTGTGCCTTTAAGTGACATACGTATCCTCCTTCCAGTTAATTCCTGACGTCAGGGTTCATACCCATAGTCCGACGAACCAGCTCGGCGCTGATCTTGTGACAAGATAACCCCTCTCATACCATCGGTAAAGTGAATTTTTTAGTGGCTATTAATCGGTTTTGTCGATGTCGCGACACGTGATGATTAAACAACTCTATGGCCGGTGCATTGACCTATGCGTTGACCTGTGCATCGTTGAGAAGGGAAGATAGTTTGGCAGGATTGTACCGGGCTGATTCGTGCCTCTAGTTAACGCTGAGCGCATTTACTCAGAAGCTGAAACAACTACTAAATCACGACCACGCGGCGAGGCGATTACTAAAAGCCCCCCGTGTTAAGGGTTATCTCACTCCGGCAAACTACTGGTCAAAAAAGCTATCTAGCCAGGTCACCTGGCCAAGCCATCTCAATAGTGTGTGCCAAATTAAATCGCGCAGAATGGAGTCCCTCCGCACCTGAGTACCCAGGGCATCAATCAGCAACTAGGCCGGGCTAACGTTCTCTGCCTGAGGGCCTTTTTCGCTTTGAGTTACATCAAACTGAACCTGCTGGCCTTCATTCAATGATTTATAACCATCGCCAACGATTGACCGGAAGTGTACAAACACGTCGGGGCCGTTTTCCTGCTCGATAAAGCCGTAGCCTTTATCAGCGTTAAACCACTTAACTGTACCTGTTGAACTGGACATAATTAAAACCTGTGCGTCGTTTAATTTCACTTGCTAATATCACCGTTCTTATAACGATTTTTATTAGCAAACAATGTGGCGCTGAATTTTGCGGCTGACTTGTGACTAGTTAACATGTGACTATAGAGAAACGTTTATTCGTTTAAACACTCTGTAGCGGACATATATCGACCGTAGCACTAACCAATTTTCAACGCTTAAAAACATTCTATAGAAAAAATAACCATTGTAAACACCGCCACAATGTGCGTGTTTCAAGGACATTTGTGGCAAATATAATTGTAGCTAGAATGTTATGAACATGAATTCAAGACTCTCAACACCCTCGCCCACCAAATATTTTAGGGGTATCAAATATCTTATTAGCAATCACTACGCGGCCACAGTGCTACTCGCTTTATCGCTACAGGCAATGCCAATATTGGCTTGTCAGCCAGCCACGGACTCCGACAGCCTGGTAATTGGCAATTTCAGCATGGGAGGCCTGCGCAACTGGGAACCCATCAAGTTCTCCGCCCAAACGGACTACAAAATAGTCGACCTTGATGGCAAAAAAGTGCTCCGCGCCCAAAGCCTCGATACAGCTTCAGGACTGATTTACAAACAGAGAATTGACCTATTAAAAACGCCCGTTATCAACTGGTGCTGGCGAGTCGACCAGGGACTGGCTAACGACCGAGAAAAACAACGCGAAGGCGACGACTATGCGGCCCGGCTTTATATAGTCGTTGATGGCGGCTTATTTATTTGGCGCTCAAAAGCCCTTAATTATGTCTGGACAAGCCAATTGCCCGTCGATGACCTGTGGCAAAACCCCTACGCCGGTAAGAGCGCTATGATGCTCGCCATCCGCTCTAATACGTCACCGACAGGGATCTGGTTTTCCGAATCCAGAAATATATACCATGATCTGCAACGAGCATTTGGTTTTCCGATCAGATACATCGATGCCATCGCAATAATGACCGACACCGACGACACCTCCGCCTCTGCACTGACTTATTACGGAGATATTTTCCTATCGAGGCATTAATCGGAGCGAAGCCTAGCGCATTGATTGGGGCATAGAAAAATTTGCCTTATAAATCAGGCGTGCTTTCAAGCAAATACTGTAATATGCCGACCCTCTAAAACCTACGCTAAGCCATCAAGTCCTCCCTATGCCGCTTTTACGCCTGGATAAACTCTCCTTACAACTTGGCACCCGTGATCTTCTCAAGGACGCTAACTTTATACTTCGCAAAGGCGATAAAATTGGTCTGCTAGGTCGTAATGGTGAAGGCAAAACCACTTTATTAAGACTTATTGCCGGTCAAATCCAGCCGGATGCCGGTGAACGGTGGCTGCGCTCTGGTACCGTTATTTCGTGGCTCGAACAATCCTTACTCCAGGCTGATACCCAGACGGTCTATGAAATCGTTGCAGGCGGTCTTGGTGAGATCGGTGAATTACTTAATGCCTATCATCAAGCCATCAATGCCGGCGACATGACTGCCATGGAAAAACTACAGGAGCTGCTCGACAATAATGATGGCTGGCAACAACAAAAAATCGACACCGTTATTAGTCAGCTACAGCTTCCGTCCGATGCAACCATGGCCTCGTTGTCGGGGGGCTGGCGTAAGCGGGTAGCGCTGGCTCGGGCATTAGTTGCTGAGCCTGAAATATTGCTTCTGGACGAACCAACTAATCACCTGGACATCCCCACCATTGAATGGCTCGAGCAAAGCCTGCAACAATATCGGGGCGCATTGATTCTGGTCTCCCATGACCGAGCCTTCCTGCAAAAAGTCACCAATCAAATTGCCGAGCTTGACCGGGGTAATCTATATGTTTGGCAAGGCGACTACCGAGGCTTTCTAAACTATCGTGCCGAGCGTCAACATGCAGAGGAAAAATCTAACGCCCTGTTCGACAAACGTCTCGCCCAGGAAGAGGTCTGGATCCGTCAGGGTATTAAAGCCCGGCGAACCCGCAATGAAGGTCGCGTCAGGGCGCTTGAAAATATGCGGGAGAAATCTAGGCAGCGTGTTAAACAGCAAGGCAAGGCTGACTTTAAAATCGAGCTAGCCACATCCTCGGGCAAGTTGGTCGCTGAGATTGAAAATGTTTCACATAATTTTGACGACAAAAAAATCATCACAAACTTTACCAGCCGTATTATGCGCGGCGACCGAATCGGTATTATTGGGCCAAATGGCGCGGGCAAATCGACCTTATTAAAAATCATATTAGGTGAACTCACTCCCCAAAAAGGCAAAGTCACCCTGGGCACTAAGCAGGAAATCGCCTATTTCGACCAGCTGCGCAATCAGCTGGACGACAACAAGAACCTGATTGATAACGTCTGTGGTGGTCAGGACTTTATCGACATAAACGGCAGAAATCGGCACGCCATTAGTTATCTCAGTGATTTTCTATTCAGCCCAGAACGGGCTCGACAGACTGTCGGCACGCTGTCTGGGGGTGAGCAAAACCGCGCTACCCTGGCCAAGCTGTTTAGTAAGCCGGCTAATATCCTGGTGCTGGATGAACCCACCAATGATCTCGACATCGAAACCCTGGAATTACTCGAAGAACTGCTGCTGAACTTTGATGGCACCCTGCTGCTCGTCAGCCATGACCGGGAATTTATGGATAACACCGTGACCCGCATATTGGCCGTGGAAGGCAATGGTCAGATCAGCGAATCCGTCGGCGGCTATAGTGACTGGCTGAGCCGTGGTGGCTCACTCAGAGATGACTTAAAGAACCCCGCTTCAAACGGTAACAATGGGGCGCCAGAAACACGGCGAAATCAAATCGGATCGAGTAATAAGACCAATTCAGCTTCGACCACTGCTAACTCAGTGTCAAACACCGCTAACAAGGCAAAGCCTCGTTTGTCCTATCAGGTACAGCGGGAGTTAGACAAACTACCGGCTAAAATTGAGTCTTTGGAAAGTCAGCAGGCAGAACTTGAAGAACAGATCGCGGCGCCAGATTTTTATGAAAGTGACGCAGGCCTGATTAAAACGACACTGACAGAGCTGTCAGTTATTCAAAACAATCTCGAAACCTGTTACCAACGTTGGGAAGAACTCGAAGCGCAATAAAAAGACAGACACGTGCCCACCTTGAGGGTCTTACACCACAACAGGCACCACAACAGGCACCACAACAGGCATCATGGTAGGCACGTGCATTGCGCTGATCTAGCAATCAACCAAATTTAATGGCATTCAATTTATTGCCATCGAGGTCTCTAAAATAACCGGCATAAATCCCGGGACCGCGCTCACCAGGTGCACCTTCGTCAGCACCACCGGCCGCAATTGCAGCTTTGTACACAGCATCAACCGTATCGGTCGAGTCAGCACCCAATGCCACCATCACTCCGTTGCCGACTGTCGCAGCATTACCATCAAAAGGCTTCATAGCCATCAACATAGGCCCGCCGTCTGGCCCAGCCCAGGATATAAAGCGATCTGAAGCCATACCGCGTTTTGCGCCAACTACGGCAAGCACTTCATCATAAAATTTGGCCGCTCGTTCAAGATCGTTTGTTCCAACCGTTACATAACCAATCATTATTAACCCCTTATCTCAATGGTTTAAATTGCTTGAAGTCTAAACTTTGTGGCAGATCCAGACATGCTTCCCATCTCTGTCCAGGCTAAGTTAGCACAAATTCAGGAAAATACTTAGAGGCCGGACAACTATATTTGCAAGCGGCATTTGCAATATGGCAGAGCGCCTTTAGTTCCGTATATCGTTTGCGTAAATCGGCACGAATATTGGGACCTATCGATTTCTATTCCCGCCCATTAAAAGAGTAGCAGTTTCAAATTGACACCGTTCCGGTGCTCCCTTACTGTTTGCGGCCTGCTTTCTTACACCGTCTTTAAGGAATACACCATGCCAAAATCTGTTGAAATTTCACCCGGTCACTACCGCGAGTCCTATGGCCGCTATCTTGAGGACTTCAAGGTGGGGGATATCTATGAACATCGCCCTGGCCGTACCATTACCGAGTCCGACAATACCTGGTTTACCTTGCTGACCATGAATCAACACCCGCTCCATTTTGATAAGGAATATGCAAAACACAGTGAGTTTGGCAAACCCCTGGTCAACAGCGCACTGACGCTGTCGATTGTTGCCGGCATGAGTGTCTCTGATGTCAGCCAGAAAACCATCGCTAATTTAGGCTGGAAAGAGATCAAGATGCCAGCCCCGGTTTTTGTCGGCGATACTATTTATGCCGAATCAGAAGTGCTGGAAATTCGCGAATCAAAAAGCCGCCCGAATGCCGGTATTGTCACGGTGAAAAGTCTGGGCAAAAATCAGGATGGCACAGTAGTAATGGATTATGTTCGCTCCATGTTGATTCCCAAAACCGGCCACGCGGTCGATGATAAAGCGAACTACTAAACCCGCCCCTGCTCGAGAGCCGCTGCGAGAACCATTGTATGTCTAATGAAGAAGAAAGTTTGATCCTCGATAGCGTCAATCGCTGGCTGGAGCGAGACGTTGCGCCCTACGCCCACGATCTGGAACAGGCTGACGAATACCCCCACGCCATGGTCGAACAAATGAAGCAGCTGGGCCTGTTCGGCGCGACTATAGACCCTGAATACGGCGGACTGGGTTTGACCGCATCTACCTATGCCAAAGTGGTCTCGGCGGTGTGCGAGGTCTGGATGTCGCTGTCGGGAATTTTTAATTCTCACCTGATTATGGCCCGTTGCATCCAGAACTTTGGCACTGAGGCCCAAAAACAGGAGTGGCTGCCCAAATTATCCGCTGGCGAATTGCGTGGCGGCATTGGCCTCACCGAACCCGACGCCGGCACCGACTTACAGGGCATTCGCTGTGCCGCCAAGAAGGACGGCGATTATTACATCGTCAACGGAGCCAAAGCCTGGATCACCAACTCCATTGAAGGCGATGTGCTCGGCCTGCTGGTAAAAACCGATCCGACTGCCACCCCGCCGCGCAAAGGCATGAGCATGTTTATCGCCGCAAAAGGCCCGGGCTTTAATGTTACCCGCAAGCTCAAAAAATTGGGGTACCGAGGTATCGATACTGCCGAAATCAGTTTTGAAGATTATCGCGTCCACAAAGACTGCTTGATTGGCGGCGAAGAAGGTCGCGGTTTTTATAACGCTGTCGGTGGTCTTGAGTTAGGCCGCATCAACGTTGCTGCCCGCGGTGTCGGCGTTGCCACCGCCGCACTTAAACAGGCGACTGCTTATTCGCAGCAGCGCCATACTTTTGGCAAACCGATTTGCGAACACCAGGCCATCCAGCTCAAGCTCGGCGAGATGGCAACCCGTACCGAAGCTGCTCGCCTGTTGGTCGAACAAGCCGCTAAAGCTTTTGATAGCGGTGAGCGCTGTGATATGGAAGCCGGCATGGCGAAATACTTTGCCACCGAAGCAGCAGCGAAAAATGCCGACGAAAATATGCGCATTCACGGAGCTTATGGCTATTCCACCGAGTTTGATGTGGAACGTTTGTATCGAGACGCGCCATTAATGATTATCGGTGAAGGCACTAACGAGATGCAGCGTATTATTATTGCCCGGCAGCTCGTCGAGCGCAATCCAATTTAGTTGCTTAATTATTAGTTAATAACTAAGCAACTAATAACCACAAAACACACAATAAAACACTTAAAAACAGGGGAAATATTATGGGCGATAGACTTTATCAGGATTTATCCTGGAAAATCGGCGATGTTGAAATCACTCGCCTTGTTGAAGTGATACTCCGTTCGCCCGTCGAAACATTATTCTCAGACGGCACCAACGAAGCCCTGGCACCCTACTCTGGTTGGCTAAAACCCAACTTTATTGACGAAGACGACAAACTTATTCTCAGCATTCATGCCTTTCTTATCCGCGCTGGTGGTCTCAACATAATTGTTGATACCTGTAGCGGCAACGGCAAAAAATTGCCTTTGTTTCCTGAGTGGAACGACCTCAATACACCCTTTCTCGAAAACATGGCCAAACTGGGTTTTCCTGCGGAGTCTATCGACCGCGTCCTGTGTACCCACCTGCATTTTGACCATGTCGGCTGGAACACCAAACTTGTCGGTGATACGTGGGTGCCCACCTTTCCCAACGCCCGCTACCTGTTTGGTGAAACCGAATGGGGATTCTGGTCCGAGGAAAAAGATCATTTTAATACCGGCTGTAAGGAGCAAGCTATTATGCCCGTGCTGGACGCAGGTCTTGCCGACCTTGTTGATTCCAACCACATCATCAATGACGAGGTCAGCTTGATTCCCACACCGGGACACACTCCCGGTCATGTCAGCGTTCGTATCGCTTCGCAAGGCGAGCAAGCCATCATTACTGGTGATATGTTTCACCACCCCTGCCAGATGGCAAAGCCAGGCTTGCTCGATATTGGCGATGTCGAGCATGATCGCGCCGAACAAACCCGAATCAAATTTATGGAAACCTATGCAGATGACCAGACCATTATTCTGGGCACGCACTTCGCTACACCGACATCCGGAAAAATTGTCGCCGACGGTGACGGCTTTCGTTTTGTCAGCTAAGGTTACTAAGAACACTATATAAGCGAAAAAACAATCAGGAGAATAAAATAATGACTGATCGACTCTACGAAAAGCTCAGCTGGCAGATCGGCGATGTCTCCATCCATCGCCTTGTGGAAGTTGTCCTGTGCGCACCTATTGAATCACTATTTCCAGAACGCAGTGCTGCGGAACTTGCGGCGTACGACAGTTGGCTAAGGCCTGATTATCTGGATGATGACGGCCATATGCGGTTGAGCATTCATGCCTTTCTGATCAACGCAGGTGGTATGAAAATGATCGTCGATACCTGCGCTGGCAACGGTAAAGACCTGCCTTTATATGATGAGTGGAAAAACCTCAACACACCCTTTCTCGAAAATATGGCCGAGCTAGGTTTTGCTGCTGACTCTGTCGATAGAGTCATGTGCACCCATTTGCATTTTGATCACGTCGGCTGGAACACCCACAAAGTCGACGGCAAGTGGGTGCCCTCTTTCCCCAACGCTCGCTATTTATTCAATAATACCGAATGGGATTTTTGGAAAGACCACGACGACCCCTACGAAAGTCACGCGCTGGAACACGCACTGCAACCCATCTTTGATGCAGATCTGGTCGAGCTAGTCGACGCCAATCATCAGGTTTGCGATGAGATCAGCCTGATTCCCACACCTGGGCATACTCCAGGCCACGCCAGCGTCCTGATTCAATCCAAAGGTCAAGAAGCAGTCATTACTGGTGATATGTTCCATCACCCTTTGCAATTCGCCAAACCTGGCTGGATTGATATGGCCGATGTCGAAAGCGATTTGGCCGAGAAAACCCGTATCGAGTTTATGCAGCGCTTTGGCAATAAGCCTTCTACTGTGCTCGGCACTCATTTTGCCACGCCCAGCGCAGGTAAAATTGTTAGCGACGGTGATGGCTACAAATTCGAAAGTTAAGAACCTTTGATTCAGTCATTTCAAGCGCTACACGCAAAGACCATGGTAAAACTGTGATAAAGCAAATGTGCTTGTAGCGTCTCTCACATAGGAATAACAGATGAAACGCGTTCTCGTTGTTGGCGGCACCGGGCCTACCGGCCCCCATATTCTTCAGGGCCTGCTTGATAGAGGCTACGAAACCACAATTTTTCATCGTGGCACCCATGAGCCACCCGGCTTGCCCGATGTCGAACACATCCATGGCGACCCCCACTTTGAAGAGACCATCGCCGAAGCCCTGGACGGTCGGGACTTTGATCTCGTTGTGGCCATGTACGGCCGCCTTCGTTATATCGCCGACTATTTTGCCAATCGTTGCGAACGCTTTCTCGCAGTGGGCGGTATTCCCGTGTACAGGGGCTTAATGAATCCCGAAGACAATCACCCCTTTGGACTTAAAGTACCGACCTCAGAATCCTCTCCTTTAATGACCGAAGAGAGTGACTCAAAAGCGGCAAAGTTCGGCAACCTGATTTACCAGACCGAGCGCCATGTCCTCGATCTGAGTGAAGCTGGTGCTTACAACAGCACCTATTTCCGCTACCCTGCAATTTATGGGCCGCGCCAACCGAACCCCATGGACTGGTCGGTGATAAAACGCGTCCTCGATGGACGCACTCACATGATTTTGCCGGAAAGCGGTCTGATGATTACTACCCGCTGCTCGGCACGTAACGCCGCCCATTATCTATTACTGGCCATCGACAAGCCGGTCGAAAGTAAAAACCAGGTCTACAATTGCGTGGATGAAGATCAGTACACCATGCGGCAATGGATGGAGCTAGTTTCGGCTTATGCGGGTAGAAAGCTGGAAATTTTCTCCGTGCCCAAAGAACTGGGGGCACCCGCCGAGCCGCTCACCCGTCTGATGGATGTCAGCAATCACTGCTTCCTGGATGGCAGCAAAGCCCGGGATGAGCTGGGCTACCGTGACCTGATATCCGCTGAGCAGGCCATTCGCGAAAACGCCGAATGGTATGTCAACAATCCTGTGACAGAAGCAGAATATCCTAATTATCCGGACCCTTTTAATTACCAGGCTGAAGATAAACTGATGGCGGCGTTCACCGATAGCATCGCCGCGCTTAAGGAAGCCGTGCCCTTTGAAAAGCCCAAGTACTACCACTCCTATGCCCATCCCAAAAAACCAGGAGAGGGGCCTGACCATCGTGGCCGCTGACGTTGGCAAGGCGACTACGCCCAGACAAAGGTTTTTAAACTATTTAAGGAGATAAACATGAGTGGATTAGTTGCAGGTAAAGTGGCGATCGTCACGGGCGCAGGCTCCGGCATTGGTCGGGCCTCAGCGTTGGCTTTTATGCGTGAAGGGGCGAAAGTGGTGGTATCTGATCTAAATGACGTAGCGGGCAAAGAAACTGCCCAGCTGATAAAAGACGCTGGCGGCGAAGCAGTATTTCAACACTGTGATATTGCCGACGAAGCCCAGGTGGAAGCGCTTGTAGCAAAAGCCGTTGATGCTTTTGGGCGCCTCGACTGTGCCCATAATAACGCTGGAGCCCCCGGCGAAGGTGCTTCGATTGTAAATGACACGGTGGAGAACTTTGACTTCAATTACGCCGTTAATCTTAAAGGTGCCTGGTTATCGATGAAATATGTGGCTCGACAACTGATCGCGCAGGGCGACGGTGGCGCTATTGTCACCACCTCGTCTTTCGCCGGTCTCGAAGGCGTTCGCAACAGTGGCGCTTACGTGGCGGCCAAACACGGGGTGATCGGCCTCACCAAAACCGGGGCAATAGAACTGGCATCGAAAAACATCCGCGTCAATGCTGTATGCCCAGGTCCTATCGGCACTGCCCTGCTAATGAGTGCCATTGGTGATAATGACGCGGCGCGCGATCATATGGAAAAAATGACCCTCTTGCGCCGCTTTGGCGAACCAGGCGAAATTGCCAATGCCGCTGTTTGGCTATGTTCCGATCAGGCTTCTTATGTCACCGGGGTTGCCTTTCCGGTAGACGGCGGTATGGCCGCCGCTTAAGTGCGCGGCACTATATTATTGACGACCAATCACCAGGTAGAACAAAATTATGTCCACCAAGCAATTAAAAAAATCTATAAGCGTCGAATTATTAACCTATATGACTCTATCAACATTGCTGTTCAGCGGCTTACTGATGACTACCCTGCCGAGCCAGGCTGACTGGAAAAGTTTGCTGGGCGAGGCCGAGAAAGCACTCACCGGCGAACAGCAAACAACGTTGAGTGAATCCGCTGCCAGTGCCTTGTCAAATAGCGATATGGTTGACGGCTTGAAGGAAGCTTTAGTTCAGGGTTCGAGAGCCGCCATCGACAGCCTCGGCAAAGAAAACGGATATCTTGACAACGTTGAGGTACGAATTCCCCTGCCAGAAAAACTCCAAACGCTTGAAACAGGTCTGCGAGCAATTGGCCAGGGCGCAGTGGCAGATAACTTTATTACTTCTATGAACCGGGCGGCCGAACAAGCCGTACCGCAAGCCACCGACCTGTTTGTCAGCACCATCCGTAACATGTCCCTTGAAGACGCCCAGAGCATACTCAAAGGACCAGATGACGCTGCCACCAACTACCTACGCGAGCATGGCGGCACCCAACTCCATACCTTGATGAAACCCATCATTAAAGACGCCACTGATAAAGTCGGCGTTACTAATGCCTACAAAAGTATGTTTAGCCAGGCTGGATTTTTGGGTAACACTATCGACGCCGGTGACCTGGATCTCGACAGGTATGTCACCGAGCAAGCAACCAATGGTCTATTTCAACTGATCGCTGCCGAGGAGAAACGCATTCGCGAGGATCCTCTTGCCCGAACTACCGATCTTCTTAAAAGAGTTTTTTCTACAGGCAAGTAAAAATACACCACCAAGCTATAGACAGAAAGAATAGAGATTAGCCTGGCCTGGCTTTAGCATCACGTCTTCGGGAATGCAGTACCGGCTCGGTGTAACCGCTTGGTTGCTCACAACCCTTGAATACTAATTCGCAAGCCGCCTGGAACGCGATATTGGTATCAAAATCATCGGCCATCGGCCGGTATAAAGGATCATCGGCATTTTGCCGATCAACCACCGCCGCCATTTTCTTCAGCGTTGCCAATGCGAGCTCTTCGTCACAAATGCCGTGGTGCAACCAGTTTGCAATATGCTGGCTGGAGATACGTAGCGTGGCGCGATCTTCCATTAAACCAACATGGTTAATATCTGGCACCTTGGAGCAACCGACACCCTGGTCGATCCAGCGCACCACGTAACCGAGAATGCCCTGGGCATTATTTTCCAGCTCCTTGATCACATCAGCATCAGCTACGGTGGACTTACCAAGTAACGGAATAGTCAATATATCGTCCAGGCTGGCTCGGGGCTTGCCTAGCAGCTCCTGCTGTCGTGTAGCGACGTTGACCTGGTGATAGTGTATAACGTGCAAAGTTGCAGCCGTCGGTGATGGCACCCAGGCGCAGTTTGCCCCAGCTTGAGGATGACCAATTTTAATGTCCATCATATCGGCCATTAAATCTGGCATGGCCCACATGCCTTTACCAATTTGCGCTTTACCCCTTAATCCACAGGCTAATCCAACATCGACGTTCCAGTCTTCGTAGGCATTTATCCAGGGCTGCTGCTTCATGGTGACTTTCGGGACCATGGCACCGGCTTCCATACTGGTATGGATTTCATCACCGGTGCGATCTAAAAACCCGGTGTTGATAAAAATCACTCGATCTTTAGCCTGGCGAATACATTCTTTCAGGTTGATGGTGGTTCGGCGCTCTTCGTCCATAATGCCTATTTTTATAGTGCGAGCGGGCATACCCAATGCCTCTTCGACCCGGGCAAATAATTCCACAGCAAAGGCGACTTCATCCGGCCCATGCATTTTAGGTTTGACGATATAGACGCTACCGGTGCTGGAATTTCCGTTGCCACCCCGGCCTTTCAAGTCATGAAGAGCAATCAGCGAGGTGATCATGGCGTCCATAATGCCTTCAGGGATTTCTTTTTCACGAGCAGCCTTATCAAAAACGGCTTTTCCACCATCAAACAAAATGGCATCGTTAGTCATCAAGTGGCCAACATTTCGGATTAACAGAAGGCTTCTACCTGCCAACATCAATTTACTACCATCCGGTGCTGTGAACTCTCGATCACTATTCAAACGACGGGTGACGGTCGCACCGCCTTTATCAAACGAGTCAACCAGGTCGCCCTTCATCAGGCCCAGCCAATTTCGGTACGCAACACACTTGTCCTGAGCATCGACACAGGCGACGGAATCCTCGCAGTCCTGGATTGTGGTGATAGCCGACTCTAGAACAATATCTTTAACATGGGCAAGATCTTCCTTGCCGACATTATGAGCAGAATCTACTTGAATTTCTATATGTAAGCCATTATTTTTTAAAAGAATTGAATCAGGTTTCTTGGGTGAGCCGAGATAGCCCGCAAATTGCTGCTGATCAGCGAGACCGGCCTGCTTACCGTCCCCTAATGTCACTAGTAGCTGACCATTTTCAACCTGATAAGCCCTGGCATCGGCATGAGAACCAGCACTCAGGGCTAAGTTGCCATCCAGAAACTTACGCCCGTAAGCAATCACTTTATCGCCGCGAATTGCATTGTAGCCAGGCCCTTTAACCGCACCATCGGTTTCTGGAATCACGTCATTGCCATAGAGCGCATCGTACAAACTACCCCAACGGGCGTTGGCGGCATTGAGTGAATAACGGGCGTTGGTGATGGGTACCACCAATTGAGGTCCGGCAAGGGTCGATATTTCTGGGTCAACATTTTCTGGATTAACACTAAAGGCTTCGCCTTCCGGCACAAGATAGCCAATGTCGATTAAGAATTGTTTGTAAGCTTCTCTGTCATGAGCTTGCCCTGCTCTGGATTTGTGCCATGTGTCAATCTGCTTTTGTAGATCTTCGCGAACGCCCAGCAAAGCCTCATTGCGAGGAGCCAGGTCCTTGATAATAGCCTCAAAAGATTGCCAAAAAACGCCAGCATCAATATCGGTGCCGGGTATGACTTCATTATTTATCAGTGCATAAAGCTCTTTAGCAACCGATAAACCACCGACTTCTATCCGTTCACTCATATTCATCTTTCTCAATTAGGGTAGCCACAAATTAGCGCAAAGATAAATGGCTACTATTGCTTTAAGCGCGGGATTTTAAACCCCGAACTATAATTTAGATAATTTATCGCTTTTATTATGATTATTCATTAGGTGAATATTCTGATAGCTCTCCGCCTATTTCTACGACCAACCTTCTGATCCACTGATGGTAGGGATTGTGTTGCAACAAAGGACTCCAGGCCATTTTTAGCTCGAAGCTAGGAATGCTGAAAGGCGGCTTGTGCATCCGCACCAAAGGATTATTGATTTGCAGTCGGACCAGCTGACTGGGCAGCGTCGCAATAAGATCAGCCTGTTGGGAAAGCAGTGCCGCCACCAGATAGTGACGAGTGAACACCGTGATGCGCCGCTCTTTGCCCAGGGTTTTAAGCGCCTCATCAACCCAGCCCAGACGCTGTGAATCCTGAGGATTCATCCCAACACTGGCACCCATTCCGGTTTTACTGACCCAAACATGACGACCGCTCAGGTAATTGTCCAGATTGAAATTTTTGTTGAGCGGATTATCGATGCTGAGCAAGCAGGAGAAATCATCCCGCCAAACCGTCGACTGATGAAAAGATTCCGGCATTTCATCAAAGCGATTGAGCAACATATCGACCCTGCCCTGCTCGACATCTTCTAGGCTCACATCACTGGGTGTTAGTACGTCCAACGTTATATTGGGGGCTTCGATAGCGAGTCGACTTAATAGGCCAGGTATCAGCGTCGATTCTGCATAATCACTGGCCATAATCCGCACTACCCGGGTTGCCGTCGATGGGTCAAAGGTGCTTTGGGGCTCCACTGCTCGCTCAATATTCGCCAGCACATCGCGAATCTGCGGTTGCAACTCTAACGCCCGCTCAGTAGGCGTCATACCATCGCTGGTTCTGACCAATAAAGGATCATCAAGTAGCTCTCGTAGTCGCCGCAAACCATTACTCATCGCCGGTTGGGTAATGCCTAAATGGGCCGCAGATTTAGTAACATTACGCTCTCTGAGCAACACATCCAGATACACCAGCAGGTTTAGGTCGATCCTGGCTATATTCATAAGACTAATACCCAATATCAAAATGATAAATTAGGTAAATCATCGCACAGCCACTAGAATTCGCCAACTTTTCATAAACCACACTTTCACGAACCACAGGAATTATCTGATGAACATTGGTGATTATGATCGCGCTGCCGAAATCGCTCGTCTGGAAAAAGACTGGGCTGAAAACCCCCGCTGGAGCGGCATTACTCGTGCCTATTCAGCTGCCGAAGTAGTTCGCCTGCGCGGCTCGATCAAGCGAGAAAACACCATCGCCAAACGCGGTGCGGAAAAGCTATGGGATTTGGTTCATGGCTCGGCAAAAAAAGGCTACGTAAATTGCCTGGGAGCACTCACTGGCGGGCAGGCCGTGCAACAGGTTAAGGCAGGCGTTGAGGCGATTTATCTGTCCGGCTGGCAAGTGGCCGCAGATAATAACAGCAGCATGACCATGTATCCGGACCAGTCGCTCTATGCAGTCAACTCAGTACCAACTGTCGTCCAGCGCATCAACAATTCCTTTTTACGCACTGACCAAATTCAATGGGGCAAAGGCATTACCGAGGGCGATGCCGATTACATCGATTATTTCGCGCCCATTGTCGCCGATGCCGAAGCAGGTTTTGGCGGCGTGCTGAATGCTTATGAATTGATGAAAGCCATGATTGAAGCAGGTGCCTCTGGGGTGCATTTTGAAGACCAACTGGCTTCTGTTAAAAAATGCGGGCACATGGGCGGCAAAGTATTGGTGCCGACTCAGGAAGCCGTGCAGAAATTAATTGCTGCACGGCTGGCTGCCGACGTCGCCGATGTCTCAACCATTGTGCTGGCCCGTACTGACGCTAATGCCGCCGACCTGATCACCTCTGACTTCGATAAACGCGACCGCAAATTTGTCACCGGTGAGCGCACCGCCGAAGGCTTTTATCGGGTTAACGCCGGTATCGAACAAGCCATCGACCGAGGCTTATCCTACGCGCCCTACGCTGATTTATTGTGGTGTGAGACGGCAACACCCAGCCTTGAAGAAGCCAAATTATTTGCCGATTCTATTCGTAAAGAATTCCCCGATCAGTTATTGGCCTACAACTGCTCGCCGTCTTTTAACTGGAAGAAAAATCTCGATGACGCCACCATTGCCAAGTTCCAACAGGAGCTCAGCAATATGGGTTATAAGTACCAGTTCATCACTTTAGCTGGCATTCACAATATGTGGTACAACATGTTCGATCTGGCCCACAGCTACGCACAGGGTGAGGGCATGAAACACTACGTTGAGAAGGTTCAGGAACCAGAGTTTGCAGCTGCCGAGCGCGGCTACACCTTTGTTTCTCACCAGCAGGAAGTTGGCACTGGATACTTTGATGATGTCACCACCGTCATTCTTGGTGGTGAATCCTCGGTTACAGCATTGACTGGTTCAACGGAACAAGAGCAGTTTTAATGCTGCCCTTTTAATTCTGACTGAAATTACCCACCCGGTGCTAAGGGTTGCTGAAAAGTAACCCTTTTTTTCGCCAGTAATCTATGAATTTCGCTGCTATTTAATCAGCTCATAAGTTTCGGTGTCTGGATAAAATCCTTACCAGGCGAAGCAATTGGCGCTGACTACTGGTATCTCTACGCCGGCCTTAACGAACGCCGCCGTCGGCGCGCAGATTTTGTCCAGTCACCCAACGGGCATCATCGCTTGCCAAAAATGCCACCACATCAGCAATGTCTTCCGGTTTACCAATTCGTCCCATTGGTGAGCGCTGTAGAAACATTGCCTCCATACCGTCGGGGTTTTCTTCAAAGAGATGGCTCAGCATGCTTGTGTCGGTTGGCCCCGGTGAAACAGAATTTACGGTAATGTGGCGATGGCCAAGCTCAGTTGCCATTACCAGTGTCAGCTGATCAACGGCCGATTTGCCTGCCACATACATAGCGTGATTGGCCATGCCTAATGTGGTCGCCATAGTCGAAATATTAATGATGCGACCACCTTCGGGCAAAACTTTTGCGGCTTCCTGCATCGCGAAAAAAGTTCCACGGGTGTTTATGCCAAAGGCTTTGTCATATTCTTCTTCAGTTACTTCAACAGCCGGTTTAATGGGATCAATGATAGACGCGTTATTGACCAAAATATCAAGCTGACCGAGTTGACTGACTGTGTCTTTAATGAGCTTGCGCACCTGGGCGACATCACCAATATCAGCCTGCAATATAACGGCAGAGCCACCTAGTGCCTTAATGCCATTGGCTACCTCTTCGGCCCCGGCAAGACTGCTCGAACAATTGATAACAACGGCCGCACCGTCCTGAGCAAAGCGCTCGGCAATAGCTCGCCCTATGCCCCGTGATGCGCCGGTAATTAACGCTACTTTTCCTGCTAACGTATTCATCTCGCCCTCCGTTTTTATTATTTTGAACCGACCTCGCTTTCTAAGAACTCAGATAGCCTTAACACTGCAGATCAATCGGCTATTGAATTTTTTTGGCTTTGTGTTTTTTCATCCAGCACCTCATCAACAAATTGCACAAAATTTTCATCGAGCAAAATTTTGCACATGGGACTTTTATGCCAGGTAATAGAGACCGGCGGGACTGAATAATATTCACCAACAATATGTTTGAGTTCAGCAATATCCTCAGGCGTTTTTATCGCAGCCCATTGCCCCCAGTGCATCCAAATCCAACTGAGGTTGATCCAATCTACCTTACTAAATTCAAGGGCACTCATATTTAAACTTTCACCGATCTCCTTATATAGATCTTCGGTCTGGGACGCTTTAAGCCATAGTTTCGATATCTCTTCATTCAGACCTATAGCGAGCGTGATTTCCCGAACACCATCTGCCCTTGCTTGCCTTGACGTATCTGCTGCGTATTCTGGTGATTCCGATCACCGGTACTGGTTTTATTCGATCACCAGATCTTCCTAACGCGACGGGTCCGATGGTATCACTGTAAGTGATCGGATTGAGTCAGTTTGCTCATAATTTTACGCATCGATTCTCCCT
>JAJFKC010000038.1 GCA_021773435.1 Porticoccaceae bacterium
CCAACGGGATGAATGGTCATGTTCGCTGGTTAACACCAATCGGACCGCGCGTTCGCGTATTTCTTTTGAATATCCAGGTCGTCTGTTCATTAGCCAATCCTCTCAAGAAAATTAGCCTCCGACAATACCGGGGCGATTCAATATTGAGGAAAAATACCCACCCGATACGTGTCGAAGAGTCGTTTCTTTTATTGTCTGTATGTTTAAGAATGACTGGCCGACCTATTCAAAATAATTTATGGATATAGCGCCAGGAAATAGTTCCAGGAGACTAAAAATATCTCCTGTAGGGTTTGATATGCTCACCGCTTTATATCATCTAAGTAATGAATTAGCTGTTTCTCAGCTTCTTCTCTGGTGGCGAATGGGCCAATATTTTCTCCCTCCCTTGTTAAAAAATACCACTGGCTATCTATGCAATTTATCCGACCTGTTCGGAAATAGACATCTGTTTCAGAATCCTTTTCTCGTTTCATCATTAAGATCCTCAGAAGGTTTTAAAAAAGCCAGCATGAAAAGCATTTTTGTTTTTCATGCTGCACAGATTTAATAATCTAAATTGACGATTCCCCCAAAACACACAGTGTAGGTGCTGTAGGTGCTGTAGGGGCGTCTCGGTTAACTCCGCTTTTCGTAAGCTATCTGGTTGCTCAACCAGGCCCGAGAGAACCATGAATAAAGCACCGGGATGACCAGCAGCGTTAACAAGGTGCTGGAGACCAGCCCGCCGACCACGACAGTGGCTAATGGGCGCTGAATTTCGGAGCCCACTCCGCTGGAGAGCAGCAGCGGGATGAGCCCCAGCGCGGCGATCAGGGCGGTCATCAGCACAGGTCGCAGCCGCGACAGGGCACCGGCTTCAATGGCACTGTTGATGTCTTCAATGCCAGCAGAACCAACGGTGCGCTGGTTGATCGATGTCACCATCACCACGCCGTTGAGTACCGCCACGCCAAACAGCGCAATAAACCCGATAGAACCCGGCACCGATAAATACTGCCCCGACAGCCACAGCGCGATGACACCACCGATCAGCGCCAGCGGCACATTGATCATTATCAGCGCGGCTTGCCCCAATGAACCAAAGGCAAAATAAAGCAGCAGGAAAATCAGCGCCAGCGAGATCGGTACCACGATCATCAACCGAGCCTGGGCCCGTTGCTGGTTCTCATATTGCCCGCCATAGACCACGCTGTAGCCGGTCGGCAGGTCGATCTCGCTGTTGATCCTGGTTTTGAGTTCATCCACCAGGCTGCCCATGTCGCGGCCTTCGACATTGGACTGAATCACCACGCGCCGCTGCACATCGTCGCGGCGAATTTGTGGCGGGCCGGATTCAATGGCAACGCTGGCAACATCACCCAGCCTCACCCAGGCGCCATTAGGTGCTTCGATCAACAAATCGCGGATGGCACTGGCACTCTGGCGAGCGGCTTTGTTCAGCCGAACGTAGATATCGTAGCGCTCATTGCCGTTAATGATCTGACCGGCGGATGCGCCGCCGATGCCATCGGCAACCAGGGCGATAATCTCCTCAACCGCCATGCCATAACGGGCCAGTGCCTCCCGGTCTGGCCGCACCACCAGCTGGGCCTCACCGGCGATTTGCTCCATGGAGACGCCGCGGGTGCCCTCGACCTGTTTAACCAGCTTTTCGATCTCCTGGCCCTTGGTGGTTAATACGGCCAAGTCGGGGCCGAACAGCTTGATCGCCAGCTGGGCTTTAACACCCGACAGTAATTCATCAACCCGGGTGGCAATGGGTTGTGAAAACGACAGCAGCAAGCCCGGATGAACAGACAGCTTTTGCTCCATCAATGCCTGGAGTGCGTAGCGGTCGGCGGCGCTGGTCCATTCAGAGACCGGTTTTAGGCCCACATAAATTTCGATATTAGAGACCGGCTCCGGATCACCGCCGACCTCGGCTCGCCCAATTAGGCTCAGAGCATAGGTGACTTCGGGAAATTCCATGAGAATGGCTTCCAGCTTAGGCGCCAGATTGACCGAGGTTTCCAGGCTCGATGACGGCGCCAGGGTGATACGGATATTGAGTGTGCCCTCTTCGAGTTCTGGCACAAACTCGGTGCCCAGCTGGGTCATAATGACCATGGCCACCGCAAACAGGCCTGCGGCGGTGGCAATAACCGCTCCGCGGCGCTTCAGGGCCATTTTCAATGACTGGCGATAGAGCCGAGTAATCGGTTTTAACACCGGGCTTTCCCGGTGTCGCGGTGCCCGGGTAAAGGCAAAACTGGCCAAGGCCGGAATCACCACCAAGGCCACCAGCAGGGAGGCCAGCATGGCCGCCACAATGGAAATCGCCATGGGCTGAAACAGCTTGCCTTCGACCCCTTGCAGCGCGAACAGGGGCGCAAACACCACTACAATAATCATCACCGCAAAAAATACCGGGCTGGCAATTTCGCGGGCCGCCTCTTGAATGCGCAGACCCATTCCAGCCTGAGGATGATCCTGTTGTGCGGTTCGGTGGCCACTAGCATCCGCTTCAAGATGTTTATCGGCGTGGTCCGGGTCAGGTTGGGTGAGGTGGGAAAAAATGTTTTCCATCATCACCACCGAGCCATCAACCATCATACCGATGGCAATTGCCAGCCCCCCCAGCGACATCAAATTGGCCGACACCCCCCAATAGGCCATGGCGGTCAGTGCCATGCCGATCGACAGCGGAATCGACAACAGCACCAACAAGGTGGCGCGCAGGTTCATCAAAAACACCAGCAAGATGACAATAATTAAAACAAAGGCCTCCAGCAGCGCTTTGGTGACAGTGGTCACGGCTTTACCGATTAGGTCTGCTTGATCGTAATAAGGTTGCAGACTCACCCCATCGGGCAGGGCTTGCGCGATCAGGGGCAGGCGCTCATAAATGCCTTCAATCGCGGCATTGGTATTGGCCCCTTTGCGCTTGAAGACAATACCGGCCAGCACCTCGCCACGGGGCAGTGGTTTGCCCTCGGGGTCACGGCTGGTCATGGTCACCGCGCCCTGGCGAATTTCGCTGCCCAGCTCTAACCGGGCCAGGTCTTTGACTTTGACTACCACGCCATCGACCTCTTTAACCGGAATATTCCCCAGGTCGGTGAGGCCGTTGGCACCGCTGCGCACCCAACCCACTGCGCGTAACACCAGTTGTTCGGCACCGCGATTAATGTACCAACCCCCGGCGTTGCGGTTATTGGCCTCAATGGCGGCGCTGACCTCGGCCGCCGACAGATGGTAACTGAGCAGACGGGCTGGGTCTAATTGCACCTGGTACTGGCGCACTTCGCCACCAAATGACAACACATCGGTAACCCCCCCGACCGGCAGCAGCAGCAGTTTCACCACCCAGTCGTTAAGGCTGCGTAACTGCATGGTGTTGACCTCGCTGCCCGGCTCGGCCAGCAGCACATACTGAAACACCATGCCCAGCCCGGAGGTATTGATGCCCATTTCCGGGGTGCCGACACCGTCGGGAATATCTTCCCGGGCCGCTTGCAGCTGTTCAAAAACCAGCTGCCGGGCAAAGTAAATATCGGTGCCTTCCTTAAAAACCACCGAGATTACCGACAGGCCGGTTTTGGAAATTGAGCGCACCTGCTCCACATCGGGCAGTGAGTACATTACCGCCTCAATCGGAAAGGTAATCAGCTGTTCCACCTCTTCGGCCGCCAGCCCCGGGGCCTCGGTATTAACCTGCACCTGCACGTTGGTGACATCTGGAAAAGCATCCAGGTTTAACTGTTTTATCGACATCAGCGAGCCGACCAACACCGCCACCAGGCCTAAAATCACCAACAATCGGTTACGAACCGACCAATCCACCATTGAATTCAACATGGTTTTCTCTCCTCAATGGTTTAGTGGTTATGAATATCGAAGCCGCTTTTGGCGAGTTCGGCAGCGAGGAAAAAGGCCCCTTCGGTGGCCACGACCGTGCCTTCGACAAGCCCCGCAATCGGTACCAGGCCCGCGCGGACCGGCTCTCGCTTAATCGGGGTCTGATTAAAATGGTTCGCTTTAAACTCGACAAACACTGTCCAGTTGCCAGCGTCATCTTGCATCAGCGCCGACTCGGGGACCGCCAGGGTCGGTTGGCCAGCAGCCTCGCCTAAAGCCATCACCACCTGCACGAATTCACCCGGATGATGGTGCTCATTGTCCAGCGTAACGCCGATGCGTACCGGCACCGTGCGCGTCTGCTCATTAAGCAGGTGGTGTTTTTGAATCACCACACCATCGTGCCAGTGATCACCCATGTTGATTCGGGCGCTGCCATCAATTTGAATATGCCGGGCCTGTTCCGGTGACAGGTTAGCCTCGATCCAGATCTGACCTTCATCGGCAATTAAGAACAGGCTTTGACCGGCCTCAATGCGTTGGCCGAGACGAAAATCGTCCCGTAACACGGTGCCCGCTACCGGGGCATTAAGCGCAAATTGACCCAGCGAACCAGTCTGTTTCCGGCGGCTTATCGCTTCGATTTGCGGCTCGTCAAGACCATAGGCGCTGAGCTTGAGCCGCGCCTGCTGGTAGGCCACCTCCGCTTCGGTATAGCGTTTGGCACCGACAGTGGCCTGGCCCAGCTTGCGCACCCGCAGCCATTCGGCGGCGCTCACCCGCAGCTCCCCCTGGGCATCAGCAACCGCGACACTGGCCAGCATTACCAACGGCTGGCCCACCACCACTGCGTCGCCGAGCCGGGCATGGCGTTTGACAACCACCGCATCCACCAGGGGGGTCACCTCAGCGCTGCGATATTGGTCGAGCTGAACTTCACCGGGCGCGTTAATAAACTCAGATAACTGGGTTTTAGTGAGTTTGGTGACCTTAATGCCGGCAATGATTCGGGATGCGTCCGTCAGTTCAACGACCCCCGCTGCCTCCTCGTCCGCTTCATGACCGCCTTCTTCGTGATCGTCATGGTCATCATGGTCGACGTTAGTACTGGCGTTATGCTCATCGTGCTCATCGTGCATGTCTGCTACGTGTTGATCTGAGCCTGGCTCTGTTGTTTGCGTTTGTGCACTTGCTGGAAGGCTACACAGTGAGACCGTGAGCACGAGTAATGTGTTGATAAGTTTCATCAGAAAGTTCCTTAAAATTTAGTTGCGATGACAGCGGCTATTTGCCGCGCTGCTGGCGCAGTTCAAAGCGTGTTGGTGCCGCTGCGATCATTGCCTAGCCATTGATCCACTTGCGCAGCTGCGGCCAGTCGTTCAAACCAGGCTTGCCAAAGGCTCAGGCGTAAGGTCAGTGCATTGTCACGGCTGTCGATGGTTTGACCAATTTGCACCAGATACTCGGTGGTGCTGAGGTCATTGGCCTCCCACAAGTGACGCAGCTGGTCGCCCTGCTGACGCAGATTAGCCTGACCAATTTGTTGCCACAGCTGCCAGGCGCTTAGGGAAATTTGGTAGCGCTGTGAGGCATTAATCAGGCGTGAGCGTGCCCGTTGGCGCAGGTCGTCGGCGAATTGTTGCGCCTGGCGATATTGCGCGGAAGCCGCCGCCACTTCATGACTAAAACGATTACGCACCGGTAGTGGAATAGACAAACTCAAACCCACCAGGCTCTCGCCATCTTCGTCGCCACCGGTCAAACTGAGCGTTGGGTCCAGACCTTGCTCGCGCTTTTTCAAGGTCACCATCGCGTTGGCTGAATCAACGCGACGCTGCGCCGTTTGCAGCGCGGGCAAGGCCGCCAATAGCGCCGCTGGACTATCCTCAGCTGGCAATGTAGGTAGCGCTGTATCGAGCGTTGGCCAGGGCGCGCTACCACCCATGGCAATCAGGTTCTCAACTTGTTGGCGAGTATCCGCAAGCGCCGTAGCCGTGGTTGCACGCTGGATATTGGCATCGGCAAACACCAGTGTGGCCAGGTTGTATTCAACTTGTGATAAATCGCCGGCGTCAAAACGCTGTGTTGCCAACTCGGCGAACTGCTGCATTAGCGCAACTCGCTCAGTCGCCAGCCCATCCCTTTCTACGCCGGTTTGATAAGCAGCCAGCGCTGCCAATAATTGCGTGGTGACGCGCTGGCGCACCCGCTGGTAGTCGGCCTTCACCGCCAGGTAATCGGCCGCCGCAACCGCCGTGCGGGCTGAACGTTTGCCCCCCCAGTCAAGTGTCTGGCTAATACCCAGCGTACGGGTATTGACGTCGGTGTTTTCGCCGCCAATCTCCAGCTCGGGGTTGTAAAGCGGGCGCGCGGCAGCGGCCTTAAAGGCGCTGCTGGCAGACACTGCCGAGCTGGCGGCAAGCACCTGTGGATTGGCCGCTACCGCTGAACGAACAAATTGAATTAATTCTGAATTATCCGTTGGCCTTAGCCAGGCGGAGTTATTCGATATCGCGGGGCTGTCCGCCAACGCGGACAAGGATGTCATCGACAGGCTTAGCCCGGCGACCAACAGGGTGGCAATCAGTTTCCGTGTGTACATAAATCAAATTCCGATGTCATTAAAAAGACCACAGGTCGCGCTTGTAACTGACCTTTATCGAAAACGACGAGGCGCAAAACGACGAGGCGCAAACGCGCTACTGCGTGATGATGCTCAGAAAGGATTTATGCGTTGGGAGGCGGAGTTGGTGGTGCCTGTGCAGAATTGGTGATATTAAGGCTGTAAAGAGAAAATCGTTGTTGGTCAATATCAAGGAAATGTAGCGCGATAATTTCATCGCTGATACAGCTGGCAGAGGCATGGTGACAATGCTGGCAATGACCGTTATCACCGTCAATATCTATTGATGAAATGTCATCGATGTCGGCAGCGAGCTGAGTAGAATCACTATCATGGGGATGCTCACCCGCCACTGAATCCATAGCACCTTCCACCCCCACAAAAAGTAGCGATAGGATAAAGAGGCAGGAGATCAAACGACGAGTCATGGGCTTCACTCTATAACATTTCCAAACTGCTGCCTATGATTTTAATTGCAGGATACGTCGTCCACCGTTCAATACGATGGCGACAATTACCAGGCCAATGATCAGATCGGGGTAGTGTGATCCCGTTACCGCGACCAGCATGCCCGCCAAAATTACGCCGATGTTGGCGATGACATCATTGGCAGAGAAGATCCAGCTGGCTTTCATATGTGCGCCATCATCTTTACTTTTGGCAATGAGCAGCAGGCATGTGGTGTTGGCGATCAAGGCAACAACACCGAAGCTCATCATCAAGATTGAAACGGGTTCGCTGCCGAATACAAATCGCCGTATGACCTCACTTAACGCAAGGAGAGCCAGCAGCACCTGTAGCCATCCGGAAAAATGTGCTGCTCGAAGTTTCAGGGCGGTACTGTGACCGACGGCATAGAGAGCCACGCCATAGACAGCCGCATCGGCAAACATATCCAGGGAATCTGCAATCAGCCCAGTTGATTGTGCCAGCCAGCCGACAAACAACTCAATAACAAACATGACGGCGTTAATACCCAATAACCACTTAAGAATAATACTGTGCCTGAGATCGGTCGCATTTGCAGTTGCGCTAAGCTGCGTAAAAGTGTCTGGATCAATCTCGTGGGTGTGCTCGAGTTTAGCGCCCAGACCAAGGGATTCTATGCGGGCTTGTATCTCCTCGAAATTATCATGATGAAACACCTTTAATTTGCGATTGGGTGTGTCGAATTGCAGGGCGAGGTTTTGTTCAAGCCCATCCAGGGACATTCGAATCAACTGCTCCTCCGCAGGACAGTCCATACTGGCAACCAGGAACTGACTGACATAGGTATTTGTATGCTGCAATGGCTTACTGACTGTCGTTTTATCTATCATTTTTTCCACAGGTTTTTCTGTGTTTTACCCGGAGCAGGACAGAATAATGGGGCATCGTCGAGACGATGTATGTAGTTTAGATTGAGGAGGTATGGAATCTATAGCTGCCAAACGCCTACCAGTGCCTGGTTGATACCACCCAGAAGATACCCACTGCAAAAAAGTCGAGAAAAAAAGCTTGTTGACGGAAACGCATGTTCAAGTTATCCAAGATCAATCTATACAAGATGATGAGAATGATTCTCAATCATAATCTCTATAGCAGCAATAGAGTCAACACCAAATGGATTTCTACCAACTTAACAGTCGTTACCTTAGCTGCGCTGAGGGTGGACGTGGATCAATACTGTAGAGCGATTGAGTTGAGTCCAGATACTATTCGTTGTAGTGGTGGCATGTTGAGTATCGCTTATGCTAAAAATGAATGCGGGTACTTAATATAGATAGCTCCAACCATGGTGCCGGTTGATATCTTGAACAATACTGCCCATCATCGAACCGTGTCCGTTGTCCATCATTGTATTTACCTCGCTTTATCCCACTTTTCAGATTTTCACTGTACTTCGACGTTCGCGGATTCAGTCAATTCACATTGGGTTTTAATGTTCGGACGACAACTGTCACCTAAAAGCGGACGGTCGATTATTTCTTCGCTGGTGAAATATTGGTCACGACGCAACGCCAATGAGTCTCCTGCGAGCGACAGTTGTCGCCAAAGAGCAGTCATTCATTTCTGGAACAAAGAGATTGGGATCATGCCTAGATTTTTATCTTGCACCAAGTGTTATATCTTCGCCTGTTCTATCAAGTAAGTCGATCAAATCCTCGTCCTTTACCAGTGCATATTGCCCAGCGCCATTGCTTGCAAATACGCTTCTCGTTAACTATGTACTTTTCGCCAGGCGCGAACAATCGAGCCGCCCAAACGCTCGATATCGTCTGTATCCGTGAATTGAGAAATGATCGAAACACGCAGTATTTTCTGCCCTTTCCACTCAGCACCGGCGACAAAGGAAGTATTCTCTTTTGCTATCTCATCAATGACTGCAGCCGTTAAATAGTTACGTTTTTTAAGCGTGGCATCCCCGCCAAATGCTATAGCAAGCTGATTGAGAACTACCTCATTGAGAACGGTAACGCCCGCCTCGCCAGACAGATACTCCTGTAAATGCCGTGCGCAACGACAATGGCGCAACACCATCTCCTCAATGCCATTGCGTCCAAGTGCTTGAATGACGGCCCAGGCGGCAAAGCCTCTCGCCCGACGGGAGAGTTCTGGGCAATACTGGGAGGGCGAGCGGCTTTCACTTGGGGCGACGTTGAGATAACTGGCGGATGTATCCATTGTCCGTCGATGGGCCTCGCAATTTTTTATGATGGCAAAACCGGAATCATAAGGTATCTGCAGCCATTTATGACCATCGACCGACCAGGAATCCGCTTCTTCAATGCCCTCACATAAATGGCGAAGGGCTGGAACAGCCCTCGCCCAGAGTCCAAAGGCACCGTCCACATGACACCAGGCTCCATGCGCCCTGGTAATCCTGATGATATCCGTGAAGGAATCAAAATCGCCGGAATTAATATGGCCAGCCTGACAGACAACAATTTTCGGGCCAGAAAATCCTTTTAAAGCGGCGTCGAGGGAAGCAGGAATCATACATCCTTGCTCATCGACACTGATTTTTGCCACGTTGCTTTCGCCGAAACCCAAAAATCTAAGTCCAGAAAAGATCGTGGCATGTGCTTCTTCGCCGACAAAGACTTTTATCTCCGGGGCATCGAATATCCCGTTGTGTTCAAGATCAAAACCGATGCGACGCAAAAGCTCCGAGCGCGCTGCCGCAAGGCAGATAGCACTCGCCATCGTTGCCCCGGTGGTAAATCCGATTGAACTCATCCGCGGTAGATCAAGAAGTTCTAGCAGCCAACCAGCAACAATATCCTCCGCAACCGCTGCCGCTGGAGCGGTATCAAAAATGGCTGCATTTTGGCCCCAGGCAGTCACCATCCATTCAGCCGCAACACCGACCGGATGGGACGCACCCATCACCCAGCCAAAAAAGTTTGGCTTTGTATTGCCAACCAAACCTTTTTCAGCGGCCATTGCCAGGGAACCGATCACCTCTAGTCCATCGCGCCCCTCCTCAGGCAGACCAACATCAAAAAGCGCTTTGAGTTCCTGTACTGACGCTGTGGGACGCGATAGCAAGTTATCGTCGCCCTCGCGATAGGATACTGCCCGTTCCATAGCACGCTCGGCCAGAACCTTGAATGAATATTTATTGGTCATTAGGGGTTTTCCTGTAGATCAAACTGCAATAAACCAAAACGTTGGTATTAACGACGCCGCTTTCGATGAAAGTAGAAGATATCTAATGTCGTGTCTTTCCAGAGCGTGACATCATTAGGGACAAAGAACTCTCGTAGGCGCGGTGCATTAATTTGCTCGATAATTTCTGTAACGACCATCCTCTTCTCGACTACTCTTTTTTGACAACGACTTAGTCAGGAGCTCAAGCGATGCCACTTTCCACTGGTAGCCCTGCGCTTTTCCATTCAGGATAACCGTCTTGCAAGCGTCTAACCTGAAACCCCTTGCTGCGTAACAGTTCCACCGCATCAAAAGCCAGCACACAATACGGTCCACGACAGTAAGCAACGATCTCCTGTTTTGGATCGAGATCAGCAAGGTGTTTCTTTAACTCAACGACGGGAACATTGACAGCGCCGGGAAGATGACCCGCCGCAAATTCAGCGCGAGGCCGAACATCCAGGACGGTGACTAAACCCTCTTTTGCACGTTGCATCAATTCATCCCGGGGAATAGGTTCCATACTGTCTTTGCTACTGAGATAGGTATTAACTAACTGATTCACCTCAACCAAATGCCGCTCAGCTACGTTTCTCAGACTAACGACCAATGCGAGCACATCTTCGCCATTGAGGCTGTAGAAAACACGTTGACCTTCCTTACGCGGGGTCACCAACCCAGCATGGCGTAACTGCTGTAGGTGATGAGAGGTATTGGCGACGCTCAAGCCCATCACTTTGGCCAGGTCTTCTACCGAATATTCGCACTGAGCCAGAAACTCCAGCATCTCCAGCCGGTTACCACTCGCCATCGCCTTGGCAATTTGAGCGAATTGTTCGAACAGGTTTTTTTTGAACGTACTCATGCTTGACCATTGATTAAGTGGAAATTAATTTTATTCAAGTAATCATTTGAATACAATAACAAGATGCGCTACAGTATTCAAATGATTACTTGAATATCCTGTGAGGCCTATCAAAATGTCATTCTCAGAATTTATTACCCAGCATGAGATAAGCGTTCGCCTAAGCTTCTTTTTCGGCGTATTCGGACTGATGGCGCTGTGGGAAATCGTTGCGCCACGCCGTTCGCTGAAAATTTCCAGGGCGGTGCGCTGGACCAACAATCTCGGACTGGTGTTTCTCAACAGCTTCGTTCTGCGACTAATTTTTCCCGCCGCCGCCGTAGGTGTGGCGGTCTTTGCTGTCGAAAATAACTGGGGGCTACTCAACTATTTTGAGGTGCCATTCCCACTGGCCGTGGTGCTCTCGGTGGTGGCCATGGACTTCGTCGTCTATCTGCAACATCTGCTGGTGCATGCAGCACCTACTCTGTGGCGCTTGCACCGGGTACACCATGCCGATCTGGATTATGACGTCACCACCGGTGCTCGCTTTCATCCCATCGAAATCGTCCTTTCGATGCTCATCAAGTTCGCCACCATTGTGGTATTGGGTCCGCCGGTAGTTGCGGTAGTCATTTTCGAAGTAATACTGAATGCTCTGGCTATGTTTAACCATGGCAATGCGCGCTTGCCGTTGGTACTGGACCGCGTGCTGCGCTTCATCATCGTCACCCCGGATATGCATCGCGTGCATCACTCGGTAGAAGATAACGAAGCCAACAGCAACTTCGGTTTTAACCTGTCCATCTGGGATCGAATTTTCGGGACTTATATCGATCAACCCCGCGATGGTCACGAAGGTATGACTATTGGTATCCACCACTACCATGACCCAAAGCAGGTCGCCTGGTTACCAGGTATGTTGGCCCTGCCTTTTGTCGGCAAAATAACGGGCTACGCCATCAATCGTCGCGAGTGGAGTAAACCTGATGACCAATAACATCGTGCGCTTGATCTTACTGATGGCGGTGATCGCGGGTATCGCCGTAGTCATCGTCTACCGTGAGTCCTTTGATGTTAGCGTGCTGGAAACCTGGGTAAACAATGCTGGCCTCATCGGCCCTGTCGTGTTCATGCTCATCTACGCTATAGGCACGGTGTTGTTTCTGCCCGGCTCGGTTCTTACGCTTGCTGGCGGCGCCTTATTTGGGCCATTTTGGGGTATCTTCTACAGCCTCACCGGCGCCACTATCGGTGCCACGCTCGCCTTTCTCCTCGCACGCTATCTCGCTTCCGACTGGGTTGAGCAAAAGACCGGTGGCCGTCTGAAACAACTCAAAGAAGGCGTCGAAGGCGAGGGCTGGCGCTTCGTAGCCTTCGTACGTCTGGTTCCAGTTTTCCCCTTTAATCTGCTCAATTACGCACTGGGGCTAACGCGCATAAAGCTATCCCATTACATCATCGCATCGTATGTGTGCATGCTGCCCGGGGCCATCGCCTATACCTATTTGGGGTATGCCGGGCGGGAGGCTGTGGGTGGGGGCGGAGGCCTGATTGAAAAAGGCTTGTTGGCCCTGGCCTTGTTAGCCCTTGTCACCTTTCTACCCCGTTTAATCGGCCGTCTACGGCAAAAACCGATGATCGATAGTTCAACGCTGAAGCAACGGTTGGATGACGGTGAAGATATCCTGGTACTGGATGTCCGCAGCACCGATGATTTCGTCGGTGAACAGGGACATGTTATCGGTGCATCGAATATCCCTCTGGAGGAGTTATCAGAGCGCCTGACTGAACTGGGTGCTTACGAGGAGCGGCCAATCATTCTCGTCTGCCGTAGCGATCGGCGTTCGAGTGAGGCCGCACAACTGCTGGCGCGACAGGGATTTGCGGATGTGCACGTCGCCAGAGGCGGCATGACAGCGTGGAATACCAACGGCTTTAAAGTCGAACAACAAGGTGATAGCTCATGAAATTCCTCATTATCCTAAACGATGCACCCTACGGCACTGAACGCAGTTACAACGGCCTGCGTTTAGCTAAAAGTCTGATCAAAGATAAGCCTGACGGCGATCTGACCATATTCTTAATGGCCGATGCAGTAACCTGCGCAAAAAAAGATCAGCATCCACCGGGCGGTTACTACAATATTGAATTGATGTTAAAAGCTGTTCTATGTCACGGCAAAGTATTGCTGTGCGGTAGCTGCATGGATGCGCGGGGCTTAACTGAGGGAGAACTCATCGACGGTGCGCGGCGTGGTGACATGGAGACGCTCTCAAAAGCTACCTATGATGCTGATAAGGTGCTAGTTTTTTAAGCAGGGGGATGCTGCGATGTTACACAATGCAGGCGATTTTGGCTGGGGAATGGGCATCGGGTGGGTATTGATGCTGCTGTTCTGGGGTTTGATCATCCTCGGCTTCGTGGCGTTGGTGAAGTGGCTACGGTCTTCGTCAGGCCGCGAAACCGGGCAAAAAACCGCGCTTGATATCCTCGATGATCGCTACGCACGAGGCGAGATCGATAGCGAAGAGTATCAGCGCAAAAAAGTTGACCTGAACAGATAATAAGCCTACGTCCATCAATAGAGTTTGCCATGAATCTTCCTGTCTACCTCGACTACAACGCCACCACACCGGTTGACTCTCGGGTGGCGGATGCCATGGAACCTTATTTACGCGAACATTTTGGCAACCCGTCCTCCTCTCATGTTTACGGTCACCGCGCCCACGAGGCGATTGAGCGAGCCCGAGAACAGGTGGCCGCTTTGATCGGCGCACAAGCTGACGAGATTGTCTTTACCGGTTGCGCCACCGAAGCCAACAAAGCCAACAAAGCGAGACACCATCCATAAGTGGACAGGAAGTAAGGACACGTCAGTCCCCCAACGTTGGGGGGTATATAAGTTTAGAAAAAGAGAAATTGATCAATGGATTGAAACTGGTAGCGCTAAGGGGTACACGACGAATCTGTCGGACCAAGGCCTCGATTAAACCACTGACCTTCGATCACAGTATTACCACCGATGAGAACCTGCAGGCATATGCATCACCGATGTTGAGTGACTCAATGGTTGGCTGATAATTTTGCCTTGTCATCCTTCAAAAAGAGACCGACTAGAAAGGGTTGTGTCTGCCCTCACCGAAAAACAGAGCATCAATCACTGCGCATTCGGGCACATCTTTGCCACTACATGAGCGGATGGTACCGCTAAGGGCCTCTTCGGTACGTGAGGTGATGCGGGGGGGGGGGGGGGGGTTGTTTTAAAACGGATTTTTGGACACGCGAATTAAGTTGGCCCACAAGATTTTCTTCATTACATACGGCGCAAAGTTTTTGGTAGATCAACTGCCCGCGCGCAACCTGTTTGGGGTCATGAGATTTTGCCTCTCCAGCAACGGGATACTATTCAGCAACCCTACCATCAACATTAAAGAGAGAGGTTCTATCCCAAACGAATGTTTATGTCTTTGCGCTTGAATATTAATCGACATAGGATATCCCTCTACTTTGCATGTTTTTGTAAAAACCCAAGAATTGTTTCAATGGTCTCCTCATCAGGAACAGGTTTATCCATCGACCTCATGTTTTGCTTCATGCGCTGAACAACGGCGGGCCACTCCTTGACTGTGTGTTGTTTGGGGTCGGGCAGTGTATGGCACTGTGAGCAAGTTTTATCAAATGATTGACCAGCAAGTGAGTTCAAATCTTCGTATTGAGATCTGTCGATAGGCTTCTGAGCCTGTTTTTGCAGATAGGCAACTAACGCCTCTAACTCCCTCTCCGTAGGCGCGTCGATATCGTGCATCATTCCCATCATGCTACGATCGCTCATCATCTGCATACGTTGGTTCATACGTTCAACGACTGATGGCCATGCTTGTGCCGAGTGCATACCGGGGCTGGGAAGGTCATGACACTGGGTACAATACTGTGCAAGAAGTTTTGCACCGTTCGATTGTGGATCGGGAAGCTCTTTTGGCTCGATACCAGGCGGCAATTGAGCGCCCATCATTTCTTTCATCATTCCTTTCATGCCATCCCGATCCATCATCCCGCCCATCATTTTTCCCATAGAGCTGCATGATCCAGTCGTTGTCGTTAACCCGACCACCCCAGTCAATAACAAGACAGAACCAATGATCAAGTTGCGATAGGGACTCATGACTCGATCTCCTTCTTCATCTGCTCGAAAGTTTCCTGGTCAATCTCACCTTTGGCATAACGTTTCTTCAGAATATCTAGCGCTGATTCTTCGCTGATTCCAGAGCCGTTTTTATTCCGGTTGCGCTCCAAGAACCACTTAGTAATAAAGGCCACCCCGGCAATAATCAAAACCCAGAACAGAATTGAAAAAAACCACATGCCGCCCATCATCGAACTGTGTCCGTTATTCATCATATCCATCATGGTGTTCACCTCGTTTTTAGTACCTCTTAGAAACAATTTCTATAAAAAAGTAGGTAATAGTTTCTAAGGTACTTATCCAGTTTTTCAGGGTTAAGGTATAAGAAAAGGTGACGTTCTGCCGAACGCGACCTTCAGGCTTATCACTGTGCTTCGATGTCTGTAATCACGTAGCGTTTGTCTCGCGTTTCGATAAAATCGAAGTCCACTTTGTCGCCTACCTCGACCTCATCCAGTAGCTCCACATCGTCCACCGGAAAGAACATTTTCATACCCATCCAGCCAATACTTTTGATGGGGCCGTGTTTGATCTCAATCTTTTTGGCTTTACTATCGACGGCGGTGACTGTGCCGACACCATGATGGGTTTGGTTGGTGGCACTCGCTGGCAACGCTGTGATGCTTAGTACTAGAGCCGTTATTGGTACGGCGATCATTGTTTTCAGTTTCATTGTTTGGCTCCTCTTTGTTGACTTAAAAGTTTCGCAATTTCGTAGGTTGGGGCAAACGGTTTTTCGAACCCCAGCCTACATTTTTATGAGTATGTATCATGTCATCTCTCGGTCCTCCCTCTGCCGTTTATTGCTATTGCGCAACGACCGTCCTTTCCAGATGGCGAAGATGGCAGGAAACAAGATCAAGACGGTGATGAGCGCAGAGGCAATACCCCCCACCATGGGTGCGGCGACGCGCTTCATCACATCTGCACCCGTACCATCGCTCCAGAGGATGGGAATCAAGCCCAACAGCAATGCCAAACCGGTCATGAGCATGGGGCGGATTCGTCGTCCAGCCCCTTCGGTGATCACCTCTAGCAGGTCTTGCTGTGTTTGTAAGCGACCATCGTCCTGACGTTGGCGGTAGACCATGCCCAAATACAGCATCATCAGTACACCCATCTCCGCATCCAGTCCGGCCAGCGCAATCATGCCGACCCACACCGCGACACTGAGGTTGTAACCTAGCAAGGCAAGTAACCACACTGCGCCAATCAAAGAGAAAGGCACTGCCAGCAGAATGATGAGAGACTCCACTACAGATTTGCGATTGATGAACAACATGAAGAAGACGATGAACAGGGTCAATGGCACTGCGACCATGAGCTTGGCCTTGGCCCGTTCGAAGTATTTGAACTGGCCCGCCCAGTCGAGGCGATAACCGGCGGGTACGTCGGCCTGTTCCGCTACCACCTGTTTGGCCGCGGCCACATAATCGGCGATGCCGATCTTGTCGTTAACATCGACAAAGACGTAACCCACCAGTTGGCCATTTTCGTTGCGCAACATGGGTGGCCCGGTGCGGAAGTTCAGCTCGGCCAGTTGCGCCAGGGGGATTTGTGCGCCAGTCGGTGTCGGTACCAACACCCGTTTCAGTGCTTGCGGATCATCACGAAAATCACGAGCGTAACGCAGATTGATACCGTAACGCTCTCGTCCCTCCACGGTTTCGGAAACAGTCATACCGCCCACCGCAACCATGATCACGTCTTCTATATCGGCAATCGTCAGACCATAGCGGGCGATCTTTTTTCGGTCGATATCGAAGTCGAGAAAATAGCCACCACTGATGCGCTCGGCAAAAGCGCTACGGGTATAGGGCGCGGTACGTTCGTCGACCTGCAAGGCCTGCTCAATACGGATGCCGGTGGCTTCCACGGTATCCAGATCATCACCAAACACTTTGATACCCAACGTTGAGCGAATACCAGTAGCTAACATCTCAGTGCGGGTCTGGATCGGCATCCACCAGACATTGGGCATACCGGGGTAACGCAGTTGCTCATCCATCTCAGCAAGCAGATTCTCCCAGGTGACGCCCTCACGCCACTGCTCTTTTGGCTTGAAGGTGACGACAATCTCGGCCATTGAGAGCGGGGCCGGATCGGTGGGGCTGGTGGAGCGCCCCATCTTGCCAAACACCCGCTCGACTTCCGGGAAGGCTTTCAACTCCTTATCCATCGCGTGCAACACCTTGCCTGCCTCGGTGATGGACATACCCGGTACCGCCGTCGGCATATAAAGAACCGTGCCTTCGTTCAGTGGCGGCATGAACTCGTTACCCAGCTCCATGAATACCGGCACCGTGGCCACCAGCGCGGTGACAGCACCGCCTACCACCCACCAGCGTAGCTTCACTGCCAGGCGCACAATGGGCGTATAGACCGCCACCAAAGCACGATTGATCCAGCTCTTATCACCACGAATTTTACCGCGAATCAGCAACACGGCTAAGGCCGGGGTGAAGGTGATCGCCAATAACGCGGCAAAGCCCATGGAGTAGGTTTTGCTGAATGCCAGTGGTTTGAACATGCGACCTTCCGAGCCCTCCAACGCGAACACGGGTAAAAAAGAGACGGTGATGATTAGCAACGAGAAAAAGATGCTCGGCCCCACCTCTTGCATCGCATGGATGATCACATCGGTGCGACTGCCCATCTGATTTCGTTCGGCCCACTCTTCCAATCGTTTATGGATGTTTTCGATCATCACAATAGAGGCATCCACCATTGCGCCAATGGCCACCGCGATACCACCCAAAGACATGATGTTCGCCGTCAGGTTTTGTTCTGACATCGGGATAAACGACAGCAAAATCGCCACCGGCAAAGTCAGAATGGCAATCAGCGCCGAACGAAAGTGCAGCAGGAAGACCATGATGATGAGCGAAACCACAATCATCTCTTCGGTGAGAGTATGTTTCAGCGTGTCGATGGCCTGATCGATCAGCTCTGAGCGGTCATAGACGGTGATGATTTCTACGCCTTCTGGCAATGCTGCCTGCGCTTCAGTCAGGCGCTGCTTGACCCGTTCGATAACCCCCAACGCATCTTCGCCATAGCGCATCACCACCGTGCCGCCAACCACTTCGCCTTCACCATCCAGCTCGGCGACACCCCGGCGCATGGCTGGCCCGAGGCTCACCTGCGCGACATCTTTCAACAGAATAGGAACACCACGCTTGCCAACACCGATGGCGATCTCTTCGATATCACCTTTGCCCTCGATATAACCCCGGCCACGAATGAACTGCTCATGGCCTGCAATTTCCAGCACCCGTCCACCGATGTCGTTATTGGAACGGCGTACCGCTTCGGCGACCTTTTTCAGCGGAATGCCGTAAGCTGCCAGCTTGTTCGGATCGAGCCGGATCTGATACTCCTTGACGAAGCCACCCACCGAGGCCACCTCTGCTACGCCCTCGACTGACTCCAGCCAATAACGCAGTTTAAAATCCTGCAAGCTGCGCAACTCCGCCAGGTTATGGCTGCCGGACTTGTCCACCAAGGCATATTGAAACACCCAGCCCACGCCCGTGGCATCGGGGCCGAGGGTGGGTTGCACCGCTTCTGGCAGCTTGCCTTGCGCAGAATTGAGATATTCCAGCACCCGCGAACGTGCCCAGTACATATCGGTGCCTTCGTCAAAGATGACGTAGACAAAAGAGAGACCCATGTAACTCTGGCCTCGCACCGACTGTACCTTCGGTGCCGCTAACAGAGTGGTAGTGAGCGGATAGGTAATCTGATCCTCGACTAAATCAGGACTGCGCCCCGGCCACTCGGTGTAGATAATGACCTGCACATCGGAGAGATCGGGGATGGCATCCAGCGGCGTATCAAGCAGGGCTTTGTATCCCCAAAAAGTCGCCGCGATCACGATAAGCAGCGTCAATAACTGGTTTCGTGCGCAGTAGTTGATGAGCCATTCAATGGGGCCATGGTTTGATGTATCGGGAGCATTTACCATGATTCCACCCCCGCTTTCAGCTTGCTCTCAGCGGCAATAAGAAAGTTGCCCGAGGTGACCACCGTGTCACCGGCTTCCAAGCCCTCCAATACTTCGATCCACTTGCGATTGCGCAGGCCGGTTTTGATCTTGCGTGGTGCCAGGCGGCCATCGCCCAGGTCAAGAAAGACCACGCGGCTCTGACCTGAATAAAGTACGGCTGATTCCGGTACCACCAGACGCTTGCCAAGCTTTGCTTTGAGATGGACGTGGGCGTACATGGCAGGGCGCAGAAAGCCGTCGCTATTATCGAGCACCACACGAACACGGGCCGTATGGGTGTCGCCTTCCATAAAGGGGTAGATGAAATCGACCCTGGCCGGGTATTCACGATCCTGCAACTCGGGCAGCACCACTTTGGCCATCATTCCTACCTTAATCAGCGGCAACTCATAATCATAGACCTGCGCCTCAACCCACACGCGGGAGAGATCAGCGATACGCAATAGACGCTGGCCCGCTTTGAAAGCCGTGCCTTCGACGATTTTTTTGTCGATCACCACACCGCTGGCCGGAGCGAGTATGGCGACGTACTCCTGTGCCCTGCCGCGTTTTTCCAACGCATCGATCTGGGCATCACTGATATCCCATAAAAGCAAACGACGACGCGCTGCAGCTAAGCGATGTTTGCCTTCTTTTGCTGAAGTACGGCGCAATACCTCCAGATATTCTTCCTGCGCGCTCAACAGTTCGGGGCTGTAAACGGTGAATAGCGGCTCACCTTTTTTCGCTGGTTTGCCGACAGCGTTGGCGGTCAGTTCGCCGATCCAGCCGCTAAACTTCAGCGCCAAGTCACTCAAACGGGTTTCGTCATAGGTAACGCTGCCAACCGCACGGGTCGTAATACGCAACTTCTTCTGCTTGACCCGACCGGTGGTAATGCCAATTAATTGGCGGCGCGCTGGATCTACCCGCACAGTGCCGGGGACATCGGCACTCCCTCCAAAACCAGCGCTGGCACAGGTGGCGCAACGTAGGCCCTTGCGGCCCGTGGCCAAATCGAAGGTGATACTGCCTTTTCCCGCATCGGCTTCGATCTCAATGGTCAGTGGCCATTCGCCGCCCATGGAAGGCTGAAATGTACCTTCGTACTGACCAACTTCGGTCTCGTTCATCTCCGCCGGCGCGTACATGGCAGGCATGCTGCCCATGGAAGGCATGACGGCCACAACTTTGAGCGCTGCACCGCCCAAGGGCTGCCCGGTTTTATCCTGCACCCAGATGGTTACTTTATTTTTACCTACCCTGGGCACCTCTGGATTAAGCTCGGCCCGTACCTTGAATGGGCCAGCTTCATGAAAATCGGCAGAGTTCATTTCAGCGATGGCTGGACTAGCCATAGTGATGAATAGAAATATAAACAGTGTTTTTAGAATGTTTGGTTTCATAAGTCGTTACTCCTTGAAAGTACGCCCCTAAATTGAGTACCCAGGGTCCCACCCACAACATGTTCCAACGCCGCCAAACGTCGGTGGTAATCCGCCCGTGCCTGCTCTCGCTGCAATCGGGTCTGCATTACGTTTTTTTCAGCACCAATCAAATCAAGAAAATTACCGCTGCCTGCCTCGTAGTCAGACTGGGCGGCTTGCAGGTTCTCCTCGGCAAGGGGCAGCAACCGGTTTTGGTAAAGTCTCAAGACGTGCTCACTTTCGCGCACCTTTTCCACTGCTAGCTGCACCTCACCCATAAGCTGCGATACTTTAGCTCGTTGCTGCGAATCGAGACGCAGGATCATGGCGCGCGCCTCATCCTTTGCAGCACGACGTTTTCCCTGGAGTGGGATATTGATTGACGCACCCACGGTGAAACGCTTCTCGCTCTGATTCCAGAGGGTGTTGTACCCTGCGTTGAGGGTAATGTCGGGGTAGTCGTTGTGCTTGGCCAATCTTTCTCTGTAACGACTGGCTTGAATTCGAGCAACCAGAGCTCGCAATTCTGGGTGATGTTCGAGTGCCAACTTTCGTAGCTGTTCCACTGCAGGCAGGGGAATGGTCTGCGGTAGCGCTGCAGGGCGGGGCAGTGGCTGGTCGGGAAGACGTTGCAACAACGTGTTGATGTTCGCCATAACATCACGGCGCTGACGTTCCAACACGATGTCGCGGTGTTCCAGCAGTACCTGCTCCACTTCGGCATGCAAGGCATCTTGCCTGGAGGCACGCCCCGTCGAATATTTGATCTCGGCGATATTCTGAAACTCCTGTAACAACGACTTGTTGATGCCATTAATACGAATAGCGGCATGGACAAAATACCAGTCGGCGTAGGCTGTCTTGGCTGTCTCAGTAAGTTTCAACCGCGCCTGTTCGATACCCACAAAAGCGGCATTGGCCTCAGCGCGAGCGACATCACCACGCAATTCACGTTTACCCGGCCAGGGCAGGCGTTGTGACAGAGAGAATTTTTGACCAAAGTCCAGGCCATCAGCACCTGCTGATCGAGGTGCGGCACTGTATGAAAGCATGGGATCGTCAAATGAATTAGCCTGCTCGATACGTGCCTTCGCGGCCTGCCAGGTTGCTTGCATGGTAGGAATGTCGGGGTTACGTGCCAGCACAGCCGCTACCAGAGTTGTTGAAGTCAGTGACGCTTGGTTAGCGAACGAAATATCATCCTCGAGGGCCATCAGTGGCTGGCAAATAACCGCCAACCACAGCAAAGCAATTCCCAAACGGGAACGCCTACAATCATTCTTGTTATACATAAAACACCTTCGTTGTGAATTGAAATCAGGTCGGCTTGTAAGGCTCGCGTACGATAGCTGCGCGCGAATTAAACCCGGACGAAAATCAGCGCTCTGCGCTTTTCTTTAAGCGCGGAGTGCAAACAAAGGTGTGATCAAATACGGAAGCGGCTGGTCAGCAGATAGACCGGTTTATCAGGAAGCAGAAGAAAAGAGCGAAAGACAAAAGCAACGGCGGGGCTTGGCGGAATGATATTGGGAAAATGAAACGAAACCGGTATGGGCGGCGGCTGTGGCGCATCGAGCATAACCACTTGTTGGGCGTGGAAACTGGGATGGGGGGCTACCTCGGAAGACTGATAGGAAATTTCACAGCAGCCATTGGCCATCGTACCGGACTGATCCTGACAGGTAGCATCCATCGCGCAGCCCATCATGCCCATATCGCCTGGCTCGTCACAGCAGCAAACCACCTGCGGCTTACCGTCACCCATCAATTCGCAGGCATACAAAGTCTGGAACTGCGTCAGCGGCCCCATGAGCAGTAGCAGCGCGACAATAAGTCGACGAATGGATGGAATTCTTATCATTTTTCTATGCTATCGGCAGTCAATTGAATAGGCAACTTTCTATCTGAGTCATTCCGGTCGAACTGGTTCTCGTATTCACTTATTTTTTGCCCGGCCGCCATTTCTGAATCTGGTGATTGGCGTAGTCAGCCACAAACACTGTGCCATCACTCGCAACTGCTACGGCAATGGTAGTATGGGTTGGCCCTTTAGAGGGGATGCCAAAGGTATTGAGAAATTCTCCGTCCGGTTTGAACTTCTGCACTCGGTCGTTATAGAAATCCGCAACAAATATATTGCCTTGTGAGCCAATACTGATACCGGTCACGGTGGCAAACCAGCCGTTAAACGAACCAAAGATATTCATCGCCAGAGGGCCTCCCCATTTATGGGAGAAATCACCGTTGGAGCTGAAAACTTGAACCCGATCATTGTAACCATCGGCGATATAAAAGGTTCCATTGGCGGTAACCGCAACATCGGTGGGGTAGTTAAACTCACCTGCCCAGACGCCCGTTTCGCCAAGTGTTCCCCATTGGCGAATAAAACCGCCGTTCGCATCTAACTGCTGCACGCGCTGATTATAGAAATCAGCTACAAAGAGATCGCCATTGTTTGCCACAGCAACACCACCTGGCGCATTGAACTCACCCGGCCCCGCACCCGGCTTGCCTATAGCGCGAAGAAACTGGCCTTGCAGCGTGTAGACCTGAATCCGCTCATTGAAGTAGTCCGCCACATAGAGTTCACCGTTGGCAACTGTCAGATTCATAGGGCGGCCAAGCTGACCTGCTTCGTCACCTGGTTCACCAAACATGTGTTTGAAGTTACCGCCAAAATCGAACACTTGAATACGAGCATTGCGTGAGTCGCTGACAAACACTTCTGATACTGACACGGCGATGCCAGTGGGCTCGTTGAATCGTCCCGGGGCATCACCTTTACCACCCCAGGTTTTTACCAGCTGATAAGGCGGCTCTTTGACACGGGGAAACCAGGCGTATGATGACAACAACAGTGTGCTCACCATCACGACAAACAGCGTTAGTCGAACCATCTATTCGTTCTCCGGTCAGTCGTTCCCGTTAGTCGTTTAAGCGCACGCTGAGGGTGAAAATAAAATCCTGTTTCAGTGCATTACCGTTGAGGTTTTGCATCACCGGCAGTTGTAGTGCAACCTCTGTTATTGCGCGTTGTGTTACGTATTGAAGAGTGGGAGCGAGATAAAGTGTAGTACCCCCTGAATTAGGGTCTTTCTGTCCATTGTTGCGATTCTTACCCTGCCAAACCCCATTGCTTTCAACACCGGCATTGAAAAAGTGGGGCAGCCCATCCGTTGGGCCACCTATCCAGACACGTCGGTGATAGGAGAGGTCGAGTCGTGCTTCGTCGCCCCGTTCAAAATTATTGGCTGCGTTATTGAACTTGTAACTGGCCGAAACTGCCCACTCTTTTTCTAGCGACTGCGCGGTGGCGACAACACCAATGAGCGGGTTCCATGCGCCTGAGCCAAGCTGCAATGAACCGGGCAGACGACCGAACCTGTCCTGCTCATCGTCTGTGCCCGTCGGCATTTCAATGCCAGCAAAGGGTGCAATTCGAACAGTGCTCCCCAGCTGGTCTTTACTATATGCGGCATATCGCACCATTGTTGTTATGTCACCCAGGCCTTTGACATTGCGTTTGCTTCGGCCCGACGGCATATCGAGTTCCATGGTTTTATCTAGCAACGGCACAATGCCAAAGAGCGTCCAACGGGGTGTCACTCCCCAAACTCCAACGATGGGCAATGCTTTGACCGTTAGTTCACGGCTCATGGGGCCAGGGTCATCCGTCGCACTGAGATATTTGGCCTGCACCCGCACCACGCCTTCACCTTTGCTGACGGGTAGCGCAGTGTTGAAAGTGACAGGCGCCGCGGAGAGCTGAAAGGTGGCACTAAAAAGCAGCGGGGCGCACAAACATCCGGCCAAAAACGTTTGCCTCATAACGGTTGTTCACTCATCGAACGCAGCGTGAATCCAGCATCATGCACGAGCTGTTTCAACCGCGCTTCGGTCAATGTCACACCCTCTTCGACTTTGACGATCAGCAAACCTTTTTCCAGATCAACCGTCACTGACTCCACTCCTTCGGTGCGTATTAACATCTTTTCGATACCGTAGGCACAGAAGGGGCAGGAGAGACCATCCACCCGCAGCTTGTATTGAGTGCCAGCGGCAAGGAGTGGGGCGCTCCAGAGTAGCGTCATAATCATTAATAAAATCGTTTTTCTCATACCTGTTCTCCTAACTTTCACAGTCTACAAATGCCACTCGAACTCTACTTTGGCCCGATAGTCAGATTCGCCTGTTGTCAGTCGAATCATTTGGGATAGAAAACTGCACAGGTATTAGTAATTTGTCCTGACTAACCGGGAGGAGGTATTAAACATAATCGGCGCTGCCAGAGCTGTATAGCGGTGTAAAAGCCACTTCGTTATGAACCGGAATAAACGTCTCTTCATCCGGCATCCCCATACAGATGTTTGAGGATGCTGCATTCGCTTAATGGCTTGCCCTTTCCGGGACAGAATTCAGATAATTCTCCCAAGGCGATTTTTATCTCAATCAAATCAGCAATGCGTTTTTCGATCTCGGTTATCTTTTGTTGTGTTTTTTCACGGATATCTCCGCAATCTTTTTCTGGTAATTCGCTTAACCCTAGCAACTCTTTAATTTCTTCCAAAGTAAAACCAAGACTTTGCGTCTTTCGAATGAAACGCAGGCGTTTAACACTGCCTTGATCGTAAACCCGATACCCTGAGTTCGTGCGTTCAAGAGGGGAAATCAAGCCTTTGCGCTCGTAATATCGGACGGTATCAATGTTAACGTCGCAGGCTTTTGCCAATGTGCCAATTTTTATTGTATTCATAATCCACTCCATTTTTAGATCATAAACCCTGGACTATAGTCTAGAGTCAAGCTTATGGAGCGTGGATTGTTATTAAGCGTTGATCACACCGAAAAACAGCGCATCTATCACCGGGCATTCGGGCACATCTTCACCACTACATGAGAGCACGGTCGCACTCAGGGCCTCTTCGATACGTCTCAGATCCTGTATCTTCTGATGGACCGTCTCGAGGTGTTGTTTAGCCAGTTTCGACACCTCGTTGCAGGAGACAACTTTTCTGTCCACCAGGTTGAGGAGGCTCTTTAAGTTATCTATCCCGAAACCAAGTTCGCGCCCACGCATAATGAATCTTAGTCGGCGCTCGTGGGTTTCGTTATATTGGCGATACCCGGCCGCTGAACGTGCTGGCTCAGGCATAAGGCCAGTTTTCTCGTAATAGCGAATGGTCTCAAGGTTACAGCCGGTTTTTTTAGCCAGCTTTCCACGCGTTATGCTCATCTACACTCGTATCCAAATTAATCGAAATGACTGCTTGACCCTGTAGACGATACAGGGTTTACCTTGGCTATGTTGCTGTAAATTTGCAAGGAACACCCCAATGGCTGAAACAGATAGCGAGTCCGATCAAAGTAGAGGCAAGTGGCTGGCGGCGGCGGGGGTCTCGGCTGCGCTTGTCGCCTCTTCTTGCTGTGTTGTGCCGCTCGTTTTGGTAACCCTTGGCATCGGCGGTGCCTGGATGGGCAACCTGACGGCCCTGGAATCCTACGAGCCTTATTTCATCTCTGTCACGGTGGCATTTCTGGGCACCGGTTTTTGGACTGTGTATTTCAAACCGAAAAAGCAATGCGACGAGGGCAGTTATTGCGCACGCCCTGCTTCTGCGCTTATGACCAGGACGACGCTCTGGGTGGCCACATTACTGGTAGTTCTGTCCGCCACTGTCAATCTTTGGGCACCACTTTTTTATTATTTGGGCACCACTTTTTTATTAGGCGATTATCAACTTTATTAGGAAATTTATAGCATGAAAAAAATTGTATTATTCGTTTGTGCCCTAGGCCTTATTACCACCCTGTCGATGACTGGACTCAACATTACGCCCGCTGCTGCTTCGCCTCAACCCGTAAGTGCAAGCGTATCTGCATCGGCTCAAGAGACGTCTACATTTTCGATCGAAAAAATGACCTGTGCCGCTTGCCCAATCACCGTGCGTAAAGCGATGGAGCGCGTCGACGGCGTTGCCAAGGTGACTGTTGATTTCAATAAGAAGACGGCAGCCGTTATCTACGATCCGCATGTTACAACAATCGACCAAATTAGCGACGCATCTACCAATGCTGGCTATCCCGCGACTCTACAGCTTTAGCAAGTCAAGCACGATGACCCAATAACGCAAAACCAGAAAACCGGATAACCGGATAACCGGATAACCGGATAACTATGAATAATCTATTGAGTCTTTTTGCCCGTATTGGTGATAAAACAGGTTCACTGGGCGCAGTCGTTTCTGCTATGGGTTGTGCCATGTGTTTCCCGGCCATCGCCAGTTTAGGGGCCGCTGTGGGGATGGGCTTTCTCAGTCAATGGGAAGGCTTATTTGTTAATACCCTGCTGCCCTTTTTTGCATGGCTTACGCTCGTATTGAATGCCTTGAGTTGGTTCAGCCACAAACAATGGTTGCGTAGTTTAGTCGGTATGACTGGCCCGGTTTTATTGCTGGTTTCGCTATATCCCCTCTTTCAGTATGGCTGGAGCAGCTATGTCACCTATTCGGCCCTGGGCCTGATGGTGGCTGTATCCCTTTGGGATATATTCTCGCCGGTCAACAAGCAATGTGACGATGAAACCTGTGAAGTATGAAAACCGAAGAGTGATCATCCTGGGCAATTATAGGGCGCAAAATTGAGCAACAAAAATATTATAGGGCCTGGAATTATTGGTTTTGTCATGGTGTTTTGCTGCACTGCACCTTTTCTCGGCGGTGCTGGCTTATCCGTGCTAACGGGCTATTTGGGCTTTATAGTAATGCCCGTCTTGGCACCGGTCGCACTGTTATTGATCGGGCGGATTCTTTACACCGTATTGCGTAAACAGATCTTTGAAAATGAAGATGATAAAGAAACGGTTGAAAATATAACTAAGGATACAAATGATTGATCAACAAAATAATGAAAGCTCTTCCTGCTGTGACGGTAAACCCGCAGGACAACATATCGCCATTATCGGCAGCGGTTCAGGCGCATTCGCCTGCGCCATCAAAGCAGCGGAAGGCGGCGCCAGGGTGACTATCATTGAAGGGGCAGACGTAATCGGCGGTTGCTGTGTCAATGTTGGCTGCGTGCCGTCGAAAATTTTAATTCGTGCGGCGCAATTAGCCCAGCAGCAACGCCGGAATCCCTTTACGGGCCTCGAAGATCACCCACCGACACTAAACCGTACTTTATTGGCTGCGCAGCAGAGCGCGCGCGTCGAAGAATTACGAGCCGCTAAATACCAGCATATTCTCGAAACGAATCCCGCATTGAATTTGGTGAAGGGCTATGCCCGATTTAAAGACGCAACGACGCTAACCATCAGCACGGATGATGGTACTGAACAAGAGATTCATGCCGACAAAATTTTGATTGCCACCGGCTCAACACCCACCCTTCCACCGATTTCAGGCCTCGCTGATACGCCCTACTGGACATCCACTGATGCCTTATTTGCCGAGAAACTGCCCGATCACTTGATTGTCATCGGCTCATCGGTTGTGGCCCTGGAAATTGCTCAGGCCTATCGCCGTTTGGGCAGTGACGTGACGATCGTTGCACGGCACACCTTACTGTATCGGGAAGATCCGTTACTGGGTGAAAAATTGCACGAATGTTTTGAAAAAGAAGGCCTTCGCGTGCTTGAAAATACCCAGGCGCAAAGCGTTTCACACAACGGTCGACAATACCTGCTGGAAACCAATGTGGGCACCTTGAGTAGTGACCGGTTGCTGATTAGCACTGGGCGTCACGCTAATACGGCCCCACTTTATCTGGATGCCGTAGGTGTTGAGACTAACGCAAGTGGCGAAATCGTCGTCAATCAACGAATGGAAACCAGTGTTCCCGGAATCTATGCCGCAGGCGACTGTTCAAATATGCCGCAATTTGTTTATGTGGCCGCTGCAGCGGGTAGTCGGGCGGGAGTCAATATGACTGGTGGGGATGCCAAACTGGACCTGTCCACCATGCCCGCTGTGATTTTCACTGACCCCCAGGTGGCCACCGTAGGGTTGACCGAAATTCAGGCTAGTGAACAAGGGCTTGAAACGGACTGCCGGGCGCTGGACATGGCTTACGTACCGCGAGCGCTGGCTAATTTTGAGACGGACGGTTTTATCAAACTGGTGGTTGAAGCCGCCACCGGGCGATTAATCGGCGCGCAAATATTGGCCCACGAAGGCGGAGAACTGATCCAAAGTGCGGCGCTGGCGATCAGTAATCGGATGACGGTTACTGAATTATCGGAACAACTATTTCCCTACCTAACGATGGTCGAAGGATTAAAGTTGTGCGCTCAGACATTTCACAAGGATGTAACAGAGCTGTCCTGCTGTGCTGGGTGATCGCTCATCGATGAGGGTTTATCCGTATCAACTCGCATGTGTTCAGACCTGTTTGACTATCAAACGTTTCTTATTGGCACCGGTCGTTTACCCGAGAACATTGCACCCATAGAGGGCTTGATATTACGCTGACTCAACATGTAACGGCCTTATGGCTAACTCATTCATCGCACTCGCCGTCTTGATTCTATCCACTGAATAATCGCACTTTCGTACCAACCAACAGCGCGAGCACCTGTTAATTGTATTTGTTTTGGGAATTTCCCCTTAGCCATTTCTGAATAAATCGTCGAGCGGGAAAGCCCAGTCATGGCCTTGACCTCATTAAGTCTCAATACTTTATATTTCATCTGTTCGCACCCCGAGTTTCTTATGGCCTATCAATACTATCCGGGCGCGATGAAAGGACAACGTAAAACCCTTTCCGGCCCCGACTGACTTCCAGGCTAGGCGCTTTTACTGGTTCCAGTGGAACCAATGCCAATTGTTATTCAGGTTTCTACGTGTATTTTATTTTTGGTAAGTGTTTGTGACCAACCACAGGCTCGTAGCCTGACAGGGTTCGCTTGCGCGAAAAGGCCAAGGGACACGACTCCCATTCAACCTGACATGCCTCAATCGTAGGCAACGCAGCTTTTCTTCTTTTGAAGAAGGCACTACGTGATCCAATTGGCTCTAAGAGCCGCCCTTTGTGGTGAACTATCACCTCCTTTATAGCTTATGCGGCACCAATAGCCCGCTGAGTTAGAAAATACCGTATCAATTACGGACGTATAAGATGGCTGATTCCTCTGCCGATTTTGGACAGCAAATGCCGCCCCGAAAGATGGACATAGCACCCTGTTTTTAAGATGGGTTAACGACCATTGGGCCGGTGCGCTATTAATAACCCGCAAGCGCTTTGTCGTTTTTGCTATGAAAGCATAGCGAGGACGACCCCTCTGCCACATTTCCGCTGTGGCCTGCGGATAGATTTGTTTATCACACTGGTATGGCCAGTATAGTTAGACCGAACTCGCACTGAACTCAGTAATCCTTCTATGAGCGGTAGTCGTTCGGGGCTCCGCAGCCCTCGTCACTACCCCGCTGCGCTCGCTAGTGACGAGGTTTTCATACGGAAAGAACACCACGTCCGGCAAGCAGTCTTCATAATCGCTTAAGAAAACAGGGGCTTTGAGAAATACTTACACTCAAGCCACTCCAACATTACCCTAATTGGCTAGTTTTGCTTTCATAACGCATAGCATGCTTGCGTATATTTAACAGCTACACTAAAATGTATACCTATTAAATATACAGAGAGGTTGATCGCCATGGCTAAAACCGCCCCCATCAATATGCGTGTCGAACCCAGCCAGCATGCCCTGCTGACCAAAGCAGCTCAAGTACTACATAAGGATAGAAGCGTTTTTATTCTGGATGTTGCCTGCCGGGAAGCCCAAAATGTGCTGCTCGACCAGCGCTTTTTCCAACTGGGCGACGATGCATTTGCTGCCTTTGACACCGCGCTGGAAGTACCTCTGCCCAACAATGCCAAACTGAAATCACTGCTGGCCAAGCCCTCCCCATGGGAATAACTGCCCCGCCGGTTGCCTTAACTGACAACCACGAGGTCTCGGAGTTTAACTGCGGCAATGACACCCTTAATGACTGGCTCATAAAACGCAGTCTAAAAAACCAAAGAAGTGGTGCTAGTCGTACATTTGTTATCTGCCAGAATGACCAGGTGGTTGGATACTATGCGCTCGCTAGCGGCGCTGTGGAACGCATGATCTCACCTAAACCTATCGCCCGAAATATGCCGGAGCCGATCCCTGTGATGGTACTAGGGCGGTTGGCTATAGACACTCGAATGCAAGGACAAAAATTAGGGGCAGCATTGTTGAAAGATGCCTTGCTGCGCACTCTTTTCGTATCAAAGAATGTCGGTATTCGCGCGATCCTGGTACATGCCATATCAGAAGATGCTAAACGGTTTTATCTCGGCTATGGGTTCCAGGTTTCTCCTATTGACCCTATGACCTTGATGCTACCTACCCGACATATTGAAGGGCTTTTGTAATACAGGAAGTAATACTCTAGAAACTGACAGAATGCTAATTATCCGCAAATCAGGTAGTTAGGCGGCAGGTTCGATTCCCGCCGCCCCACCAATAAACAACCCTCGCCACGATAGTGGTGGGGGTTTTTTATTGGCTGAACTGCAGATTTGAACACATTTGCGCACGCGTGGCGCACAGGACGTGCGTCTGTCGCGAAGGGCAGGAGAAGGTGAGACCGAAAAGGTCGAGAAGCTGGCCTGGGCCATGGCCGAGAGCGACCCGATTCCCACCGCCTCCACCAATAAACAACCCTCCTCATAACCCAAAAATTCGGCGGCCTTAAGTACGGTAAAATGAAATAAACGTGAGAGTAGCCTGGTGGACTATCGGCTACTCGGTGAAGCCTATCATTCATATAAACGACAATATAATTTCAATTAGACGAAAGTAAACTTTCATTTGGACGAATGGTAATTTACACTTGGCCGAACGATCCCCAGCCCCAATAAGCAATAAATATTATGGCTAACGCCCTGTACCAACGATTTACACAAGAGATATTACACGAGGCACTACAAGACACGCCCGTGGTGCTTATCCATGGTTCTCGCCAGTGCGGAAAAACGACACTTGCTCATTCGGTTGGCGGGAAACTGGGATACCACTACATCACCTTTGATGATGACAATCAGCTACAAGCAGCCAAAGCCGATCCCATCGGTTTTGTACAAGGCCTGCCAGAACATACTATTCTTGACGAAATTCAGCGCACGCCAGAACTGTTCACCGCCATTAAAGCCAGCGTCGATCAAAACCGCAAACCTGGCCGTTTTATCCTCACCGGCTCTGCCAATGTGCTGTTACTTCCGAAGCTCGCCGACTCCCTGGCGGGACGTATGGAAATTATTCATTTACGGCCACTCGCCCAGGCAGAAATTACCGGGCTTAAGCCCACCTTCTTTCAACAATTATTCAGCGCTGATTTTAGCGCAGCAACAAGCAAACAGAAGTACCTACGATTAGGTGAATCACTAGCTAAGCTAATTTGCATGGGCGGTTACCCCGCAGCCATTGCTCGCAACAATGAAAAACGTCGCAATGCCTGGTACCGAGATTACATCACCACCATTATCCAACGGGACGTACAGGATATAGCCAGTATTCGTAACCTGGATACGTTGCCGAAGCTACTCACCTTAGCAGCAAGCCAAACTGCACGGCTATTTAATGCGGCCGATTTAGCCTCTCCCTTTTCGATTAGCCGCCCAACGATTCGAGAATACTTAACCGTGTTGGAACAAATATTTTTAATCGAACAACTACAGCCTTGGCATAGCAATCGACTTAGCCGATTAATAAAAACCCCTAAAATGCACCTGACCGATACTGGACTGGCCTGCTCGCTGATGGGTGTCAACAGCCAAACTCTTTGGCAAGATAAAACGCTATTAGGCCAATTATTGGAAACCTTTATCTACCAGGAGATAAGAAAACATGCCGACTGGCACGATGAAGAATTAAAGTTCTACCACTTCCGCAATAAAGATAAGGTAGAAGTAGACATTATTATCGAACAGAGTCGACAAATAGCGGGGATAGAAATTAAAGCCGCCGCGTCCGTGACACAAAGCGACTTTAAAGGCTTAAACAAACTAAAAGATGCCTGCAGTGAACAATTTGCCGCAGGCGTGGTGTTTTATGATGGCGAAACCATCTTACCCTTTGGTGAAAAACTATTTGCAGTGCCGATTAGCTTACTAAGCCCCAAAACACCAGAAGCTAAGGAGAAATAAGCACCCCCGCGGAACACAGAACAACTGAAACTGCTGGAAAACAAGCTCTGGCGCGCTGCCGACAATAAATATTCCCTGACCGTACCAAAAATCATTAACGAACACGACAACTACGCACTCGCCGCTTAATAACCGGTAGATTGCCATCTGACTGGAGCCGTGCTTATGCATCCAGCGCTTCATCTACTCAGGGGTCAAACCCAGGGTAGCGGCGAAGCACTCAGGTGTCATAGCTCATAAGATCGTGTTGAAGCTCGTCCGGGGCGGATGCCCTAAAACTTAACCGGAATCGCCATTTCATTCGCCCCGTTGGCCGGGTTTTGAAAGGTTAAATTAAAAGGCCTAACTAAGCATGTAGAGCCGATAGCAGCGGACTGACGGACGCGGGTTCGATTCCCGCCGCCCCAATAAACAGCCATCACGCCACCCGGCTTTTATACTACCTCGCTATCTGTGGATGACTTTAAAAACGGAAACCGCTCCACCCATGTTTGAACAAACCTTCAAAAACATCGACGACGTTCTTCACAAAGATACGGGCTGCTCCAGCGAGCTGGACTACACTGAACAAACTTCCTGGATGCTATTTCTCAAATACCTCGATGATTTAGAGCCACGCCCCAAAAAATCACTATAAAGCTTAGCGATGGCAAAAAGCGCTGAGATCAAAGCTAGTCGTTGAGACCAAGATCGCCGAGGATGTCCATGCAAATTATGCGCTTCTGGAATTTCCAGCCGTCGCCCTGCTTGACCAACTCATCCTGATAGCGACCAGCCAGTGAATTGACTATGCCTCCGTCGCCATCGGCGCGAACCACGATAATATAGCTATTCGCCGTAGCAGTAGCGCCGTCTACCTTAACCATGGCATTCATGGTGCAGTGTTTGCGCGGCGGCACGTCGCCCCCAACAGCAGCGACAATAAAGGCTTTGATTTCAGCTCGCCCCTGACAGGTAGCTAAATCGCCAGCCAGCAGTGTCGCGTCTTCAACAAATAAATTAGCCCATTCATCGTATTCACCGTCGTCGACGTGGAAACAATAGGCTGATAAGAGATCACGGATGGCTTCTTTGTCTTCCAGAACTGATGTCATGGCTGGCTCCTCTCCGTCGGAGACGGATTCTTTAGTCGGTTAGGCTGTGTATTTCACTTTACAAACAGAATAGGTGAGCATTTCAAATGAGGCAAGAACAGGCATATTTTTAAACCCTTTTATCAGCCGCTTATCCTCTACCAGATTGATAATTAATTAGTGTTCGACCTGGGAACAGTCATGGGCAGATGTCGACTTTACGGAAAACGGCGTCTATATTTTAAAGCTCAGGATTTTAAACATACGCAGCTCTAATCATTGATGCTGAACAAATAACAAACAACAGGAACCAAAGCCGTGGCCAAATTCGAGGATTACCGTGACCGCTATAAGACCATCAACATGGAGCGGCGGGATGGCATATTGCAAATAACCTTCCATTCCAAAGGTGAGTCTCTGCGTTGGGGGGCGCTGCCACACACCGAGTTCGGAGAATGCTTCGCCGACATTGGCAGTGACCGGGATAACAAGGTCATCATCATGACCGGTACCGGTGATGACTTTAATGCGGATTTCCAACCGGCTACCGGTGGCACCAGGATCCGACCCAAATCGTGGGATCGTATCTATTTCGACGGCAAGAAGCTGCTGACGACTTTGATGGATATCGAAGTGCCAATGATCGCAGCAGTCAATGGCCCGGCCATCGTCCATGCGGAGCTGGCAGTGCTTTGTGACATTGTGCTCGCCGCAGAGCATGCGGTGTTTTCCGACGCGCCTCATTTTGCTAACGGCCTGGTACCTGGCGATGGTGTCCATGTGATTTGGCCGCTGGTACTCGGCCCTAATCGCGGTCGCTATTTTTTACTCACCGGTCAGGAGCTTTCCGCCCAGCAAGCCCTGGACTGGGGGGTGGTCAACGAAGTACTGCCCCGTGAAAAGCTTTTAGAGCGAGCCTGGCAACTGGCCGAGCAGATCGCCGAAAAGCCTCCTCTAACACTGCGTTATGCTCGTGTTGCCATGACCCAAAAAATCAAACGGGCCTTGCTGGATGGTCTTGGCTACGGCCTCGCGCTGGAAGGTTTAGGCGCGGGAGAACACTGGCCGACATGAGCTGAGATGAAACGGTGTTAGCTGATCAAAAACTAAAGTTTTTCAACAAATTACAAGGCAGAATAATGGCAAAATTTGAGGATTACGCCGACAAATACCAATATGTGAAGATGGAACGCCACGACGGTATTTTGCAATTAACCTTCCACACCGACGGCGGGCCAATGATCTGGGGCGGCGGGCCCCATCAGGAAATGGGCAATGTTTTTGCCGATATCGGTAGCGATCACGAGAACCGGATCATCATTGTCACCGGCACAGGTGAAAGCTTTATCGATGTGCTGGATACCGGCAAGCTGGACAAAATCCCGTCACGGATATTCAGCCGCATTTATTCCGAGGGCAAAACCCTGCTGATGAACTTGCTCAATATCGAAGTGCCGATGATTGCCGCCATTAACGGCCCGGCGACTGTTCATGCTGAGCTGGGTGTATTGTGCGATATCGTGCTCGCTGCTGAGCATGCGACCTTTGCCGATGCACCGCATTTTACCGACGGCATTGTCCCCGGCGATGGCGTCCATCTGGTCTGGCCGCTGCTGCTTGGCCCCAACCGCGGGCGTTACTTTCTGCTTACCGGCCAGCATTTGTCGGCACAGGAAGCTCTCGACCTCGGTGTGGTCAACGAAGTGCTACCCAAAGACGAGTTGCTGGAACGCGCCTGGGATCTGGCTCGGCTATTAGCCGCCAAGCCACCGCTGACCCTTAAATACACCCGTGTGTTACTGACTCAACAACTCAAGCGCATGATGCTAGATGATCTCGGCTACGGCCTGGCTCTCGAAGGTCTAGCTGCAAGCGATTATTGGCCAGGAAAGGATGAATAGACGTGAATACCCGGTTAGGTGCTAGCACCCAGACCTAACCGCTAACATCGCCGGCTAACTAGGCGCTGGCACTGTCCAGGGTATTCATAGCCTGGTCAGACAAGCTCAGCTCAACAGACTTCGCGACATCGGCCCATTGCTCAAGGCTGGTGGCACTGACTATTGGTGCAGTAATACCCGGCTTCGCGATTAACCATGCCAATGCAACCTGTGTGGGCGTTGCAGCCAGATCACCAGCGACCTGATCCAGCGCATCGAGTATTTTCATACCCCGATCATCCAGTTTTGATTTGACCATGCCGCCACGCTGTTTGCCTTCAAGGTCGGCTGCCTTGCGATATTTACCTGTAAGGAAACCAGCGGCCAGCGCAAAGTAGGGAATCACCCCGAGGCCGTTATCTACACAGGTTTTCTCCAGGGAGGATTCATAATCAGCGCGATCATAGAGATTGTATTGAGGTTGCAGGCTTTCGAAGCGCGCAAATCCTTTGTCCGCCGAAACTTGCAGTGCTTCGGTGAGCCGTTCAGCACTATAGTTGGAGGCACCGATTGCGCGGATTTTGCCTTCTTTAATCAAGTCAGTGTAGGTCGATAGCGTTTCTTCCAACGGCGTTTTTTTATCATCCATATGGGCCTGATAAAGGTCGATATAGTCGGTGCCAAGACGTTTGAGCGAGGCATCCACCGAGCGCGTAATATGACCCCGGGAAAGCCCTTTCGCATCTGGCCCCATCTCCATGCCACATTTGGTGGCAATAAGCAGTTTGTCTCGCTGACCACCACGGGCCAGCCACTTGCCGATCAAGTCTTCAGATTCCCCGCCTTTATGGCCGGGCACCCAGGACGAATAGACATCGGCGCTATCGACCATGTTTAGCCCAGAATCAATAAACGCATCCAGCAAGCTGAGCGAGGTCGCCTCATCTGCAGTCCAGTTAAAAACGTTGCCGCCAAATACCAGCGGCCCCACTTCCATACCAGTGCCGCCCAGTTCTTTGTAAGTTGTCATGCGTTGTCTCCTCGTTAGCGCCTCCGGCAGGTATTACCTGGCCAGGCTATAAAATAATTGGTTTCCGACGATCTGACTGAGCGAAGTTGCTTTAGACAGTCAGCTTGATTCTGGCCGGTGCCACCGGAAGGCCCGCGACATCCACAGATATTTTGTATACACCGCCGTGCCGCTGATCCGAACCCAAATCCTCTGACCCGGTGACCATGTATAGAGATTTCCGATCACTGCCACCAAAGCAGACACTGGTACACATGCCTTCGGTTTTAATCAGCTTGGTCAGCTTGCCTCTCTCATCGTAGACGCCGACACCGGCATTGCGTCCGGCCTGGGCTAACCAGAGACGGCCATCTTCGGAGATGACCAGACCATCCGGGGTGCCGGTCTCGGCTTTGACAAATAACTGTTTTTCGCCCAATGAACCGTCATCATTCACCTGATAACAAAATACCGATTTCCTGCCAGAGTCTGAGTGGTACAGAACTTTGCGATCCGGAGAAAAGCCCAGACCGTTGGTCAATTGCACGTCTCTTGCTACCACTCGTGCGCTGCCATCGAGGTCAATCAGGTACAAATCGCCAGGTTGAGGTTCGCGCTTACCCTGTGAACTCACGTCTTCAAATACGGTACTGGTACCGAGGGAGCCTGCGTAAATCCGACCCGCGGCATCGGTGGTGATATCGTTGTAGCCGAGATTGCCTTCGGCCTCGTTTCGGTCGAGTATTATTTGGGTGTCGCCACCATCGAAGGGTTTAAAAGCGATATTGCGTCCAGACACCACCAGCCCACCGGCTTCATGGATCGCCATGCCGCCAATGCCTTTGCGATGCTCGAATATCTGAGTGATAGCGCCGGATTTATTCAAGGCGAAAACTCCACCAAATACGACATCGCTAAAAATAAGTCCGCGCTCGTCGTCCCAAACTGGGCCTTCAATCAGGCCATAGCCATCCGCCAGCTTTTCCATTAGTTACCCCTTCGATCATTTAAAATGTGTTGGCAAGTTTTACTTGATGATAGTTCGATTATGCCGCGCTTACTATATTTAGTAAGGTCGGCCACAAACTAATGAGGCTGGCTGGGCTGAATCTACTGGGCTGAACTCGCTGAGCTTAACTTGCAGCGCTGGACTTGTTGAAATAAGACTAAAGAACGCTGGGATGCTTTGCCCACCACGCCTGAGAAAGGCTTTCCGCCTGCTCGAACTGATCGGCAGACATAGCCAGAGAAACCAGCTCATGGGCCTCGGCAGCTCCTTTCACGCCTGCAACCGAAGCCAGATTAAGCCAAAAATAAGCCTGCACTAAATTTATCGGCGCACCTGCTCCATAGCTGTACATCCTGCCCAGCATAAGTTGTGCTTTGCCATGGCCCTGATCGGCCGCTTTGCGATGCCATTCCAGCCCTTGCGCATAATCGCGGTGAACCACCAGACCGAGGGTATACATCATACCCACCATGTATTGACCCTTTGCGTGCCCCTGGTCTGCAGCCTTTCGATACCAGTTAAATGCCTGCTCCTTATTTCGGGGAATACCGAGGCCTTTGGCGTAGCTCCAGCCCAGCTTGAACACCGCCTCCGCATAACCCTGTTCAGCGGCTTTTCGATACCACTTTAGTGCCTCAACGTAGTTTTGTGACACACCCTTGCCCTGAGCGTATAAATCGCCAAGGGCGTGTTGGGCCACACGGTCTCCCCGCTCAGCCAATGGTAAATAATTGTTATAGGCCGTTGAGGTTTTGGTCCTTTGATGAATATTCTGGGCAGTCTCACTAGAAGCTATAGCTGGTCGCATCGAGAATGCCACCAGGATCAAAAGAGCTATATTCAGCCTGGCAGTGGCCCCTGAAACTAGCATTTGAGCAGAACCATTTGGCATCTAATAAGTATTTATTCTGCTAAGCATTGCGATAGATTACTCATGGCCCGTACGAGCGTCACATACCACGCGCCAGGCATACGTCACGCGGAATCTCCCCATCTGCAAAGAATAATTTTGTTCGAGAGCCATTCTCGAGAGCCACTACGTTGACGCCAAACCTTAGACTCACTGCAAGCTTATTGAGCTTCCAGTAAATCCGATATTGCTCGAAGTTTTGCAGGGTAGCTGGCCAATAACAGACGGCACTTTTCACCGAACTCGTATATAACATCGGAACCCGTACCCTGATCATTGTTCTGTTCCCGGAGCATGGTTTTAGCACGCAGCATTAGCTCATCGTACTTTACCCGGGTAGAAATACCCACGGTTTGGTATAAATCGTCAGCCGTCTGCAAAAGGGAGGCTGAATTCCCGGAAACAAACTGGACGGTCTCTCTCGGAACATTCGGGTTATTTTTCAATCCGCCGGCGGTGTATTGATAGTAGACTCCGCATTCGAAAATAGAGTCGGCGAAACCAATAAGCTGTTTTGCCTTGCTATCTAGGCCCCCTTCTATAGCAAGTCCCGGAGAACTATTGGAGAACATAACGATTAGCAAAAAACATATAAATTCTTCAAGCTTCCTCGACCTATTCATTTTCATTCTTCGACCTATTCATTTTCACAGGTGTCCCCTGTTGTCTTCTTTATAAACAATCTATAGACAAAGAGTAAACGTCGCAACTGCAACGAGATCCTGGCAAGATAGTTAATAAATTACATGCTTGCATTCCGAACGAAATAGCCATTGACGCTCTGGGGTACGGAGGGCAATATTCGCGTCCTATTTCAGATTTAGTAGTTGTTACTCCCTATGTCCTTATCAAAGAGAGCGGTTCGCAGAGCAAAGGCCGGTAAGATGGTGAGGAAAATGTATGACAGTGATGACCTGTATCTGAAAATCTCCCCAAGTGGACGTAAGCGATGGCGACTGAAATATGATTTTGACGGTATATCGGTAAGACTGCCTCTCGGTACATACCCGGATGTTTCCTTGAAAGACGCGCGAAATTCGCGCGAGGAAGCTCGTAAACTGCTCGCTGAGGGAATCGATCCGGCCAAAAAACGCGATGCGAAACTGCCGGAGAAAAAACCAGAAATAATTAAGCAGGCTGCAAACAGCTTTGAAATCGTCACAGAAGAATGGTTCGCCAAACATTCGATGAACTGGTCAGCAAGTTATGGTGACCAGATTATGCGGCGCATGGAGCGAGAAATCTTCCCGATGATAGGCGATAAGGCCATCGCAGATATTAGCTCTACACAGTTGTCGGAAGCGATCCACCAAATTGAACAAAGGGGTGCATTGACAACCGCGCAGAGGGCATTAGCCGATTGCGGGAAAATATTTGTTTACGCTGTCGCCACCGGACAGGTAGAAAGCAACCCGTGCAGTGACCTACGTAGCTTGCTATCCCCCGATAAGAAGAAAAAGTCAAATTCAGCCATATCCGAACCTAAGCGGGTCGCTGAAATGCTACGCGCACTGGATAGTTATAACGGCGCGCTACCTGTACGTTGTGCGCTCCGTTTGGCGCCATTGGTATTTGTGCGCCCGAAAGAATTACGTGACGCGCAATGGGAGGATATCAATTTAGACACGGAGGAATGGCGCTACATTGTCACCAAAACTGACAGCCAGCATATTGTCCCCCTGGCCAGTCAGGCTGTTACTATTTTAAAAGAACTGAAACTCCAAACCGGAGATGGTCGCTATGTTTTTTCTAGCGCGAAAAACACCAATGGTGATAAACCCATGGGTGACAATGCCATAGGAGCCGCCATGCGGCGCGTCGGGATAGGTAAGGATGATATGAGTGGCCACGGTTTTCGGGTGATGGCACGAACGCTCCTAAATGAGGAGCTCCGCTTTCGACCGGACTTCATTAACCATCAGCTCGCACATCTTGTCCGTGATTCAAATGGTTACGCGTACAAAAGTGCTGACCACTTGCCCGAGCGGCGCAAGATGATGCAGGAATGGGCGGACTATCTAGACAAACTGAAAGCCACGACCTAGACAAACTGAAAACCACGGCGTAAATAATTCTTATGCGCTATTTTTATAACTCGTTTTTTAATAACCCAAAGCCGTCGATTCAAACACTACAGGCTATAGAACAAATAGAATGGTTTACCTCCCACCCAACAGATAAACATCTGAGGCTGCAAACACCATTGTGTTAACAATACGAGGGTACCCGCCACCACACTCCACCCAGTTTCGCTGTACCAGGCACCACGCACCACGCACTCTATATTGCCCCACGTAACGCCCTCGCTAATAAATTAGCCAGTTTGCAAAAAGAATAGTAGCCACAATTATTAATATAGCTCTTGATCTAAAAATTCGCGGCCACATTTGCACAACCTTGACCCTAGTACCTGGCACCAGGTACCTTGTCCCTGGTTCTTGAACTCCCGGTTGAAAAACCAGGCTATGCGCGTTTTGGCGATATCTGAACCAGCATCCCGTTAGCTGATTTTGGATGAATATAAACCTGCGGAGTGCCAACGCCAATCAATTTTACGCCCTTGTCCTGAAGCTGTTTAACCATCGCATCAACATCGTCCACCTCCAGGGCCATCGTGTGCAAGCCTTCGCCGCGGGACTCCAGCGCTCGGCCCACAGCCGATTCGTTATCAGTAGGCGACACCAGCTCAATAAAGCCTCCAGTATCCAGTTGGAAAAAGGCTTGTTTGATACCCAGGACTTCAGATTCAGCCGTGCGTTCTAACTCCATACCAAATTTGTCCCGCCAGGTTTCAATACTTGTATCGATATCTTTTACCCGAATAACCAGATGATCTACACCTTTAAATGCCATGATAATTTCCTCTTTTATTTAGTTATGTGCTACTTGCCTGAACACCAAAAAGCTAAGTTACTAAAAAACCTGGCGCCCAATAATGCCACTATCAGCTAGTTTGAGTATTTCCTCAGGGGAAAGACCTAGTAACTCACCGTAAACAGATTCGTTATGCTCACCCAATTTTGGCGGCAATCGCGCCTCTATGGCTTCGCCTGTGGCGATATTGAGCGGTGAGTTCATCAGTGTTACTTCGCCCATCACCGGATGATCAATATCCCGCAACATGCCCCGGTCGTGCAAGTGCTGATCTTGCAGCACCTCTTCAACATCACGCACCACGGCACTGGGAACGCCTACAGCCTGTAGCGTTTCAAGCACAGCCGTTTTGCTGTGCTGACGCGTCCACGCGGTAACAATGTTGTCGACCTCTACCATGTGCTGGGCACGCCCGTCCCGGGTTTTCAGGTCTTCATTATCGAGCAAATCAAGCCGACCTATGGCCTTGAGTAAGCTTCGCCAATGACCATCGCGAACGCAAATAATGGACACGTGACCATCATTTGCCTCATAAACATTATAGGGAGCCAGGGTTAGCGCGGCATGGCGATTATCGGTGCGCTCCTGCACTTTCCGGCCGTGGTAATAATAGGCCCCGAACACCGAGGCCAGGGTCGGCAACACCGTATCCTGCATGGCCATATCGATGATCGCGCCCCGATCGGTTTTATCCCGCTCAAATAGCTTAGTCACTACAGCGGCATACAGGTGGACACCACCGAAGAAATCACACAATGCCACACCAGCCCTTAAGGGTGGCGAATCCGCAAAGCCAGTCACACTCATGATGCCCGACATGGCCTGAACAGTTAAATCCATGGCCAGATAATCGCGGTGTAAGCCGCTGCGACCATATCCCGACCCTGCGGCATAGATAAGTCGCGGATTTACCTCCAGCAATATATCTGCCGATAAACCTAAATTTTCCATGGTGTCTGGGGCATAATTTTCCAGCACAACATCGGCTTTTTTGACCAGTTGCTTGAACATATCGCGCCCTTTATCTGACTTTAGATCAAGGGAAATCGATTCCTTATTCTGATTTAACATCATAAAAGGATAGGCTGCCGAACTAGTTTCAGATGGGCCACGGAGTGTCTCGCCTTTAAGCGACTCCACCTTGATAACCCGTGCTCCAGCCATGGCCATCAAAAAGGTGGCGTAGGGACCATTGTAGATTTGGCCGAGATCCAGCACAGTAATACCTGTAAGACTTGCGCTCTCGGTCATGCTTATTTCCTGAAGATAGTCGAATAACAATATGGGCCAATAGTAGCACTTGTCGAGCTTAGATCTTAAACACGCGGTCAGGGACTCAGAATCCCGTTGAACGTGATTTGGCGACAAGCTGTCATTGAGTTTATGCTGGAACAATTACTAGAAAAATAACTGAAAAATAATGTGCGAGATGAACTTTCATCTGAAGCCAAGCCTGCTCATCGCTTTATGCTTGCTGCTTTCGAGCTGTGATCGCACCCAGTTTTTCTATGATCGTGCCGACTGGTTGATCCGCTACAAAATAGATCATTATCTCGACCTGGATGCCCCTCAAAAACGCGTTATAAAACAAGACGTTGAGCAATTGCTAGGTTGGCACCGGCGCACCCAGTTAACCTGCTATGCCGAACTCATTGATGAATTTGAAAGCCGCGCCCGGAACGCGACAACAGTCGCTGACCTGCATTGGCTGGAGGCTAAATTCAGTGATCATTATTATGCCGCTATCGACAATATTATCGAACCTACAGCGGTCGTTCTCAGTGAGCTGGATACAAAGCAAATCAACCACTTCGAAAAACGTTTAGCGAAAGATCGTTCCGAACTCAGAGATGAACTTGAACGAAACCCAGATCAAAGGCAAAAACGCAAAACTAAAAAGACCCTGACTGGCATTAAAAAATGGTTTGGCAGCCTGCCCAGCACTCAAAAAGCATGGATAACAAAACGTAGCGAAGAATTGCCCGACGCTTACGGCCCGTGGCTGGAAAACAGAACGCAACGTGACCGCGCGCTGATTAAATTATTGCGCTCACAACCCACTCCGCAAATGATCGGCAGGCTTATCATGCCTTTGTGGATCGACGCCGGAGCATCAATGTCGAGCGAGACCAACGCGCTAATTGAAGAATTGAAGAGGCAAAGCCGATCGATGGCCGTTGAGTTCTACGCTTCGACAAGCCCAAAACAGAAAGCACATTTCTGGAAGCGTTTGCAGGAATATCGAAACGATTTCATCCAACTTGCCAGTGCCGACGGGGCTGCGCAGTGCGCTTCGACTGAAGGACTGGCAAGCTCAAGATAGGCCTCCGATTAGCTTATCTCGAATAGAAAGCGCTTAGGCGAATACCTACCTTAGTTTCCAGTTATGCTTAAATAGTCTGGAAACCACTCCCCGAACGTTCAATGACGTAATGTGAATAACATGACAACATCGGATAAAAACCAAAAAGCCCGGATCAAAGTAAAAGCTCAAACCCACGCAGAAGAAATTACTCAGCAAGGCTACACCGTGGTACGTGATGCCATTGCCCCAGAGCTAGTATCGGAATTGAAAGATACCCTGGCCAGGTTTGAAGATCAGCAGAAAATGACCTTTAGCAACAACGACTTTGAGGGCTTCAAAACTGCGCGCATCTTTAACCTGCTCAATTACGACCAGATATTCGCACAAATCCCCATTCACCCTAATTTGCTGCCGGTAGGCGAGGCTATTCTCGACCAGGGGCTTTTACTCTCATCGATATCCGCAATCGCCATGCACCCCGGCGAGTCAGTCCAACCGATTCACGCCGATACCCAACTGCTAAACCTTACGCGGCCACACGTGTCTATTTCTATTGCCTGCATGGTGGCCCTTTCGGATTACACCGCAAATAATGGTGCTACTCGCATCATCCCTGGCAGTCATTTATTGCCCGACAACCCCGAGTACGGCGCCGAATTTCCTGACGCGATTCCGGTGGAATTTAAGGCCGGTAGCGCGCTATTTTTTGACAGCCAACTCTGGCATGGTGGTGGAGCTAACAATACCAGCGAGTCGAGAATCGGCGTGGTGTTCGCCTATTGCGCAGGCTGGACTCGCCCCCAGGAAAATCTCCTACTCGGCCTCAGCAGGGAACGGGTGCAAACCCTACCCCGACGCCTGCAGGAATTATTGGGCTACAGTATCTACAAAGGCCAATGGGGCCATATCGAAAGACAAGACCCCATTGAACTGATTGGCTCAACCCCCGGCAAAGGCATGGTCTGGGATGCCAGCGAGCGGCAGAAGAATAGTCGGAAATAAATATCTGAATACTGCCTCAGCACCTGAGTTCCGCAGCTTCCACATCCACCCTGATCCAAAACATAACCCTATCGGCTTTCAATTTATCGGTATTGCCATAGCGCCTATCGATAATCAACAGGCGGGCATGGTAGCCTAGCGGCCCTAAATTAACTGGAGCTCACCATGAGTGAAGCTAACCCAAAGACCGCTATGCTTGAGGGCGTGCGCGTACTTGATTTTACACAGTATGTGGCTGGACCAACCGTAACGCGCATGATGGCCGAGTTAGGTGCTGAGATCATCAAGGTCGAACAGGCACCAGGGGGAGATCCGTCTCGGCAAATACCCGTGTTTAAAAATCGTCGTAGCGTTTATTACATCCAGCACAACCGCGGCAAGCAAAGCCTTTGTGTCGACTTTTCTAAGCCAGAAACTATCGACCTGCTGCACGACCTGGTTAAGACCGTCGATATCGTTGTGGAAAATTACGGCCCCAATGTCATGAAAAAACGCGGGCTGGATTATGAGGCACTGAACAAGATTCATCCCGAACTTATCATGCTGTCGATTTCGGCGTTTGGGCGGACTGGGCCCCTGTCCGATAAAGTCGGCTTCGATCTGATCGCCCAGGCATTTTCTGGACTGATGCACATGACTGGCGAACCCGACCGACCACCACAATTTGTCAATATGGCTATCGCAGATGTTAACGCCGGCGTACACGGTTTTGCCTCGCTGGGCTACGCGCTATTTCACCGGGATCGCACCGGACGCGGACAATACATTGATATCGCCATGGTCGACGCCCTCTATCATATGCACGAGGCCAATGTGCAATTCTGTGCCAACGCCAAATCGGAATTTAATCCCATTCGCTGCGGCACTCACAATAAAGGCCTTGCGCCTTATGGAGTGTTCAAAGGAGCCGAAGGCTGGATCGCAATTCTCGCTGGAGATTTGCAATGGGCCGGCCTGCCCCGAGCCATGGGGCGGGAAGATTTAATCGACGACCCGCGATTCGCTGAAACTCGCGCTCGCGCCAAACACTCGGAAGAATTAGTTGAGTTGGTCGAGGCGTGGATGGCTACTCAGAAAGACGACCAGACAATTCTCGACGCACTCGGCGAACAACGCGTACCCTGTGCGCCAGTTTTATCCGTGCGAGACACCATTAATCATCCCCATTTTATTGCTCGCAATATGGTCCGCACACTGCCCGAAAATGGTCTTGACGAGGACATCACTATTCCCGGGTTCCCCATTAAGTTTTCTGAAAACGCCGAGCTACCGGAACTGATGACCTCATCTCGGGGTGAAGATAACAGCAAGGTACTCAAGGCCGCACTGGGCTATGACGATGAGCAAATAAAAAGCTTGTTGGATCAAGGTGTTATTCAGGCGGCATCCTAATTCGTTGCGCTGACGTGTACCCGGAAAATGGAACACACTGCAAATAATCTAATTCCAAAGACAACCATCTATGAAAATTAAAAGGAGATACCTATGAGCATTTCATTCGACGGACGAGTCGCTGTAGTCACCGGTGCGGGTTCCGGTCTGGGCCGAAGCCACGCCAGATACTTCGCTGCTAATGGTGCGAAAGTGGTGGTTAATGATCTCGGCGGCACCGTTGCAGGCACCGGCGGGTCGAGCAAAGCTGCCGATGAGGTGGTCAAGGAAATCACCGATGCTGGTGGTGTGGCGGTCGCAAACTACGACAGCGTCGCTACCGAAGAGGGCGGGACCAATATTATTAAAACCGGCGTCGACAATTTCGGCAAAGTCGATATCTTAATCAACAACGCCGGTAACGTGCGCGACAAAAGCTTTGCCAAAATGGATTTGAAAGACTTCACCGCCTTGATGGATGTACATTTAATGGGCGCGGTATATTGCACCAAGGCCGCCTGGCCTTCGATGCTGGAAAATCGCTTTGGCCGAATTGTGATGACGTCTTCTGCCGCCGGTCTCTATGGTACTCACGGCCATACCAATTATTCCAGCGCCAAAATCTCACTAATCGGCTTTATGAATGCCTTAAAGCAGGAAGGCACCTCAAAAAATGTGCTGGTCAACTCCGTCGCCCCGATGGCGCTGACCCGCATGACCGAAGAAGTCATGTCGCCGAAACTCGCTCCCAAAATGAAGCCAGAATATGTCACCGCGCTGGTCGCCTGGCTGTGCTCGGAGGAGAGCACGCTGGCTGGAGAAATTATTGAGGCGGGTATGGGTTATTACAGCAAAGTGCAAATAATTGAAGCACCGGGCTATATTTTCAAAGGCGACGACGTACCCACACCGGAGCAAATTCGTGACAGTTGGGACAAAATTAGCGACATGACCGGCGCACTACCTTATCCCGGCGCTGATGATGTTATTCGTGCTGTATTTGGCAAACTTAAAGCTAACAGTTAATCGAACTGTCCATCTAGCAAGCGCAGGCGTTTGACGCTTGCTAGATGGTCCCGTAAAGCTTTTAATTCCACGCTAAAACTCAAGTTATTATTGCCCATGCCTCGTCGACTCAATCTCTCCATTCTTGGTAGTTATTCTGCCAATGATATCGAGCATGGGCTCGCCTATGAACTTGGGGTCGGTCTTGCGGAACTCGGTTTCAATATTATCTCCGGCGGCCAGGAAGGTGTGATGTTGAGCTTATGCAAGGCAATACATAATCATCGGAGTGACGGTTACAATAGCGCTTATATTGTCGGCATTCTGCCCAACAACAGTTTCGATGATGCTAACCAATACCTTGATCTGGCCATTCCCGTCGGCGCACCACATTTACAAAATGCGACCGTGCCACTATCGGCCGATATTGTCATTGCAATCGGCGGTGCGGCGGGCACCCTGTCCGAGCTCGCTTTGGCCTGGCAGTTTAAAAAGCCTATCGCACTGCTCGGTACCGAGGGCTGGTCTGGGAAACTGGGTGGCCAAAGGTTAGACACAAGGCGAGAGGAAGAGTTAACACATTTTCAGACCGTAGAGGGTTTGCTCGTCTGGGTCGATAAAACCAAAAGAGAAATCGATACTAAAAATACCGCATAAATTGTAATAACCAAAAAGTACAGGCTCAAATTAGGCGACCGATGGAATCTCACCACAAGGACAGGCCAGATCAACAAACAATATGACCTTAGTTTTTGAAGAACTCGACCACCAGGCAACCCCATTGGGCGACATCAGCCTGCGGCGGCGCGCTGAACCCCGTCTGAACGGTGAAATTCTATATGAAGTAAAGCTGGGCGACGAATTTTTAATGTCCAGCCTGTTTACTGCTGCCGAAATTGAACTGGCGCACCTCGGGCTTGCCCAGCTGAACGGTGACAATCTGGATGTAATCGTCGGCGGCCTGGGCCTTGGCTATACCGCCCTCGCAGCATTAGAGAATCCCGCAGTAAAACGTCTCACCGTTATCGAAATACTACAACCAGTGATTGACTGGCATCTGCACGGCCTTGTACCTGTTGGCCCTCAACTCAATGCCGATCGCCGCTGTGAACTCAGACAGGCAGACTTTTTTGCCGTCGCCATTAATCCAGATTGCGGCTTTCATTCCGAACAACCCAGTCGGCAAGTGGATGCGGTATTGCTCGATATCGACCACGCACCAAATCACTGGCTGAATCCGCACAACAGCAGCTTTTATACAGAGGCGTCGCTACGGATATTGCACAGCAACATTTTGCCGGGAGGGGTCTTCGGGTTGTGGTCTAACGAACTACCATCAGAACAATTTACCGATATGCTGGAAGCAGTTTTTCGACGGGTTGAAACCCATATCGTCAACTTCCCCAACCCTTATACCGATAGACAATCAAGTAATAGCGTGTACCTGGCAACTGTATAAACGTCTTTAATTTAGTCACAACAGTTCAGTGATAATAAGTCAGTCACCATAAGTCATTCACCACGCTGCTAGAAATTCACGGCTGCTGCTACCAATCTATCGACGAAAGGCATCACCGGTACGCAAATTGCGCTGTACCTCTGCCTCTAAAGCAGCATATACCCCGGCCTTGCGGGCATAGACTGGCCACTCACGCACCACCGCTAATATCTGATCAATAATCTGTCCAGCCTCACGCCTAAAGTTAGTAATTAGCGTGCCCACAGCCAGCAAGTCATCCAAAATGAAATCGTCACGTTTACCGTTCAAGGTTAACTGATGGGAGGCCACCCAGGGTGAGCCTTTTTTGTAACTGTAGGCAATATCGAAAGCGGGAGACAAGCGCCAAAGGGGGTTCATCTGCCCATCATTTAACTCACCTAAACCATCCAGCAGAAAACCAAAATTCTTGGTGTGATCATCGTGATTACGCGCAACCACGTTAAACACCATGCGGCGAAAAATCTCGACGGCATCCATCCGTGGCAGCTTTAATTGCCGGGCCACGGCGAGCAGCTGCTCATAACTGTAAGCACCAGGCTTTTTGTAATCAGCATGATCCATAGCGCACAGCGACACGTAATGCAGCTTTCGGTTACCGACCCGCTCAAAGCGCCGGGTCATAAAGTGAGCGCGGCCGCTTTCAATCAACAATTCTGAGGGAGAAATATTAATTCCCACATCGACAGCCATCAGATAATAAGCGTATTCCATGCGACCGAAACCCTGAGGATCACCGAAGCTTTCGCTGTCAGTTTTATGTTCTTCAACGCCATCAAACTTCAGAAGGTAATGCTCAAAGCCTTCGGGGGCATCCACCTGACCGGAACGAATCTGGGAGCGATCAGCATTCACCGCTACTACCGCCTTGGCCCGGGCACCACCGGCTGAGGTACCCACCTGCAAAATCGCCTGCATAGCCTCGTGGTTTTGTTTGGTCATATCCGCGCCAACCCGTCGTTGCAAATGAACCCTTTCGTCCAACACCGTTTGCGCCATAGCTACCAGCGAATCCATGGCCAGGTCACCGGTCTCTTTAACGCCTCGATCAAAAGCGGGCAGAAACTCCAGAGCACCCATGCCCCGTTTACCGGTATAGAGAAGGCGCTCCACGGGTGTAAAAGAATAGGCATCACGGCCAGTTCTCGCCAGCCAGGCGTTGATGACTGCGTTGCCAAAGTCATCCGGCAATGTGTCGGCAAACACCGCTGGCAGGCCACGATAAGTAGCGGTATTTAAGCCGGGAAATTGATATTTCGTGGCCGCCACAGGCATGTGCAAAGGGGCAATTTCCAGACCTGATTCACGTCCCTGTTTACGCCATTCGGCTGAGAATTCAAAAGTGCTCAGACCACTGCCTGGTTCATAGGCGAGCGCCCCCACCTGCTTACCCCACAACCGGACTTCAGCCAGGTTTTCCATCATTAATTTAAAAGCACGTCGAGTGTTTAAGTGTCGGCATTACCAGTCCATCTCTTCAGGTTTATCCTTTGCAGATTTACCGCTAATTCCAGCACCGCTACCGCTAACAGCGCTACGACCAGAAGCAGAACCAGTAGCGCTAACCACTCGCTTACCCGTCGCCCGTTTGCGCTGCTTGCCTTTCATTTTCAGTTGTTCAATAGGACTAAACACGGTTTCTGGTACAAAGTTTTCGAGCAAATCCAGCTGATCTAAGGCCCGGAGTACCGCAATTACATTGGTAAACTTACCCTGACCAGCAACTAGCTTTGCATAACTGACCCGCGATAAACCCACTGCATCGGCCACTTGCTGCTGGGTCAAATTCCGCTCAAGGCGTAGCTGCTCAAGACGCTGGCCTATCTCAGCGGCCACCGCCAAGTCTGTCATCGAAGAATATTTCATAATGATTATATTTCTATATTTAAAATGCCAAATAAGAATTAAAGACAATATTTATTTGCTTTAAACATCAAACCAAGTCAAGGTTATACCTATAATAATATAATATCAATATTTCTTATCATATAATTCTATTTAACAATTAAAGATAATATATCTTTTCATTAAATTATTTACGCCTAAGTCCCGGTTTTTATTCATACTGCTGATCTGGGCTACTCACCTCAGCATATACTTCGACGCTGCTATCCTTCTTAAGCAATAACACTTGATAGGCCATAAAACGGTCGTCCATCTCCATACCGGGGCTACCCATAGGCATGGCAGGCACTGCCAGACCTCGAGCATCAACCGGTGGCGCAGCGAGAAATTCACGGATGTATCTGGCCGGAACATGCCCTTCAAATATATAACCCTGTTCAGACACCGACGTGTGGCACGACTGGTACTCCGGTTCGATGCCCTGCTCTTTCTTAAACTGATTAAAATCGGTCGGGTGATGAGTGGTCAACGAAAAACCCCTTTCCTCGGCATGCTCCACCCATTTGCCACAACAACCACAGGTCGGACTTTTGTACACATCCATAACAATATTCTTGTCAGCATGAATTGCGATATTTTCAGTCACTTGAAGCTCCGCATCACCACCTTCCTGTGTCGCCACTGACTCATCGCGTTGCTCTGAACAAGCCATCATCGACAACACCAATACGCTGAATAAAACCTTTTGAACTCTAGTCATTTTTGATTGATCTCCTAAACGACGCCTGATCTCGCCACAAGTAAACTCGTCGTAAGTAAATAAGCCATATATTCCACCAGGCTCAGCCATAAAAACTATAACGAAACTCAAATATTAATAACAACGCCTGTTTTTCTTTATTGCTAACAGACTGATTTATATCTAACTAATCTGTCTTCGACAAGGAGATGGTATGCTGTGCACTTCACCCCATAGATCAGCATAAGCGAGCGCCAATGGCTAAAACCAATTATTCCTACGAGAAACGACAACGAGACCTCGCAAAGAAAAAGAAAAAAGAAGAAAAACGCCTGAAAAAACAGAGTCGCACTGCTGGGCCTGAAGAAGTTAGCGCTGAGGAAAACGCCGAGGCACCCACGAGCGCTGCTGAAGCAGGTGAACTGGACACCGCTGTTGACGAACGACAAACTGACGAATAAGACCAATCAATTAGAAAACTAAGCCTGACACACTATCGCCAGCCAGGGTTGTTGAGTGCGCGGCTTACCCTCAGGGCGATAATAGTGGTCAAGCATACTAAAGCCCGCACGCTCTAGACATCTCTTGCTTGCCTCGAACTCCATGTAATGGCCATAGCGCTCTCGCTGCCAGCCCTCTGCTTCACCCCGTGGATTAGACATAAACAAAATACCTCCTACCCGCAAAGCTCGGTGACATTCTCTTAGCACTCGGGGCAGCTCCTGACCCGGCACATGAAATAACGAGGCATTGGCAAATATCCCATCAAAGCTGCGCTTTCCCAGATCAAGACTCAAAAACTGCTGATGCAACACTGGGCAACCGCTGTGCTGGCGTGCCATCGCACAAAAAGCCTGGCTGCCATCCAGACCCGTTGGCCGATGACCCTGCTCTTTAAAGGTATACAGATCGCGGCCCGGCCCACAACCAAAATCAAGAATATCTAGCGCCCTGTTGTTATCAAAATTCGCAGATAGCGCCTGCAAAAATGCTCTGATATTTTGACTGACATCATGATCGCGAGTGCCCAGCCAGAAAGACTCGGCATTCCTGTCGTAATGCCCCAAGGTAACGCGCTCTATTTCATCCAGACTTTCCCGGTCGATACGCTTCTTATCCAGACTGGCTTCACCCCATTTCGTCGAAGCTTCGACGTGCACTAAGCCATCGAAGCAGAACTATTCACTATTTTTATTACACTGGCGATCAGGTTTTCCGGTAACTGCCTGACTGGACTAATGGCTCAGATGAAAATTCGGCGGCTCGCGATCCTGACCCATAATCGCTAGGTCGGCGGCCAGACAACAGGCGCAGGTCGGACAGAAGTACTCAATAAGCTCAACGGGCTCGTCCAGCCGTCTACGAATGACGATTTCCGCTTGCTCAAAACAATCCGCAAGGCTACGACGAACAGCGGGGGCGCAACGCTTCCAGTCCTGAATGTCCTCGCACAAAGTTGTATGGCAATGGCTACAGATCATCTGTTTGCTGGTTCGCAAGACGCCTTCTGTACCGGTACTTCCAGAAATATCGGCAAGGCTGCCCTGCTTTTCTGGCACCAATGCCAGGCGGCGAGCATCACGACATGCCCATGTAGCGCCTTCATCAAGGGCGTAGGGCTCGCCACTACCGCCTAGCACCACAGCCCCATATAGATGTTCTGCCGCCGCAACTGACACCAGATCATTGTTCAAATCATCGGCAATCTCTTCGACAGGACGTAGAAACGGATCGCCCAAACCACCACCGCCGGAAGCCACACCCAGGAAAACATCACTATCGCTTAAATGGACATTGGTGGTATTGGCTCGCAACGAGGGGTCTTCATCACCCGTCAGGAGATCACGATTCTTCGGTAGTTGCCCGGCCTCAATCACCTCATGGACATTGGTATCTCGCAATACCCAACTGGTACATAAACTGCCCGGATAACCACCGGCAAAACCTTTACCGGGTATTTCTGGTGCAGTAAGAAAAGTCTGCCCGACCAACTTTGCGCCTTCACGCAGCATAAAGGCGGCATCCATGCCCATGCCACCTCGGTAGCGCCCAGCACCACCCGAGTTAATCTTGATACGCCGCCATAGCAGCAACACAGGATCGCTCAATTCATAAACCTCGACATCGGCCCAGTTTAGAGACAGCGTCGCCTGCAATCCGTAGTTGTCCTGCCCGTCCCCAATGGATTGCGCGCCACCGCCAACCCCGACGCCGGAATCCAGCGGCAGAAATACTGAGGGATCACCATTTTTATTTTCGCCATACCAAACCGACGGCGCCAGAGCACCTGAAGCGAGACCCGAAACACGACCGCGCACGACCTCTGATTCAGATAATGAACAGGCGGCGACAATCGCTTCCTGCACCATACGGCCGACGCGAACACCGCCCGATGCATGGGCCATGGTCACCGGCGCGGGGACTATCGGATTGGTAATTGTGCCTGGCTCACCACGATCAATTTCGATACAACGCCAAAAACCCTCATTAATGGGCACATCGGGCGCCAACTGACAAACGATAGGTGAAATCACATTACCTTCGAGACCACCCTGAGCTGCATTAACAAAGGCTGGCACCTGGGGACAACCGGAAAATGCAAAGTGCAATTTGCGATCTCGAACGGTCATATCGCAATACATGGGAAACAGATCTGGACTGCCGGTACCGTCGTACTCTACCCATTCATAAGTGCGGTAAGTACCCTCGGGTAGCTGACTAATTCGATCAGCAAAGGCCTTTTCTGTGAGACTGATATTGTAATCAGAGTAGGCTCGGAGTCGGTCATAGCCATATTCATCGATCATCTCCCGATAACGCCTTGAGCCGGTATTACAAGCCGCAATCAAACTGCGAATATCGCTAATTAAAGACAGCGGCACACGCACGTTATTGCTGATAAAGCCAACCCATTCCTTGTCAAGAATGCCGTTAATGGCAACCCGCGTACCGGGAAAACGCAGCGCCTCGGAATACACATCTCGAGCATTGGGCGCAAAACCACTGATGGCAGAGCCACCGACATCACTCATATGGGCATTAGAAAAACACCAGCCCACCAGCTTTTCTGCACCATCAACATCATGGAAGATCGGCATAATAATGCCGACATCGCCCTGATGCGCAGCACCCATGGTGTGCGGATCATTACAGATAAATGCATCGCCGGGATTCACATCGTGGGGGTAGCGCGCTTTGGCCAGCGCGCGCACGCCCAGGCGAGAAGTGGCAAGATGATATAGCAGGTAGCCAACTACACCGACCTGATTACAGTCGGCATCAAATAAAATAGTCGAGAAATCCTTTGATTCAGTCAGCACCGCAGAGCCTGAGGTGCGCAGCAGAACCACACTCATTTCCCGCGCGATATTATCGAATGATGAACGGATCACCTCTGCAGTAATCGGGTCAAAGCCCTCATTTTCGCCAACACTACTTTGCTTAGCACTAGCGCCGATACTCGCCTGCTGCTCAGACCTCAACCGCAAATTTTCAATTGCCATCGTCTTCCCCCTCAATCAGTAAACCCGCCTAACTGAATTTATTTGATTAGCCATTAGCCATTAGCCATTAGCCAAAATTGTATATTTTTATCGCCTTAGCCTAACTGAATCACTCATCATTACAAGCGGCGCCCAGGCCGCACTCAGTTTGGCAACCGGATTTTTTCACGTACACTGGGGCCAAAATCAAAACAAGAGCTGACCATGACCTACAACCCCAAAATTGCCGAAGAGCTGAATATTCTAGCTCGCTATAATCTGACTACGACTCAGGAAGGTCTAAAAATTCACAGCTCCTCAGCCAAGTCTGAAGTGATCGCTGCAGCCCAACGGCTATATGATAAAGGCCTGACCTCTCAGGCGGATGGCGGCTACCTGACCGAACTGGGTAGACAGGCAGCCCAGCATGCACAGGATTTATTATTGATTATGCGTAACTAGCGAGTAATCAGCATGTTGGGTATTTACAAATATACAGGGCACTAACAGGGCACTAACAATCAACGATCCAGGAAACAGATAAGCCCCTACCTCGGCAATTTATAATAACTAAAAAAAACCCCCATGGAAGCACAGGCACTCGAACAGACTTTGCCACGAAAGATCAGCCGTCGCTTGATCCCTATATTAATTGCCGCCTACGTCATGGCGCACCTCGACCGTATCAACGTCAGCTTTGCAGCCCTGACCATGAACCAGGAGCTGAACTTTAGCGCTTCGATCTACGGCCTGGGTGCCAGCCTGTTTTTCCTCGGCTATCTGCTTTTCGAAATACCCAGCAATCTATTACTGCAATGCTTTGGCGCGCGTCGCCTAATCACGATCATCATGGTGATATGGGGCCTACTCTCCGCCAGCCTGGCGCTGATCAACTCGGTGTCGTCATTTTATATCCTGCGGTTCTTATTAGGCATTGCTGAATCCGGCCTCTATCCGGGAGTCATGCTTTATATTACCTATTGGTACGCACCCCGGCATCGCGCCAATGCGGTTGCCTTGTTTGCCCTGGCAATTGTAATCGGCGGGCTAATCGGCGGGCCCGCCTCGGGCATAATTCTGGATAGCATGGACGGTGTCGCCGGACTATCTGGTTGGCGCTGGTTGTTTATTATTGAAGGCCTGCCAACGGTCCTGCTGGCCTTGTTGGTCTGGTGGCAGCTGGAAGATCATCCCCAACAAGCACGCTGGCTGTCTAACTCTGAAAAAACCTGGTTGCAGGATAATCTGCCGCCCGCTGAAACATCTCATCCATCCTGGCGACAAAGCCTGGGGCAAATGCGTGAGGCCCGAATTTGGCTGCTGGGATTGATTTACATGCTTTATGTCGGCGCGCTATCCGGCGTGCTGCTGTGGGCACCAAAGATCCTGCAATTTCGCTTACCCGAGCTAGATAACACCAATATTGGTTGGCTGATCGGTCTTAGCTACCTACCATTTGCGGTGGGCATGATCGGCTGGGGCCGACGTTCTGATCGACTGGCTGAGCGCTATAAGCATGTCATGCTCGCGTTGACTCTCGGTGCAGTCGGGACGCTTATGCTGGTTAAGGCATCTACCCTGACGACCAATATTATCGCCTTAATTTTAGTTATGGCTGGCACTGGCGGTGTACTGAGCACGGTGTGGGGTCTCATCACCGAGGTACTGGGCCAACGCCTGGCGGCGGTGGGCATCGCCCTGGTCAATTCCGCTGGCGCATTGGGTAGCTTTATTACCGTCACGCTGCTGGGAATATTGCGCGATGCAAGCGGCAACTATGTTGATGGTCTGGGTTTGTTGGTGGTCAGCATGATTCTGGCCATTGTCGCAGTGCATATTTGTTGGCGGTGCTATGGTCGCAATTCCGGTTACAACGCGACAACGTCCAAATAAGTAATTCTTGATTCGGGCATCCAATTAGTGAAATTCAAACTAATGCTACTCATCGAGTTCAAGGTTACCTCAACATATGGATAACTCTTCAAACAGAGAGGCTTCAAGCATAGAGCCTTCCGAGCAAGACCCTACTTCCACGCCGCCATCAAAATCCTGTAAGTATTATATGCTGGGTATTTTGACCCTGGTCTACACCTTGAATTTTGTCGACCGGCAGATTCTATCGGTTTTGCAGGAGCCAATCAGGGCCGAGTTTGATTTAAATGATACGCAGCTGGGTTTGCTCCAGGGTATTACTTTCGCGCTGTTTTACGTGACTGTTGGCATCCCCATTGCCCGATGGGCCGATGTCGGCAATCGTCGAAATATTGTTTCACTCGCAGTCGGGACGTGGAGCTTAATGACCTCCTTTACCGGCTTTGCTCAAAATTTTGTCCAACTTCTACTGATAAGAATCGGTGTCGGTGTCGGTGAGTCCGGTGGCAGCCCGCCAGCGCACTCCATGATTTCAGATTTATTCAAGCCCAGTGAGAGAGCCAGGGCCTTAGCTATTTATTCTACCGGTGTCAGCTTAGGCATCTTCCTCGCCTATGTATTTGGCGGCTGGGTCAGCGACAACTACGGATGGCGAACGGTTTTTATTGTCCTGGGCATACCGGGCGTCATCGTCGCCTTCGTGGTTCGCTACACCTTTATTGAACCGGAACGCGGCTTCCATGATGGCGACAGAGACAGCGATGGAGCCTTAGCAAAACCACCGCCGGTGATGGACGTTATCCATTTTCTCGGTAGCAGAAAATCTTTTTTACATCTTTCCATGGGCTCGGCCTTGCATGCCTTTGTCGGTTATGGAATCGCGGCATTTTTAGTGTCGTTCTATGTGCGCAGCTACCAGATACCCCACGACAATATTAGCCAAATCACGCTGCCGATTGGCTTCATTATTGGTATAGCGGGTCTCATAGGAAACTTCGGTGGCGGCTACCTGGCCGATCGTCTGGGCTTAAGCGACAAGCGTTGGTATTTATGGGTGCCAGCGATATCCACCCTGCTCGCCATACCCTTTGCTTTTGCTGCCTTCCTGGTAGACAGCCTTCACCTGTCGATGGCCCTGTACGCCATCCCCCTGATGTTGGGCACTATGTACCTGGGTCCGGTAATTGCGGTCGCCCACAGCCTGGTGAGACCCAATATGAGAGCCCTCACCTCAGCCATCCTGTTTTTTATATTAAATTTAATTGGTCTGGGCTTAGGGCCGACCCTGCTCGGCATGACCAGTGATCTGCTGAAGCCCCACTTTGGCAGCGAATCCCTTAGATATGCCATGTTAATCGCCTTTCTTGGCTATGCCTGGAGCGCAGCGCATTATTTTATGGCGGCAAACTATCTAAGGGCAGATTTGGACAGGGCTTCCAGCGAATTGACCGATGATGACAGGAAGGCCTCCATCGTTCGCAAGCTTACTCGGCTAGTTGGGTTTGGGCGCAACTAATAGATGTTGCTACTCAGTGCCAAATTCCAGAAAAACTGGATGGGCTAGGCTCCTACAAGCACTACTACTATTATCCCGAATTAATCATACCACTATCCCAAATTAACAACACTACCATCCCGGGTTAGGCGCATCCGGGGTTACGCGAGGTTTTACGCCTCCACTGGGGGCAGGTGATCGAAGTGGCACAACATTCGCTTCTTTCAATGGCAAAACTATCGGTGTTTCTGTAATTCGTAAGCTTTTCAGCTTGGCCATCGGGCTTGTATCAGACAACTAAATCTTTCTTGACCCGTGTCTTAGACACAGGTTTATACTCCAGACTTCTACACAGAGGCCCCGGTTAGAGTGCTTCAGGAATATGACATAAGGCCTGACACCGGTCCATGCTGGCATAGCGAAGCCGTCCTTACCTTATTGAGACAAGTTGTTTGTATAGGCTTATGAAATGAGAGTAAAACAACTGGCCGATGCGATGGGCGTGACATCTGACACGGTTCGTTATTACACACGCGTTGGTATTTTGAACCCCAACCGGAATCCAGCCAATGGCTACAAGCAATATAGTCAACAGGACAAGAACCGTCTGCGCTTTGCTCTCCGTGCACGAGACCTGGGGTTTACCTTGGCTGATATTGTCCAGATTGTTACCCATGCCGGTCGCGGTGACTCACCATGCCCAATTGTCAGGCGATTGATAGAACAGCGTTTCGCCGACATTGAGGCGCGTTTTCAGGATACAGAACGTTTGTACGGGCGTATGCAAAAAGCGATGCAGGCATGGCAAGCCATGCCCGACGAGGAACCCAACGGCGAGATGATTTGTGCACTGATTGAACAGTGGGAAAAGCCGTAATGACCCATCAGATCCCAGGCAACGGTATTTTCCCGTCGCCTTATGGCCTCTTCAATCGGTGAGTCTAAAGAATACGGGGAGAACACATGACAGGCGAACATAAACCAGGCATCCATGAAGGTTTTGTGCTTACCCGGCACATCGATCTGGTTGACACTGACGACGTTGTCACCGCCGCCATTGTTGAAGTATTGGCCAACGAGGATTCAGTGGCTACCATTTCCCTAAAACCCGGCAGAAAAAACACCGGGCGGAAAAGACTGAATATTCACTATGATGCCTCGCTGACGAATATTGATCATATCGCGGAGCTTATCTGCTCCGGCGGTGGCCACATTGCCAGTAATTGGCTGATGCGCAAACGACTGAGTTCGTATCGATTTACTGATCAAAATGCCTACGATAATGCGAAACATCAGCCAACTTGCTGCAATAAGATGCCACCAGGCGCAGGTACACCTCTTTCTGCCAGGCAGAAAAAACGATAGGGCGCTTATTTAAACTGACCTTGTTTACTAAGCTATCTTTACCAAGCTTATGTTTACGAGACCAGGCTCACCAACACACAGGGTGCAGGATCATGGAACAGAAACCGGATAAGCACTGCGATCACGTTCCCGATGACAAACCCGAGCCCGAGGGCAATAAAGCCATGACGCAGGAGCTGCTCATTGAAGGCGCAAGTTGTGGTAGCTGTGTTGCCAAAATAGAAGGCGCCCTCAAGCAAGTTGTCGGTGTCGATAATGCGGAAATGAACTTTGCGCAACGTAGCGTTAGCGTCAGCGGTTACGCGTCGGCTGGTGCCCTGGTCAAGGCCGTAGAGGGTGCCGGTTATAACGCAAAAATTAGCCAAAACGAATCCGATGAAGAGGTGCTGGAAGAAAAGGAACAAGCCGATCAGGTTTACTACCGGCGCTTGATGCGCGAAATGACCATTGCCCTGTCTCTGGGCATCCCGCTGATGATCTACGGCGTCCTGGGTGGCGCTATGACGGTAACGACCAACACCGAGCGGGTAGCCTGGCTGGCGGTTGGTCTGGCGACACTCGGGGTGATGGTATTTTCCGGCAAGCACTTTTTTGTCGGCGCCTGGAAATCCCTGCTCAATCATAACGCCAACATGGACACCCTGATTGCTTTGGGTACGGGCACCGCCTGGTTTTATTCCATGGTGGTGGTTTTCTTCCCCTCGGTGATTCCTGATATGGCCCGCCATGTTTATTTTGAGGCAACGGCGATGATCATTGGCCTGATTGATCTGGGGCTTGCGCTGGAACTCAAAGCGCGGGGTAAGACCTCAGAAGCCATAAAGCGCTTGATCGGTTTACAGGTGAAGACCGCGAGAGTGATTCGCGATGGCGAAGAAATCGATATCGGCATTGAGCAAGTGCTCCTGAATGACCGGGTGCGCGTGCGACCGGGTGAGAAAATACCCGTCGATGGCGTGGTGCTTGAAGGGCACACAGCAGTGGATGAGTCCATGCTAACCGGAGAGCCGATGCCGGTAGAAAAGATTAAAGATGATCAGGTCGTAGGCGGCACCATTAATAAAAGTGGCTCCGTTGTTTTTAAAGCGACGCGCATCGGCAAAGACACTGCCCTTGCGCAAATTATCGCCATGGTGAAACGGGCACAGAATTCAAAACCACCGATTGGACGTCTGGCCGATGTCATTGCAGGGTATTTTGTGCCGGTGGTGATGATTATCGCGGTGACCAGCGCGCTGGTCTGGCTTAATTTTGGGCCGGCTCCAGCGGTGGCTTACGCGATCGTATCGGCCACCACGGTGCTAATTATTGCCTGCCCCTGCGCACTGGGGCTGGCGACGCCGATGTCAGTGATGGTTGGGGTTGGTAAAGCCGCCGAAGCCGGTGTGCTTATCCGTAATGGTGAAGCCCTACAGACCTCTTCAAAAATTACCGCAATGATTCTGGATAAAACCGGCACCATCACCCTGGGTTCACCCAAGGTTACAAAGATTCACCTGGCCAATGCGACTGATGAAGACACTGTGCTACAGATGGCAGCGAGTCTTGAGGCTGGTTCGGAACACCCTTTGGCGCTATCGATAGTCGAGTCCGCGAAAGAACGTAAGCTGAACCTGGAGCCGGTTGAAAGTTTTAATGCCATTGCCGGCCACGGTGTGGAGGGGATGGTAGCGGGCAAACAGCTTTTATTCGGCAACGAAAAACTGATGCGGGAAAAAGGGATTGAGATTGCCAGTTATATCGATCCCGCCCAGGCCATGGCTGAAGAGGCTCAAACTCCCATGTACCTGGCGGCAGATGGAAATCTCGCCGCACTCATCGCCGTAGCTGACCCCATTAAAGAGGATTCAATTTCGGCGATACAGCGACTGCAACGAAATAATATTCGTGTGGTGATGTTAACCGGCGATAACCGCGCGACGGCAAAAGCGGTGGCGGAAAAAGTCGGTATAAAAGAATTTTTTGCAGAAGTACTACCGGAAGACAAAGCAAAAAAAGTCGCAGAATTGCAAATGCAAAATGAAATCGTCGGTATGACCGGCGACGGCATAAACGATGCCCCGGCATTGGCATTGGCCAATGTCGGTTTTGCAATCGGCACCGGGACCGATGTGGCCATCGAAAGCGCCGATATCACCTTGATGCGCGGTTCCTTACATGGCCTTGCTGATGCCATCGCCGTGAGCAAGGCGACACTGCGTAATATCAAGCAGAACTTGTTTGGCGCGTTTATTTATAACGCGGCGGGCGTGCCTTTTGCAGCGGGCCTGCTGTATCCATTTTTTGGCCTGTTGCTCAGCCCGGTGATCGCTGGTGCGGCCATGGCTTTTTCTTCTCTGACCGTGGTGACTAACGCTAATCGTTTACGTTTGTTTAAAGCCGAGGAGCACTAAGGGGCAGACTATGATTCTTATTAACGTGTTTGGACTATTACTGATCGCCTTAATCATCTGGTGGTTCTGGCTTTACAAACCCGGTGAAGGCAGTGTCGGTGAAGGCAACATCGTGATAACCGTTGAAAACGGGATCTACCAGCCCTCGCGCCTGAAGGTGTCGGCGGGGCAGCCAACTACATTAACTTTTCTACGAAAAGATGCCTCGCCCTGTGCGGCAACAGTAATCTTTCCAGATTCAGAACTTAGTGAAGAATTGCCACTCAACAAGGCCAAAGCCATTGTATTGCCGCCAATGCCGCCGGGAGAACATCCCTTTACCTGCCAGATGCAGATGTACCGCGGTACTCTGGTCGTCAATTAAACACACTTAATACTTAAACTCAGCCAAGCAAAAACTGTTTAGATGAAAATTGTCTAGATAAAAAGCTATTTAGCTAAAAACTGAAACGGAGTCTGTCCGTTTTATTTAAGTAAACACTGTTTAAGGAGAAACCCCATGGCTATAAACGCTAATAAATTCGCTATGTCCTCCGCTATTACTTTCGCCCTGCTCTGGGTGCTGTGCTCAATAATTGTTATTGCCCTCCCTCACCAGTCGATGAGCTTGATGGGTTCAATGATGCACGCCGATATGAGTGATTTACAGTGGAATACCCACTTTCCTGGTTTGCTCGCCGGGCTAGTCGCCTGGTCATTCGCGGGTGGGGTAACAGGGTGGCCTTGATTAGCGCCGTGGTTTATTTCTTGCTGATGGAACACCGACAGCACCTGTTTCAGGCTTTGCCATTCCTGATTATTTTGCTCTGCCCTTTGATGCATGTTTTTATGCACGGAGGCCATGGCGGTCACCAGCATGGTGATCATCCACGCGCCGATGATAGTAGTGATCAAGCTTATCGTCGGGGTTTCGAGGACGGCAAAAATCATCCGAATCAGGGTCCTCGAGGAGAATAACAATGCACGGTGAATCAGCTTATGGTCTTTGGACCCTGGTAATTCTTAATTCCGTCATTTTTATTTTCTTCGCGTTTAGTTTTGTTAAACCGAAAACCAAATCCGATTGGCGCAGCCTGGGTGCATTTTCAGCATTTGTTGTGGCGCTATTTACAGAGATGTACGGATTTCCACTATCACTCTACTTTTTCTCGGGTTGGCTGGCAGAGCGATATCCAGACATAGATTTCCTGGCGCACAATAATGGCCATCTACTGCACACTATTTTGGGCTTTGAAGGCGATCCTCATTGGGATCCCCTGCATATCGCCAGTAATATACTGATTGTCCTGGGGTTTTTTTACTTTCGGCGGCGTGGAGCATCCTGCACCGGGCACAACAAGCAAGCACCCTGGCCAGTGCGGGTTGGTACGCGCGCTGCCGGCATCCCCACTTTGGTATTGTTCCCCGTTTTGGCGGTGGTCTATATGCGCCTGGCAAAACGTGAAGAGCAAGTGGCACTTAAAGAATTCGGTGATATCTATCGCCGTTATATGGAATCCACGCCCGCATGGATTCCACGATTGACTACTGACACACAAAATCAAACCTAAGGAGATACACATGAAAAATATCGTAAAAGCACTGTTGGTAACAGCCATTTTGTCCGCGCCTACTTTCGCTGAAAATCATCACGGTCATGGCGACAGTGAAGACAAACCGGGTATGGGTATGAAGATGGGCATGATGGACCACGAGCAAATGGCGGACAGAATGAAAATGATGGAAGGCCGCATGAATATGATGCAGATGATGATGGGACAAATGGTCGAGCATCAGGCCCAGGATAGAAAATCCAGACCCAGGCATATCAAAAGGTAAACGTCAATTGCGTCTCTCTGGCACCTTTGTAAGAGACGCCAGGTTGGGAAAAACTGATGACTACGAATGAGTATTGCCCGGGTGTGGCAGCAGTTACAGCGAAGATCGATCAGCTATATGGCCAGCGTATCTTTTGACGAAAAACCCCTGTGTTGAACCTGACAGATAATAGATCAAAAATGTCTCCAGACAGAATCGAAGAGTTGGCCACCAAACAGGATTTTAGTATCCGCCATGACTGATAAATATGCTTTAAAGAAAGTTATTACAGCATTGTCGATAAAGACTTCAAAGACAGTAGGCCACGCACCCCTAATCTGTCGAGAAGCCCGGCCCAGGGTGGGGAGCAAAGACTAACTTGGACGACAAATCAGAAATTATAAGGGCCCACACTCTCAAGGTGGTGGATATGGGTATCGATACCCATCAAGAGCCGGTTGTCTACATGCGTGAAGATTGTCACGTGTGCCGGGCCGAAGGACTCAATGCCAGTAGCCGGGTTATCGCGCAAACCGATAAGAGTTCTGTGATCGCCAGCCTGAATGTCGTCAACACATCAGTATTGCCGTCGGGAAGCGCGGGCTTTTCCCGCGTGGCTATGGAGCGGCTACGGGCCAAACCTGGGGACGAGGTGACTATTCAGCACGCGCCATTGCTCAGTTCCCTGGGCAGTGTGCGCAAAAAGATATTTGGTCACGGTCTCAGTGACGCGGAACTGAGCGATGTCATTACCGATATCAGCGCCCACCGTTACAGTGATATTGAAATTGCTGGCTTTATCACGGGCTGTGCCGCCGGGCGACTGAACCTGGACGAAATCATCGGCTTAACCCGCGCCATGGTAGCTTGCGGAAAGCGCTTACAGTGGCCTGGGCACGAGCGCATTTTCGATAAACACTGTATCGGTGGTCTGCCCGGTAACCGCACAACCCCCATTGTCGTGGCCATAGTCAGTGCTGCTGGTTTGGTGATGCCAAAAACCTCATCGCGGGCGATAACGTCGCCGGCTGGCACCGCCGATACACTGGAAACACTGTGCCAGGTAAATTTAAATCTTGCGGAAATTAAGCGAGTGGTTAGCGACGTTGGCGCCTGCCTGGCCTGGGGCGGAGCGGTAAATTTAAGTCCTGCTGACGATTTACTCATTCGGATTGAACGGGCGCTGGATGTCGACGCTGAAGGACAGCTGATTGCATCGGTTTTATCCAAGAAAATTGCCGCTGGCTCCACCCATGCAGTCATAGATATTCCGGTGGGCGATACCGCCAAGGTGCGTTCCCGAACCCATGCTGACCGCCTGGCATCATTGTTTGTGGAGGTGGGAAATGCCTGTGGTATTCAAATCCGTTGTGTGGTCACCGACGGCAGCAAACCGGTTGGTTTTGGCATCGGTCCGGTAGAAGAAGCACGTGATCTAATGGCGGTACTGCATGGTGATACGCAGGCTCCCGACGATTTGCGCGAACGCGCGCTGTTGCTTTCAGCACATTTACTGGATATGGCTGATGAACAGGGGCTGGAAGCGGGGCAAATCCTTGCCGCAAAATTGCTTGAGGACGGCCACGCTCTGGCGCAGTTTGAGCGCATAGTGCAAGCTCAGGGCGGACTAAAAACCTTGCCAGAAGCGGCTTACGTACATTCTGAATATGCGCCAACAAGTGGAGTGTTGGTTGCGATTGATAATCGCAGGCTGGCGCGCCTGGCTAAACTGGCAGGCGCGCCGACGAGCCCGGCGGCGGGGCTGCGACTCAATGTCGTGGTCAGCGACAGCCTTACGGCTGGTCAGTTGTTGTTTACGCTGTATAGCAACAGTGTCGGTGAACAGCAATACGCGCTGGATTATTATCGGCAGGATAGCGATATTTTTCTCATTGAGAAGAAGCAGTGAACGTCGGCGTTGGCCGGCCAATGCTGTTTGCCCTGGAGCCGCATCCGCTGGCCCACCTGCTCGTTAATAAATTGAATGGTGATCTGGGCAGGGCGGAGCAGCGCGACTTCCCTGATGGTGAGTCTTATCTGAAATTTGCTCAGCCAGTCAGTCAGCGACATTGCATTGTCGTCGCAGATTTGTCCCGTCCCAACGATAAATACCTGCCCCTGCTATTTATGCTTGATACCCTGCGCGAGCTGGGAGCGGCTAGCGTTGGGCTGGTTGCGCCCTATCTTTGTTACATGCGCCAGGACAGGCGTTTTGTCGACGGCGAAGCGGTCACCTCAAGACTTTTTGCGCGCGACCTGTCACAACATATCGATTGGCTGGTGACGATCGACCCCCACCTGCATCGTTATCACTCTTTGGAGGAAATTTATTCGGTACCTTGCCATGTTGTACCAGCTGCTCCGGCACTGGCGCGCTGGCTGGAAACCCAGGAAAATTTGCTGCTGGTGGGGCCGGATGCAGAAAGCGAACAGTGGGTCTCTGATATCGCTGGACTCAGCGGTCATCCCTTTGTGATTGGTGAGAAAAACCGATTAGGTGATCGCAACGTGAAGATCACTTTGCCTACCCTTGACGCTTATCAAACGAAAACAGCCGTAATTATTGATGATGTGATATCCAGCGGCCAAACCATTTTGCGATGTATCGCTGCGTTAAAGGTTAAGGGTTTTCAAAAAATCCGATGTGCAGCCGTGCATGGCCTATTTGCAGACAACGTCGATCAACAGATGATTACGGCCGGATTGGAAACCTTGATTACCACCAATACGGTAGTGCATCCCTCTAACCTGATACGCTCAAACTCGATAGATGTGTCAGAATTTTTGATAGCACCTGTCGAAAGGTTTTTACATGGGTCGGAAATAGAGAGATGAATATTATATTTCTGGGTGGAACAGAAACGGTTACCGGATCAAAGTTTCTGGTAGAAACCGAGACCAGCCGCGTATTGGTCGATTGCGGTTTATTCCAGGGTTACAAATGGCTGCGGGAGCGAAACTGGCAGGCGCCGCCCCTGGATATCACCTCACTCGACGCCGTCATCCTGACTCACGCCCATCTCGATCATTCCGGTTACATCCCGGTGCTCTACAAACACGGCTTTCGTGGCCCTGTCTATACCCATCACGCTACTCAGGCACTATGTCAGATATTACTGGCCGATAGTGGTCACATTCAGGAAGAGGACGCCCGGTATTACGGAAAGCATAAGCTCGGGAAGCATGCCCACCCGGAACCGCTCTATGACCGCGCCACGGCTGAAGCCAGTATGGCGCTGTTTGAGACGGTGGACTTCGATGAGACGATCACTGTCGGCGATATAAAATTTTATCTGCAACCCGCTGGGCATATTCTTGGCGCCGCCAGCATTATCCTCGAGTCGGAAGGCAAGCGTGTTGGTTTTTCCGGCGATGTGGGCAGAGGCGACGATCTCCTGATGCGTCCCCCCAGACCCTTGCCTGAACTGGATTTGTTGCTACTCGAGTCGACCTACGGCGATCGTCGTCATGAAGCCCAGGATCCATTTGTTCAATTGGCGGATTTAGTGAAATCAACGGCGCGAAAAGGTGGCGTGGTATTGATTCCAGCCTTTGCCGTGGGGCGCGCGCAGGCGCTGCAACACATGCTCACCAGGCTGATGGTTAAGGGCGACATCCCTAAGATGCCGATTTACCTGGATAGCCCCATGGCAATCAGTGCATCGGACATTTTTTGCCAGTACCACGACCACCACAAATTGACGGACAAGCAGTGCAAGTCCATGTGCGAGGGTGTCACCTACACCCGAACAGTGGATCAATCCAAAGCCATCGCAGAGCAGGTCTTCCCGCACATTGTAATTGCCGGCAGTGGTATGGCGACGGGCGGGCGCATATTGCATCACTTCAAACGCTTGCTCAATCAATCAAAAACCACCGTGCTGTTTACGGGCTATCAGGCGGGAGGAACGCGCGGTGCGAAAATGCTGAATGGCGTGGATGCCGTAAAAATTCACGGCCAATGGATTCCCGTGCGGGCAAAGGTTGCGGCGATATCCGGCTTGTCTGGCCACGCTGATTATCTCGAGTTAACGCAGTGGTTAAAGCAATCGGCGCTCGAACCGTTAACGGCCATTCAGCTTATTCACGGCGACCTGGATGCTCTTGAAGGTTTGCGGACGCACTTGCAGGAACACACGCCATTTGTAGTCGATGTAGCGGGGTATCGAAATATTTTGCGGATTTAATTGGGCTATTCAACATGACACATGGTGCTATCAATACCTCGATAAGCGCCGCGTTATTCGCAAGCATGTATGCGATAAGCCGTTTGCTGAGAAATAGTGAGCGTGACTGGCGAGACGCGACACATTGAGATCATCTCAATAGACCGATCTGAGTCCGCAATCAAGCAGGAGGAAAAGATGGAGTTTCGTAAAGTAGTCGCAATTATCCGCCAGGAAAAACTGGAGGCAGTTGAAGAGGCCCTGAATGGTCTGGGGATTCCCGGCATTAGTGTGACCAAGGTAAAGGGTTATGGCGATTACGTTAATTTTTATTCGCGGGACTGGCTAGTAACTCACAGCCGTGTAGAGATCTTCACGAGCACAGAAAAAGCGCCAGACATTGTCACGTGCATTTTGGATGCTGCGTCGGTGGGCCTCCCCGGAGACGGCCTGGTCGCGGTGCTCCCGGTGGAACAGATTTACCGCGTACGTGACCGTACTGCTCTGCTCGGCACGAACTTATAAAGGTTACGCAACTCCAGCCGCAATCCGGGTAAACAGTTTGGGTAACCCGTTTCGGTAAACGTTTTAGACAACCATTTTAGACAAACAAGACGGCCACTCCACCAGAGGCGTCAGAAAACTCCTTGTTTCGCTGCTGTTGATGTTGACGCATAGATCAAGGCACTAGTATAAGCAGGACTCGTTCCGGAGGTTCTGGAAATAGACCCTGTGCTGACCAAAGCCTGACCTCGTGCCAAACCCGATGTTATTCCTCTACTCCTCTTCGAAGTCTCCAGCGTGAGGTGATAGCTCGCCAAACTCTCCGCCGGTGGGCAGTGCTGGCTTAAAGGTGCGGTGACAGCCCTCGCAGATTTCCACGATTTGATCACCCACCGTTGATATTTTTCCAAGGTCACGAGCCTTGACGGCGACAACAGCGCTTGCGCCAACGTCGCGCAACTGATCAGCCCACCGCTTCCAGTCTTCGTTACTTGTCCATGTATCATCCATAGGCCCTGTGCCCGGCACGCTCAACAAAGCCCCAGCAAGCTCGAGCTGCATAGCGCGACGTTCCAGCTCGCGCCATTGTTTGTCGCTTTTCGGATTATGCCATGCTGCCACCCACAAGGGATCTGCTGCCTGATTCACCATTGCCACCATCACCGAGTTCAAGCTCATTGGTAAACGCATTATAGTCCGGATCGGTTCGGTTGCCTGAGCCGGTTCGGCGACAGATACTGCTTCAGTGGGTGGTGCTTTTTGCTCGGAGCAAGCTGCGCTAAGCAGCAGACTAGCTCCTACCACAATTAAATAACTCCTGTTGGTTCGCTGAAATTTCCTCATTGCCCCTACACCCATTTTTCGATCTCCAGACGACTGTGCTTGAATGCTCTTAATACTAGCCACCTTAATACCAGGCGCCATTGGTAACGCAGATCCAGATACTCGCGCTACAGGATCGTCGCAGAAAGACTACCAACCAGTTTTTATTAAGCAAGGCAAAAAACCGAGACAAATGCTATTTTATGACCTTAATTTGAATTGCAATGATTTGCGCCAATAGCAGGCATCTTTTAGATGCTGAAAGTCGGGATTTTGAGGCTGCCAGGAGAGAGAGGATAGGTGAGAGGACGTTTTGGATACAGGACGAGAAATCTTGAATGGATCAGGTGCTGCTCAAGCTCATTTACGTTTTTTAGTCTGGAGGAATACCACTAATCTGTATCGAGACTAGCTGGACCGTCAAGGCCGGTCTGAGGTTTGGGGCCAACGGCCCCAAACCAGATCCCTCTCTGCTAGGACACAGACTCAAACACATACGGATCAAGCGACTCCTGCCCAGCCATACGGTATTTGTGCCAACGACCACCACCGTAGTAAACAAGCTGACCGGGCTTGGCGGTACCTTCATGATCGTAGTAAGAAATACAATCGCGTAGAGGCTGTGTGGCTGTGTCGGCCTGGGCACAGTGCTCAGCATACTCGACTTGAGACTGTTCGTTAATATCAACAACATCAGCGCCTTTTTCTGCCATCGTATCGAGCATCCACTGCACATAGTTGCCATGATCTTCGATGGTATCGGTGAAGTTAAAGCTACCACCGCCACCCTGAGGCCCGGTGATAACAAACATGTTGGGGAAGCCTTTGGTTTGCATGCCCAGCCAGGTTTTAGTGCCGTCCTCCTCCCAGGTTTGCTTCAGGGATCGACCATCACGGCCCTTGATCATGTCAAATGTCGCCGTCGCCATCCACTGGAATCCGGTCGCGTAAATCAGCACATCAAGGGGATACTCTACGCCATCATGAACAACGCCCGTCTCATTGATTTCGGCAACACCACGGGGGGCTGTGTCAATAAGATGAACATTAGGCTTGTTAAATGTCGGCAGATATTCGTCGTGGAAGGTCGGTCGTTTACAACCATAAGCATAATAAGGCTTAAGTGCCGCTGCGGTTTTAGGGTCTTCGACGATAGCATCAACCCGTTCGCGAATTTGCTCCATGATGCGAAAGTTGGTATCCAGCATTTTCTGCATACGCTCTTCAGGTGACAATTCCGTTTTATGTATTTTCTTCGGAGCCGCAGTCTCGATTTTACCGGATAGGTAATCGTCATTGGCTGACAAAGCGGTACGGCCTGATGAGATTTTGGCAAATCTCGCCCGTCGTTTTTTCGCCCAATCGTCTTCGGTCTTCCAGGTTTCGAGCTCTTCCTCAGTGGTCGCCCGCTGATCACGCACATCAACCGATGAAGGCGTGCGCTGAAACACAAACAGTTCTTTAACAGTCTTGGCGATTTCCGGAATAATCTGAACTGCCGTGGCACCAGTGCCGATGATACCCACACGCTTGCCTGTGATATCAACGTTGTAATCCCAACGCGAGGTATGGAAGGCGTCACCTTTAAAGGTTTCCATACCCTTGATTTTTGCCAGCTTAGGTGTGGTCAAAATACCATTGGCAACGACCAGGTATTTGGCCTTCATGTTGTCGCCGCGATCAGTACTGACCTGCCAGCGACCAGTGGCATCGTCCCACCTGGTTTCTTCAACCGTGGTGTGGAACAGGCATTTATCGTAGAAACCCGTTGTTTTGGCAATGTTCTGGCAGTGTTCCATAATCTCGAAACCACTGGAAAATTTCATGGACGGGATATAAGCCATTTCTTCCAGCAAAGGCAGATAGCAGTAGGACTCAACGTCGCAAGCAATACCCGGATAGCGATTCCAGTACCAGGTGCCACCTACGTCACCGCCTTTTTCACAAAAACGCACATTTTTGTAACCAGCCTTACTCAGCTTGTACCACAATAAGAGACCGGCGAAACCCGCACCAATAATGAGAATTTCACACTCATCATCCAACGCTTCTCTTGGGATTGGCGGCTGGGAATGGACATCATCAAGGTACTTACTGAATTCCCCATCCATTTCGATGTAATCAGCAACACCCGTTCTGGATGCTTTCAACTCCAGGTATTTTGCTTGCTCTTCTGCATTAAACACCGCACCGGCTTTAGCTTCTGGAAGCGCCGTAAGCGCTTCGTCAGTGACAACGGAGTAGCCCTTACCGGTAATTTTGTCGTTGGCTTTTTCTGCACGAGTGTTAAAGATTTTTAAACCCGTTTCTGGATCTACTGTGATCGGCATATTGGTCGACATAAATGTATTCTCACTCTTTGATGGTTAAAGACAAACGAAATATTTTCGTCATTGTTAGAAACTCGACTGCCATGTCCAGGACTGCCCTGCCTTGAAAGGCCTTACCTTCCCTTCTATGAGAGGTATTACCTTCCCTTCAATTAAAGAGGCTTCACCTTTTCCTGAAGAGACATCGCCTTTTTTTGAAGAGGCATCACCTTTTCCTGAAGAGGCATCACCTTTTCTTTACAGCGAGCATTACTATTCCCTTACTTAAGAGGCCTCAGCCCCTAAAGCGGGATATTTCCGTCCTTTATTGATGAATCTGACAAGTAAACTGATCAATCCGGCAACTAAATTAATCGATCCGGCAACTAATTGACATAAAACTCAATAACATATGGCGGCCGCAGCATAGTTGATTTCCACCGTTTTGGGAATGCTGAGTGGCCACTATTCGTCAACAACTGTCCGCTATTGGTTCAGTTTATAGCGCTGACGGTCAGCAAATCCATCGCTGTTTTTGTCGATCAGACAAGTATTAGACAAAGCCCTTTGTAGACACCCGTAGAATTTTTAAACGCTCGTTCATGCACCTTTTGGAAAAGCGACCCCACGCTATTGGGGTCGCCTGGCCGCCACAAACTAGCACCTATAAACGGGTTCCTGCAATTTACCTAAGTGCTAATTTTCCTGAGCCCTATAGCTCACCCAAAAATTCCAGCACTGCGTCGGTAAAGACATCGTTCTGATCCCCGGCGACCATGTGACCGGCATCTTTTACATCGACAAATTTCGCGTGAGGAACCAGTTCGAGAAATTCGTTAGCGCCTTCGATGCTGACCACATCGCTCTGCTGACCGCGCACCAGTAAAGTCGGCACCTTGATATTACGCGCTGCATCGGCCAGCCGATCCGGGAAGTTCATCCGTTCAGCAAAGCGTATGCCGAGCATCTCGGGATCCCAATGCCAACGGTAACGACCATTCGGCAGCTGGCGTAAATTCTTCTCCAGTCCCGCCAGATTGGTTGTCCGCTTGCGATTCGGTGTGTAAGCGGCGATAGCGTCGGCCACCTCATCAAGCGTTTCAAACCCTTCAGGCTTTTGGGTCATAAAATCCATGATCCGCTGCACGCCTTTCATTTCAACCCGTGGCGTAACATCGACCAGCACCAGCGCTGAACAGATCTGCTTTTCGGACTCGCCCTGGGCTGTCAGTGCAGATCCGCCACCCATCGAAGCGCCAACAAACGCCGGCAGCTTATCGAAAGTTGTCGCTACCGCGCGGATATCAGCCGTGAAATTGTCTACCGCATAATCGTCTTTTGCTTTGGCCCAGTCACTTTCCCCGTGGCCCCGTTGATCCAGGGTCACCACGTACCAGCCTGCTTTCGCCAGAGTCTTCGCAGCGCCGCCCCAGGCGTGGCGGGTCTGACCGCCGCCGTGGAGGAACAGCACTGGATCACCGGACGGATCACCATAAGCGTCGCCAACCAGCTTGATATCATTATGACCACGAAAAACCTTCGTGCGCACCTCTACCTCGTTTGTCATGCAGGAACTCCTCATTAATTTAGATTCTGTCGGAAAATTTGTTGGTCGAAGCATAAGGCAGGCTGCGCCAGAAGGCGAATGCATCCAGGGGCGTTCGCCGAATTTTAGCTTTCCAGAACACCCAGCAAGTAGTTGCGATACTGGTCGAGATTGTTCATTAAGGGGCTGCAAATTTCCATGGCCGGCAAGCGGTAGCGATCACTTTGCAAAGCACTTTTTCCCACAGTTATATAGCGAGCCGCTTTGGCCGGGCCGCCATCATACTCGTCTGCGCCCCCAATCCCCATCAACTCTGCAACGGCAGTGCGTCGTCCATCAGCTAGGCAATAACTAGAGCTAATCCACAAGCGACCAAAGCGATAACGCTGCTTCACTTTCTGCTCGGCGATTGAACTCCAGGTAGCGCCGGTATAAGCAAAATCTTTGGGCTGCTCACCCAGATATCTTTTAATGTCTGCATCGGCCGTGCGCAATTCCTGCTCAAGCTGATCGCCGTCGGGATCCGTGTGAGATAGCCGACTTAGATTCGGATGGCTCACCGTATGACCGCCGATGCCCCAGCCCAGCGCCATTAACTGGGCGATTTCATCCCAGCTCATAACCTTGCTGGCAAGACGTGGGTCGTCCATCGGACCGGTATGGAAAAACAAAGTCCCGCTATAGCCATATTCTGCCAGCAAGGGCTGAATCTCGGTAAGCATGGTTTTATCGGCATGGTCAAAATCGAACAGGATTGGCTGTTTTGGAATATCGCCACTGCCTGGCTCGGCCCCGTCCATGAGTGCTTCAAGCTGATCATATTTGATCGACTCGAAGCCGAGCTCTCGGGCCAGCGCGAACATCTTGCCCAGATGTTCCGAGGTCAAAGGGTATTCGGCCCACTTCGAGGTGATGCCGTGGCAAACGGTAATGGGAATTTTTAGCATAGCGCGCCGGTTACCAGGCGATAAAACTACAGCGCATCATAAACCGCGCCCAATAACTTCTTACTCCTGACATCACCGACCACGGCCTCGGCGCGCATCTTGTTCATGGCAAAGGTGACACAGACATGGGCATCCTGATCGATGATGACTACTGAGCCGCCATAACCGCCCCAGAAACAGGTATTGGGGTTTTTACTAAACGGGAAGGTCGGATTCACCAGGCCATAGCCCATACCAAAACGGACATCCATACCCAAAAACAGATCAGTGCCATTTGATTGCTCTTCTAAAGCACGTTGAGTACCCGCTGCGGACAGGAGCTCAACACCAAAAGCCGAGCCGCCACAGGCCATAGCCGTTTGAGCACGCGCCATAGAGCGGGCATTACCGTGACCGTTAGCAGCGGGGATTTCGGCCTTGCGCCAGGCCGAGGTCTTCGTCCAGGCGACGTCTAGTGGCGTGCCGATACTGGTCTTTTCTGCCACCGAACCGGGTTCTGGAACAAACTGTTCTGCAAGGGTAATGGCAGGCGGAATAAGCTCAGCAATATTGGTGTATTCCTGATCGTCAAAACTAATGTGGAAATCCGCCTTCATCGGCATTGCGACTTCTTCTCGAAAAAAATTTCCCAGCGAACGTCCATCGACCCGGCGCACCAGCTCACCGATCAAATGTCCGTGAGTTAAAGCATGATAGCCACTGGCCGTGCCCGGTGGCCACCAAGGCGCCTGGGCGGCGAGATGGGCACAGGAATATTCCCAGTCATACAGCTGCTCCGGCTCCAGGCCGCCCTCAAAGCCAGATAGGCCCGAGGTATGCCCCAGCACGTGGCGAACCAGCACGTCCTGTTTGCCATTTTGGGCGAACTCCGGCCAGTAGCTGGCTACGCTAGCATTCAAATCCAGTTGCTCCCGATCGGCCAGGATCAAGGCACACAGGGCCGCCATGGTTTTCGTCGAAGAAAAGACATTAACGATAGTGTCCTCGGTCCACGGGCGTTGTTTTTCCTTGTCTGCAAAACCACCCCATAAATCCACCACGAACTCGCCTTCGACGGTGACCGCCACACTGGCACCCACGTCCAGATCACTCAGGTTTTTATCAAAGACTCGTTTTACGCCTTCGAATTTTTTGTCGCAGGTACCATGACACTTTTCATAATCGGATAGTTCATAATCAGACATTATTCGCTCTCCCCTAAAACACAGGTTTAATTTTATCTAATGAGTATTTTTTCCTATGTTGCTCCCAAACATCAGTAGCGCGCAAATAAAAAAGGACTCTGCGAATTAGTCACAGAATCCTTTTTATCTTAATGGAGCTGTTAAACCAGCTCAGCCTTACCAGACCTTACTACAACGATCATCTGGTACAAACAAGAGACAGGTCAGCGCCGTTAATTACCTGATGCAGACGAAAACACATAAGGCTCAAGGGATTCCTGCCCCCCGACGCGGTGCTTATGCCAGCGACCACCGCCATAGTAAACCAGGCTACCGGGTTCTGCTGCGCCTTCATGGTCATAGTAGGCAACACAGTCCCGCAGCGGGGCCGAGGCAATATCCACTTCTGCACAGTGTTGAGCGTAGGCGTCTGCGGCTTCCTGCTTAACATCAACCACATCCGCCGATTTTTCCTGCATGGTTCTCAGCACCCACAAAATGTAGTCACTGTGATCATCGATGGTATCGGTGAAGTTAAAGCTACCGCCACCACCCTGGGGGCCGGTCATCACAAAGAGATTAGGGAAACCCTTGCTGTGCAGGCCCAACCAGGTTTTGGTGCCACCCTCCTGCCATTTTTCTGACAACGACTTGCCCTCTTCGCCGTAGATCATTTCGAAAGTTGAGGTCGCCATCCACTGAAAGCCGGTCGCGTAAATCAGCACATCAACAGGGTATTCAACGCCGTCATGAATCACGCCTTTTTCGTTGATACTGTGAACACCCCGAGGCGCAGTATCCACCAGGTGCACGTGGGGCAGGTTAAAGGTCGGCAGATATTGATCATGAAAGGTCGGTCGCTTACAGGCATAGGGGTAATAAGGTTTGAGTGCAGCAGCCGTTTTAGGATCTTCTACGATGGTATCGACCCGGGCTCGAATTTGCTCCATGGCCTGAAAATTCTCATCTAGCTGATGCTGCATCCATTCATCCGGTGACAGGCGTTTGCCGCCACTCTTCGATGGCTCTTTAAAGTGATCAACCCTGCCAGACAGGTAATCGTCATTGGCTTTGACCGCATCGCGTACCGTTGAAATCTTCGCGAATCTTTTTCGTCTGGCGCCTGACCAGCCGGGCTCATTGTTCCAGGTATCAGTTTCTTCCTCGGTGGTAAAGCGCTGATCCCGCACATCAATAGAAGACGGCGTACGCTGAAACACATACAGCTCTTTTACCACTTTGGCAATCTCAGGGATGACCTGCACAGCGGTGGCACCGGTGCCGATAATACCCACGCGCTTGCCTTCCAGGTCGACGTTGTAGTCCCAGCGTGAAGTGTGGAAAGCATCGCCTTTGTAGGTTTCCATACCGTCGATTTTGGCCAGCTTCGGCGTCGTCAATATGCCATTGGCGACCACCACAAATCGGGCTTTCATCGTGTCACCGCGGTCGGTTTCGACCAGCCAGCGGCCAGAGGATGCCTGCCATTGGGTTTTCTCCACCGTAGTGTGGAACAGGCACTTGTCGTAGAAGCCGAATTTTTCAGCCACGGTCTGGCAGTATTCGAAAATCTCAAACCCGCTGGCAAATTTCATGGTGGGGATGTAACCGGTTTCATCGAGCAACGGCAGGTAGCTGTATGACTCTACATCGCAGGCAATACCCGGATAGCGGTTCCAGTACCAGGTACCGCCCACATCGCCGCCTTTCTCGCAAAAACGTACGTCTTTAAAGCCTGCTTCACGCAATTTGTACCAAAGCATCAAGGCTGCAAACCCGGCACCGACAACCAGAACTTCGCACTCATCGTCTAGCGCATCTCTCGCTACTGGTGCCGTAGAGTAAACATCGTCCAGATATTTACTGAACTCACCTTCCAGAGCAATGTAATCACCTGCGCCGGACCTGGCCTCTTTGAATTCCCGATATTTAGCTTGCTCCTCAGCGTTAAATACCGCACCGGCAGGACTCTCTGGCAGCGCGGTCAGAGCTTTGTCCTTAACAACCCCGTACCCCTGGCCCTTGATTTTGTCGTTCGCTTTACCCGCTCGGGTATTAAAAATTTTTAAACCTGTGTCTGGATCAATTTTGACTGACATATTGTTACTCTCACTATTAAGGATAATTAATGGACGAAGTCATTCCGTGTTTTATTGCCTGGTCTAACTGCTAACTGGAATGCTTCAATAATAATTGGAACTCCAAAGCATAGGTTATTTCTGGGGCTTTGGAAATATTGGGTGGGGCGATGGCTCACCCCTGCCTATTTAGGTGATAGATCTGATTCTGCCCCTTTACCTCTCAGTGGGCGATCATCGTTAGCAAATACAGAAAACCATCAATTATTTTGGGGTAATTTATTAATCAGGTTGTTGGCGACCTCCCCGACAACCCGCTGAAACGTTACCGGTCTTTCCGTTGATGTATCGCGGGAATAATTTAATTCTTCGGTACCCTCCCAGACGATGGCACCGTTCTCACTGTTCCAGATTTGCAGGAACAGGCGAATATTCGCTTCTTTGGTCTGTATCAAGCGCAGGCCCAACACGCCAAAGCGTCCTTTTGAGCTCTGATTAAAACCGGAAAGTTTCAATTGAGCCAGGTAGCGAACCCCCGACACCTGCCCCGTCTTCTGCAATGAATTCAGCTTGAAGATACCCGTATCGCGGTAATCGATATACATCTGTTTGTACTCATCGGCAAAATCAGCCTGATTCACCGCGCTGAGTATTTCTGGCAGCCCAACCACTCGAATCTGCGGCCGTTTTTCTTCCAGGACGCGGCCAAAGATGAAGGCCAGACTCTGTATGTCCTGTTCATGCCCGGTGACGGTCGAAGGCGTAATAAAACCCAGGCCATGGGTCTCAAGATCACCCGCTGTCAACGCAATGTTCTCGAACTTGACTGAGGTATAGACCTGGTTTCTGCTGCAGCCGGTGTTCACTACCAGCAACAGAGTCACTATGCTGATGAGCCACAAAGAACGGCAGCCAGACATAAGTTTTGTTTGCAGCAAGGTATTCTCCTTAGTGTGTATCTTGCATGTGTGTCTTATGTATAGTTTATGTGTGCTTGGGCGAGCAAGTATCCTTTAGGCTATCTTCATCACGCTATCACGCCCCCACTGCCAAAACTTCCTCGACGCTGCGAAACTCTTCCAAGGCCGCTTCCAACTGTTCAACAATTTCAGCAGCGAGAATTTCCGGTGCGGGCAGGTTTTCGGTATCCTCAAGTGAATCATCCTTTAGCCAGAAGATATCCAGGTTGGTTTTATCCCTGGCGATCAATTCTTCGTAGTCATAGGTGCGCCAGCGGCCTGCGGGGTTTTCGTCGCTCCAGATGGCTTTTCGATTGGCTATATTTCCCGCCTGGTAAAGCGCCATGAACTCTTCAAAATCGCTAAACTTGAGCTGGTTTTGTTTTAAGGTTTTATGAACATTGGTACGGTAGTCATACACCCAGAGTTTTTTCGTCCACGGGGTTTTGGCGGCGGGTTTGTTGTCGAAGAAGATGACGTTTGCTTTTACGCCCTGGGCGTAGAAAATGCCGGTGGGTAGCCTGAGTATGGTGTGCAGGTTGCAGCGGTCTAACAGGTTTTTTCGTACAGTTTCACCGGCGCCGCCTTCGAAGAGTACATTATCAGGTACTACCACGGCAGCTTTGCCGTCGATTTTTAGCATATTGGCGATGTGCTGTACGAAGTTAAGCTGTTTGTTTGAGGTGGTGGCCCAGAAGTCTTCGCGTTCGTAGGTGAGTTTTTCGGTTTCGGCTTTGCCGGTTTTTTCACTAATCACAGTGATAGAGCTTTTTTTACCGAAGGGTGGGTTGGCTAACACGATATCCACACGGTCATCGTCACCGACTTCTTTGGCTAAGGCGTCCTGGCTCACTACTGGGCATTCACCATCGGCGCTGCCTACGCCGTGCAGGTAGAGGTTCATGGCACATAAACGAGTAACGCTATCGACGATGTCGTTCCCACGTAGTGCCTTCTCGCGTAGGTGTTTTTGTTCTTTCTTCGATTTGGCATTGGGGGCCATATAGTCATAGGCGGCTAACAAAAAACCGCCCGTGCCTGAGGCGGGGTCGGCAACGGTGTGCAGTTTGCTGATATCGGGCTGCATCACCTCTGTCATGGCTTGTATCAATGCACGCGGGGTAAAGTATTGGCCCGCACCGCCTTTAACATCCTGGGCGTTGCGTTCTAACAGGCCTTCGTAGATTTCACCTTTCACATCTACCGGCAGGGTTGACCAGGCTTCTTTTTCGATCATTTTGATCAGGCGTTCCAGCTTGGCTGGGTCTTGTATTTTGTTTTGCGCCTTACGGAAGATAGTACCTAACATACCGCTTTCTTTACCTAAAGCTTCCAGGGTATGGCGGTATTGATTTTCCAGCGCATCACCATCGAGCTTGACCAGCTTTGACCAGCTGAATTTTTCAGGTACTTCATACTTGCTTTCGCTTGCCTGTGCGCCTAGCGCAGACAGGCGCTCATCGGCCATTTTCAGGAAAATAAGAAAAGTGATTTGCTCAACATAATCCCCATAGCCTACGCCATCATCGCGTAGTACATGGGCATAGTTCCAGACTTTGTTGACTATTTCTGATGCGCTCATTTTTTTCTGTCTGCCTTATCTTGATGAATTCGGTATTTCGCACTCCGTCCACCGCCCACTAACGCGTGCAAACAACCTTTCTGCACCAAGTCGGCAAGGTCACGAGTCGCGGTTGCTTTACTGCCACCGCCAATAGCCTGATAGTGCCGGGCGGCAAGCCCATCGACAAACTCCAGGCCATATCCGTCCAGCAGTCGGTTCAATACTTTTAGTTGCCGCTCAGATAATAGGGTTTGCGCGTGTCTCTGCCAAAAGCGCGCCTTCAGCAACACTCGCTCAACACGTAACAAGCCATCTTCTATTGCTTGCTCCAGGGTATCCAGAAACCACAGCACCCAGTCGGTAATATCCAGGGGCTGATGCTGCTGTCGTTTATTATGGCAGTTTTGTGTGTCTTCCAATATTTGATAATAGGCACTTTTGTTTTTCTCAATGGCTGCGCTCAAAGAATAAAAACGAATACTGGTGTTTTCACACTGCGCTAAGGCTCTGTCAGTTAGCGCTCGGGCTACCCGACCATTGCCATCATCAAATGGATGAATCGTAATAAAATGCAAATGGGCGATAGCTGCCCGAATCACGCCATCCCGTGCAGAAGAAGACCTGTTGTACGCCGTGTAAAAAGATTTCAGCTCTTTGGCTAGTTTCTTTGCCGGTGGTGCTTCAAAGTGGACCTCTGTTCTTCCTCGCCGCTCCGATACCACCTGCATGGGGCCTTCAGCATCATCACGGAATGAGCCGATTGCAACTCTGCGCAACAGAGGAGGCTCCGGGAAAAGCGCTGCTTGCCACTGGCAAAGCAGTTTATTGGTCAAAGGTTTTTCAAGGTCACTCACGGCTGAAACCAACATTTCCACCACAGATTCCTCATACCGGGCCGCATTGGGCAAACCTGCTTGCTCAAGCCCCAATTGCTTTGCCACAGAGGAACGCACGGACCCTACATTGAGGCTTTCCCCTTCAATCTCAGAAGTCTTGATAGCACTTTGGACCAGCGCATCCAGCTCTGCCTGCTTGTCCAAACCTTCTGGTAATCCACCTGCGCTAGCGACCAATTGCTTCTGTAGCACCAACACCTGTGGCAAGCGGCTATCGATCACCTTTGCATTAGTTTGAAACTGTGGCCAGCTCTGCTGCTGCCAGATAACCATAGGCCTCCTCGGTACGGGTAACGGTGTGCGGTGAGCCAAATACCTTCGGGTATTTAGATCATATTTTGAGCCGAATAGTGCCATTTATTCGGCTCATCGGCAAGGAGTACTCTAAGAGAGAATAACGTATGAATTGCCTGAATCAATTATGTTATGCGTCTTAAGCGCACTACCACTGCCTGAACTGCCCTGTGTCGATGCCCATACCGATGCCCATACCGATGCCGAAAGCTTGCTAAAAAAACTCCACAGCGGCCAGGCAACCTTATTTGGTGTGAGAAAAAACCAGGTCTTATGTAGGCTTATTTCGGTGGAAGAAATGATGGAGTGGCTGAGTCTTCATCATGGGGAAGAAGGCAAAAAGAAAAAGTCGTTTTAGGGTGCGGGTGTTTTTAATATTGTTTGAATCACAAAAATATCTATTAACTGAAAATCATATAAAACACTAGCTTCTCTCTACTGCACTTAAAAATAATTCGACCACATAGCACATAGAACCAATGGAGTCGGACCCTATTGATTCCATTAAAATCCGTCACAACTCTGGCGGGCCAGTCCTTTAGAATAGCCGTCCAATCGTGCATTGCAGTAACGTGGTTGGCAAAGCGACCGCACATAATCAGTGCCTTTGATAGTTGTGTAGATTCGAACGATTAGCCAGACCGGGACATCGGCAGCGTGCCCCTACATTTGGGGAAACTACGACAACCCCAAAAACGTCCACCTTTATTCGCTCCCCGCTTCGCCACTCGTTCAATCATCTTTTCACCGCAACTCGGGCAATCGGGGTCAGTAACCGCCACACCAGACGGTTGTAGAGGTATACCGACGTTTACCGCAAGTGGAAGCGTCTCCGCACCCTCATCCAACAACAGTTTTAATTCGTATCCGCCAACAAGCTCAATATTGCGGCCATGCGCATAATTTTTAGCAGCGGCGGTAAATTCACCAGCGGTGACCACAAAGCCGCCCGCTGCACCACGGGATGCCATCACTCCGTGCAGTTCTCTTACGATATTCACGCCTACTTTATTGGCGCGCCAATGTTTACACTGCACAAGATGCTCTTCACTATCTCGACGCAAGATCAAGTCAATACCGCCGTCCGGCCCCTTGTCTGTCTCGATCACCGAATACCCTTTACGTCGAAACGCTTCGGCCACAATCCTTTCAAAGGCGGCCCAAGAGAGACCAGCCACCGCTCTCATGCCAACTGTTGCAACGTGATCGTACTCTTTACGGCGGAAAAATTGCCTTACGGCAGAACCAATCCCAGCGGCGATAAAAATCACCGGAAATATGTATTGTAAATATGTAGCAAACCCTTTAACCAATGCTGCCACAGCCATTGGCCCCGCAGTTCCGCCGGCGCCTGGCACGACATTAGGTGGCGGAACCTCAGTAACTGAATGGAGCAGCAGATAGGCAAACACCGCAAGTAAAAACCCGCCCCACCAGGGCAGTTTAAAAGCAAACACAAACAAATCTTCAAACAGCGATCGTTTCCTGGCCATCCCTGTTACCTCTTCACTCTAACGCTGCGTATGTATACACCTCAGGACTGTCCGAAGGTCTGTAAACTTTTATCAACATCTCGGGGCGTTCATAACCATTGCATCAATTCTCATCAGGCCTGCTCAACTAGCTGAAAATCAAGTTCGAAAACAACTTTGCTTTTTTCGGATCGGCCAATAGCTGCATCATTTGGTTTTGATGCGCTTCACTGCTTCCCAATATCGCATCATCGACCGCCCTGGTGAAATCACCGAGCATGGCCTGCTCTGGACTGTTGTTGGCAATCTGATTCATGACCACAACATTCTCCTTCACTTTGTCTCTCACCGTATAAGCGTAATTCACCATATCCGCTTCGGTCAGCGCATCCGTGATAAACAGTTCATTTAGACGCGCAATGATCTGAGAAAGAAATTCTTCTTTTTTGTCTTTGGCCTTACCCGAACCCAAACCGTCACCGGGTTCCAATTTATAATCTGCTGAATTTTCCTTTAACATAAGATCTTGCTGGCGAATCTTTGCCACCCGGTAGTGGCTCAACATAATATTACTTAAATCAATATCTTCCTCGTCAGCAGAAATCTCACGCAACATCGGCCGAAGGTTACGGGCATACAGGCTCAACTTCTCCAGTTCTTTATCGTTGTAGTCAACGATCTGCGACATAAACTCATAGAAGCGCACAAAGGTGCCGAGATCCTTCTTGAAAATATCCAGAGCATCTTTTTCCTGCTTGCACTCCTTAAAGCTGTTTTCAGTGTTCGCGATCAGCACCGCATCATTCGTACGTTTACTGCGCTCAAACATCTCCCTGGCTTGCGCATACGCCGTAACGGCGGATTTATAGCGCAGGTTCCAACGCTCCACGGCAGGTTTACAGATATTGGCAATGGCGGCATTACTCTTACTCTTCAAAAAAAACGCATCGCAAAACTGCTCGACCTCATACCAGTGGAATATGCCTGCCGCCCGTAATTTATCAAACAAATCAAATATCATATCCGGATCAGAGACATCCGCCAGCTCTGCGGTTTGATAGTACGGCTGAAATGATGTCAGGATATCGTCAGGCTCATTAAAGAAGTCCAATATAAAGGTGCCGGTTTCGGCTTTCCCTGGAAGGGTACGATTTAAACGCGACAATGTTTGCACGCACTCAACACCGCCCAGCTTTTTGTCCACATACATGGCACACAACTTGGGTTGGTCAAAGCCTGTCTGAAACTTATTGGCGACGATCAAAAGCTGGTAGTCGTTGCTGTCGAAGGCCTTACGCATATCGCGACCCTTAAGGTCAGGATTCATATTCAGCTCGGTAAACTTTACCCCTGTCAGCGCTTCGGCATTAGGGTCTTTATCGCTGAACTCCACCTCACCTGAAAACGCCACCATAGCTTGAATATTTTGATAGCCTTTTTCCGCACCTTTTGAAAAAACATACTTGTCAAAAGCCAGCTTGTAACGCACCGCCTCTTTGCGCGAACTGGTCACCACCAAGGCTTTTGCGTGCCCGCCCAGCAAGCCCATCACATTGTTTTTAAAGTGCTCAACAATCACCTGCACTTTCTGGCTGATGTTGTAATCGTGCAAACGTACCCATTGGTTGAGCTTCACCCTGGCTTTTTTGCTTTCTACCTGCTCATCAGTGCCTGCTATCTTCATCGCCAGGTTATAAGCCACTTTGTAGTTGGTGTAATTCTTCAGCACATCGAGGATAAAGCCTTCTTCAATCGCCTGGCGCATGCTGTAAACATGATAGGCCTGCGGCTTATTGGTTTTCGATGGCGCTTCTTCTGGTCGGGGCAAGCGGCCAAACAGCTCCAGGGTTTTGCTTTTCGGCGTTGCGGTAAAGGCCAGAGCTCAAATTACTGGAGGCTCGGCGTGAAGCCACCGCCGCATCGAGGATGTCATCGGTGCTGAGCTCTTCCTCCTCGCCTTTGCCATCAATCATCAGCACTTCTTTTAACTGGCGTGCGGTGCTGCCGGTTTGCGAGCTGTGCGCCTCATCGGCAATCACCACATAGTGTCGCTCTTTCAGGCTGACGCTGTTCTCGATGGCTTTTAGTACATAGGGGAAGGTTTGAATGGTAACAACAATAATCGGTTGCGAGCCTTCCAGTGCCGCGGCCAGCTTTTCGGATTTTGAACCATCGCCTTCTTCACGATTGATGCGCCCCACCACGCCCTCTACGGAGGTGAACTGTGAAATGGTTTCCTGCAACTGATCATCAAGCACGGTTCTGTCGGTGACCACAATCACCGAATCAAACAGCTTGTTGCCATCCGCCGTATGCAGGGCAGACAATTGGTGCGCCGACCAGGCAATGGAATTCGACTTACCGGAACCGGCACTGTGTTGTATCAGGTATTTATGACCCGGCCCTTCACTACGGGCAGCATTGACCAGCTTACTGACCACATCCCACTGGTGGTAACGGGGAAAGATTAGCGTCTCTTTCTTGTATTTTCGCCCCTCCCAATCCTCTTTTTCCTCAATTTGCAAATGCACATACCGGGCGAGAATATTCAACAGGTTATCGGGTAACAACACCTCGTTCCACAAATAATCGGTTGCGTATTGGTTGATGTCGCTTGGCACATCATTACCGGCCCCACCTTCCGCCGTGCCTTTGTTAAAGGGTAAAAAGAAAGTTTCATCCCCCTCCAGTCTAGTGGCCATATACACTTCGTATTGGCTCACGGCAAAGTGCACCAGGGCACCCCGCTTAAAAGTTAATAAGGGCTCCGGTTTTTTGGTGGCGGGGTCGATGGCAAAACGGGTAGTTTTGTATTGTTTAATGGCATTTTGAACGGCTTGTTTAAACTCCGACTTTAATTCTAGCGTAGCAATCGGTAAGCCATTCACAAACAAGACCAAATCAATACGCCATTTTTTAGCGCGCACACCGGTATCCGCTTCATGCTCTTCGCTACACCACGGTGAATACACCAACTCTGGCACCACCCGTAAACGATTTTGTTTGTAACGCGCTAAGGTATCCGGGTTGAGTTCATGCTCGGGTTTAAACTGGCATAAGCTAAAACGGGTGCCCCGGTCACGCAGCTCATGACGCAAGACGCCGAGGGTGCCAAAGGTGCGCATGGCTTTATTGGCAGCATTGGGATCGGCTTTATTTAATTGCGTGGCGACACGCTCTACAAATTTACCTTCCGGATCGTTAGGGTACAGCGCGCAAAACTTTTGCCAGTGCTCATCCTGAGTATCTTTAACAAAACCCAGCACGTCTTCTTCATACAGGGCCAGCGCACGGTTATAGCCTTCGGGTTTACCCAGCAGCCAGCCATTGGCCAGCAACTGCCGGATCATGTCGTTTTGAAAGGTCAGCTCGCTTGCTTTAGCCATTATTATTTTCCCACTCCTTAACGGATCTGATTCATTATCAGATGAATCATTAATTCTTTTTGTGTCGGGTCAGATAGCGCCGCCCCGCCGGTTGAACCCTTTCCATTTTGGCAACAGTTGCCTTAGGCCAACGGTGCCAACTCAGGAAAATACCATGGCTCAGCGTGCTCGGGTATCTCCCAACGCAACGGCGATTTACTACTGGTCTCGCTTAACAAGCCTTCGGCTTTTAACTGGCTTAACAAACGTCGCGCACTTCTTACCGGCATGGCGCACAGCTCAAGCGCTTGGGCTCGTTCGAGTTCACCATTAACAAAAGCACTATAAAGCACCAGCGCCGCCGCAGGCTTTAGCGTGTCACTCATCCCAACAACGCGGTAATCATTACGCGCCTGAACATAAGCGGCAATGCGTTTTCGTAGATCATCCAGCTTGAGTAAGCCGCTGGTATAAGCCACCTGATCCAGGGCCGTATCCAGCATGTATTCACAAAAATCCAGCAAGCCTTTTTCGCTTAACCCACCCCGACCGTCGTAATCGCCCTGACGAGGGCTATCGGCCCCGGCCAGCAAGGTCTTATATTGTCTGGCGGTTTTTGCCAGCCCACGGCTTAAACTCCAGGCCCCGCAACTGTCCAGCCCCACGGCCTTAAGTGCTGCGTCGGTGAATAAGCGCCCGACCCGGCCATTGCCATCCAGAAAGGGGTGAATCCAGGCAAAGCGATGGTGGGCAGCCATAATCCCCACCAGCTTGCGATCTCCCTTATAACGGCTCGGGTGGTAGGTTTCACAAAAACGGGCCATCAGCGCTGGCAAATCCTGCGGCTCAGGCGGCACATGCCGCCCCACCACAACCCCACGCGTGCGCCACTGCCCGGGCACCACCTGATCAACCTTATTGCCCTGCTCATCCTTAATCACCCACAGGCTTTCGGGAATGCGCTGATAAAACTGTTGATGTAATTCAAGGAAAAACTCAGGTTGGAACAGCGCATCAAGGCTCGGGCTTTGTTCACAACACCACTGCTGCACCGCCATATGGGCCAGCGACTCCTGCTGTAAATCCCGCTTAGCCCCATCGGCACTGTAATCACCCCGCTGTGCCGCCCTGATCTCGGCCGGGCGCGTGGCGTTACCCTCAATCAAATTAGAGTAATAAGAGTTAATCACCCGCATGTAACGTTCGAGGGTGGCCAAGGTCACGGGCGATAGCTGGGCAGACAACGCGCTCGCCGTCACGCTTAGCGCCACCGCCTTATCCGGCAGCTCAGATTCAGCCAGGGATTGATCACCCGGTATAAACGGCGCCACCGCCATTATTGAAGTCGCCATCAGCCCTCCTCATCAGCTACCGCAGAAGAACCCGATTATGGCCGAATTAATGGCCGCTTACAAATAAAAATAACTTATTGATATTTATCAATATTAAATAACAATAAATAAAAATAATGAGACAGTTTGGCCGCTTTATTGGCCGTTTTATTGAACAGACTGGGAATGAAGCAGGGACAGGGACAGGGACAGGCACGAATGGCACTAAGTTAAGCAACTTTGGGGTAATTTTTTTTGCCCCAGCTAACACGCCGTTCGTCCTGAGCTTGTCGAAGGGCGCCCTTCGACAAGCTCAGGACGAACGGTATCTTCTACCCGGTCTCGCTGATCAAGACCTTTTAAACGACCGGGCTGGCGGTGACCCGGCGCTCTGTGAACAGACGCTAAACACCCTTAACTTAGTGCCATTCGGGACAGGCACCGCCATGACCACTTGCCCTTGCCATGCTTTCCCTTATTCTTTCTTCTCACAGCGTATTTCTGAACTGTTGCATATTTTGCAACAGTTGGTAAAACCGCAACCAACCTGCCAGCTCTCTACCTTTTCTTATCTTTTTGGTGGGTTTCAAGCTGCCTTGATAAGGTCTCAATGGCTTGCTCCCCACCATCGGCTTCCTTTAACAAGCGCCGCTTTTGAGCGTAGTCATCATAAGCGGCCCTGGCTTTCGTGTCCGCATCCACTTTGCTGACTTTGCCCGCATCTTGCAAAACCTCACGGCTATTAAATGCTAGAAACTCGTCAAGTTTGCTTTTCCAGTCCTGCAAAAATACCTGCTTGCGCAGTAACGCCTGATCTTCAGCAAAATCCAGCCACATCACGACAATACGGTTCAATGATTTAATCTCATCTTCCCGTAAGTAGTTCTTGGCAATGGTCACATCCGTTTTACGCACCTCATCACCTTTGAAGGTGTTTAAGCCTGCGTTAGGCTTGCCCGCATCGACCCGCTGGCTGATCAACTCGGCTGCGGTCAGCCCGGTTGCGGCAAAGTGCAGCTTGTTCTGCATGGTTTGAAAAAAGGCCGCTGTCTCCTTATTGCTGGGGCTGTAATCCGCCGCCAACGTAAAAATCTCTTTCACCCGCAGATACATACGCCGTTCGCTGGCGCGAATATCGCGAATGCGCTCCAGCATCTCATCAAAGTAATCCGGCACGGCCGAAGCCCCCACCGGCGGATTTTTCAAACGCTCGTCATCCATGACAAAGCCTTTCACCAAATACGCTTCTACCGTAGCGGTTGCCCACTTTCTAAACTGTGTCCCGCGTGAAGAGCGCACCCGGTAACCCACCGCAATAATCACCGGCAGGCTGTAATGCTGTTTATTACGGCTAACCTGCCTACTGCCTTCCATTCCAACTTGTAAGTAAGACTTACAGGTTAGATCTTGATCAGCCTCACCTTCCTCATAAATAGCCTTGATATGCTGAGTAATCGCCTGCGGACTTATCTGGTACAAATCTGCCATCGCTGCCTGGGTTAACCACAGCGTATCGGATGCAAAGCGACACCCTACGCGGGTTGTGCCATCAGCAGCTTGAAAGAGCACAAACTCACCCTGAGGGGCTTGTGGGCTTAGTTCGTCCATGCAAGCCACTCCCTATTATTTAATTGAGCAGACAGTGTCTGCTCAATGTACTGAAGAGAAAATTCATTGGACTTGCCTACCGGGGTATCGGTCAACGAGCGACGCAGGCACCAAAGCCGCTTACCACCCCCTGATAATGTGCTCATACGGCGGCGACCTTGTTGTTCTCGATACCGGCAGGCTCGGGAGCGGTCCAGTTTCTGACGTCTATTTTTCCGGTGACGGCGGCGGATATTAGGGCGGTACGGCGCTCTTGCAGCAGTGCAATTTGTGCTGAACATTTCTCTTCTGCCTTACCTAAGGCATCCACCTTCCTATGGACGTAATCTATGATTTCTTGCCTTTCATGCTCAGAAGGAATAACTAAGGGAGTTTCTTTAATATTAGTAGAAGAGATTGAAGCAAGATTTGTACTTTGCTTAGCAGTTCTAAAAAAATGAAATTTTGCGTAACTGGCGCGGGTCAATAAATCTAACCACACGGGCTCGATTGAATAGGGTCGAATGGCAAATACATGGTTTTGATGGATACATGTTTCAATTTCACCTTGCCATACAGCGCCACGACCAAGCTTGTCGTTATCTCCGCCTTCGTTCATTAGCACGTCACCCTTTTCAAGGGAATATCGTGCTAATTGTTCAGGCTCAATATCCATTTCATGAACATCATCAAGATTCAAATACCCATCTTGAACATTTGCGACTCTCAACATTGGTACGCTGATACTAGCTTTGCCCGTCAAATCTTTACCTTTAGGAATACCTGACTGCAATTTTGAAGTGTGCTTCAAGCGGCGAACAACCCAATGCTCCGGCACTTCACCCAACCACTCCACACCGGAGTTGCGCATGGGGGCGTTGCTTCCCGTAGCAGAGGGTAGGCCTTTGGTGACGGCATGGCTGATGACGGCCTGGCGTTTTTCTTTGAGCAGTTTGATCAGCTGTTGTTGTTTGTCGATCAGGGTGTCGATTTTGGCGGTTTCGTGGTCGAGGAAGTTGGCGATTTTTTTCTGTTCTTCTTCCGCAGGAGACGCATAGGTATAATTTTCAACCGTTTCCGAAGGAACTCGTTTTAACCCCCCAGCCCCTGTCATGGAGCCAACAGCTAAATCCACAAACCCATCTTCTTGCAGACGATAGAATAGAAACCTATTGTCCACTTTTTCACTCGACCTGATGGTATAAATTTCAGAAGATCCAAACCCGATTTTATTTTTAAGCCCATTAGCGATAGCGATGTTTTTATTCTCAAAACATGGCGTAACTTTTGCCATTAAAATATCGCCATCTGCAAAATACGTGTACCCATCATAAACAGCGTCTATTCGCCTTGTCTCATCCAGCACCAATGAATCAGTTTTCAACTTATCCATTGGGATAAAACTACAATCAAGGCGACGATCAATGGTCGGCTTTCTAGGTGTTAATTCTGCAACATACTTAATCCGGGTAAGCCACCAATGTTCTGGAATTTCTCCCAGCCACTCGACTCCCGAATCAGTATATTCAGGGTACGTTTGATACTTGCTCATCACACCGCCGCGTCATTCCCGCGCAGGCGGGAATCTACAATGCCGCTGAAGCCCTGGATTCCCACCTGCGTGGGAATGACGGTGTTTGGCTCGTCGAGGAATTCGGCCGGGTTTTGGATGCCCGCCTGTGTGGGTGTGACGGTGTTTGGCTCGTCGAGACATTCTGCCGGGGTCTGGATTCCCGCCTGCGCGGGAATGACGGGAATGACGGGAATGGCGGGAATGACGGGAGTGACGGGAGTGACGGGAATATAAGGCTGGGCGCTAAAATCTATATTCACTGAATCTTCAGCCATAAATCCTCCCAGTCGGGGTTTTCTTGCTCTATTAAATTGATTTTCCATTGGCGGTTCCATTTTTTTATTTGTTTTTCACGGGTAATAGCAGCCATCATTTCTTCATGTTGTTCAAAATAGACCAATTGGTGTACAGCATATTTTTTTGTAAAACCTGCTACCTGCTCATTTTTATGCTGCCAAATGCGCTGTATTAAATTACTGGTAACACCAATATAAAGTGTGCCGTTTTTCTTGCTCGCTAAAATGTAGACGCAAGGCTGTTTGTTGCTCATGGTTCAGGCCTTATGGCTTCCCGCTCCACGCCTTCGCAGTAGCAAGCTCAACAAGGGAATAACATGGAGCAACATCAAGAGTGCACTTTCTTTAGCAAAGACATGATCTCACCACTCACTTTATCCAAATCCGCATCAATCTCTTCCAACGCCCTAGGCGGCTGGTACTGATAAAAATGGCGGTTAAAGGGAATCTCATAACCAACGAGGCCCACTTGCTGATCTTTGTGGTCTGTTTTGCTGGCGTCTATCCAGGCATCGGGCACATGGGGCTGCACTTCTTTAAGAAAGTAGGCTTCGTTTAAATCATTCACCGATTGGCTGGGGTCGAGGGCGACGTTTTCGTTGTCGCGTAGGTCGCCATCGGGTTTGGATTCGATGGTTTTTCCGTTGACATCAAACAGGCCATAAAGCGGGTTGGCTTTTGTTTTGTGAATCTTTTTAATGACTTTTTCTGCCGCTGGATTCTTCCAACTTACGGCGCTGGTGATGGCTTTTTTGTCTTTGGCGTCGAGTTTAACATTCAGCGTTTTACACGCTTTATCCACCACGGCATCAAAGCCATTCATATCATCGCACTGCACCGTACCTATGATGAATTGCAGCGACTTACCCAATAAAAGGGTTTGCAGGCAATCAAGCCAGAGTTTGCTGTCGAGCAGGTCTTTGATCTGTTTTTCTTTTAGCTCGCTGAATTGGCTTTTGATGTAGGCGCGAATTTCTACCGCGTGTTCTGTTAGCGCGCCATACGTTTCGCTGTCACTTTCTTTTTTAGCCGCTGGCGCTTGATCAACCCCGCTTTCTTCAGTCCAAGCATGCCCGTATGTGTCGTAAATCCATTTCATCGGTGCGTTTAGGGGTCTGTTGGCAAAGCGCAGTTCGGCCAGGCGCTCATCACTGAACTGGAAGCTTTCTCTTAATGGCCGCTCGATGGTGATGCGGCGGTAGCCAAATTCGTGGGTGGCGAAGATTTTACTGGCAAAGGTTTTCGGCGCTTCGGTTTTTGGGTTGGCGGCCTGACGGCCCCGGTTGCTCTTTTGCTCGGCGGGCTTGTTGAGTTCTTGTGCATCAATGACCTCAAAAGCGCCAAAGGCACGGGTAATAGTGGCGATGTCCTCGGCGCTCATTTCTTTGCGTTTGCTGCCGAGGGATTTGCGCATTTTGCCGTACAGGTTAACGCCGTTGATCAGTTGTACTTTTCCCTTTCGCTCCTTCACCTTTTTATTCGACAGTATCCACACATAGGTGGCGATGCCGGTGTTGTAGAACATATCGGTGGGCAGGGCGACGATGGCTTCTAATAAGTCGGCTTCGAGAATGTAGCGGCGGATTTCGGATTCGCCGGAGCCAGCGCCACCAGTAAACAGGGAGAGCCGTTAAGGATGATGCCGATACGGCCACCGGTCGCTCCCGGCGTCCTCGACAATTGCTCCTGCATTGTTCTACCTTCGCCCGTCCATGGGCTCGTGCCTCCCGCGACATTAGTACGTCCCTGTACGTCACCTTCTGCACTGTCTCGTAGTTTGCTAATGAGGTGCAGCAGGAATAATAGCGAACCGTCGGAGACGCGGGGCAAGCCGGGGCCAAAGCGGCCGTCGAAGCCCTTGAGGGTGTGTTCGTCTTTGATGCTTTGTTCGATCTTTTTCCAATCGACGCCAAAGGGCGGGTTGGAAAGCATGTAATCGAATTTATCGGCGTAGAGCTGGTCATTGGACAGGGTATTGCCGAGTTTGATATTGCCCACTTCCTGGCCTTTGATGAGCATGTCGGCTTTGCAGATGGCGTAGCTTTCAGGGTTAAGCTCTTGGCCGTAGGCACGCATCACCGCTTGTGGGTTTAACTCATTCACATAGTCCATACCGGAGGAGAGAAAGCCGCCGGTGCCTGCGGTGGGGTCGTAGATGGTGCGAATAATGCCGGGCTTGGTGAGGGCATCGTCGTCTTCCATAAACACCAGCGCGGTGGTGAGGCGGACGATGTCGCGGGGGGTGAAGTGTTCCCCGGCGGTTTCGTTGGAGCTTTCCGCAAAGCGGCGGATCAGCTCTTCAAAGGTCAGGCCCATGTCGTGGTTGGAGATGGCCTTGGGGCTTAGGTCGGTTTGGCGAACCCGTTGCACGACTTTGTAGAGCAGGTCGGCGTCGTTGAGCTGGCCGATAAATTCGGCGAAGTTGAAGTATTCGAAGATTTCGCGGGCGTCTTTGGAGAAGCCCTGAAGGTAGCTTTCTAGGTTGGCCTTGATGCCGTTCTCGCCGAGTTTGGAGAGATCCATTTTTGAGGTGTTGAAAAAGCTTAGGCTTTGGCCATCGGTTTGGGTGGCACGAAGAAGCAGCTTTTCCTGCGCCTCTTCCGGCAGGTTCATGGTTTTTACTTTTTCGTATTCTGCCAGCACCTGCTCTTTGCTGTCTTCCAGCACGCCTTCGAGACGGCGCAGCAGGGTAAAGGGCAGAATAATGCGGCCGTACTGGCTTTGCTTGAAATCACCGCGCAGCAGGTCGGCAATAGACCAGCAGTAGGCGGCGAGGTTGTTGGGGGTGTTGCTAGAGGGTGGTTCCGTCATTAACTACTTTTCCATTATTTAGAGAGTATTACCTGGTGATTGTGGCGTTGCTGCTTTAGTAGTTTATTTTTATAACTGCATATTACCGCCCTTCTGTGTTTTGTCAGCCCAATTATCGCTCGGCCACCCGTTTACCGGCGAACCAGAGTAAGGCAGGCTGTTTGTTATTTTCTTGCCCTTCTCTAACGCTTACGGTGACAGTCACACAACACTACTCACCCAACGCACGATGTCATTTTTAGGCATGGCACCGGACTGCCGGGCAATTTCTTTACCACCCACAAACACAATCATGGTGGGAATACCTTTGATTGAAAGCCCTCCTCCGATCGCTGGCTCAGCCTCGGTGTTTAATTTGGCGAAGCGTACTTTGGGTTCGAGCTGTGCTGCCGCCTCGGCGAAGGCCGGAGCCATTGCGCGGCACGGCCCGCACCAGGGTGCCCAGAAGTCCACCACGACGGGGATGTCGTTGCGGCTAATGACTTTTTGATAGGTGCTGGCGTTTAATTCCTGTGGGCCGTGGCCGAACAAGCTCTGGTGGCATTTGCCGCATTGGGGGGCCTGGCTTAACTTTGCTTTGGGCAGGCGATTGACCCCACCGCACTGGGGGCAGACGATGTGCAGCGATTCGGGTGCTGATTTATTCATAATTCCGTTTTTTAACGGTATTGAATTAGCAAAGGTACCGTTTTTTTTCAGGGTTCGAGCTCATTCAAGCGACGGGACAGTTCATCGACGTCGTCGAGCAGTTGTAAAATAACCGCAACTCCGGCCAGGTTAATGCCCAGGTCACTCTGCAAACGCCGGGCCTTGCGGGTGCGCTGTATGCACAGGCCGGGGAAGTACCAGCGGGTGATCTCTTCGCCGTGGGGCTGAATAATGCCCTCTTCTACCAGCTCTACCACGTACTCCGCATGCACTGAGCAGGCGCGGCACAGTTGCGCCAGGCTCAGGCCGGTGTCGGCGTCGATAAGTACTCCGCTCAGGGTTTCGTGTTGATTATTTGCCATGATCTTATACCCCCAACTTTGCGCGTGGGTTAAAAGCGAGTTCACGTTCCATCTCGCGGTAGAGCTTTTCGGCAGCGGGATTATCTGCCCGTGGCCAGACTATTTTCAGTACCACGTATAAATCCCCGGCCTGCTTCGCCGGCAGGCCTCGGTTTTTAAGTCGTAATTTTTTACCCTCCGCCGACCCGGCGGGAATTTTCATATCGACCACGCCAGAGGGAGTAGGCACTTTTACACTCGCACCCAGCGCGGCCTCCCAGGGGGCGAGGGGTAGCTCCAGGTAAATATCGCTGCCCTCAAGTCGGTAGGTGGGGTGGGGTTTAAATTCGACCTCAAGGTATAAATCACCGGCGGGGCCACCACCCAAACCCGGATCGCCCTGCCCGGCCAGACGAATACTCTGCCCCGGTGCAATGCCTTTGGGTATTTTTACGTTTAATACGCGCTCGCGGGTGCCAACGTGACCCTTGGCATCGACTTGCGGCACATGCAAGGTAATCGCGCGGGTTGCACCGTTGAGGGAGTCTTCAAGCTCGACCATAATTTTGGCGTGGTGGTCACCGCCCTGTGGTCGTTGATATTGGGCGCCGGCGCGGTATCTTCCTCCGCTTGCGTGGCCACTTTGCCCAAACAGGGTTTCAAAAAAATCGCTGAAGGCCTGGCCGTCGCCCTGGGTAAAGCCACCCTGGGTAAAGCCACCGCCGCTGAATTCAAACCCGGCATCCCAGTCTGGTGGGGCGTTAAACTCCTGCCCACCTTGCCAGTTAGCACCGAGCTGATCGTAGGCGGCGCGTTTCTCTGGGTCTTTGAGTACCTCATAGGCTTCGCCCAGCGCTTTAAATTGCTCATCGGCGTCTTTTTCTTTACTGACATCGGGATGATATTTACGCGCCAGCTTGCGATAGGCACGTTTGATGTCGTCCTGAGTCGCGTCGCGGGCCACGCCCAAGGTCTCGTAGTAGTCTCTAAATTCCATTGTGTACCCACACCTTAGTAGGAGCTTCCTTAAACAATATGGGTGCTTCGGGTGAAAACTTCAATTCCCCGGTGAGCGAGGCTTGTCGTATATCAAGCGCGGTGGGCACAAAAAAACGTACCCGCCTCCGGCTTTTACATTTCCATAGGTAGTTTAAAGTGGCTGGCCATAACGCGGTCGCGGTGGGCGATTAGCACCGGGTCGACAGCAGCACGCACCTCGTCAGCCATGCTGGTGAACATCGGGCGACCCTGCTCGGGCATGGGACATTTTTCCGGCGGCAGTAAATCAAACAAATTACTAAACGAAGCCCAATAAAAATCAACAGCGGTGACACTTTCACCGATAAAGAAGTCACTCCCGGCACTCTGTTGTGCTTTTAGGATACCTGCCAGTACCTTAAGAGTCTCGATTTGCCGTTCATCAGCGCGGACTACGTCCTCTTCTGTGGAGCCGTATTTTTTTGCCATCAGCACAAAGCCTTCTGGTGCCTGACCGGATGCCACCATGGGCGCGAACATGCTTAAACGCCGGTTCCAGGCCAGACCCAATTGCCCACATATTTCATGGGAGAGTCCGAGCACTCGCATTCGATCTCGTCTTGACTCTGGCAACAAGGGTTTCTGTGGGGCGAGTCGTTCAAGCAAAAGCAGTATGTCATCCCAGCGGGTAATGGGTGCTTCATCATTCCAGGCAACGATGGGCGCGCCGTCGTTATTACCCGTCCAGGCGACGAATTCTTCATTAGCGCCCCCACCTTCCCAGGGTGCGGCGGTGAAATTCAGGCCTTTGTATTCCATCATGGCCTTAGTGGCCTGCCCCCAGGGGCTAGGCATATATTGGACGAGTACGAGACGCAGACCATCTCCATTGATTACTTCACTTGGACTTACGTATTCCATGGTTTTTTTCCTTCTTCAGATTAAAAATAGACTAAAAGCTAACTTCGAGTTTTGCTGTGTGCTTTTTGTAGAGTTGTTTTTCAGCTTATCTTACGCAAATGATCAACCTGACGACATTGCTTTTGTCGACAATCGGCCATGCATTTTTGCGGCTGAAAAATGCATGATAGCTGTCTAGATTATTCGGCTGCGTGTGATAGCTTGGCGCTTTGAAACTTGGCCCTTTAAAACTTAGCCCTTTAAAACAAGCACAGCTCAGGAAAACCCAATGATCGAACTCTATACCTGCTCAACTCCAAATGGCTGGAAGGCATCTATCGCGCTAGAAGAAATGGCGATCCCGTATACCGTACATTACATCGACATCATGGCCGGGGATCAAAAACAAGCGGCGTTTCTTGCGCTTAATCCCAATGGTCGGATTCCAGTAATTGTCGATACGGGCGACGGTACTGATGAGCCCCTCACCCTGTTCGAATCCGGTGCGATCATGATTTATCTCGCCGAAAAGTGCGGTCGCTTTTTACCCTCTGATCCACGGGGCCGAGCTGAGGTGATGCAATGGTTGATGTTTCAGATGAGTGGCATCGGCCCGATGATGGGCCAGGCAAATATTTTCTCTCGTTATTTTCCGGAAAAAATTCCGACGGTGATCGACCGTTTTCAGGGCGAAGTCCGGCGGCTATTTGGTGTGCTCGACGGCCATCTCGCGGAAAATGAGTACCTGGTCGGTGATTATTCCATCGCTGATATGGCCAACTGGGCCTGGGTGAGGATTCATTTCTGGGCCGGTGTGCCGGTGGATGATTTCCCCCACCTTAAACGCTGGCTCGATGTCATTGGTGAACGACCTGCTGTACGGGCGGGTGTGAAGGATGATTCTGGCAACTTCGAACTACTGACCGGTCAGGCTGGCGATGTTGAAGCACTGGCAAGCGCTGCTTTTGATCTGGTGGAGATGGGGCATAAGCACGATTGAACCCTCTAACCCATTTAAAACACTATCCCTCGGCTACCTGCGAGGCGTAAGCCCCGACACTCTGCCCCGCAGAGGCAATAAATTCCTGAATATACGCCTTGCTCTGATCGTCTTTGCGCACAGCCGCGTAGAGAGTCCGGCGCAAACCTTGCTCCCCCAGCGGGCGAGTGGTCAGACCCTCCTTATTGGGGCTGTAGCGCATCACCCAGTCAGGCAGAGCGGCGAGCCCCTGACGACTAGTGATAAGCAGTAAAATCATTGCTGTGAGTTCGGCCTGACGCACATGCTTTGGCTCGACTCCCTGTGGCATTAAAAAATACTTGAACACATCCATACGCTCCCGCTCGACCGGATAGGTAATCAGAATTTCCTCGGCCAAAGCCTCTGGCGCCACAAAAGACTCCGCCGCGAGACGGTGACCGATTGGCATGACCAGGCGGGATTCATAGGCGAATAGCGGCTCGAACACCAGCTCGGTGGTATGGAAAGGGTCGGAGGTGATCACCAGGTCAATGTCGCCCGCCCGCAGGGCCGACAGGGAATTAAAGGTCAAGCTCAGACGCACATCGATATCAATCGCTGGCCACTGTTCACAAAAGCTGGTGATCACTGGCATCAACCATTCGAAGCAGGCATGGCATTCCACAGATAGATGCAGACGTCCGCCACTGCCAGCGGCCATGCGCTGCAGGTCTTGTTCCAGTTGCGCAAACATCGGCAAGACCCGCTCGGCCAGAGCGACCACCTGCCGCCCGGCAGCGGAGAGGCGCAGAGGTTTAGTGTGACGATGAAACAGGGCCACGCCATAATAATCTTCCAAAGTTTTAATTTGGTGTGACAACGCAGACTGGGTGACATGCAGTCTATCGGCCGCTTTTGCCATACTACCGGCCTGTTGTATTGCCCGCAGTTTGTGTAAATGTCGCCGATCTAATTGCATGCTTCGCTCCACTAAAATCACATAATAATTTCATATTAGGTATGAAAAACTTGAGATTTTAATTAATTCTACTATGAATACAATGTGTATCGATATTTTTTGATTAAAGGAGCGATATTATGGCGCTGGCCCACAACCTCGGTTTCCCCCGTATTGGCGCAAACCGCGAATTAAAATATGCACTTGAAGCTTACTGGCGCGGCGAACAGGACGCCGAAGACCTGCTGACAGTTGGTCGTGAATTACGTGTCCGCAACTGGCAGCAACAGAAAGATCAAGGCATGCACTGGATCCCAGCGGGGGATTTCTCCTATTACGATCAAGTCCTGGACACCACGGCCATGCTCGGGGCGATACCTCAACGCTTTGGCTGGTCTGGTGGTCGCGTCGATATCGATTTGTATTTTCGCATGGCACGAGGCCGTGCGCCCGGCAGTGAACCAGCGGAAGCCTGTGAAATGACCAAGTGGTTTGATACCAACTACCACTATCTCGTGCCCGAGATCAGCGCCGGGCAAAGTTTCAGTCTCGCCTCTACCCGCCTGCTGGAGGAGGTGGACGAAGCCATTGCCTGCAGCATTCCGGTAAAGCCCGTTTTACTGGGGCCACTCACCTGGCTGTGGTTGGCTAAGGTGCGTGGTGGTAAGCCTTTCGATAAACTGGCACTACTCGACCGTATCCTGCCGGTCTATCGCGAGATGCTCTCGGCTTTAAAAGCCAGGGGTATCGAGTGGGTGCAAATCGATGAGCCGATTTTAGTGCTCGACCTGCCCTCGACCTGGCAACTGGCCTTTGCGCCAACCTATACCCAGCTTACCGACATCGCCCCTAAAGTGTTGCTCGCTACCTATTTTGGATCTTTACTCGAGAACCTACCTCTGGCCTGCAAACTCCCTGTGGCGGGTCTGCACCTGGATGCAGTGCGCGGTGGCGATGAATTTTTGCAGGCTGCAGATCTGCTCACCTCCGACCAGGTCTTGTCGGTGGGCATTATCGATGGTCGTAATATCTGGCGCAGTGATCTCGACAAGGCTGTGAATAGCTTGCGACCTCTGGTTGCCAAGCGCGGCGACCGACTGTGGATTGCACCTTCGTGCTCCCTGCTACACGTGCCGGTTGATATAGGGCAGGAAGACAAGCTTGATGCGGAACTAACAAGCTGGCTGGCTTTTGCCCGACAAAAAGTGGCAGAGGTGGTGACCCTGGCGGAGATTTTATCGGTCGGCGATACTCTGCCCGCAAGACTGCAGCAGCAATTATCGGAAAACCACCAGGTTCTGCATAGCCGCCGTAACAGTAGCCTCGTACATTGCGCCGATATTACCGATCGTGCCGCGGGCGTTGACGACAAACTGGCTCAGCGCCAAAGCCCTTACCGGGAGCGCATAGAATATCAACAAGCGCAGTTACGCCTGCCCCCCTACCCAACAACAACCATCGGATCCTTCCCGCAAACGCCGCAGATTCGCCGCCTACGCCAACGCTTTAAACAGGGTGAACTGGACAACGAGAATTATGTAGCCGGTATCAAAACAGAAATTGCCCATGCCATTAAGCAGCAGGAAGCGCTTGGCCTGGATGTGCTGGTACACGGCGAGGCCGAACGCAATGACATGGTGGAATATTTTGGTGAACAACTCGACGGGTTTATTTTCACCCGCAAGGCCTGGGTTCAGTCCTATGGTTCGCGCTGTGTAAAACCGCCCATTATCGTCGGCGATGTGGCACGCCCCCAGGCGATGACCGTGGACTGGATTCGCTACGCACAATCACTCACCGACAAGCCGGTTAAAGGCATGTTAACCGGGCCGGTGACCATTCTTAACTGGTCGTTTGTGCGAGACGATCAGCCGCGCTCCGAGACTTGCCTGCAAATCGCCCTGGCGATACGGGACGAAGTGCAAGATCTTGAGGCGGCGGGCACCAGAATTATTCAAATAGACGAAGCGGCTCTGCGTGAAGGCTTACCTCTGCGCCAACGCGACTGGCAGAGTTATCTAGGTTGGGCTGTGCGAGCATTTCGTACCACAACCTCAGGCCTTGCCGACACAACGCAGATCCATACCCACATGTGTTATTCATCGTTTAACGACATTATTGCCGCTGTCGCCGCAATGGATGCGGATGTGATCACTATCGAAAGCTCGCGCTCGGACATGGCTTTGCTCGATGCTTTTAAAGACTTTGCCTACCCCAACGATATCGGCCCCGGCGTCTACGACATTCACTCGCCCAATGTACCCACAGTTGAAACCATCGTGGCCCGTATGCAACAGGCGGCGGCGCGCATCAAACCCCAGCAACTGTGGGTAAATCCAGACTGTGGCTTAAAAACCCGGACCTGGGACGAAGTGAAGCCTGCATTGGCCAACATGGTCGCTGCGGCGATTGAATTGCGTGACGCGCCTAAAGCCTCATCGCCAACGACTATCGGACAATAATCAACGGGATAGTACTGGCACTCACCATATCGGTGGTGTTGCTACCCAGAAATAACCGGCGGATACGGGAATGACCGTAGGCACCCATGACCATTAATTCAATGCCATGCTCGCGTTGGTAGCCCTGAAGTTCTGTCTGCATTTCACCCTGGAGCACGGTAGAAATAACATCGAACCCGGCAGCAGTCACTTTGTCGGCGGCGACTTGAAGCTCGGGGCGGCGATCAAGGCTGGTGTTGTTTACCGCAACCAGATGGCAAGGCAAGCCTTTAAGCAATGGACTAGCGATCAAGGTGTCGAGTACGTTTTGGGTAACACTGCGGCCATCGTAGGCAATCATAAAGTTGCTCGGCGCACTGAACTCATCAAGGGTGATAAGTATCGGCTTGCGAACGGCGCGAATCACGCTCTCCAACTGGCTGCCCACCGCAAGAGCCTGCCCAGCATGACTATCACCAAGGCGACCCATAATTAACAGGATGGTGTCGTCCTGTAAATCCAGTACGCTTTCGAGCAAGCCGCCATGACGTTGCAGGGTCGATACTTCCTGCGCGCCCTGTTGGGTCGCTCGGTTTTTAGCATCTTCGAGCATCAGCTTGCCATGCTCCAGGGCCAGCCTGCTGCGCTTTGCATCCAGCTCCACCAGCTCTTCGAGAAGATGCTTGCGGCTATCTATACCGAGGCTGCCGGAAAGATCGCTGTACGCGAAGTTGTCATGGTCAAGACGCTCGGATTTATCCAGCACGTGGAGCAGTTGCAGGGGCGTAGCCATACCCTGACTGGCCCACGCACCGGCATCACACACGGCCAATGTGGCGGGGGAACCATCTATACAGCTGACAACGTTGATCATATTTTGGCCTCTGTGGGAGTTTGCCTCTTTGTGGTCTTATCTGTGGTAAAGGTCTTAATGAGCATTGAGCATCTGTTCGACTTTTTCTGGCTTGTCGTGAACGCCGAAGGTATCGACAATGGTGGCGCTGGCCTCGTTCATACCAATCAGATTCACCTCAGCCCCTTCTCGGCGAAACTTGATCACAACCTTATCCAGTGCCGCGACGGCGGTAATATCCCAGAAGTGGGCATCACTGACGTCGATGGTGACCCGCTCCAGCACCTCTTTGAAATCAAATGATTGCACAAACTGCTCGGAAGAGGCGAAAAATACCTGACCAAAGATTTTATACACACGTTCGCCACTTTTTTCTTCGCCCAGCTCAAGCGGCTCACCGTCGACCTCAAGAAGCTGAGTTTTAACCGCCATATAACGGCCAATTTTATTGGCGAAAAACATCGCCGCGAGCAGCACACCGACGAAAACACCGAGGGCCAGGTTATGGGTGACAACCACGACCACAACTGTCGAGATCATCACCACATTGCTGGACAAAGGGCTCTTTTTAAGATTGCGCAGGGAGTCCCAGGAGAAGGTGCCAATGGAGACCATAATCATCACCGCAACCAATGCGGCCATGGGGATGAGGCTAATCCACTCATCCAGAAAGACCACCATAATGACCAGCAATAGACCCGCGATAAACGTCGATAAACGTCCCCGGCCACCGGACTTTACGTTTATCACCGACTGGCCAATCATCGCACAACCGGCCATGCCACCCATCAGGCCCGCACTAATATTGGCGATGCCCTGGCCTTTACACTCGCGGTTTTTATCGCTGTTGGTATCGGTAAGGTCGTCAACGATAGAGGCTGTCATCATAGACTCCAGCAAACCCACCAGCGCCAGAGCAGTGGCATAGGGGAAAACAATCAGCAGAGTTTCAAGATTCAGCGGCACATCAGGCCACAGGAAGATGGGCAGCGTATCGGGCAACTGACCCATGTCGCCAACGGTGCGAATATCCAGACCAATCACAATAGACGCTACGGTCAGGGCCAATATGCACACCAGTGGCGATGGCAACAACTTGCCGACCAGGGGTATCAGCGGCAGCAAATAGATGATTCCCAGGCCCGCGGCAGTCATGACATAAACATGCCAGCTGACGTTTTGCAGTTCTGGTACCTGGGCTAAAAAAATCAGAATTGCCAGGGCATTCACAAAGCCTGTGACCACCGAGCGGGACACAAAACGCATCAGTCCGCCCAGCTTTAGAAAACCGGCAATGATTTGCAATACGCCGGTAAGCAAAGTCGCAGCCAGCAAATATTCCAGACCATGTTCTTTGACCAACGTGACCATCAAGAGGGCCATAGCGCCAGTGGCGGCGGAAATCATACCCGGCCGGCCTCCTGTGAAGGCGATAGTCACGGCGATACAAAATGAGGCGTAAAGCCCGACTTTGGGATCAACTCCGGCGATAATCGAAAAGGCTATGGCTTCCGGAATCAGCGCCAGGGCGACCACCAGACCTGCAAGCAGGTCGCCCCGGACATTGCCAAGCCAATCTTTTTTTAAGGTATTAAGCCTTAACGTACCGACTTTTAATGGATCAGGCATAAGATTTCTCAACTTCAAGCACCGACCCTCCAGCCCATCGGGTTAGCCTGGAGGCACTGTAAAGGGTTTGATACAAAGAGCTAACGCACTGACAATTCAGCGCGGATCGCAGGAAAAAAGCGCGGCAGTGTAGCTAATAAGCAGACCAAATACCTAATTTATTTATGGGACTAATCGATACATTAAATGACCGACTGTTATAGTCCAGCTATGGGTCAAAAAACTCTTTACCTGGTTTTTATCACCATGCTCGCCCTAACAGTCAGGAGCACATTCGCTATGCCCGCTCAATCCAGCAGCCATCAACTTGCCCCCTGCCCCGCTTCACCTAACTGTGTATCAAGCCTGGCGACCGACCCTAAACACCGGGTCGAGCCATTTATGCTGGCCAGCACGGTGGATAAATCGTGGCCCGATTTGAAAGCTGTGGTGTTGGACCTCCCGCGCAGCAAGCTAGTCGCAGAACAGCAAGGCTATTTACATGTAGAGGTCAGAAGTTTGATATTGAGGTTTGTCGACCACCTGGAGCTGGGGGCAGAGCAAGGAACAAATCGCGTCGATGTACGCTCGGCTTCTAGCCTCGGTTATTCAGACCTTGGCGTTAATCGTAAGCGGGTCGAAACTTTACGCGCGCAATTAAGGAATGCGGGACTGCTATTGTAAGTCAGCGATGCACATTTAGTTCGTCAGCAAAAAATAAGAGGCTATAACCATGTCCCGCCCACAACCCTTGACCATCGATATTCCCCAAAGTGAACTTGACGATCTAAAAGCGCGGCTGAGCAATACCCGGTGGCCCAGTGATGTGGGCAATCCCGATAACCGCTACGGTGCGCCCCGGGAATATATCGAAGAGCTGCTGGCTTACTGGCGCGATGACTACGACTGGCGTGGGGTCGAATCGCAAATAAACGCCTACGACAACCAACTGGTCGAGATCGATGGCGTTCCCATTCACTTCCTGCGGGTGCGAGGCAAAGGCCCAAACCCCACACCGATTATTCTTACCCACGGCTGGCCCTGGACGTTTTGGGATCTGCATAAAGTGGTCGATGCCCTGGCTGATCCAGCGGCCCACGGCGGTGACCCGGATAACAGTTTCGACGTGATTGTGCCGTCGTTGCCGGGCTACGGGTTTTCGGTACCGCTAAAAACTACTGGTATTGACGTACCTCGCGTTGCGGAACTCTGGGTAAAATTAATGCGCGACGTGCAGGGTTATGAGCGCTTTGGCGCTCAGGGCGGCGACTGGGGTGCATTTATCACCGCTCAGTTAGGCCATGCCCATGCCGAGCATATGATTGGCATTTATTTGACCATGCCCGTGGTGCCCGGCATGTTTGGTCGCACCGCGGCCAGCGCAGACCAGTTCGCCGACGATGAACAGTGGATGGTGGATCGAATGAAAGCCACTCGCCGCCACACTGAGGCGCACATCGCTGTGCAACGTCGTGACCCGCAGACGTTCGCCTATGCGATGGCTGACTCACCGGTGGGCATGGCCGCATGGCTGTGGTGGCGACGCCAGCTATGGTGCGACGGCAATGCCATCGAGGTGTTTGGCAAAGATGATCTGTGCACACTAGCCTCGCTGTACTGGTTTAACACGTCCTTTGCGTCATCAATCCGGCTCTATGCCGAGCAGTTCTCAAAGCCACCTAAACTCGCCCACGACCGTATGCCCGTTATAGAAGCGCCGACCGGGTATGGTATTTTTCGCAAAGAATTATTGTTTACGCCTCGGTCAATCGCCGAGACGCGCACCAATTTAAAACGCTGGAGTGTGTTTGATGGTGGCGGTCATTTCGCTCCGCCGGAACGACCGCAGGATGTAGTCAATGAACTTCGGGCATTTTTTGCTGGGCTGGATTAACGAATAGACAAACGAATAAATAGCTTAATTAATTAGTTAAGAGCATTCAGACTTTTGCCATCACGTCCGTCCAACGCTCCAGCATGTCATCGTCACCGGGATGAATAATCACTGATAATTCGTCGTAACCGATTCGTTCCAGCGCCTGAATACGTTCGCGCACTGCATCGATCGGTCTGGTCATGGTGGCCCTACGTATTAAGTCTCCGGTGATAAACTCTGCTTCATCTTCCCGTACAAAAAGCGCGTGCCCCCTGTGCAGCGATAAATATCGGGCATCCGACGGTTGGTAGCTCTCATATAGCCGCCTGTATTTTGACACGGCTTCTGTTTCACCTAACGACCCAGTGCCCAATGAACCATGTTGTTGTGCTTCCATCATATTGTGGAATACAACCGCTGCTAATGGGCCACCCTGACGTATGGCTTTTGGACAATCTGCGGCCTCACCATCGAGCAGGGGCAGACCGGCAGTAACGATGGCGCGTTTAAAGGTGTCTGACTGGTTGCCGGCATGTCGCCAGGCGGCCTCCATGTCGTCCATATCTGATTGTGCGGACTCGAGATTTGAATGGATGTTGATCCAGTCGGTTTTAAGTTCGGCGACCAGGGCACGCATTCTCGGCCCCTGTGCGGCTATGTAAGTCGGCACTTTATCGCTGGTATTGATTATTCCGTCATCCGGGTGCAGGAAGGCGATCTTGCGCAATTTATCTTCGAACTCCCACTCGACCATATCGCCGCGGAGCAGGCCATTGATGGTTTTAATATAGGTACGTATGTCGTCAACCTTCACAGGTCCGTGGCCCATGGCGCGACGCCCGGAAAACCCGGTGCCGATGCCCATAGCAATTCGGCCCGGAGCCAGATTATTTAGCGTGGCAAAACTGTTCGCGGTTTGTGGGGCAATGCGGTTTGAGGGAATCAGCACACCGGTTGCCAATTTAATTTTGCTCGTTTTCATGGCAGCGACGGCCATTAAGGCTATCGGGTCGGCGGCGACCATCTGGCTATCTTCAAACCAGGCGGTTTTATAGCCTAATTGTTCTGCTCTAACGGCAACTTCCCAACCATCGCTGCCCTGGGCGATAACTACACTGAGATCCATAGTTGATACCTCACATTAGTTTAGATCGGTTTGGACTCATTCTTTAATCACATTGTTAACCACATGCTTAACCAATTCGGGCGCTTTGCCCACCATCGACAGGCAAGTTGACCCCGGTAATAAATCCCGCGTCATCTGAAGCTAGGAACACAGCGGCATTGGCAACATCCCAGGCCGTGCCCATTTTTGACCCCAGAGGTACCTGCGCGTCGCGCCGGGCGCGAACTTGTTGTCGCGTTTTATTAATCGCTTTGGAGATACCCTCGATGGCAATAGGCGTATCCATCAAGCCGGGCATAATGACATTCGAGCGAATCCCGAAACGGGCGTTATCGATGGCAATGGCCTGGCTCAGGGAATTCATGCCAGCTTTAGAGGCTTTGTAGGCAATGGCATTCATCGAGCAAATAGCCGCGATGGATGAAATGAAAATAATGCTGCCGCTGTTCGCCTCGCGCATAATCGGCAGCACATGCTTGCTGGTCAGAAATGCGCCTTTAAGATTCACGTCGAGCATTTTGTCCCACACGCTTTCAGCGGTTTCTATCGGGCCTCTATCGCCAACACCAATGCCGACATTGTGATGAAGAATATCTATTTTGCCATAGCGCTCGACACAGATATTAGTGAAAGCAAGACAGTCCGCATCGACACTGACATCCCCCGCGCAGGAGGAGGCAGTGCCGCCTTCATCCTTAATTATCTGTTCAGTTTCTAAAGCCGACTCGATACGTTTGTCCACCAGCAGCACCTGAGCACCTTCGCGAGCAAATAAAATCGCCGTGGCGCGACCGTTGCCGATAGTCTCGCCAGGGGTTTGCCCCGCGCCGACCACAATAGCGACTTTGTTTTCAAGTCTCATAGCTATCTCCTATGACAAGGCATTTATTTATAGCAAACCGTCAGGCAACTTCGCTATCGGGCCGGGCCTCTTCCTGCCATTTTCTGAGTTCTGGCAATACCTCTCTGCCAATTAATCGCATACTGCCCTCAACCAGATCAAAAGGCATGCCACCGTAACTGACGATAGAATTCCATTCGTAATCACCAATTACCCCCCGTCGCGCTTCAAGCTGATCCAGGATTTGTTGCGGTGTCCCCCAGGCCTGATGAGATATGTAGTCTTCCACCGCCTCTTCGAGACCCAGAGAATTCAGAAACTCAGCGGATTTACCATAGGCCTCGTAACCCTTAATCTCTTTGTGATAATCCTCCATAAACTCATAATGCTGGAGAATGGAAAGATAGTTTACGGCCAGATATTTACGCGCACGTTCCTCTGCTTTGCCAGCATCTTTGTCGCAGTAGCAAAAATCCAGCAACACAGGTGGCAGCGCTGGTCGATTATGTTGTTTAGAAAACGCTTCACGATAGCGTTCGATATTTGGCAGGTGCATTGCCATATCAAATTGTACGAAGCACATCATTCGAGAACCCAACTCACCCATTACCTGGGCAGATTCCGGTGACATAGCGACACCGTAAAGTCGATCTTTGGCATTTTGTGGTGGCCGCGGTTTAATCTCGGTACGCACCTGCGGGAAATGGGGACCATCGCCCTCGATAAAACCAGTCTCGAGCGCTTTTATAATCATCCTGGCGGATTCGTCAAAGCGCGAACGAGTTTCATCCATGGGAATATCGAAAGCGTCGTATTCCTTGCGCGCCAGACCGCGACCAAAGCCAATAAGATATCTGCCATTGGTCATGGCATCGATGGTGGCAATTTTCTCAACCAGGCGAACTGGCTGTGTCCACCAGGGCAAAATAATGGCGGCGCTACCCAGCATGATATTTTTAGTTCGAGCGGCAAGCCAGGTAAGCACCTGGATATTATCTACAGCCATAGAATAGGCATCAAAGTGATGTTCCGCACACCAGATGGAATCGTAACCGATTTCTTCAGCTAGCTCGGCGACACGCATTTCTTCGCGAATCATTTCTGCATCTGATAAATTTTCATGGTGATTTGCAAGCATCATCATATACCCGATTTTCATAGCACTGCCTCTTGTTTAATTGACGAATAATTATCTGGATTGCCTGGATAGTGCTTGATTGACAGGTAGAAAGATACCGAGCAAGCCAAAGTAGAACAATGCTCTACCGACTATGTTCAGATAACTTGCCACCCAGATGACGACGAAAAATTTGTTCGAGACGATCCGACTGCTTAATCTCTTTTAGCCAGTGATTTACATATGTCTGTAGAGCAATATCCTGAGGCATTAAAAACGCCTTCTCTGCGCGGCTTAACAGTTGACCAGGCATCGTCCCGCAAAGCGCCGCTTGAATTACTTCCTGAATTTTCACCTCGATAGCATCAGTGATCATTACGTCTGCTTGTTTATTAATGATTTGCTCAAAGATCGTAGTGTTATCTGGGTGAATAATAATCTGCGCAACTTTAATGTTTTTTCGCACATACTTTTCATTGGTGCCACCAGGGTTAACGATAACGCGAACGCCCGGCCTGTCGATGTCGGTTAAACTGCCAAATCTTTCCCGCGCGTCGCAACGAGAAATGGGGGTCTTCCCGCCAACGGAGTAATGATCAGAAAAAAATGCTGTACGTTGTCGAGCCAGCGTGTTGGTAATGCCACTCATACCAATATCAAACCGATCTGCGGCGAGATCGGCCATTAGCGTTGGCCAGGAAGTTGCAACAAGCTTCAGTTCTACACCAAGACTCGAGGCCAGATCATTAGCAAGATCGATATCAACACCGGCGTATCCACCCGTCTCCGACGCTACAAAACTAAAGGGCTGGTAGTCGCCAGTCGTGCCAACTCTAAGCACACCGCTTTGCTTAATTTTTGCCAGCTGATCCACAGACGCTTCATCTTGTCTCTTTATCATCACCAGGGCTTCCAGCAACTGCTGCTTATTGGCCGATGATACAAAGCGGTTATTGATTGTCTGCTTAGCTTTGCTGAAATTTTTTCCGAACTGCTGGCGATCTTGTAGCTCCGGCAAGGCCAAAGATATTTGCCGGATAAGCTGGTCACCCAGGATTATAAGTTTTGGTCGAATCTCAGCGTTTAGATCAGTAATGCCAGCCTCTTTAGAAAGATCGGCATCCTGTTCAGCCCAGTATTCAATCCAGCCCTGCTGGACTACCTTCGCCACCTTAATTTGCAGGCGAAAAAATGTTTCCACGGAAGCTGGATTAAGCTGATATTGTCCAGCGCTTGCCATTGCCTTCCGCAGCACCACTGTTTCACGATGTTCATTTTCAATCTCGATGCCGTTTGCAAACTTGTAGGCTGCCACGTCTTTCATTAACGCCAGGCGTTCATTAACCAGCAGGAACAAACCATCAAGCTCAGAACTTGCGGCTTCTACCCGTGGCATCACAACGCACAGGCAAATCGCCAACATATGTAGTTTTAAAAATAACAATGATTTCAGACTTAGATAAACCATAATTTGGTGACAATTTGGACATCGATATATAGGTTATATACAGGTACGTGTAAAAATACAGGTGCCTATAAAAAAGCCACCCCGAAGGTGGCTATTAGATACGAAAGAGACAATCTTAACGAATGGGTACTAAAGCAAAAGCACCCGTCCCATTTTTATTTGGCTTTAAAACTGTAATTACTCATCCGAAAGAAACAGCTAGTCAGCCAGGCTTCGAGGCTAGTCGTGGGCCTGATAAAAGGGCTGTCACCGTGACGGTCGATATAGTAGCTGTTGGATGCACCACAGTTACCAAACTGGAAGATGGTATTTTTAGCGCGCTTTTGTATCTTCTCAAAGTTCTTGTCGTTGGCGGCCTGCTTCACTTCTATATAGTTGGCATTGCGTTTTTCAGCGGCTTTCAAACAACGCACTAAATGCCGTGTCTGGGTTTCAATCATGCCGAAGTAAGAGGCGGAACAAACACTGTATGGCCCCATAATCATAAAGAAGTTGGGGAATTGTGGCACGGTCGCGCCTTCGAAGGCCTGGTAACGGTTTTCTTCCCAGTAATCACTAATTTCCAGGCCGTTTAAGCCGTGCACCCGAAAGGTCGGCACGCTGCCTTTCTGAAAAACCTGAAAACCAGTGCCGCAAATCAGCGTATCGATTTCACGCTCGGCGCCATCGCTGGTGACGATGCCATTTTCAGTGACACGCACAATCGGGTCGGTGACTAACTCGACATTTTCCTCATTGAAAACAGGGTAGAACTTATTGGTAAAACTGGGGCGTTTACAACCGAAGTCATATTTTGGAATCAGTTTTTCCTGAATTTCAGGATCATTCACCTGGGCTCGAACATGCTTGATGGCGTATTTTTCAAAGCCACTTATCATCCACGATAACTGCTTGTTGAATACCAGACCGTTGACCATGATGGTGTCGGTCATTATCTGCATTAAGGTGCGAGCCGTGCGCTGCAAACCGGGTATATATTTGAAGCCATTTTGCAGCCACTTCGGAATCGGCATATCTTTTTTCGGCATTAACCATATCGGTGTACGTTGATAGACATCGAGACTTTCTAACTGGGGCAGAATTTCGGGAATCACCTGGATGGCCGTGGCACCCGTGCCAATAAAGCCAACCCGCTCGCCGTTTAAATCATGACTATGATCCCAGCGACCGGTATGCATCTTTTTACCTTTAAAATCTTCAATGCCCTCTATATCAGGCAATTTTGGTAAGGTTAGATAGCCAGTTGCACTGACGATATATCTTGAAGTAAAGGTTCTGCCGTCTTCGGTGTGGGTGGTCCAGACATTATGGACTTCGTCATAAAGCGTTTCGGTCACCGCGCAGTTGTAGCGAAGGTGGGCTTTAACGCCGTATTTTTTGGTGCAATGCTCTGCGTAGGCTTTTAGTTCCGGGCCAGGCGCATAAAGATTGGACCAGTTGGGGTTTTGCTCAAAGCCGTAAGAGTAGCTCAGCGTAGGTACATCCACCGCCAGGCCAGGATAGCTATTATCCCGCCAGGTACCGCCGACGCCATCGCCCTTTTCGAGAATAATAAAATCCCCAAAACCTTTTTTAAGCAACTTAATGCCCGCGCCAATACCTGAAAATCCGCAACCAATGATAACGATATCGTGATCGATCACCGGCGCCGATGCCTGGTTCTCAAAATGATCCGCTGTTGATTGAACCGCTGTTGATTGAACCGCCGCTAGAGCCACTTAATTTCTCCTACTGTAATTTGGCTGTATGAGCCAAGCTGTTGACTTAAATTTAGGTGAGGAAATCTACGCTGGGCGCAGCGCAGTGTCAAATAGACAAATGCCCTTAACGAACTGGCTAGCAAGGCTTTATTCAGTTTATGTTAGAGGACTCTGGTGTTTTATTACTTTTGCCGCTACCGAGGTATTCCAGCGCTGTAGCATAGTAACTTCTCCTGGCAGCCTTAGGCCGTTTATTGATGGCAACAACATACATTGACGACGACTTTCTTTCTTTAGGCTTAATCACCACTTTGGCTTTTAGCCTCAGCGGCATTGGGCATTTTTGCGGGCAATAGTGGCACCATCAATACGATAGGGATAATCATGATAGCCAGTAGTAAAAAGGTATCAGATAAACCCATTGTTAGAGACTGCACATTGGTTAACCCCTCCGCAATAGCCCACATCGCATCGTCACTATCGCCAGCAATTTCCTGTAGGGGCGTAAACGCAGTGTCCTTACCGGGTTTCCAGGGGATCAGCTCTTCAATCAAATGTTGCCGATGAAAAACCGTGCGACTCTGCCAAATGGTCATGCCAATGGCAATGCCGACGCTGGTTGAAAATATCCGGAAAAAGTTAAAAAAACTGGCCGCTGAGGCAGTTTTGTCCGGTGGTACGCTGGACAGAGTGATCGCCATCAATGGTGGCCAGAGTAGAGTGAAGCCGACCCCGACTATGACCCTGGCAAATAGCATGGTGTTAAATGTCGTCTCTGGGGAGGCCCCGGCCTGTAGATAGATGCCCCAGATTCCGAACACGCAGCCACTGGCCATGAGGTAGCGGAGGTTCCAGTTCGGCATATTTTTGCCGACGATCATCATGCCAAACACCGGCAGCACGCTGGTGCCTGCCATCACTAAACCCGACCAGGTGGCGGTATAGCCCAGCACTGATTGCATCCAGATGGGATAGGGAATCATCGAACCAAAATAGGTGATGTGGAAAAGACAGGCGATGACCGAGGCCATAACAAACACCGGATAGCGGAATAACTCATAATCGATAATCGGATGCTTTTCCTTGCGCTCCCAAACATAAAAAGCAATGGCCGAAATTATGGCAATATTGAGCATGGTCCTGATGCCGGGCGATGCTAACCAATCTAGCTCATGGCCCTTGTCCAGCACCAATTGCAACATGATGACGCCGGTGGCGAGGAATAACATACCGACCCAGTCAACCGGAACTCTGACTGACTGATCATCGGTATGGCGCATGCTGGTCCAGATCAAAGTAGCTGCAGCAATCCCCAGGGGAATATTGATATAAAAAATCCACGGCCAACCAAAATTATCGGTGATAAAGCCCCCTATCAGGGGGCCAAGCACAGGCGCTGTCGTCGAAGTAACACTCCACAGGCCAATGGCAAAGCCATGCTTTTCAGGTGGGTAAACGCGCAACACCAAGGTTTGGGACAGAGGCACAATCAAACCGCTGGTTAAACCTTGCAGCGCGCGAAACAACACCAGGGTTTCGAAATTTGTCGCCAGACCGCAAATGGCTGAGGTCAGGGAAAACAGCAATACCGACGTCACAAAGGTGCGAATTTCACCATAGCGTTTACTGATCCACGGGCTCATAGGCAGGATTACTGCGAGACACACGGTGTACGACGTTAAAATCCAGGTGCCCTGGGAAGGCGTCGCGCCGAGACTGCCGGACATAGCTGGCAAGGCCACCACGGCAATAGTCGTGTCGAGCACATTCATAAAATTTGCTGAGGTGATGGCGATCGCCGTCAGCAACAAAGGTAGACGTGGTCCGTCGCTCATTGTGTCTCACTACTTAATATTAGCGGGGATATTGCATAACGCTGCGTGTCAGGACTTTCGACCTATACTGCTTCGTGTCGGCTCTGTACCTGTTTTTTGCCGGTATGAAATTCCTGGCTGTAATCCCAGCCCCTCAATTTGCAAATGATCAGAACACACCTTCCCCATCACCGCAATCTAGCTTGCTGAGCTTTTTTATCAAACTGAATAAATCAATCCTGAGCGAAGTACTGGACTTACGTCATAGTCAGTGGAAGAATCGACCGACTTTTTAACTAATTAAAGTTATAAATGGGAGATAGAAATGACAAGTTTAGCTGGGAAAGTAGCGATAGTGAGCGGCGGTGCCCGAGGTCAGGGTGCTGCTGAGGCGAGGATTTTTGCCGAGCGTGGTGCCAAGGTAATGATTTGCGATGTGCTTGACGAAGATGGCATGAAAACCGCCGCAGATATTGGCGATTCAGCCGCCTACACACATCTCGATGTCACCGACGAAAGTGCCTGGCAGGCGGCGGTGGCTGCCACGGTAGCCAAGTTTGGCAAACTTACTTCGCTGGTAAATAACGCCGGTATTGCCGATATGAATGCCCTCACAGAAATGTCCGTCGAGCAATATATGAAGACCATTCAGGTCAATCAGGTTGGTGTGTTTCTAGGTATGAAAAGTGTGGCCGGTGCCATGAAAGAAGCTGGCGGCGGCGCCATCGTTAATATTTCTTCCATCGCGGGCATGATGGGTGCTATTGGTGGCATTGCCTATTGTGCGAGTAAATTTGCCGTGCGCGGCATGACCAAGGTGGCGGCACTGGAACTCGGGCCCGATAACATTCGCGTCAACTCCATCCACCCCGGCGGCATTCTCACTCGCATGCTGACCGACGCTGGCCTGACTTCTGATGGCGCAAACGATATGTTCTCTGCTGCGCCGGTCGGGCGTATTGGCCAGCCGGAAGAAATGGCAACCCTGGCTGCTTATCTGATATCGGACGACAGCTCCTACTCCAGTGGTTCAGAATTTGTTGCCGATGGCGGGCTAACGGCTGGTTTTGCCTTGGAATAATTTGCCAGGGCCTAATTCGATAACAGAAGTCGATAACAGAAGTCGATAACAGCAGTCGTAACAAAAGGGCATCGCGTCGTTTCGCCGAGATGCCCTTTTTACTATACGTCAAGATAGCCAAGCTGAACTGAGCCAAGCAAGCACTTTTATTCGGCGGGTCTGAACACCAGTCTTCCATCGCCATCGAATTCGGCGGTCAGTGCCATCCCGACTTCCAGATCGGCAAGGTCATCAATAATGACCACGCTAATTAAGCGCGGGCCTTCGGCTAACTCGACGGTAGCGATGTTATAAGGCGTAGGCCGATCGGGATCATATTGCTGATGATAAATAACATAAGAATAGAGCGTCGCCTTGCCACTAGCCGTCACCCAGTTAACATCCGTATCCCAACCCGCTAACGCGGTGCGGGCTGTTAAGCCCATGATCTTGCCGTCCTTAGATTGAGGTATGCGTAATTCGCCAGCCGCAATAAAGGCGTCAAAGCTTGCATCAAAATTTACGCGCCCCCGCTGGGCATCGGTGCTCATGACAGGGTCTCCATAGGACTCATAATCAGTGCGGCGTGATATTGCAGTCGGCCACCATTGCCGCTAACCAGAATCACTTCGTTATTATCCAGCTGCCGTTCGCCGCCATCTCTGCGCCCCTGAATAATGGCCTCGCTAATGGGTGTCATACCTTGAAGGTAGTAGCCAGATAACTGGCCACCCCCCGTATTCACCGGCAAGGAACCACCCGGGGAAATATTGCCATCAGCGATAAATGGCCCAGCCTCGCCAGGTGCGCAAAAGCCGTAGTCCTCTAATGACACCAGACCCACGTAAGAAAAAGCATCATATAACTGGCACATCGAGACATCCTTCGGCGTAACACCGGCCATCTCGTAGGCGCCCTTACCGGCCAGCTTGGCACCGCAGGTGGTTTCTCGATCATAACCAGCCAGGCCAGGCATGCCCGCATGGCCCTGACCCATGCCGTGAATATAGACCGGCGGTTTGTCGCAATCTGTCGCCCGATCAACACTGGTCACCACCACTGCTGCGGCACCGTTAACCGGATAGCAGCAATCAAACATTCGGAATGGCTCGACAATCAGGCGCGAGGCCAGATAATCGTCCATAGACAGGGGTTTTCGCAAAAATGCCCGGTCATTGAGCATGGCCCACTCTCGCAGCGCAATGGCATAGCTGCCAAGATGCTCCTGAGTGGTGCCATAAACCGACATGTGTCGTTGCGCTGCCATGGCGTAGCCACCGGTGGCACCGATAAATCCGTAGTTTTTCTCCCAGTTTTCAATGCCGGTCAGCGACATATAAAGGGCGAAGGCATCACCGCCGCCGCTGGCGCCACCCTCCCTGGGTGCAAGGGGCGCATCGGAAAATACGCACACCACCGCCTTGGCCATGCCATGACTAATCGCCATAGTTGCCTGCTGCAGCATTTGCACAGAGCTGGAGCCTTCTGCCTCGACTGAATTCATCAGACGCAGATCGTAGAGACCCAGGTCGTCCATAAGTTCAAGGGGCAAATCCTCGAAAGGTGCCAGGGGCGAGCGATTCAACAGCAGACCATCGATTTCGGTTTTATCAAGCCCGGAGTCGATTACTGCGGCCCGCACTGCATCGGCAGCTAGCTCCCGCGTCGTGCCAATGGGTTTGCGGGACATCTCGCTAAAGCCAAGGCCTACGACGGCCGATAACGCCTTATTTGCCATTTTTTAATTCCCGAAAATAATCTTGCTCTTGTGCTCGTTAAACTTGGACTCGCTAAATCAGAAAACCGATGGTGGGCAAAGCTTCATTGCCATTAATCAGCATGACCTTTTTTAAGAACATTTTTAACTCACCGTCTTTGCGTCGGATGCCATGCTCAACACGGCCCGGCCATACTTCGATATTTTTAGTCGATTGCGCACGCAATTCAAAAAGCACGAAATTGGACAGCACCTTGTACTCCGGGTATTCGGTACCCTCGCTCACCTCAATCTCGATATTTGAAATCATACGGCGCATGGGTGACACCGGAACCTGCGACCAGCGCTCGCCAGAGTTGAGCTGGGCGATGCGGGTTTTCACCCGACTGCGATTATCGGCGCTGACCGATACATGCCTGGCAGGATCAAAATCACCCTCACCTCGCGGCACCCAATAAAACATGTCCTCATCGACCAGGGCTTCCCACTCGGTATACCGGGATTCATCCGCAAATCGGGCCTCTTTGTAGAGAAAGTCCCGTATTTCAGCGTATTCTTCGTAGGCAAGGGTCAAAGGCTGCTCTCCATAACTAAATGCGTATGTTTTAAAGCGGGACATGGGCCTCAGGCGGCAGACATCACCTTTCGGTAATGGCGCCAGAAGCTACGGTTAGTCACCTCATCGGAAACCCGGCCGCTACGCACACCGTACTCATCAACCTCTTCACGCTGGTCACCACGAGATAAATCCAGCCAGCTGGAGGCTCCCTGCAAAGCAATTTGCTGACGCTCAGAAATTATGCCGTCATCGGCCAGCACCAACGAGGACGGCCCCAGGGCCGCTTCGGACTGCCGCATAAATTTATTATTTAAGTCATCGGGAACACCCTCGAGCAACATGGGTGTATGCCACTGCACGCATTGGTTGGCATTAATGGGCTGAATAATAACGATATTCATTTCACCCAAAAACAGGTTGGGGAATATCGTCGCGTGGGACGGCCCCTCAATTAATTTACGCATGCCAGCCTCTTCCCCGTAACTCGCAACCATTTCTGTGGCCCAATCAGGATAGCGACTCAGCGGCGCCCCCAGCCATTCCAGTGGCTTGGTGTAAACCGGCGCAAAATCAAGTTCAGCATGACCACCACCCCAGTCTCGAGAACGGGCGGCAATTTCCTCATCAGGATCGGTGATGGCATCGGCATAGTCAGAGTCAATCACTTTTTCAATCGATGAATGCACAAACTGGACGTGATAACCGTCGGTGTCATTTTCGGGCAACATTTTCCAGTTGCCTTCAAACTTGTGCTTGACCCAGCCAGCAGAAAGCCTGATTTCCCCTATGGGTGACATCTCTACATTGCGGTCGATCAGACGCGTGGCCTGGCCCAGATACTCTTCAAGAGGCAGCACATCGGGATTGAAGCTCGCGAAAACGAAACCTCGATAACTTTCGGTACGCAATAAGCGCAGAGGCAAATCCGATTTATCTTTGCGGAATCGACCCGGCCCCGGCACATCAAGAAGTGCGCCATCCAGGGAAAAAACCCAGCCGTGATAGCCACATTTGAGAAACTTGGCGCTGCCTTCTGGATGGACGCAAATCATATTGCCGCGATGGGAACAGCGATTGACGATGACCTTAATGTCATCCTGGGCGGTGCGCACCATCACCACCGACTCACGGCCGATAGTGCGGCAAACATAATCACCTTTTCCAGGTATTTCCGAAGCGTGGCCGATGAATACCCAGTTGCCGTAAAACACCCGCTGCATTTCTTCTTCAAAGATGTCTGGGCGAGTGTATAAGCTGCCGTGAATGCGATCAGATTGTATGAGATTGTTGTAATCGATAGCGGGGTTCCCAAATGTAGAATGGGCAAATGTTTGCTTTTCCATGGTGTCTTCCGTCTTATCTGGCGGGTCTCTTATCGGGGCCTTAAGTTGTCTAATCAACGATATCGAACTTAGCACGAGTTGACGTCAAATGATAAGTGGTTTTTATATTCATCAAATTCAAACATCTCTTATTATCTAAAAACCGGGTGCGCCGCTAAACGGCTGGTGGAGGCCTGTTTGTACCGGTAGACTAGCTGCTGTTTTTTGCTCTGAGGACGGGCGTGGACAAACGAATATTGGGTATTTCTGCGTTTTATCACGACAGCGCAGCTGCATTGATCAAGGGCAATAACATTATCGCCGCCGCACAGGAGGAACGATTCACCCGAAAAAAGCATGACCCCGGGTTTCCCGCTAAAGCTGTTGAGTATTGTCTGCAAGAAGCTGGAATCAGTCTCAGCGATATCGACCATATCGTCTTTTACGACAAACCACTGTTAAAGTTTGAGCGCCTGCTAGAGACCTATCTGGCCTGCGCGCCGAGAGGCTTTCGCTCCTTTGTTACGGCGATCCCGATCTGGCTAAAAGAAAAACTCTATCTCAAAAAAACCCTTAAAAGAGAGTTCTCCGCTCTGTCTGGCCTGGCGGAGAAGGAGCTGCCTATACTGTTGTTTACCGAACACCATCAAGCCCACGCTGCATCAGCTTTTTTTCCGAGTCCGTATGCTGAGGCGGCCGTTATGTGTCTGGATGGGGTCGGCGAATGGGCCACCACATCGGTATGGCATGGCACGGGCAACCAGTTAAAACCCCTGTGGGAGATCGATTTCCCTCACTCCCTGGGTCTGCTCTATTCTGCCTTCACCTATTACACCGGTTTCAAAGTGAATTCCGGCGAATACAAACTGATGGGGCTAGCGCCCTATGGTGAGCCGGTCTATATCGATCTGATTAAAGACCATCTGATCGATATAAAAGACGACGGCACCTTCAAGCTCAACATGGCATATTTTAACTATGCCGCCGGGTTGACCATGACCAGCGCTCGCTTCGACCAACTATTCGACGGGCCACCCCGACAGGCAGAAGCTGAGATCACCCAGCGCGAAATGGACCTGGCCCGATCGGTGCAGGTCGTCACAGAAGAAATCGTGCTCAAACTGGCCCACACGGTGCATCACGAAACTGGTCTCACCAACCTCTGTCTGGCCGGTGGGGTAGCGTTAAATTGTGTCGCCAATGGCAAGCTGCTCCGTGAAGGCCCCTTTGAGAATATATGGATTCAACCCGCCGCCGGCGATGCCGGTGGAGCGCTGGGCGCAGCGCTTGCGGTTTGGCATGAGTACCTGGATCAACCCCGTTCCGTTGCTGCTGAAGGCAAAGCAAAAGATCAAATGTCGGGTAGTTATCTCGGCCCGCGCTATGACAACGTAGAAATCAGTCAATGTCTCGACCAACTCGGGGCGGTTTACGAACTCTGCGAAACCGACCAGCTAATCGACCGCGTCGCCGAGCAATTACGCCAGCAAAAAGTCGTCGGCTGGTTCCAGGGCCGAATGGAATATGGCCCTCGCGCTCTCGGTGGCCGGTCAATTATTGGCGACCCACGTAGCACCGAGATGCAATCGGTGATGAATCTGAAAATCAAATACCGGGAATCCTTTCGACCCTTTGCGCCAGCAGTGCGGGCAGAAAATCTTTCCGACTGGTTTGAACAGAAAGAAGACAGCCCCTACATGCTATTGGTCGCCAACATTAAGGCAGAACACTGCCACCCTATGAACGAGGAACAGAAGCAGCTGTTTGGCATCGAAAAACTGCTGATTCCACGCTCTGAAATTCCGGCGGTAACTCATGTGGATTACTCCGCTCGCATTCAAACTGTGCACGCCGACACCAACCCGCGCTTTCACCAATTGCTTACCCGTTTCTACCAACTGACTGACTGCCCGGTGCTGGTTAATACGTCGTTTAATGTTCGGGGTGAACCTATCGTTTGCGCGCCCGAGGATGCCTATCGATGTTTTATGCGCACCGAAATGGACTGCCTGGTACTCGAAGACATTATATTATTCAAAGACAAACAACCGGCCTGGCAGGAGAGCGAAGACTGGCGAAGCACTTTTGATCTCGATTAAGTGAACTAGACTAAGTCAACTAGATTTGTTGAACTGAATTAAGCGAACTGAGCTAAATAATTATGAAACTCTCCAACCTGTTAATTCCTGGCAAGGCGGTACGTGCCTCAGAGCTACGCCGATTTGGCTGGCTTTTCGCTGGCTTTGCTGCGGGCATTTTTGGCTTAATATTACCCTGGCTGTTGGATCGCCCCATGCCCCATTGGCCACTGTGGTTAGGCGGCACAGTTTTTATTCTGGCGACGGTTTTACCGATTGCTATCAAGCCGCTCTACCGAGCCTGGATGGTTTTTGGTGGGCTTGCAGGCTGGATCAATACACGCATTATTCTATGGCTATTATTTTATGTCCTAATCATGCCCATCGGGCTATTTATGCGTCTAATAAACAAAGACCCGCTAAAGCGGAAACTCGACCCAGGCGCCGAAAGCTATCGGGTTGTCAGCCAGGTCCAGGAGCCTGAACATATGGAGAAACCGTTCTGATGTGGGATTTAATAAAAGATCTCTGGGGCTTTATGGCCAAGCGTAAAAAGTTTTGGCTAGCCCCGGTGATTTTCGTCATGTTACTACTGGGCGTATTGATTGTACTTGGCGAAGGGTCGGCCCTTGCACCTTTTATTTACACCTTGTTTTGAGGCTGCCGCACAAAGATCTAGTGTGTCAATCCAGAATCTTCCAGATAACGCTGCACCAATGTCGCCACCACACGGTTGCCCTCCGGTGTCCAGTGCTGGTCATAGGTATAGTAAGTTTGCTGCGCATGCGCCGTCGCCTTTTGTAGTGCTGCGGTCAGGCTCAGGCACTTCCAGCCCTTGAACTGGCAATGATCGAAAAAGACCGACTCCTGACTGTCTATATTGTCAAAAAACTCCCGTTTGAACTGTTTGGGTGGCGGTAATTTGCGAGCTTTGTAAGCAGCAAAATTATGCAACTGTTGGGCATCCAACTCGGTTCTTATGAGTGGCATCACTACGTGTGGCTTGCTGGGCGCATAGAGGAAAATCGGTGCCATATTATTTTCTACAGCCAGCTCTACAAAGCGCTGCAAGATACCGGCGGTATCTTGCCAGGCGGCTGATTGCCTGAACTGGTCTTTCGTCGAGGCCAGATAAAGTAACCGCTTAGGTTTGAAGCTGTAAAAGTCCGTCTCTTTTTCATGAGTTATACGCACAGGCATCCAGCCGACCTTTTCCTGATAGCCTAGCACTGGATTCTCGGCACCTATTTTTTCAAAGACATTTTCAGATAGACGGCGTAGCCCGGCTGTCACTGGCGAGCTTTTAAAGGCCGTTTTAAAATGACGACCAAAATCGAAACCCTGTTCAGCACCATCGGTATTAATTTTTGCTGCGACCTCAGGTTTAAAATCATTGCCCTCGTAAATCATAAAAAATGCTAAGCGGGCACCTTTATCAAGTCCATAGTAAGCAAAATTATTGAGATACGTGGATGGCCCCGAACCTGACACCCCCAGATTATAAATAGACAGAGGCGATTCACCCTGAAGTAGCTCCGACCAACTCTGATGATCAGATACATGTGACCCCGCCGCAAAGGAATCACCCACCACCACCGTGTTAAAAGGTGGTTTGGCGGTGGGATTTCGGTAACCATTTGCATCGCTGCTCAGCGCGATATCCAGGGTGCCGTAGCCACTGGGCGCTTCGGGATAAGAGCGCGCCCGTGAAGGTTTGTCGGTCCAGCTAAACTGATAATTCTGATTGGGAGGGCGATGACGCAAGATGCCCTGGAGCTGTAATTCTTGGTGTTTTTTAGCCGACGTTTTAGCCACAGCCTGGTCAGATACAGTCGTCTCCACATACCTGGGCTTGCTAAGCCAGTGGCTTGCATAGGTGACTGCCGCAATCAGGCCGATCATCATGACCACCGTCAGTGCCCAGCCAGCCAGCGAACGTCGAAGGGGCTGACGTAGCATCAACACCCCGGCCAAAGACCATAATAACAGTGTCAGAACCAACAGAGCGCCGAATTGACCCTGAGGATAACGACCAAAAAGTATTGGTTTTTGTCGAACGATCAGTTCAATTAGATCTGGCTTTATTTGCCACACTGCAAAACTGAGAATAATTAGCAGCAAAGCCACTGAGCGCTTAATGATAAGCGGACGATCCATTTTGATCTCTCCAGGCATTGTCGTGCGGTTGATGCCCCATTGTCAGGTGGCGATGGTAAAGAGCTAGCGCTGTCGTGTCCATTGCTCAACGTTACTCAACGCAGCTACCGCCTTGACCTACGATAATTACAGCACTGTGCGTATCTCATAAGCTAAACAAATTTTATCGTGGCGCATTTATGGAAAACCTGATTCATCTAGCGCTGGTTTGGAGTGGCGTCTTCCTCGCAGGTTTTCTGGCGGGCAAAACCAAGCTGACACCGGTTCTCTATTTTCTCGCCATTGGCTGCCTGATGGTCAATATGGGTTTGCTGCCGGAAGAAACCACACCCTTTATTGAAGGCTTTTCGGAAATCGGCATCATCCTCATCATGTTCGCCCTGGGTTTTGAAGAGAATGCCAGCAACTTTCTCGACAGTATCAAACGCTCCTGGGGCATTGCTTTTTTTGGCGCGGTGGCGCCCTTCGCTATTGCCTATTCACTGGCCAGTTACTTCTGGCAGGACACCAATATCGCACTGCTTTGTGGGCTAACCATGACCGCAACCGCCGTATCCCTGACCATGGTATCGCTCAAAGGTGAAAACCTTCACACCACCAAAGCCGCTACCGGCATCATGACCTCAGCGGTATTAGATGACATCGCCTCCCTGGCTCTGGTGGCGATACTGGTGCCCATTGCTACCGGAAGTGAGGCGCTGAGCGTCTTATCGATCGAAATTATTGTCGGCAAAACCGTGGCGTTTTTCGCCATCGTCACCGTACTCGGCATGTGGCTATTCCCCCATGACTTGACTCACAGCTGGTTCGGCAAGATACCTTTGCTGGGTCATTACGGCATCAGGGACTTAATGTCTTTTAGTCGCGGTGAACACGCTACGCTCGCCATACTCCTGCTCGCTGTACTGGTCGGTATTGCCTCCCACAAATTTGGTTTTCATCCCGCCGTTGGCGCTTATATGGCCGGGCTGATCATGAAGGAGGAGTACTTCCACTTTAATTCTCTTGAAGAAAATCAATACGCAGCCAATAAGCGCATTGTCGATAACGTCGCGTTTTCGTGGGTAGGCCCGGTATTTTTTGTGGTGCTGGGCACCAAACTGATTTTCGACTGGGAAATATTCGTCTCTGTTATTCCCCAAACAATCGTGCTTACGCTAAGCATTCTAGTAGGCCAGATATTGTCTGCGGCGGCGGCGGCGCGCTACACCGGTGGTTTTAATTTTGAAGAATCCATGATGATTGGTTTTGGTATGCTGGGCCGAGCCGAGCTAGCCTTTGTGGTGATGGATATCGCCTATGTGCAAAACGATATCTTTACCACCGAGGTGTTTTACACGCTGATGTTTACCGCTTTCTGGTTAAATGTTGCGGTACCGATTTCGATCAAACTGTGGAAGCCTTATTTTGTCGCCGCCCAACAACAACCCTGAAGTCTTGTTGAACGGAACGGCACTGGGCTCGACACCATGGGAAAAATTTATTAGCTAACCCGGCTCGACACCCAACATGGCCATGCCCTGCACTTCTGAGCCGCCATCCAGATCCACCGCCGCATGATGGGTAGCCATAATGACATCCCGAAAACATTGTTGCATAGGCGAATCATTATAAGCGGCGTGAGCACCAGCTCCGGCATACAGACGTTCCACCGCACTGCGACAAAGCCCCGCAGCGTAGGCTGAATGCCAGCGCATCTGCGCTTGTGCGGTCATATCAGCCGGTGCCTTTGCTGCCGCGATGGCATCAAACATATCGCAGTTCCGACCAATCATTAACTCGGCTGCTGTGATCTCCCCATAGGCCTCGGCAACGCGACTTTGCACGGTGCCCATACGCGCCTTGGCACCACTGCCCTTACCGCTATAAATATCTGCTCGTACACGGGTTTTTTCCACATACAAACTCAGCATTTCCCGGGCCATCCCGAGTATACATCCGGCAAGTTGCGTGGATAGGCTGCACATCGCTGGCGCCATGTAGATGCCGCAATCTTCACCGTGATCAAGGACATGAGGGCTGCTGCCATTGAATAACTTCCCAGTCGCTTCAGCGCGATACTCAGGGATAAACACATCGTCGAGCACCACATCCTTTGAGCCACTACCGCGCATGCCAAGGGTGTGCCAGGTATCGTCGACTTCCACCTCATCTCTCGGCAGCATGACGTGCAGGCTATTCGGGCCTTTGGCAGTGTCTTCCGGATCGCGAAAAGAACCGATCAACAGCCAGGGCGAATGATCAACCCCGGAACAATATTGCCAGCGGCCGCTCACCCGCCAACCGCCATCAGCTTTCCTGAACTTACCCTGGCCAGCCAGGGTACCGGCAATCAGCAGATCCTGATCCGAACCAAACATTTCCTCTCTGCACTGTTCGGAAAACCCCCCTGAAATCCAGTTGTGAGCGCCGCAAACCATCATCACCCAGCTCGATGCCGGACAGGCTCGGGCTGTCTCTGCACAGGCATGGACCTGAGCGCGTATCGAGGCCCCCTGACCACCGTTGCGAGACGGCGTCATCAAGCGTGCCAAACCTTGATCTCGCAAAGCAGTGATAGATTCAACGGCGGCTGACCGACCGGCCTCACTCGCTGCGCGGTTTGCAGTTAGTATTGGCAGGACAGATTCGATTGCTGCCTGATAAGCGCTCATTTCCTGGGTTTCTAATGCATTCATAATAATGTTTGCTCCGTGTGTCAGTTTTCCCGACAGTGAGTTTTAATAATCCTAACAATTTAATTTTTCGGCGCCAGTGACTCGATTGCCTTGCGGGTCGCTACCAACCGGTTTTCATTGACAGGACTAACCGCCAATATCGGCATGGCTGCGCCGGCCTCGTAGAAGGCTGCCAACTGATCTCGGCATTGATCGGCTGAGCCAAATACGCATACCTCTTCGACCATTCTGTCGCTGACTTTGGTGGCGGCTAACTTTCGGTCTCGCTCCTGCCAGGCTGCTTCTAGCCCGTTTACTTCATCTTCGAAACCGCTGGCCCGCCATTGTTTTCGGTAGTTGGGCATCTGCCCAAAAAAGGCCAGGTTATAGCGCGCTGCAGAACGTGCTGCGTCAACGTCATCTGAAACAAAGGTGGGGATACTCATCACGCAATCGATGTCGTTTGGGTCTTTACCTACTCCCTTTGCAGCATTTTTTGCGGTATCGACCAGGGTTTTGACGTAAGAACGGCCAGTCAGAAAAGGCATAATACCGTCACCTTCCCGGCCTCCGATTTCAGCACTCTCCGGTGTCAATGCTGCCACCAGCACCTGAGCAGAATATTCGGAAGGCCGCGCTTTAAATAATCCACTACCGCCTTCACCACTGAGATATTGCTTAACATCGCGGGTGTATTCACGCAAATATTTACGCGGCTTATCCATTTCGATGCCAAGGGATTTAAGCACCTGGCGGTGGCTCATGCCGAGGCCAAGAATCAAACGTCCCTGAGTCATTTCAGTAATAGTCCAGGCCGTCATCGCCGCCAGAAACGGATGACGAAAATAGATATTGGCGATGTTGGTGCCGACCTTAATGGTCGATGTGCCAATCCCGATTGCCAGAGCATTGGCCAGGGCGTCACCGGCACCTTCGTTAACCAGCATGGCGTCGAAGCCCTTATCTTCGGCCATCTTACCCAGCTCAACAAACTCCTGGGGTGGGGCATCGGTGACGGTGGAAAGCACAAATCCAAGACGATGATTAGACATGATTATTCTCCTTGTTCGCTTGCTTGTCTGGATAAACGACTTGCGACTAGTCTTACACCATAAGCCCCATACGCATACTCGCATCGAGACGAATGACTTCACCATTGAGCATTGAATTTTCAACAATATGACAGGCCATCTGGGCAAATTCCGAGGGCTTTCCCGCGCGTTTCGGGAAAGGAATAATCGACATCAGACGACTAAAGCCTTCCTCGCCAGTTTCTGATCGTGCCAGTGGCGTATCAAAGACACCGGGAGCAATGGTCATAACCCGAATCCCGTAATTAGCGAGATCTCGCGCCATAGGCAAGGTCATTCCAGCAATACCCGCTTTTGCAGCAGCGTAGGCGGTATCACCCACGGGGCCGTCGAAAGCAAAGATCGAAGCGACATTGAGAAAGACACCACGTTCACCATCTTCATTGAGCGGTTCGAGCGTAGCGATATCCGTGGCCGCCAGTCGACACACATCAAAGGTCCCGGTGAGATTGACGTTAATCACGCGCATAAAGTCATCGAGAGGATGCGGCCCTTTGCGACCGGTGATTTTGCGGCCAATACCAATGCCCGCAATATTCATCACAATACGGGCGATACCCAGCTGATCACGCACAGTCGCCAGGGCAGCTGCGACACTGTCGGTGTCGGCAACATCAACTTTAACGGCAATACCGCCCACTTCTTCCGCAACGGCTTTGGCTAGTTCTTCATTTAAATCCAGCACCGCAACTTTCGCACCTTTTGCCGCGAGGGCCCGCACTGTGCCCGCGCCCAGGCCCGAGGCACCGCCGGTGACGATGGCAATCTGATTTTTAATGTCCATGGTTACTCTCCAATACAATAAATTATATGTGTTCGTTAAATCTAATTCCTGACTGGCTGGTCTTAGTTACCCAGCCGCACCGCGCCATCGATACGAATCATTTCGCCATTGAGCATGGTGTTCTCGGCAATTTGTTGTACCAACGCACCAAACTCCAGAGGATTGCCCCAACGCTTTGGGAAAGGCACCGTGGGGATAATTTTATCGATCCAGTCCTGGGGAATACCCGAAGCAAGCGGGGTTTCAAACATGCCCGGGGCAATAGTGACGACACGGATACCATAGGGTGCTAAATCTCTTGCCATGGGTAAGGCCAAACCTTGAACACCGGCCTTAGAGGCAGCATAAGCAGCCTGACCAATGGGGCCATCCTGAGCCACCACAGAAGCGATATTGATAATCACACCTCGCTCGCCATCGTCATTAAGCGGCTCGGCACTGGTTAAACGATGGGCGACGATACGGGCGACATTAAAGGTGCCGGTCAGGTTTACCGCTATCACCCGTTCAAATTCTGCAAGGGGGTGAGGGGCTTTGTCATTGGCAGTACGAATGGCAACATCGATGCCAGCGGCGTTTAACAGAATTCGTGGCGCGCCCAACGTGGCGACAACTTTATCGACTGCCGCTTCAACCGCTTCGCCATCGACCACGTTGCACTCGATGGCCATACCACCGAGTTCCGACGCCAGCTCTTCGGCCAGCGCCAGATTTCTATCCAGCAGCGCGCATCTCGCACCCGCTTTAGTGAGAACGCGCGCGGCACCGGCACCCAAACCTGACGCGCCACCGGTAATAAGCGCTACCTGACCTTTTACATCCATAACAACCTCATCGATTAATTTCTATAATTTTCAAGTGACTTACTATACAAAAATTTGCCTGAGCCAAGTAATACAAGAATTTGTCTGAGCCGAGCAATATACCAAGCTACTAGATATCAGGCGACTAGATATCAGGCAATTAGGCTACTGCCTAATTTAAACTACGCTTCGGGACTGGCGATTTCTAACTGCCTGTCTCTAACTACGATGTTCTCGCCACCAAGGCCTAAACAGCTAACACCAACTATATATGTGGCGCTGGATTCGGTAACCGCGGCGCGGCCAACCACAGCAATATGGGAGAGATCAGAGCAAGGACAATACACACCACCAACATAGAATCATAGCCGCCGGTTTGGTCATAAATGAAACCACCCAGCCAGGCACCAACCGCTGCACCCAAAGAGCCGCTGATCGCAAGCGTGCCGAAAATAGACGGGAAAAACGGGCTGGCGAACAAATCCCGTGAAGTCGCCGGGTAGGTCGGTCCATTAGCGCCATAACCTAGGCCGAGACAAATAGCGAACACAACCGCGACCCACAGCACCAATACCGAGCCTAAATAGAACAGTGCTGCCACTGCGCCCAGATTAAAAATTGTCGCTACAGTGTAGGTCAGTTCTCGACCAAACCTATCTGATAAGCGCCCCCAGCAGAGTTGGCCAACAATGCTGGCGATGCCAATCACACCGGCAATAAATGAGCTTTGGGTTTTGGCGATGCCCTGGTCAACCATGTAGGCAAACTGATGAATCAATAAAATTTGTGCGACACAGGCACCCGTGAAGAAGCAGCCCCCGGCCCACCAAAAGCGCGGCGACCTAATCGCCGTACGCAGCACCCAGTCGTAATACATGGGTGACTGATGACAATCCTCCGCTGAGTCCTGCCCTGTCGATTTCGATGCCTGAGACGGCATTGGCGAATGCGGTGGTGCTTTTAAAAGAAATAACGCCGCAGGAATAACCCAGACCGGCCCCAGCATTGAGAGCACCAAAAACGTTTGTCGCCAGCTGAACGTTTCCACCAGGGCATTGATGGCAGGTACTCCAATCAAAATGCCAAAGCCGATGCCGGCCAACGCAAAGCCCAACGCGGTACCCAGATTATCGTCGTACCAGCGTTCGACACAGACGATAAAGGGCACCCATCCAGCCATAGCAATACCCAGAGCCGAGATCACACCGAAGCTCAAATAGAGGTGCCACCAGTTTTGCGCTAGCGAGGTCAGTGCCATGCCCACAGTAAACAGCACGCCACCCAGGGCAATCACTCGAGCGGGACCGAGCTTCTCGATCAGGCGACCAATAAATGGCCCCGACAGACCGTGCACGATACTGACCACAGAAATAGCCCCGGCAGTGAGCGAACGGCTCCAGCCCATGTCATCAACCAGTGCCACCAGAAATACCGAATAAGCAAACCACACGCCATAGACTATGCCCAGGGTAATGAAGGCGACCAACACCGTCAGCCAGGCATAATATTTACCCATAGCTTTTCTGTTTCCCAGCCAAAAATTCCCAACCTCAAAAAACACACGCACCCGCCGATCACAGCGGGCGAGCGAGATAAAATTACTAGTTTCTGGTTCTGGCTTTGATTTTAAATTTGATTAGCCGCGACTCTCTGTCACGGTCTGATTTCATAGAGGGCATTGAGCGGGTGCTCAATAGGCAGACGCCGCACCGAGCTAAACCCGGCCTCGGCGCTAAATTCTTTGACCTTGGATTCAGGCAAGCCGACAGTACCCAGCCCCAGCCCTCCCTGCCCCAATGAGCTAGTCATACAAAAATGCAGGCTGGCACCGAGCTTGAACACGGCCAGGGGGCCTTCATTATCGGCCGGATCATCGGTGCAATCGACATCCATTAACACGTAGATGCCGTCATCTTTGCAGGCTTGTCGCAGGGCTTTTAGGCCGCCTTTGGGGTCGGCCATATCGTGAATCAAATCGAAAGTTGCGACCACATCGAACTGGCCGGGCACGCCTTTGGCGATATCGTGAACCTTGAATTGGACACGATCACTAACGCCTTCTTGCTCAGCAGTTCTACGAGCGCTTTCAATATTTTCTGGCCATAGATCAAAGCCGTGGAAGCTGGCTTTGGGGAAAGCCTTCGCCAGCTCGATGGAAGAACGACCAGCACCACAGCCGAAATCGGCAAAGCTACCACCATTCTCCAATTTAGCCTGCACATCAGGCATTTCAGGCAACCACTGGCTGACCAACAGGTTTTTGTAGCGCACGCAGGAGTTGTGCTCAAGACCGTTCCAGAAATCGGCCGGATAAGTCTCATAGTCAATCCCTCCACCATTCTGGAAAGCATCCAGTAATTCTTCATAAGGCTGAAGCAGGCCTGTGAACATTTTAAACAACCCTCCCTGAAACAGCGGCCCACCCACATCGACCAGGGCCGGAATATGTGCTTCGGGCATGGACACTTCACGGCTCTGTTTATCGAAAGATAAATAGCCCGCCAGCGATATGCCGTATATCCATTCGCGCAGATAACGCTCATTCAGTCCGGTTCGATCAGCCAGGCCCTGACTGGTCGCTGGGCCATTTTCCGCGAGATCTTTAAATATGCCGAGCCGATCACCAATGGCGCAGAGGCGAATGGTCATCATGCCTGTTGCATCGCCAATGACTTTGCCGACAAATTCCATTGCTTTTTGATCTGGTGCCTTTGGCATTTCACTCCCCTCTTAACTGAATTACCTGGTTTGATCGACTAAACTATTTGCCTGGCCCACGGCCACGCGTAAGCGCTAATATCGAAGTCCGAGTGTTGGTCACCGATCAATAGCCGCAAGGCAACTGGCGCTTCAACAACGAGTGAAAGACTCACAGGCGTCCGATTAAATAAAACAGAAGCGCACTAAAACTCAGAGATCAAACAGCTTTTTGGCGTTTCCACCCAATACCGCCTGTTGGCGATGGTCTGACAAATGATTGAGATTCTCCCTTACCTGGCCCGGCGCATCAATATGAGAATCAATATGGGGGAAATCTGAACCCCACAGAATGCGATCCTCACCGACCAGTTCCAGGGCTGCGCCGATGGTGCGCTCTTCGGGTTCAGCAACAAACCAGAGGTTACGGCGAAAATAATCACTGGGCCTGTTCAGCGCTAACTTTAAATCAAACCCGGAAAAGTGCTGATATTTCTCATCAAGTCTGTCCATCGCGTAGGGTGCCCAGCCGCACCCGGCTTCAATAGCGACCACTTTTAATTTAGGAAACTTATCAAACAAACCGTCCATGACCATGGCCATGCAGGCTGGCATCACCTGGGAAGGAGCGCCCAGCGCAAAACTAAACGTTCGGTTAGCCGGGGTCTCATACCATTCGCCGACAAAGCCGGTAACAAAGCGTCGCGAGCGGACAATGACATGCATAAGCAATGGAATACCGGCTGCTTCGATACGCGCCCAAAGGGGATCGAAATAGTCACTGGCGAAGGCATGACCATCGACCCGCTCCGGCGGCAGGAATACGCCTTTAAAACCCTGTTTCAATCGCACATCGAGTTCTTTAACAGCGCCATCAATATCATGAAAGTTTAGATTCGCAGCGACCACCAGGCGATTTCTGTCGACAGCCTGAAAGTCGTAAAGCCAATTGTTATAGGCCCGACAGTAAGCGTTTGCCAGTTTATTATCTTCCGAATCCCATAGTATGCCGATCGTTGGTAACACCAATCCAGCGTTCAACCCCCAGTCGTCAAACTGCGCGATGCGTTCAGCGCCGTCCATACTACCGGGCGGCGCACCATCAAGATAAGTTAAGCCCGAATGTCGATTAAACGCCTCAGTACGATCGATATTGACTCCACCCAAAGCCGCCGTGCAATTGGGAAGAATGACTTCGCCATCAGCAAAAAGCTGTTCTATCCCATTGTCACCGACTTCGAATTTTATGGCGCGATCTTTAAATTCATTCTCGAGATAGTTTTCCCAGAGGTCGGGGGGTTCCAGAATGTGCGCGTCAGCATCAAAAATAAATGTATCGATTTCTGAATTCACTAGGTCGTTCCTCTAATCTATCATTTTCGCTCTTAACGAGCAGCCAAAAAGAAACCCGCAACGCTACCAACGTCGCGGGCTCTCGCCCACTATTTTGTTAAATGGGGCGCCCTTAAGCAGCGGCACCATTTCTGAGCAGACGACCGGGTAGCTCATCATTCACAGGGTTGACCTGATCAACATTATTTTCTCTAAGCAGCACGCCGTTGACCACGACGGCCTCGATGCCTTGAGCCTGTGAAATCAGACGGTCTGCGCCGGCGGGAAAATCGTACACGCGCTCCAGCGCACCAGCGCCGACTGTATCAGCATCAAACACTACCACATCGGCCGCCAGGCCTTCACGCAAGCGACCGCGATCGGTAATGTCGCAGACATCAGCAACTCTAGACGTCAACAAATAAACGGCATACTCCAGATCGAGTGAACCGCGCTCGCGCACCCAATGGCCCAACATATAAGTGGCGAAGCAGGCATCACACAGTTGGCTGGCATGAGCGCCACCGTCTGACAGACCGACCACGACATTGGGGTCTTTCAGCAACACTTCCACTTCGTCCTCATCGTGATTAGCGATGGGCATACGGATGCGCATCTCCAGGTTATTTTCCAGCGACAGATCAAGCACTGCATCGACCGGATCCTGACCACGCTCACTGGCCACTTCAGATAGCAGTCGTTCATTTAATGAAGGGTCGGAGGGGCAATCGGAAATAACCGTTTTCGGCCAACCGGCCAGACCCAGCGATTCGCCTTTTTTGATGGTTGCTTTAAAGCCATCGCGAAATTCTGAGGTCTGATAAATGGCTTTCTTACCAGCTATATCAGCCGCAGAGACCGGCTTAAACACCTTCATGCTTTCAAAGATAAAAGGCGCTTTAAAATTCATTTCAAAATTCAGGGCCCGCGGACTAACCTGGGGAAACACCTTGGCGCCGGTGGCGACTATTTCGGCCGATTTTTTTAGTTGTTCTCGATGATCCCCATCGCCGAGAGAAATACCCTGTAACAGAGCAGTCCAGGTGACATTACAATCCGCCACCCTGGCCATTTCAGCAAACTGTTCAAGCAGCACATCACCACCTAAAGTCGACTGGATAATGCCGGTCTTTTCTTCACCAATCACCTTGGCAATTTCCAGAATCTCGGTTTTATACTCGGCCAGACGACTGGGCACGGGCTTGCCGCCTGCGCCTATATGGGTAGGAGCCTTGGAAGAGGCAAAGCCCATGGCTCCAGCACGCAAACCTTCGCGAACGATCTCGCGCATTTGCTCGACCTCATCGGGAGTGGCCACGCGTTCTGTCGAATCTTCACCCATCACATACAGCCGTATGGGGGTATGGCCCATCAAGACACCGACGTTAATGCCCATACCACCTTGTTCGATGGCATCCATATATTCGGGGAATGATTCAAATGGCCACTCTTCGCCCAAACCCGCATGCAGGGCAGAGGCATCCATACCCTCAACATTTTCCAGGGTGCGAATAATAGTATCGCGATCCGTGGGTCGTACAGGGGCAACGCCAAAACCACAGTTACCCAACACCACGGTGGTAACACCGTGCCAGGGCGATATGGTCATCATTTTGTCCCAGACAATCTGGGCATCGTAATGGGTGTGGCAGTCGACAAAACCAGGGCTGACAATTTTACCCGTGGCATCGATTGTCTTCGTCGCATCGCCAGGTGCGTCGCCTAACGCAACAATTTTGCCATCCTTAATACCAACATCACCCGTATAGCGGGGCGTATTTTCACCGTCGATAATCGTACCGCCAGTAATTTTTACATCGTAATTCATGGGGAACCTCCGGTATTTTTTAACTTCTGTATTTGTTGAAAATTGGACCAGAACATATTGATTTAAAAAGCCCGGACAGTGGATGCGTAGGGGCTTTAGTTCATGCAGGGATGTTATCTATTGGTAGGCCATAACATTCAATAATGTTGTCCCTCATAATCCAGCGCCGCTGTTCCGCTGTAAGGTCAGAGGCATGCTCCTCTAGCATTTCCTGTGACCAGGGCCAGGTCGCATCACTGTGGGGAAAGTCGTTGGCCCAAACCAGGCGCCTGCAATTCATCAGGTTAGCTACCTTAAAGGCAACCCAATCATCCTGAAAAGTCAGCCAGACATGATCATGGATGTATTCACTGGGCATTCTGTCAAGGTTTTTACCACCGCCTAACCACAGACCATGACGTTCGTAGGCGTGATCCATGCGATAAGAGTAATGTGGCAACCAGCCAGCGTCGGCCTCGGCCGCAATAAATTTGAGCTTGGGATGACGCTGAAAAACACCGCCCAGAACAAAGACACCCATAACGTCCTGGACGCTACGGATAATACCCAAAAAGCCGTTGATTCGATTTCCGCGAACCTGACCCAAGAGGCCGCCGCCACTGCGGGAAGTCAGAATATGGAATGACAGGGGCATATTGAGCTCGACCGCGCACTCCCACAATGGATCGTACATCGGATGGTCATAATCTTCGTGCTGGGGATCGCCGGGCATCATCATGCCGACGAAGCCTTTTTTCTTGGAATCTTCAAAATCCTTGATCATCTGTTCAACAGAATCACCGGAAGTTTGGCCCAAACCGAATAGGCGGCCATTGGGCGCATCGTTTATATAGTTAGCCAACCACTCGTTATAAGCGTGCATACAAGCCGTTTTATAGGCGTAATCATCGTGATTACACAGCACCATACCTACCGAAGGATAGAGAATCTCAGATACCACCCCGTCGCGATCCTGATCAGCAACACGGAGCTTGGCGTTATGGCCACTTTCGTGCAGTTGATCAAAAGTGCAGGCCTCGGCTCTGGCCGCCAATTCTTCGCCAGAAAAGCCAGCCGCTGCCACCAAACCCAGCGGGATGGTGGATTCCATACCCGGAATCACATAAACATCGTTACCTTTGTTATCACGCTCCACCGTCGGTGCACGATCACGAAATTTGGGATCAATATATTTTGTATAACAATCCGGTGGCTCAACAATATGTGAATCTGCGGAAATTAGCCCAAAACCTAAGCTGCTCATTATCGATTTACTCCGTTAATTAATTGATTAATTGATTAATTGATAGGGGGTTTTATTGGTACATAATTTGTTTGCGTTGAATTACATTTGCACGAGATTGCACACATTGAGATACGCATCTGAAACAGTTTTAGTGCAGAGCGTCTTGTTCTCTCAGAGTCTCGATCAAAGCATTATTCTTGACATATATTCCTGACATATTTAACTGCGAACCCTATTTTTACAAAGTACAAAGATTGTTGCCAAAATGTACTTATATAAATGTACTTATATAAATACCGCAGCAAATTATCGCTCAGTGAATTCTGATTACCGCCTGTCAATCCGAAAACATTAAGCCCCGACAAAATCTGAAATACAACCGCCGTTTTGGAATAAAACGAGGCCGTTCGACCGGCAATAAGCGCAATGCACTCAGTCAAGCTAGAATAACGACGCTTAACCTATATTCTCTTTTACACTGAGACCAGCCTCGCCAGCGGCGGGGAACGGTTTATTCGTCTAGCGCTTTATGGTAGCTTGTGGTCAAACTATTTTGGTGAAAAATCGGAGGGTCGAATGACTTTCACAAACAGACTACTACCAATAGTCGGCCTGATGGCCGCACTCGTTGCCTCAGTTTCAGTATTTGCTGGCTCAGACCAGGCTCAGGCCACCAGCTATAAACCGGCACGCAATGCTCAGGGACATCCCAATATTCAGGGAAACTGGGATTTTCGCACTCTGACGCCGTTGGAGCGCCCGGCAGCGATGGCTGATAAGGCGGTTTTCTCCTCACCAGAGGAAGAAGAAGCCTACCGCAAAAGAGCCATTGCACTCAATGATGTTGACGTGCAGAGAGATTCGATGGGCGATCTGGATGTCGAGGGCGCTTATAACGCCTGGTGGATGGATTATGGTACCGAACTGAATGAGGACAAGAGAACCTCGCTTATCGTTAATCCCACCAATGGTCGCTTGCCTGAGCTCACCTCCCAGGCCAAAGCCGGACTAAAGAAAGCCCGTTTGCGCAAACACCCAGTGCGGGACATCCTGTCTCTTGAAATGGATAATTTGACGTTCCGCCCCGAGGGACCAGAGTCACTAGGACTCTCGGAGCGCTGCATGGTGAGCTTTAGCGGCGGACCACCTTTGGTACCAAGCGCCTACAACAACAATCTCAGGATCGTTCAGACAGCTCAACATGTGGTGATTTTTACCGAGATGATTCACAACGCGCGGATTGTGCCGATCAATAACAGTCCGCGTTTACCCGCGGAGATTGAAAGATGGACCGGAGATTCACGGGGCCACTGGGACGGCGACACACTGGTCGTTGAAACCACCAATTTCACCGACAAAACACCGACTTTCCAGCTGCCGTTAAATCTTAATAATCTCGACAGGAATGGTGTAGTGGGATCGGGTAAAAACATGACGCTGGTCGAAAAATTCACGCCCATCAGTGAATCCAGATTAGTGTATGAATACACTGTTAACGACCCCAACACTTTTACTAAACCCTTCACTGTCGCCATCCCCATGCGGGCCACCGAAGATCAGATATTTGAATATGCCTGCCACGAGGGCAACCACGCAATGCCGGGCATGCTCAAAGGTGCCCGACAAATGGAAAAAGAATCCGCAACGGCTGCTTTAAAGTAAACTGAACTTAAATATTCAAGCACCAGACACCACCCTACCCACAATTGTGGGCAGGGTTATCCTTCTAATTTCCACGGAACACACTATGACTCGGATCAACAAGCTTATTACGATCACTGGTATTTTGGCTGCTCTGACCTTGCCCCTGTCAGCGGCTTACGGATCGGAGCAAAGCAACAGCGCTAATTATAAACCGACCCGTAATGCTCAGGGCCACCCCAACCTCCAGGGCACCTGGGATTTTCGTACGCTCACTCCTCTGGAGCGCCCCGAGGCCCTTGGTGACAAGGCCGTATTTAGCGCTGACGAGCAGCTGGCTTTTCGGGATAAAGTGATTGAAGCCTCGGATGTTGATAAGGCTCGCGAAAACGCCAAAGCTGAGGAAGACGTTGAAGGCGCTTACAATAATTTCTGGTTTGATTACGGCACCACCATGAACGAGGATCGACGGACTTCGCTCATCGTCGATCCGCCTAATGGTCGCCTGCCTGCGCTAACTGCAAAGGCCCGGGAACAGATGAAAAGCGCACATTTACGCGTTGCGCCTGTGAGGGACATCATTTCAATCGGCCTCAAAGGCTTTCGTCCGGTTGGACCAGAGGCATTAGGGCTGTCTGAACGTTGCATGTTGAGCTTCAATGCCGGCCCGCCGCTCATCCCCAGCGCCTATAACAACAATCTACGCATTGTCCAGACACCCAGGTATGTCGTGTTGTTCACCGAGATGATTCACGATGCGCGCATTGTGCCCATTGACGGAAGTTCGCATCTCCCAGAGGATATACAAAAGTGGACGGGAGATTCGCGAGGTCATTGGGACGGCGATACGTTGGTGGTGGAAACCGCTAACTTCACTGATAAAACCCCGACTTTCCAGCTGCCTATCAATCTTAACGACCAAAGCAAGAATGGCGTTGTCGGCTCTGGCAAAAACATGAAACTCACAGAGCGGTTTATACCGGTGAGTGAATCCCGCTTAATTTACGAATACACGATTGACGACCCCAACACCTTTGCCAGCGCATTTACAGTTGCTATCCCTCTGCGCGCCACCGAAGATCAAATTTTTGAATATGCCTGCCACGAAGGTAATCACGCCATGACCGGGATGCTGAGAGGCGCGCGAACCGAGGAGCGGGAAGAAGCCGCTGCCGCGCTGTAGTGATCTGAAAACAGTAGGCCGTGAAACCGATGCGCGATTGGTAAAATAGTTAATTCTCAAAGTTATCCTTTTAATAGAAAGAAATAACGGAGCACGACATGACTGAGCACATCAAATTATTCAAAGTGGCAGGCATCATTGCCGTGTTGGCGGTTTCAATCTCAGCATGTTCTGAGTCTGAGCAAAGCAGCAGCGGGTCAGATCAGACCAACGCCACATCAGATCAGGCCAAAGGTTCAGGGTATGAGCCTACTCGTAATGCCCAGGGTCATCCCAATATGCAGGGCATCTGGGATTTCCGCACACTCACTCCCCTCGAACGTCCCAGAGAATTAGGTGACCAGGCCGTTTTCTCGGAAGACGAGGAAGAAGCTTTTCGTCAAAAAACGATAATCGCCAATGATGTTGATCTTAACCGAGACGCTATGGGCGATTTTGACGTAGAGGGCGCCTATAACAGTTTCTGGATGGATTTTGGCACCTCGATGAACGAAGATCGACGCACTTCTCTGATTGTTGATCCTCCCAATGGCCGTTTACCCGAACTCACCGCAGAAGCACTGGCGGGCATTAAACAGAATATGCTGCGCAAGCCGCCTGTACGGGACTATTTTTCTCTCGGCATCGACACCAAAGCATTTCGACCTGCGGGGCCTGAGACGCTTGGCCTATCCGAACGCTGCCTGGTCGGATTCAACGCTGGCCCACCTCTGGTACCGAGCGCATACAACAACAACCTCCGCATCGTCCAGACACCTGCCCATGTGGTGCTGTTCACCGAGATGATACATAACGCGCGAATTGTGCCCGTAGATGGCCGCCAACACCTCCCTGAAGACGTCGGCGAATGGTTTGGCGATTCCCGCGGGCACTGGGATGGCGATACGCTCGTCGTCGAAAGCAGGAACTTCACCGATAAAACACCAACCTATCAGTTACCTATTGATCTTAACGACATCGACAGGAACGGCGCAGTGGGAACGGCTGATAACATGAGCCTGACTGAGCGGTTCACCCGGGTCAGCGAATCGACCCTGGTTTATGAGTACACGCTTAATGACCCAACGACCTTTACTAAGCCCTTCACAGTCGCCATTCCGATGCGGGCCACCGAAGATCAGATCTATGAATATGCCTGCCACGAGGGCAACCATGCCATGACCGGCATGCTCAGAGGCGCACGCACCCTTGAGAAAGAGGAAGCCAGCGCGGCATTATAAAAAAAACCAGCAAATTATTACGACTGATTGTGGTAGCGTAGCTGCCGGTATAGCTGTGCCGGTGTGTAACCCCAACCCATATACTAGCCCTGCGATAAAACCAATCAGACCAAAAGCAAGAGACGGAGAGAAATATGACTCAGGACCCTAAATTAATCGCGATGGCAAGTATCATCGCCGTGTTGGCTGTTGCTATCTCAGCATGTTCTGAGTCTGAGCAAGCCAGTACTAGAGGAGATCAAGCCAACGCAACATCGGGGCAAGCCAAAGGTTCGGGGTACGAGCCAGTGCGCAATGCCCAGGGCCACCCAGATCTTCAGGGCACCTGGGATTTTCGTACCCTCACCCCACTTGAGCGCCCCAGAGCCCTGGCGGATCAATCCGAATTTTCTGCAGAGGAGGCCGAAACATTTCGCCAAACGGCGATTGCTATCAATGATACTGATAACAAAAAGGATCTAAACCTTCCAGCAGCAGCCGATGTTGAAGTCCCCTACAACAGCTTTTGGCTGGATTACGGCACGGCGATGAATGAGGACAAAAGGACGTCGTTGATTGTTGATCCGTCTAATGGTCGTCTACCGAAACTCACCGCAGAGGCTACGGCGGGGATGAAACAGGCTTTGTTGCGGAATCCACCGGTGCGCGAATTTGTTTCTATCGGTCTCACCACCTTTAGACCTGCAGGACCCGAAAAACTGGGTCTCTCCGAACGCTGCATGGTTGGCTTCAATGCCGGGCCACCGTTAATACCCAGCGCTTACAACAATAACCTTCGAATAGTTCAGGCACCTAACCATGTGCTGCTATTTACCGAGATGATTCACGACGCGCGCGTGGTCATCATGGATGGTCGCCAGGAGTTGTCAGACGACATTGTAAAGTGGTCAGGGGAATCTCGGGGTCACTGGGACGGCGACACACTAGTTGTTGAGACCACTAATTTCACGGATAAGACACCTACGTTCCAGCTGCCGCTCGATCTTACTGACCCTTCGAAGAATGGCACCGTAGGATCGGGTAAGAATTTGCATCTCACCGAACGCTTTACTCGAACCAGTGAGTCTCAACTGATTTATGAATACACAGTTAGTGACCCGGCTACATTTACTAAATCATTTACCGTCGCCATCCCCATGCGGGCCACCGAAGACCAAATCTTTGAATATGCCTGTCATGAGGGTAACCACGCCATGATAGGCATGTTGCGGGGTGCTCGTACGCTGGAAAAAGAAGAGGCCAGGGCCGCTCTTTAGCTAGGTAGATAGCAACGAATAATTTAACAACGCCTTACGCAAAACCCCTGCGCCCCGCATCAGGAAGTCTGACACGGGGCGCAGGGGTTTAAATTTCTAGCTCACTCGGTATTGCTTAACTGGACTTTCTTGCGGAGGCATCGCTGCAGCTGAATTGCATTTTTCTGGTAGCTCTAATTCTAACGGCTCTAATTCTGCTATTTCTTCTATTCGGCATTAGCCATCTCTAACAATTCCAGAACGTCACCTACCTGAACGCCCCAGTAAATACCCCATCCACAAATTATTACAGCCGAAACACACACTGCGACCACACTTAATGTCTTGTTTGTCATAACCACCTCAGAAATCTCAGGAAAACCCAATCCAGCGACCCGCGGACGCGACACTAAACCATATCAACAGGCTCGTCACAGCCACCAACTTAACCACCCAGGGCTGCACCACTTCATCCAGTTGAATATTATTGTTAACGCCTTCCCCTTCAACAACAGCTGGCGCCCTGCTATAGACAGCGCTACGGATAGTAAGAATAAAGGCCATACCCATGCCCAGGCCAGCCATTTTCGCAAAGAAAAATGAGTTGTGGGCGAGCTTCATGGCGATCGCTGAAGCCTCATAAAGTCCAGAAAGGATAATGAATAGAAGCGCTAACCAAATCCATTTCCGAGTGCCATTGATGATGGTTGCTGATGGAACATTGGGCAACAGCACATTCATCATCCGTAGATCACCGAGCATGACCATGCCACCCAGCATAACCATGCTAGCGATGTGGACTGTTTGCACCATGGCAAACACGCCAGCCGAAGACTTGGACAATTCCGCCAGCCACGACGCGTCTAGCCATTCAAAAATAAATACTATATCCATTTCTCCCCCTTAGGAGTTTCCATACAGGACTATTGAGCAAGAATGCGAGCCTATTCATAGGCCGCCATTTCATTTACACAACCGGCAGCCCAATACATAAAATAAGGCATCTCTTTGTGGCAATCCCACCAGTCGTAAGCCATTGAGCGGCCTACCGCGATAACACCGGTCCATAGCGCCAGGGACAAGCCCGCGCCAACACGTATTCTTTTTGGGGGCTTAGGGTCATTATCCCAGGCCATATCTGTGGAGCGGGTCATATTCCTGATCAGGAAGGCATTGATACCCGCCCCAATCAACAACACAACTTTAATTCGAAACCAGATGCTTTGCGTGGATCGCACCGGTATAGCGTAGAACAACAACATGCCCGAAATAACCATCACGACAAAACCTATCATCATGGGTTTGTCGAGCCGCTCAACAATTTTTGATGCAGCCACATCAGTAAAAGCGACACCCAACAGCCGTAGGTCTATCACCAACAACATGCCAAGAAAAAGCATCAGGGTAAGCACATGGGTCGATTCAACCCATGCATACATATACAGAGACTCGTGCAAATCAGTACTCGACTGAAATGTATCCAGCCACGACGCAAACTTAAAAAGCAGCTCATTGAGCATTGTTTTTGGTTTCCTTATCTTTTATCTAGATTGTTGTGCAGAGGGTTAATACGGTGAAACAGTGCCGACATATTTGTGTCTAAAGTAGCCGTGTTACATCTGCAATAAGCGAATATATCTGTCTCTAAAGATCAGGCCTGCGCACCAGTATTTAAACATTCGAAATGATTGTCGCAAGAAAATCATGCTCTGCAATTGATACGGCGCAAGCGATTGTACAGTAATGCATGGTACCTGGCGAGACAGGCGCTCAACTGGTATATAGTTGTCTACTAGACTTTTATCCTCATCAGCATATTTAGCCAAATTAATCGCGTGTGTGCCTTAGACTTCCCTTGTAACACCAAAGTAGGATGTGCTTAAATCGCTCGCTACAACTAATAACGGGAAGCTAATTGTGAAGCACTATACTAATTCTTTGCGAATAATAACTCTGTTTTCGATATTGGCCTTCTTACCTACAGCGGTGTTAGCTGCTGATGGCTATAAGGCACCACGGGCGGCTGACGGTGTCCACCCAGACCTTAATGGTATCTGGCAGGCACTTAATGAAGCCAATTACGATCTCGAAATCCATATGGCCAGACCCGCCATGGCCCTACGCGATGGGCCAGCGGGGCCTGTCCCTGCTAAAGCCGTTGTCGCGCTTGGTGCCGTCGGTGCAGTACCCCCCGGAATGGGCGTTGTTGAGGGCGGCAAAATCCCATACAAGCCAGAGGCTTTAGCCAAAAAGAAAGAAAATCAGGCCAACTGGCTAGAACGTGACCCGGAAGTCAAATGCTATCTTCCTGGCGTGCCAAGAGCCACCTACATGCCATACCCCATGCAGATTTTTCAAGGTGAAGGATCTGTATTTATTGCCTATGAATACGCTGGTGCAGTACGAAATATCTTTTCTGAAGATCCTGGTCCTGCCCCTGTTGACTCATGGATGGGACAGTCCGTCGCCTCATGGGACGGTGATACGCTGGTAATAGATGTCACTGGGCAGAATGGCGAAACATGGTTTGACCGATCAGGCAATCATCACAGCGAGCAACTTCACGTTGTCGAGCGCTATACGCCGATGGGGCCTAATCATATCCAGTACGAAGCCACGATTACCGATCCGCAAACCTTTACCAAACCCTGGAAAATAAGCATGCCACTGTATCGTCGCATGGAGCCCAACGTTCAATTGCTTGACTTCAAATGTGTCGAGTTTGTTGAAGAATTGCTATATGGCCAATATCGCCTGAAGCCCCTGGATTAACTAATATTTTAAATTGAGGTCACTATTATGTCTTTTAAAAAAATTATTGCAGCAAGCGGATTAATACTTGCCGCATCATTCTCCGCCCAGTCAAATGCTCACCATGCCTTTGGCGCTGAATTTGATGCCAACAGCCCACTGGTTTTACGCGGCGCTGTCAGCAAGATTGAGTGGGTAAACCCCCACGCATGGTTCCATATTGAAATCACCAAAGAAGATGGCACGAAAGAGACCTGGATGATTGAGGGCGGTACGCCCAACACATTGCTGCGTAGGGGCATTAATAAACGCTCTATCGCTATCGGCACAGAGATTCTAGTTGATGGCTATCAGGCCAAAGATCGCTCCAACCGCGCCAATGGTCGAAATATTACACTCGCTAGTGGTAAGAAAATGTTTATGGGTTCATCCGGTACGGGTGCGCCTAAAGATGGTGCAGACGCCTCTGAACAGTAATATTTTTAAGCAGTTCTGAATATATAAATAGCTTAAAAATAAGTACAACGCCCGTTTATACCAGCATGGCAAGTAAAAACTAAATGAATCAGGTCACACCGAGTCTCATTAAGCTCAGCCTCATTTTGTTTTTACTTGCTGCCTGCACCCCCCCAGAGCAAGAAAGGCCTAAGGCGGATTCCGCCCAATCTATACCCTTCAAAATAACCGGCGATGTCAAATACACCATGGCGTGGGTGCTCGATCCTGCCGCCTATCATATATGGCGCTCTGCTGGCACCATCATCACTGAGGAAGGCGACCGGGAGCTGGCCCCGATTACCGATGACGGCTGGCTAGAGGTACAACACAGTGCCGCTGTCGTTGCGGAGACTGGTAATTTGCTCATGATGCCGGGGCGAGCCGTTGACGATGAAGCGTGGCAAGAAATATCGCTGGGCCTTATCGAAGCGGGTCTGCATGCCAAGGCGGCGGCTGAAGCCCATGACGCTGATGCATTATTCGATGCCGGTGGTGAGATTTACCGAGTTTGTTCGTCCTGTCACTCGATTTATATTCAGGGCAATAAAAACCCACTCAGTAACAGGCCGACTGACGCAGAAAAAACGCACTGACAAAGCCTTAAGACTCCCAGGTTGCAATACGTCGAGATACCTGAGCTTATTCACTGCTTGATCGGCTTTTTTCAGGTTTCTCACCCAACATAACCTTGTTAATACCACCCTCACGAAACTCAATGGTCGCGGTGTAGAAGCCCGCCGTCGTTAGCTTTACCGTCACCTCATTAGTACCACGATTTTCCCAATACCAGCCATGAATACCGCTGAAGGGTGCGGTAAAGGTACCGTTCTCACTATCACTCTTGCCGATGCTATAACTTTCCGCAAAACTCTCAGGGCCGTCCTCTGGTTCACCGTGAAAGTCAAAGACCACTTCGTCGCCAACCGTCCAGCCATAGAGGATAGCGCTACCTTCTTCAAGTTCATATTTGTATTCAACGCTTTCAAAGGGTAGCAGCCTGAACGACACCTCATCCTTACGAAAACGAATGTTTTCTTTGTTAATGGTTCTTGCGGCAGATTCAGACCCCGACAAGCCCATCAGACCTAACCGTTGGCCCAGGCCAAGTGGGTCTCTGTTAAATTCTGCCGGAAGAATAAAGATCATCAAAACCACACTGGCGATTATAAAGGAGGCCAGAGTAGCCAGAATAATTTTAGTGTTAGTTGCTCCCGGCGCCAAAGCCTCCAGGGTACCTGTTTCTGGTGTGTACTTTTTCATAACCGCCCCTATAGTTCCTCTTTAGGCCCACAGATAACTTGCGAACTGATAGCCCGCCAGCACAAACCCTGCACTCATCAGCATCATATTGGCAATAAATGCGTGGCCATGAAAAGCCGTATGCCGACGCCATTGCACCAGGACAACAACGATAACTGCCAGCGCCAAGGCCTGGCCAATTTCCACCCCGATATTAAAGCTCAGCATATTGACGACAAGGCTTTCTGCCGATAGCGATAGCTCCTGTAATTTAGTTGCCAAACCCAGACCGTGGAACAAACCAAAAATAAATACTGCTGCTCTGGCATCTATTTGAAAACCGAATACCTGTTTAAACCCGTCGATGTTTTCAAAAGCTTTATAGACCACGGAAAGCCCGATAATCGTATCAATCAGATAAGCATTGACGCTCAACTCAACCAGTACGCCAGTCATCAATGTGAGGCTATGGCCCAATGTGAAGAGGCTGACATAAAGCACCACATCTTTTAGTCGGCGCAAAAAAAACACCACGCCCAAAAGATATAAAAGATGATCATAGCCAGTGACCATGTGCTTGGCACCCAGATACATAAAGGGCACGACGGCCGTGCCCTCCAGACCTTGCACAAACTGCGCATTGGCATCAGATATATTGTGGGCAAGCGCCTCGATAGGGCCAAACAAAAGTCCAACAATTAGCCATAAAATAATTTTGTGCAAGAATTGACGCCTGTTAATTGGGGTGATTGGCCCCTATCAATGAGTGAATAGTTTTGGTCGCTATTTACCCTTCGCCAACAAAGCCAGCATAGGGCTATATATACCAGCTAAGCTAGCAGGCGATGGCACCGCCATCCACCACCATCGCGTGCCCGGTTACAAAGGATGCATTATCAGAACATAACCACACAGCTGCTTCGCCAATCTCGGCCGGCACACCAAAGCGGCCAATGGGTTCAAAGCCGAGCATGGCCTCTTCCATTTGAGGTTTACCCTCGAACATTCTTTCCAACATAGGAGTTCGGATCACCCCTGGGCACACCGCATTTACGCGAATCCCTTTAGTGGCGTACTCCAGCGCAGCCGTTTTCGTGAGTCCAACCACCCCGTGTTTCGCCGCAACATAAGCTCCCGCATTTTTCGAGCCGACCAAACCGGCAATGGACGCCGTACTAACAATCGCGCCCGGAGTCGTTTGAGCAAGAAATTGTGTGACCTGATATTTGATGCACAGAAATACGCCTTTGAGATTAATGTTGTAGTTAAAATCAAAGTTTTCCTCTGTGCACTGATGAATGCGCGTCCATTCACCCTCAACGCCGGCATTATTATATGCACAGTCCAGCTGCCCATAGGTGGCCACCGTTTGACTCACCGCGTTTTCGACATCGGCTGCTTTAGAGACGTCACATCTTACAAAGGTCGCCTCGCCACCCACTTTTTTTATCAGCTCAACAGTTTCCTGGCCGTTGTCTTCCTGCAGATCCGACACCACAACCCTGGCCCCTTCTCGCGCAAATATCTCCGCCGCCGCACGACCAATACCGCCAGCTGCACCCGTCACAAGCACTACTTTATCCTCAACGATTCCAGACATTTTTTACTCCTCCTGTCATTAAACCCAAAATGATTAATCCCAAAACCTGCTCACACTGCAAGCATCTTCAGCGTGCGTAGCTACCGCCATCAACCGACATCGCTAGACCGGTGACAAACGAGGCTTTATCCGAACATAACCAGACCACCGCTTCAGCAATTTCGCTGGGCTTGCCGAGCCTGCCAACCGGCTCCATTTTGCGCATGGTCTCGTAGCCTTTTTCCTTGCCTCTGACAATCCTATCTAGCATAGGCGTTTCAATCGCACCCGGACATACCGCGTTGACGCGAATATCCTGGCGCGCAAATTCCAGGGATGCCGACTTGGTCATGCCAATAACACCGTGCTTGGCCGCGACATAGGCATTACCACGAGGAACGCCTTTTAGTCCCGCCAACGATGACGTATTGACAATCGCACCCGGTGATTCCTGACGCAGGAATTGCTCGATTTCATACTTCATACACCACCAGACACCCTTTAGATTGACAGCTATGTTTAAGTCAAAATTCTCCTCCGTACAGGTAATGGTGGTCGCCTGAGTATCTCCTTCTACACCCGCGTTGTTAAATGCCGCATCTAGGCGTCCATAGGCGTCAACCGTGCCTTGAATCAGCGCTTCGACCTGCGGCCCCTTCGACACATCACAAGCGATAAAAGTCGCCTCACCACTGGCCTTTTTGACCATGGCAACAGTTTCTTCTCCCGCATCGCTATTGATATCTGAGACTACCACTTTGGCCCCCTCGGCACTGAACAACAGCGCCGATTCACGACCAATACCTGATCCTGAGCCGGTAATCATCACCACTTTATCTTTCATAATATCTACTCCAAGTTTGTGTGTAAGCTGGTATATCTGCTTGATAATTGTGCGCGCAAGGATAACGCTGTTTGCTCACCTGGTGCTAATTTATACGGTGGTTAAAAGACAGCCACTGGCTGGGGTTTGATTACTCAGGGCCACTACCTGTATTGTCTCACCACCACCGAGCATAGTATGGAGAAAACATTGAGCATACCCGGATTAGATGACGACCTGCTGTATAAAAAGAAAGGCAAAATCGCCTATATGACTTTCAATCGTCCCACCGACATGAATGCCATCACACCAAAAATGATGGAAGAAATTGATCTAATCGCCGAAGACTTTAAAAATGACGATGAGCTTCTGGTACTCATTTTGACGGGCACTGGCGAACAAGCATTCTCTGCCGGGGCTGATTTAAAAAAGACCATCACAAAAATCAAAGAGCAGGCTGACGAGGGTAGCCGTTTTATGAGCGATCCCACTAAGCGTTTTTTTGCCGGGGTCTATAAGCCTATTATCTCCGCCATTAACGGTTTCTGCCTGGCTGGCGGCACCGAGATAATTCAGGGCACCGATATTCGAATTGCTGCACCCCATGCAAAATTCGGCCTGCCTGAAGTCCACTGGGGCATTATTCCGGGCGGCGGCTCCCACGTCCGCCTGCCGCGCCAAATCCCCTATTGCCACGCGATGGACATCCTCTTGACGGGCCGAATGATTACAGCTGATGAAGCCGTACAATTTGGGCTGATAAACAAAATTGTGCCCGCAGACCAAGTAATGGCAGAGTGTGAAAAATATGCTGATATTATCTGCAGCAATGGCCCACTTGCCGTTCAAGCCGCGAAGGAAGCCGCGCTAATCACTTATAATATGGGCTGGGGTGAAGCATTTTCCACAGAAGCTATAATTGCTGAGCGGGTTTTTAAAACCGACGATGCCGCCGAAGGTCCCCTGGCCTTTGCGGAAAAAAGAACCCCCGTTTATCAGGGCAAATAGCTGTCTATCCCAAACAAAACCTGGAGCGTTCCTTGTTACCTTCTCGCCGATTTTCAACTTTAAAGATACTGCCTGCAATCGTGCTTTGTTTTTTTTGCCAAAGTGTATTTGCGGATTCCTATCCTATAGATATCAAACGCAAATTTAACGGCATGAAGGTTATAGCCCGCGCTAATACAATTGGGACAAGTTCCAGTTCAATACTAACTCTCACCAACGTTGACCAACAATCCATTAACTGCCGCGCAACTTTCAACTCCAGAATAGTCCAACGCCAGTCAAAAACCAGGGTGCTGAAGCCTGGCGAGACCACCACCATCCCCTATGCACCAGGTCGCCAGGTAAACAGGTTAAAAATAGACATTGTTTGCAAACCTGAGTGAACTGACCGCTTAGTAACAGCCTGGCCTAAACCAAAATAATAGCCATATCTTGAATCACAGGAAATCATAATGGGCGCCATGACTCCCACCGTGAGAGCCAACGTTAAAGCCTGGGAATGCGATGTCATGGAGCACATGAACGCACAGTATTACGTGGCACGGTCGGCAGAAGCCGTCGGTCAGCTCCAGGTTATGCTGGGCCTGGCGGCGACTCCAAACCTGGCTCTGATACACCGCTCGGAACGTGTTTTATACCTCCGTGAAATGCGCAACGGCGAAAGTTACACGGTGTATACAGGGATTTTTACTGTGGGCAAAGACACACTGACCGTCTTTAGCGAGACCCACAACCTCGACAGCGATGCAATAGCATCCCGCTCCATCATTGATCTTCAGTTGGTCGACCTTCACACAGGAAATGCCGCCTCTTTTTCGGAAGATGCCAGGCACGCTGCCCAGGCATTAACCGTTTCGCCACCCGAGGATATGCGCCCTAAGCAAGACCTGCCACAACCCCCAAAGCGCGATTTAAGCACCGCAGAAGAATACGGCCTTTTTGATACCGCTCGGGGCACCATCGAGCCCTGGGAGTGCGATGTCCGGGGCAATCTGCATCCCAGGTTTTTTATGTCGCGGTGCTCCGATGCAGTGACCCACCTCCATCGTCATTACGGCCTAACACCGGCCTATCGAAAACTAAATAACCTGGGCGGCGCCGCCCTGGAATATAACATCGAGTTTCACGGTGTTTTCAAAGCCGGTGACACCCTGGTGACCAAAAGTGGCCTGCGCGAAATGCGCGGTAAAACCCAACATTTTTTCCACTGGTTTATTAATGGAGGAACTGGCCAAACCATTGCCACCATTGAAACTGCAGGCACGCTGTTTGATTTTGAAACACGAAAATCGATACCCATGCCCGAGGATATACGTATGCTGGCTGAACCGAAATTCGTCAAATTTTGAATGCGCAAGCGTCATCAGAAGACCAATAAAAGTAAGTGTTCGCCCAAACGGGACTAATATGGATAAAGATAGCAAGGCCAGCAAAATGGATCGCATCCTCGCTCAACAACGCACCTATGTTGCAGAGCGAGAGCGTGGTTATCGAGAAAAAGCCTTGAAGCTCTACCCGTGGATATGTGGTCGATGTACCCGCGAATTCACGCGCACTAATTTACGCGAGTTAACGGTGCACCACCGCGATCATAACCACGACAATAACCCCTCCGATGGCAGCAACTGGGAACTACTCTGTATTTATTGTCACGATGAAGAGCACACCAAATTTGTCGATTTCATTCGCTATGGCGATGCCGAGCAAAAGGATATTTCGCCTGCCACCTTCAGCCCGTTTGCTGATTTGAAAGAGAAAATGAAGAAAGGTCCGTGAGGCCAGATTCCATCGGCGGTACAGCTCTCAGATTAGAAGGTTTTGGCTTGCCCTAATACAAATTAAGAACAAAATAACCAGAATTAAAATCATTTGTTTATGCCTTTAGTTTCGCTTTCTTTGATCGAAACCATGACCGTTTTTTTAATCAGCCAGCAACGTCCTCTTCTACGGCCATTTGCCTAGGCAGATAAGAATGATTACCATCTCCGACCTTTGCGATTTCCTCAATCATGCTTTGCTGGAGTTTTTATGAAATATCAATGCCAGCGTTCATCGGCAGTTTTGTCAGCCGCCCTGTGTTTAGCTTTTTCGGCCTACGGCCATAGCCCGGTATGTAATTGTTACAACGACGAAGAGGACAACAGCAAAGTGGTCTGTGAAGGCGGCTTTTCCGACGGCGGATCGGCCGAAGGCGTGGCAGTTCGAGTGCTGGATGACAGGGACAGGATTCTTATTAACGATGTCATGAATGCAGACAGCACCTTTACCTTTACCAAACCTGATGCTGATTTCCATGTCATCTATGACGCTGGCCCCAGTCATCAAGTAGTTATATACATGGACGATATAGAATAGCGCCTCGACCCGTGGGTCGGACTTTTGTCCCGCTTACCTCGCTGCGAAGATAAGCGTTTTATCAACGCTCGCACTTATCAAGCGATACATCCACAATATTAGCTGCCAGTAGCAGGCGCTATTGTTAACAAATACGTTCTTCCAGCAAGCTTCATTTTTAACCGAAAGTCCCTTTTACCCAAGAGCATCCGCGATGACAGATATTGTTAAACCCCTACTACCCCGGAGTTTCATTGCTTTCGTAAGTCGCAACTTAATAATAATACTGAGCATTTTTGGCTTCAGTGGCAGTGTAGTCGCACATTTCCAGATGCTTTACACCCCCGAGACGGCATTCACCAGGGGCCAGGCCACACAATTCTCCATGGTCTTCACCCATCCGGTACACGGTGGCCCGCATATGGATATGGACCCTCCTGAACAATTTTACGTGGTCAGTCAGCGCGGCGGAGATGCCAAACCCAAACGCACTGATTTATTGAAGTATGTAAAACCTGTTGACTGGCTCCCTAATCATCAAGTCAACACCAAACAAGTGGCTGAGGATGGCCTGCAAAACTCCACCAAAGCCTTTAGCGCCAGCCTACCACGCTCTGTCATACGCTCTTTGGGGGATCATATCTTTGTCCTCCAACCTGCCCCTTACTACGAAAGTGGCGAAGACAAATATATTCAACAGTTCACCCGCACTATGATTAATGTTGGCGGGGTGCCCGGCAACTGGGCCGAGCCCATGGGGCTACCGGCTGAAATCCAGGCCTACAACAAACCTTATGCCAACTGGACCGGCGGCGTTTTTAGGGGACGAGTGCTGGCCGACGGTAAGCCCGTACCCCATGCCGAAATTGAAATTGAATTTATTAACCATAAACCGGATCAAGAGAACAATCGTTTTGCTGCGGCAGGTGAAGTCGAATTACCCCAGGATGCCTATGGCACGCAGACCATTTATGCCGATGACCAGGGTCAGTTCACTATCGGCCTGCCCCGAGCTGGCTGGTGGGGTATTTGTGCCCTGGCTGTCGGCGCCGACACCGAGCACGAGGGCAAGCCGCTATCTCAGGATGGTGTGCTCTGGGTTCAGGTAAAGGATATGAAGTGACTGGAGCTGATACCACTACAGCAGCGCTTACCACGGCACTTACCACAACAGTCGCGCCAAAGTCTGCTCGCCAGGAAACTTTGGCAGTCGGCCTGGTCATCGTGGTCGTTGCTATTATTGCCGGTGTTGCTATCAGCCAACGCCAAATCGTCAATCCCTTACCTCGGCTTTATGACTGGCAGCTCAGCTCTTTCTATGATTTAAACAAAACTGACCAGGCTATCCACAGCTCGTTAATTTCGGCCATCCCTGAAATGTGGATATTACATGCTGATTTGCTAGCCCAGAAAGCCGGGAGCAAAACCGAAGACTCCTTACCGAATAAAGTGGAAGACTCCCCATTAAGTAAAGTTGAGGACTCCCAATCAAGTAAAGCTGAAGACTCCTGGCCCGATGTCGATCAGCTTGCCGAATATTACTTCGTCGCACCTTTCGCTAAAGATTTATTCTGGTCCCAATACGGCGAAGTTACCTGGGCTAGAGTGACCACTTTCTCATTTGAAGGCTCTACCGTTTACCATGGTAACGGCGGTTCTGCAGATCAGCAAAGCGCCTATTTAGTCGTACTTTCCCACGCTCACAAAGGCGCTTCATTTAGCAGTTCTGGCACCATCTGGATGAATGCCGACGCTTATGCGCCTGCACCCAACGAAGTCGTCCGCGACGCTTTAATTCGAAAGGGCTGGAAGCAGGTAGTAGCCTACAGTGGCGACATGGAAAGAAGGCGCATCCGAAATTAAGTTCTGTTATTTAGCGACTGTCATCTAAGAAAGAGTAGGAAAGAATATGAAATTTCATCGTGTGTTTGCTGCACAACTGCTCACACTGTTCTGCACCGTATTTGTTGGTGTGTTTACAGGCGTAGCAGATGCCAAACCTTTAAAAGTTGGTATCACACTGCACCCCTACTATAGTTTTGTCGCCAATGTAGTCGGCGATAGAGCCGAAATTATCCCCCTCATTGACGCCGGCAATAATCCCCACAACTATCGACCCCAGGCCGATGATATGCGCAGAGTGTTGAGCATGGATGCACTCATCGTTAACGGCATTGGCCATGACGAATGGGCCTTTGAGATTATTCAGGCCGCCGGGCGAAAAGATAACCTGCCGTTAATTTACGCCAACAGCGGCGTGCCGCTTATTCCGATTGCCGCCGACGAAGGCGAGGCCAAAGTCGTCAATCCACACACCTTTGTTTCAACCACGGTGGCGATACAACAGATTTACACCATCGCACGGGAGCTGGGCAAACTCGATGCTGATAATGCCGGTTATTTTCGAAAAAACGCCCGCGACTACGCCCTTAAAATTCGGCGCCTCAAAGCTAAATACATGGGCGAGCTGGCGAAACTGGACACCTCGACATTGCGCTGTGCCACGATGCACGGAGCCTATGGTTATTTGATGCAGGAGTTTGGCTTGCAGGTAGTTGCGGTCATTGAACCACGCCATGGTGTCGCGCCCACCGCCCGACAATTGGGCGACACCATCGATAAAATCAAAGCCGCCGACGTTAATGTCTTGTTTGCCGAGAAGTATTTTGCCAGCAATCTTTCTGAAACCATTCGCGAAGCCACCGGCGTCAATATGTACGCCTTTTCCCATATGTCCGACGGTGACTACTCGGCGGGTTTATTTGAAAGAGAAACCCAGGCTAACCTGGAAACCTTGGTGAACGCCATGCGTTCCGTATCGGCATCTACAACAGAAACGCCACCTTCAGAAGCAACACCGTCAACTAACGTAGCGGAATAGACCGTGCCAGGACCCAGCATTCAGTGTCGGCAACTTAACCTTACGCTCAGTGGCATAGAAATTTTATCGGCCATTGATCTCACTATTCGGGCCGGTGAAATTCATTGTGTGATTGGCCCCAATGGTGGTGGCAAAACATCTTTTGTGCGCTCACTGTTAGGCCAGATGCCCCACTCCGGCGATGTTGAGTTCACCTGGGAATCTACAGACACCCCCAAGTCAAAAACCTGCACCAAAACCTGCACCAAAACCAGTCAACACACCATCGGCTATGTACCGCAATTCCTGGATTTCGACAAATCCCTACCCATCAGCGTTTACGATTTTATGGCTATGATATGCAATCAATACAAGCCAGCGTTTGCCGGTTTTGGCCGTGGCAATCGCGAAATAACTGAGCAGGCCCTCGAACGGGTTGGCCTGCATGGCAAGAGCAAAACCCAACTGGGCAGCCTTTCCGGTGGTGAACGCCAACGCATGCTCTTCGCCCAGGCGCTGATACCACAACCCGAACTGCTCGTCCTCGATGAACCCATGACCAGCCTGGACAATCGCGGCGAAGAAATCTTCCTCAGTTTAATTCAGGAACTCCAAAGTCAGGGAGTCACCATTATCTGGATTGCCCATGACCTACAACAGGTCAGAGAATTAGCCTCATCTGTCAGCTGTATAAATCGAACTCTCGTGTATGCCGGTCCACCCGAACCATTTCTGGACAGCGACGAAGCCGCCCAGCTATTCCGCTTTACTCGCCCTCTCTCTACACCCCCCAAGCCCAGCACCGACCCAGACGCGGAATTACAGCATGAGTGATTTTTACGAATGGATACGTGTATCCTTCCAGGCACTGGCACAGGAAGGCACTATTCCACAAGCATTTGAGTACGGTTTTGTTATTAACGCCTTGCTCTGTGCTCTGCTAATTGGGCCTTTACTCGGCGGTGTGGGCACGATGGTCGTTGCCAAACGTATGGCCTTTTTTTCCCAATCCATCGGTAATGCGGCCATGACCGGGGTCGCCATTGGTGTGTTGCTTGGGGAGTCCTACACTGAACCTTATATTTCGATGTTTTGTTTTTGTATTTTGTTTGCCCTGTTATTGAATTACACCAAAGGTCGAACTCAGCTTTCCTCCGACACTTTAATTGGTGTGTTTCTCTCCGTATCTCTCGCCGTTGGTGCGTCTTTATTATTGTTTGTCTCCGCCAAGGTCAACACCCATATATTGGAAGCCGTGTTATTCGGCTCGGTATTAACCGTCAGTAATACCGATATGAACGTACTGCTGGTGGTGACATTGGTGATCCTTGCTGTTGGCACACCGCTGTTTAATAAAATGTTATTGGCCAGCCTCAATCCCAGCCTGGCGCGAGCGCGTAAAGTGCCAGTGGAATTGATGGAGTATATTTTCGTATTAATGATCACCCTGCTGACTGTAGCCTGCCTAAAAATCGTCGGTGCCGTATTGGTAGAAGCGCTGCTACTCATTCCCGCTGCGGCGGCGCGCAATGTGATTTCCTCGCTGCGCGGCTTTGTTATTCTTAGCATGATTTTTTCCACTATCAGCTGTATCGCTGGCGTGTTAATTCCCATGCAATTCGATCTGCCCCTGCCATCGGGCGGTGCCATCATTATGGTCGCAGCGAGCTTTTTTATTATTACAACGATTATTCGAGCCACCTTTCCCGCTTATAAAGAAGCAAGGAATTAAATAGATGAACATCACCTTTGGACGGTCCACCTTTAGAAGCCTGGCAAGTAGAAGCCTGGTAAACCTGAGTGCAACGGTGTGCCTTTTAGTAGCAGCTCAGTTCCTGCTTGCCCAAAACACACGGGCAGTAGAAAGTGTTAGCAAAAGCAATCATGAAATAACCGTTCTCACCTCCCTGCCCGTGACCTATTTCCTGGCCTCTAGTCTCGCTACCGACACAAACATCAAAGTGCTCAACTTACCCAAACGAGGACGACGCCTAAACGGCCAGGCCAATTACTTTGAATCCAAAGCCGAAAAACTTTCTGAGACCTTCAAAGCGGCATCGGCGGTTGTGACCATCGGCAAACTGTGGCGGGATGACCCACTATTTTCCGCTGCTCGATCGGCCAATATTCGCATTGTTGAAATCGATGCCACCAAGCCCTGGTCAAACACCCTCGAAGGCGTCTCCATTGCCATGAAACCGCACCAGGACGCACCCTGGGCAACACCGTCCGCAGGGGAGGAAGAAGAAACTGCACCGTCCATCTTCTTCTGGTTAAGTCTGGCTAACAGCGCCCGGTCCGCCGAGATCATTGCCCAGGATTTAATGCGCCTGGTACCAGAGATGGAAGCAAAAATTAAATCCAATTTGGCAGGTTTAAGGGGCAAATTATTGGAATTACAACGCCAGAGTGAATTGGCACTGCTCAGCGCCGCCGACATCACCGTATTTTCCCTGGCCCCGGAACTGGTTTATTTTACTAGTGAACAAAACCTCTTCGTGGATGGCAGTTTTTATAAACAGGATATTGACTGGACTGAAGCCGATGCCGCAGATTTAGAAAAGCATCTCAAAGACAAAGGTATTGGCGCGGTACTTCACAAATGGGAGCCCGCAGAGCCCATTTCTAAGGCCATCAAAGCCGCTGATGCGAAGCTTGTCATTATCGAAACTCTGGATGCGGGAATTGTAAAAAAAGGCAGCATGCTAGCTGACAGTTACTTCACGTTGATGGAAGCTAATCTCGCAAGTTTGAGAACCGCCCTCATTAACCAACATTAACCCCGCAATTTCTTTATAGGGCCTCCTCTATCAGCTTTTCTCCATGAGTTGGAGTAAATCAATTTCATTTTCACAGGCCCGACGACCTATCGCCAGATGCTCGAAAGAATCCACCAGTCCGGATATAGGCTTGTAAGCCTGAAACATGCAGCCTATGCCCCATTTTAATGAACCCAGCACCTCCCAAAAGTGCACCATTTTCGGGTCCACCTTGCGGCCACCGGCATCTTCATAAGCGGCGAACAAATCCTCCCGCTGACCAAAGCCACCGACCGGGTTCTCGTGCTGACCAAAACGCCAGGCGCGTACACAGACCCAGCCCAGGTCTTCCATGCCGTCGCCGATATGCGCGATTTCCCAATCGAGTACAGCGCGAATGCCCTCCGGCCCCACGACAAAATTGCCGTTGCGAAAATCACCGTGTACTAATCCAGCCGTCGCGTCTTTGGGACAATGCTGTTCCAGCCAACGGAGGGTCAACTCAAAGGCAGGGTGATATTCGGGTCGGGCAAGCGCCGTTTCATCGCGGTAATAGTCGCTGATACCGTCCATCATCTCCCGTTGTTGTGCGATTAATTGTCGCGCCGACACCTCTACCATAGCGCTGGGCAGCGTGGCGGGATCGACCCCGTGCAATTTAGCGAGGATTTCACCGCATTGATAAGCCATGGTCTTGCGAGCATCGGCAAAGCGTTCGTCACGCAAAATACGCGGTGCCAGTGCTTCCCCTTCGATGCGATCCATGATGTAACAGCCGCCCAACCTGTGGTCTTCCGGCAACGCAAAGTGGACCTTTGCTACCAGTCCACCAGCGTCATAAACCACCCTCTGCAATGCTGCCTCGGTACTGCGATCGAGCGAGTAGGTGGTCTTGCCGCCCCGCCACCCCTCTTCTCCTGAACTGCCGGTATCGCCCGGATCTCGGCGCAAGATCAGGCCGGTGATATTGCCGGCATCGTTGCGCCAGTCGAAGGACCAGGTTTCCCGCGAAGCGCCGCCGGACATCTTTTCAATATTTTCCACCTTGCCACGACCAAAGTGGGCGAGAACTTCGGCCTCCAATAAAGCCGAGACTTCAGCATCGCCAAGCGTCGAAATGTTTGTTTTTTGCATTAAATACCTTTTTGAGCGCGTACAGAAGCGGGCAAAAAATAGGAGGAATAGTGTATCAAGCCGATGTCGGCTGGGCCTATGCCAATTATTAACAGCCCCGTTTGGCACTACTGAAGACATCGAAGATAAAAAGAAGAGGCGTGTAAAAAAAGGGAATTTAAAAACTTATGTTATTGAACCCGCTAATGATCAGTGATGATCAGGAAAGCTTGTATTTATAAACTCGATATAGGCAGCGAAGTCCTGGTTAATCAGTTCCTGAGTCAACTGATAATCGGCCTGATCATAATTGAAGGCGCCCAACTTGTGTATTGGGTTTGCCGCCTCCCAGGCGCGAATGTTTTCCTGAGCCTCACTACTCAAGTCCATGCCGCAGAATTTATATATTTTTGAAACGATCTCAGCACCCGGGCCGGTGACCTCTTTATAGTGAATATCCAGAATATTAATATCCGGCTGATTTTTTCTGACCTTAAGATGCTCTTCCAGCGCCGCTACAAAGCCCATCCTAAGCATTTCATACTCGGGTTTTCTATGCGAATAAGGCGCATGAAAGGTATCCAGCAAACGAAAAAAACTCGGCAGCGTCTGATTCGGGTTCCGATGGGTCAGCAGCAGGCAGGCGTCGGGAAATACCTCGAAAATAAACGGTTCAAGACCATGGTACAGCGGACTTTTTAGTACCCATGGTTTGTTATCGCCCGATTGCCATTGCAGGTACTTGAGCATATCCCGCAGGTATTCAAATGTTGCCTTTGGGTTCTGGGTAGCCAGCCATTGCATATAACTGGTGAGCGTACCAAAGGCCATATAAACAGAGCTGATAAGACTGTGCTCCATGAGGATGCTCTCCTCCTCTGGCTCAAAAGTGCCGAAGCGATGCCCCAACCTGGCGTCCGGCGACATGTCATCGAACCAACGAATAAAGGTATCCGCTTCGTCAATTCGAGGCTGCGGTGACTCCGTCTTTGAGCCAGTAATCAACGACGGATTATGCGCCTGCCAGAAGGGCAGATAATTAAAATCCCCGGACGCCGCGAGAACTTTTTGTATCTTCGTCGTGCCACTTCTCGGCAAGCCGTAGACAAAGGCTAGGCGTTTGATCTGAATCTCGGCAATTTCTGGATGCCGGACGAAATCCTGTTGCATTCGCAAGCGGTTACCTAGCAGTCGCAGCAATTTTTTCTCAATGCCGGCCACACCCTCTTTGTGCAGGCGGGCATCGGTGTTGTAGGAATCCACCAAAATATTCAGCGGCTCGACAGCCGCTTCATCGACGATATCGATACCCGTCATTTCCCGCGCCCGGGCCATCATCTGATCGGCAGACAGCTGCAACTGAAATACCTTTGTTTCCTGATCCATAATGTTGACCTATTTAGCTATACAGCTTTCCCAATGGGCTTTAACCGAAACGCAGTGGATTTTAAGCGAAAGAAGGTGTCTGGTTAAATTTTAACGAACCAACTGAGATAAGCAACGGCGTTTTGCCGTCTACCTTACCGACTGGATACGTGTACTTATTTCTTCTCGATACATTGGCAGCCATATATGGGGCAGCTTTCTTGACGAGCCATGAGTACGAGCCATGAGGGTCCGAGCCATGAGTACAAGCCATGAGGGTCAGGTCTAGAATCGATGCCTATCGAACCACACCCACTAAGCTCACGTCTTCTTCCAAGTTCGTGCCTTCCTTACAATCTTACCCACCGTCGTAAAATGCAAACCGTAATAATCCGCTATCTCTTGATAACTATAACTACCAGTCGCATAAGCCTCCGCAATGGCTTCATTCCGACTACTATTTCTTGATGCCAGCGCCTCCAGCGTTGGTGCCGGTGGACGAGCCTGTGCTTTTGGCACACCGAGTTTATTCGATAATCCTTTGTCCATCGCCTGCATGCGCGATACAAAGGCATCATCGCCGAGGAAAATCTGCCTCTTTAAATCAGACCAGATGGATTCGACGCCTATACCTTCAGCAACAAAGGCTTTGTAACGACGGACGGCTGCCGGGCGCTGCTTTGAGAACTGTGCCAACAATCCGTCGACCGCTAACCATTCCGGGATTTTGCTTTGACCCGTCATGGCCAAATAACTGCTCCATCGCCACTTCTCTGGACGCTTAACCATACCCGCGCGCACGGGGTTGAGGACAACATATCGGGTCAACTCAAGCAAGTGAGCATCACCATCCACCAGAATTCCTTTATAACGGCCCTGGAACAAATGCCCCACTCGTTGATGCCGACGGTTTGACGCCTGGGTATACACACCGTTGAGTTGCCGCATTCCTTTCGACAAATTGCCATCTGGTGTTTCGATGATGAGGTGGTAGTGATTGTCCATCAGGCAATAGCCATGGCAAATCCAGTTGTAGGTGTCGATCACGTCACCAAGAATAGTGAGAAACCGTTCTCTATCCTCGTCATCTTCATAGATGGGTTCCTGCCGATCCCCACGGGAACTGACGTGATATAGCCCACCTTCAAATTCTATTCGTACGGGTCTGGTCATAGCCGTAGTTTAGATCAGGAAACGCATCTTTTCTAGACCTGACCCTATTTCTGGCTATTTCTGGACCTGACCCTATTTCTGGACCTGACCCTATTTCTGGACCTGACCCTATTTCTGGACCTGACCCTATTTCTGGACCTAGACCTGACCCTATTTCTGGACCTAGACCTGACCCTATTTCTGGACCTGACCCTATTTCTGCTTGACCCTATTTCTGCTATTTCTGGACCTGACCCTATTTCTGTTCGTTGAACCTGTTCTTAACCTGGGGTGGTAATGAACAGGGCTCAGAAGTGGTGTCCGGGCAAGGCAACTTTGGCAACCTGCTGAGTTTCGAAAACATCGAAAAATCCATCATCGAAACAGGCTTTATGTCACCCGGCCACTTGTTGATGACCAATAAAGAAGTGTTTTATCAACTGAGTGAGCAATCCGCGCGCTATAACATCAAACCCTCGTGGCTGGGTATTGGCGCAATGGTCGTGACTATGATGAAAGGGAAGTTCAAATCTAAAGACTTCTAAGGGAGAGCAGGCAACAGGTCGGTCAAACCGGCTTTCCCCTGAGCCTTTTAATGACGAGAAATCTTTTAAAGCCTGAGAAAAGTCTTATCTGACCCCACTTACTCGAAAACGGGGGAGCTTCAAGCTAATCCCATAAGTTTACAGACCGCCTTAAAAGCATGAAACCCCACCAGTTACTTTATTAGGCATGCAATTAACTACACCTTTGCCTCCACCTTGTTGAATGGGCTCCGGCGGTAAAATTGATTTACAGTCAACATTCTTTTTTTCTATTTCCGCATATAATACTTGCAGCCGGCTAAGCAGAGATTCACGCTCGTAATTAAAGTTTGTAACTAACTTTGAATAGTGCCTGTATTCAGTACACAGTGCTAAAGGTGGCATTATTGCAGCTTCTTCTTTTCTTAAAGTCGCTGTTGTGCAGGAAACTATTGATAATGTACTTAGTAGTAAAAAACTATATTTAATCATTGCCATCTTCCTTTCAAAAATCTAACTTATTATTAACAGGAATCGTAATTCCCGTTAATCCTGCAACTAATAACAAACTGGGATTGCTGACGGATAGATATAAAGCCTTACTGAACAACATTATATGAGTTAAGCCAAACCATAACTTCCAATCCTACTTCACCAAACCCGCATATCTCGGATTAGCAATCCCCACCTTATCAATCAAGGTACGGCGAGTATGAGCAATCACGGCATCGCGTTGGTCATCCAGTTCGCCCGAACGGATTTTCGCGCAAAACTCGGCGTTTAAGTCATCGAGGGAAGCCTGAACATCGTCCTGATCGCTTTCTCTAGCCAGTAAATTTTGCAGACCTTCCAGTTCGGCTTTGTCTGCCGCTGGCCCCTGGGCCAGTTCGCGCTGGACGATACTGAGCATATTGGCGGCGACGCGGCATTTGTAAACGCTGGCACCCTTGAGCTGTGGCAGCACATCATTGCGCAGAAATTTTTCTACGCCAGCAAGGAGTTCTTCGGCGGTGGCTCTATCCTGTGGCATGTAGTTTATCCTGTGACATGTAGTGTTCCTCTATGGCTTTTCTTCAATAAGAGTCTTCAATAAGAGTCTTCAATCAGTTTAAGCAGGTCAAGTTCGTTTTCGCAGGCGCGCCGACCGATGGCCAGGTGTTCGAAGGAGTCGACTAGCCCGGAGATGGGTTTGTAGGCCTGGAACATACAGATAATGCCCCACTTTAAAGTGCCCAGCACTTCCCAGAAGTGCACAACTTTGGGGTCGACCTTACGACCACCGGCATTTTCGTAGCCGGCGAACAGGTCGTCGAGCTGGCCGAAACCACCAACGGGATTCTGGTGCCGGCCGAAACGCCAGGCGCGAACACTGAGCCAGCCCAGGTCTTCCATGCCATCACCGACGTGCCCCAGCTCCCAGTCGAGCACGGCGCGTATGCCTTCGGGGCCAACTACAAAGTTACCGTTGCGAAAATCCCCGTGAACTAAACCTGCGGGCACGTCTTTGGGGCAGTTCTGTTCCAGCCAGCGGAAGGTGAGTTCAAAGGCGGGATGATATTCGGGGCGGGCGACGGGTGTTTCATCGCGGTGGTAGTCGCTGATGCCGTCCATCAGTTCGCGATAGTAGGCAATCAGACTTTCTACCGGCATTTGCACCATGCCTGTTGGTAAGGTCGCGGGATCGACGGCGTGCAAACCAGCGAGTATTTCCCCGCACTGGTAAGCCATGGTCTTGCGGGCCTCGGCATAGGCTTCGTCACGCAGGATGCGCGGAGCCAGGACTTCCCCTTCGATGCGATCCATCACGTAGCAGTCACCCAGAGCGTGCCCCTTGGGTATGGCAAAGTGCACTTTCGCTACCAGCCCTCCGGCCTCATGGACTACTCGCTGTAGTTCGGCCTCGGTAGTGCGATCCAGGGAGTAAGTGGTCTTGCCACCCCGCCAACCCTCTTCTCCCGAGCTGCCGGTATTGCCGGGATCGCGACGGAGGATTAAACCCAGTGTCGTGCCATCGCTTTGCTGCACATCGAATGACCAGGTTTCGCGGGATGCACCACCGGACATTTTTTCGACGTTTTCTACCCTGGTACCTGAGAAATAACGACCCGCTTCTTCGGCGAGTAGAGCCGCCACCTGATTATCATCCAGTGGCATTTGCTGGCCTGTTTGTTCTTTACTCATACAGCACTCATTCAGCAATACTCGCAGGTCTGCGGCCGATTATTTGATCAGGCGTAACGGCTACCCTTCGCCGCGTCCGGGGGGAAAATGGCATCGATCGCGTCTAGCTCAGCAGTACTGAGAGAGATATCGACCGCACCGGCATTGCTATCAAGATTAGTAATGCGTCGGGTACCAGGGATTGGAATAATTTGATCGCCCTGAGCCAGCAGCCAACCAAGTACCAATTGCGATGGCGAGCAGCCTTTATCCGAGGCCATATCCTTAATCTGCTCGGTGAGTTTGAGGTTGTGCTCGATATTACCCGGTTGGAAACGGGGGTTGGATTTACGGAAATCCTTATCGCCCATTTCGTCGGTATCAGAAATAGTGCCAGTTAAAAAGCCTCTGCCTAAAGGGCTATAGGGCACAAAGGCGATGTTTAACTCTTTACATACACCCAGGACTTCGGCTTCAGGATCGCGTGTCCACAAAGAGTATTCGCTTTGCAGCGCAGCGATATCATGAACTTTACTGGCGCGGCGTATTAACTCGGGATCAGCCGAGGCTTCGGACAGGCCCAAAAATCGCACTTTCCCCTCGGCGACTAATTCAGCCATAGCACCGACGGTCTCTTCGATAGGTGTATTGGGGTCGACGCGGTGCTGGTAGTAGAGGTCGATACAGTCAATGCCCAGCCTCTTTAAGCTTGCCTCACAGGCAGACTTTACATATTCAGGACGGCCATCGACTTTCATGGCAAGCCCGCCTTCGGGTTTGCGTGTGACACCGGCAATACCAAATTTTGTGGCGACAAAAGCCTGATCCCGTCGGTCGGCAATTGCACGGCCAACCAGGGTTTCATTGTGGCCACTGCCGTAGACATCTGAGGTATCAAGAAAATTCAGCCCGATTCCCAGGGTGTGGTGAAGCGTGGCAATGGATTCATCCTCATCTGCCGGACCATAAAAATCCGACATACCCATGCAGCCCAGACCAATTGCCGACACTTGCGCCCCGCTACTACCTAATGTTCGATATTTCATGATTTATCCTCAAGCTATGGCTTTTTATTGGCTAAAACCTGCTGCTTAAATCCTTACACTTTAACCAGCAGGCCGCAGCACGTGTACTACTTCGACCTGGGTTCAACCGGCTATTTACTGCAGACCGATTTATTGCTGGTCGAATTAAAGTAGATCAGTTCGTTATAAATCGATACCGCCTTGCTGATCGGCTTTCTTCAAAGCTTCACATTGGTCGGCCCAATCGTAGCCGCCGAGAATCCGTTCAAAGCGACCCTGGATCAGACTACGTAGGCTTGGATCGGTGAAGATATAAGGTTGGTCATCAACAATCGCTTCGAGCACCTGCTCACCGACTATATCGGGGTTCAAACCCTTCTTCAGCATCTCCATCATCTGCTCGGATTTCTTATCAGTGGCACCGCCATAGTCATCACCGCGATTACGTGCTGATGTTCCCAGGTTAGTGGCAACCACACCCGGGCATAGTACCGACACGCCGATGTTATCTTTTTGATGTTCGGCCATGGCTGTCTCAGACATGGCCACCACCGCGTATTTCGATGCGTTGTAGGCGCTGAGATCCCTGAATGAGAACATACCTGCCATCGACGCGGTATTCACCACATGTCCACCCTCACCATGGGATTCAATCAGCGGCATAAAAGCCTGGAGGCCCCACACTACGCCCCACATATTTACATCGATAGTCCAACGCCAGTTCTTTTCGCTAGTGCTTTCGGCGCTGCCGCTGGCGCCGACACCAGCGTTGTTGATACAGACATGCACTTTACCAAAGGCGGCGATAGTGGCATCAGCTGCGGCGAAAACAGAATCGCGATCAGTGACATCGACAACCACACCTTCCACCTCACGGCCTTTGCCTTTTAGCTCAGCAACCGCTGCATCTAGGGGATCCTTCTGAATATCACCGAGCATGACCTTCATGCCAGCGGCGGAAAAGGCTCGCGCCATACCCAGACCCATGCCGCTGGCGGCACCGGTAATAAACGCGACTTTACCTGCTACATCTTTCATCTTTCTCTCCTGGTTTTTAAATAAAAGTTAAGCCGACAAAACCTTCTCTCTGATGAGAGTGCCGTTGTTGAAAGCGCTTCGGGTTTGATCGGTCTTGATAAACGGGCTGCCATCCAAATATATATCATTGCGCGACCGCATGGATAGCAAAATTACATAATGGGCTGGGCATTGTAAAAAACTGTCCGTCAAATTCGGTTATGGCAAGATCCGGGGCAAGCCGCAATCAGCCATAGATATTTGAATGGGGGCAGTCTATTCTCACTTCTATCTCTTCTCACCACCATCTATTGTTACCGCCACGATTACTAATAAAGAGAAAAATATGTCGGACGCCACAATCAAACATTATCAGGCTTTATTACTTGGCAATGGCGCGCTAATAATTATTATCGGCCTTATCGGTGGCTTTATGCTGGTGTTTTCCGTGTTGGGACGAATTGAAGTCTGGCCACTGTTTGCTCTCGACATTAGCGTACCCGGTGAAGTTCGGGCCTGGAGAGCCGCTCATGTCGGTGCCATTACCAACGGCCTGTTGTGCGCGATGGGCGCAGTGGCTCTACCCTTTGTACAATCGGTCAGCCCGCGTAAATTTATCACCTATGGGCTGATTTTCACCGCCTGGTGCAATTCAGCATTTTACGTTTTCGCGGCGTTTGGTACCGCCCGCGGGCTAAGTGGTGGTTATGTTGAAGGCCTGGGTCAGGGCAATATTTTTGATGTCCTGGCCTATGTTCCGGCACTACTTGCTGCCGCTATAACCATCATCTGTATGGTGCTTATTGCTCTCAGTACACTTAGCTCAGCTCCCAAAAAACAGCACTTCTAAATCCAGTTGATTCCAGAGAACCCGACATGATTGTAGAACCCGAATTCCAGTTTATCCAAACCAATGGCGTCACCCTGCGAACGGTGGTTAAAGGCGATGGTCCGCTAGTGATTCTCCTTCATGGCTTTCCAGAATTTTGGCACTTGTGGCGACATCAGATCGACCCGATTGTGGCAGCGGGTTATAAAGTCGCGGTGCCAGATCAACGGGGTTATGCCGGCAGCGATGCGCCTGAGCCCATAGAGGATTACGATATCCTTCACCTTACGGGCGACGTGGTGGGCCTGGCAGATGCGCTGGGCTATGACGACTTTATTGTGATAGGTCAGGACATGGGTTGTATGGTCGCCTGGCATACGGCCCTGCTGCACCCCAAACGCGTCAGTGCCGTCATGGGCCTCTCTGTACCCCATGTCGGCCGCGCGAACAAATCTGACGCCGTTATTAATCCGCCTGGACTCGACGACAAGTACTGGTATATCCGTAAATTTCAGGAGCCGGGTGCTGAACTCGGTTTAGAAGCTTTTCCCGAAGCCTCGCTGCGGATGACTTACTACGCAGTATCTGCAGATAGCCCACCCGGTACCTGGATGTCGCAGGTCAACCATCCCGCGGAGGCCAGTATGGCGGAAATATTTGAGGTGCCCGCCGAATTGCCTGCCTGGCTGAGCCAGGAAGACCTGGATTATCACGTAACGCAGTTTAAAAAAAACGGCTTTCGTGGTGGGGTGAACTGGTATCGCAATTTCGAACGCAACTGGGCGCTAACGCCACAGCTCGCGGGCGCTAAATTCACCCAGCCTGCGCATTTTATCGCCGGTGCTGAAGATGACGTTCTTCTTTATGTGCCCGACTGGGAAGAATTGATGCCTACCCATTTTGAAGACCTACGTCGCGTCAAACTGATTGAGGGTGCAGGTCACTGGTTGATGCTGGAAAAACCTCGGGAAACTACGAATGAAATATTACTGTTTCTAAACGACGTAGCAGTCTGCCGTACACAGTAGCGACAAAGGCCAGCACAATAATCAACTAAAGGCTAGGTCTTACAAAGAACTGGATGGAATTAAGTCTGATTCTCTTTATCTTGATATAAAACCAAGTTCAATCAAAACCATGATGCCTGCGGCACCACTTTCCGTCAAACAGCAATAATTTTTTATTGCCGCTAGATTACTTGCCAGGTATCAGCGATGACCTGTTCAATATTCGCCTGCTCTGCACCAGACAAATCCTCTAGACCATTCACCGGCATCTGGTAGGCTGCCATCGCACTGACCAACTGCTCCACCTGGTCCACTGCCAGGACGCTGCCATCATCCAATATAATTTCATCCAGTTTGGCGCGGTCAAGGGAGTACCACCAA
>JAJFKC010000039.1 GCA_021773435.1 Porticoccaceae bacterium
GAAGTATGCTTTAGGTCGTTACGTTAATGATTTTTACAATCGAACGCGGCTACACTCAGGGATTGGTTATTGTTCACCGATGGAATACGAGCGGCTAGCAGCATGAAATTTAATGTGTCCGTTTTATCGGGGCAAGATCACCCTCCGTTTGACATACTCACGTATACTAGCTATCCATACGGTTTCACTGCAAGGATACTGCTGTGATCAATCCTGCTGACCGAGCGTCAAGTCTCTATGCACTAAACGCTAAAACCCCCGACATTCGATCAAAACCAAAACAGGGCTTTGCGCTTTTACTTTTATGCCTGCCGCGGCGCAGCGGGATTTTTTACGCCTTTGCCCAGGGTCTTTGGAATCAGATCCTGTAACTGTTCCTGAGTCCACTGCGTGTCGCTAAAGATGCTGCGCTCTTTGGTGGGTAATGACACCAGAGTGATTTCGCCACCGCCAACGATAAAGTCACGACCGTTGATATTTGCGGCGGCCTCGGTACAAAGGAACACCACCAGAGGTGCGACCTGGTCAGGACTAAAGGTATCAGATCCTTCCATCATGTCTTCTATCTCAAACATAAATTCGGGCAGTGGCAGTTTGCCCTCACGGGCCAGATCGAGGGCTTTTTTCATATCAACAGCACCGGCCATTCGGGTTCCGGCACGGGGGCGGATAGCATTTGTGGTCACACCGTATGGCCCCAGCTCCAGAGCCAGGGTGCGCGAGAATCCAACAATGCCTTCCTTTGCCGCAGCATAGTTGGACGCAGCGTAACCGCCCAGGCCCGCCTCAGATGCAGTATTCACAATACGGCCGCTACGTTGCTTGGCAAATATCTGCGCAGCCTGTCGAGTAACGCTGTAAAGCCCTTTCAAATGCACGGCGATAACGCTGTCCCATTCTTCCTCCGTCATTTTGACAAACAGCTGATTGCGGATATTGCCGGCATTATTTATCACGATATCAAGCCGACCAAAGGTATCCATGGCTTGCTCTATCATGGCCGTGCCATCTGCGACTTCGGTGACACTGCCGTAGTTGGCCACCGCCTCACCACCGGCAGCGACGATTTCTTTGACCACATCATCCGCCGGGCTGGCATCACCGCCATCACCGACAATCGACCCACCCAGATCATTGACCACGATTTTTACGCCCTCGGCTGCCAACGCCATCGCGTGGGCGCGACCCATACCTCGACCTGCGCCGGTAACGACTGCTACCTGCCCTGTTAATAAATTTGCCATGATGTGTTCTCCTGTAATTTAAAGTGCTTAGTGATTAATTGCCTGCTTTACTCAGCGTTTGAAATTTGTTCGGCCAATTTTGATGGGGTATTGTAGAGCGCAATTCAAAAAGGTGACAGGTCTCTGTCAGTTTGGCCTCTCTACGGTGCTGACCATATTTATAAAAAAGGCTTAATCTGGTGTCGGCCTAATCTTGAAATGAATCGAAGCTAAAATTCATACTCAATATTAAGCTTCCAGCTGGTATCTGGCGTAGCCTCATCAATGCCCAGGATTGCGCCGAATTCCCATACCAGCTTGCGTCGCCCGCCCAGGCGCTGAACACCTGTGAGTACGGGACCTACACCAAGCGTATCCTCACCCAGGTAAAATTCGATCGCCGGTTCAAGAGCCTGGCTATATCGGTAACGCAATTGTGAAGCCAGACTGGTCTCCAGTTCATTATTGATATCCCTACCCCACTCATAGGTGAGGGATAAATTAGCTGTGGCTATCCAGCGAGACCATTGGTGGAGCGCTATCAGGGTGGTGCTGACTTCCCATAGGTTTTCTTTAGTTTCTCGCTCCAGCTCGAATAACAGGCCCCAGTCATTATCGTATTCACCCTGCTCGCTTAACTGAATTTTCAGTTCCGCTTCCACCGCCGTCAATTCAAAATCACTCTCGGAACTGCCCGCCCCAATCAAATAGAGTTCGGCAAACAGCTGCTCAGAAAGCGAGCGGCCTAAGCCAAGCTGGTATTTTTGCTGGTCATCAAGAGCCGCATCGTCATCATCCTGATAACGCGAGCGATACTCGATTTCTGTTTCCAGCAATTGTACGTAGGGGTGATAGATTTTATCGATAGTCGAGCCGTCGGCGTGCAGGTAGGCGGAATTTGACGCGGCCACTATCATCACTACCGACATCAGTGTCTCCATCGCCCCAGGCAACCTGAAAATCAAGCGGCGAGTCGGTTTGGCGCAGAAGAATCCCGCAGTCATTGGGTTCTCGCCTCTATTAAGGTCTTCCCACTGATAAAACGCGACAGCGCAATAAGTAGAGGAGTGCAGGCCAGGGCACCGAGAAATAAGCCAGCTTCAAGGGGCGTTGGGGTCGCTTCGTAACCAAAAATGGCGTAGGCAAGCTGACCTGGCATAGAGGCTTCGGGCAGGATTTCTCGAGTATCCCAAAGCGGCGCTACCGAAGGTAGCCAGTCGGCCTGAATAAGTAGCTGTGTGGCCTGGGCGACCATACCGGCGCCAACCAGCGCTAGCACTCCAATCTGAACTGGCTTCACGTGACGAGGTTTGAGAGACATAATGCTGAAATAACACAGGGCGCCAACGCTCAAACCAAGCATCAGGCCAATAAATCCACTGGTCGCCGCTTTGCTAAACACCGCGCTATTGCCGATAAAACCAGAGTAGAAAATAATAATTTCGGTCGCCTCTCTGATAAGCGCCAGGGCGACCGTCAGGGTCAGAAGATAAATTAAAGCGCGGCTGCTAATCCGGGGTATCGATGCAACAAACAGGCAAATAAGCAACAAACTCAGATAAATACTGTACTGGATAATGGCGTTCACCACCTCCTGACCGACGTAATCAAACCAGTGAGAGACAAGGCCCATATTGCCGGCATAAATAATTGCTCCCACCATGCCACCCGAAAAAGCCCAAGCCAGCCAGCGCAGGCCGAGCTTATACCGGTTACCTACGGTCAGCAGCACGCTCACCAGCACCCCTGCCTCAAGTGTTTCACGTAAGACGATAATGACCGCATCCAGCAACATATTTATGGCCTAATTAACAATGACTTTGCCCAGCGCGGTGGTCATATTGAATTCTCCAAAAAAAGGATATTCTCCCGGCGCCAGCGGACCAATAAACACCACGGCCTTGCTGTTACCGAGGATGACTTTTTCGCGATTAAGCTCGTAGCTTTCAAACTCCTCAGGGCTCGAGTCCATATTGTGAATCAGCAGTTTTACCTTGGTATTAGCGGGCACGATCACTTCAGCAGGATAAAACAGGTGGGCCTTGATCTCGATGTTAACCACTAGCGTGGCCGCCTCAACAAAAATCGCCCAACACAACAGGTTAGAGCCCAGTAACACCCTCATCAGCTGACGACCTAAAAACTTGTCGATGCACTTAAACATTGACTAAGGCCATCGGTAAGGCCACCGGTGCCCCTTGTTGGCAGGGCAGTGTGACCTTAACCCGCAGCCCTCCCAAATTAGGTGATAGGTCCAGCTCAATCTCGCCCTGATGCAGATGCACGATATGATCGACAATAGAAAGCCCCAGTCCACATCCCACCTCACCCGAGCCGTGCTGGTCGCCACCGACACGATAGAAGCGATCAAACACCTGATCTCTTGAGGATGCGGGTATCCCCGGCCCGGAATCTTCCACGGTAATCAAAAGCCGGTTTTTTTGGGGCTGACCACGGGTTGACATAGGCCGACCGGATATGGAAGAAGCGGATATGGAAACCGCTATGCTGCCGCCCGCGGGGCTATACTTACTGGCATTATCGATAAGATTACGTAGCAGAGTAGTTATGGCAAAGGCGTCACACTCTATGGCAAGAGGCTCCGCCTCCAGCGTGATCTGCTGATTTTTTTCCCGGCACCTGGGGTATAACTCGGCAATGACCGCCCTGGCCAATGCACTAATATCTGCCCGGCTTAAAGTGCTGTTAAATTTATCAGGCGTCAGTCGATACAAAGCCAGGATTTGCTCTATGGAATGACTCATCCGATCAACGCTCGCTTCCAACTCCTGAAGACTGGCATTATCCATATCGACCTCAGCAGCAATATTGTGCAAGTTAACCTTTAGAACCGCCAATGGTGTGCGCAATTCATGGGCGGCATCTGAAGCAAAACGTTTTTCCCGTTCGAAGGCCTCAGACAGGCGCGCCAGCAAACTATTGGTGGATGCCACCAGAGTGGTCAGCTCCCCCGGATAACCGGTCTCTACCAACGGCATCAGGTCATCAGCTTTGCGCTCCTCGAGAAGCCGAGCCAATTGTCGCAGCGGCCGCAGTCCCAGCCCGACGATCAACCAGATCAGCACGCCGAGAACAGGTAAGACCCAGATGATCGGCCAGATAGATTCGAAGATAACACCTTCAACCAGCGTTCTATAAGCATCTGCGCTCTGCCCGACAATAACCCAGCGGTCTGGTTTATTCGAGTTGTGATCGTTGGCATCTATGCCGCCGCCTAAACCCCCAAGTGAGCTGGTAAGCGAATTTCCCGCTGATGTTTCACCAACACCTGCATCTGCACCTGAGTCAATGCTCGCATTAACAACCAGCATCCGCCAACGCAAGCCTTTGTGGTTGTGAGCATGAAAGCCCGACTCAAGAGGCAGGATTGGCCCGTCAGGGGCATTATCGGAACGCGCCAGCAAGTGTCCGCCCTGCCAGATTTGAAACATCAGAGTTTGAGGGTGAACTAACTGTGGATGCTGAACTTCCCCGTGCTGTCCTGGCGAACTCCCCTCATTCGCCACTTCACGAAGAGCAATGTCGAGCCTGGCTAATAAGTTGGCTGAATCGCTCAATTGTCTGTCCAGCAGCCTATCGGCTTCGGCCATGCTGCTGCGATAACCATGCAAGGCCGCGACAAAATTCACCAGACAAATGGTCGAAAGCAGAACAATAATCAAATAAAGACGAATCGATGACACAATTCAACAGGCCACTCAGTGGGGCGACTTTTGCTTGGTGGTCTTACTATTATTAGAAGCATCGCTATTAATAGTGTAGCCAACTCCACGCACAGTCTGAATAAAACCTGCTGGCAATTTTTTTCTCAGATGACTGATATGTACTTCGATGGTATTGCTGGCCACCTCCTCACCCCAACCATAAAGCTTACTCTCAAGGGCTTCCCGCGTCTGGATTCGACCGGTATTTTCCATCAGCGCCTTGAGCAACATATATTCCCGTCGTGAGCAGCTTACATCACTGTCACCGACACAAACTGCGTGACTGGCCGTATCCAGAGTCACAGCACCCTGAGCAATCCTACTGCTTTGCGAGGTACCCAAACGCCGCGTCAGCACACGCAAGCGCGCCAGTAATTCATCCATTTCAAAAGGTTTGGAGAGGTAGTCGTCGGCACCACCATCGAGGGCTGTCACTGTATCATTGAGCCCCTCTCTCGCCGTGAGGATCAGTACCGGCAGCTTGTGTCCATTGTTCCGCAACTGCTTTAACACCGCCATACCATCCATATCGGGCAAGCCCAAATCCAGGATCACCATATCGGGCAAGGTACTGGCGACGCTGTTTATAGCCTCTCTGCCGCAATCGACATGATTAACGCTGAAACCCTCGTGACGCAGGGCTCTTTGCAGCCCTCTCGCCAGAGGCGCATCATCTTCCACCAGTAGAATATTCATTGCCGCTTAGTCATCTCCGGGTATCTGCGCTAAACAAACCCCTTTATCTCGCTCGTGGCAGTTCCCTTGATTGTACTCCTGACAGTTTGCCTAATCGTGCCCCTGGCAATTCTCTCGTTCGATTTTTACCTGAGCTTTTTTTGCACTTCGGACAACGCTAGCATAATTTCCTTCTGGCGACCTTGGTCGGCCACAGGACGATCAGGTCGGGCTTGCGCTAGCTGAGCTTTGAGCAAGTACTTCTCGGCCTTAGTGTACTCGCCCGCTTGGCGTAAATATTCAGCGTAGAAATAATTAGGGTCAATACCATCCGGGTTGATTTCGAGGGCCCTGGTCAATAAGGCTTCAGCTTTTTTGTTATCACCGAAACCCAGCGGCCAGCCCGGCACCTTAAAATAAAGGGTGCCAAGACTGGTATAAGCCGAACCGTTTAATGCCTCGGCATCCAGTTCTATAGCTTTTTCCAGGTCAGCCTTGGAGGCTCTGGCATATTTCAGCGCCCCCAGTCCACCTTTAACCCCCGCATAGCTGGACTTAATGATCCCGCACCAGATCAGCACCGGCGCATCACCAGCATGTTGCTCAAGGGCGACATCCACATCACCCAATAATTGTTTGAAGGCTACTCGTTGTGGTTTACCCCGTAATTGGTAATTCACTTCTGCCCAACGCTTTTGCAGTTGGTTAACGATTATTTCGCTATCGTTAGCCGCCAGAGCGAAATTACTAAGCAGAACCATTACTAATAAGACAACATATACAGTGACAATTTTTGCCATCGTGTATTTCTCCACATTAACCATCCTTTTATTTAGTTGAAAAAAGTTACCGCCCGGCAAAGCGGCGAATAATCGGCAACTGCTTATACAGAGCCTTATCTACCAATTTTGGTAAAAGACCATTTACACGCACAAAGAATTTTTCCGGCCAGCCGAGATAGCGGTTGTGAGGTTTCTCCTGCTTCAGTGTTTTAATAAAGTCCTTGGCGACCGCTTCAGCCGAATCCACCGCTGTACCCAGCACCTCATTCATCGCCACCATTTTGTCGCTATTGAATGGCGTCGCCGTAGCCCGTGGTGCGAAATAGACCACCTGCACAGATCGATCAGCCAGCTCCCGCCGCAGCGCTTCACTAAAACCACGCAGGCCGAATTTGGTCGCACAATAAGTCACTGAACCTGCATAACCGATACTGCCGAGAATTGAACCAATATTAATAATCGCGCTTTCTGGTCGGCCTTCGAGCAATGGTAGGAAATCCCGGCACAACATCATGGGCACCATGAGGTTGGTCTCGATTATGCCTGCCAGATCGCTATCACTGACCTGCTCAAGCAGGGCCAATTGATTAATACCGGCATTGTTGATTAGCAGATCGACGCCCTGATCAGCAGCGAGTTTTAGTAAAGCCTCACGACCTGTGGCCTGAGTGAGATCAACACTCAGTGTTAAATGCCCCTTGCCCATAAGTTCTTGCTGGAGGCGCGCCAGCTTTTCACTATCACGAGCAGTCAGAATCAGACTCAGGCCCTCACCCGCCAGCGCCTGCGCAATTGCGCAACCGATACCACCGGTGGCCCCAGTCAGTAATGCGGTTTTTCCAGAAAGATTCATATTTGTTTCCGTCCAGTCGTGTCAAATCAGTAATGACAATTCAGTAATAAAAAAGCGAAGCTCTGTATTTAACAGACCAGTGCTTACACAGCAGTAGCTGGTTAGCCCAAGAAATGTAGCGCCTGCTCTGGATCAAGCTCCCGAAAAACATTTCCATAAAGCTGATAAAACATCCGGGCGCTGTGAATAATTTGCTTCTGTTCTGTCGATTCAGTAATTTTGTTCATCAAGTTTTCAAAGGTTTTTATATGCTGCTGGTCTACCTCTCCGTGGGAGCGCAGATAAGTGAAAGCTTTGTCTGGCAGCGCAAAGGCCGCCTGAACGCAGTCGGCAACCTGATTCGCAATACCCACACTGGTGCCCTCAAGCACCAGCACCATGCCAAAAAACCCCAGTGGATCGATCCGGTTAATTGTGTCGTAAGCGTAGGCCACCATTAGCTCAGTGCCAGGATTTGGCCGGCTCGCCCGCACCTTGTTCTTATCGTATCCACAGATGGCAATATCGTTGAGAATCCACTCCTGGTGACCCAGCTCCTCTTCGATATATTCCGCCACGGCTTCACGCAGCCATTCCCTGGATTCGGGCAGTCTGGCGCCAGTAGCCATTAATAGCGATGTTGTGTGCTTAACGTGATGATAGGCCTGACATAGAAAAGCCACATAATCGGCCAGCACAATATCGCCACGCAGACAGCGGTCAATGATGGGCGCATTCAGTAAATGCGCACGCGCTGCTTCCGTCTCGTTTTGTAATTCCTTGTAAAAATTCATGCTGCTTTTACCTTGATGCCACAACTGTCCTGGTGCCGATCCTGCTTTTGCTAGATAGCCACATCAGCCTGGTGTTTAAGTGAACCCGCGTGTCCCACGTCCGACGCATAAAAGCCCCCAATTACATCTGCAAAACGCGCACAAATCAGCTCACGCCGAGGCCGACCATTGATTGTCAGCAGACCTTGCCACGCGTCCTGATCAAGGCGCCGCCAGGCCTGCACCTGAGCATAATCGGGCAGTTGTTGATTAACCCTGTTCACCCACTCACTAATCATGGTATCTGTGATTATGGCTGGCGCGCTTAATAATGCGGACAGATACGGACGGCCATCCCCCACCACCACACACTGAGTCAGTAAAGGCCTCGCATTCAAGGCGCTCTCAACCCATTCAGGACTGACATTACGCCCAAAACTGCTAATCAACAGGTTGTTGGCTCGACCATGAATACTTAACCAGCCATCCTCTAGCGAACCGAGATCACCAGTGGCAATCTGCCTCGGAAACCAGCTTTCGCTTTGACCGAGATAACCTAGGTGGCAAGCACCGGAAACTATAATTTCGCTGTTCTCTATCGTCACTTCGCAATGGGATAGAGGCTTACCTACCGCACCCGGTTTATCCTCAGCCGGTGTATTTAGCGCCACCACTGACCCGCATTCCGACAGGCCATAACCTTCGTATACCGGTATTCCAAAGCGCCTCGCCTGAATGATTATTTCGGGGTCTACTTTGCCACCACCAACAGCAACAAATTTTAATGATGTCGGTACTTGCCAACCGGCCTCACCCGCTACCAGCAGGGTGCTCAACAATTGAGGAATTAGAATAAGGCTATCTGGTTGGTAGTGGCTCACACAGTCGAGCAAACGCTGACTATCAAGACCGGAACTACCGCTTAAACCGCGAGTGCGGGCATCGGGCAGAATCACCGTGCCTCCGCAAAGTAACGGCGTATAAACCCCCGCGATATTTTCCAACAGGGTCGCCAAGGGTAACAAACACAGGTGCTGCGGCCGTTTTATAGCGATCCTTTCCGCCAGGGATTCCGCCACCCGCCACTGATGTTCCTGACTCAGGCACACACCTTTCGGTGCGCCTGTTGAACCCGACGTAAAGGTAATTTTCTGCGTACCCAAGGGCGTGCACGCCGGATAAGCAGGTGTCGCCTGCTGATAATCCGGGGTGGCCAGGCGCAAAGCATCCAGGGTCAGGAACGATGGACAATCAAGTTTGTGATGGACGAAACCACAGCCATCAAGCAAAGAACTTCGTGATCCCGATTCAGCAAAGATCAAATCCACACTGGTTGACTGCAAACAGTGCTGTAACTGTTCATCGCTGAAGAATTGAGGCAGGGGTAGACAAATAAGCTCCGCCACCTGACAGGCGAGATCCAGCACTACCCAGTCGATGCTATTAGCGGCATAGAGAGCCACCACCCTCACCTCCTGGTCTCGCAACCAGGTTCCGAGCGCGACAACACGATCAACTAAATCTCGATATGACAACTTTCCACCATTGTCGATCAGAGCTACCTGACCCGGAGCCGCATACGCCTTCAGTGAGTGCAGTCTGGTGATGAGCGGATGCTGAGTCATGCGCAATGACGCAATGGCGAACACTGCTTTCTGAGCGAAACCGCCAGACGAGCGATTTCATCCTGATATTGCTCCACCACGCGGGCCAGCCTCGACCTGCCGCGAAGGATCGCCATTGCGTGAGCAATATCACCGGCCATCACTTTGGGTCGAGAGTCGTAATAGCTACCCCAGTCATCGGCTGAACTATTGAGGTTTTCAGCTTCCTGGGACTTGCAATTAAAACCTTTAGCATCGAGACCGCTATGATCAAGACGCCAGGCATCTGCATAGGCCAGAGGATAAGGGCAAAAGTGTAATCGTTTGATTAGTTTTTCCACCTGCGGGGTAGCCGTAAAAACAAACCATTGAAAGCCCGCTGCATCCAGCACCGCAGTCATCAGCACAAACAATAATTGGCTACCGCCCTTCGCCGTAGCCACAAGATTACCGACTTCTATTACTTTGCGGCGATCAACTGGCCGCTTCGCCAGGGTCCCGATCTCCTGCTCAACCGGTTTATCCAGATAGGTCTCCAGAAACAGGGAATCATCCTGCGCTGGTCGAACCCCCACAGCAGCCTCAAACCGCTCCGCGCGATTCATGCTCAGCAGCGAGGGCATAAAGCTAGATATACGCGCTCGATAGGCACGTTTATATTGGCTGGCGATATAGGTTTCCAGAGCAACTCGTTCCATACTGCCAGGGCTGTGTAGGTCGAACTGAATAACGGGCGGCTGAGGCTCAACCAGGATGGCCTGCTGATACCACGGTCTTGTTTTGCTTGAAAAAGAACTAGTAGTCGAGACAGGTAACATGATTAAACTCCAACAAGTCTGTCAATGTGGAGTAAGCCTAATGGGCTTTTCTTAAGACAGCCTTAAGATGGCTATATAGCAAGCGGGGAGGACTCTGGGGAATCTAACGATGTGGCCTCCGTTCCAATTGATGGCTTATACCGCAACTTAAGGTGATCGCGGAAACACGACAATTTCACTTTAAAGCAAATTTCGTGGTCAACTTTACTTTTCGGTTTTGTAAGCAAGTTTTTGATTAATAATGGCGCAGGATAGACGAAGGAGGAAAACATGCAGCATACTTTTCTGGGCTTTGATCCCGGTGGTCTAATGGCTTTTGGTTGGTGCTCTTTGGTTATGGGCGACGAAGGCCGGTGTCTGGATATCCAGACCGGCACCTGCTCCATCGCCGGTAAGGCTTTCGAGGCTGCGACCGGGAGCTTCCAGGGCAAGCCCGCGGCAGTTGGCGTTAACGCACCGATGTACTGGTCACAGGAACTCGACAGAAGGGCCGACCAAATTGTCAGGGGTATGGTTCTCTCTCAGGGCGGAAAATCGAGCACGGTGACCGCTATCAACGCCCTAACTGGTGCCTGCCTGGCTCAGGGAGTAATAGTCGCCGCCTTGTGCCGAGAGCGCTGGGCGCAGGTGGTTATCACTGAGGCCCACCCCAGAGCATTGGTTCAGCTCTGCGCTGATGCTGAAAACTTTTTATCTGAGCTAGATTTAAGCAATGAGCACGAACGAGATGCCGCATTGAGTGCTTATACCGCCTGGGCATACAAGCAGCCTACCGCTGGCTGGCAAGACTTAAGAACCATGGAAGCCAGTGTGTTTGAGCCAATTTCGGGACCGCCACCTGTGTACTGGTTTCCCGCCGCCTAGCAGGTGCTTGAAAAACCAGATTATTGAATAAGTACCCGCTCATAAATTCTTCGTTAAAACATTACTGAGCTGACGGGCTATAAATATTTCCCTTATCGTCGCAGCATCAAACCTTTGGCTATACTAAAAACCTAAACACGGAGGAAATACTATGCAAATGACACGACTAGGCCGAACCGGCTTGCAGGTCAGCCGATTATGTCTGGGCACCATGAACTTCGGCGGTTTCACTGAGGAGAAAGACGCTTTCGCCATAATGGATCGGGCGCTGGACGCGGGCGTGCAATTTTTCGACACGGCTAATGCCTACGGCGGCACCGGTGGAAGGGGTGCGACCGAAGAAATATTGGGTAGATACCTGGCCCAGGACGACGGGGCGCGTCGGCGGCAGGTGGTGCTCGCCACCAAAGTTTATAGTCGCATGGATAAAGGCGCTAACGACGCGGGGCTTTCTGCGCGCCATATCCGCATGGCCTGCGAAGATAGCCTGCGACGCCTGAACACCGACCACATCGATCTTTATCAGATGCATCATGTCGACCGCAACACGCCCTGGGAGGAGATCTGGCAGGCCATGGAGCAATTGGTGCGCGAAGGCAAGGTGCTTTACGTCGGCAGCAGCAACTTCGCGGGCTTCCAGCTCGCCCAGGCCAACGAGATAGCAAAGCACCGAAACTTTCTCGGCCTGGTCTCCGAACAGAGTCTGTACAACCTCAATGCCAGGACTATTGAGCTTGAGGTCTTACCGGCCTGCCGGGAGTATGGTCTTGGTCTGTTGCCCTGGAGTCCTCTCGGCGGTGGCCTGTTAGCTGGTGCATTGCAAGCTGCCCAGGAGGGTCGTCGTTCGAAACAGTTCGCCACCACGCGCATCGAAAAATTTCGCACCCGGCTTGAGGCTTATGAGCCTTTATGCGCCGAACTAGGTCACCACCCGGCGGAAGTGGGTCTGGCCTGGTTGCTCCATCAGGACGGTGTTACCGCGCCTATTGTCGGTCCGCGAACCATGAGTCAACTGGAAAGCGCAATCACTGCAACCGAGGTCAAACTCTCGGCCGAAGCACTTGAGGCCCTGGACAATATTTTCCCAGGCCCTGGTGGTCCGGCCCCAGAAGCTTATGCATGGTGATTAATTCGGGTGATATGGTGGCCGCAAAAACTATTTCTCAAAAAGGCCGCACCAATATTTGCAAACTAAATAGTCCACCGCACCAGGCACAAATCGACCAAATTTATGCCACGCGCTTTTTCCTGTTTTCAACAAAATCGTGAAGGATGTATTCACCGAGATTATGTGGCGTCGTGTAAAACACCCGGCCACCATTCATTTTAGCAATCTTGTCCATAAAGCTGCGCAGGAAGGGATTTCGATCCAGCATAAACGTATTAATAGTGATGTTTTTTTGCGTGCATCGCTTTACGGCCAACAGGGTTTTGGCGATGGTCAGCGGGTTGGGCGGATACTCGAAATAAGGGTAACCGTCTTCAAGGTGGGCGGTCGGCTCACCGTCAGAAATCATAATGATCTGCTTGGTGCCACCGTGTTCTTTGGCTAGTTTCTTCTCTGCCAGAATCAGGGCGTGCTGCATATTAGTACCCATGCTGTACTGGTCCACATCGACTTTAATTAGATCTTTGGCTTTGATTTCCTGAGCGTAAGCCGAGAAGCCGATGATCTCGATAGTATCTCTGGGAAAACGGCTGGTGATCAGATTGTGTAATGCCAGAGCAACTTTTTTTGCGGGCAAAAACGCGTCGCGCAGGGCCATGGATAACGAAAGATCAAGCAACAGGACAGTCGAAGTTTTGGTGTTCAACTCATGTCGATGCACCTCAAAATCGTCCGGATGCAAATTAATCTTGCGCGCTGCTTGATCAACGGTTTGCTGGCTCGAAAACTCCCGACGGATTGCATTTTTCAGGGTCCGTGGGATATGCAAATGCAGCGGGTCGCCAAACTCATAGGCTTTGCTATCTTCCTGCTGATCGCCGAAGCTGCCTTCCTTATTGCTGCGGTGGCCGCCCAAATTTGCGTGTTTTAGTTTTGCGTATATTTCTTCCAGGGCTTTCTGACCGATGATTCGCGACCCTCGGGGGGTCATCTCCCAGCCCTTACCGTCATCGCGGATATAACCGGCTTTTTCGAGCGTATCGATCAGATCTTTTAATTCGCTGAGATCATCCAGACCTTCCTCTCCCAACAACTCCTTAACCAGATCCTCATCAATTTTTTCCAGATCAGAGAAATCTCTGACACCTTGAAAATCCTGCTCCAGGTTTTCGAGCTTCTGTAACTCGTCCATCAATTTCATCGCCTGCTGAAAATCGATCGACTCTTCGCCACTGAAGTTATGTTGCCCTGCCTGGGGGTTTAGAAATGCCAACTCCTTACTCAACTTCATCAATTCCTGTTGCAGTTCTGGGTCACCGAACTTGCCGTCAAGCAAAGATTCCAGCTGGTTGCGCTGATCTGCAGACAGAGAATTCATCAAGGACTGGGCAGCGGCCATCTGCGCTTCCATCTGGGCCAATAATTCATCGAGGGATTGGGGCGGATTATCGCCGAACATATCTCCAAACTTATTCATAAACTGCTCAAAGCCGGGATCTTCTCCAGCAATTTTTTTGACCAGCATATCGTTGAGGGCTTTGACCATGTCTTTCATTCGTGACAGATCGCCGTCGGACATGGAATTGACCATCTCGTTAATATCTTTGAAAAAGGTCTGAGCCATGGCATCGCGAAGCTGCTCCATAAGCGCGTCAAATTCTTTCTGGGCCTCGGTATTAAGGAACTCGTAGTCTTTCAGGGATTTAATCTGGCCGCCAATATCTTCAGGCAACTGATCGAGCTGGCTTTGATTTCTTGAGGCGATATTTTTTAGAATATCACTGGAGAAATTCCCGGCCTGGCCCGTGCCGGGAGACGCGGGACTGCCCTGTTCACTGCCTTCCTGATCACTACCACTCTGTTTACTGTCAAATTGGTCCGATTCGTTACCCCGCTGATCTCCAGCTTGGGTGCCTTCGCCTTCCTGGTTTTGTTCATTTCTGGAGTTTGTCCGACCCTCTAACCAGTCATCGACGGTGGTCTTTTCCTTTTCGAGAATCTGCTCAAGTTGTTCCTTAATGCCGTCGAAGACGCTATCGAGGTTGTAACGCTGCAACTGTTCCCGCCGTTGCTGACGCAATTTGCGAATCATGTCATGAATGCCCGACATACGTTGATCGCCGGTCATTGAGGTGCCCCGCCGCAACATCGACTTCAGAGCTTGTTGAATATCTCCTGAATATAGAAAATCATCGGACAGGGCCGCCATCAAGTCATCCGCGCTACGTGTTTCGCGGTGCGTGCCATCCCACTGAAAATAGCGATAGAGCGCTGTGTAGGGTGCCGCCATAATCGTTAACCTCTTATCTTTCTTGCAATACGCTAGTTTCGGGCTCTTAACCAGAAACTCTCAAGCACGAACTCTTATCAACCAGCCTTTAACCACGAGCGCTTATCCACGGGCTTTTAACCTCGAGTTCTTATCCGCGATAAATAAACTGCCCCTGCATAGCATCTTTGCTAATCAGATTGTTGACATACAAGCCTTCGAGAATAAATTCCACCGCCGAGGCACGAAGCGCCGGATTATCCGATGATGTCAAACGAGACACCGCTTCGCCAAGGCCAGGAATTTGGCCTATCACGTCCTGATAAAACCCCGAATGAAGCGCCTCACCGGTATCCACAGAGGTTTCGCTGTTGAAAGCAGTCACTATCATTTCCACATCATCGATAGAAAAATACTTTTCGAAAATTGTTTTCACTGCGTTTTCAAATAAGTTCTGGAGCACTTCCTCTTCCTGATCTTCTTCCAGCACTTCAAATTCGATCTTGCCGGACAGCGCCGGAATAAGAAAAGGCAGGTCGCTAATACGCGGCGCAATGGTGTCATCCTTGAGACGAATAGCGCGGCGCAGTGCATTGGCAATAATGTTTTCAAAATTAGCGATGGAGGCCCGCACCGACACCCCGGAGCGCTGGCTAATATCGGGGGATTTCCGCGCTGCCTGGCTGATTTCGACGACGATTTCCTTCATATAGTCAGGCACCTCAAGGGTATAACCCTCGACCGAAGCGTACTTATATTCCTGCTCCATAATCTGGATTTCCTCATCCCGCTCGCGGGGATAATGAGTCCTGATTTGCGAGCCAAACCGGTCTTTGAGCGGCGTAATAATGCGACCCCGGTTCGTGTAGTCCTCGGGGTTGGCAGTGGCAATAACCATCATATCCATCGGCAGGCGGACCTTGTGGCCACGAATCTGAATATCCCGTTCTTCCATAATATTGAGCAGGCCGACCTGAATACGCTCGGCCAGATCAGGCAGCTCGTTAATAGCAAAAATTCCGCGATTGGTTTTCGGAATTAAGCCGTAGTGTAGCGTCAGTTCATCGGATAAATAACGACCCTCCGCGACTTTGATGGGATCAATTTCACCGATCAGATCAGCCACGGTAATATCCGGTGTGGCCAGCTTTTCGCCATAGCGCTGATCGCGGTGTAGCCACGTAATCGGCGTGTCATCACCCTTTTCAGCGACCAGTGCTTTGGCCTGGGCCGAGATCGGATCATAGGGGTTTTCGGGAATCTCAACGCCGTCAATAATGGGCGTGTATTCGTCAAGCAACTGGATCAGAGAACGCAGCATTCGCGTCTTGGCCTGGCCCCGTTCACCGAGCAAAACAATGTCCTGGCCGGCTAGAATGGCATTTTCCAGCTGGGGAATAATAGTGTCCTGGTAGCCGATAATACCGGGAAACAGCTTCTCGCCGTCTGATAGCTTGCGAATAAGATTGCGTTGCATCTCCTCCCGGATGGACAGCACCTGGAAACCTGATTGCTTTAATTCACCAAGGGTGCCCGGATGATCCTCTCGCAACATCTTTTCTTCTCCTCATCTGTATAAATAAAGCTCTTTTAGCGCCGATTATGATGGCAGTAAATTTACCGAGTGTCTCGGCTAATTGTGTTATAAAAAATTACTTTGTAAGACAGACTCCTCGATTGCCAGTTAACCGTCGTACTTTCATCTTCAGTCGAATCCATAAACCTCCATTGTCTCGATCTGGCTAAGCCACTATGATCAATCAGGATACCACCTAAAACCACTAGCCTATAACAAGACTCTGGGACCACCAGAAAGGATTATCACGATGAACAAAAAACACGTACTGGACGGCATTCGCGTACTGGATTTTACCCAGCACGTCGCAGGGCCAGGCTGCACAAAAATGATGGCCGAAATGGGCGCCGAAGTGATCAAACTGGAATTAGCCCCCGCTGGGGAACAAATTCGCCAGATAGGCATGAAGGTTAATGATCGTAGTATTTACTTTATCCAGCAGAATCGCGGCAAGAAGAGTATTTGTGTTGACATGCGAACCGATGAAGGCAGGCAAATCGTCTACGATCTGGTCAAGCAGGTTGACATCGTGATGGAAAATTTCGCGCCCGGTGCACTGGGTCGACTAGGCCTGGATTGGGAAAAAGTGCAGGAACTCAACTCTGAAGCCATCATGTGTTCCGTATCGACTTTTGGCCAGGATGGGCCGCTTTCCACACTGCCAGGCTACGACTTTATTGGTCAGGCCTATGCCGGTATCACCAGCATGATCGGCGATCAGGAAGTTGGCCCCTATATCCCCATCGCCGCAGTGGGCGACACTATGACTGCTGCGCATGCGCTTGCCGCTATCAATGCTGCGCTCTACCATCGTGCCACCGGCGGCGGTGGTCAGTATGTGGATGTTTGCCTGCTGGATTGTTACTTCCATTGCCACGAAATGAATGTCGGCATGGTAAGCGCCAGCAAGGGTGAATACAGTCCTATTTTACCCGGTCGTCACCACGGTGCGGTTGGCCCCCTGGGCGTATTTAAAAGCAAGGACGGTTACATTATCTTAATTGCCATCCTTAGCCATTGGCCAAAATTGGTGGATGTTATGAATATGCCCGAGCTACTGGACAACCCCCTGTTTAAGGACGACCCGAGCCGCGCTGCCAACCGCGAGGTGCTGACGCCGATTATTGAGCAATGGCTCCAATCTCAGGAAAGTGATGAAGCCACTATTCGTTTGCTCGGTGAGAAACATATTCCCGTCGCGCCGATTCTGTCTATCGAGCAGGTTATACATCACCCGCATATGATTGAACACGGCACGATTCGTACCGTCTCAGATCGAGGCGCAGGTGAATTCCAAATGCCGGGCATGCCGTTGCGTTTCTCTGCTTATGACAACAACCTGCCACTACAGGCCCCTTATCTGGGCGAACACACAGAGGAAATTCTTGGCGGCTTGCTGCAGATGGATGCCGAGCAGATTGTCGCACTGACAGAGAAAGGCATTCTGGTGCAGGAAACCATTCCCGATGGTATTCCTGCAGTCTAAACCTGATATAACCCGTTTACGTCAGCATTAAATTCGTCATTAAGGACATCAGCTATGGGACAAACCGCACTGGTTACCGGAGCCAGCCGAGGCATTGGTCGCGCTATCGCCATCGCGCTTGCGGATGAAGATTTCGCGGTTGCCTGTTTTGCCAGAGACCGTGAAAAACTTGAAGAAACGGCGGCCTTAATAGAATCCGCTGGCGGCAAGGCCAGCGTTCACACCGGCGACGTTAGCTCTGACGACGACCTCGAAAAACTGGTGAACGAAGTTGTTGCTGAGCATGCTAGCCTGGATGTTCTGGTGAATAACGCCGGGATCACCGAAGGCGCGCCGGCCAGCAAAATTTCACCACAGCGCTTTCGCGAGGTATTAGAGGTTAATCTGGTCGCGCCTTATGTGCTTTCGCGCGCTGTGCAACCTGTTATGAAAGCGCACGGCGGTGGCGTGATTATTAACATCAGCTCGGTGTATGCCTCACAAGGTGTCGCCAATAATTCCCCCTACTGCACCTCAAAAGCCGGAATAGAAGGCATGACCCGGGCTCTAGCCAGGGAATGGGTAAAAGACGGCATTCGGGTGATGGGTGTAGCCCCAGGTTTTGTCCGCACTGATATGGTCGTTGATGCCTTTGGTGGTACCGACGTGGAAAAACTGGTCGTCTCACGTATTCCTATGAAACGCTTTGGTGAGGCGGAAGAGATCGGCCGCTTTGTGGCTTTTCTGGCCACTGCCAAAGCGGGCTTTGTAACCGGGGAGACTCTGGTGATTGATGGTGGGCAGCGGTCATTATTGTAACGGTCAATGCTGTAATGGTCATCGTTGTAATGGTCATCGTTGTAATGGTCAATATTGTAACGGCCATTGGTGTAAATTATACATTGTAAATTGATGGTCGTTGTTTATAGCTCCCGTGGCGATACTGCTCCCGCCTCAATCAGCAAAGCCACGACCGCGTCGGCCAGTTTTTTATAACCCTGTTGATTGAGGTGCACAGGATCAGACTTCATCTTAGCGTCTGTCTCCAGTTCACCCAGAATCACATCATCCAGCGGCACTTTAAACTCTCGGGCAATACGCCTGTACAAATCTGGCGCTCGCCCCCAGATACCAGGCTTTGGCACGCCGATTAATACGGCTTCTGCACCAGAAGATTGCACCTGTGAGACCATAGCTCGCAAATTTTTTTCGGTCTCGTCTAATGCAAAACGGTGTAAAAAATCATTGCCGCCATGGCAGATAATCACCAAATCCGGTTTAAGCTTGGTTAATACATCGGTAAGCCTGTTTTTGCCGTCGGCGGTGACTTCTCCAGAGACACCTGCATTAATAATCGTAAGATCAAGGTTTCTCGACAGCACCGCCGGATAACTGTGTTCCGAAGCTGCGCCGACCCCAACGGTCAAGCTATCACCGAATGCCAGCACCGTTGCGTCTTCGGGCAAGGGGCTGAGCCGTGCCGAATCACCGCAGGCCAGTAGCGATAAGACAACGACACCGAGAAAAAACCGACAAACGAGTGAGCACTGACGTTTCATCATCATGCATTCACGTTTACTTCGCTTTGACCGCACCAAATGCGGCAAAGCAGCTATTTTTATGGAGTAATTCCACCTCGCTAAAGCCGACTGTACAAAGCAGATCGAGCTGATAGGTCACGGGCCTGGGCGAATCTTCTATTTCGATATACTCAAACACCCTGGCTTTATAGGCCTCATCATCAAGGCCAGTTAAGTAATCGCCATAACGCTGCCACATCATGGCTTGCACAGCCTCGGTCTCGTGGCTGACCAGATCGCTGATCCAGACGCTGCCGCCCGGTGCGGTAATGGCGTATATCTTTTTGAAAGCACGCAGCCAGTCATCGTCATCTCGCAAATGATGTAATACCGCGGCGGCAATAACCACATCGTATTGTTCATCGCCCAACGCAACTTCGCGAAAATCTCCCAAATGACACCGGACTCGACCGGCACCAGCCGCTTCAACTCTTTGTTTTGCCCGACTTAACATCGGCTCACTTAAATCGAGCAAGTCACAATCGAAGGTGCCGACTTTTTGCAATATTTGCAATAACCGAAGCGTATTGTTGCCCGCACCACAGCCGATATCTAATACCCGATTAATGGGCGAAGTCGTGCTTGCTGCGGCGCAAGTCATCAATTCCATCACTAAGGCGGCATCAACGGTGGAGGTCTGTCCGGAGTCCAGGTCAGAGAAACGTTCGACATCATTGTCAAAGCGCTGTCGAATTTCTGCCACGGTCGATTTATTTTGGTAGCCTTTTTTCATTGATTACCTCTTGTCATGCTCTTTCTCCCAGCACGTCTGCCATTACGCGACCAAATTCACTAAGATGAACGGCTCTCTATAGATATGAACAAACATCATGGCACTACCCTTACTAAATTCTGGCATCAAACACTGCTTCAACATGGAAGATTTTAACAGCCGCGCCAAAGCTAGTCTGCCATCGCCGCTGTACCACTATATCGAAGGCGGCGCCGATGACGAGATCACCCGCTACCATAATACTGAGGCCTTTAATCAATACCAAATCATACCTCGAGTGCTGGAGGATGTGACCCAGGTCGATATGCAAACCACTGTACTGGGCTGCACTGTTGACTGGCCGGTGCTGCTCGCCCCCACCGGCATGACACGATTTTTCCATCATGAAGGCGAGCGTGCCGTAGCTCGCGCAGCGGATAAATTCAAAACGATGTATTCCCTTTCCACTGTCTCTACGACCACCATCGAAGATGTCGCAGCTGCTACACAGGGGCCGAAAATGTTCCAGCTCTATGTGTTGCGCGACCCTGCCATCAATGAAGAATTGATCGACCGCTGCCGACTGGCCAAATACGACGCCTTATGTCTAACCGTCGATACAGTAGTGCAGGGTAATCGCGAGCGCGATTTGCGCACCGGCATGACGGTGCCACCTAAACCAACACTGAATGGTTTTGTGGGTTTCGCCACACGTCCCAGCTGGTGTTATCGTTATTTCACCAGCCCTGCCCTGGAGATGGCCAACCTCGCTCACCACATTGCTGACGGCAGTTCCAAAGTCAGCTCACTGGGCCACTATATCAATGGTCAATTTGACCGCGCTCTGAACTGGCGCGCTGCGGAACTAATTGCTGAGCGCTGGCAGGGCCAATTTGCCATCAAGGGCATTATCTCGGCAGAAGACGCTCGTCGGGCATTGGATATCGGCGCTACCGCCGTAATCATTTCCAATCACGGCGGCCGTCAACTGGACACGGTACCGGCGCCTATCGAACAGGTAGCTGAAATTGCCGATGCTGTCGGCGGCAAAATGGATATTATTCTGGATGGCGGCGTACGGCGCGGCACTCATGTACTCAAGGCCCTGGCCATGGGCGCGACTGCCTGCATGATGGGACGTCCCTATCTTTATGGTCTGGCCGCAGGCGGTCAGACGGGCGTCGAGCGGGTGCTGGAATTATTAAGAAACGAAATCGAACGGGCGATGATCTTATCCGGTCGCCCTTCTTTAGATAAGCTGGACGCCAGTTTTATCAGGAAGTTGTAACCCTATAATTGTAACCCAATAGTTGTAACCCAATATCAGGTAAAAGGATTTATGTCGGCATGTCCTCAGGACAAATATTTATCCAGGGTATTATTGACCTCAGACTCAATCTTGCCCCGCAAAGCCGATATGACCAGACCTTTTAGCCTGATATCGACAACGATATCGTCTTCAGTACAGGCAATACAGGCATTCACACCCGAGCGTTTATAGTTAAGATCATCACCCTGCCACTGGTGCTTGCCACCAAATTTATTGGCCAGTTGTTCCGCCAAATCGGAGGCTTTATCGCGTATATCAACCAAACTCAGTTGGTGCTTGCGTTGCACATAGATAGAGGCCATATCGTGCTCCCGTTGCGCTCATGCTGTGATGATACGAAAACTTCGGAAGACAATACCATGAGTATTTCGACAATAGAAGGCATGCAATGGGGAGGTATGTAATGGAAGATAAGCGAGCGTAGTTAAGCATTGGCAGAATTCAATTTGTTAGAATATGTCATCCAATAATTGAGATTAACCTTTGACCGAAACGGATAACTTCCGGCCGTCTGCGAGCCTGACCAGGCGCCTCGCAGCAATGGTCTATGACAGCTTTTTGATATTGGCCATTACTTTAGCCTATGCGGGGGCAGTGCTGGCGCTTCGAATTTTGATGACCGATGCAGAGGCCGCGCAAATACCCTACTCCGGACTGCCTGGCACCCTGTTCGCTGCGGGAATATGGTTTTGGCCGGCACTATTTTATAGCTGGTGCTGGCAACGCGGCGGCCAAACGCTGGGCATGAAGACCTGGCGGCTAAGATTAGAGCAAGCCGACGGTACAACGCCAACCTGGCGACAGTGCTGGTTACGTACTTTACTGGCGCCAATCTCTTTTATACTGCTAGGTATCGGCTATTGGTGGTGTCTGGTGGGCGAGAAGCAATGCTTGCATGACTTGTGGACGGCAACCCGTGTGGTCGTGCTGCCAAGACCAGCCAGGTGAATGCTCTCTGTTAAAAATACTCCCTGTTAAGACCATTCCAAGCTAAGAATAATGTCAAAAAAGCGCTCAAAAAATACTCAGGCGGAACGTCGCAATAACACCATTCCGATAATAATACTGACCATGGCGGGCACCATCACTGCCCAAAATGGCGAAAATCCAAAAACGATGCTTGATGGCCCCAATAATTGCTGGGTCGTCTGGAAGACAATACCAACAACCACCCCAGAAAAAATTCGATAACCCATGGTCGCTTCGCGCAACGGGCCAAACACAAAGGAGACGGCAATAAGTACCAGGCCCAGTATGGTGATGGGTTGTAGGGCCTTGGTCCAAAAGGCTAACCAATAGTTGGAGGATGTTTGGCCCTGTTGATCCAGATATCCCGCGTAATTATATAAACTCTCCATGGGCAGAGATTCGGGAGCCATTGACACCAGCTGTAGTAAATCAGGCGACAGACCAGATTCCCAGCGTCGCGTCGCGAAGCTGTCGGTTTCGGTGCCGCCATCAATAAACCGGGTAATCACGCCACGTTCTTCAAGCCAGTAATCATCAAAGAAGGTCGCCTGGGCTGAAAAGCTCACGGCTTCGATCCGGCGCTGTTGGTCAAAACGATAGCGGGTCACACCAAATAGACGACCGTTGGGGTAGACGGCGTTAAAGTGGATAAACTCATTGCTTTCTCGATTCCACACCCCGGAGGTCGTGGCAAGATTATCCCGCTCGCCGCGCAATAACATTTTGCGACTCTCGGCTAACTGGTCAGTGTAAGGAACCACAAAGTCGCCTAAAACCGTACCGATAATAATCACCAGGATGACCGGCCGTGCGACAAAACCACTAATACGCAACAGCGAAACACCTGCTGCCCTCATGACCACCAGTTCACTATTACCGGCCAACACCCCCAGCCCCAGCAAGCAGCCGATTAACGAAGCAAAGGGTATGTTGCGGTATATTCTTGAAGGTAACGTTAAACCGATATCATAGAGCACATCTCGAAAACGGTAGTCATTTCGAATTTCATCCAGGCCATCGATCAGCGCAGCGATCACATCGATACCCAACACGACCATCAACACCAGGGCGATAGAACCCAGCACAAAGGTGCCGACATAGCGCGACAGCTGTTTCATTTCACGCCCGACCGGTCAACTGGATTTGCTCGTTTTGCCCGCTTAGTAAAGTTCGACGAAGTGGGGCGCCAACCGTTATTCCAGGCGATCAGTGCTGAGGCAATAGCGACAAACACCAGATGAACACCCCAAAATCGCCACATAGCCAGGGGCACTTGCTCCTCGATACCACTACGGGCAACATTCAGAACAACCAGATAAAGAATGTAGATAATCACCGCCGGAAAAATCTTCACGAAGCGACCCTGGCGAGGATTCGTCCGACTTAAAGGCACGGCCATCATTGTCACCACCAGTACCAGAAGCGGTACTGAGTAGCGCCAGAACAGCGCGGCGCGGTGGGCGGGCTGGTTGGATGAAAGGAGTTGGCTGGTTGGCAAAGCTGCGGCTTTTTCTCTACTGCGTTGGGCGTTCTCTGGTTTAGTCAGGCGCTGGCCATATTCTTCAAACGATGTGATCTGGAAATCAGCACGTCCCGGCACGCCCTGAATTCGATAACCGTTTTCGAGCACTAGAAAACTCTCACCGTTTTGCTGGTCCCGCTGAGAGCGGCCACTTTCTGCCAGCACCAGCACCCGCGCGGGATCCTTACTTTTCTCGTTACCAGGCTCGGCGAGAAAGACGTTGCTCATCCGGCCATCTTCGCTAACTGCCTCGCTATAGGTCACCCCGCCACCACGCAAACTATAGAATTTGCCTGCATCCAGCGATTCGATCTCACCCCTATTTTTCTGCGCACTTAGCAAAGCCTCAGCCTTGGCAAGACCGCTGGGGCTGACAGATAAGCTCAACCACGCGACCAAACCTGCCACTGCAAGCGCAATCATCATGGTATAGCGGATTAATTTATTAGGCTCCATACCGCAGGCATACAATACGGTCATTTCGTTATCGACATACATGCGCCCGTAGGACAACAAAATCGCCAGGAAAAAAGCCAGCGGTAAAATGAGTTCGAGAAAACCCGGAATACGATAGCCAATCACTGCAAAGAGAATATTCGCATCGAGCTGCCCCGCTGCGGCCTGGGCAAGATACTTAACAAAGCGACCGCTGATGATTACCAGCATCAAGACCAGAGTGACCGCCGCTGTTGTCGCTAATATAGCCTTGCCGATGTAGCGAAAAATAATCACTAAAATTAAATTCTCTTCACTGTAGAAAAATTATCTTGCCAACCGCCGTGCAGCCAATCCGAAACCTGAGTTGGTAGGTTTATTAATACTCACGATGAACTAATGACCCGCGTTAAATACATTAGATGCGTCAGCATCACATGTTTTGACCACAAATATTTGCTTAGTGTCTAATTCATTAGGATCTATTTACTTAGTGCTTATTCAATTAACGTGTGAGCTTCTTGGTTCACGCGCGAGCTTCGCTTAAACTAGGCCCTGTAATTATCCAGTATTAAACTAGCTTTGTCTTGGGGAGCACCATGGAAGTTTCAGCACGTTTGGCCGAACCTTTAACCATAAAAACAGACTGCCTTATTGTGCCCATCAGCGAGGAAGGCAAGCTCAATAAAACAACTGTCCTTATCGACAAGGCTACCGGCGGTCTGCTTACTCGGTGTCGGGATAATGGCGACCTTTCCGGCAAGTTTGGCTCAAGCCTGATGTTGCACGAGCCACGCGGGCTGTCTGCGAAGCGACTACTCCTGGTTGGCACCGGCAAATCGGCACCAAATGTAGAGCAATTTATTAAGATTTGTCGGGCCGCTGCCAAAGCAAGTGCCAACAAGGCCATTAAGACGATCACGACAACACTGACTCAAATCAAACTAGACGGCCATGATAGCCAGTGGGCTGCCCGCCAACTCAGCCAACAGTTTTCTGAAGCCCGCTATAAATTCAAAAAGAACTCGGGCAGCGCATCAGGCAATAATGCTCGGCAAAAGCTTGTTTTGCTCTGTGCTGATCGTAAAAGCCTCCAGGCAAATAAAGCGGGGATAAAATTGGGTGGTGCGACTGCGACTGGAGTCAACCGCGCCCGCTATTTGGGCGATTTGCCGGGTAACATATGTACGCCCGCTTATCTGGCCAGCCAGGCGCGGGCGATGGGCCGTAAACACCCAGCAATAAGCACCAAAGTTTTATCTGAAAAACAAATGCTTGAACTGGGTATGGGTTCACTTTTATCGGTCAGCGCTGGCTCGAAACAACCGGCTTATTTAATCGCCATGGCATACAAAGGTGCGGCAAAGCCGGTCAAACCCATCGTTCTGGTTGGTAAAGGCGTCACCTTTGACTCAGGCGGCATTAGCCTGAAACCGGGCGCCAAAATGGACGAGATGAAATACGACATGTGTGGCGCGGCCAGCGTTTTTGGCGTAATGGAGTCACTCGCCCAAATAAAGCCCAAGCTCAATGTAGTCGGTCTTGTGCCAAGCGTTGAAAATATGCCGAGCAGCACCGCCACAAAGCCGGGCGATGTCGTCACGTCCATGTCCGGCAAAACTATCGAAGTGCTGAATACAGATGCTGAGGGCCGGCTGATCCTATGTGATGCACTCACCTACGCCGCGCGCTACAAGCCGGACACCGTTATCGATATTGCGACACTGACCGGTGCCTGTGTTATGGCTTTGGGGCATTACGCAACTGGCCTGTTCAGTAATGATCAGGGCCTGGCCGATGAACTGCTCAATGCGGGGCTGCGCGCCGGAGATCGCGCCTGGCAAATGCCCCTGTGGGAAGAATACGACGCCCAGCTAAAAAGTAATTTTGCCGATATTCCAAATATTGGTGGCGCAGGTGGCGGCAGTATTACCGCTGCCTGCTTTTTGGGTCGTTTTACTAAAGATTATCGATGGGCGCATATGGATATTGCTGGTACTGCCTGGAACTCTGGTGGCCCCAAAGGCGCGACGGGACGACCAGTGCCACTACTGCTAGATTATTTATTAAGCCTTGCCAAATAAGTTATTGAATCGTGCAAAAATTAATCACAATATTTTATGACCAAAGTTAATTTTTACCAGGTAAAAGGCGATGCCCAGGCAGTAATGAACCTCAGTTGCCAACTGGTCGAAAAAGCCTGGCAAATGAACAATGATGTCCTTATTTATGCACCCGAAAATCAAGCAGCTGAGACCGTCAGCCATAGCCTTTGGGGCTGGTCTCCCGCCAGCTTTTTACCTCATCGGGTAGTGAACAGCGGGCCTGAAAGCATTCACATTCTCGCCGAGCACACCCCTAGCGAAAATATCGATGCAAAGCTTGGCGATCACCATGGCTTGCTGATCAACCTCGCTACGGATACGCCAGACTGGTTTGGTCGTTTTGAAATGCTTTGCGAATTTGTTTACGGTGACGACGATGCCATCGCCCAAAAACGAAATCGCTACAAATTCTATAAAGATCGGGGTTATCCCTTGAGTTACCACGATATGACCAACCGCTTTTGAGATATTCGGAATGGTTATGATTGAAACCGAAAACCCGTCGGGAAGCGATTCTGAGGTCGACATAAATCGCGATCTTAAGTCGAGCCCAGCGGCATCCGAAAACGCAGAAATAGATGGGGACTCAAGCCCTGGGACCGAACCTGCAAAGCTAACAGGACAATCCATTCCGACATTAACTGACCCGACGCCTGACGAATACCAAAACGATACCGATATCATCGATGTGCCAATCTTGACGGATAAGATCAACCGGGAGGCCGAAGATATCCCTGCTGAGCCGATCCTGACAGACAAGATCGAGAAGAACGGCACAGAGTGAACTTATGCTGTCATAAGCCCCGCAGTCTGGGTTTGGTTTATTTTTCTGCGTATTTAATCTAGTCGCGACTGCACCTACAGTCAGTAGTCAAAGTCTTGCAGAAGTAGCAGCCTTGAGGATCAGATCAAGCAAAAGAAATGCGGCAAATGGGCTTATTTGGATTACACGATGCAATGTAGGTGACTAGAGCAGGCTTGCTTCAAGCCGTATAATCACGCACCTCCAGTTTTGCTCTAATTGTCATATTGCAGATGCGGTATCTATAATCTCGATCGCCGACCCAACCATTTGACAACTTATGACTGCCAACCTACTACCGTATACATGAAACCAGGAAACCATGGATAAAACCTATCAGCCTCAGGATATCGAAACCCACTGGTACAAAACCTGGGAAGCCAGCGGCTACTTCAAACCCTCTGGCAAAGGCGAGCCCTATTGCATCATGATTCCGCCGCCCAATGTCACGGGCAGCTTACATATGGGTCACGGCTTTCAGGAAGCAATCATGGATGCCCTGGTTCGCTATCATCGAATGAAAGGTGACAATACTCTCTGGCAGGTTGGCACTGACCACGCCGGCATCGCCACTCAAATGGTGGTTGAACGCCAACTCGAAGCCGAAGGCATTTCCCGTCATGACCTGGGGCGAGCAAAATTTATCGACAAGGTCTGGGCGTGGAAGGAACAATCCGGCGGCGCTATTACCCAACAATTGCGTCGCCTGGGTGCTTCGCCGGACTGGTCCCGTGAACGCTTTACCATGGATGACGGCTTTTATACTGCCGTGCAGGAAGCCTTCATTCAGCTTTACGAAGACGATTTAATTTACCGCGGCAAACGTCTGGTGAACTGGGATCCACAACTACATACCGCTATCTCTGACCTGGAGGTAATCAGCGAAGAAGAGCAGGGCCACCTCTGGCATTTCCGTTACCCACTATCCGATGGCACCGGTTATCTTACCGTCGCCACTACCCGCCCAGAAACCATGCTCGGCGACACCGCAGTGGCGGTTAATCCAGATGACAAGCGCTACCGGCACCTTATTGGACAAATTTTATCGCTACCACTGACGGATCGAGAAATTCCAATTATTGCCGACGATTATGTGGATATGGAATTTGGTACCGGCTGCGTAAAAATCACGCCGGCACATGATTTTAATGATTACGCAATGGGCCAGCGTCACGACTTAGCAATGATTAACATCCTCGATCGTGATGCCAAACTCAACGGCCAGGTGCCGCCAGGTTATCGAGGCATGGATCGTTTTGCAGCGCGTAACCAGATTGTCACCGACCTTGACCAACTTGGTCTGCTCGATAAAGTCGAAAAGCATACCCTCAAAGTGCCCCGTGGTGATCGCTCCGGTGTCGTGATTGAACCGTGGCTCACAGATCAATGGTATGTGGACGCAAAGTCTCTCTCGGCTGATGCCGTTAACGCTGTCAATAATGGTGATATTAAATTCGTCCCTCAGCAATATGAAAATATGTACTTCTCGTGGATGAATGACATCCAGGACTGGTGCATCAGTCGCCAATTGTGGTGGGGCCATCGTATACCGGCCTGGTATGACGATCGGGGTCAGGTATATGTCGGTCGAAACGAAGCGGATGTTCGCGCTAAACACGACATAGCCGCTGACACGCTACTACAACAGGATGAGGACGTTCTCGACACATGGTTTTCATCTGGCCTGTGGACGTTTGGCACTCTGGGTTGGCCTGAGGATACCCCAGAGCTGAGCACCTTCCATCCGTCCAATGTACTCGTCACAGGTTTCGATATCATTTTCTTCTGGGTAGCACGGATGATTATGCTCACCCTCTATTTCAGAAAAGAAGTACCGTTTAATACTGTCTACGTTCATGGCCTTGTGCGGGACAGTCATGGACAGAAAATGTCGAAATCGAAAGGTAATGTGCTCGACCCCATTGACCTTATTGATGGCATAGACGTTGAAGCACTGGTCAAAAAACGCACCGCTGGATTGATGAATCCAAAAGATGCTAAAAAAATCATTAAGCAAACCCGCAAAGAATTTCCCGACGGTCTCGAAGCCTACGGCACTGATGCTTTACGCTTCACCTATTATTCTCTGGCATCTACGGGTCGCGATATTAATTTTGATGTTGGCCGCATTGAGGGCTTTAGAAACTTTTGCAATAAAATCTGGAACGCATCTCGATACGTGTTGATGAACACCGAAGGCTACGATTGTGGTCAACAAAATGATAGTAAGCATGAATTATCGCTCGCTGATCAGTGGATTGTCAGTCGTCTGCAAGCTGCTGAACAGGCGGTTATTGATGGTATTGAATCCTTCAGACTCGATCTGGCGTCTCAGGCACTTTATGACTTTGTCTGGTCAGATTACTGCGACTGGTATCTGGAATTGTCTAAACCATTACTGTGGGATGACCAAACTTCCACCATGCTACAAGCCGGTACCCGGCATACGCTCATTCATGTACTGGAAACAACCCTGCGACTAGCGCATCCCCTGATACCTTTTATTAGCGAGGAAATCTGGCAAAGAATTAGCGCGGTGATCGATGATCCGAGCCAGGACAAAGACAAGTCTATTATGCTCGAAGCGTTCCCAGTACCCGATATAGCAAAACATAATGAACATGCTACGAAAAGTATCGAGTGGATTAAGAGCATCATTATTGCAGTGCGCAATATTCGAGGTGAGATGAATATATCTCCCGGCAAAACAATTCCTGTGTTACTTAATAATTGCTCGGCTGCCGATTTAGCGTTACTTGATGAAAATACAGTCTATCTGACGAAACTTGCCAACCTGGCATCCATTACGCCATGTTTACCAAATGCAGAGCTACCGGCCTGTGCAACGGCTCTTGTCGGCGAGCTGGAAGTTTTGGTTCCGATGGCCGGACTAATAGACAAGGATGAAGAGCTACAGCGGCTTGATAAAGCGCTGGGCAAATTAACTCAGGAACTACAGCGACTCAGCAACAAACTCAACAATGACAAATTTGTCGCTAATGCACCACAGGAAGTGGTAGAGAAAGAGCAACAAAAATTCGATGACGTTGGGCTTTCCGTTGGAAAACTCGAAGCTCAAAAACTCAGAATCGCTGCTTTGTAGACGTTATAAAATATAAAAAGAATTTCTTTAAAAAGTCGATAAGTAGCGTTTTCAACGGCAACATTATCGCAAGTAATAAGAAGACCGACCGGAACTAAAAAAGCCCACTAGATTCTGGGCTTTTTTGGTAATCGCTATTTGCTAACGATACTTTGGTTTTAATTCATGGTTCTAATTTTATAGTCTTATTTGGATAAATCTATCGGCTGCTCGACCGCTTTATTCTGAATTGATTTTATCTTGCCGCGCAAGAACCATCTTGCTAATGCGGGCATCACAATTATTGCTCCGAGCATATTCACTACAAACATAAAGGTCAGCAAGATGCCCATATCAGCCTGAAACTTCAGCGATGCAAATATCCATGCACCAACACCTACACCCAACACAACGCCCGTAAATATAATCGGTTTTCCGGTTAAGCGCATCGCGTGGTAGAAAGATTCCTCCAGCGATTCACCACGTTCAATATAATCATTCATCCGACTGTAGATATACACAGCGTAATCCACCCCCACGCCAACGCCCAGGGCCACCACCGGCAATGTATTTACTTTCAACCCTATTCCTAACATTGCCATAAGTGCGTAACAAAGGATCGACACCATAGACAACGGAAGAATGATACATGCCACCCCACCCACTGAACGAAAAGTGATGAAGACCAAAACAATAATTGCCGTATATTCCCACAACATGATCGGTAGTTGAGCTTCCTCCACTGCGACATTAGTGGCCGCAATAATCCCAACATTTCCTGCAGCTAATCTCGGATTAAATAGCTCTTTGGACAGAGGCGATTCAAAGGCATTAACGCCTGCAATAATGCCGTTGATTGTCTCGGCTCTATGATCAGTGGTATAGATATTAACCGGCATGGCACTACAGGGCGCATCCATAAACTCATCGCCACCGGCCCCCATATGATACAGAGAGGACGACATCGAAGCTGAATCTCGGGATAAATTAAACCACCTTGGGCTACCCTCGCTAGTGAGCGACAGGATTAGTTTTTCATTATCTACCAGCGAAGCAACGGACTGCACACCCGGTAAATTTCTTATATGCCAGGCAAAGCGGTCTATTTCAGACATGACGTTATAGTCGACACAGGCATTTTTCTTGGATTCGATAATGATGGATAACTTATCCACACCTATGGAGAAGCGCTCAGTGATGACACGGCTATCAATGTTGTATCTAGCATTTTCGCGTAGCTCTGGCACACCAGCCTGAGAATCGCCAATTTTGAGCTCGTTATTTTTAATCATGCCCCATCCGGTCAACGCTACACAAACGGCTACGACAATGGCAGCTGGCTTAGCGTGGGTCAATTTCGCGCAGGCACGCCATACTCTGTCCAGTGTCGCTTCAGTGGCCTGCTGACTAGCTCTGAGTTTGTCGAGGTTTTTAACATTGATATAGGACAGTAGAATGGGCAGCAACACCAGGTTAGTAAAAATAATGGCGGCAACACCCGCTGTCGCAGCAATAGCCATCTCGCGGATAATCCCGATATCTATCAGCAATACAGTCAGGAACCCAACCGTGTCACTGATAAGCGCGATAATGCCTGGAATAAACAGGGCCTGGAAAGCTCTGCGCGCAGCATTATAGCCGTCGACGCCAACCGGCGATGTAGGGGCAGGAACAATCGGCGTACCGTCCTCCTCCCATGCCCCGCCGTACATAATCTCATTGAGCCAGGCGTTAATTTTTTGAACGCCATGACTAATACCGATCGAGAACACGAGAAACGGTACAAGAATACTCATGGGATCCAGGCCGAACCCCATTAGTGGCAACAATCCCATTTGCCAGATCACCGCCACCAGGCCACTAAGCAAAGGCAGAATGGTCGCCCTGATTAACCCGGTATAGAGATATAGCAATACCGCTGTAAACAGGAATGTTGCGCCAAAAAAATACATCACCACCCGTGCGCCTTCGGCAATATCACCCGTTGATTTGGCAAAACCAATAATTCTCACTTTGATCCTATCGGTTTCAATGGCATCGCGAATTTTAGTTTCCATATCGCCAGCGACTTTCTGATAATCGAGAGGCAATCGGGTTGACGGGTCCGTATCTAACAATTCGGTACGAATCAGTGCGCCGGAAAAATCATTGGCAACCAGGCTGCCCAACCGACCAGATTTGATTATATTATTCCGAATAACAGGGAACCATTCCGCTGTAGGCCTGAACTCTGCTGGCACCACATTGCCGCCCTGAAAGCCATCTTCAATCAATTCGAGATAACGGACATTGGGTGTGAGAATCGATGTAACAGTATGTCGCGCCACGCCAGAAAGAAAAAAGACTTCTTCGTTAGCTGCCTTCAAGGCCGTAAAAAATTCTTCGGTGAAAATATCACCTTCGTCCACCGTAAGCGCAATAATAAGCTGGTTACCACTACCAAATTCGTCTCGGTATTGAAGAAGCGTTTGAAGGTAATCATGTTTGAGGGGCAATAACTTCTCAAAGCCAGCTTCCATACGCAGTGACGATGCGTGGTAAGCCATAAATATACTGGTGGCTAAAAAAACCATCAGAATCGGGATGCGGTTGGCAAACAATTTTTCCTGAAACCAGCCGGTTATTTTATCTCTTTGTGACATAGCTTCTACTACCTTATTAGCAATTTTTTTGCGACCAGCTTTTTATACGGCCACCCGGCTTCCAAGCTTTCTGCGTAATTTAATTAAGCTCGTATTTCTGTGTACCGCGAGTTCCAAACAATAATAATTCCCGGTCATTCAGTATCTCCCCCGAGACGAGAGTATCGAACTTTTTATAAGGAAGGCGAGTGATTTTATTATCGTCGATTGACAAATTTAGAATAGTACCGCTGGAACCCAACAAAATAATGTTGCCGTTACCAACTTCAATACTATCGTAAATATTTGTGATGACATTTGTTTCTATCTTCTGCCACGCTTTCCAGGGTTCCTCAGCGGTATATACATTTCCTCTCAAACCATAGATCAAAAGCGCTCCGGAGCTCAGCTGCTTGCCTCCAAAATATGAGCCTGTGTAAGGAGAATCCCAAATCTCCCAGCGCTGCTCATCCCCATCCGCCGCTGTTGGATCAAACAGTAATAAAGTGCCGACCTCTGCTGGAATGAACAGTTTGTCACCCAATGGGAAAATACTATTGAAGTTTGGTTCAGGTTCCATATCAAGGCTGTCAAGCCGATCATAAAGATCGTCGGTGCTAACATTTATCCAGGATGTTCCGCCATTATCTGTTTGCAATAACAGACCATAAGCACCTGCAGCGTAGCCAATGTTTTTGTCGATAAACACAATATCCAAAATTGGCTTGGGTATATCGCCCCCAGGAATGGGGTCTTCATGTTGTATTTCCCAAGTTTCACCGGCATCAATGGTATGAAGTATTAAAGTATCGTGGCCCCCGGCCCAGCCCTCTCGATCGTCAATAAAGAAAATGTTAGTCAATAACGTCTGAGTGGGGGATTTAGCCTGCTGCCAGGTATCACCTTTATCATCGGAATAAACAATATTGCCATATAGACCAAGGCCGATATATCGAGCGCCAATTTTGGCTGAATCAGTAAGCAACACCCTGCTGGCTAACTTCGAAGCAACAGCGGGTTTTTGAATCGAATTTGATGCTTCCTCTGCCCAACTACTACTAATACAGCCGGTAGCTAACAGCAAATAAAGCAATCCCGAAAAATATCGTATTGCCTTTTTACTCAAATGGTGGTGTTCAAAGTTGGGTGGTTTTAAAGATTCCGGATTAGAAGTGCGCTGACAAAAAAAACAGGCGCGTATCGTTAGTAATAAAAAACTGACTACATTCATCTTAAAATCCAGGATTGCATATTGTACGAATTCAGTGCTTGAAATGTTAATACCAATGATGGCGACAACATATCCAGCACATTTTCCTTCACTACTGCGAATGTTTCAGTGAACCTGCCTCATATGAACGAATCACTTACACCTTGCCTTATTCAATTTTTGTAATTTACACTTAACGCAGCTCGGAAAGAGTACCCATACAAAGCGGCATTTCCAAGCTAATTTAACGATATTTTTAATTTAAAAAAATAATTTTAGTTGACTACAGGATAAAAAAATGGCCGGTAAAAAAATTACCAGCCATTTTATATTTGCGATCAACCGCTATTAACGAATACCGCGTCTACGCACGGCAGCCGGAGTAAAGTACGTGTCCGGCGCACGCCAGGTAAAGTCCGGCCCTTTATCCTTATCAAACATCAAGGCAATCATCCGACCTGCATTCATGTCGTACTGAACATCGGTGATGGGGTGGAAAAACCCCGTGTCGTAAAACTGCACACAATGCGATTCCCAGGAGCGCCATATCTCGCCGCGGCGATCATAGCCATCCATCGCTGTAATCCACCACGAATCTTCATCCAGATAGAACACACGTTTACCAAAGTCGTGATTGGTGCCTTCTTTCAAGGTCGCCTCAACCACCCAGTGCCGATGCAGCTCATAGCGGGCATAATCCTGATTAAGCCTGCCTTCACTAGTAATCACTTTGTCAGGGGTTGCACCCTTCGCCCAAAGTTTATAGGCATTGTAAGGCGCATATATTTCTCTGCGGCCGAGAAGCTTGTAGCTAAAACGGTCATTAGGTCCGTTAAAGCCAAACTTCTGATCCGTCGTCGCCAGACCATCACTCGCCGTCAAAGGATTGTCATAAACTATCTGCGGCGCCCGCTTGACCCGACGTTGTCCAGGGCTATAGGCCCAGGCCCGACGGAAGATCTTGGTAAAGGCCGCCGGATCCTGCGCTAGCACCACCTGACCCGCCAGTTTAGGCGGCGCATTCAGCGTCTGGTTATAGAGCAAACCACCCTGGTGAATCTCAAAATCCTCGTCAGCGACTTCCGGGTCACTCCACCGCTGGTGTTGTTGGACGTTGAGTCGGTTGACAACGTAATTACCAGAAGGCGTGATCGCCAGCGTCGTTTCGTAGGAATCCATCCAGGTGGTGATGGGTTTGGTCGCCTGATTCTGCCAGGCTTCATCCCCATTTTTTGGAATCGGAAACGCCCAGGCTTTACGGGCGCCCTCAAAACCAATAATGCCCATATTCACTTCAGGGGCATAGCTAATTTCAGCGCGATCCAGATTCTTCAAGGCCGCATCATAAATATACGGCTTGTACACCACCGAGCGTCGAGTCGGATAGATGTTCATGAAGTAATCAGGATAGGTCTGAAACATCTGCTTCTGAGCCACAGTGAGCTTGTCGGCATGCTCCTGAAAGTTCTGCGCCGTGATGGTAAACAGCACCTGATCATCAGCAAACGGATCCGGATGATAATCGCCTGGTTTGAAATTGGCAGGGGGTACAATCGGCTCGTTCTTCCAGGCCGGAATCGTACCCTCCGCATTGCCCGCTCGAATGGCACCCGACGGTGTCAGTTCTGTGCCCTCCAGGCCAATGCGCGCCTTATCTTCCGCTGAGACCGCGGCCAACGCAGCACCGGTAGTGAAGACACTGGCCAATACCAACGTCTTATATGCATCTCTATTTTTAATCAACATCTTCTTATACCCCTTAGAAGCTGTATTTATAGGTCAATGAAACAAAATCTTTATCTGAACTACCACCGGCCTCACCCAGCCAGGTCACATAAGTCAGATCAACCGATTGCTGACCCTGATAATCAAACGACAATCGGGCGACCGCTGAACGTTGATTTTCTGCCATACCTCCCCCATGGGAGGGCGGAGCCCAACCTTCAACGTTATGAATAAAGATAAACGTTGGCTTAACCGTCAGGTTCCAGAACACGTTGTTGTATTCTAAAGCTGCTACCGCAGTGTAACCCCAGGAAAAATCGGTAATAGGCTGATCAAGTGGCCCGTTACACTCAAAGGTACCTCGATCGCCAATCTTACCAATCGCCTTACCGACAGACGACTCATCACTATTGCCTGGGGGGTTAACACCCGGGAACGGACTGAACCCGCCTACACCATTGGACCGATCGAGCTCATCACCACCGTGACAGTCCGGTACCCAGACAAAGGAAGTATCAAAGACCATGCTCAGTTTATCAGCACCAAAAAGACTCGTGCCGCCAGACTTGGTCAGATTCCACAGCAGAACGTAAACATCACTGGCACCGGGTGCCGAGTCGCGCAGGCCAGGACGGTTTTGCGGGTTACAGTCGAGAGGCCCGTCAGCACCCGGACCAGTCTCGGGACGGAGGGCTGCCTGCGTGGTCGGTGTGGCAAACCTGAATGCCGCCGCCACAGGTGCACCATCGGTAAAGCCAGCACCTACCCAGGGAAATGCTGCTCCGGGTATCCAGGGTGCCTGAACACCACCAATACCAAATAAATCCCGACACTCACGTACGTCACCCGATTGTTTCTTCACGTTCGCTTCAATGGCAAACGACATCCCATAAGGCGCCTCACCATTGAGTGAGATAGCATAGGTGTCCTGATCCTGACCATAGGTCCAGGCATAGCCTGCCAGTGTCTGGCCTGTAGTGCCATTCGGATTCGCAGGATCAGCACGCGTTGTGTAGTCGGGACTCAGTTGTGTATGGGGAATAAACCCATGAGAACGCACCCAGTAAATGCCCAGGTCCGCATAGTTCCACTGGGGGATAATAAAGTGCATATTAATCCCCCATTGGCCGCCATTATCCGGCTCACGATTGTGGGTTCGTTCAATACCCCTCACAAACAGGTCAGGGTTATAGCCCGGGCCAATAAAATCAAAGCCGCTGAAATAGGTACCCACACCAACAAAGGTCGACTCGCGCCAGTTCCAGGTGTAATAGGCTTCGAGGCTGATATTGTCGGTAAAGCCAAAGTTAAAATAGACACTTTCCTGAGGAATCAGCGTTTCTTTAACGTCAGTGCCCGGCGTCGTCGCCTTGGATAAATCCCGAGGATTCATCATCTGGCTGATACCACCGCTCTGGATATTGCTCTCACCCCAGTTGATGACCTGCTTGCCGATACGTACGTTTAAGGGATGAGAACCAATATCCCAACCACCATAAACGAATAAATCCAGCAGATTAAAACGATTGCCGGCCAGCTTTTGCGCTTTATGCCCTATACCGTCAACGGTGGAGAAACCATTACTGGGCGGTACACCCAGAGTCCCGACGGGGTCCGCGAAACCCCCTATTATCGGATCCAGGTTATAAGCGGGATCTACCGCTGTCGCAAACGTAGTGGGATTCAGTGTTCCGGGCATCGCCACATGAGAGTTGGGCCGAGAACAATTGCTACAGTCCTTACCCATTATGGTTGGGTCATAAACGTAAGCCGCGCGGGCAAAAATGCCGAAACCGTCCTTACTAATGCCTATATCAGTGAGCAGACCCAGCGGGGTCGCATAAACGTCACCCGGATCTTTAAAAATATAATGCCTACCGGTCGGGGGCGCCGTCCCGAATTCATCATTGCCCTCCACCCGCATCGCTGCACTGGCACTGAACGTGGTATCAACAAAACCATCCCACTCACCGAGATTAAACTCGAAAGCCTTGGCTGGAACGGCTGCTAATGACAACAACGATGCCGCACCAATTGCAGCAACATGCTGTTTAAACAATTTCTTGAATTTGACTGATCTATTCTTAAATTTAATTGATCTATTGTTGAATTTAACTGATCTTTTGATAGTTGATATTGAAGTATTCAACTAACCACCCCCTGTATTTCTTGTAGTTGTTTAGAGACGACCCATTGGCTGTTTTTATTTTGCCAAACCGGTAATCCCGCAAGTACATCTAGTAATAGCAGCTATGACGTATATTCCGGTCATTTATTATAGGCCGCTGGTCGGCAAAATAAGACGTTGGTCGATAAATGTCAAGTACACTACACAATATAAATAAAGAATCTTTAAATGACTATGAAAAAACTTTTACCTCTCCTTTCTGCCACTGATTTACCTCTCCTTACTGCCACTATTAGTTAGTCCCGTATAGTTAGCCCCGTAGGCTCCGCCACCGGGAGTTTCCACTGTCAATAAGTCGCCACTGTCGACGGTAAAACTAGCGACACCTGACAGCTCCAGATTTTCGCCACTAGCTCTATGTAAACAGTTGCGTCCCTTTTGTCCTTCATTTCCTCCTTCAAGACCAAATGCTCCAACCTCTCGATGACTCGAAACCAGATTGCAAGCCATGGATTGTAAAAACTTTATCTGCCGGACAACGCCGTCGCCCCCAGGATAGGCGCCCGTGCCGCCACTGCCACGCCTGATCGAAAAGCTTTCTAGACGCACAGGGAAACGCTGCTCCAGAATTTCTGGGTCGGTCAGGCGAGAGTTGGTCATATGTACTTGCACAGCGCTGGCACCCATAAAGCCATCGCCGGCACCGGCTCCGCCACACACCGTTTCGTAATACTGAAAACTTTCGTCTCCGAAAGTCACGTTATTCATGGTGCCCTGGGATCCTGCGAGCACACCTAGTGCACCATAAAGGGCATCGGCAATGTACTGGGAGGTTTCGACATTACCGGCAACAACAGCGGCAGGATAGCGTGGATTCAACAAACACCCCTCGGGAATAACAATATCAACCGGCTTGAGGCAACCCGCGTTTAAGGGAATGTTATCGGCGACCAGTGTTCGCAATACATAAAGTACCGCCGCCTTACAAACAGCGGATGGCGCATTAAAATTATTGTTCTGCTGCGCGGATGTGCCTGTGAAATCGACGGTCAGCCGGTTTTTCTGTTTATCTACATGCAGAGCTACCTTTATCAGTGCCCCATTGTCCATAGCATAGGTAAACTGGCCATCGCTAAGAGAACTGATCACTCTGCGAACCGCTTCTTCTGCGTTATCCTGCACGTAGGCCATATAAGCGGTCACTACGCCATAACCACTCCCGGCCACCAAACGTTCTAACGCCCTTTGGCCAAGCACATTGGCAGCAATTTGGGCTTGCAAATCGGCAATGTTTTGGTCGATATTGCGAGCAGGATAATCCCCGGCAGCCAGACAAGATATCAGCGATTCAGTTTGCAGCACACCGTCTTTAACCAGATGGAAATTTTCAAACAACACGCCCTCTTCAATGATGCTGACACTGTTAGGAGGAATAGAACCCGGCGTGGTGCCGCCGATATCAGCGTGATGGGCGCGGGTAGCGACAAAAAATGCGGGACCTGCCGTTTTTTGAGAGGATAGCTTCTCTGGGGACAGCTCGCCCGGGAGTTCGGCGGCGAAGACAGGCGTCACTACCGTTAAATCGGGCAAATGTGTGCCCCCGGCGTAGGGCGAATTAACTAGATAGGCATCACCATCCACAAAGGTTCCCATTCTCGCGGCAATAATTTGCATAACCGTTTCACCCATGGAGCCAAGATGAACCGGCACATGGGGAGCATTGGCGACCAGCTGCCCAGCCCCATCAAAAATGGCGCAGGAAAAATCTAATCGCTCTTTGATATTCACTGAATGGGCGGTATTTGCCAGCACCGCCCCCATTTGTTCGGCGATAGACATAAACCGATAATTAAATATCTCAAGCTGGATGGGGTCTCGCGCCGTACTCATCTGTCGACTTTTACCCTCGTTCTGCGGGCTCTCGTTCAACAACCTGGTAAGCCGAAGTGAGCCACTATCAAGCACGAGGGCCTGCCAACCTGGTTCGACCATAGTAGTCGCCGCGTCATCAATAATTAATGCGGGACCGGTAATTGTTTGACCAGCAGACAAGCTCGTGCGCATCAAGATCGGCGCTAAGCGCTGTCGAGCATCGGTATAAATAGGGGTTTGGGTGCCAGTTAGACCTTCGTCCGGCGTTTTGGCATCCAGCACGGCCGAAACTGGATCGAGTGTAGATACAATATACTCGTCCGTGTCAGTAGTATTCGAAACAACGGCCTCAACGCTAAGACTATCGATAACCACCACTCGGTCTTCCTGCATAAATGAAAACTTGGCGACATGCGCCTGCTCAAAAGCACCTTTCATTGCCTCGCTAGTATCGACAGCAACATCTATCATGGTATTCGAGCCCTGATAGCGAAGAAAAACCTTTTCCCGCCAGACAATATTATCCCTGGGCTCCTGGTTACCAACCACTCCAGCGTCGCTTCGGCTAATTAATTGGTGCGCGGCTTTGTCTCGCATTTCGGCGATTACCTGGCTCAGATCCAGCCCGAGATCGTCTTCGTCCAGCGGCCACTCCAGACTTTGTTCAACCTGGCTGGAAATTTCTGCCAGACCCATACCCAATGCTGACAAAACTCCTGCCAGGGGATGGATAAACACGGTGTCAACTCCCAAAGACGCTGCCACTCGGCAGGCATGCTGACCAGCCGCGCCACCAAAACAGCTCAATACATACTGGCTGACATCGTGGCCCCGTTCGGTTGATACTTTTTTTATGGCACCCGCCATGCCTTCGACGGCGATATCGATAAAGCCTTCAGCCAGGGCTTCGAGGGGCAACTCATCGATACCAGCTTGCACCATTTGGCGAATAATCTCGCGGGCACTGGACTCTGCCACCGCTGTATTTATTGACTCGCCACCTGACTCACCAAAGACCTGCGGAAAATAGTCTGCCTTGAGTTTGCCCAGCAGTAAATTGCAATCGGTAATCGTTAGTGGCCCGCCAAAGCCATAGCAGGCAGGCCCGGGGTTGGCACCCGCGGACTCCGGACCAACCCGCAATTTCGAGCCATCAAAGAAGCAAATAGAACCACCCCCTGCCGCGACGGTGTGGATATCCAGCATTGGCACACGCAACCTGACACCGGCTACTGTGGTTTCATAAACCTGTTCGTAATCGCTATCACCGTTTTGGTCTTCGCCACCATCAAAATGCCAGACATCTGTGGATGTGCCACCCATATCAAAGCCCAGCACTTTGTTATACCCGTCTGCCTGACTAGCTTTAACACCACCGATAACACCACCGGCTGGCCCCGACAACAAGCTATTACAGCCGCGAAATTTGACGCCGTCGGTCAGGCCACCGCTGGATTGCATAAATAGCAAACGTGTTTTGGGAAGCTTTTCAGAGAGACTTCGAACATAGCCCTGCAGAACCGGCGAGACATAAGCATCGACAACCGCCGTATCACCTCTGCCAACAAACTTGATCAGTGCGCTCACCTGGTGACTGAGGCTCACTTGTTTAAAGCCTACTTTTTTTGCTAATTCTCCAATAGCCAACTCGTGTGCAGGGTTGCAGTAGGAATGCATGAACACCACCGCCACAGACTCCAGACCACGGTCGAGTGCCGCTCGAAACGTATCTTCATAGGCAGATGCATTAAGGGCTGACACTACCGAACCATCAGCTGCCAAACGCTCATCCACCTCAATCACTTCCTCGTAAAGTGGTTCTGGCAATTTGATGTGAAGGGCGAATAATTCCGGACGGTTTTGATAACCAATTTTCAGAGCATCACCAAAACCTTTCGTGGTCACCAGCAAAGTTGGCGCGCCTTTACGCTCTAGCAACGCATTGGTAGCGACTGTAGTGCCGAGGCGAATACAATCTATTTGATTAGAGGGAATATCATCGATGCAGGGCACTTGCATAAGATCGCAAATACCCTGCAACACAGCATCATCATATTGCTGGGGGTTATCAGAGAGGAGTTTGGCGGTAAGGAGTTGGCCCTGAGGCGTCCGGGCAATGAGGTCGGTAAAGGTTCCGCCCCGATCTACCCAGAATTGCCATTTTGGCATTGCCAATGGCAATTACACCGGTCAGGTACTATAAAAAGGTTTTGTTATCTCAGACTGGCGTTGATCGCGTTTAGTGCACGAGCGCCGGGGCAGAGGTCTTCTTCGACCAGATCCCGTAACGGCTGTTTGACGGTCTGCTGGACTTTATGGAAGTCGCGGCTATCCGGATCAACGTAGAGCAGACCTGTCAATATCTGGCCTTTATCATCGTGCTCCTGAATAGCGCGCAAAGCACTGTTTCGATCAGTGCAGTCCAGCTTGTCGTCCTTATAAAGATGGATAACAGAACCATAGTGCAGAGTGATTTCCTTCACAAACCCAGGTTCGTAATCGGCAGTGATCTCAGAGCGTACCGGCACAAAATCCATCTTACCGGTGGCTTCTCGATGCTCCCGAACAAACTCAAAACCTTTGCTTGATGCCGGGGTGTTATTAAAAGTGACGCAGGGTGAAATCACATCAATAAAGGCAAAACCGTTGTGGGTAATGGCCGCTTTAATGAGTGGCACCAGCTGCTCCTTATCGCCGGAAAAACTTCGCGCCACCATGGTAGCGCCCAGTTGCAGGGCCATACTGCACAGGTCTATCGCCTCAAAAGGATTAGGGTCGCCTTTTTTACTGCTGGAACCCACGTCTGTGGTCGCCGAATCCTGGCCCTTGGTTAAACCATAACAACCGTTGTTCTCAACAATATAAGTCATATTGAGGTTGCGGCGCGCGACATGGCCAAACTGACCAAGGCCGATGGATGCGGTGTCACCGTCACCGGAAATACCGATATAAGCCATATCGCCGTTGGCCATATTGGCCCCAGTGGCCACCGACGGCATGCGGCCGTGAACGGAGTTAAAGCCATGGGACTTGCCAAGAAAGTAGGTCGGTGTTTTCGATGAACAACCGATGCCAGATATCTTCGCGACTCGATGCGGCCAGACACCCAACTCGAAACACGCGTCGATAATGCCACTGCTCACTGAGTCATGACCACAACCGGCACAAAGTGTAGACAGCGCCCCCTCATAATCTTTTCGGGTAAAACCGCTGACATTGGTTTGCGAATCAGGATGTCTGAATTCGGGGCGGATATAACTCATGCCTTTGCTCCTGCCTTCTTCTTTTTCCGAAGTGGGGTTACGTTACTGCCACCTAATACGCTCGCAATATGCTTTGCTGCGCCCAGGGCGGTCATGGGCATACCATCGTAATGAGTATAAGAAAGCACCTTGCTCGGATTAATCTCACACTCAATTATCAGCAGTTTACGCATTTGCGCATCGCGATTTTGGTCGATCACAAATACTCGATCATGTTGGTCCACGAAATCAGTCACCGCCTTGCCGAAGGGGAAACTGCGCAGGCGCATGGCATTGAGATGCAAACCATCGGCAGCAAGAATATCCAAAGCCTCCAGGCAGGCACTGTTGCTGCTTCCATAAAAAACCATGGCATCGCGTGTGGTTTTTTTGGCCTTATGAATCTGTGGCATCGGCACCAGGCCTTTGGCGGTTTCAAATTTCCTGGTCAGCCGTTCCATATTGCGGACATACTCATCACCGGATTCGGTGTATTTCGCATACTCATCCCGAGAAGTGCCTCGGGTAAAAAATGCCCCTTTTTCGGGGTGTACGCCAGGCAAGGTACGAAAACAAATGCCGTCTTCATCAGTATCCAGGTATCGTCCGTAGCGCTCGCTCATCTCGTCAAGCTGCTCCATGGAGAAAACTTTGCCGCGATCATAATCTCGCTTATCATCCCAAACCAGAGGCTCGCTCAAGTTATCGTTCATACCGACATCAAGGTCACTCATCACGATGACCGGGGTCTGCAATCGATCGGCAAGATCAAAACTTTCCGCCGACATTTCAAAGCATTCTTTAGGGTTTGAGGGAATCAGCAGTACGTGTTTAGTATCGCCGTGGGAAGCATAAGCAGCAGATAAAATATCCGATTGCTGGGTACGCGTCGGCATACCGGTAGAAGGCCCAGCGCGCTGAATATCAAACAGTACCGCTGGTACTTCGGCAAAATACGCCAGCCCTAAAAATTCACTCATTAACGATAAACCAGGGCCGGACGTAGCAGTGAAAGCACGCGCGCCATTCCAGCCAGCGCCGATGACAATACCAATGGCGGCCAGCTCATCTTCAGCCTGAACCACCGCGTAACGGCGATCACCACTGCCGGGGTCAATGCGCAAACGTTTGGCGTATTTCTCGAAACCTTCGATCACCGAAGTCGAAGGTGTCAACGGGTACCAGGCAACCACAGTAGCGCCGCCGTAGATTGCGCCCAGCGCGAGAGCATCATTACCCTCCATCATGATTTTGTTGCCGATTAAATCCCTCCGCTCCATGTGGACACCGAGCGGGCAATCAAAATTATTCTGGGCGTACTGAAAACCAAGCTCAAGGGCGTGAATATTCGATGCTACCAGCTTGTCCTTGCCCTTAAATTGCTCGCCCACTAACTCCTTGAGTACAGAAAACTCGATATTGAGTAGGGCCGCAAGGGCACCCACGTAAATAACATTTTTAAAAAGTTGACGCTGGCGAGCTTCGGTGTATTCCTGACGACACATGTCGGTCAAGGGCAAACCAATCAAATGCACATCGCCGCGGTGCAAGCGCAAATCGAGAGGCTTGGTATTGTCATAAACGAAATAACCGCCTGGGTTCAGGTCAGCGATATCTTCAGCCATACTCTGGGGATTAACTGCCACTGCGATATCGATACCGCCGCGTCGACCCAAATAGCCCTTTTCACTGACGCGCACCTCAAACCAGGTTGGCAGGCCCTGAATATTGGATGGGAAAATGTTTTTCGGGGCGGAGGGGATACCCATGCGAAAAATTGACTTGGCAAACATCGCATTGGCACTGGCCGAACCGGTGCCATTAACATTAGCAAAGCGAATAACAAACTCGTTAACTGCTTCTATTCGTTTCATATTTGGAATGCCTTTTAATGGCGCTCTATTAGTAGCGCTCTACGCCTGGGACGCCTGAGTCACCTGATAGAGAAATTGTTGCATATCCCAGGCCGATGTCGGACAGCGTTCGGCACATAAACCACAGTGCAGACAGACATCCTCGTCCTTGGCCATAATACGCCCGGTGGGCAGTTTGTCTGACACGTAGATATCCTGATCAGCATTTTTAGCCGGCATACGCAAGCGTTCACGTAAATCGGCTTCTTTGCCGTTGTCGACAAAACTAATGCATTCGGTCGGGCAGATATCGACACAGGCATCGCATTCAATGCACAGGGCGTCAACAAATACAGTTTGAATGTCGCAATTCAAGCAGCGCTGCGCTTCTTCAAATCCGGTGCCGGTAGAAAAGCCCAGCTCGACTTCCATTTTACGGTCACCCAGCGCGTCCGCTTTGTCTGCGTGGGGAACCTGATAACGGACATCGCTCACCACGGAGCTGTCATAGCTCCATTCGTGGATACCCATTTTCTGGGTCACAAGCGTGACACCCGGGTCCGGCCGCTTGCTCAGTTTTTCGCCTCGGCAAAACAGATCAATGGAAATCGCTGCCTGGTGGGCCTGAGCGACTGCGGTAATAATATTTTCTGGCCCAAAGGCTGCGTCACCACCAAAAAACACTTCCGGGTTGGTCGACTGGAACGTCACCGTATCGAGTTTTGGCAACTCCCACTTATCAAATTCAATATCAATGTCCCGCTCAATCCAGGGAAAAGCGTTTTCCTGGCCGATCGCCACCAGCACCTCATCGCAGGGATAAAATGCAGGCTCTTCCTGGGTAGATATTAGTTTGCGGCGACCTTTAGCGTCGTATTCGGCACGCACACGATCAAAACGCATGCCAACCAGCTTGCCATCTTCCATCACAAATTCGAGGGGCACATGGTTATCGATGATGGGGATGTCCTCAGACACCGCATCATCCTTTTCCCAGGGCGAGGCTTTCATATCAGCAAAGGGGCTGCGGACAATGACTTTAACGTCGGTGCCGCCGATACGTCGCGCAGTGCGACAGCAATCCATGGCAGTATTACCGCCACCGAGGACAATGACTTTTTTGCCAATACTGGAAATATGCTCAAAGGCCACACTACCCAGCCAGTCGATGCCAATATGAATATTGGCTGCACCATCATTTCGAGCCGGCAAATCCGGTAAATCTCTGCCTTTGGGTGCGCCGGAACCAATAAAAACAGCGTTATAACCCCGGGTTAGCAGTTCTTTCAAGCTTTCAACGCGGCTATCATAAAAAGTCGCAACATTATTATTATCGGTGATGTATTCCACCTCCTGATCCAGCACTCCTTCAGGCAAGCGGAACGAAGGAATCTGGCTGCGCATAAAACCGCCGCCCTTGGCGTTTTCATCAAAAACATCCAACTCATAGCCCAGTGGCGCCAGATCGCGGGCCACGGTTAAAGAGGCGGGGCCAGCACCGACCAGAGCGATTTTTTTACCATTCTTTTTACCTGCTGCAGGCAGAAACTCAGTAATGTCGTCTTTATTATCAGCGGCAACGCGCTTGAGGCGGCAAATGGCAACGGGTTCTTCTTCGACCCGGCCACGACGGCAGGCTGGCTCGCAAGGTCGGTCGCAGGTACGGCCAAGCACACCGGGGAAGACGTTTGATTCCCAATTGACCATATAGGCTTCGGTGTAACGTTCTGCGGCAATAAGGCGAATATATTCGGGCACCGGTGTATGTGCTGGGCAAGCGTATTGGCAGTCTACGACCTTATGGAAGTACTCCGGGTCTGCAATATTTGTTGGTTTCAACCTCAAACCTCCAGCGGTTGTGGGTGAATTAGTAGATCAAGTTAGAGAGCCTGGTATGAGGATCTTATAAAAGCGTCTGGCCATTACAGTTTGATCGCTGAGGATCGGTTAATACTCTTTCTAAATTCGGCCACCTATATTCGGCCACCTATACAATTCGGCCACCAAAACATCGTAATATCGTACTAAAGCCCAACAACATGAAATATGAAATCGCGCGACTTTATACCAAATCCAGAGTCCAAAAGGCACCTAATACTTACAGGATTGTGAAATACCAATATTCAGTATTTCAAGGCCAGCAAAAACCAGTCATTAGACAGGCCTTAATGCTACGTAATCACGCCCCTATAATCAATGCTAACAAGAATGGTTCTCATTATGCCGATGGATAACCCAAACCCCGCAGTACCTCGGTAATTTCGTCGAGAATAGCGGGATCATCAATGGTGGCCGGCATCTTCCAGTCGTCGCCATCAGCGATGCTACGCATGGTCGCACGGAGTATTTTCCCCGACCGGGTTTTCGGTAGTCGTATAACGGCATCACATAACCTGAATGCAGCAACCGGGCCGATCTTTTCGCGCACCAGCTGAACGGTCTCCAGGCAAATCTCTTTGGTAGACCGCGTAACTCCATCGTTTAGCACAACCAGGCCCAGGGGCACCTGCCCTTTCATGGCGTCAGCCACCCCGACTACCGCACATTCAGCAACATCGGGGTGAGCTGCCAACACTTCCTCCATAGCACCTGTCGATAGGCGATGACCGGCGACATTAATGACATCATCAGTGCGGGCCATAACGAAGACATAGCCATTCTCGTCAATAAAACCAGCATCACCAGTTTCATAATATCCGGGGAAATTTTCGAAATAGGACGAGATAAAACGCTGATCGTTGCCCCATAATGTCGTAAATGAACCCGGCGGTAAAGGTTGTTTGATGGCCAGGATACCGATTTCTCCGGCGGCCACTTCCTCCGCATTTTCATCAAGCACTCGAATATCAAAACCCGGCACCGGCTTAGTCGGTGAGCCAGGCACCACGGGTAATAGCTCTAAACCCAGACAGTTTGAACACGCTGGCCAGCCCAGCTCGGTTTGCCACCAGTGGTCGATCACTGGGATACCGAGCTTTGTCATGGCCCAGTCAAGGGTATCAGGATCGCAGCGCTCGCCCGCTAAAAATAGCGTTTTAAACCTGGAGAGATCATATTTTTTTATGTGCTCACCACCGGGGTCTTCTTTCTTAATGGCCCGAAAGGCCGTTGGAGCGGTAAAGAAAACCTTGACGCCGTATTCAGCAATGATGCGCCAATAGGTGCCTGGGTCTGGCGTACCGACCGGCTTACCCTCAAACAGGACAGAGGTACTGCCGTTGAACAGCGGCCCATAAACTATATAAGAGTGCCCCACCACCCAGCCAACATCAGAGGCGGCCCAGAATACGTCCCCCGGCCGCACGTCATAAACGTTCTGCATGCTCCATTGCAGTGAGACAATGCTGCCGCCGACATCGCGCACCACACCCTTCGGCTCGCCGGTAGTGCCGGAGGTGTACAGGACATAGAGCGGGTCGGTCGAAAGCAACTCAACACAGGGCACAGGATCAGCGTTTTCCACTTGCCGCCAATCGAGATCACGACCGGGTAATAGTTCAGCTGGGGCCTGCTCGCGCTGCAAAATAATACAGTTTTGAGGTTTGTGACTGGCCAATTCGATAGCTTCATCGAGTAGCGGCTTGTAGTCCACCAGTCGTCCTGGCTCGATACCACAGGAGGCCGAAATAACTATTTTAGCTTTGACATCATCAATTCTCACCGCCAGTTCGTTGGCCGCAAAGCCACCAAAGACCACCGAATGCACCGCACCAATTCGTGCACAGGCCAACATTGCTATCGCGGCTTCGGGCACCATCGGCATATAGACAATGACGCGATCACCTTTTGATATGCCCTGCTCAATCAGGGCACCGGCAAAGCGCGATACACGATCCAGCATTTCGCGGTAAGTAAACGAAGCCTTGGCACCCGTCACTGGACTGTCATATATCAGGGCTAACTGCTCGCCCCGACCATTTTCGACGTGACGATCGAGGGCGTTATAGCAGGCGTTGGTCGTGCCATCAGGAAACCAGTTTAATAAAGGTGCATTGCTATCATCGAGAATGGTCTTAGGTGGTTCAAACCAACGCACCTGCTGCGCTGCTTCTGCCCAAAACTTTTTTGGATCATCTCGCGCCGCGTCATAAACCTTTTGATACTCACCCGCCATCGTTAGCTCCCAACATTATTAGACCCATCTTTTGTCGCTTAACACCCGTCGCTCAACACCCGCCAATCAAGGTTTATTTAAAGACAGTGTATGTCGGCGCGCGTTTATCACCGCCCCGATTAACTGATCGATATCGCAGCCGATTTACTCGACATCAGGCAACTCCCCTGCGCCACAGTATTTGCAATATAGCGCATCCGTTTCATGGCCGGCACGATTACAACTTGAACATAATTTTTGTGATCGAATCCTGCCCAACTCAGCGGACATCTCAGCGGTAACAATGCCGGTGGGGATGGCAATAATCGAATAACCGGTGAGCATGGCCAGGATGGAAATAAACTGGCCAAGCACGGTTTGCGGGGTTATATCGCCATAGCCCACCGTGGTGATGGTCACAATCGTCCAGTAAATACTTTTCGGGATACTGGTAAAACCATGTTCCGGCCCCTCAATGATGAACATCAGGCAACCAAAAATAAAACTCAGAATAATCACCGTGAAGAAGAAGATAAGTATTTTTCGACGGCCCATATACAGAGAGCGCATCAACAAATTTGCCTCGCTCATATAACGCACCAATTTGAGCACACGAAACACGCGGAGCACACGCATCATGCGAACAATTAGCAGGTAGTTAGCACCAACGATAACCAGGGCGAGATAAGACGGGATGATGGAGATCAGGTCGACCAGACCAAAGAAGCTAAATATATATCTTAACGGTCGATCTGATATATAGATGCGTAGAAAATATTCGACGGTGAAAATCAGCGTGAAAAACCATTCCAGATAAAAAAACCAGTCGCCATAAGACTGATGTAAGGCCTCGACTGAGTCGAGCACTACTGCTGTGACGCTAATCAAGATCGAATAGATCAGGATCATGTCGAACAATTTGCCCGCAGGCGTATCCGTACCAAAAATAATGGTGCTGAGTGTTTGCCTGAAGCTATTTATTTCACGATCCATGCTACCTATCTTTGCAGCTATCTTTGCTACTGCGCAACTTTGCTTACATTGAACGAATGATCAGAGCTTGCTTAGTATACCTGTCGAGGCCAGTCGGTATAATCCAGGGGTCAAGCAGTCAGCCAAATCTATTCATGTCTACACCGCTAAAACGCACGCTTACACTCTCGCAGATTACCCTCTATGGGGTCGGCACCATATTGGGTGCTGGTATATATGTCCTGCTTGGCGAGGTCGCACTGGTCAGCGGCACTTTTACGCCAGTCGCATTTTTGGTCGCCGCCGTTGTGGTCAGTTTTAGCGCCTATTCGTACCGACACCTGGCCCGGCGCTTCCCATATAGCGCCGGTGAAGCTGTTTATGTACAGGAAGCGTTTTCTTCGCTGCAGCTATCGCGAGCGGTCGGGCTAGCGATTGTCTTTAGCGGTATTGTCTCTGCGGCAACTATCGCGCGGGGCTTTACTGGCTACTTCGCCATCCTGGTCAGCCTGCCAGACGCGATGATGATTGTTCTGCTTATAGTGTGCCTAACCGGGCTCGCCACCTGGGGAGTGAAACAATCCGTATTCGTCGCCGTGGCTACCGCAGTTGTCGAACTATTCGGTATTGCTCTGGTTATCTGGGCCAGTTTTGATTTTCTGCCGACGCTGCTCGACAGGCCACAACAATATTTTATGCCCATGACCTTGCCCGCATGGTCGGGCATTGCTGCCGGTGCATTTATCGCCTTCTATGCGTTTATCGGCTTTGAAGACATGGTCAATATGGCAGAGGAAGTTACAGACCCAGAAAAAAATATGTTCCGTGCCATTGTACTTGCGCTATTGATTACCTCCAGCCTCTACATCATCGTTGCACTTTGTGCGATGGCTGCGGTGTCGATGGATGATCTGGCTGGCGCCAAAGCACCGTTGGTGCTGATCGTCGAGCAAAATACCAGTTTTCCTGCTGGTATCATGGCATTGATCAGTCTGGTAGCAGTGGTCAATGGCGCGCTTCTACAAATAATTATGTGCGCCCGGGTACTTTATGGAATGGGTAAACGGCAGATGGTGCCCGCCGTATTGGCAAGCGTTCACTCTGGCACACAAACACCCGTCCTTGCCACCTTGCTGGTCGGCATGCTCGTATTGATTTTTGCGCTAACCTTACCCCTGGTGACACTGGCCAAGATGACCAGCACAATGATTCTGGGTGTTTTTACTCTGGTTAATGGCGCACTGCTGACTTTAAATTGGCGTACCGGCCACAGAGGGACCATCGAGCTATTATTACCGGCTACCGGCGTACTTATTTGTCTGATATTCATAATTGTGCAGCTATTGGTATAACTAATGTCAGTATTCATACAGGTACTACATAGGTACTACACAGGTACTACGATCAAAACCTTGTACTAACCTCCAACTCTGAAAAACGAAACTGGAACTATGACCTTACCCACAAGAATGAAATGTATAGAAATATCAGCGCCCGGCGGCCCGGAAGTATTAGTTGCTACCGAACGACCCGTGCCGTTACCCCGCGCTGGGCAGGTATTGATCAAAGTCGCGGCCGCTGGCGTTAATCGACCCGATGTATTCCAACGTCAGGGCGGCTATCCACCACCACCGGGCGCCTCTGATTTACCCGGGCTCGAAGTATCCGGAGAAGTGATTAGCTGTGGCGATGACGTAAGCACCCATAAGATCGGAGATCAAGTCTGCGCCCTGCTTGGCGGCGGTGGCTATGCTGAATACTGCGTTGCCGAAGCCAGCCTCTGCTTACCCATCCCCGCTGGCATGGCGGTGGAAGATGCAGCTGCCTTGCCAGAAACCACCTTTACAGTTTGGCATAATGTTTTTGAACGGGCCGCACTACAACGCGACGACGTGTTTCTTGTTCATGGTGGCACCAGCGGTATTGGCACCACTGCCATTCAGATGGCCAGGGCTTTTGGCGCACGGGTGTTTGCCACCGCAGGTAGCGCTGAAAAATGCCAGGTTTGCCTGGAGCTTGGCGCTGAACAGGCCTTTAATTATCACGATGAAGATTTTGTCGCAGGCATTAAAGACATCTCAAAAGGTGCCAATGTTATTCTCGACATGATCGGTGGCGACTATGTGCAAAAGAATATACGCGTCGCGGCATTTCAGGGCCGAATCGTTTCGATTGCTTTTTTAAAGGGGTCAAAAGTCGAGGTAGACTTCACAGCGATGATGTTAAAACAGCTGGTGCTCACCGGGTCGACCCTTCGCAGTCAACCGGTGGTCAACAAAGCCAATATTGCCGCCGCCGTGAAAAAACAGGTTTGGCCTCTTTTGTCTGACGGAACCATCAAACCGGTCATCCACACCACCTTCAAGCTGAGTGATGCCAGCGAAACTCATCGACTTATGGAAAGTAATGCGCATATCGGCAAGCTGCTGTTGCTGCCATGAGGTATCCAGTACAGGCATTAATTTTAGCGTGCTTCAATTCCAGGGTGTTTGGTGGTGATTAGTAGCGTATGAAAAATAAATCAACACTGGTCTACTCCACGGATAGCGGTCGGATAAAACAATCGTCCGGCCCCAAAGCCAACTCAGGCAGAGGCGACGGTATTGTCCGTATTCGCCGCGAGACCAGTGGCCGTAAAGGCGGTGCTGTGACCACGATCAACGGGCTCACCAGTTCTGAGGCCGACCTGAAAGCCCTGGCAAAAAAACTTAAACGTCTGTGTGGCAGCGGTGGCACGCTCAAAAACGGTGTTATAGAAATTCAGGGCGACCACCGAGAGAAAATTGCGGCCGCATTGGTCGAGGCAGGCTTTACCGTCAAATTCGCTGGCGGATGAATCTCGACGAGAGATAAAACTCTGATGAATTATTCAAAGCCTCATAGGGAAAACTCCAAATGAAAATGACGGCCCCTTATGGCACGTGGCCATCCCCCATCACCGCTGAGTTGGCGGCCAGCGCTACGCCGACCATTGACCTGCTGATGCTTGATGAAAGCCGCCACCAAGGTCACCAACCAGATCACCAACAAGGTCACCAACAAGGCCACCAACGGGATCGCAACGCAGAAGCAAACAATACCGGCAACACCATCTACTGGCTCGAAAGTCGGCCTGACGAAGCGGGCCGAAATGCCATCGTCTGCCAAACAGGCAATGACTCACCCCATGATGTTCTGCCCGCCCCTTATAGCGCCCGCAGTCGAGTCCATGAGTACGGCGGCGCCTGTTATATCGTGGTCAATAATATTCTGTACTTTGTCGCTCAGGATGACCAAAGGGTTTATCGGCTCAATATCGCACATTCTGCCAATGTCCAGGTCGAGGCCAATGCCAAGGCGCTCCCCGAACCGATAACACCCGATAACCTGGGTTATCGATTTGCTGACTTCAGTTATGACCGCCATCGCAATCGACTTATTTGTGTCTGCGAACAGCATTTCAATGATCATCAGGAAGTCCATCGGGAGCCAAAGAACTTTATTGTGGCAATCCCCTTGAACGCCCCAGACAACGTCCCGCACAACGCTCATCACCAAATGATAGAACTTGTAACAGGTGCAGATTTTTACGCCTACCCTCGGATCAGCTTAGATGGTAGCGAACTCTGCTGGATAAGCTGGAACCATCCGGCTATGCCCTGGTACGGCACGGAATTGTGGCGAGCCAATTTAGATGAGCATGGCGCTATCAATACTAGAAAACATATTGCTGGCAGCGACACCGAAGCGATCTTTCAGCCGCAGTGGTCAGACACCGGAGCATTATATTTTGTCTCCGACCGGAGCCAGTGGTGGAATATTTACCGCCACCAAAGTGATGGCGCTATCACCCCGATCTGCACCATGACCGCGGAATTTGCCACCCCGCTGTGGACGCTTGGGATGTCTACCTACGCCTTTGTAGGCAACGACAAGATTGTGTCTTGCCATACCCAAAATGGCAGGTGGCATCTGATCATTATTGATATCAACAACGGCAAATCGACACCTGTCGTAAACCATTACACCCAGATATCTGCGCTCACTGGCGACGCCACTCACGCCTGGTTTGTCGGTGCCAGCGGCGACACCAGCAATCAACTGATTCAACTGGATATCGCTTCGGGTGATTGTCAGGCCATGGCTGAGCCCGCAAACTCAAGGTCTCCGGCTAGCCCTGAATTGGACAAAGCGATGTTTGCCCAGGCTCAGCAGTTGACCTATGAAACCAGCGGCGATGAGATCGCCCACGCTTTTTTTTACGCCCCACTAAATACCGCTTACCACGCACCCGATCGTGACAAACCTCCACTGATTGTTGTCTGTCACGGCGGACCTACCGGAGCAACTAGCGCGGCGCTTAATCTCAAAATTCAGTTCTGGACTAGTCGCGGCTTTGCCGTGCTCGACATCAATTATCGCGGCAGCACCGGCTACGGACGTAGGTACCGAGAATTACTTGATGACAACTGGGGAATCAGCGATATTGACGATGTTCTGATGGGCGCAAAACATCTGCTAGAACAGGGCCTGGTAGACCCTCAACAACTGGCCATTCGTGGCGGCAGCGCCGGAGGCTATACCGTTCTTGCCGCGCTGACCTTTCATAATCTGTTCAAAGCTGGAGCCAGCTACTACGGCATCGGCGATCTTGAAACCCTGGCCCGCGACACCCATAAATTTGAATCACGATATCTTGAACGACTAATCGGCCCCTACCCCGACGGGGTAGATATTTACCAAGCCAGATCACCCATAAACCATATCGATCAATTGACCTGCCCGACAATTTTCTTCCAGGGCCTGGATGACAACGTGGTGCCGCCCAATCAGGCTGAAGCGATGGTCAGTGCTCTGACCAGTCAAGGCTTAAGCTCCTCCTATGTTCCTTTCAAGGGAGAAGGCCATGGTTTCCGTAAAGCTGAAAATATCGCATATGCATTAACCCGAGAACTAGATTTTTACTGTGAAGTTTTTGATTTTAAACTGGCTACAGAGATTATTTAGCCCGAATGGCCTAAGTCAAAATGTCTCGCTATCGCCCCCCTCAACCTCAAAGTAGCCCCTACATTACGACCCAGGGCGCGGCAATGCTGCGCGAAGAATTGCGGCAGCTCTGGAAGGTAGAAAGGCCAAAAATCACCGCTACAGTCAACGAAGCGGCGAAAAATGGGGATCGCTCAGAAAATGGTGACTATATTTATGGTAAACAGCGTTTACGCGAAATCGATGGCCGGGTACGTTACTTATCGAAGCGTCTTGAAACTATCACCGTTGTCGATCAAGCGCCGACCGACCAAAACCGGGTTTATTTCGGTGCATGGATAACGTTGGAGGACGACAGCGGTCAGCAAAACCATTACCGAATTGTCGGCACTGATGAACTTAACCCTGCCCTTGGTTACATCAGTATCGACTCACCTTTGGCCAAAGCAGTGTTGGGCAAGGCTCTCAATGACATGATCAAATATAATCCCCGGCAGGGAATGCACGGAAAATCGCAGGAAAATATAATGCAGCAAAATGAACAAGGCATTATTCGGAAAATCGTGTCGGTTAGCTATGATCTCCAGCTGAACGAATGAGCTCGTATAGATACCGATCATTCAGTCGACTGTTGATTGTTGACTAGACTGAACAAAAAGTTTTCCCGGAGTCCCGATATAGAAAACAGTTGATGTCCAAATCACAAATTATTAAGAACCTACCGTCGATTCCCTTTTGTCGTGAGTAGGTAGTCTTGAGCAGGTAGTCTTAAATAGGTTGTCTTAACAGATCGTCGGCAAGAACTACCGGCCATTTTTAATGAAGACAGTACAACATGGCAACATGTCTTTTAAACCACAAGAACAAACTCTTCCAAATGTAGATCGTAGCTTCCATCGGGCAAGGTATTTTTAATCAAATAGCCACCATCTAGTTCACCGCTGTCAGTAAGATAAAGGTCTAACATTTTCTCCTTGACCATATTTTTGTTCTCATCGGTGGCAACAATAACCGTTGGCAAATGACGAAATTTAGGCTGCCCTTCCACCACAACACATACCATGCCATTACGTAATTCAACCCAGGTGCCAGCAGGGTAAGGTCCAATAGCTCGCATAAATGTTAACGCGCATTCTTCGTCAAACTGCGTACCTCGACCATCGTAAATAATTTTTTGCGCTTCCTCCGGCGATTTTGCGTTCATGTAGCAACGGTCGCTTATGATGGCGTCGTAGGCGTTTACAACGCCGATGATGCGAGCATATTCAGGAATTTTTTCGCCATGCAAGCCGCGGGGATAACCTTCGCCATCGGGTCGCTCCTGATGGAACAATGCGGCATCGATTACTGTCTTCGATGCCGAAGTCGCGTTAAATAACAACTTATGCCCCTCAAGCGTATGACGCTCAACAATTTCTCTTTCCTCGGCGTTTAAGCTCCCCGATTTTTCAAGGATCTCAGCGGGAATCTTCATTTTGCCAATGCCGTGGGATAATCCACATAAACCAATTTCATGGAGTTCCTCCACTGAAAACCTTAGGTACCGCCCGAACACGATTGTCAGAATACAAACATCCAAACAATGTTCCGTGGTGTAATCCAACTCGTGTTTGATCTTGCTCATCCAGATTAATGCATCGGGATTGCGCAAAATACTGTCGACACAACTGGCGACAATATTTCGGGCCGTCGGCATATCAAAAACCTCGCTCTGCTGAACCGCATAAAGCAGGCCATTGGTCTGCTCCTTTGCCCGTGCGTAAATGTCCCGAGCCTGTGTGTGCTCAGCTTCGGCGCTAATCTGTCTCTCATAAGCAGGTCCGGAACGCAGCAACTTTTTTTTGTAGGCTTTGCGCTGAGTTTTGGCCTGATTAATCATAAACCCCGTCGAGTTTTTCGGCGGAGGACGCAGCGCTTTCGATGGTTTTGATGATGAGGTTTTTTTCGCTGCACGCGCTTCTTCCAACACGTAAACATTGTCGCAATACTTTTCCAGTTTCATGACATTGCTGCGATGGCGAATTTCGAATCCCTGTACGAGAAAGGGCGTCTCCGACCACGGGATATCTAGTTCCGCAACAAACATGCCCACCTCAAGCTGAGAGGTCCGAATTTTGATCAGGTTTTCTCTGGTATATGCCTTTTTTTTATCGCCGAAGATATCTCTCATTACTCTTTTCCCATGAACAGCTCGTATTTTTAGCTACATTGTTTCACGTATTATATTTGATAAAACAATATGTTATATGCATTTATTAATGTAAAAAGGTGAACTGGTTCGCAAACCAATGCCTCTAACCAGTGCCTCTATATAGAGCCGGCATAGACCGTGACCAGGAATTAACGTTGCTGCACGATAAAGATATAAAAAGAAACTCACGACAAGGCCAATATCATCTGAACTTGTTACGCAAAGTGAGGTTAACACAGCGCCTTATTTTGAATAACGAATGCTGTGGGCATTAGTTGCAGGCTTGACCCCCAATAGTTACAGGCTTGCCCCCCATTCTGACACGCGCGTTACACGTTCCTGCAGAACTGGAACAAAGTCTGCCTCAAACCAGGCATTATTTCGCAGCCAAAGTCCGTTTCTCGGGGAAGGGTGTACTAGCGGCAAGTATTTAGCTCCAGCCCAGTCTGCCTGACGAATTCGCTGGGCGATTGTGATTTTATCTCGCTCAAGATAATAGTCTTGAGCGTATCGACCCACCAACAGTACCAATTCAATATTCTGCATACCGGTGAGCAGCTTGCTATGCCACATTGGCGCGCATTCGGGGCGAGGCGGTAAATCCCCCGATCTACCGCGACCGGGGTAGCAAAAACCCATCGGTACAATAGCAACCTTAGTCTCGTCATAGAAATTTTCCACGCTCAAGCCCAACCATCGCCTAAGTCGGTCGCCGCTAGGATCGTCCCAGGGAATGCCGCTGGAATGTACTTTACTCCCAGGTGCCTGGCCGATAATGAGCAACTTTGCGCTGTTAGCCAGACGAACAATCGGACGCGGGTCATGGGGCAAATGTTGTTCACAGTGTCGGCAACTACGCACTTCGACCAGCAGGTCGCGCAAGGCTATATTGTTCGCACTTCCGCCACTAAAGGTCGGATTATCCATGCTTTAACCATTGTCCCATTTTTTAATGATAAGCACTGACGACAAGAGCTGATGATCCGCAAGCGTTGCTGTTATCATCCAAATCTTTCAGCCAAGACCCTCTCCCCAGTTTTCGTTGCCACGGGCCTGAGACCTCAAGGGGAAATCTAACATGAGACATTTATGACCAACAGCGAAAACCCTGAGATATCTATTGCCAACAGCCCCGACACCGGTGTTTTTGCTAACCGTCATATCGGCCCAAACCAGTCTCAGACCAAAGAAATGTTAGCAGAGCTACAAGTTTGTTCACTAAGTGAATTAAGCAATAAGGTTATCCCGAAGGCCATCCTCCATTCAACGACCTTATCACTGCCCAAAGCGCTGTCGGAACAACAGGCTCTTAACGAACTAAAATCTATCGCCGATCAGAATAGCCTCCACACTTCGCTGTTGGGGCAGGGATATCACGGTACGGTGACACCGCCCGTTATCCAGCGCAATGTCCTGGAAAACCCTGCCTGGTACACAGCTTATACGCCCTATCAGCCAGAAATTGCCCAGGGCCGTCTCGAAGGCCTACTCAATTATCAGCAGATGATTATGGACTTAACCGGCATGGAAATGGCCAATGCCTCCATGCTTGATGAGGCCACCGCTGCGGCCGAAGCCATGGCCATGGCGAAGCGACAGCTGCGAAAAAATGCCAGCCGGGCATTTTTCGTTGATCGTCACTGTCACCCCCAAACCATTGCCGTGGTACAAACCCGTGCTGAACATTTTGGTTTTGAAATAATCATCGGTGACCCGACCACTGGCAGCGAATTAACAGAGCGCGATTATTTCGCGGCCTTACTTCAGAATCCCGGCAGTGGTGGCCAGGCTCGAGACTTAAGCGACACCATTACCAGCATTCATGCAAAGGGCGCTTTGGCGATTGTTGCTGCTGATCTGATGAGCCTGGTTATTATCAAATCGCCAGGCGCGATGGGCGCAGATATAGTCGTCGGCACCAATCAGCGTTTTGGTATTCCCATGGGTTTCGGTGGCCCTCACGCGGGCTTCTTTGCCTTCCGAGCCGACTACAAGCGCTCCGCCCCAGGGCGCATTATCGGGGTATCCATTGATCAACATGGCGAGCCTGCCCTACGCATGGCGATGCAAACCCGGGAACAACATATTAGACGGGAAAAGGCCAACTCCAATATCTGCACTGCCCAGGTTTTGCTTGCCCTGATGAGTGCTTTTTATGCTATGTATCATGGCCGAAAAGGACTCAGACGTATTGCCCAGGGCATTCATCGGCTCACCAATGATCTGGCCGCAGGCTTGAAGGCCCAGGGTTATCAATTGCGTTATGACAGCTGGTTTGACACGCTCACAGTGGAAACGCCGAACCAGCAACCCGAACTTATCCGCCGTGCAGAAGAACAGCACATTAACCTGCGCGGAATCAACACTGGGGCTAACAATAAAGGGGCAGGCGAGGCGATCGCCATCAGCCTGGACGAAACCAGCGATCTCAACCTGGTCGATAAACTGCTAGATATTTTTGCCGACGTAGCTTTTGCCAACGAAGCTAATATCGGTAGCGATAAGACAGCCACATCTACCGACCAACATCAGCCTCGTATAGGACTATCTAATAAACGAGCTTGTTCAGGACTGTCCGATAAACTGCTACGGCAAGACGCCATTCTCTCGCACCCGGTATTTAATTTGTATCACAGCGAAAGCGAGATGCTGCGCTATTTAAAACGCCTGGAAAACCGGGATATCAGTCTCGCCAACAGTATGATTCCCCTTGGCTCCTGCACCATGAAATTAAACGCCACCGCCGAAATGATGCCAATTAGCTGGCCGGAATTTGCCAACATCCACCCCTTCGCCCCGGCTACTCAAACTAAGGGTTATCAACAACTGATCAGCGAACTGGAAGACATGCTGATCGCCTGCACCGGTTACGACGCCGTCTCCCTGCAACCCAACGCGGGTTCCCAGGGCGAGTATGCAGGCTTGATTGCCATCAAAAAACATCACCAGCACCAGGGTGAACATCAGCGCGATATCTGCCTGATCCCCGCCTCTGCCCACGGTACCAATCCGGCCAGCGCACAAATGGCCGGCATGAAGGTGGTGGTGGTCAAATGTAATGACCAGGGCGATATCGATATTGCTGACTTACGAGACAAAGCAGATAAAAGTGGTGATCACCTGGCCGCATTGATGGTCACCTACCCCTCAACCCACGGTGTCTTCGAAAGCGGAATCATCGAAGTTTGCCAGATTATTCACGACCACGGTGGTCAGATCTATATCGATGGCGCTAATCTCAATGCCATGGTCGGCCTGGCAGAGCCGGGCAAATTTGGCGGTGATGTCTCGCACATTAACCTGCACAAAACATTTTGCATTCCCCATGGCGGTGGCGGGCCGGGCATGGGACCCATCGCTGTGGCTGAACATCTCAAACCGTTTTTGCCAGGCCATCCATTAATATCAGGTATCGGCTATTCCGATAATGACCTCAATAGCAACCCCAATAGCAACCCCAATAATACTGACAGCGGCCAGAATCCCGAAACTAGCTATACCATTTCCGCCGCACCCTGGGGCTCCGCATCTATCCTACCCATTTCATGGATGTATATAAAAATGATGGGCCCCGACGGCCTCAAGCGAGCTTCACAGGTCGCCATACTGAACGCCAATTACATCGCCCATAAACTTAAGCCTCACTACCCGGTGCTGTACAACGGTCAAAATGGTTTTGTCGCCCATGAGTGCATTATCGATATCCGCCCGCTCAAGGAGAGCAGCGGCATCACCGAAGAAGACATCGCCAAACGCTTAATGGACTACGGCTTCCACGCGCCGACCATGTCATTCCCAGTGCCTGGAACGTTAATGATTGAACCGACGGAAAGCGAATCCAAAACCGAGATCGACCGTTTTATCGAAGCCATGGTCAAGATTCGCAAAGAAATTGCCAACGTCGAAAGCGGTCAATGGGACGAACAAAATAATCCCCTGAGAAATGCACCTCATACCCTAAATGATGTATTGAGCGAAACCTGGGATCGACCTTACAGTCGAGAGCAGGCAGCGCGCCCGGCCACCTGGCAGCATAAAAATAAAATTTGGCCATCGGTGAACCGTATCGACAATGTCTACGGTGACAGGAATTTAGTCTGCTCCTGTCCGCCGCTCTCCGCATATCAGAACGAGTCTGATTAAAAGCCTAACATTAGGCCACGAGATAGCGCTGGCCATAGGTTAAACTCAAACTCGTATCAAGCACATCCAGCAAGGATATTAGTGACTTCACAAGCCAAACTAGCACTTCAAAAATAATAAGCATCGGAGAAGACAATGGCACAAGCTGCGCAACTCTCGTCAATCGATTCAGCTAGCGCTGAAGCACAGCGAATTTTCCTGCTTCAAAAATCTGCATATCGAAACCAACCTTACCCACCCCTTGTCGACCGCGTGGCGCAGCTCGACAAACTGGAACAAATGTTATTGACCAACACCGACTCTATTACCGCTGCGATCTCTTCGGATTTTGGACACCGCAGTGCTACTGAAACCAAGCTATTAGAGATTTTTGGTAATTTATCCGCCATCCGCGACACTCGCAAACACCTTAAAAAATGGATGAAACCACAGCGGCGGCGCACAGCCCTCATGTTTGCCACCGGCAAAAACCGCCTTATTCCACAGCCCAAAGGCATCGTCGGCATCTCCACGCCCTGGAACTACCCCCTGTATTTGTCCATCGGCCCGGTGGTGTCTGCGCTCGCCGCAGGCAATCGGTGCATGGTTAAGCTAGCGACCAATTCACAACATCTATGCAAACTCCTGCAACAGCTTTGCGAAGAATCTCTGGGCGAGGATACTGTCGCCTTTCTGCCTGGCGTCAGTGGCAACGAATTTAGCTCGCTGCCCTTCGATCATATTATTTATACTGGTTCTGCCGAAAGCGGCAGAACGGTGATGAAAAGCGCTGCTGAAAACCTGTGCCCGGTGACCCTCGAGTTGGGCGGCAAATCCCCCGTAGTGATCTGTGACGATTTCGATCTGGAGGAAGCCGCCAGACGTTTGCTCTACACCAAGTTTATGAATGCCGGGCAAACTTGTGTGGCGCCGGACTACCTGTTTTTACCGAAAGACAAGGTCGATACCTTTGTCGAATACGCCCGCAAGGTCGTCTCAGAGCGCTACCCCAATACCGATGAAGACGCCTATACCTCGGTGATTGATACACGCTCCTTTAATCGTCTCCGGCAAACCCTCGACGATGCCGTGGCCAAAGGTGGGCAGGCTATTAACCTGACTGGCAACGACTTTAATGCCAAGCTAAAAAAATTCCCGCCCCATATTTTGGTCAAGCCCAGTGCCGACATGATCATCATGCAGGAAGAAATTTTCGGGCCGATACTGCCCATCCTGACCTACGACTCCATCGATGAGGTACTCAACTACGTCAATGATCGTGATCGACCACTGGGTTTTTATATATTTACTCACGACAAAGTGATTCAGGAAAAAGTACTCTACGAAACCATGTCAGGCGGGATCACCATTAACCATTGTGCCTTCCATGTGTTTCAGCACGACCTGCCCTTTGGCGGCATCGGTGCCAGCGGCATGGGTCACTATCATGGCCATGAAGGGTTTTTGGAATTGAGCAAATTACGCCCGGTGTTTACCTTCCCGGCTCTGGGTAAGCCCGATTTATTTTATCCGCCTTATACCGATTTTCACAGCAAACTTTTTAACTGGCTCAATAAGCTCCGGTTTTAATAGCTGATTAACTGACTGCGCCCTATTTGTTAGGCCTTATTTATTAAGACTTATTTATTAAGACTTATTTATCAAACCTAAGTTACTAAACTGGTTTACAGAAAAGGCTACTAAACAGCGGTGCTAAAACGAAAGTTTGGCGGCTCCCGCTCCTGTCCCTCAACCGCCAGATCAATAGCCAGACAAGATGCACAGCTGGGGCAGTAATATTCAATAATATCCACCGGATTTTCCTGTCGTGCACGCACGGTTGTTTCAGCTCGGTCAAAACAGTCGGCAAGGTGTTGACGATGGGAAGGCACGCCGTGTTTCCAGTCCTGACTGTCTGCGCAAAGCGCTTTATCACAGTGACTACAAACCATGTTCGTCCCGGTATGGAGCACACCTTCAGTGCCTGTATTAGCAGCAGTGTCGGCAAGGCTACCCTTTTTAGCGGGCACCAACTCTAATCGCACTGCATCACGGCGCGCCCAGGTGGCTGCTTCATCAACGCTATAGTTTCCCGGATTGCTACCAACTACCACGGCACCATATAATTTTTCTGCCGCGGCAACCGACACCAGGTTATCATTCAAATCATCGGTGATTTCCTGTGCAGAACGGAAAAATGGGTCACCTAAACCACCGCCGCCAGAAGCAACCGCTCGAAATACATCTTTATCGTTCAAGTGAACATTAGTGGTATTGGCACGCAGCGTCGGGTCTTCTTCCCCAACTATAATATGGCGATCTTTCGGTAGCTTACCGGCTTTGATCACCTCTCTCACATTGGTGTCCCGCAGCACCCAACTGGCGCAGGTGCTGCCTGGGTAACCACCTGCGAAACCCTTGCCCGGCAGCTCAGTTGCAGTAAGAAAATTCTGCCCAACCAGGGTTTCGCCCTCACGGAGCGTAAACGCGGCATCCATACCCATGCCACCTCGGTAGCGCCCGGCACCCCCGGAATTGGCCTTAATACGCCGCCACAACAATAAAACTGGATCACTCAATTCGTAGACTTCAACATCTGCCCAGTTCAAAGACAAGGCAGCCTGTAAGCCGTAGTTATCCTGACCATCACCGATAGATTGCGCACCGCCGCCGACGCCCGCTCCCGAATCCAGGGGAATAAATACCGATGGATCACCATTTTTACTGCGACCAAACCAGACAGAAACCGCCAGCGCACCCGAGGACAATCCGGACACCCGCTTACGCAATGCTTCTGAATCAGATAGAGAACAGGCTGCGACAATGGCTTCCTGCACCATACGCCCGACCCGAACTCCGCCAGTTGCATGAGCCGCCGTCACCGGTGCCGGCGCCACCGGGTTGGTAATGGTGCCTGGCTCGCCGTGATCAATTTCAAGACATCGCCAAAAGCCTTCATTAAGCGGCACATCGGGCGCGAGCTGACATATGATGGATGCGATCACATTGCCTTCAAGCCCGCCCTGCGCGGCATTCACAAAGGCTGGCACCTGTGGACAACCCGAAAATGCAAAATGCAGCTTGCGATCCCGCACCGTCATATCACAGTACATGGGGTATAAGTCTGGCGTGCCGGCACCATCATACTCCACCCACTCATAGGTGCTGAAAATGCCCTCCGGCAACTGAGCAATACGATCCCCGAAGGCTTTTTCGGTCAGATCAACATTGTAATCCGAGTAAGCTCTGAGCCGGTCGTAGCCGTATTCATCAATCATATCCCGATAGCGCTCGGAGCCAGTATTACAGGCAGCGATCAGGCTACGAGTGTCACTGATCAATGATAAAGGCACACGCACGTTATTACTGATAAAGCCCACCCACTCGGGATCCAGAATACCATTGCGAGCGACGCGTATACCCGGAAAGCGCAGCGCCTCGGAGTACACATCCCGGGCGTCCGGGGCAAATCCGCTAATTGCAGAGCCGCCAATATCACTCATATGCGCGTTAGCAAAACACCAACCCACCAGTTTTTCTGCACCATCAACGCTATGAAAAATCGGCATGATAATGCCTACATCGCCCTGGTGGGCAGCCCCGCCGTTGTGGGGGTCATTACACATAAAGGCATCGCCAGGATTGATGTCTTCGATCGCTCGGTTTTTGGCAATATGGCGGACGCCGAGCCGCGAGGTGGCCAGGTGATAGAGCAAATAACCGACCACCCCCAGTTGATTGCAGTCAGCGTCAAAAAGTATCGTCGAAAAATCCTTCGACTCGGTGAGCACGGCCGAACCGGAGGTGCGCAACAATACGAGACTCATCTCGGTGGCAATATTGTCAAAGGATGAACGTATCACCTCAGCAGTGATCGGGTCGAACTCGCCCTGCTGATAACCATCGAGCGCCGCCACTGCTTCTGCCTGAGCCTTCTTCGCCGCCATGTTCTTATCCCCCAATGCCTGAAATTTATATTTATGAAGCGTAAATTAATTGTGATGACCTAGATTAACTCAATCATTGATCATTGCAATCAACAAATAGAAGACTGTGGCTCGATATTGTTCAATCAAGCGGTTCAATCGAGTCGTTCAATCAAACAGACTGTATTGCTTATCATCTCTATCAATTTCTCCAAACCGAACGCCAATACCCAATAAGCGCACCGGCCGAGACTTTCGCTGCCAGGCCTCGTCACACAGGCGCTGGTAGCCAGCCAAACTCAAGCCACCATCTAACTGTCGTTCGATGGTGGTGATGGTGAAATCATCAAAGCGCAATTTAAGGAATTGTCGCGTATTGGACTGTCGTGTATTCGATAGGGCCTTGTTCACCTTTGCGCTATCCAGCTTATCGTAGCGCTCCAACAATTTCTCAAACAGCTCGCCAAGGGGCCTCGTACAGGCAGCGGCATCTTTCAGGTCGTTAACAAACGTGGTTTCTACACTGAGGGATTTTCGACGACGATCTGTCTTCACTTCGCGGTTATCAATACCACGACAGAGTTCATGGAGTCGCTTACCCGTCACCCCAAAACGCTCGGTTAAGTCTACTAAGTTTACGGCCCTCAAATCACCGCAGGTCGCCACACCCAGGCTATTTAATTTTTTCTCCGTGACCTTGCCCACACCAAACAATTTACCCACCGATAAGCGCTCGACAAAAGCATCAACCTGATCCGGGGTGATCACAAACAAACCATCGGGCTTATTCCAGTCGCTGGCCACTTTGGCGAGAAACTTATTCGGCGCCACCCCGGCAGATATTGTGATGCCGACCTCAGCCTTGGTCCGTCGCCGAATTTCCTCGGCTATCAAGGTCGCACTGCCAGAATAATCTGTCGCGACACTGACATCGAGAAAGGCCTCATCCAAAGACAGCGGTTCGACCTTCTCGGTAAAGGCATGGAATATATCTTTTATTTGCTGGGACACCGCCCGGTATTTCGTAAAGTCCGGCGGCATCACCACCAGCGCCGGGCACAAGCGCAGGGCCTGAGCCGTGGGCATCGCCGAGTGAATGCCGAATTCACGGGCCTGATAATTACAGGTCGCCACCACACCACGCCGATCTGCGCCTCCGCCGATCGCCAAAGGAACCTGCGCCAGGGTGGGATCATCACGCATTTCTACCGCCGCATAAAAACAGTCGCAATCGCAGTGGATGATTTTACGCTGCTCACCTTGCTGATTTACAACGGCGCCATTTCCCATCCCAGCATTTTCTACTAAGTAATGTCTCACCAAACTAATGTCTCACCAAACGATAGCCCGACACGCCATATTCTACCCATGGCACTAATTATCTAAACTCCTGTCTATTCTTCCTATCCAGATACTGTTATGTCAGTATGGATGCGCAAATTAGATAACCCGGAAATATTCTGAGAATACTATAAAACTATTATTCATCATTTTTTCGATTTATAAGAAATATAATATTAACTAACTGTCAGATATTTAAATATGGCTATCCAAAACCGACTACCTGTTGCACTATTCCTACTGCGGCTCAGTATATTTCTCGTGATGTTTATGTGGACCGTTGACAAATTTCTTCGCCCCGATCATGCGGCCAGCGTCTTCGATCATTTTTATGGGCTTGCTGATATGGGACAAACCATCATGTATGTCGTGGCCGCCCTCGAAATGGCGCTATTGCTGGCCTTTATTTTGGGCATCAAACGTCGAATAAGCTATGGCCTGGTACTGCTGCTCCATAGTGCCTCTACTTTTTCTTCGTGGTATCAATATAGCCATCCATTTGAAGGCTCCAACCTACTATTTTTTGCTGCCTGGCCCATGCTCGCCGCCTGCCTAATGCTGTATTTATTGAGAGATCAGGATAATTTGCTGACAATTCCGCGTATGGCTTAACAGCAGTGAACAGAAACCCGGCACAAGTGATGCGTGGGTGATGATGCGCAGGTAATGCAGGTAATATTGACACTACGAAAATTAGCCGACCCATTCGGTCGCTAAGGAACACTCAGTGAGTAACATCAATCATCCGATTTTTTATGCCGTAGTTATGTTAATTGCCGGCCTCGGCATTCCGATCATGGCCGCGCTCAATGCCGGGCTGGGCGCAAAGCTTGAAAACCCCATGTTTGCTTCGACGATTTTATTTGTCGTGGCCATTGTGGCAGCCCTGATCTCCCTGCTGATTTTCCAGGGCATTCCGACCCCAAATTTTTCAGCACAAATACCGCTCCACTTTTATCTTGGTGGCTTGTTTGTGGTGTTTTACGTCCTGACCATCACCTGGATTGCACCCAAATTTGGCATTGGTAATGCCGTCGCTTTCGTCTTGCTCGGACAGTTGATCTCGATGGCGACTATCGACCATTTCCACCTGATGAACGCCCAGCACCACCCCATTACCCTGCAACGGATATCAGGCCTGGCATTAATGGCTGTGGGTGTGTTTTTGGCGGTTCGTCGCATTTAGCCGTTGGGGAAAGTAATAACCGAGAGCACCGTTTAAGCGCTATCCATTCCTTACTCGAGAAAAATGCCAGGCAAGTGCAACACCCGTCAGCAGCGCTCCTGAGCCCACCACCAAAGTGTCAACATTGACACCAATGCCGAACGCACCTAGTTCAAACAATAAATAATAGCCAACGACAAAATTGGCAAAACCCCACAGGACATTTATCACCGCTGAAGATTCCCCGACACCCGGTGGGCTGGCAAAAGGGCTTTGAAAAGCGCTGCCCGACACGCCCTGAACAAAATGCGGTATACCGTTAACCAGAAAGAAGGCGGCAAAAAAGTGTGCTACATAAATCATCATCGTTAAGTCCTCTTATCGATTTGTTATTGGGAAATCAGAATTCATATCGCTCCGAAATTATAGCCTGTACTATCCTTGGCGGGATAAAGCAATTACCTCCTGCTATAGCCATCTTCGCAATGGCAATTAGTAAAGGAGAAAATACAACAATATTCAGGGGAAGTATGGAACCTTCAAACATTGCTCGGTGTATGCATCGGCGCAAGAAACAATTCAGGACAGTCACACGCACATTTTTATGGGCAGCGTTTAGCACCGTAACAATCACCTTTTTAACGGTAGTTAGCAACGCCGTTGCCGAAGAAAGAGCCGAGCAAAAGTCCGAGCAAAGTGGTGCACCGGTCACTGTCGTAGAGGTCCAGTCCGCGCCATTGACCAGCAAGATTAAACTGACCGGTACCATCTCGGCTCGTCGCCACAGTGTGCTGTCTGCTGAGTTGGATGGTCTGGTCAATGAACTGCTGGTCGATACCGGTGATCTTGTCGCCGCTGGTGATCCCTTACTGCGCCTGCGTCCGCAACCAACTCAACTCCAATTAGCCTTTGAGCAAGCTGGCAAGCGCCGTGCCGACGCCGACGTTAAACTTGGTCAACTCAAAGAAAAACGCCTGACCACGTTGCTTAAAACTCAGGCCGCGGCGCAGGGTAATTATGATCTGGCTGAAGCCGAATTACACCGGGCCATGGCTGATCAGGCGGCCAGTCGCGCCAGCGTGGCTCGCGTTAACGATGAATTACAGCGCCACCAGGTCAGAGCGCCATTTAGCGGCGTCATCAGCCAAAAACATACTGAGCTGGGCACCTGGGTAACGCCCGGTGATCCACTCCTCACGCTGGATGAACTGGCGATTCTGCGCATCAGCGCGCCCCTTCCCCAGGCGTATTTCAACCAGGTCGACAAGGGCAGTGAGGTAGCGCTGCAATTTCCGGCCCTGCCCGGACAAACTATTGCCGCGAGCGTTACCCGCAAGGTCGCGGTCGCAAACCCAGAGAGTCGAACCCTGCCGCTGTTGATCGACATTCCCAACCCCGATAATCAACTGACACCCGGCATGTCTGTGGCTATAACGGTGCACTTAAGTAACAAGCTCGATAAGGTATTGCAGGTGCCGGTGGATGCACTGGTGCGCCAGGCGAATGGCTCCACCTTGCTGTGGAAAGTAGTGGCCGAGGGCGAACAGCTCAGGGTCGCCCCGGCCCCGGTAAAAACCGGCCATAGGCAATACGGGCTAATAGAGATTATCGAAGGCCCTATCAGCGCCGGAGATCGGGTGGTGGAACAGGGTAACGAACGTATGCGCCCCGGCTTGCCAATTCGAATTGTCGCCGACCATTAGGAACTGAGTTATGTTCCGTTGTGCAATCAATAACGGCGTTATCGTCGCGGTCGCGACGCTGGTGGTCACCGTGCTCGGCATCGTCGCTATCTTCCGGGTGCCGATCCAGATGATTCCTGATATGGATTTAACCACCATCACCGTCGAGACCACCTGGCCAGGTGCCACGCCGCAGGATGTCGAGCGGGAAATTATTGTTGAGCAGGAAGAATACCTACGCAGCTTACCCAACCTGCAGAAGATGACCTCCCTCGCCAACACAGGCAAAGCGGTGATCGAGCTGGAGTTCGCCCTGGGCACCGATATTAACGAAGTATTAATCCGCACCAACAACGCCCTCTCTCAGGTTGAGGAATACCCAACCAACGTCGATGAGCCACGCATCCTCACCTCAGCCTTTTCCGATAACTGGTTTACTTTTTATGTGATTGAACCCGCTGAGGGCGACCCGCTCAATGTCGATATCGAGGCCCAGCTCGATTTCATCGAAGACCATATAAAAACAGTACTGGAACGGGTGCCAGGTGTTGCCGAGGTGGGGGTCAACGGCGGCATGAATCGACAGGTGCGCATCTATGTTGACCCGGCCAAACTGGCTCAGCGACAGATCACTCTGGCCGAGTTTCGCCAGGCGCTACTCAAGCGCAACCGGGATGTTTCCGGTGGCGACCTGGATGCTGGCAAGCGGCGCTATTTGCTGCGCACCATAGGCCGCTTTGAGTCTATCGAAGACATCGAAAATAGTATTATCGCCCAGCGTGGCGATGAGCTGATCTACCTGCATGATCTCGGTTATGCCGAATTGACCGTCGCCGAACGCCGCAGTGCCTCCCGCTTTAACGGTGAGTCGGGGCTGATGCTCAGCATCAAACGTCAACGCGGTGCCAACATTATGGCTGTCGCAGATGACATTAGGGCCGTGGTTGATAAGCAGATCAATCCACAGTTAATGGTCCCCAGGGGTTTGTTTTTGCGCTTTATGCATTCCGACACCATTTATATTGAACAGGCGGTGGGTGTGATTTCCTCCAACCTGGTGCTCGGCGCAGTACTGGCTCTGGGCGTGCTCTATTTGTTTTTGCGCTCGGCATCATCAACCCTGATAGGGGCCATAGGCGTGCCGGTGTGTACCATCGCCGCCTTCCTCGGCCTGCTTGTCACTGATCGCACGATTAACGTCATTTCATTGTCTGGTGTCGCCTTTGCCATCGGCATGACCCTGGATAACAGCATCGTGGTATTAGAGAATATTCATCGTCACCGCCAATCGGGTAAAGGGCCCTTCGATGCCGCATTGGCGGGTGTGCAGGAAGTCTGGACCGCCGTGCTGGCATCAACGCTGACTACCATTTTTGTCTTCGTGCCGCTGATTACCATGCAGGAAGAAGTCGGCCAGCTGTATTCAGATATCGCCATTGCGATTTCGGCATCGATAATCTTTTCCATGCTGGTGGCAGTCACCTTGATCCCCTCTGCCAGCGCACATTTAAGCGCGCCTGGTGAATCTTCACGGCTAAAGGATTCATTTCTCAACCGGCTTGGCAATCAGTTTTCTGAAACCGTTATTGGCTTTGTTGAATGGCTGATGCTCAGTGTCAGCCGGCAGGTGGGTCTGATCATTATCAGCCTGCTCGTCGCCATCAGTCTCGTCTACGCGCTGACGCCAAAGGCCGAATATCTGCCTGAGGGTGAGGAGCCGGTCACCTTCACCATGATGTTTCCACCACCGGGATACAATTTGCAGCAGATGATGGCCATTGAGCAGCAGATGCTCGCTGACTTTGTACCGCAGGTCAATGTCGATCCAGCCTTGTTTCAGAGCGGACAGCGTCCCGCGCCCAGCGTCAATTTTATGTTGAGCACCGCCAGTCCCGACAATATATTTATGGCCGCCCGCACCACTGACGAGAGGGATATCGACACCTTGATCGATATCCTTACCGAAAAAAATGCCGACTTCCCCGGCATGATTTCTTTTTCCGCCCGAGGCTCAATCTTTACCGGCAACGACGGCGGCACGCGCAGCATGGATGTTGAGATCAGCGGCCCCGATCTGGAACCCCTGTTCGCTGTTGGCCTGCAAACCTTTATCAAAGCAAAGCAAGTGCTCAACGATCCTCAGATCAAACCTTCGCCCTCGTCTTTAACTTTGGGTCAACCCATGGTCGAAGTGCGGCCAAACTGGGCGCGAGCTGCTGAGCTTGATATGAGCGCAGACGATCTCGGCTATTTGATTTGGGCTTTAGCGGACGGCGCCTACCATGACGACTACTATCAGGCCGACGACAAGATCGACATGTATATCTATAGCACCACCGGCACCCTTAACCGACCCGAAGACCTGGCCGACCTGCCAATCTACACCGGCAAGGGCGATGTGGTGCCGCTCAGCGCCCTTGCCGATTTAAAACAGGCGGTTAATGCTGAAACTATCCGCCGCGTTAACGGCGAGAGGACTATTACTCTGTCTATCGTGGCACCACGGGAACTACCCCTGGAAGCTGCGGTGGAGCGTGTTCAACGCGAAGTCATTGACACGCTGCAATCGGAAGGCCTGGTGCCTGAGGGGGTCAATCTAAAAATTGCCGGGGCCAGCGACAAGCTCAAGGCAACCCGCGCCGCCCTCAGCGCCAACATGGGCCTGGCCGTGGTGTTCGCCTACCTGCTCATGGTTGCCATCTTTCGCCACTGGTTGTATCCCCTGCTGATCATGGTCACCGTGCCACTGGGCATCGCCGGTGGTATCTTCGGACTGTGGTTGATGAATCTGCTACCAGGCGTTAATCAGCCCTTCGATATGATCACCATGCTTGGTTTTCTGGTATTAATAGGCGTGGTCGTTAACAATCCGATTTTACTGGTCGAGCAAGCATTACAATTTCGGCGCACCGGTATGGTCATCGCCGAATCCGTGGTACGTAGCACTCGCACCCGTATTCGACCCATTATGATGACTACGTTTACGACACTGGGCGGGCTGGCACCGCTTGTTTTCCTGCCCCGGGCCGGTACCGAGTTGTACCGTGGTCTGGGCATTATTGTGTTGTTTGGCCTGCTGTTTTCGACCCTGCTGACGCTGACTTTTATGCCTTCTTTGCTGGCCCTGGCGATGCGTGTGGGCGACAAATTGAGGCCACGCAAAATCCAACATGACGTTATCAAAACCAGCGACAACAACGTCACTACCGGCTAACAAAATACGATGCAAATATGGGTCGATGCCGATGCCTGCCCCCGGGTCATCAAAGATATTCTCTACCGAGCAGCCAAACGCGCTGAAGTCATCACCACACTAATCGCCAACCAGCCACTTCAGGTGCCAGCCTCGCCGTGGTTGAAAAGCGTTCAAGTTGGCAGTGGCTTTGATGTTGCTGACGACTACATCGTGCAGCATCTTGAACTCGGCGATCTGGTGATTACCGCTGACATTCCACTAGCAGCAGAAGCTATCGACAAAGGCGCCCAGGCAATTAACCCACGTGGACAACATTACACCAAAGCCAATATCAAGCAGCGCCTGGCGATGCGTGACCTCATGGAAGAATTGCGCAGCACTGGTGAAGTTCGAGGCGGCCCACCACCTCTAAATCAACAGGATCGTCAGGCCTTTGCCAACGTGCTCGACCGACTGCTGGCCAAACACCGAAAAAGTTAGTGCCTGTAAAGTTAGAAAGCGTATAATCGCCGCCCGCGCTAGCCTGCACACTGGCTAGCCGAATTACATCATCTGTACTACATCATTCTTGTTGCATCATTAGCAGACGCACACCATGACCGACGATATCGAATTTACCGAGCTGGGCTTATCCGCCCCGGTACTCAAAGCCATTACCAGTCTCGGTTACGAGCAACCGACACCGATCCAGGCCCAGGCCATTCCATACTTGCTGGCTGGCAAGAATTTGCTAGGTGTTGCCCAAACCGGCACCGGCAAGACCGCCGCCTTTGCGTTACCTCTGCTCAGCCGTGTCGATACAAAGCAAGGCAAGCCCCAGGTGCTGGTACTCGCCCCAACCCGAGAGCTCGCTATTCAGGTCGCTGAAGCGTTTCAGTCTTACGCGCGCCACATCAAGAACTTTCATGTCACACCCATCTACGGTGGTCAGGATATTCGCGGCCAGCTGCGCGCCTTACAGCGCGGTGCCGACGTTGTCGTGGGCACACCCGGTCGCATTCTCGATCACCTCCGTCGTCGCAGCCTAAAGCTAAATAACCTGCAGGCGGTGGTGCTGGATGAAGCTGATGAAATGCTGCGCATGGGTTTTATCGATGACGTTGAAACCATTCTCAGCGAAGCGCCGGACAAGTGCCAGCGAGCGTTGTTTTCAGCCACTATGCCCGCGCCCATCCGGCGAGTAGCAAGTAAATACATCGGCAATGCTGAAGAAGTGAGTATTGCTGGCAAAACCCGAACCGTTGAAAAAATTGATCAGCAATACCTGATTGTGCATCAGAGTCATAAGCTCGATACCTTGACAAGAATCCTTGAAGTCGAACAGTTCGACGGCATGCTGGTGTTCGTGCGCACCAAATCCAGTACCGTCGAGCTGGCCGAGCGATTGGAGGCCCGGGGATTTTCCGCCTATGCGCTCAATGGCGATCTGAGCCAGAGCCTGCGTGAGAAGACGGTTAATCGCTTTAAACGCGGTGACATCGACATCGTTGTCGCCACCGATGTTGCCGCCCGAGGCCTGGATGTTGAGCGAATCAGTCATGTGATTAATTTTGATATTCCCTACGACACCGAAAGCTATGTCCATCGAATTGGCCGCACCGGTCGCGCTGGACGAGATGGCAAGGCCGTACTGTTTGTCACACCCAAAGAACGACGCCTCCTCAAGGCCATTGAAAAAGCTAATCGACAAGCCCTGACGGCCATGTCTTTGCCCAGTGGCGAGCAGGTCAGCCAACAGCGGGTCGCGCGTTTTCAAAGCGAATTAATGGCAAATATTCAAAGCCAGGATTTAACTAGCTTTCGTGAACTGGTCGAGCAACTCGCCCACGATACTGAAACAGACATCGGAGAAATCGCGGCGGCACTAATCTGGCAGGCGCAGAAAGAGCGGCCGCTATTTCCGGAGTTTAAAGCTCCGCCCAAACCTAAAACCAGATCTGAAAACAAAGCCAGGACAGAAGGCAAAACGTACCGGTCAGAAAAACCATCGCGACGCAAAAAACGGGCCTCGGAAGACAACATTAAAAACGGCCTGAAAATGGTCACCTATCGCATAGAGGTAGGCGACGTGCACGAAGTTAAACCCGGTGACATTGTCGGTGCACTGGCTAACGAAGCCGGCATCGAAGGCGAGTATATCGGCCACATTGATATTCACAATGAATTCAGCACAGTCGACCTGCCAGAGGGTATGCCGAAAGAAATATTCCAACATTTAAAAAAGGTCCGCGTGCGACAGCAGGCTATAAAGATTAGTCTGCTAAGCAGTGATAGCAACGAAGCTAATACCCGAAAGCCAACGCGTACAACCGCGAAAAAAACTAACTCCGATGCCCGTTCTAAAAGTCAAACGAACACTAAAAATAATTCTTCTGGGAACAAGTCTCATGGGAACAAATCCCCTGAAAACAAATCCCCTAAGAAAAAGTCCTATACAAAAAAGAAGCCGAGCGAAAAAAAGAACAAAATCAAAATTTAACGACAATGTCTAAAGTTAGTCCCAAGCTATCTATGCGTTGCTAAGCGACACATTTCTGGCCCGTACAAGCCAATACCTTTCGTCCAGAAACTTTCAACTCCCCCCAATCTATCAATCGCTAAATAGGGACTGGGGAAATCCGTCTCGCAAAAGTGGCACAAATACGGTTACACTGGATTCGGATACATCTATAAAACCCTGCAAGATAACCATAAAACATACTTTGGAGGTTTATCATGAGTGACTCCCCGTCTTTAGTACCTAACGGTATACAGCAAATCGCACCCTTGCTTGGCCGCATTTTAATTGCGGTTGTATTTGTCCCCGCTGGCATTATGAAAATTACCGGCTTTAGCGCCACCGCCGGTTATATGGCTAGCAAAGGTTTGCCCATGGTTAATGTGCTGCTGGTGCTAACTATTATTATTGAGCTGGGTGGTGGCCTGATGATTTTACTGGGCTGGCGCGCCAGCGAAGCCGCGCTAATTATTTTTCTGTTTTTAATTCCGGTGAGTATCGTTTTTCATGGCTTCTGGGGAATGGAAGATCCCGGCGGCGTGCAAATGCGCATGTTTATGAAAAATGTTGGCATTATGGGTGGTTTACTCGTTATCGCCGGATTGGGTTCTGGGCCACTTAGCCTCGGTGGCAACAAATCGGGATAGCCCAATTTAAGATCTAACTTGAGCCGGGCTAAATGCTCGGCTTTCTAATATAGGGAACTTGTTATCAGCTCATGATAAATCACTGCATGCACGTCCGATCTTTATTTACTCTGCCAACCTTGTTTGTCACCTCGATCTTATTTATCGGCTGTGATAGGGACAGCGCTGAAATTGCCAGGCAACCGGCAACCGAACCGATGAACTCAGGTATCGATCGGGCTGGCATAGACCTATCGATCCGACCTCAGGATGATTTCTTTGCCTACGCCAATGGCGGCTGGTTAGAGAACACCGAGATCCCCGCTGACAAATCCTCCTGGGGCTCTTTTGCTATTCTCCATGAGCAGAGCCTGAAGCAATTACAGGTCATCATCGAAGAATCGTCACGGGCGTCAAATACACTCGAACTAGCACCAACGGATAAGAGCGACGCCACCCAAAAAATCGGTGCGTTCTATCGCGCCTGGCTAAATGAAGAGGCGCTGGAAGACAGACAGCTATCGCCTATCGCTGCGGAGCTAGCGAATATCAACCAGGCGCAAAGCCACAATGACATTATCCGTTTGTTTGCTTCCTTAAACGAACTCGGTATCGACTCGCCACTTAATTTCTGGGTAGGTCAGGATGACAAGGATTCTGCCCGCTACGCAGTGTTTTTAACGCAATCCGGTTTGGGTCTGCCGGATCGGGATTACTACTTTGACGAAAGCGAGCGCGGCCAGGAAATTCGCGAGGCCTACAAAGCATTCATCATCCAGATATTGTCCCTTGCCAGCACGAACGAAACGGTCGAAGGCATCAAAGCTGCAGAGATTAGACAAAGTGCTCAAGACATCATCGCCCTGGAGACGCAACTCGCTGAACACCAGTGGACCAAAGTCGATAATCGGGACAGCGAGAAAACCTATAACAAATTCACCGCCGAACAAATGCAGGCTAGCCTGAGTCATTACTCTTTCACCGAATTCACCGTCGGTCTCGGCATTGCCAATCAAGCTGATTATATTGTCCGCCAGCCATCTTATCTTGAGGCGCTGAATAATTTAGTCAATGAAGTCTCTGTCGACACCTGGAAAGACTATTTGCGTTTTAATCTACTCATCAGCTACGCGCCGATCCTGGCCAAACCTTTTGAGCAGGCCCATTTCGACTTTTACAACAAAACCCTGAACGGACAACCCGAGCAGCAGGCCCGCTGGAAACGGGCCATCAGCTCCATCAATGGCAATATCGGCGAGTTGCTGGGCCAGCTTTATGTCGCCAAACATTTCCCCCCAGAAGCCAAGGCTCACATGGTCGAGCTGGTCGACAACCTGATTAGCGCCTATCGCACCTCCATTACCGAGCTGGACTGGATGAGTCTAGAAACTCGGGAAAAGGCTCTGACCAAACTGGCACTCTTCACATCCAAGATCGGCTACCCGGACAAATGGAAAGACTATTCAAGTCTTATCGTCATCGATGATGATCTAGTCGGCAACATCAAACGCGCCCGCGCTTTCAATCACCAGTTACAAATCGACAAGCTGGGTAAGCCGGTGGATCGCAGTGAGTGGTTTATGGCCCCGCAACGAGTTAATGCTTATTACAACCCCGGCATGAACGAGATTGTTTTTCCCGCAGCTATTTTGCAACCACCTTTCTTTAACCTTGAGGCTGATGATGCGGTGAATTACGGTGGCATCGGCGGTGTAATCGGCCATGAAATCGGTCATGGCTTTGATGACCAGGGCAGCAAATATACTGGCGAAGGCAACCTCGAAAGCTGGTGGACCGAGCAGGATCGTACCAGCTTTGAGCAGCGCACCGGGCAACTCGTTGAGCAATATACTGCCTACGAAGTGCTGCCCAATCTGTTCATTAATGGCGAGCTGACCCTGGGCGAAAACATTGGTGATCTCGGCGGTTTGAGTATCGCGCTAAAAGCTTATCAATTATCAAACAAGGGTAAACCCACACCCGAGCTAGACGGCTTTAGCGGCGAACAAAGAGTCTTGCTAGGCTGGGCTCAGGCCTGGCGGGTTAAACGCCGGGATGAACTGGCCGAGAGACTCATTAAAACCGACCCCCACTCGCCACCGAAATATCGGGTCAATGGAGTCTTGCCTAATATTGATGCCTTCTACCCAGCTTTTGACGTGAAGGCCGGGGATTCACTCTATCTACCACCAGAGCAGCGGGTAAAAATCTGGTAATCCGCAGGTGACATGACATGCTAGAAATGCGACCAAACTGCGAATGCTGTGATGGCGATTTGCCACCACATGCTACCAATGCGCGCATTTGTTCATTTGAATGTGCATTTTGTTCAGCCTGCGCTGAGAATATCCTCAACGGGAACTGCCCAAACTGTGGTGGCAATTTAGTCACCCGCCCAATCAGGCCAGAAGCCTCACTAAAAAATAATCCTGCCTCAACTGTGCGGGTCACCAAAACCGAGGGCTGCTTTAAGGCTTCATAAAGCACTACTAAAAAAGACCTCGTTAAAACAGAGCCTGTCGAAACAGAACCCGTAAGAAGCATTTGTGTCCCAGGCCCGCCCAAATCATTTACTGGAGCACAAAGCCCTCGTAGTCGTTCGCTGCGACCTCATCACATTTAACGTTATATTTCGGCACCCCACCAGCGTAGAGCATGAAAGTGCGTTTGCGATCCGGGTTATTTCGATTCACGCCCATAAACCAGGAGTCCGCCGTGGGGAATAAGGTCCGAGCTGCAGCCTCGTCGCAATGTGCAGTCCACTCATCGACAGCCTCTGCACTCGGCTCGATACTGCTCAGCTGCTTGTCGCGCATATAGGTCATCATGTCGGTCACCCACTCGACGTTTTGCTCAATACAACGGGGAATATTACACAGGCTGGCACCGTTATGCGGGCCCACCAGGGTCAGCAAATTAGGGAAGCCTGGCGCTTGCATACCCAGGTAAGTACGCGGGCCATCGGCCCAGGTATCCTTGAGTTTTTCACCGCCGACACCGCTGATATCAATGCGGTTTAGAGCACCGGTGACTGGATCAAAACCGGTCGCATAGATAATCATATCCAGCTCATACTCTGTTTCACTGGTTTTAATGCCGGTTTCAGTGACCCGCTCAATGGGCGTATCCATAATATCCACGAGGGTGACGTTGTCCTGGTTGTAGACTTCGTAATATTTGGTTTCGAGAGGTACCCGACGCGTACCAAAACCATGGTTTTTGGGTATTAATTTTTCTGCCAATTTCGGATCATTGACGCGCTCGTGGATTTTTCGGGCGATAAATTCGCTGATGATCTCGTTGGCTTCAGGATCAATCATTACGTCTCTAAAATTGGCCAGTGCTATTCCAAAACCGCTCTCGCTATAGAGTTTTTCAAAAAAAGCTTCCCGCTCTTCTGGTGGCGTATCCACAGCCATGCGGGGATCAGGGCTGTGCAAAAAACTACCAAAGGTTTCGCTGCACTTTTTAAAAATTTCAGGATAGGTCGCCTTAATCTCTTTTTGCTCTTCATCAGTGATCAGACTGTTATGCAAGGGCGCGCACCAGTTAGGACGACGCTGAAAAACAAACAACTCACCAGCGGTTTTGGCAATTTCCTGAATCACCTGAACGCCACTGGCGCCGGTGCCGATAACACCCACACGTTTACCGGTGAAATCAACGTCTTTACTGCCACCGAATCCGTCGGGGTCCCGGGGCCAACGGGCGGTATGCCAGGATGGCCCTTGATAGCTATCGATGCCCTTAATGTCGGGCATTTGGTGCGCAGACAAAGGCCCAGTAGCAGAGATTAAATATCTGGCGGTCGTGGTCGTGCCATCGTCCAGTTCAACCTGCCATTGCTTGTTGGTTGCATCGTAGGTGGCGGCACTAACCCGGCTCTCAAATTGAATATCCTTGCGCAGATCGAACTTCTCAGCCACCAGATTCAGATAGCGAAGGTTATCCGGCTGAGGCGAAAAGTGCTCGGTCCAGTCCCATTCCTGCAAGAGCTCCCTGGAAAAAGAGTAGCCATAGGAATAACTTTCGGAATCGAAGCGACAACCGGGGTAGCGGTTCCAGTACCAGGTTCCACCAAGATCAGGGGCGGTCTCGTAGACCTTCACTGAAAATCCAGCTTCACGCAATTTGAGTAACTGGTACATACCGGCAATGCCGGCGCCGATAATGATGGCATCATACTGCTGTGACATAACGCAACTTCCTTACATACTTATAGATAAACGGGAATATTCGAGGTTGGTATTCTACAGACACTTGGCGGTGTCACTAAACTCCCCAGGTTTACATAACGACCAGAACCAATAATACCGACAAAAAATGCGGGCAAAAAAAGAGCCACCTCTCGGCAGCTCTTATACGCTTTACTCCACAGGGCCATCAGTCATTTATTGCAGGGCAAAGCCCTCATAACCCTTCGCGGCTACTTCATCACATTTGATTCGATAGTTTTGCTGACCACCGGCATAAAGCATAAAGGTACGCTTTTTGGTGGGGTCGTTCAGGTTAACACCCATAAACCATGAATCCGCAGTCGGAAAGAGCGTCATTTTAGCCGTGTCGTCGACATGCTCAGTCCAGGCCTCTTCCGCTTCCAGGGTAGGCTCAATTTGATGGAGATCTTTCGACTTCATATAACTAATCAAGTCCGACACCCATTCCACGTTCTGCTCAATACAGCGCGGAATGTTACAGAAGGTCGCACCGTTGTGGGGGCCAACCAGGGTAAACAGATTGGGGAAGCCTACGGCCTGCATGCCAAGATAAGTACGCGGGCCATCGGCCCATTTGTCAGTGAGCTTTTGACCATCTTTGCCGGTAATATCGATCCGTTTTAGTGAGCCAGTCACGGCATCAAAACCGGTGGCATAAATAATAATATCAAGATCATATTCTTTATCGACACACTTCACGCCCTTAGCGGTAATTTTCTCAATGGGCGTTTCCTTGATATTGATTAAATTGACATTGTCCTGGTTATAGCACTCAAAATATTTGGTTTCCAGGGGAACACGGCGGGTACCGAAACCATGATCTTTTGGGATCAGGTTTTCTGCCACGGCCGGATCGTTAACCCGCTGCCGAATTTTACGGGCGATAAAGTCAGTGATCAGCGCATTGGCCTTCAGATCAAAAAATATGTCGCCAAAATTAGCCAACCAGATGCCAAAACCTGGCTTGTCATAGAGTTCTTCAAAAAAGGCTTCGCGCACTTCATCCGTTACTTCGAGTGCTGAGCGAGGATCAGCTTTGTGGTGGAAGGCCCCGAATGTTTCGGCGCACTCGGCAAAAATCTGCTTGTAGTTGGCTTTGATCTCATCCATTTCGTCCTGTTCAATCGGCCCATTCTTTAACGGCGCACACCATTCTGGCGCTAATTGAAATACGTGGAGCTGATCAGCGGTTTTAGCCACTTCCTGAATCACCTGCACACCGGTGGCGCCGGTGCCAATCACGCCAACTCGTTTGCCGCTGAAGTCCTGACCTCTGCCGCCGAAACCCTCTTTCGGGTATCGCGCAGTGTGTGACCATTCACCCTTGAAATCTTCGATACCTGGAATGCGCGGCAAAGTATAAGCATTCAGAGGACCGGTTGCAGAGATCAGAAATTCTGCTCGTGCAGTAGAGCCGTCCTCTAACTCCACCTCCCATTGGTGCTTAGCTTCATCGAAAGTAGCCTTGGCAACATTGGCACTAAACTGAATATCTTTGCGGAAATCAAACTTGTCGGCGACGTAATTAAGGTAGCGCTCGGTCTCTGGCTGGGGGGCGAAACGTTCTGTCCAGTTCCATTCCTGGAGCACCTCGTCGGACCAGGAATACCCATAGGTGTGGCTCTCTGAGTCAAAACGACAACCGGGGTACTTATTCCAGTACCAGGTGCCACCAACGCCAGTACCCGCCTCGAAGACCTTCACCGAGAGCCCCTGATCTCGCAATTTGTGGAGCTGATACATACCTGAGATACCGGCCCCGATAATGATTGCGTCATAGGTGTTTTGTGTAGAACTTGCCATATCATTAGCCTCTTTCAATACTAGCGAGTGGGCAATTTAGCGGCTTTGGCTTTCAGCCTAAATGATATAGCTCAATTTATTTATGGGTGAAGAATGATGAATAGCTCTTGTGTATGGTTAAAAATGGAGGCCCAGGAAAGACTTCTAATCTGGATCTGAATTTATTTTTCCCGAAACTTAATACCGAGTTAGAAAGTGAGTGTGGCCAATCGAATCGCTATCTATTTACGATGTGATTATTTATGATTCTCGGAGGATAAAAATAAAAACCCCTCACGATAGGAGAGGCTGAAATGGGCAAGTCGGAAGTTACAAATATTGAGCAATCCTTTGATGAGTCCGGATCGGGCATCGACCACGAGATTGTTATTGTCGGCTCGGGCTTTTCTGGTATTGGCACGGCGATAGCGTTACGCAAGGCAGGTATTCATGATTTTATTATTTTGGAAAGAGAGAGCGATCTAGGCGGAACCTGGCGCGACAATACCTATCCTGGCATTACGGTCGATACATTTTCGGTGGTTTATTCGTACGCCTTTGAACCCAACCCCAACTGGTCAAGACTTTATGCCCCTGGTAATGAATTAAAAGAATACGCCGATCATTGTGCGAGCAAGTACGGCGTGCTGCCACATATCAGGTATAACAAAACAGTCGTCAAAGTCGTTTACGATGAAGATCGTAATCTGTGGACAAGCCATCTTGAAGATGGCGCAACCATTACCTCACGCTATTTCATTAGTGCCTGCGGTGTCCTGGTTAATCCAAAAATGCCTGAAATCGAAGGTATTGATTCGTTTAAAGGTAAAGTTATTCATGCCAGTCGCTGGGATCATGAACACGATTTAACTGACGAGCGAGTGGCTGTTATCGGCACTGGCGCCACCGCCATACAGTTTATTCCCGAGATTGTCGACAAAGTTAAGCATCTCGATATTTATCAGCGTACGCCTATCTGGCTGATGCCCAAGGCCGACCGGCCTGTCACTGAAAAACGGAAAAAAGCCTATCGGGATATCCCTTACTTTCAAAAGTTTATGCGCTTTAAAAATATGCTCCAGTTTGAAAAATTTATCACGCTGGCCTTCGTACACAATAAACAGTTCCCAAAATTCAATAAAAAAATCAGAGACATTGGAATCGCCCATGTACGAAGAGTGGTCAAAGATCCAGTTATTCAGGAAAAGCTTATCCCAAAATATTCGTTTTTTTGTAAGAGACCCAGTATCGCAAACAATTACTTCCCGGTTTTTAATCGTGACGACGTAGAACTAATTACCGAACCAATTGATCATATTACCGAGACAGGTATAGTGACCGACAACGGCGATACTCGTAACATAGACACCATGATCTGCGCCACCGGATTTAATTTTTTTAACCGCAACTGTATGCCAACATTTGAAGTGATTGGTAAAAATAACGTTAACCTGGGCGAATTCTGGGAGAAGAATCGCTTTCAAGCCTATCAAGGCGCGACCGTTCCCAATTTCCCGAATTACTTTATGATTTTTGGGCCCTATTCCATCGCTAGCCCCTCGTGGTTTGGCATGATCGATACGCAAGTCACGCATTTGATGCGCTGTTTAAATAAAGCCAGACGTAAGCAAGCTAATTACATCGAGATAAAGCAAAAGGCACACGACAAGGATTTCAATCTGGTCATCAATAAGCGAGCCAGAACCGTTTTGTATTCTGGTAATTGTGCCCCAGCCAACAGCTATTATTTCGACGAAAAAGGTGATGCGCCGTTAATCCGGCCGGTGTCAATGTTTGCTATGTGGCTAAAAAGTCGCACCTTCTCACTCAGGAATTATACTTTCGCAAAACGCTAGGGAGCGAGGGTGGCGAGAGATATCAGAGGCATCAGGGTCACATATGACCCCGCTGTCTCGATCAAGTGTTTAGGCTGACCGCGTTAGGTTAAAGCCTGGTAAACGGGCTCAATTAGAAGAGAGTTGGCACCCTAAGGCATCACCCCAACCGTTGTTGGGGCAGAGTCATTGATCGCTTATTTTTTCTAAGGCCAGCACAAGGAAGGATCAAATGCTTCCAGACTTATTTCCTTGAGAGGCGAGTATAGCGCCACACGCATGCCACCCGGTTTGATATTGGATTGGAAAAGTATTTTGATCATATTAACCAGATCGCGAGATTGACCGGGTACGTCGTAACTCCAAACCTTATCAAACAAGCCAGACTTGACGTTATCACAGGCCATCATACTACCTCCGCCATTTGTCAAAACAGCGACCTGATCCATCTTACCGGCCTCTTTAACTGCAGCACCCGCCCCCAACATCATGGCATCCCAAAACCCAAATACTGCACAAAGATCAGGATGTTCCTGCAAAATAGTCTGGGTAATAGCTTTGGCTTTTAAGGCGTCCCAGTCCGCCGCCTCGCTAGCCACGATTTTAATTTCCTTGTGTCTATCGAGAATATTCATGACGCCATTCATTTGGTAGATGCTGCCCGCACCATTCAAAACGCCCTGGATAATCGCAACCTTGCCGGATTTGCCAGAATCCTTGCCACAACGCTGAACCATTTCCTGAGCACCCACCTCGCCAATTTCAACCCAGTCAGCACCCACATAAATATTAGTGGAATAGCTAGATTTCATATTGACCTGAATAACGTTAATCCCAGCTTTTTCGGCCTCCTCCAGCAATTCGGCGTAAGACTGCACGTCTGGATTATGGACAACGATAATATCAGGCTGCTCAGTAACCAAAGAGGTAAGCGCTTGTACCCCTGCTTTTGTATTCCACTTGGGATCGCGAATGACGAATTCAAAGCCGTATTTATCCGCCGCAGTTTTTATCTCAGCCGCCCAGCCTTCTGTTAAATCCAAGCCCATGGAAATCGGCAGAAATGCTACCTTCTTGCCTTTAAAAGATGCCAGGTAGGGCTCACGAAGATCATCATTCAGCTCTGCCCACGCCACGTTTCCCGTAAAGCTAAGCCCGATGATGGTAGCGAAACCCAGTATCAGTAATTTGCCAATAAAGTATTTTTTCAGCATGGTTAATCAAGCCTCTTGTTTTAATTGCACCCCGCAGACCTACAGAATGGTTTTTGATCGCCGCACTACGATGGGCGCCTGGCTCGCGGATTCGGGTTTGATCAATAGCAGACTGTGGATTGCCCGATTGTCCAGTGCCTGCCCGTAGGCGTTGTTTCTTCTTCCGACACCTGAACTCTCTATTCACTTTTGTGGACAGCGAAACCTCATACATAAGAATGAAAGCGGCCATCAGCTTGGGCAATTCTATATTTTCCTGAGCGTTCGATTACTGATATAAGTCAATAAGGCAGGAGATTTTAGTCTAGAGATTATCGACTAAAAACCAGAAACAGGATTATGATTAATACGCCGATACGCCTCCGACTTGCGATCGCCGCCATGACCAGCAGATTCTACCGCTCTACCAAGGTGCTTCTGCATGCGTTGCTTAAATCGATCACTCCCCAACACCCAGGCCTTATTGGTGGCCTCACGTATCTCCGCTAACGTCCTCTCAGAAATATGCACTCGAAACAGCTGGCGATACGCTGCCTGCCTTTCTGCTCCCTTCGCCCCAAGCCGCCTGTACTCCCGATGAGGGGTCACTAATGCATCACTCTCCCCCATTCCGTTATAACCATAGCTCGACCAGGGATATTCTGATGGGTGATCCGCCATATTGGCTCTGACAGGATTAAGTTCGATGTAACGCATACACGTTAACAGGTACTGCTCGGTATCGATCAAGGTCGCTTTGTAGCGACCCTCCCAAAGAGTGCCTGTTCGTCGGTAGCAGCGATTGAAATATTGTACGTAATAGCGCCCCTCGCTTTGCATCATTTTAGCAATGCTATTGTCTTGTCGGGGGGTGGCCAGTAAATGCACATGATTGGTCATAAGAACATAGGCGTGAACGTCGCATTGATGCTTGTTCGCTGCCTCAGCCAGTTTTTCTAGATAGAAGTGATAATCAGCATCTGCGCGAAAGATGTCCTGACGGTTATTGCCACGCTGTATGACATGCTGGGGTTGGCCTGGAATTACAAAACGGGGTAGACGAGGCATGGCGCCATCACTCTATTCGACTAAACGGACTTGCAATCTAACATCAGCACAGTCAGATATCAACGAGTCTGACCCCTTGTCCCACTTGCTTTGACCCCTTGTCCCTCTTGCTTTGACCCCTTGTCCCTTGCTTGTCCCTGACCCCTTGTCCCCCCGCTTGACCCTCCGACCCCTTGACCCTCCCTTGACCCTCCCTTGACTCCCCTTGCCCCCCCTTGACCTTCTGCTTGACCCTATTTTTCTTGCTGTCTTTCTTTGCTGGATACCGTTAAAACGAACGGAGAACCAGATAACCCTTGATCCTGATCATGAATTAGTAATTCGCCATGCACAGCTTAAGTTGTCAGCAGTCCGACCTGTTATACTAAGCGCAGCTTGTGCGAAACGGCCAAGCGGAACACAGTAGAGGAGAACTAGTCATGGCGAGTGGAAAAACTGATGAAGCGAAGGGCCGCGTTGAAGGAAGCCGTGGGGACTCTGACCGGCGACAAGAAGTTGAAGCGCAAGGGAAAGGCCGATCAATCCGCTGGGAAGGTCAAGCAGGCCGCCGAGAAGGTACAGAAGAAGGCGGAGGAGGTTATCGATGATGTGAAGGACGCGCTTAGCTGAGTCCTGAATGCTATGGATCTCAGGTCGCGGCGGCCATGCAGAGTAGCTTGGTGTGGCAAGGGCCGAGGCTCAGGTCTAGAATCAAAGCCTCCCCAGATCCACCAACAATCAAATAACCCTATAAAAAAGAGCCACCCAAAGGCAGCCCCCTTTTATCCTGCTTAACTTTATACGCATATACGTAACAGGCTTAAAACGCGGATCGCAAATAAAACTATTCTCGATCCGCGTGCGGTGCCTTACTTAATCACAAAACCCTCATAGCCTTTCTCAGCAATCTCGTCACATCTGGCCCGATAATTCTGCTGGCCACCGGCGTAGAGCATAAAGGTACGTTTTTTATTGGGGTCGTTAACGTTGATACCCATAAACCAGGAATCCGCTTTCGGAAACAATGTGTGGGTGGCTGTTTCATCGACATGAGCCGTCCACGCGTCCTCTGCTTCCAGGGTTGGTTCAATCCGCTTGAGGTTTTTGTCCCGCATATAGGAAAACAAGTCGGTTGCCCATTCAACATTCTGCTCGGCACATCGGGGGATGTTACAAAATGTGGCGCCATTGTGCGGGCCAACCAATGTGAACAAATTGGGGAAACCGACTATTTGCATGCCCAGCATGGTGCGTGGGCCATCGGCCCATTTGTCCTTCAGTTTCTGACCATCTTTGCCAGAGATATCAATACGGTTTAACGCCCCCATGACGCCTTCAAAACCGGTGGCGTAAACAATAATGTCGAGGTCATATTCCTGATCGCTGCATTTAACTCCGGCGGGGGTGATTTCTTCAATGGGCGTGTCCGGCAAGCTGACCAGGTGGACATTGTCCTGGTTGTAGCACTCAAAATATTTGGTTTCGAGGGGTACGCGGCGCATACCAAAACCATGATTCTTAGGGATCAGTTGTTCAGCGACCTTGGGATCATTGACGCGCTGGCGAATTTTCCTGGCAATAAAATCACTGATCATGTCATTGGCATCCATCTTGTTCATGATCTCTGAAAAGTTACCCAACCAGATGCCAAAACCTGGCTTGTCATACAATTCTTCAAACAGCGCTTCACGCTCTTCATCTGTTACGTCGTAAATAGAGCGCTCATCAAATTTATGCTGAAAGCCACCAAATGAGTCTATACATTCTTTAAACATTTGCGGGTAATTGGCCCGGATTTTTTCCATTTCGTCTTTTTCGATCCGGCTATTCTTCAGGGGCGCGCACCACTCGGGGGCGAGCTGAAACACGTAAAGCTGTTCGGCAGTTTTAGCGGCTTCCTGAATAAACTGTACGCCGGTAGCCCCCGTACCTATAACGCCGACACGCTTGCCGCTGAAGTCGTTGTTATTAGCGAGGCCTTCTTTGGGGTAGCGTGCTGTGTGTGTCCATTCACCTTTGAAGCTCTCAATGCCGGGAATTTTTGGCAGCTGGAATGCCGACAACGGACCCGTTGCCGAAATCAGGAAGGTGGCACTGGCCTTGCCGCCGTCTTCCAGTTCGATATCCCACTTTTGCCCGGCTTCGTCCCAGGTTGCGGTAGTGACCTTGCTCTCAAACTGAATATCTTTACGCAGGTCGAATTTGTCGGCGACAAAATTAAGGTATTTCTCAGTTTCTGGTTGCGGGGAGAAATGCTCGGTCCAGTCCCATTCTTTCAACACTTCTTCTGACCAGGAGTAACCATAGGTTTCGCTCTCCGAGTCAAAACGACAGCCGGGGTAATTGTTCCAGTACCAGGTACCACCAACGCCCGTGCCGGTCTCGTAAGCTTTGACTGAAAAACCTTCCTCACGCAATTTATACAGTTGATAAAGGCCGGTAACACCGGCGCCAATGACGATAGCATCGTATTGTTCTGACATGTTTTTTACCTCATTACTTATTAAAAGAAGTGCTTGTTGAAATAATTAGCGGTTGAAATAATTAGCGGTTGAAACACTTTTAGGCTCCGGATACCGTCTAAAATACAGCTTAGAATACCGCCTAAAAAGATGTCCGAGTAGACCATAAGCGACATAGTGGTTCAAGCTGCTACGGCTACGTGGGTGAGCCGCTAAGCCATTATTTGGGACAGCTCCATTTGGGATGGGCCTAGCCTGCCGATCCAGGGCAATATTTAAACCTCGCCTAACATTCAAAGTAGCCTATTCGCTTGCATTTTTCGCCCGCAGTTGGCTGGAAGAAATATCGTGGCGAAACATTTCTTCCTCCACACCGTGACAAATACTGCTCAGCACTTCTGGCAACTCCAGATCATCAAGGGTTTCAAAAACATCGCCGTGCTGCCTGCCGAATACCAGGAATTGATTACCGTGATCACGGATAATCGACATCGCCTCAAGGCATTCAGCCATGCTGTCGTTGTAGTAGCGAGGCTCGGCGATGCGCTTGACGGTATCGACACCCACGACAAAGGTCACGCCGGGGAAAATAACTGACTTCTCGACAAAGGTCGGTGCGTGGGTGAATATAATGGGGCATTCCTCGCCGACCGCCGCTTCGCGATGGGCAAGATCAAAATAATCCAGGGGCGGCTTATCGACATTAAATACCGATATTTCCAGGGTCACGGGTTTTTTCAGAAGCGTTTCAGCAAGTCTGATCATGGTGCGATGACCGTCGTGCAAGGGATTAAACGCGCCGGGAAACAATACCTGAGGCGCTGCACCGGGATCATGACTACTATTGCTTTCACCATTAAGGAGTGCTTGCCAGGCCTGCCTGGCCACGGTCTCCCGCCGATGAAAAATATCCGGCTCCTCGGGAAAAGCCAGATCAATGGGTAAACCACAGACCTCGGCGAGCAAATCAATAATCAAGGTCGCCGCCAGGCTTTCCTGTTCTTTGCGACTGCGCTCGGCAACTAAAACAAGACTTGCCTCTACCGTCGCCTCCAGGCTCTGGATACAGACAAACACCTTATTGTCACCTCGCCGTTGACGGTCAGTGCTCAGGGCTGCGGTGACACCGAGACCTAGCAGTATTTGATGGTCAGCTTCGGGATCAAGCGCTATGGATCGCTGGAAAGCCGCCATGGCCATAGCGCGGGCAGTTTTGTCACTACACGCTTGATCCGGCTCGCCACCAAGAAACTGCGCCAATGACCCGCTGTGGTAGGGCACGATGGCTTCAAGGACAGTACGAGATGCGCCAGGCACTGCCAGTAAGCGTGATAGCGCTTCGCTGCCACCACCGGTGACAGCAAACACGCCGCGCTTTGGCGAGTCATGAATAAGAGAAATAGTATTTTTAAGTAACTCGACCATATACCTACCGACAAATAAGACTAGCCGCCAAACACATCACTGGACGATGGGTTTTACTGGACAATGGATTTTACTGGACAATGGATTTTACTGGATAATGGATTTTACTGGACAATGGATTTTCATCATTGTATCAGCCAGTTGTATCAACAGGCTGTATAGGTAAGTTGGCGGTTATTTTTGACAATACCCACCTTTATCTTTATCTTACCCGGCTCTTATCGACACCCTACGCAACATTTTGTCTTTGTCCTGCCGCAAGTGATTACGATTTATTTTGCTAGTTAAGTTTTTGTTGCGAATGTTGCGAAGGCTCTGTTACTAAAATTCTGATACTAAGGTTCTGATACATAGCTATTCCGCATCGCTTCGATGCCTTAGGCTCAGTGCGCTATTCACAATGTTGCTTTTATGCGTAGACCAACTGTTACCCATAAACTTAAGCCCCTGAAACCTAATCCACTGAAACTTAACCCACTAGCTAAAAAGAGGATTTTATGACTCAAGATACAAAACTTGCTGAAGCCATCGCCATCGCCAACATTCCCACCTTGTTGATGGTTCTGGTACAAATGACTGGCGAAAAACGCTGGCTCGAAGACCCCTATAAGATTCGCCGTGCTGGAGGCACCGGTGATAACGACACGGGCGGCCTGGACGAAAGCATCCAGAACGAGATTCGCGATGCTGCTCTAGAAGCCATTAGCGCCTGGCAAGGTGGCAAACCCGTCGCTATGCCCGATCCCAGCAACGACGAGCTGGTAGAAATGCTGACCGTTGCCATGGGCGAAACCGTGCCCCAGGAATATGGCGAAATGACCGCTGCCCAGCTCGGCCAGACGCCCATGTTGTGGGACGAGAAAATTGACGTACCCGAAGGTTTTAATGTGGTCGTTATCGGTGCTGGCGTTTCCGGTCTTGCGAGCGCCGTTAACCTGCAGGCCGCTGGCGTGCCATTCACCGTACTTGAGCGCCGCTCCGGTGTTGCCGGTGTCTGGCAGGATAATCGCTATCCCGGTGCCGGTGTTGACACCCCCAATCATCTGTATTCCTACTCTTTTGCACCTTACGACTGGAGCGCCTATTTTGTCCTGCGTGATGAGTTGCATGATTACTATGAGCACGTCACCGAAGAGTTCGACCTGAAAAAATCCATCCAGTTTGATACCAATGTAATCTCCACCACCTACAACGCCGACAGTCAGTTGTGGGAAATCGCCATCCGCAAGCCCGATGACAGCGAAGAAACCCTAACTGCGAATATCGTTATCAGCGCAGCGGGCATCTTTAATCCACCGGCGTTCCCAGATATCCCTGGCCTGGATAGCTTTACTGGCGATAGCTGGCACACCGCAGAATGGCCCAAAGACAAAACTATCGAAGGCAAAAAGGTACTGATCATCGGCAATGGCGCCACCTGCATGCAGATCGGCCCGGAAATCCAGAACCAGGTCGAATCGCTGACCATCTTCCAGCGTAGCCCCCACTGGGCATCACCCTTCGAGCAATTCCGTACCAACGTGCCCGAAGCAATGCGTTATTTGTTCCAGGAAGTGCCCCTGTACCGCATGTGGTACCGCATGCGTCTGGGCTGGACCTTCAATGACCGTATCTATGAATCCCTGCACAAAGACCCAAGCTGGGATCATCCAGAGCGTTCACTGAATGCCGTCAACGATGGTCACCGCGCCTACTTCACCAGCTATATCAAAAAAGAGCTGGGTGATTGCGCAGAGCAGTATATGGACAAAGTGCTACCGACCTTCCCTCCCTTCGGCAAACGTATGCTGATGGATAATGGCTGGTACCGCATGCTCCGCAACCCCAAGGTTAACCTTGAAGATAACCCCATCGATCGTATCGAAGGTAACAAAGTCATCACCGAAAACGGCACCGAGTACGAAGCCGATGTACTGGTGGTCTCTACGGGCTTTAACGTGCTGAAATTCCTGTCGACCTACGATGTGGTTGGCCGTGATGGCGTCGACCTGCGGGAGGTCTGGGGCGAAGATAACGCCTCTGCCTATCTGGGCACGACCATTCCCGGCTTCCCGAACTTCTTCACCCTGTACGGACCCAATCTGCAGCCCGGTCATGGCGGCAGCTTTGTTTTCGTTGCTGAGATGCAGGTGCGCTACGTGATGCAGATGATTGATGAGATGTCGAAAAAATCTCTGGGCGCTGTTGAGTGCAAACCAGAAATACATGACAACTACATCAGCGATGTGAATAAAATTCACGAGAACATGGTCTGGGCCCACCCCGGTGTTAGCAGTTATTACCGCAACTCCGCGGGCCGCGTGGTGGTGAATTCGCCCTACCGTAATGTCGACTTTTTCGACAAAACCCGGCACGTGAATCTGGACGATTACAATGTCGAGCCCGCGAGCGCTACGGGTAGCTAAGTCTATAAAAAACCGGCGACTAGTTAATTACTAATCGCCGGTTTTTCGTTTTTGTGTTTTTTCGTCTTAGTTCAAAGCATAGTTAGCAACGCGTCCGGACAAACATATCAATTCACACTAGACTAACTCGCCTCGCGCTCACCATCAGCACACTCTCCATCACTGCAATACAGCTCATAGAGCAGGGCAACCACTGCCCCCACTTCCTCACCCAAAAGTGAATAATAAACAGTTTGAGCTTCACGACGACTGCTGACGACACCTTCATGGCGCATTCGGGCCAGATGCTGCGACAAGGGTGATTGGGGGATGTCAATTTTCTGACTTAGCTCGGTTACCGAACATTCACCCTGCTTCAGCTCACACAAAATCATCATGCGGTGTGGATGGCTCAGCAATTTCATCAAAGCAGCTGCCTGGCCAGCATTTTCGCGCATTAAATCCAGATCCATTGATTACTCCGGTGCCTGCCCATTAGTCGTGAGTGAATTCAGGGCTTGTTATGTTAGATATTTATAATATACTAACTACAAAATATTGCCAGCGGCAAAATAAACGCGGGGGCGCAATGAGTCAACGGGATAAAAACAAATTATCAGATCGTTTCGGTATATCTATATTGCAGCAAAGCAATAAACTACGAGGCCTTGAGCGCCGCAATTTTTTAAAGAAAAGCCTGGGCATGGCCGGGGCACTGACCGCCTCAGGTCTTTCAAGTAAAGCTCTCGCTGATAGTCAAAACACCCCGCCCAACGTGCCGACCTGGACAAAAAGCCTGGGTACTGGCGTACTCACAAATCCCTACGGCCAACCATCAAAATACGAAGCCCATGTGCAAAGACGCACGGTTGACTGGCTCACTGCCGATCGGATCGCCTCTATCAGTTTTACCCCTTTAGGCGACATTAAGGGAATTATCACGCCCAGCGGTGTGGTCTTTGAGCGCTATCACGCGGGTGTTCCTGAGATAGATCCCCAGCAACACCAACTGATGATCCACGGCATGGTCGAGCGCCCGATCATTCTCACCATGAATGAGCTAATGCGCTTTCCCTCGGTAAGCATGGTGCGCTTTCTCGAATGCCCGGCCAACGGTGGCATGGAGTGGCGCGGCGCACAGATGGATAAACTGCAATTTACCCATGGCATGCTGTCCTGCTGCGAATGGACCGGCGTATTACTATCCACCCTGCTCGAAGAAGTCGGTCTTGAAAAAGGCGCCAGCTGGATTCTGGCTGAGGGCGCTGACGGTGCCCATATGAGCCGCAGCATTCCCATGGAAAAAGCTCTGGACGATGCTTTGATTGTATTCGCCCAAAACGGCGAGGCGCTCAGGCCGGAGCAAGGCTATCCGGTGCGACTGCTAAACCCAGGCTGGGAAGGCAACACCAGCATCAAATGGTTGCGACGCCTGGAAGTCGGCGATAAACCCTGGCACCACCGAGAGGAAACATCCAAATATACCGACCTGATGCCCGATGGCAGCGCCCGAGAATTCACCTTTGTGCAGGAATGCAATTCGGTAGTGACCTTCCCCTGCCCCGAAAAGCCCCTGTCGACGCCGGGCAAATATTTTGTTGAAGGCCTGGCCTGGTCAGGCCGTGGTCGCATCCGCCATGTTGACATCTCCTTCGATGGTGGCGTCAGCTGGCGCGAGGCCCGCTTCACCAGCGAAGTCACACCACGGGCCTTAACCCGCTTCGGCCTGGAGTGGGACTGGGATGGCTCCCCGGCATTGATTCAAAGCCGGGCCGTGGATGACACCGGCTATGTGCAACCCACATTGGGCCAGTTAAAAGCAGTACGCGGCACCAATTCCATTTACCATAAGAACGGCATCCACACCTGGAAAGTTTCGAGCAGTGGAGCGGTGAGCAATGTCCAGATTTCTTAAGACCTGCTTACTCCCCCTGTCGACATTTATGTTGCTAACCGCGTGTGGGCAGGATGCACAAAATAATACAGGCACATCTGGTGCAAACAATGAATTCGACAACAGCCGCGTCGGCCACTACGGGCTTGGTTCTCGGGCGACACCCGAACAAATTGCTGGCTGGGATATCGATATTCGCCCAGACGGCGCCGGCCTGCCGGAAGGCAGCGGCTCGGTAGAAGATGGCGAATACCTCTACGAGGATAAATGCGCCCATTGCCATGGCACCTTTGGCGAAGGCGAAGGTCGTCACCCGGTGCTCGCTGGCGGCCAGGGTTCGCTGAAGGACGCCCGTCCCTCGAAAACGGTCGGCAGTTACTGGCCCTATGCCAGCACCCTGTATGACTATATTTATCGGGCCATGCCCTTTACCCAGCCGGAATCTCTGTCACCCGATGAAACCTATGCCCTGACCGCCTATGTGCTCTATCTAAATGAGTTGGTGGAGGATGACTTTGTCCTGAGCCGGGACAATCTCACCGATGTGCACCTGCCCAATGAAGGCAATTTTGTCCCCGACCCTCGCCCTGATACTGCCAATACCCGCTGTATGGAAAACTGCCGCGACCCGAAGGCGATTAAAATAATGTCGGAGGTAGCACCCAACCCGGCATCAACTAAAACAATGTCACCAGACAAAACTGAATCAGCACCGGAAAACCAACATCCCGGTCAGCAAACCTACCAGCAGTTTTGCAGTATCTGTCATGCAAGTGGCGTCGCAGGTGCGCCCAAGCTGGGCGATAAAACTGCCTGGACACCGCGCATCGCGCAGGGCATCGACAAGCTAACAGCGAATGCCATCAACGGCATATCTTCGGATGGCGGCATCATGCCCCCCAAAGGGGGCTTTGCCCAACTCAGCAACGGTCAGGTGGGCGATGCAGTAAGATTTATAATGGAGGCTTCTCAATGAAGAGCAGGCCTAATTTATTGATAACCTGTGTGGCACTGATGGCTGCAGCAATTACTCCGGTGCTGGGAGACACGCCTAAATCAGTCGCCGCACCGAGTGATCTGGAACGTGGCAAAGCCATCGCCTTTAATCGCAACAAAGGTAATTGCCTAGCCTGCCATGCCATCGATGGCGGCGAGTTGCCCGGCAATAGCGGCCCGCCGTTGCTACAAATGGCATTGCGTTTTCCCGATCGCGCTGTATTACGAGCCCAAATCTGGGACGCCACGGTACGCAATCCCAATACCGTGATGCCGCCCTACGGTAAACATAAAATCCTTAACAACGACGAACTTGATCTGGTCGTGGACTATCTTTTAAGTCTCTAACTACTTTCAATACTTCGAATACTTTCAAGTTTTAAATAGAGAACCCACAACTCACTCGTAACCACTTATTCGTAACTCAAGAGGTCAAAAATGAAAATCACCCGAAGACAATGGCTAGGCAGCTTGCTCACACTTTGTAGTGCGGCATTACTGCCGAGCCGCCTGTTTGCGGCGAGTGCTGTGTTTAGCGCCACAGATACCCAGGCAGTACTCGATGATCTGTTTGCTGGCTTGCCCATTGAAGACAGCGACGCTATCAACCTGCGAACCCCAGAGATCGCCGAAAACGGCGCCGTAGTACCGGTGACGGTATCCACAGATATCAGCGGCGTGGAAAGCATCAGCTTAATCGTCGATGAAAATCCCAACCCTTTGTCAGCGAGCTTCACACTGACATCAGATTCAGTGCCGAATATTTCTTTCCGGGTAAAGATGGGCAAAAGCTCAACCGTTCGAGCACTGGTGAAGACCTCGGACAAAGTCTATATGGCGACGCGAGATGTCAAAGTCACCATTGGCGGCTGCGGCGGCTAATGGTCTAACAGTTAGAGATTCGGGCAGACAAGATTGAGGAGTACAAGGTTATGGCAAGCAAAGTAAAAATCAGGGGTAAGCTATCTGGCACGATTGCCAAAGTGAAGTTTCTTATTCCTCACCCAATGGAAACCGGTACCCGCCGAGATGCTGACGGCCAGGTGATTCCGGCAAAATATATCGAAACAATCACCCTGTATAAAAACGATCAGGTCGTGATGACAGCCAACTGGGGTGCCTCGGTATCCAAAGACCCTTACCTGTCGTTTCAGATAAATAACAGCGCGGCAGGCGATGTGATTAAAGTTGACTGGCTCGATAATCAGGGCGAAAGCGGCTCTGGCGAAATAACGCTTAAATAAGGTTTACTACGATGTTTACCCTTTCTGCACTTTCAAACTTATCCAGACCCGTAAGTATTATCGGTGGCATCATAGTGTTCAGTTATGTCGCTATCATCAGTGCACCTGTATTTGCAGAACCAACAACCCCTGGCCCCATAGTTGCTAGCCCATCTGCAGATAGGCAGGCCATACGCGCTCACTATGAAAGGCGCTTTCCTGGCATTCCGGTCGAAGCCCATAAAGACGGCGCCTACGCCATCGATAAAAAAGCCGGAGAACAATGGCTGGAGCTGGAAGATTTCCCACCCTACGAAATCGCGGTGGACGAAGGCGAGGACTTGTTTAATACGCCAATCGGCGACGGCACCTACAGTGATTGCTTCGGCGACGGAGCGGTCAAAGGCCAGTACCCTTATTTTGATGAAGACCGCTCAGAGGTTGTCACGCTTGAACTGGCCATTAACGACTGCCGCAGTAAGTTCGGGCAGCCGACCTTAGATTACAAAGGCGCGGAAATCGTCCGGCTAAGTGCTTATATCGCCTTCGTATCCAGAGACCAGATTATTAACGTTGCTGAACCCAGCAGCCAAGCAGCACTGCTAGCCTATAACGATGGCAAACGCTTTTATAGCAGCCGTCGAGGCCAACTCAACTTCGCCTGCAGCAGTTGCCATGTGCAACTGGCGGGCAATCGTCTGCGTGCCGAAAAACTAAGTGCCTCAGTCGGCCATGTCACTCACTTCCCTGTCTATCGACTTAAATGGCAGGATGTCGGCAGTCTGCACCGACGTTTTGCCCGCTGTAATCAACAGGTGGGCGCAGAACCCTTCGCCCGGCAGAGCCCGGAATATCGAAATCTGGAATACTTCCTCACCTACATCAGCAATGGCCTACCGCTCAATGGTCCAGCCATTCGAAAATAATCGCGAGCTCGATAAAGACACATACTGCCTATGAATATACTACCCAAACTTTCTATTGCCTTGATACTAATGTCCAGCCTGCTATTACCAGCTTGTTCAGAGCAAGGCGCGGATAGGAGCTCGGAGGTAGATAAGCGCTCAGATACTGATAAGAACTCAAATAAAGAGCCAGCAACACTTGCCGAAAATGCCCTTGCTCAGGCATGGGACAATTACAATGCGTCGGAACAGGCGGGTTTTGCCTGGGTAAACGCCAAAGTGGCATTAAATACTGCCACCTGGGCTTTGTCGGAGGGTGATTTCGAGACTGCAATTGCCGAGGCCAATCAGGCTAATTCGTTGGCGGAAAGCTCATTGGCGCAGGCAGCGGCAGCACAAAACGACTGGCGAAAACATTTTCCCAAAGCACCGGCAAAGGCAAGCTCTGCACCTAACGTGCCAGAAGCCAACTAATGAACCGGCGCGAATTTCTCGACTTATTGTGGAAGGCCAGCCTCACCGCTGGGCTAAGCGGTTGTGACCGTTTAGGAAATACCTCGGCGTCAGATTATTACGCCCTGCCCTCTAAAGGCGAGGCTCGAATATTACACATCACCGACACCCATGCTCAATTGCTGCCCATTCACTTTCGCGAACCAAACGTAAACATCGGTATCGGTGCTGCCAGAGGGCGCTTCCCGCACCTGGTTGGGAAAAACCTGCTCGACGAGCTTAGTGCTGCTAGCGGAAAAGTAAGTGATCTGGACAAGCACGCCTATACCTACCTGGACTACACTGAATCCGCGGAGCAATTCGGCAAAGTCGGTGGCTTCGCCTATCTAAAAACATTACTTGACCAACTCAGCGGCGATGCCAAGGGTGGCGCGTTGCTACTCGACGGCGGCGATACCTGGCAGGGCTCAGGTACTGCATTGTGGACCCGGGGCCAGGATATGGTCGGCGCCTGCAATCTCCTCGGTGTCGATGTCATGACCGGCCATTGGGAGTTCACCTATAAAGACTCGGAAACCCTGGCCAACGCCAAAGCCTTCAATGGGGATTTTATTGCCCAAAATGTTAAAGCCACCGAAGATGCATTATTCGTCGGTACCGAAGTCCATGACGAAGATAGCGGTCACGTCTTCCCACCCTATGTGGTAAAAACCCTTAATGGCAGGCGTATCGCAGTGATCGGTCAGGCTTTCCCCTATACACCCATCGCCAACCCACGACGATTTATTCCCGACTGGACCTTTGGCATTCAGGAGAGCGAGCTCGCCGAGCTGGTCGTGGATATTCGTGCCAAAGAAAAGGTCGATGCTGTCGTTCTACTTTCTCACAACGGTATGGATGTAGATTTAAAGCTGGCCAGCCAGATCAGCGGCATCGATTTTATTCTCGGCGGCCACACCCATGATGGCGTACCTCTACCCATGGTGATTGATAACCCCGGTGGTAAAACCGTGGTCACCAATGCCGGTTCCAACGGCAAATACGTCGGCGTGCTCGATATTGAATTTGGTGCTGCCGGCGTGAGTGGTTATCAATATCGCTTGTTTCCGGTCTTTGCCAATTTGCTAAGTCCTGATTCTGATATGCAGGCCTATATCGATAGCGTTCGCGCACCTTATCTGAAAAAGCTAGAAGAGCCATTGGCCGTCACTGAATCCCTGCTCTACCGCCGAGGAAATTTCTCAGGCACCTTTGACCAGCTCATATGCGATTCAATGCGCAATGTGCTCGACGCAGAGATTAGCCTGTCACCGGGCTTTCGCTGGGGAACTAGTGTGCTGCCCGGTGAAATCATCACCATGGAGCGGGTACTGGATCAAACCTGTATGACGTATCCGGAAACCTATGTCCGGGAGATAACCGGAGAAAACCTTAAATTCATTCTCGAAAGCGTCTGCGATAACCTGTTCAACCCAGACCCCTATTATCAGCAGGGCGGCGACATGGTCAGAGTCGGCGGGCTGCGCTTTAGCTGTGCGCCTAAAGCCAAGATGGGCAAACGCATCGATAATCTTGAACTCAATGACGGCACACTCCTGGATGCCAGGAAATCGTATAAAGTCGCAGGCTGGGCGACGGTAGCATCCCAGGCACCCGGCGTGCCTATCTGGGATGTGGTGGCGGAATATCTGCACGCAGAAAAAACCGTCAATATCAGCCGGGGTAATAATCCGGTGCTGAAGGGCGTTGAGGGTAATCCAGGATTAGCAGATTACACCTGAGTCTGACGGCGGAAAGAAATCCACATTAATAATTTAGCGCACTATTACTAAGCGGCATTACTGAAGAGAAGATCAAATTATGACCAAAACCATTAAAGAATTACGCTATTTTTTCCTGCTGATTTTAGCAGCGAGTTTTATATCCGTAGGCCTGGTCGCCCAGGCAGATCAGGGTGATACCTTAAGCGAACAAAAACCCTTTGCCGATGCACATATTATTTTGCAGGTTAGTGATGCAGAAAAAGCCCATGGCAATACCACCCTGGATATAGCCAACAATTTGATGAAGCATTACGGCGGTCAGGATAAGGTCGATATTGAAGTGATCGCCTTCGGTGCTGGCATTTCACTGCTTTATAACGACAGTGGCGATATGGACCACCAAGATATGGCAAAGGCTGGACGTGTCGCCAGCTTAATCGAACATGGCGTCAGATTTTATGCCTGCGGCAACACGCTTGATACCATCGAGCGCAACACTGGCAAACGACCCACCTTATTACCCGGTGTTGAGACTGTACAAACCGGTGTAGCTTTTATGATTAGCGAGGTGAATCGAGGCTATACGCTTGTTCATCCATGAGGCTTTCAGTCAAACCGGCCCAACTATTTACCCCCGTATAAAAGCCTGCAATAACCTGGTATTGCAGGCTTAATTTGTAATAATCGACTATTCGTATTTGTCTTTTAGAACAAAAAACACTATGCCCAACAAACCAGCACTAAGGCCCATGGCAAGATAAATGCCGCTGACACCGAGCACACTTTCAAGGGTGATTTGGCCAAAGTTTGCAGTTTCAAACAGGCTCGCTTCGATAAAAGGAAAGACCAGCGAGAATAAAAAGGCCCCTACCAGGCCACCCAATAAAGTCGCCAGCGCGTCCTTCTTGCCTTCCGATACACCCACCACACAGGTACCCGGACAAAATCCGGACACCGCCCAACCAATTCCAAATACTATTCCACCCAGTGCGACGCCCCAGATATAAGCGGGTTTTATCGACATATTCGCCAGGCCACCCAGGTCGAGTAAATAAATACCCAGGGTGCCAACACCAATCGCGGTACCCATCAATTTGATAATCCACATATCCTTGAGCCTCAAGGTACCAAGAATACGTCGGTAACTTGTCGCTCCACCCAGATAGAGAATGGCACCAAATGCGCAGCCGATTAAAAAACCAATCACTAAAGTCGTCATATCAACTCTCCGAACTGGAACGATAAAGAAATTTAGCCATCAAAATCGCCGCACCAAAGCCGGTGACCGCGAAAATAAACGAACTGATCGCCAATTGAGGAACGCCGCTAATCATATGGCCGCTAGTACAGCCTCCCGCTAGCCGAGCACCAAACAGTAACAGGGCACCGCCGCCAAAAGCGGCCGCATAACGCTTGATCATCGAATCACCAAAGCGCTGCTTCCACATAGCTGGCATGGAGCCTTTATCCTGTTCAGGTTGACGCTTGCGCAGTAAAGTCGAGGCAATACCACCGCCCACAAACATACCTAGCACCAACATCCAGCCATAACCGACACCCCAATCCGTCTTGTTGCCGTATTTAGAAAGATAAGCGTTAGACTCCGCAAACTCGGGAGCCACTTTGTGCACAACGGCAGCGTCGGACACCACAAACTGGGTCGAAACACCCAGCGGTTTAACCAGAGCAGTCGCCAGGATAAGCAGTAGGCCGAGCGAAATACCCGCTGCCTTCCAGGAAATAATATAATCGCGTTCCATAAGCACCCCGTTCATTGTTAAATTCGTAGTAAAGTCTTGCATTAGGAAATTAGGTTATTATCATATAAATATCAATGCTTAGCTTATAACTTATGTGTATATAGGCAAGCTCGACTATGGTAAGACTCATGATTTCATTTAAGAAAAACAGGTCTCCCCTGAAAAGTCTCGTTACTCTGACGCCAGGCCGTTCAGCAACGAAGGTGCTGGCGCTGATATTCTGCCTGGCCGGGTCGGGGTTCCTGACGACTAAACTAGCTGCAGCAACGGAGAACAATTACGCGCTCCGAGGCAAGCTTAAAAAACCTGTTGTTCTTTATGTCTCTCGCACGGACTGCCATTTCTGCCATCTTCTCAAAGAAGAAATTCTTAATCCCCTGCTTCGTTCCGGCGAATACACAGACAAAATAATTTTCAGAAACCTGGTGCTGGATAGCACTGAACGTGTGGCAGATTTTAAAGGCAATCTGGTTTCCCCCAGTGAAATGGCCAGAGCCTTAAAGGTCGAACTAACGCCGACATTGTTATTTTTAGATAGTAATAATCAGGAGCTAGCCCCCCGCATGGTGGGTTATCAGCGCTCGGAATATTATTTTTATTACCTGGAGGAAACCATCCGTAATGCCGTCGAGGCCATCAATAAAGCATCCACTGAGAAATAAGATCAAAACGATCAATAATTTGCTTTAAATCATTGTCCTTGAAATCGACAGCGTGAAACGCTAACTCCCTCAGCGCCTGGGCGCCTTTACCAACCGTTACCTTGCTCAATTAAGGAAAATTTTATGGCAGCCGAAAAACCTACCACCCATGCACATGAACCCGGCCATGACCTTCACCTGGAACATGAAGATACAACGATTCGCTTTTTGCACGGCGTCATCAGGGTAGCGGTAAAAATTCTCGCCGTACTCATGGTACTGGTGATCGTCTGGGGGATTGGCGATGTCATTTATGTCCTGTACCAACGTCTTACCGAACCGCCTTTTTTGCTCTTACAGATCAATGACATCTTTGCCACATTTGGCGCTTTTCTGGCCGTGCTGATAGCCATTGAAATCTTCATTAACATCAGTATGTACCTGAGCACCAATGTCATACCCGTACGCCTGGTCATTGCCACCGCGCTTATGGCCATCGCTCGGAAAGTTATCATTTTCGACTTTGAACGCCTGGAGCCGGAATTTATCTATGGCACCGCGGCGGTTGTCCTATCGCTAGGCATTACATACTGGTTAATAACAAAAGAACCGGGCAAGCATCTGTAGTGCTGACTAATAGTCCGCAATCAATAACCAGGTGCGTCCTGGACACTCGACCAGCATGGCGTACTGACGCTATCTTGTCGCTAACTGCAAAATAAAATACCGGTAGCCTTTTTATCGGCAATCCTATAGCCTTTTTTCTGCGTGGGTTTTCTAGAAGACTTTTCTGCACAGCTTTCCGCATAACTATAGTCGGTTGATTTTGAGCCGGTTAATTTTTCAGCAACTAACAATAACTCTAAGGAGAACATTTATGTCTGATCTATATGATTTGAGCGTACCCACCTACCGGCGGGTATTGACATCGGCAATTGCTGTTATGGAAAAAGGCGCGAGTTATTTCGCAGAACAGGGCATCGATCCAGGGGAAGTCATCGATATGCGTCTGGCGCCGGATATGGCGGCATTCCCCTTTCAGGTGAATTCTGTTCGACACCACTCAATGGGCGCGGCTAAAGGTTTATTGGCCGGAGAATTTTCGCCGCCGCCTGATATTCCCGAACTAGATTATCAAGGCTTAAAAAAACTGTTATCTGAAGCATTGACTGAGCTCGACACCATTGACTCTGACGCTATTAACGCAGTAGCGGGAAAAGCCATGTACTTCAGAATGGGCGATTTTGAATTACCTTTCACCTCTGAGAATTTTATCCAATCATTTTCCCTGCCCAATCTTTATTTTCATGCCACAACCCTCTATGACATGTTACGAATCAAAGGTGTGCCTTTGGGTAAAATGGATTATCTGGGTGCTATGAATGTAGGCTTGCCGGCGTCATAAGACTACTGTTTGCTCACTCGTTATTTATCTAATCATTAATTCTCCAAACAGGCATCTATTCAGCAGGAATTCGATATGACCAACACCACTTACACGCCACCCAAAGTCTGGCAGTGGGACGCAGAAAGCGGAGGCAGGTTTGCTAATATCAATAGACCCATCGCAGGTGCCACCCACGATAAAGCCTTGCCCATTGGCGAGCATCCGCTGCAACTCTATTCCATGGCTACACCTAATGGAGTGAAAGTCACAGTGTTGTTGGAGGAGCTGCTTGAACTGGGCAAATCTGACGCCGAGTACGACGCCTACCTGATCAATATCATGGACGGCGACCAGTTTGGCAGTGACTTTGTGGCAGCGAATCCCAATTCCAAAATACCGGCTTTAGTTGACCACAGCACCTCTCCACCCACCCGTGTATTTGAATCGGGCGCTATACTGGTTTATCTGGCAGAAAAGTTCGGCGCCTTCCTGCCCTCCGAGCCATCTGCGCGGGCAGAATGCATGTCATGGTTATTTTGGCAGATGGGCAGCACACCTTATCTTGGCGGCGGCTTCGGACACTTTTATGCCTACGCACCGGAAAAGATCGAATACTGCATTAACCGCTACGCTATGGAAGTGAAACGTCAACTGGACGTGTTAGACAAGAATCTATCCACCCGGCGCTATCTATGCGGCGACGAATACAATATATCAGATATGGCCAACTACGCCTGGTACGGTGCCCTGGTACTCGACACAATTTATGAGGCTCAGGAATTCCTCGACGTGAACTCGTACACCCATGTGGTTCGCTGGGCGTCTGAGATTAAGACGCGCCCTGCCGTTCAGCGCGGAGAACGTGTCAATAAGGGTTGGGGGCCAGAGGATGAACGGGTGCCAGAGCGACATAGCGCCAATGATTTCACTTAATCTCATAGGCATTACTCATTCTAATCCCAGATAACATTTACTGGGCCGCGAACTCACTGATGCAACGCTGACAAACTTTCTCCTCCATTGACCAATTTTCTAGGTAATGCAGGTATATATAACAGTCTTTTTTAAAGCCAGACTGAGAGACCAGGTAACTGGTTCACACCGATCATTAGCACCCTTCATCTAACGATCAAGTTCGGGCATACGGGGGAATTGAGCTTTGCCTTTCATGGGCTCGAGCCAGGAGACACGAGAATCACAGAAGATTTCGGCCGTGGGGTTTAGTTTTGGAAATTCTCTGGCTGTTGAAAGCCGGATCGAAACAAAAGCCGGCTTCGAATCCCGCTCAGAAGGCAGCGAACACAAGTGCGTACCGCACTCGCCACAAAAAGCCAGGCGGCGAACTGATCCACTATCGGCTCGTTTATCGAAATATTTCGGTGTGCCTTTCGTAAACCTAAAAGTTCCAAAATCCGCCATACTCGACATACGAAATGCCGAGCCGCTGAGTATTTGGCAATCCCGGCAATGACATATGCCGACCCATGAATCGTCAAGATCCGATTCGTACCCAATCGCTCCGCAAAAGCATCCACCAGAAATTTCCATTAGCTTTGTCCATTTATCACTTTCGTTAACGGGAGGAGTAAACTCCAGTGTCGTTTCAAACTGTCGTTTTAAACAAGCGCTTCAAACAGGCGTCGGATTTCTATGTCTATGCAAATATAAAGGCCAGTCCTTAGATACCTACTATCATCAAGCCGCCATAATCCCACCATCAACTGGCATTGCATGGCCAGTGACAAAAGAAGCCTGATCCGAACACAACCAAACGGCGGTCGCGGCAATTTCACTGGGTTGGCCAAGTCGCCCTACGGGCTGCCATTTTGCTACACGGGCTTTGCCCTCTTCAGCACCACCGGTTAAACGCTCCACCATAGGCGTTTCGATCACACCGGGGCAGACAGCGTTAACGCGAATATCTTTTTTGGCAAATTCCAGCGCGGCTGTTTTAGTGAGGCCGACGACACCGTGTTTGGCAGCCACATAAGCGGGAGAACCTTTGACGCCAACCAGCCCAGCAACGGATGCGGTGCTGACTATGGCTCCACCATCGCCCTGAGCCAGAAACTGCAATATTTCGTATTTCATACAGAGCCAGACACCTTTGAGATTAATCTGATAATTGAGATCAAAGTTTTCTTCTGTGCAGTTAATCGTGGTGGCGGCGTCGCCTTCGATTCCGGCATTGTTGTAGGCGCAATCAAGACGACCATAGGTATCAACCACACCTTTAACCAGGGCTTCAACTTCTGCGGCTTTCGAAACATCACACTTGATGAAGGTAGCTTCACCGCCAGCCTTTTTGATCATATCGACGGTTTCGTTACCGCCATCAACATTGACGTCTGAGACCACCACTTTGGCGCCCTCCTCGGCAAACCTCAGGGCCGACGCTCTGCCAATACCTGAACCTGAACCGGTCACCATTGCTACTTTTCCTGCCACTAATCCTGTCATTTTTATTTCCTCGTAGTAACATAAATAAGATAAAATTATTTGAACAAAAATTGATTGTTTAACTGGAAAATCGTTTTACCGAAGTCCTTATTATTTATTTCAACGTTTGTTCCAGTAAGTCTAGCGCTGCCTGGGTAAATGCCCACATATTGCTAACCCGATCATCGTTACCGGTTTCCAGAACTATAGTCTGCTCAACACCCGGACCCACCACTGCAATGCAGGTATGACCCGCCGGATCTCCGTAGCGGGTGCCGCTGGGGCCAGCCGCGCCGATTTCTCCTATTCCCCAATCCGTTTCGAGCTGATTTCGCACTGTACTCGCAAGATGGAGTGCAGTTTTTTCGCTCAGGGGCCTGTCACCCCCCACGGCTTTGATCGAACTATTAAGCAATTTCTCCCAGGCCTGGCGGGTATAGACAACGCCACCGGCGCGAAAATAATTTGATGCCCCAGGCACTGCCAGTAACGCTGCAGAAATTAATCCGCCGGTGGAAGATTCCGCAACCGCAACGGTTTGTTTACGATCTATTAAACGCTTGCCAACATTAGCACCGAGCTTGCTTAGGTCAGTAGAGGGAGTTTCTGTAGAGTTGCTCATATTTGCTGATTCCTTATTTTAGTTTTTGCCACTTACGGAAGATGAAGCTTACGGAAACTATGCTTCAAAAGGCTAGCCGCCCAGATGGGGCACAATGTCTTCGGCCACCTGATTCAACACTTCCCGGTTGTAATCCACATCACCACTGTTGGGGTCGATAATCAAATGAGTCGCCCCAGCCTGCTGGTAAGCTTGAAGCATTTCAACCAACTCGGGAACCGTGCCTTTCAGGGTCCGTCGCAGTGCAGGAGGTCGATCCCAGGGCTTATCGGTAATTTCTAAAGTGGTACGCAGAGCTACAGGGATAACGGGTGAGCGACCGGCAGCTTCTAACTCGGTCTGCAAGGTCGGCAAAGCTTCGCTAAGTTCGTCGGGCGATAGCGCCAGTGGATACCAGCCAGTGCCATAATTGATGAGTCGCCTTTTAGCAGCAGCACTATTACCTCCCACCCAGATCGGCGGGCCGTCTTTGTTGACCGATTTAGGCGAAAACAACTGACCGGAAAATGCGTAGTGCTCACCTTTAAATTCGGGTAATTCCTGTGTCCACAAAGCTGACATTGCCGCCAAACACTCGTTGGCAATTTGTCCACGCTTACTAAATGAGACACCTAACGCATCGTATTCATCGCGAGTAATACCCACACCAACGCCCAAAATCACACGTCCCTCGGAAAACTCATCGAGACTGGCAATCATCTTGGCCAGACGCACCGGATGGTGCCAGGGCAAGACCAGCACAGAGGTACCCAGTTGGACCGTCGTTGTCGCGGCCGCGACAGCGGTTAGCACCGTTAACGCTTCGTGGTAGGGGCGATTGCCCAGGCGTTTCGCCACATAGGCGGTATTAAATAGATGCTCGCTTACCCACACTGAGTGATAGCTTAGACGCTCTGCTTCACTGGCCAGGTCAACTAGATCCGATACCTTTTTTAGACCCTGATTATTGGGAATAGCGTAACCCAGCTTCATCGCCACCTCGACGCAAACACTTCATTAATAGACTGTGTTAGATTGAAACAACGTAAGATCGCCCTGAAGAAATATCAATTTAGCCGGGTTCATGTAAAGGAAACCCGGTGCCACCGGCCTAACTATCTGGACTTAATTGCAAACCGCCTGGTTAACGACCTGCCTGTTGGCGCTCTACATACTGATGATTTGCTTACAGCTCAAAATTAATCACGCCCCGGGCAACTTTGCCGTCGCGCAGTTTTTGAATAGCGTCGTTGATTTGATCGAGCTTAAAGCGCTCGCTGATCATCTCGTCCAGCTTGAGGCGACCGCTCATGTAGAACTCAACATAACGAGGCATATCGATACGAAAACGATTCGAACCCATGATCGAACCCAACACGCGCTTCTGTGAAATCACCAGATCGAGGCCGGGGAATTCAATCATTGTGCCCGCTGGTACCACGCCGACGATCACGGCCGCACCACCGCGCTTGACCATGCCGTAGGCCTGTTCAACAGTTTGCTTAACGCCGATGGCTTCGAAGCCGTAATCTACACCACCGGAGGTCATTTCCTGCACCGCTTCAACGGCATCTACATCTTTGCCATTCACGGTATCCGTAGCACCGAGCTTGGTGGCTAACTCCAGCTTCCAGGGCACAGTATCCACCGCGATGATTCTGCTTGCCCCAGCAATGCGACAACCCTGAATAATAGACAGCCCAACACCACCGCAGCCAATCACCGAGACGGTGTCACCCGGGGCGACCTGAGCGGTATTGATCGCCGCACCCAACCCCGTGGTTACGCCACAGCCAATCAGGGCAGCACCATCAAGGGGCATATCATCGCGGATTTTAACCAGGCCATTGGCGTGGATTAGCATCTGCTCGGCAAAGGACGACAGGTTGGAAAACTGGCGAATATAAGCACCATCCTCGGCAGCGAGTCGCGGCTCCTCATCTTTTCGCCTGGCCAGCTCCGCCTGCTCGCTGCAAAGATAGCCGCGCCCACCCATACAAAACTCGCAGTGGCTACAAAATGCCGAGGGACAACCAATGACATGATCGCCCGGTTTAAATTCGGTGACATCCGGCCCCACCTGTTCGACGATACCCGCTGGTTCGTGACCCAAAATAGTCGGCACGCCCATCGGCAATAAGCCATCAATCACATGAAGATCACTGTGGCAAACCCCGCTGGCAGCGGTCCGCACCAACACTTCGCGGCCTTTTGGCTTGCTAACGGAAACCTCTTCAATGGATAAAGGTTCGTTATAGGCTCTTAGTACGGCTGCTTTCATAAAAATCTCCCCAAAAATTTCGTTGCATATTGTCTTATTTAGATTAGCGGAATACCGCTAGCGTCACAATCTTTTAACAGCAAATGGGTTTCTATGGAGGAATTTTCACCCACAGCACGAACTGCAATCCGGAAAAAATAATCCGTCACCGCATGTAACAAAAGACCTACTCCCCAGACGGAACAAACTGGGAAAATCACTGTAATTGAGACCCTACCTTGGGTTTTCGTCGTTAAGCCTCGATAAACTAGCCAATTAGCCTCGACTTCGCAAAATTAACCTCAGTATGTGATGATCGACTTGCAATTAAAAAATTATTTCACTAAGCTAATTAAAATCAAGGGGTTATAAACGATATCAAATGTTATTACAGCAATGATGCCAACTAATAGCCAAACAGATCGACGCCAATATGTGCGACATGAGATTCGCTTAGATGCTGTCATACACAGCACAGTAAGCGATTCGATCCAATGCACTATTCTGAACTTTTGTGAAGGGGGGCTTCTTGTCGAGTTTCAGACAGAGCAGGCCAATCAGGCGCTAGTTCTTGGCACAGACATTAAACTTCAATTTAGGACGCCTAATCCCAGGGGTGACAATGGCTTCCTTATTGAGGCAAACGTGGTCCGGAGAGATGAAAATAGCGCCGGTATCGCCTTTGCCAGGGATCACCTATCGGCGTGTAATGCCTTACTGCAGGCAACAAAATCAACGAGTTTTAAAAGCGCTGCGTCCGACTCGGACAAACTGCTTTCTGTCACCGAAAATTCAGCCAGGTTCAACTTAGATGCTTTCAACAGCGAATTCATAGCTTTACTTAAAACCCGTCTACCTGAGCTTCTCGAACCATTTTTCCACCAGACTAGAGATGCGCTCTTCGAGTGCGCATCTCACGCACACAGCAATACCGCCGAAGAAAGCTTTTTCGACGTAATCAAACTGCTGGATAACAAGGAGAATTCAGTAAAAACTATTTTTTGCGACATTTTGATACATAACATTTCAGCATCCGAATCAAATAATACACAACGTTCCGATTCGGCAATACGATCAGGTAGTGAAGAAATTACGCTTGTTGATGAAGATGAATTTGAAGATTGGCTAAGCCTGGCCTCGGTTGCGGCCAAACTCGAAAAACAGTGCAATGCCATCGTCAATACTTTGACCCACAAGTTCGGTTTTATTGCTAAAGCTTCCAAAGGCACCCCCAACAACCCCATAGGCCCCGGAGAAATTTGTAACGCCTTTCAAAAAGCGCTTGAAGCTATCAACATCAACGACACTACTCGCGAAGTAAAGCAACTAATTTTTGCTAGTTTTGAAACCGTAATATTGACATCCGCTCCAGATTTATATGAGGCAATCAATAGTTTATTAATTAAGCACAAAGTGCGAGAAGAGCGCGCCCCTAAAACACGGACTACTCAGCACACGCCAGCTGCACCACAGCATGATATTAGCGAGGCTCAACCGGCTCTGGCCACTAATAACTTGCCCCCAGAGCAGTACCACTCAACAGATAACCTACCAGCACCTGGCTCGAAAGAACAAAATGTGACAAATACCGCCACTCAACGCACAGGCGGCCAAACTAACACCATCCCTCAGTTTTCGTCTGCCAGGGCTTCATCGGTAGTCCGGACAATGCGTAGCCTGGCCACCTTGATCGAGCAAGACAATGTCGTGGCGCATTCCCATTCACAATCTATGCCTTCGGTATCAAATCAGGCCAACGCTGAAGCATTGCCAGCCTGGTCAACGGATGAAAAAATTGCCGCATTTAGAACACTTCAATCGGAGGCAACATTACCTAATTCGCGAAACGCTGACGCAGGGCAAAATAGGCGACAGCAATTCCTGGGTGCTTTGGCAGAGTTAACGGACGATCCCAGGATGCTATCCGATGAAGACCTGAATGTAGCTGATTCATACGAGCGCATTTTTGCATCAGTTCGCAACAATTTACTATATAGCGGTGATGCAAAAACTCATATTGATGATATGCATTGGCCACTCTATTCACTGTCATTACAAGATCCGGAATTCCTGGAGTCTGATTCACATCCCGCGAGACGCATGTTAGACAAACTTGCTCTACTTGACGGAGGCTACACAGATAATTCTGAAACAAAAGTGAAAATTGACAACCTTGTTGCCAGGGTTACTACCGAAGCGATTAGCAACCCCAATGTGTATTCCGACATCGACCAGGGGCTTACAGATATTGTCGAGCCGTATTTAAAAAAACGAAAAAGCTTAATTCGTCGGGTTATCGAAGAATGCGAAGGCAAACAACATTTAGCAAACGCGCAAAAACAAGTCGAAATTGAAATTGATCACCGGTTGCCAGGCCCCCATATCCCGAAAAGTTTACATTCGCTATTGGAAATAGGGTGGCGCGAGCTTATGAGATTCACCTATTTACGTGATGGCGACCAGAGCGAGGCATGGCTGCTTCAGCTAGACGTGATCGACAAGTTACACTTGTGGCTCACGTCAGGAAAACCGCTTTCGCTTGAACTATATAATGACTTTGATCGCATTATTAAAATCATGGATACCCAGTTTAGTTCGAGTAATACTGTAAATTTTCTATATGAAAAAACCAAACAGCAATTAATCACAGAGATAAAAGGCCGTGGGGAGCCGCCAGTAATAGGCCCGATTGATACGATAGAAATCGAACCTAAAAAACCTGTTGACAAAGACACCGACAAAAGACACCAAACGTTAATATCGCCACTAAATCAGCTTGCCGCTAATGACTGGCTTACCTTCGCCCCCGGGGACGAAGCACCGGAGCCACTACAGTTAGTATGGATAGGAGAGCAGCCTCGCAATTATGTCTTTGTAAATCGAAAGGGACTTAAAATATTTGAGACGGGCCCCGATCAGCTTACCGAGTTATTAAACAATGGTAATGCCATTAAGATCGAGAGCCTGGAAGTGCCGGTAATGGACAGAGCAACAAACCTAATAATACAAAACATGCACGACAGAGTGCGTCACACTGCCACCCACGACTCTGTAACAAACCTTATTAATGGCAAAGAATGTATCCGGAAAATTGATCTCGTTCTTTCACAACCTGACTTTGAAAAGTGTCTTTTTTGTTATTTAGAATTGTTGGATTTTCAAATTATCAGCGACAATTGTGGCATTGAAGCCAGTGAAGATTGCATTAGACAACTGACTGATATTTTTCCTGAAAATCACGATGGCAACCTCACTACAGCACGGATTGGAGAAACTACATTTGGCTTAATCTTACAAAATTGCTCTGTAGATCGTGGCTATGATCAGGTTTCTAAACTCCGCGACAGGATCGTAACTTATCGCTTCGAGCAAGACGATAAAAGCTATGCGATTGGAATAAGCATAGCATTGGTTCCATTAGAAATTGGCGGCACGAATGCCAATGCCCTGATGAGGAACGCCACCTCAACTTGCCAGGTTGCCAAGAATTCCGGGCGAAACGCGATTAGTATTTATACACCGGATAGTAAAGATATAGAGACCCAAAAAGAAATCGATCGCTGGATTGGACAAATAGATCACCTACTGTCATCAGACCGCCTATTTCTGAGGTGTCAGTTAATCGAAAGTTTGGATTCATCGGGCAACGACCAATCCCATAGAGAAGTCCTGTTAGGCGTAAAAGATGACGATGGGCATGGCGTTTCACCTGAGCATTTAATTTACGCCGCTGAATATTCGCAGCGTATGGTCGACATCGATCAATGGGTGATAACCAAATTTTTCACCTGGATGGGAGACAACCCGGATATATTGGATATTGCCGGGGGCTTTTCAATTAACCTGTCTGGACAATCCCTTAATTCCAGCTCTTTTTCAACTTTTCTGAAGACTATCCTGAACTCGAAAAACATTTCACCGGAAAAAATAACTTTTGAAATTACTGAAACCGCAGCAATAAATAACTTGATCCTAACGCAGAAATTTATACGAGAATTCAAAGAATTAGGTTATAAATTTTCTTTAGACGATTTTGGGACAGGAAGCTCCTCTTATGCTTATTTACGCGCTTTAGCGGTGGATTACCTGAAAATCGATGGAACTTTTGTAAAAGAAATCCATACCTGCGACACCGACAAAGCCATGGTTAAATCAATGAACGAAATTGGTCATTCGCTAGGCATGAAAACAATCGCCGAATATGTAGAGATTGAAGAGATCAAACCTGTCTTGACTGACATCGGCGTGGACTACGCTCAGGGCTGGGCAGTGCAGAAACCAATACTATTATCGGAATTGGGAGCCTCAATTAGCTCTTCACCCACGCTTTAAGCAGGTAATAAATTCAAGCCAAACTAGGCTGATTCGGAAAAATGTTCTGCCTCAAAATCACCTAAATACTCCAGGAAATCAACCTCAGCCAGGGGGCGACTAAAATAATACCCCTGGATCACTCCGGCCCCATAACCTTGCAGAATATCTAGCTGGGGTTTGGTTTCCACTCCTTCAGCAACAAGCTTTAAATCTAAATCTTTTGCCAGGCCACACATTGCTTTTACAATAACCTGATCCTTACTACTTTCTTCTATATCTTTGATAAACGTCATATCTATTTTAACTTTATCGACCGGCATCATCTTCAGATATTCCATGGACGAGTAACCCGTACCAAAGTCGTCAAGAGATATTTTAAAACCGGCGTCACGCAGCTCACCAAGCTTACGAATGCCGTTATCCATATCCGCAATAACTTCTGTTTCAGTCACTTCCAGTTCAATATCAGCAGGCTTCATCCCGTAGTCATCAACCGTATTAATAATATATTGCACAAAATCTTCCTGGGCAAATTCAACACCTGAAATATTCACCGCTACAAATGATAATTCGTAGCCCTGACTTTTCCATCGCCGAAAATCGTCAAGCGCCTTATTAAACACCCACTTACCGATATCGGGTAGTAATCCCATCCTCTCCGCAATACCTAAAAACACAAAAGGACTCACCAGACCTCGCTCTGGATGCTGCCAACGCACCAGCGCTTCTGCTCCCGCAACCCGCCGATTATCCACATCGACAACGGGCTGATAGTGGAGCGTCAGCTCCCGATTTTGCAGGCCCTTGCGAAGACCGTTCTCCAGTTCGACTTGTTCCTGAATCTCGCGCTCTATTTCTTTAGAGTAAAAAGCCAGTTCTCCCAACCCCTTTCTTTTTGCGCTGTACATTGCCGTATCGGCGTGTTGTAGCAATTCAAAAAAATTAGCGCCATCTTGCGGCCAGATGGCGGCGCCAATAGAACATGACACGGGCACCAACCAATTACCGATCGGGAATGGTCTCCGGAAAATACCCACGATTTGTTCCATTGCCCGAGCCACTAACTGATTTGCATGAGAAGATTCGAGATCACTTAACAATATGACAAACTCATCGCCAGCCATGCGGCTGACCATATTAAGACCAGAAAACACACTCTCTAAACGCCCGCCAACTTGTCGAAGAAGTTCGTCACCAGCGAGGTGCCCCTTGGAATCGTTTATAAGTTTAAATCGATCGATATCAAAAATGATTAGCCCGCATGACGAGTTTTTTTCCCGGCATTTGGCAATCTCTCGCCTGGCCGTGTCGTTCAAAAGATTTCGGTTTGCCAGGCCCGTCAAGACATCATGCTCGGCCTGAAAGCGGAGTGTATGCCGCAGCGACAAACTGCGAAAAGTACTCGTCATCGAATCAACTATTTGCAGTAGAAATCCGTTCGCCATCTCATCAGGTGCGCCATCGCCAGTATTGAAAGCAATGACCACCTTTACTTCCCGGTCTATCAACACAGGAATCAAAATTACGGTATCGTCTTTTCGGGGACACAGGTAACTTAACTCTGGAAATTCCGCCGTCATCTCAACGCCACTACCGGACCATCGCTTGGTAGGTAATGTTGAGGGAATCTCAGATAGATCAGCGCGCCGAGTCGTGTCTTTGGAGGCGAGACGTTGATAAACACTACTCTCACCCTGACCAAAACCTGGTGCTGTAATACCGGCAAAAGCACTGGCTCCAGGAAGCTTGACAAGCGCATCAGCAATACTTGCCATCGCATTGCTGACAGTTGTGCTCTCGGTTAAATCCTGACCTAGTTTCGCCAACATTTTCTGGTAGAAGAACTGCTGACCAAGTTGGCCGGCCATATTATTAAACGCCGCGCCCATCTCCTCAAACTCGTCTTTTGAGTGTAACGAGACCCTGGCGTCAAAACGTCCGGTCGACAGTAAGCGAGTGGCAGCAATAAGTTTATCTATCGGCTTCAGGTATCGCCGAACGATCCCCATACTGGCTATTAATAACAACATCACCACCAGCCCACCAATAATCAGAGCCAGGAATCTGTATTGTAGAAAGTTGCCAGCCGCGCTATCTGAGGGCGTAGCCATCGTTATCATCCAAAATTCAGATAGAAAACGTGCGGTCATATTCAGCGGCCAATAGCCCGTTATCTGCTCACCTGCCTCTTTGTCCAACCACAAAAAACTACCAGGACCCCGATTAGTGGCTCGCGCACTAGCTTGCTCAATCCAGGCAGCAGGCGGCGTCCGATTACAAAAATATGTCGCCGCTTCAGCAGCAAACACACAAATAAGTTCAGCGCGACCTGCTGAATTAAAACCAAACAAGTAGTCATTACGCAGCCTTACAACCAGCCAACTGACACCCAAATCACCGGAGTCCAGAGGCACCGCCAGGAACATGTTAAACCTGGTGTCATCATCGGTATTGATCGGGAGGATCATTGAACGTTTATCACCAATAACTCGTTTGTTCATCATTTGATTTCGAAGCACCTGCGCTTCCGCTAAATCAATCCCTTTCAAAATATCGATGCTATTATCATTTTTAACCAGCGCTAAACCACTTAAGCTGTCTAGTTCTAAAACGTTTTGCACATAATTCCTATAGGCACTGTATGTGACCTTGCCTGACAGAGGGATTCGCGAACCAAACAAGTGCAGCAATTCATCTACATGCCGCAATTGCCCAATGATATCCATGCCAATAACTTTGGCATTTTTCCGTAAGCCGATGGCAACCTGATCATCTAAATGATTTTCGAAACGTGACGATGCATAAAAAGAAAATGCAACAAGAGGAATGATAATAAAGACAACAAGCATCAGAATGATGCGTCGTGCAACCCGGCTACCCAGCGCTAGTAATTTCACCGCCGCCCATTCAATAGTTCTTGCCCAAGCCATAATAGCCGCCGTTATTCGCACGGATCACATCATCATGACTTTTAGGCGCTGTTAGGGGGCCGACTGTCAAACCATCTCGACCCACGCTATAGAGATCGAAATCAGAATTAATCGGTACCAAATTCTTATCTTTTCGCAGCCCGCCTAGGCCTTTAACTCCTTCAATGCGCTTAAATCGGTATGCATTACCCCATGGGTCATTGATGCTAATGCCTGCCTCGCTCGCGGTGTCTGGATAACTTCCACCCATGAATTTATAGCTCTCAATCGCTAGAGCAAAGCTGGCCAGGTCCTGAGCTGCGTGATTTATTTCCGTTTTGTATACATATTCCTGATAAGACGGAATTGCAATTGCAGCTAACAAACCGATAATCCCTAGCGCAATCAATACTTCGATCATGGAAAAGCCGCTACATCGCAGTTTAGCTCTTAACATAAGTATTCTTCTAAGGTTTGATAGCCTACGTAATACCATAATCTATTCAACCATGTATCGTAATTGCACTAAAGAGCTTTCAAACAGGCACTTAAAGAAATCGCGTTTCGGCGAAATCAAGGAAAGCAAGTACCCAGATTAACGAGGCTGTAAGGCCTTGCTGTCAAAACCAATTCCTGCCCAGCCATGGCGTATGAAGGCGCGGATATTTGCGTGATCAACACCATCGGGATGGCCCAGAACATCATCTCGATAATAAGTGCCAAAGCAAGCCAGGACTTCCGGTTCACTCAAACCGTGCAACTGTCCAAAGGCAAATATCCGGCAGGAACCAGCGTTGCTGCCAGCCTCATTAACCACCCTATCGTCATCAAAACCATTGGTGAATCGTGTATCGACATAATCATAATACTCACTGATTACGCTCATTACCTCGTCAAAGCCGACACTTTCCGGATGACGTCGAATTTTCTGGATCAAGTCGCCAGGCATCATGGCACCCCCGTCATTCGCCATTTTTCTCACCAATCATATAGGGTTTCAAAGATATTCTAGCACCGTATTATGGCGTATCAACCCAGATTTACTAAACTAAACAGCCACAGAAAATAATACTCAAGCGTCAATATCAAAAATCACTGTTGAGGTATCGGCATCATGTCCAGACAATCATCCAAGACATCCGCTCAATTGCACTATATGACTATCACCCAGGTATCGGAGCTAATTCATAGCGGCAAAATCAGTGCGGCAGAGTTAAGCACTCACATGCTAGGGCGTATCGATAATCTTGACCCGGACATTAGTGCTTATGCCACTGTAATGCGCGAAGAAGCATTAAACGCAGCCCGTATCGCCGATCAGTCGCTATCAGACGGAATAGACAAAGGACCGCTACATGGCGTTCCTATTGCGGTGAAAGACCTGTGTTTTACGCGTGGTGTGCGCACCATGGGCGGCATGTCTATATATGCCAAGCATGTGCCGGATTATGATGCCACGGTTGTGACCAGGCTTGCCGAGGCGGGTGCTATTATTGTCGGAAAACTCAACCTCACCGAAGGCGCAATGATCGGCTATCACCGTGATTTCAGCATCCCCGCAAACCCCTGGGCGACCGATCACTGGGCCGGGGCTTCGTCAAGCGGATCAGGAGCCGCGACCGCCGCCGGCCTGGCCTTCGCGACCCTTGGCAGTGACACCGGGGGCTCGATTCGATTTCCGTCAGCCGCCTGCGGTGTGGTAGGCCTCAAACCCACCTGGGGTCGAGTCAGCCGCTACGGCATTATGCCATTGGCTGAATCCCTTGATCATGTCGGACCGATGGCCCGATGCACCCGTGACGCCGCCCTGATTTTTGAGGCGATTGCGGGGCCAGACCTTCACGACGCCACTTGTCTACACCGCCCGGCACCCTCAGTTATAGAAAACATCGATGCTGGAATTAAAGGCGTTCGCATTGGCATCGACAGGGAAGATATCGAACGCCATGCCGAACCTGAGGTGGCGGCTGGCATATTTGCCGGGGCAGAAATATTATCGAAATTAGGTGCGGATATCATGGAACTTGTCTCTCCGCCCGTTGAGACTTACCTACCGGCCTGGACGGATATTGCAAGTGCCGAGACATGTCTTGCCCATCAAGCAACATTCCCCTCGCGTCGCGATGATTATGGCGTCTGGTTTCGTAACTGGCTTGACCTGGGTAGTAAGGTGTCAGGGATGGATTACGCTCGCGCCAATAATCTACGCAACGCCTGTATCAACGAATACCGTGGCTTGTTTGGGCAGGTCGATCTGTTATTAATGCCATCAATGCCCATCGTGCCGCCAATATTTAAAACGGAAAACCTATACGGTGCCATGGAAGCATTTGATTTTAATCTCGTTCGGTACACGGCACCCTTTGATTTTACAGGTTCCCCCACCCTCTCCTTACCTTGCGGTATGACTGACAAGGGCTTACCTCTATCGTTGCAACTCATAGCTCGCCATGAAGATGAACCGCTACTCTGTCAGGCTGGTCATGCTTTCGAACAAGCGACTGAGTGGCACACGCTGCATCCAAACTTATAATGGTTGCACGAGATCTGAGTAATGCGACCGGGAACTGGAAGCATTACATTTGCAGGGTCTTTTTAGAAAACTCAATAAAGTAGTCGATGGTCGCAGGATTACGCATAGCATCGCGGTTCACAGATTTATCAATATCGAAACCCATAAGGATTTTTTTCACCGGAGTTTCCAGTTTCTTGCCCGTCATGGTGTAAGGGATTTCATCAACCTGAAATACCTCGTCGGGGACATGACACGACGTAAAATCTTGTCGCAAAGATTGCTTAATGGCTGTAATGACCTCGTCATTAAGATTAAACCCCTGCTTCATTTGTACGAACAAAGGCATGTAATGCCGCCCCCCCGATAGCTCAATACTCAGCACCAGACTATCGGCAATGGCTTCGACTTTTTCGACGCCGCGATATACCTCACTGGTACCAATACGAATGCCGCCTCGATTTAACGTGGAGTCAGACCGGCCCATAATCTGGATGGTGCCTTCTCCGGAAAGTCGCATCCAGTCGCCATGGCGCCACCAGCCCGGGTATTCCTCGAAATAGCTTTCTTTATAGCGTTTGTCGTCTTTGTCGTTCCAGAAATAAATCGGCATCGAGGGCATGGGTTCGGTGATCACCATCTCGCCCACTTCGTCGATCAAAGCTTTGCCGTCATCATCCAGCGCCCGTACATCGACCCCTAACATGCGGCATTGAATCTCCCCGGAATAAACCGGTAACAACGGCGCGCAACCCACAAAAGCAGAGGCGATATCGGTACCACCACTGATGGAGATCAGCCACAAATCTTTTTTAATGGCTTCGTAAACCCACTCAAAACCTTCTTCGGGCAAGGGCGAGCCGGTTGAGCCAATAGATTTTAACGGGCTTAAATCAAAGGCCCTGCCCGGTTCCAGACCTTCTTTCATGCAGGCGATGTAGTAAGCGGCACCGCCACCAAATTGAGTTAATTGCGCGCGCTCCGCTAACGACCAGAGATGATCAACATCAGGATAGGCCGGATTACCATCGTAAATAACCAACACCGCACCAGTGAGCATAGAGGCCACACCAATATTCCACATCACCCATCCCGTGGTTGAAAACCAGAAGAAGCGATCACCGGGTTTTAGATTGCAATGCAGGCCCATATGCTTGTAATGCTCGACCAGAATACCGCCGTGGCCGTGGGTAATAGCTTTCGGGATGCCTGTCGTACCCGATGAGTACAGCGTCCAGATTGGATGATCAAATGGTACCTGCTCAAAGACAATCTTAGTGGCGCCATTGTCCAGCGCTTTATGCCAATGGTCAGTTTGCTCAAGGTCGCAGCTAGCCGCCTGACCCTGGTAATCAAACAGCACCACCCGTTCAAGACTGGGCAGCTCCGACTTTAAGCGCGCTATCTCTTCCAGGCGATTAATTGTTTTACCATTGTAGCTATAGCCATCTACTGCAAACAAGATTTTAGGGGATATTTGCCGGAACCGATCAACAACGCTGTTAGTGCCGAAATCTGGTGAACAGCTAGACCACACTGCACCAATAGAGTTAGCGGCCAAAAAAGCAATCAGCGCCTCAGGAATATTCGGCATGTAGGCAACTACACGGTCGCCTGCCTCGACACCCAGACCCCGTAAATAATGCGCCAGACGAGCCACCTGGCTTTGGAGATTGGCCCAGCTTACTTCATAGAGTTCACGAAATTCTGATTCAGCCAGGAGTGCTGGTCGATCATCGGCTCGAGCACGAAAGATATGTTCGGCAAAATTAAGGGTTGCTCCATCAAACCATTTTGCACCCGGCATCGTGTGAGAAGACAGAACTCGCTCATAGGGTGTAGCCGACTGAACATCGTAGTAATCCCAGATGCTTTGCCAGAACTCTTCGAGATGACTTATCGACCATTGATACAACCCGTCGTAATTCGCGAATTGCAGATCTTTAGTCTCCGCCAGCCAGGTCATATAAGCAGTCATATTGGTTTGCTGCTGAAACTCGGGGGACGGTTGCCAGAGCTTTTTCATCGGGTCGGTCATTAATGGTATTCCTCTTAGCCTCGACTATTCTATAATCAATGCGATTCTAGTTAGTTTTTAAACACGCTCCAGAATCAACGCAATACCCTGCCCCACACCTATGCACATAGTACAAAGCGCATATTTACCACCGGTGCGATGAAGTTGGTACATGGCAGTCGTCACTAGCCTTGCGCCGCTGGCACCCAGAGGATGACCCAGGGCAATGGCACCGCCGTTTGGGTTAACGTGGGCAGCGTCATCCGGCAAGCCCAGCTCTCTCATAACAGCCAAACCCTGGGCAGCGAAAGCCTCATTCAACTCAATAACATCCATTTGCTCGATGGTGAGGCCCGTTTTGGCCAACAGCTTACGCGTTGCAGGAGCAGGCCCGATACCCATAATTCGTGATTCCACGCCCGCCGTCGCCATGCCGACAATCCGAGCTTTTGGCATTAAGGCATGCTCAGTAAGTGCCTGCTCAGAAGCCAGCAATAAAGCACATGAACCATCGTTCACACCCGATGCATTGCCAGCCGTCACAGTGCCGTTATCTCGAAATGGCGTGGCTAATTTAGCCAGCGCATCAAGGCTGGTTGCACGAGGATGCTCGTCTGCATCAAAGATCAGCGGCTCCTGTTTACGACGCGGCACCTCAACTGGAACAATTTCATCATCAAATAAACCACCTGCCTGAGCTGCTGCCGCCCTCTCCTGGCTGGCCAGGGCAAAACGATCCTGGACTTCTCGCGGGATGTTGAATTGCTCGGCAACGTTTTCTGCGGTCTCCGGCATGGAGTCGACACCATGTTGAGCCTTCATAAGCTTATTAACAAAGCGCCACCCGATGGTAGTATCAAATATTTCGGCATTACGGCTGAAGGCGGATTCAGCCTTGGCCATCACAAAGGGTGCGCGGGACATGGACTCGACACCACCGGCAATGGCCATGTCGACTTCGCCGCAGCGAATTGCTCGGGCTGCACTGCCCACCGCATCCAGACCCGAACCACACAGACGATTCAGGGTAACGCCCGCGACAACCGGGTCCAGCCCAGCTAGTAATGCACTCATACGGGCGACATTACGATTGTCCTCCTCCGCCTGATTCGCGCAGCCGTAGAATACTTCTTCCAACGCCTGCCAGTTCATATCCGGGTTTCGGGCGATCAGCGCTTTAATTGGTAAAGCACCGAGATCGTCGGTTCGAACAAAGGATAATGCACCACCAAACTTTCCGATGGGTGTACGTACGGCATCGCAAATAAAAGCATCTTTTAAACGTTCATTACTCATCAAATCACCTCGAAACCACAGTGTTTAAAAAAAGTCCGTGTTAGTACCACTACAAAAGCGGCATATTGTAGTGCCATTATGTGGGCCATACACCCTCCCTCATTTGGCTGACTGAATGCTGTCGGTGACTTATTGCGCAGTCTCGGAAATTAGGCTCTCCCCTAAATCTGCAGCTGATACAATCGCGCCCCTCTTAATCAAGCAGCGTTACCCAATTTGACCGATCTCAACCCCCAGCAACGACACGCCGTTCGTCATATCAGCGGGCCTTTACTCGTTCTGGCCGGAGCGGGTAGCGGCAAGACCAGTGTTATCACGAATAAAATTGCCTACCTGGTAGAACAATGTGGGATGCCGGCTCGTCATATTGCAGCGGTAACCTTTACCAACAAGGCCGCACGGGAAATGAAGCAGCGGGTCTCTGCACTGATTAAGGGAAAATCGGCTCAGGGGCTCACCGTCTCGACCTTTCACAACCTCGGCCTGAATATTATTCGCCGGGAAATCCGCACCCTGGGTTATAAATCTGGATTTTCGGTTTTTGATGGAGAGGACGCTCGCAGCCTCCTCAAAGAACTGATGATCTCCAGTGGCGAGCTCGACGCCGATCATATTAACCTCGTGCAAAATCAAATCTCCTCGTGGAAGAATTCTTTGATCGGCTCCGACCACGCGTTATCAACAGCAGAAAGTGGTGGCGAGCAAACGATTGCCATTATCTATCAGCATTACCAGCAGTCCTTAAAGACCTACAATGCTGTCGATTTTGATGATTTAATATTGATTCCCGCTATGTTATTCCGCGAACATGGCGATATTCTCGTCAGTTGGCAGCAGCGAATCCGATACCTGCTGGTAGACGAATATCAGGACACCAATCTTGCCCAGTATGAGCTCGTTAAATTGCTGGCAGGCAAGCGTGAAAACTTAACAGTAGTGGGCGACGATGATCAATCTATTTATGCCTGGCGGGGTGCCCGCCCAGAAAATCTCGCACAACTCAGTGACGACTTCCCCCACCTTGACGTCATTAAACTGGAGCAAAATTACCGATCCACCGCGAGAATATTGCGTGCGGCAAATACGCTGATTGCCAACAACGCTCACGTCTTTGATAAAGCGCTATGGTGCAAGCTCGGACTGGGTGACCCAATTCGAATCATTCGCTGCGCCAATGAAGACGCTGAGACCGAGCGGGTAGTCAACGAGATTATTGAAAACCGCATGCGCCGCCGTTGCCACTTTCGAGATTTCGCTGTGCTCTATCGCGGTAATCACCAGGCCAAACTGCTGGAGATGAAATTGCAGGCTCAGGGTATACCCTACCAACTCAGTGGCGGTACGTCTTTTTACGCACGAACCGAAGTTAAGGACATCATGGCTTATCTCCGGCTACTCGTGAATCCTGATGACGACAATGCCTTTCTGCGGATTATCAATACGCCCCGGCGACAAATTGGCCCCGGCACAATCGAAAAACTGGCCAACTATGCAACCCTTCGCGAAGTGTCTTTGTATACAGCCATTGACGAACTCGGTATTCGCGAAGTAATTTCTACAGCGCACTTAAAACATTTGCTGGCATTTAAAGTATGGCTCGACAGCGTGATTAGAAATTGCTCAGGGGAGAAGCCTATTAGTGCCGTTAGCGAAATGATCGCTGACATCGATTACCAGGCCTGGCTGCATCAAAACGCTTCCAGTGAGGCTGTCGCTGAGAACCGCATGAAAAATGTCTCTCTGTTGATTGAACAACTGCGCAGGGTACTTGGTAATCGACCGGATCAAGCATCAGCATTACATAAGGACAACGTCCATGACGGTGACAACAATATTGAAGATGCCATCGCCAAATTAGTATTAATGGATATTCTTGATCGACAGGAGGAAGAATCCGCCGATGACAAAGTGCAGTTAATGACACTACATGCGGCTAAGGGTTTGGAGTTTCCTCATGTTTTCGTTATTGGGATGGAAGATGGTTTACTGCCTCACCGCAATAGTATCGACGACGGCAATATTGAAGAAGAGCGCCGCCTGGCCTATGTGGGTATTACCCGCGCCAGAGAGACTCTGACTCTAACATTAGCCGCCCGACGCAAACAGTTTGGCGAAATATTTCAAACCACCCCTAGCCGATTTCTGGAGGAGATCCCCGCAGATGATGTGGAACGGGAGGGCTTCGGCGAAGAAATTTCTGAGGAATTAAACAAAGAAAAAGGTCGCCAGTCATTATCTGCTTTAAAGGGTTTGTTCAATTAATTGCCTTTTTGTATGGAACTCGCACGCAACCAATTTTTAAGCAAATAATAAGCAACAATACTTACCACTCTGGTTTCCGTTTTTATATTACTCCGAAAACCCCCCTCTCGTTGATTTTGATCAATTGCATTAGCGCTGGTCAAACCTAAACTTACTAGATGATAGAGCAGCAGTTATGTACATCAAGAGGAAACCATTATGTCTACATTAGCTGATAATCACACATCTAGAGACCACCGCAATACTGCCAAAAACAGCTTTGCCTCAATAACAAACCTACTTCTTAAAGGCGTCGTTTTAAGCGCGTCTATCGGCGCATCGATGTTTGCTCATGCCCTGGAAGAGGTGGAACCATTACCGGGAAAGACCGACTTTATGAACTTCTGTGCATCATGTCATGGTGTCACAGGTGAAGGAAACGGCCCCGTTGCGGGGTCGCTCAAAAATAGACCACCAGACTTGACCTATCTTCATCAGCAGGAGACCGATGGCGCATTTCCTTACAAACGTGTGCTTAGTATTATCGAGGGAAACCCCGACCATGACAAGAACGTCCGCACTCACGGGCCTGCCGATATGCCCGTTTGGGGTAAAGTGATTTATGACGACAGTGGCGAACAGGCGGCTATTACAAAAGCACGATTAAGGAATCTAACCAATTACGTTAAATCCATCCAGAAATAAACCTCAATATAATATGGGTTAGACGTGCGGGAGGAACGGTTTGCCCTTGTTTTATGGAGTTGGAGGCGTGCAATTGTAAACCCTCAAAAGCGATGAGTTTAAATTAAGTCGCCAAAGTAATTATGCGCAGCAGGGTAATAAGATGCTTAGTGAAAATTTAACTGGGAAGCTAAATAAGCAAATCAATCACGAAAGCACCTCGGTGGTACTGTATTTGCAGATGAGTGCGTGGTGTGCGAGCAAAGGCTATGATGGCTGCGCAGAATTTTTTCGTCTACAGGCAGATGAAGAAAAACAGCATATGGAAAAACTCTTTGGATATGTTCTGGAGACGGGAGGGTTACCCATGCTTGGTGCTATTGCAGCACCGCCCTCTTCCTGGGCTTCGCTAAGAGATATTTTTCAAGCAACACTTGAACACGAGCAGACCGTATCGAAAGAAATTAGCGTGCTCGTCGAAACTGCCCTGGATGAAAAGGACTTCTCTACCTTTAACTTTCTCCAATGGTATGTCTCTGAACAACATGAAGAAGAGCACCAACTCCATTCGTTGCTGGATCGTGTTGACATGATCACCGCAGAGGGACACGGTAATTTCACCATTGACCGCGAAATCAGCCGACTCACTCAAACCAATCATCGCCAATAACAAATACTGCGGGGACCGTAGCGAACCTCTCCGACAATAAACCGGGTTCGTCGTGGCCATTTTTGAGGATTGACTTAACTGCTTAAGTGAATAACCCCTTGGTACTAAAGCCCTGCTTCGCTACTTGCAAAAGTCCGTATGCATCAGCCAAATCGTGAGACCATATATTGATTCTGTTTATCTCACGACCCCATTTTTCATTCCTAATTTGACACCTTTTTTATATTTTCCCCAAGGCTTTTAAGGTTAACCGGATCATAGGCAATGGGCACCCGAGTGGCGAAACTATTCAAACGCTCCGTATAAAAAAAGTTACCTCCCTCCCTCAGCCTTAACGCAGACTCATGGACACGGGGCATCTTATTTTTCGCCGGTTTATCGTTATGTAAAACTTCTATGTCGCGCGGTGACTTAGCCGCACCGTCACCGTGATAATGCAACACAAAATCATCACTTCCGAGATCATATTCGCGATATTTATTTAGTCTCTTATTAAATACCACCACCGGGTCAACCAGCACATCGTGCAAACGCTGGACCATATAATCCATGGTGATATTGCCCAAGGCGCCATCGCGATAACCCCCGCCTACGTCGGCATGAACACCTGGAAACCACACTTCTTCTACCGAATCGCGGATGTTGATAAACGTCGGGACAAAGGGTTCGCGACTTTCATCAATAGCCAAAAGATGTACTGTTTGCTCGACGTTGCCGGCCAGAGTCAAATCACGAAATAAATTGATCTTCTGGAAATTCAGAGGCCCTAAATTTACCGGGATACCAAAAGCCCCGACGGTGTCGAATAAGCCTAAAAAAGAGACTGAAGCTTTGGCAGCATTTTCATTTTCAGCATCATATTTTGTGAAGAACCATTCCTTTTCCCCGGTGCATTTGTTTTTCGCCTCTTTGTAATGCAGCGTAATTTCTTCAGGCAAGCCATATTTTTCGAGTTTGCGAGCTAATAAGCGAGCGCTAGCCGCACCACGACTGAAGCCAAATATACTAATGCGATCACCGGGGCGGTAATGCTTGCACAGTGAGGCGTAGGCGTGGTCGCGAATGCTTTTTTCGCCGGCCCCAAACGCACCAGCATAAAAACCCATGGTGCGGGCATTGTCCTCGTCATTACCGATGCCACGAAAATACAAGCCGATATTTTTTTGAGTCGCCCGCACAAAGGGAATTTGATCGTTTTCAAGCGGTCCGGTCAGAGCAGAAAATAGCTTGTAGATGTTGGTGGTCGCCGCGCCTGTATATGTAGCACCAATATATAGCACCAATCGACCACCACGGCTACGCTATTGAAAATGCGGCATCACTTTCTCAGTAAACTTCAAAAATGACGAATGACTGAGCGGCGCGCACATCAGATAATCCAGATGCATTTCTTCATTTAAGCGCTCAAGCTGGTCGATCACACTTTCAGGGCAACCATGAATAACGACGGAATCCATATAGCGTTTGACGGCCAGCTCAGGATCCATCGTCATCATTTCGTTTGAGTCGGCACCGGCAGCTTTCTCGGGATTGATATACGAAGCGGCTAGCCATTCGACACCGGCTCGCCCAATCTCAGCGGCCTCGGCATCAGTATCCGCGATAGCAATTAAGCGAGCCATGGGTATATCCCGCCCACCAATGGAATGGCCGTGTTCTTCCAATTTCTTGCGGTAATTTTCACGCATCTCAGCATTCTCAACAAATGTCGTGTGGGGACTCATCATAATCGACAGGCTGCGCTCGGCTGCCCACAGCGCTGCGGTTTCTGAACCAGCCGCCATCCAGGTCGGAGGATAGGGTTGTTGCAGCGGTTTGGGCAACACTTCAACATCGTCGAACTGCCAGAATTGGCCTTGATAATTTAACCGTTCGTTGGTCCAGGCTGCCAGCACAATATCCACCGCCTCGTGGAACCGTTCTCGGCTTTCTTCAATGGGTACACCAAAAGCAGCAAACTCTATCGGATCAAAGCCACGACCAGCACCCCAGTTAACCCTGCCACCACTGAGCACATCGAGCAGTGCAATCTCTTCTGCCAAACGCAGCGGATGATAGAACGCAGCCAGTGATACCGCCGTGCCGATGCGCAGATTTTCTGTCCGGTCAGCAAAATGCATGGCCATCATATGAACCGATGGGCAAACGCTATAATCGGTAAAGTGATGCTCGGCTAACCAGATCGTGTCATAGCCAGTCTTATCCATCAGTTCGACACGGTCAAAGGCTCTTTGATAAACTGCGGGTAATTCACCGCGCCGGTTCGGCCAACTAAAAAACTGTAGAACTCCAAACTTCATAGGTTCGACACCCTTTCCACATTGTTGTGATTGACTTTTTATCTATTTGTCGGCTTTCACTCGGTTCCACAACTTACACGCGGCGGTGAAATACACCAAAACTGCGCCATTTTGCCCGACGTCGTGATTGATATACAGCCAATTATTTGCCGAGCGCGGCCAACAAGTCCCAGATTTTATTCACTGGCTCAACATCTCGTTTACCAATAGGAAATTCAACAATGCTCGCTTGAGTCTGGCAACAAAGAATCTTGTAACGAAAGGTACTGCGAATAGCACACCGGTCAAAACAAAACCATTGTCTTTGCTAAACTCGTTCAAGGTATCTAAGAATTATCAGGGCTTTGTTGTCCCGCTGCTGAGTCATCCATCTCGCTCAGCTGGCGGCGATACTCAGCAATACTTTGATGAAATTCGTCACCTCGACCATATGCAACAAAGTTTTTATGGCGAGGGTAATGCCCCATTGCCTTTCGCGCATGCTTAATGGGGCACCAGTATTGTTCTGTTCTCGACGCTATCTCGCTTGCGTAGGCGAGCAAGCCATTACCGTAACCACAATACACACAACTGAGCTTCTCAAACGCGTTTAAGTAGGACAGGCGATGACGATCGATGACCACGTAGTCAGCCCTTCGAACACGATTAATATTGTAAAGTCGAAAGCAAACCTGCTAGTAAAAGAATAACGCTATATCCATCGCCAGTAACGGGATAATCATCCCGTAAATAAACGGTACAGAAATAATATTCTGTGGATGGCTCTCTCCAAACCACTGCCACCACTTAATTTTCATATCACGATGGGCTTCACGAACCTGGCTTTCAAAGCGCACACGAGAACCGTCAATGCTGTAGCGCACCTCCTCCTGCTCGCGAAGAGCCGCCTCCATTTCCTCTTCCAGCACTTTCATGCTAGCAAGAAGGTCGTGTATTTTTTTGTTCATTCGGCCGTCGTCTTGTTGTCGTTACTCAACAATTTATCAAACAATTCCATCGGCAATGGAAAGACGATGGTGTTGGTTCTCTCACTGGCAATCTCCGTAAGCGTTTGTAGATATCTTAATTGTAGGGCCTGAGATTGCTGCGCTAATGTAGTAGCAGCCTGCAATAGTTTTTCTGAAGCCTGTAACTCACCCTCTGCGTGAATCACTTTCGCACGCCTGGCCCGTTCCGCCTCAGCTTGCTGGGCAATAGCCCGAACCATTGTTTCGTTGAGATCCACATGCTTGATTTCAACGTTGCTGACTTTTATACCCCAGGCATCGGTCTGCTGATCCAGAATCCCCTGTATATCCGCATTCAGTCGATCCCGTTCCGACAACATTTCGTCCAGTTCATGCTGGCCGAGCACAGACCGCAATGTAGTTTGCGCTAGCTGACTGGTAGCCATGTAAAAATCCTCGACCTGGATTATGGCTTTTTCCGGATCCACCACGCGAAAATACACGACTGCATTAACCTCCACCGATACGTTGTCACGGGAAATTACATCCTGACTGGGTACATCCATAACGATAGTACGTAAATCCACCCGCACCATTTGCTGGATGCCGGGAATGATGATGATGAAACCAGGGCCTTTAACCTTCCAGAAACGGCCCAGCAAAAACACCACGCCACGCTCGTATTCGCGCAGGATTTTAATAGCACTGGCAAAAAGCAGGACTACCAGAATGATAAATGTATACAAGGGATACTCAATCATGAGCTTTGCTCCGCAGGTGAGGAATCCAGATCACCAGCAACTGAGTCGGCGACTGGCAGTGGTTCAACTTCAAGTGTTAATCCATCAACAGCGGTCACCCTGACCTGCTGTCCTTTTTGTAAGGGCGTCTGTGCGTGGACCCGCCACAATTCACTGTGGACACGGACATTGGCATGACCAGAGTCCAGTGTCTCAATGACGGTCGCCACCTTGTCAATTAACTCCTCCACACCACTTACCACGGGTCTGGTACGAGCTTTCAGAACCATGCCGATCATGACAACGAGAATCAGCACCGTCATTACGGCGAAAGTCGCTACCACTGAGAGGTAAATTTTGAAATCGGGGATATCGGTATCCATGAGGATGATTGAGCCAATCACAAATGCCACAACACCACCAATACCCAGCATGCCAAAACTCGGTTGAAAAGCCTCGGCAACCATCAGCGCCACACCGAGCAGAATCAGGGCAACTCCTGCGTAATTGACCGGTAATAACTGGAATGAGTAGAGAGCCAAGACCAGGCAAATCGCCCCTACCGTACCCGGAACCAGGCCACCGGGGTTGTAAAATTCGAGTACCAGGCCATACATACCCACCATCATCAGGATGTAGGCAACGTTTGGGTTAGTAATCACGCTGAGCAAGCGATTACGCCAGTCCGGTATCATTTCGATCAGAGTTAAATCCTGTGTTCTCAGAATGTATTTCTCGCCCTGAACAAGTACTTCCCTGCCATCGATCTGCATCAGCAAATCATCGATGTCCTTAGCAACTACATCGATTACGTTTGCCTTGAGCGCCTCACTGGCCTGCATGCTAGCGGCTTCACGCACTGCTTTTTCAGCCCAATCCGCGTTGCGGCCGTGCAACTCGGCCAGACTACGGATATAGGCCGAGGCATCATTAACCATTTTGTGCTTCATGGCATCGCCCTGACCGAGAGCAATTTTTGAATCATCCTTAGCATCGCTATCCGGCCCACCATCAGACTCTTGCTTTTTATCTGTTTCGGGTTGTTCTCCGCCGGGAAAAGATATCCCGCCAATTTGCACTGGCGTGGCAGCGCCCAAATTTGTGCCTGGCGCCATCGCCGCGATATGACTCGCATACAATATGTAGGTGCCAGCGCTGGCTGCCCGCGCTCCTGTGGGGGAGACATAGGTAACAACGGGGATGGGTGACGCAGTGATCGTCTTGATAATGCCACGCATCGCACCATCAAGACCGCCTGGCGTATCAATACGAATAACAATCAGCCCAACATTGTCGGCGGTTGCTTGCTCAAATGAACGCTCAATATAATCCTGAGTAGCCGGGCCAATAGCATCGGCGACCGTCAACACCGCTGTGCGACCATCGCCAGAGTGAGCTAGATTTGCAGCAAGCGCACCATGCAGTACCATCAACAACAATAAACGAACCAGCTTCATGCCATAAAAACCTGATAACCCGCTAAAATCCATGCTAATTTCATTGCTGAAATTGATCTCACTTCATTCCAGACAAACTCTCATCTTCTCTTTATAGACTCAATACACGCAGACAACAAACCTAACTTTGCTTTACTTTCCTGTAGCTTGATGCATCTCAAGGTCAATTCTTGCTTAACTAAATTGGGCATTAATTATGTCTAACTTAGTTAAAGGAACACCCCGTATCTCAATGCCACCAAGCAAATAAATTTGTGCACGGCTTTTCAAATAAATCATACTGTGGGTGATCAAGATTAAACAGCCAATAAAATAATAGTCTGTTGGCGCGGACGGCTAGGCCGAGGAATAACAAAATGAATCCACTTCAAGGTGTAAAAATCGTTGAATTAACCACACAAACCGCTGGGCCGCTGGCGACTAACTTGCTGGCGGATCAGGGGGCTGATGTGATCCGCTTTGAGTCGATAGGCATTGGCGACCCATCGCGATACGCCGGTGGTATTCGCAATGGTTACGGCGCCTGTTACACATTTATGAACCGCAACAAAAAGTCCCTTGCCATTGATATTAAAGAACCCGCATCTAAACCCGTTATCGAAGCATTGATTAAAGATGCCGATGTGTTTGTCCAGAACGCCAGGGCTGGCGCGCTGGAACGAGCGGGCTGCGGTTTTGAGGATTTCCATAAAATCAATCCCAGCCTTATTTATGCCTCTATCTCTGGTTTTGGCTCCGATGGCCCCGGATCAGAATTGCGCGTCTACGACCCCATTATTCAAGTGATTTCCGGGTTTGCCGCCAGCCAGGGTGCCGGTCACGACAAGCCTCAACTGATCAACAACATCGTTAGTGATAAAGTCGCCGCCTATACCGCGGCCCAGGCAATATCATCTTCACTGTTTGCCCGCGAACGGGGCACAGTCGGTGGGCATCATCTGCAAATTTCCATGCTCGATGCCAGTCTAGCTTTTTTATGGAACGATGCATACTGGAATCACGGCTTTGGCGGTGACGAACCTTTTAACCGATGCCCGCCGATTGGCGAAATTTATCGGATCATGACCACCAAAGATAACCATATCACCTGCATCGTGGTCGGTGATGCCGAATTTAATGGCGCTTGCCAGGCCCTGAGCTGTGAGCACCTGAAGGAAGACCCTCGCTTCAATACCCTGGCGGAACGCTTCACCCATTTGCCGGAAATGATGACGGAATTTGAAAAGCATGCCGCCACCTTCAGCACGGTAGAATTGCTGGCGGCGCTTGAAAAAGCCGGTGTACCCTGCGCCAAAGTAAACTCTCTGGATGAAGTCCTCGAAGACCCACGCGTTAAACATGCTGGCGCCATTATCGAATACGACCACCCCGTCGCCGGGCGCCTGCGCCAAAGCCGTCCGCCGGTTATTTTTGGTGATGAGCCCTGTCAGATACGCTCGCCAGCGCCAGCCCTTGGCGAACACACCGATGAAATTCTGGGATCGATTGGGTATGACAATGAGCAAATAGAGGCGCTCCGCAAAACCAATGTTGTGGGGTAAGCACAAACACTCGTACAACCGTTCAGCTCGCACGGCATGTATCGACAACTTGAGTGCAAGGATCAATCAGGCTAGATTGCACGCCCCGCCGCTCGGCGACAATTGAGTATATGCACCGGTGCCGCAAGATAAATCACAAAGCAAATCCAACGGAAAACCTAAAGCTGGATCAAAACCTAATTTGGCAGAGAAGAAAAGCTCCAGCGTTTACGAGCAAATGGGCCAAACCAGGGGTTTGACCATGACGGAGGCGCTGCAACCGTTTCTGGATAAGAAACTTGCGCTACAAAACCTCGACTACTCAAAACGCCACGCCAAGGGCTTATTGTCCGCTGCCGAACGTGTCGAGCTATTGTTTGATAAAGGATCCTTTACAGAAATTGCGCCCCTGGCTCGGGAGTCTGACCTGGCAGCGGCTACCAAACCCGGTGAAACGCCCCGCGATGGCATAGTTGTGGGCTACGGCAAGGTCAACGGTCGCATGGTCGGTGTTGCCGCCTACGACATTCAATATCGGGCGGGTTCAATGGGCAAAACCTGTGAATGGAAATTCACCCGGCTCAAACGTTTGATTCAGGAACAGGGTTTCCCCCTGGTGGTGCTCAGTGAAGGCACCGGCGCACGGCTCGAAGAAGAAGTCAGCAGCCAGGGCGCTTACGACAACCCCCAGTTTACCAACCTGGTGGCACTGAGTGGTTATGTGCCCATTGTCGTGGCAGTCATGGGCATTTGCGTCGGTGGCCACGCCAATATCACTGCCATTGGTGATTTCGTACCCATGACCAAAAACTCCTCCATGATGCTGGCCGGGCCGCCCTTACTGCGCAGCAAAATGGGTATTGAAACAACACTGGAAGAGTTAGGTGGCGCCCGCAAACATGTCGAACAAAGTGGTATGGCTGACCTGCTGGTCGCCGATGACTGGGAATGTATTGAACAGATTAAAATCTTCCTCAGTTATCTGCCTGATAACTGCCAGGATAAGCCGCCGTTAAGAAAGACTCGCGATAATCCTCAGCGCCGTTGTGATGCCTTGATGGATTTAGTGCCTGCCGATTTACGCTTTGCCTATGACATTAAAAAGGTCGTTACCAGCATTATTGACGACGGCGAACATTTTGAAATGCAACCCGCTTTTGCTCAAAACGTGGTCACTACGCTGGCCCATATGGATGGTCGCGCGGTCGGGATTATCGCCAATCAACCGGCCTATATGTCTGGCACACTAGATGTGAAGGCCTGCCAGAAAATCAGCCGCTTTATTAATTTTTGTGACTGCTTCGGTATTGCCCTGATATTTTTGCAGGATATTCCCGGCTTCTATCCGGGACCGCAGTCGGAAGAAGATGGCATTATCCGCTGGTCAACACGCTTGCTTTATGAAATTGGCCACACCACTGTACCCCGATTTACGGTGATGCTCAGAAAAGCCTTTGGCCTGGCACACTACGGCATGAACAGCCTGGGCATGGAACCTAACCTGTTAGTTGCCTGGCCGCTGGCCTCATTTAGCGCCATCTCACCCGACGATGCGGTGCAGATTATGTTTGGCAAACAGCTTGCCGCCGCAGAGGATGGCAAGCAACAAAAGCAGGATCTAATCGCCGAGTTCGAAGCCAAAACCACCATTATGCCCGCAGCCGAAGCAGCTCTGGTTGATGATGTGATCGACCCTCGCGACACCCGAATCATATTGATTAAGGCCCTGAATATGGCGAAAAACAGACGTCGGGGTCATACCTTTAAGCGACGCGGCATCACCCCGATTTAAATAACTCTTTTCTCTCTACATAAAAAAACCGCAGTCTGGACTGCGGTTTTTTTATGGTCTTTTAGCCAACGCTATTTGCTGCCTTCCACCATGAAATCAACCGTTGCTTTCAACTCATCATCCGAGCAATCAAAGCACAGGCCTTTAGGGGGCATACCATTAAAGCCACTAATCGCACTTGTATAGAGTACGTCCATACCTTTGCCAAGACGGTCCGCCCAATCACTTACGGAACCTAAAACAGGTGCGCCTGCTGCACCAGAAGCATGACAGGTGACACATTTACTCTTGTATATATCTTCACCGCTTTGGCTACCACCGCTGCTTGCCGCAGGTACCGGAGCAACTTCGCTAGCCAATGCCACTTCACCCGCCGGAGCGAGACGCTCGGCCATTGCTGCTTTCTGCTCCGTGCTCAAGCTTACTTCTTCTTGCTCAGCGCTACAGGCGGCTAACGTCAGCACCAGGGCGATCACTGCAATAAAAGTCGCTGGTGCATTCAATTTCGCTTGTTTCATCATCAGACTCCGTCGTTCACAATAACTGGCTAAAAAATCAGCGCGCATTATAGCGCTATTGCCACCATTGTTGACCAAGCAAAAGGCAAAATTAATCAAGGTGCGAATCGGTGACAGACAAGATATTTATTAGCGCAAACCAGTTGCTGGAAGACTCTTTTGCACTGGGCAAAAAAATACTCCAAAAGGATTTCGTACCTGATCTGATTATTGGGATCTGGCGGGGTGGCGCGCCGGTTGCTATTGCCGTCCATGAGTTATTGGCCTACGCAGGCTTAGATATTGATCACATCCCCGTACGCACATCACTTTACACCGGCCTGGATGAACGCGCAAATTCGGTGACCATTACCGGGCTGGATTACGTCACCAAAGGTAATCCGCGATTTTCCCGGCTGCTGCTAGTTGATGACGTGTTCGATAGCGGCACTACCATGACGGCTATCGTCGATACCTTAACAAGCCAACTGACGGACAATACCGATCTGGATATTCGCACCGCCACCGTCTGGTACAAGCCTGAGCGCAACAAGAGTCAGTTAACGCCGGACTACTTTGTCCACACCACCGATAGCTGGCTGGTCTTTCCCCACGAGCTGTGCGGCATCGATAAAGCAGAATTGCTTGCAAACAAACCAGGCATCACAGATGTCATAGAGCAAGTCCCGGGGAGTTAGTTATCACTTTGCACAATGACCGATTCGTCCGATACCTGTGCTTCGACCACCTTACCCTCGACCACACTTTCTTCAACCTGACCGGCACCGAGCATGATCCCAATCCAACGGGTATCGGGATCTCGCTCCAGACCAATTTTCACAAGAATGGTCAGCGGAATAGATAACAACATACCCACCGGGCCCAACACCCAACCCCAAAATACCAGGGAAAGGAATACCACCAACGGTGAAAGATTCAGTCCTTTGCCCATCCAGCGTGGCTCTAGAACATTGCCGATTAATAAATTAATGGCCACATAACCGAGTGCAATCATTGACACCATAAAGGGCGAAATCTGCAATAAAGCCAGCAACAACGCGGGTACCGCGGCAATAATCGAGCCTATGGTCGGCACGAAATTCAGCATGAAAGCGAGCAGCCCCCACATCACCGGATAATCGACACCCATTGCCCATAGCATCACCGTCACCAATACGCCGGTTAAGGCACTCAACAATGTTTTGATGCCTAAATATCGATTCACACTATGGGTAAATTCATTCAGAGCGACGATTGATTCGGGTGCGCCACCTCTGGCCTGAGCGAGTTTTTGACCAAAACCTACTTCTTCGGCCAGAATAAAAATCACCGTTAGTAGTATTAGAAATGCATTGGTCATAACGTTGCCAAATGATGCCAGCGTATTACCGGCCATTTGCATCACCACACTGGGATTAATTGTCTGGGTCCACAGCTCGCTATCGACGACCAAACCTTTACCCGCCAACCAGCTAAACAGGATCTCGCTCATACTTTGTAAACGAGCCTGATATTCTGGCAGATCACCGCGAAAATCTCGGATCGACGCGCCGACAATCGCACCGATCATGGTACCCATGGCCATCACAAACAGGACAATCAAAATAATGGCCGCGGCACTAGGCACATTGAGCGACTTTAACCAATGCAATAGTGGAGAAAAAATCAACGCGATAAATACAGACAATAAAAACGGTACCAGCAACGCTTCAGCAGCTTTCATGCCCGCCACAACCACCACAAAAGCCGCCGCCACCAAAATAAAGCGCACCACCGATGAGAGCTTATTCATTGTTGCTTCCGTTGCTTAATGACGCCTTTCATGGCTAACTCCCGTCATTAATAGCTCCTTTCATTAGCAGCTCGCCTCATTACTCATTCCCTTCATTAGCAAGTCCGTTACTATTTACAGCTCTTTTTAGTGGACAGTGGGCTTTTGTGACCTTCCGACCACTGTGATTTTAGCGATTGTTATTTTCTTTTGCGTCGTTTTTTAATTCTCTGAGTAACACTTCCAACTTGGCAAGCCCCCTATTGGTAAATAATTTACCATCGGGAAGACCGATAAATTCGGTCTCGGCGAGTTGCGCGCATCGTTTTTGCAGGTCACGCAATTCGCTATTGTGCCGTAGGGGGACGCCGACAAACACATGCCAGTCGTTTTCTGTCGCCTGTCCGGACAACACCAGCTCTAACAGAGCAATAACATTTTCTCGGTCGATACGATAGACCGGCGTGCCGACTTTGACAAACACCCACATCGCCACTACGACTACGCAGAGGGTTAGCAAAAGCGTCACCAAATAACTCATGGCCATATCAGCAGTTTAATCGCCATTGCCAACGTCACTCCGATAATCACCGGTTGCACGAATTGCGTTCCGCGACTCATCACCGCATTGGAACCGATGCGAGCACCCAACATTTGCGCCACCGACATCGATATCGCCAAATCCCACAACACCTGACCCGCAATAATAAACAATACGGCAGACGCACTATTAATAGTTAATACCATCATTTTAGTTTGAGCTGTCGCGCTGGGTAGACTGTAGCCGCATAACCAGACGAATAAGAACGGGAAAACCGAACCCATACCCGGGCCAAAAAAACCGCCATAAAAACCCATCGGCAAAGCCACCAGAAATGCAAAACGCGTATGCGATACCCGCGGATCACTGGCATGGTCGGCCATACGTGGTGAGAAAATAAAGTACACGGCAATGACGATAAGCATCGCGGGAATCAGCCGAATCAGCACATCGTTACCAATCTGCTGTACCACTAGGGTCCCCAGTAGTGATCCCGTCATTGCTAGAACAATGGCAGGCAATAAGTCTCGAAGGAAAAGATGGCCTTTACGAAAAAAATTCCATGTCGACGACAAGGTGCCTAGCGCACTTTGAACTTTGTTAGTCGCCAATGCCTGAACCGGTGGCAGACCAGCCCAAAGCAGCAGCGGTAAGGTCAACATGCCACCTGAACCCGCAATGGATGAAATATACCCGGCCGCGAAAGCGACCATGGTTAGTATTATAGTGAGTTCGATGGAAAGGCTAACGATGCAACTCCATGCGTAACAAATCGCCATTTTATCATCAAGACTTTATGCCGTATGGGCTTAACTTAATCGGCAAAGACCTCACCAAAGCAAGTGCAGTAAAACGCACAAAGTTGACGGCGCCATGCTAAATTAGCGCCGCTCTGCACAATCATCCCAGGGGGTTGTTACACCAGAGTCTCACCCCAAAAGTTACGGACGCTTAGTAATGGATCAGACCGACACATCAGCCAGAAATGGGCGGCAGCCGAAACCAGCTACTGGGTCGCGTTCTCCGCGTGATGCCTGGCTAAACCCTCGAGGCATGCGCTTCTGGGCATTGACCGTAATACTGCTATACACCCTGGTCGGATTTTTTCTTGTTCCCCATCTATTAAAGAATGGCGTGATCAGCTTTATAGAAAATGACCTGGGGCGCAACACTCATATTGAAAAGGTTGAATTTAACCCTTACGTGCTAAGCCTCAGAGTGCTTGGCTTTGAGCTTATTGATACCGATCAGGTCAGGTTAGCGGCATTCGATCAGCTCTTTGTAAATTTCCAGCTTTCAAGCCTGGTTAATTGGGCCTGGACCTTCGACGAAATTAACTTGCGTGGTTCCTATTTCTATTTTGAGCGATTTACTGTAGACAACACGCGTCTTAGTCGGCTAGTCGAAGATGCGACAGCCGGACAAACCGGAAAGCAGGAAATAGCAGAGGAGCCGCAGCAACGCAGCCTACCGCGCCTGTTGATTAACCAGCTGATCTTGAGTGGTGGCCGGGGGGACATTAGAGACAATGTGCCGAAAAATCCCGTCGAAATGCACGTGGGGCCCATCGATATTGGCATTGAGCAGTTAAATACTTTGCCGGATCGCTTCGGCCAGCAAAACGTCACGATTAAATTGCCTGGCAATGCCGCTTTACATTGGGAGGGCAACCTGGGCCTGGCGCCACTGCAATCAGAAGGCAAAGTAAGTCTGGAATACGCGCCGCTCGATAATATTATTGCCTACCTGGAAGCCCTGTTACCGCTGGAAACCGTACAAGCGCTACTTTCCAGCCACTTTAACTATAAAATACATTTAGACGATGACGGTATATTTAATGCCGAAATCACTGAACTGGCCATTGATATCGATAACCTTGCGCTGAGGGGATTAACTCCCACTGCCGACTTCCTGTCAATTCCAAACATTGCACTGAAGGGCGGAACAATCCGGTACCCCCAACAATCGGCGCAATTCAATCGTCTGCATATCGAAGCGCCAACCATCTCTTCCTGGCTAAATAAAGATGGCAGTCTAAACCTTGCTGCGCTCGCTCCGGCCGGGCCCAACGAATCTGAATCGGCATCCTCAGCTGAACTAATGCTGGTCGGTGAACAAATTGAAGAATCCAGCAAACCCTGGCAGTTGGGAGTTGACCTCATTTCAATTGCCAACGGTCGCGTCGGTTTTTCTGACAATCGTATCGACCCTGCCCCGCAAATTTATATTGATAATATCGCCTTAACACTGGGTGATTTCAGCACTCTGGAAGCGACGCAGTTGCCCGTCAATGTTAGCGGGAAATTCCGTGCTGGTGGTGAGCTTAGCGTTGATGGCACACTCAAACTAAAGCCTGGGTTCTCCCTGAATCTGAAGACAAAGACCAGAGAAATCCCCTTATCCATTGCCCAATCGTACGCTCAACAGAACATCGACATATTGATCGAGGAAGGCGTGCTCAACAGCGATTTGAATATCACCATCCCCGGCGGGCAGAAGCCAATCATCGCGGGATCAGTCGAGATTCCCCATCTTAAGATTACAAACACAGATGGAAAAGATCCCTTAATCGCCTGGCAAGAACTGGAGCTGAAACGGTTCGAGCTGGATCTGAACGCCAATAGGCTGGACATTTCAGTACTTGATTTCGAACAACTCTATGCTCGCTTTGCCGTTCATAAAGATCTATCGACCAATATTTCAGACTTGTTAGTTGATACAAATAGCGGGGCCACCGCCAAAGCAAACGGGATCGGCGATAAAACCTCTGCGCCTATGCAATCTGCACCTCTGGAAATTGTTATCGGCGGGATACGCGTTAAAGATGCGTCACTAGATTTTTCTGATATGTCCCTGCCGCTGCCTTTCGCTGCCCATGTAGACAAGCTTGACGGAACCATTGGGGGCTTCGCAACCAACAGCAGCGAATCTGCAAAGATTAAACTCGAAGGCCAGGTCAACGAATTTGGCCTGGCTCGCATAGGGGGAAATATGAACCTGCTCGACCCGCTAATGCATACCGATGTCGCTTTAGAGTTTGTCAATCTGGATACGGCTCGTATGTCGCCCTATAGCGGCCAATTCGCTGGCCGTAAAATCAGTGGTGGCAAATTAACGCTGAGCCTCAATTACGCCATCGAAAATGGCATCATGGACGGCAAAAATGACATCGTGCTAAGTGACTTCCAACTGGGCGACAAAATCGACAGCCCGAACGCAACAAGTCTGCCCCTCGATCTTGCCATCGCCTTACTCAAGGACCCTGATGGCGTGATCGGTGCAAAGCTACCCGTTACCGGTGATGTCAACGATCCGCAATTTGCGCTCGGCAGTGTTATTTGGGATGCCTTTGTCGGCCTAATTACAGATGCCGTCACTGCCCCCTTCCGCTTTCTGGGTAACATGCTCGGCATAGATTCGGAAGAACTTGGGCAACTGCAGTTCCTGGCCGGCCGGACAGACCTGACACCCCCAGAACTAGAGAAAATTGCTCACTTAGAAAATGCCATGACACAACGTCCAGAACTCGGTGTAGAAATCAGCGGCACCTTTGACCCGGATATTGATATCCCCGCACTCCAGTTTATAACGTTGCAAAACACTGTGATCGAACGGCTCGGGGAAAATTTAAACATGGCTAACAACGACACCATGCTGGGCAATGATGTTCGCAAAACACTCGAAAACCTGTTCCGAGAAAGGCTCCCTGAAAGATCCGTTAAAAGCCTCAAAGCAACGCATAAAGTGCCACCAATAGACGACCCCAACGGCAAACCAGTACTGGATGAACTCACATACACTGCTGATTTAAGGGATCGTTTACTGGCGACCGAGCCGGTTAGCAAACAAATGCTCACAGAGCTGGCTAAAACAAGAGCTGAGGCCATCAGGACAGCATTTTTGGAGAGCGGCAATTTTGATGAAACCCGTTTAACCATTATCGATCCGAAGCAAGTCAAATCTGAAGACGGAGAATGGATCACCGTCGAACTCGCAGTTAACACTCATTAAGCCGGTAAAGTTGATGTCCTGCTTGCCTGGTTCGCTGCTACCGTGCCTGGTCAGTAATACGGCCATGACTGGTATGTCTAAAGATCCCATGGACGATAAAACCGGGCCGCTGTTAAAGCGGGGGTTTGTCACCTTCATCGTCGGTTTGTTGGCGTCAGAAGCACACCAGGGTTCCGGGATATTATCGAGGCCGGTGCGGGTTACAATTCGAAAACAAGAATTGTTGAAGGTGACGACGTTTACTTCAATGCGGAATCACCGCCAACACCCGATGACTTGGCCAGCAGGTTTGACGATATTTGTGGCCTTAGCGAAGCACGGCCTCATCGCGACGCCTTTGGGTCGGTCGCCAAAGCCATGCGCAATGTGCTGCGAAGACTGAAGAAATAACGGGCCAACATGCAAATAAAAACCCCCGGCTTTTATTCCGAGGTCTCAAATTTCGCTATCGCCAGTAGTTAAACGCTAAAAACTAACCACCTTCAAACATCTTTACATCAAAATATTCTCGCCAGCCGCTGATCCTACCAGCATCGTTAAATTCAAGAATACCTAGCACTGGCAAACTTTTTTGCGCTCCCTTGTGGGTCCAGCCATCGACACGTTCGGTCACCACCGAATCGCCAGCCACAACCATTTTACTGATAGCAAAGGTCATATTCTCGCCGGTTTTAAGAAACCCGTGTACGGCTTTTTTGATCTTCTCCGAGCCACTGACAGGTTTGTAAGGAATATTGTGATACACCGCATCGTCAGCAAAGGCCGCGATAATCGCGTCTTCATCGGCACGCTCCCAGGCATCAAAGAAATCACGGGTTAATTGTTCATTGCGGCTTAATGTGTCGTCCTCACCGGATATCGCTATCGCTGTATTGCTCATCTTGATCGCTCCTTATTAAATAGCAGGTTTGTATAGATTCTATAAATTAGAAATCTTAGCTTCCTTAGTATAGACGCACATAACCAATTGACGCGAATTGATCTTCGACTTCGATACCCATATTGGCTGTCTAGATGACATGTTTCACATGGCACCGTCCGCGAGGTTGCAGTAGAGTTGGGCCTCCCGCAAAAAAATAATGGTGGAATCGTGGCTGTCTACGTTCCTGCTAAACACACAATTCCCGGAGATAATAATTATGGCAAGTGATAATTTCGAAGTATTCGCCGATGGCTTTACCTTTCTTGAAGGCCCTCGCTGGCGTGACGGCCTGCTTTGGGTGTCGGACGTCAATGGTAAAAAGGTTTACACCATCGCCCCGGACGGCACGCCAACCGTTATGGCTGAAGTGCCCGATCGCCCTTCTGGAATTGGCTTTCTGGCCGATGGCACACCACTGATAGTATCCATGCGCGACCGCTCGCTCAAACGTATTGAAAATGGCAAGCTCACTCTTCATGCCGATGTAAGCGCCCTGGTCAAAGGTGAAATCAATGACATGGTGGTCGACAAAAAAGGCAATGCTTATGTAGGCAGTATGGGTTACAACTTATTCGCTGGGGAAAAATTCGAGCCTGGCGCACTGGTGCTGGTCACCGCCGATGGTAAAGCACAGAAAGTCGCCGATGGCCTGCACTTCCCAAACGGGCCGGTGGTCACTCCCGATGGGAAAACCCTGATTGTTGCCGAAAGCTGGGGTAAAAGACTAACTGCCTTCAACATCGAAGATGACGGCACGCTGTCTGGACGACGGGTATTTGCCGATCTCGGCGACTATACGCCCGACGGTATCACTCTCGATAAAGAAGGCTGCGTCTGGCTCGCAGCATTTGCTAATGATTGTTTTGTGAGAGTGAGAGACGGCGGCGAAATCACCGATGTTATTGATTTGCCAGGCCGCCGGGCCGTAGCCTGCACCCTGGGCGGCGGCGATATGAAAACCCTGTATTGCATGACGTTCAACGGCGAGATGGCAGATATTGGCAAAGGCAAGAAGGCCTCGCAAGTCGAGACCATTCGCGTCGATGTGGCTGGTGTTGGTTCGCCCTGACTCCTGTCAAGCAGCACCGCTTCCTATGACGCTTAAGGATCATAGGAAGCGGTGCAGACAGATTTAAACAGCTGCACCGGGCACCACAAGCTCCTCGGCAAATCGTTCGATTTCTCGATAAAGTGGGTCCGGCTCGGCATTGAGGGCAAAGACAACTACCTGATCGACCCCGGCATCGCGATAACGCTTCAACATATCGACGTCACAGCGCGCGCCATAGGGAGATACCGCAATTTGGATCTCATCCAATTTGCGACCCTCAACAGCCAACAGCTCACTGAGTTGCTCCAGGTGTTTGGCGACGTCTTCGGGCATCAACCTGACCCCATACCAGCCCGCGCCAAAACGTGCTACACGACGCAACGCTGGCATACTTTCACCACCAAACCAAAGCGGCGGGTGGGGTTTTTGCACAGGTTTTGGCCCCTGTACGCAGGTAGGCAAACTGTAAAATTCACCCTCGTAGCTCGACTGCTCGTCGCACCATAGCGTTTGACAAACTTTAATATAATCCGCCGTCCGCGCGCCCCGGCGCTCAAATGGCACACCCAGCGCTGCGAACTCTTCGGCAAGCCAGCCAAGGCCAATACCAATGTCGAGCCGCCCGCCGGAAATCACATCGACATCCGCCGCCTGCTTAGCAAAATATACCGGGTTCCGTTGCGGCAATATGGTAATACCGGTAGCGAGGCGGATACGGCTGGTTTGGCCAGCTAAAAAGGACAGCGCCGTAAATGGCTCCAGCGGCACATTTCTGGGATCCAGGGGTACCTGACCATCGTCCGAGTAGGGATAAGGCGAATCATATTCTTCAAAAAGCAATACATGCTCGGGCATCCACATGGAATGAAACCCGGCGTCTTCAGCCATTTTCGCCGTTTTGCTCAAATGCGCTGCGGTAGCGTCAGGCCCGGCAAATAAACTCTGTAATCCGATTTTCATTTTTTTATCTCCTTAGTTCGATATTAATTGTCAAGCAAAAATCCAGTTTAAATATTTCGACATAAGCAACCGACTATAAATAGATAGCAGTAAAACTCAATTGCGTCGCCAGGTTAAATTACCTGCCAGCGGTACGGCGGCTACTTCGTCCATAGTCTGCCATTTAAACGCCTCTTGGCAAGCCACTATTTTCATCGATAGTGAGTACCCAAAGTCAACGGCAGGTTGGGAGGATATTGAACCAGCCCTTCCCTATTCCTCGATTTTTAGCCATTATGTCCGGCTTGCAAACAACCAAGGGCCGTTTATTCATCGGCACAAAAAGGGTATTAATGGCAACAGAAGAAGTCGATGTTCGACGTTTCACCGCAAAAGAAAGCTCTGCCAGGGTCGGCCGTATCCCGACACCTTCGGGATTTCCGGGGCTTGGGGATATCAATAGCTATCTCATATTTCCAGAAGATAACGCGGATGGGCTAATTCTGATTGACACAGGCGTCCGTTCTGATGAAGCCTGGCAAGCCCTGAACGACGGCTTGAAGCAATTAGATTACCGCGTCGAAGACATCACCAAAATTATTCTTACCCACGGTCATACCGACCATTATGGGCAAGCGCAGCGCATCCATCAGGCCTCAGGCTGCGAGCTTTGGGCTCACGAAAATCTGTGGATCACTGTAGAGCGCATGCTACCGCCGCCGGATCGGCTGGAACGAGAACTCTATTATTACGCGCTTTGGGGTGTCGATAAGGAACTGGTCGATAAAGCCCTGGCCAGGCGCGCGGGCTTTGCCAATACCTTTGAGTCTATGGAGCCGACCCACCTGCTCAAAGATGGCGAGCAAATTGACATTCCCGGTTTCAACCTGGAGACGGTACACACACCCGGCCACTGTCCGGATGAAGTTATCTATTGGCAGGCTGAAACCCAGGTCATATTTTCTGGTGATCATTTATTGCCGCATATTACGCCGGTCTGCCTATTGCAAATCCCCTACGGTGACGAAGTGAGGCCGCCATCGCTTATTCAATACCAGGCGTCACTAGCCAAAGTCGAGCCGTATCCGGCGCGAGTAACTTACCCGTCGCACGGAGAGCCTATTCTGGATCATCGTGATCTGATTAAATCCTATAACCTTTCCACTGACCGGCGCTTACTAAAGATCAGCCGAATCCTCGAAAAAGGCGGCTGGATGAACCCAATGGAAATAGCCAAAGAACTGTTCCCAAAAGCCTGGCAGGAACAAATGGTACCGGTGATGTCGGAAATTCTAGGGCATTGCGATATTCTTGAAGCAGGTGGCCATGTCGCTGTAGAAGAAAAATCCAACGTGATTCAATATCAATATATTTCGACGCCACCGCCAAGTTAGAGAAAAATATTGCGCGGATGGTTTAGATAAGCGATTAGGGATTGATACTTTCAGATTAGAGGCTGCAACCCCCCCTAACAGGCGAGGTATTCGATTTTGGCGGTGAGGGAGGGATTCGAACCCTCGATACGTTGCCGTATACTCCCTTAGCAGGGGAGCGCCTTCAGCCGCTCGGCCACCTCACCTGTAATCTTTCTAAATGCTATAAATTAGATGCGCTGAACCAGCTTTTTACACCAGTTTTATATAAAAGATATTAGGCGCTTATCTTCTGCATTGAATTTTGCGAGGCGGGATAATACCACAGCATCAATAAAAACAAAGGGGCTATTCAGCCCCTTCACCTTGTCGCTTTTCATTTTGAATACGTTCGTAAATTTCTTCCCTGTGTACCGAAACTTCACGGGGTGCATTGACTCCCAGGCGAACCTGATTACCTTTGACACCCAACACCGTTACAGTTACATCATCTCCAATAATCAGCGTTTCTCCCACTCTCCTCGTTAAAATTAACATCGTCCTCTCCTAGATGTTTACAGCGCCGCAATCGCGGCCTTTCCATGTATCGTTATTATTATTATCTCACTTGGCAAACGCGCACCAATTGAGCAGCCGATAATATACCAAACGTTCCAGAATACAATCCGCCTCCTTATACCGGTATATTATAATTAACTAATTCTTAGATTCGACAACTGCCTTACTAGATTTGACCAGACCCTTCTAATCCAAAAGACGTGTGCAACGCTCGGACGGCAAGCTCAAGATGTTTTTCCTCAATGACTACGGTAATTTTGATTTCCGAGGTGGTAATCATCTTGATATTGATATCATTTTCAGCGAGTGTTTTAAACATTTGCGAGGCGACCCCCGCATGAGAGCGCATACCAACACCGACCAGGGCTACTTTAACGATATCGGCATCGGCCAACACTGACGGCGCCTTCAATTCTTTAGCGATATCGGTTAACAGTGCCTGAGCCTGGGCCATATCATTGCGGTGTACGGTAAAAGTCAGCGCAGTGGTGCCATCTTCGGCAACATTCTGAACAATGACATCGACTTCGATATTAGCCTCACCGATCGGCCCCAAAATACGGTGGGCGACACCGGGGGTATCTGGAATGCCCTGAATGGTTAATTTGGCTTCATCACGATTGAACGCAATACCTGAGACCACTGCCTTTTCCATACTTTCATCCTCATCGAGCGTAATCAGCGTACCCGGGCCTTCTTCAAAACTGGACAGCACGCGCAGGGGCACCTGATACTTGCCGGCAAATTCTACCGCTCTTATTTGTAAGACCTTTGAACCCTGGCTGGCCATTTCAAGCATTTCTTCAAACGTAATAGAATCGAGCCGACGCGCATTTTCGACCACGCGAGGGTCAGTTGTGTAGACACCATCGACATCGGTGTAGATTTGACATTCGTCGGCGTTCAGAGCCGCTGCCAGCGCAACAGCAGTAGTATCCGAACCACCGCGGCCGAGAGTGGTGATATTGCCGTCACAGTCGGTGCCCTGAAAACCGGCCACAACGATCACGCGGCCCAGCTTTAAATCAGCTTGCAGGCGATGCACATCAACCTCTTCAATACGCGCTTTGGTATGGCTATTGTCAGTAAGAATTCGCACCTGTGCACCAGTATAAGAACGAGCTGGACAACCCTTCCTTTCCAGCGTCATGCTGAGTAACGCAATGGTCACTTGCTCGCCGGTCGATAAAAGCACATCCATTTCTCTGGACGGCGGCGCGTTGCTGATATTATTGGCGAGATTTACAAGACGATTGGTTTCCCCGCTCATCGCAGAAACTACAACCACTACATCGTCTCCGCGAGCGCGAAATCCCGCAACTTTTTCGGCAACGGCCTCGATGCGCTCGATAGAGCCCACTGAAGTGCCGCCGTATTTTTGAACCAACAAACTCATCTGCAGCCAAAACCGCGCGTAAAATTAGGGGGCGCAATCTACACTAAATTGAATAAAAACTAAACAGCTGGCGGATGCCGCGAAGCGACGAAACAAGTGGGTCTACTCTTTATGTCGGCCCTGGTCTTTACGTGGATCTAGAGTGCTGAGGGTAAAATGTCCGTTAAGCTAGCTGCTTGGCCACCCAGGCATTCACGGAGTCAACGGCCGCTGGCAGAGCGGCGATATCTGTACCGCCACCCTGCGCCATATCCGGACGTCCGCCGCCTTTACCACCGACCTGAGTAGCGACAAACTTCATCAGATCACCGGCTTTAATTTGCCCGGTGAGGTTCTTGGTAACGCCTGCAATTAACGCGACTTTACCTCCGCCATCTAAGCCTTCACTAACAGCCCCCAGCAATACCACACCACGCTCGAGGCGTGATTTAATTTGGTCGGCCATATCACGCAAGGCTTTGCTATCAACGCCTTCAACGACTGTCGCTAATACAGAAATATCGCCGATCATTTTCGCATTGGCGAGAATATCGCCACCGGAATTGTTGCCGAGTTTTACTTTCAGAGCTTTCAACTCACGTTGCAGTAGTCGATTTTCTTCCGTTAATTGCACGGTCTTATTCACAACATCCGAACGCTGGGTTTTCAATGCTGCTGCGACCTCAGCAATATCGTCTTCCATAGCATGGTAATAAGCCAACGCAGTGGCACCGGTCAGCGCTTCAATGCGCCGAGTGCCTGCGGCCACACCGGATTCCGAAATTATTTTCAGCAGACCAATATCACCCGTACGCTCCGCATGAATGCCACCACAAAGCTCCACAGAAAACCCATCGCCCATGGTCAACACCCTTACGGAATCACCGTATTTCTCTCCAAATAACGCCATGGCGCCTTTTTCCTGAGCTGCGGCCATGGTCATCTCTTCGGTTTGAACCGGGGAATTTAGCCGAATCTGCTGGTTGACCAGCGCCTCGACATCGGCAATTTGCTCAGCTGTCACGGCCTGGCCAAAAGAGAAGTCAAAACGTAGCCGCTGGCTATCAACCAGCGAGCCTTTTTGGACAACCTGATCACCCAATATCTTTTGCAATGAGGCCTGTAACAGGTGGGTCGCTGAATGATTTAGCGCGGTGGCGCGCCGCGCATCAACGTCGACCTCAACAGTAACCAAATCGCCCACAGTCAGCTCGCCGTCGCTTAGTCGACCGATATGAAGGTGGTTATCATTTTGCTTTTTACAATCTTCAATACTAAATCGAGCAGTAGTGCCAACAAGCAAACCTTGATCCCCAATCTGACCACCGGCCTCGCCGTAACAGGGTGTTTTATCGAGGACGACAACACCAGCTTCACCCGCTGCTAGTTTTTCGACGGCGACGCCATCACGATACAAACCAGTTACTGAAGCGTTATCTGTCAGGGATTGATAGCCAGTGAACTGGGTTTCTCCGTCAATATCTAATGACGCGGTGTAATCTAGATCAAAGCGACTGGCGGCCCTGGCCCGCTCTCGTTGCTCGGTCATGGCTTGTTCGTAGCCATCCAGGTCGAGACTATAATTTCGCTCGCGGGCGATATCGTTAGTTAAATCAACGGGGAAACCGTAGGTATCGTAAAGTCGAAAAATCAAGGTGCCGGGAATAACTGCGCCGTCCAGATCGACCAGCGCTTCTTCAAGTAGCGCCAAGCCGCGATCCAGAGTTAGTGCAAACTGATGCTCTTCATCCTGAAGTGCTTGCTCTACCATTGCCTGTTTTTCGACAAGTTCCGGATAGGCTCCGCCCATTTCTGTAACCAATGACTGCACCAACTGATAAAAAAACGGCGTCGTGACACCCAGCTTATGGCCATGACGCAACGCTCGGCGAATAATCCGTCGCAGCACATAACCACGCCCTTCGTTAGAAGGCTGGACTCCGTCGACAATCAGAAACGCGCAGGAACGAATGTGATCGGCAATTACTCGCAATGATTGATCAGAGAGGTTATCGGTTGCGGTGATCGCGGCTACGGCGCGAATCAGATTGGCAAAAATATCAATTTCATAATTGCTATGTACACCCTGCATAACAGCAGCAATTCGTTCCAGCCCCATGCCGGTATCGATAGAAGGCTTGGGCAGGTCGGTCAACGTGCCATCGGCGCTGCGCTCATATTGCATGAACACCAGGTTCCAGATTTCAATATAACGATCCAGATCTTCACCTTCGCTACCCGGTGGGCCACCCGGCACATCTTCACCGTGGTCAAAAAATATTTCGGAGCAAGGGCCGCAGGGGCCGGTGTCGCCCATTTGCCAGAAATTATCTTCGTCTAAACGAGACAGCCGCTCGGCGTTAACACCAATTTCATTAATCCAGATATCGGCGGCTTCATCATCAGAAATATGTACCGTGACCCACAGCCGCTCTTTGGGCAGCTCCAGCACTTCGGTTAGAAATTGCCAGGCAAAACGAATCGCCTCAGGTTTAAAGTAGTCGCCAAAACTAAAATTGCCGAGCATTTCAAAAAAGGTGTGATGGCGAGCAGTAAAGCCAACGTTCTCCAGGTCGTTATGTTTACCACCCGCGCGGACGCAGCGCTGTGATGAAGTGGCCCGTTGATAAGCACGCTGTTCGTTGCCAAGAAAAACGTCTTTGAATTGCACCATGCCAGCGTTAGTAAAAAGCAAGGTGGGATCATCGCCCGGAACCAGGCTGCTACTGGCCACAGGGGTATGTCCGTGGTTTTCAAAGAAAGCCAAAAATGCCTGACGAATATCTGCGGTGGATTTAATAACTGACATAAGTTACCCGCCCTAACGGGCCACGATTTAAAAAATAACTATTTAATTAGCGTTGTATTTTGTAACAAACCTGGCCGAAGATTACGGTAGCTCATTGCTTCGACTGGCTAAAAACCCAATTGGGCTTCAGAGAATTCTTTGCCACCGAGTATATGCAGATGAAGATGAAAAACCGTTTGCCCGACATCTGCACCATTGTTAATAATCAGCCTAAAGGCATCACCAACGCCAGCCTCAGCGGCTATTTTGCCGGCTGCAACCATAAGGTGTCCTAGCAAAGCCTGATCTTCTTCAGCGGCATCAACCAGACGCGGAATAGGTTTCTTGGGGATAACCAACACATGAGTCGGCGCTTTTGGCGCTATGTCTTTAATGGCAATGCAATGGTCATCTTCATAAATAATGTCAGCGGGTAGTTCGCGATTAATGATTTTGGTAAACAACGTCTCAGTCATGGCTGACTTCCTTTAATGCAACTTTATAGCGCTACTTTTTGATATTCTGGGTTTTGGCAGTCGGTCAAACAACAACTTGTCATGTCTCCATCACTTTACTACTGGGGCGGCGATGTTCGACCGGATTTATCGAGTTTTTCGTCAACGCTCAATCGCCGCGCTTCGCTCTCAAGCATCACCGGAATACCATCGCGAATAGGATAGGCTAACCCGCTGGCACGGCACACCAGCTCCTGCTGCTCACGATCATATTCGAGCGAGGCTTTACTGACGGGGCAAACCAAAATACTGAGTAGTCTTTTATCGAGCATTTTCAATCACGGGTCGAAATAGGTCGCCAATTCTAAGGCAAAGCCCCCTGTAACTCCACATTGAGCTCTTGTAACTCTATATCTGATACTAGTCTAATACCTGGCTCCAATACCTGACTCTAATGCCCTGCTCTAATCGCCTGACCAATTAAACGGTCGGCTTCCCCAAGGCACAGCTTTGATGCCTAAATTACCAGGAAAATATCGCATCGAAAGATCTTTACACCGAAAGCACGGCTAAGGGCTTTTTGGATCAGTCCGACTTAGAGAGAAAAACTCCATTACCAACGCGGGATCAAGCCGTACCTTGAACCAGTTCATGCGCCAATCGAGGTGCGGACCGGTCGCGCGACCTCCCGCTCCGACCCGAGCCACGTCTTCGCCCTGTTCAACATAAGCGCCCTCCTCAACAAGGATTTCGCTGAGATGAATAAACGTCGACGAAATACCATAGCCGTGATCGACGATTAATGTACCTCCAGAATAGTACATATCGTCATAAGCGAGTTTGACAATACCGGCAGCTGGCATTTGCACCAGAGTGCCGACTGGTCGCGCAATATCGAGGCCATAGTGGGGTCTCTTAGGCACGCCATTGTAGATACGCTGGCTGCCATAAACGCCTGAAATTGGCCCCTCCAAAGGTCTAATAAAGCCCCGAAAAAAATCGGTGCGGCTATTGCTATCTGCTCGTGCCTGGCCTACCAGTGCCGTCTCTTTTCGGATTCGAGCCAACACTTCTTTCGGCGGTGTAACGGTGTTTTGTGGAACGCCATCCACCCGTTGTGTCTGATATTCACGAGCCAGCACCGGGTAATTAAATATCTGTTCTTCTCCGTCAATAACCACCTTTACTTGCACCGTTCCTGAGGCATCACGGCCCAGACCAGCCACAAACTGACCCTCACCAGTCACTGCGACTAGTTGCCCCTGGAAATAAACCTGGGCCTCAGGATCAGTCTGCCCGACGACCATCGCTCCCGGTTGCCAAAGCCCTTTAAACTCCAGAGCATTGACCGGTGCATTGGTCAATGCAAGCGCGAGGACCAAACTTATAGACACAGCAACAGGCTTGTTCATAAGCTGTGCCGCGCGCTATTTAAGGCATAAGCGATGTGCTCTGCATCAAACCCCCGGTACTGCAGGAAGCGCGACCGTTTGGCTTTTTCCTTTATTTGCATGTTAGATCTGTTTTTCAGGACTTCGTCATTAACCGGGCTACAGCCAAACTTCTTATCCGCAACTGCGGCCGCAAGATCGCGCCAGTCGGCCCCGCAATTGGCAACCGCGTTGGCAGCCAGTTGCTTGCTGATACCGCGCGTCTGTAGCGCCTGAACTATTCTTCTTGGCCCCTGCCCTTTGATCACTTTCGACCTCACGAGTGCTTCGGCGAAACGTTGATCTGACTGCAAATCATCTTTTATCAGTTTGTCGAGCACCCCCGACAAGACCAGCAAACCATCCCCATCCAGAGCCAATTTTCTGGTCAACTTTTCGGCCAATTCAAGGCGGGAATGTTCTCGACGGGCCAACAGATTCATAGCCTTTAATCGCAATGCAGCCGGAGTAATTGAGAGAGGGGTATCAGCTTGATCAGTCACTCGCGAGTACCGGTCTGAGCGGGCAAAATTTGTCTTACGATTGATCCTTAGCCACGCCGATAGGCGCAATTGTAGCGGGATCTTGACCTGGATTTGGGTTTGAATCTGGTGGGTTTTTCACCAGGCCTAACCACCTACCTATACGCCGGAATACTGCTCTTAAAAGTCGCCAAATTTTGGGTAGCAACCAGATAACGAGAATAATAAAGATAATCATCAATGCGACAAACAGCCATGGATGATTGAACATTGCCCAAAGCCCAGCTAACACGAGCACATCCTCGCCGATAGATGCGCCCCAGTTAGAAAACGGTTCTGGACTGGTATTGATCAGGACGCGGGATGAGGCCTTGGTGAAATGACTGCCAGTGGCAAAGGAGCCACCGACTAATCCCGCACCAATTTGTAATGCTGGAGTCACGTCACCCACCGCTCCGGCAGCGAGCAAAGCACCCGCAGGAATTCGGATAAAGGTGTGTAGGGCATCCCAGCCAGAATCAACTCCCGGCACTTTGTCAGCAAAAAATTCGACCACATACATCAGGCATGCCGCGCCAATCACCACCGGATTTTCCAACACCAGCAACTCGCCGGGCAACTCAATATTGCCGCTAAGGCCGGCAAAACCCAACACGGCAATCTCCGCATATAGATTGATACCACTGGCCCAACCCACACCCATCACCAGCGCCAGGGTTGTTATCAGCTCCTGGTATGCATCCATAGAAACTACCTGATTAACTCACTCGAACAATACAGATCAAACTCAGCACCTAATCCTCTACCACATCAGGTTCTTCCTGTAGCTCTACCAGCTCAGGCGATTCAGCATCTACTTGATCACCCATCAATTGCTGGCGAATCAAGGTTTCTATCTCTGCGGCAATATCGGGATGATCGCCCAAATATTGACAGGAATTGGCTTTGCCCTGACCTATTTTTTCGCCCTGATAAGAATACCAGGCTCCGGCCTTATTAATTAAATCGCATTTAACTCCCAGATCGACAATTTCGCCAAGGCGATTAATCCCGGTGCCGTAAAGAATTTGGAATTCAGCCTGTCTAAATGGCGGAGCGACCTTATTTTTGACCACTTTCACACGGGTTTCATTGCCGACCACTTCTTCGCCTTCCTTGACCGCACCAATACGACGAATATCAAGCCGCACGGAGGAGTAAAACTTAAGAGCATTACCACCGGTGGTGGTTTCGGGGCTACCAAACATAACGCCGATTTTCATACGAATCTGGTTGATGAAAATCACCAGGCAATTGGAATTTTTGATATTACCTGTCAGCTTACGTAGGGCCTGGGACATTAACCTCGCCTGCAAACCAACATGGGTGTCACCCATATCGCCTTCAATTTCAGCCCTGGGTGTTAAAGCCGCGACGGAGTCTATAACCAGCACATCAATGGCACCAGAACGCACCAGCATATCGGTCACTTCCAGGGCCTGCTCGCCGGTATCTGGCTGAGACAGCATCAGGTCGTCAACTTTAACCCCTAACTTTTCAGCGTAGATAGGATCAAGCGCGTGCTCCGCATCAATAAAAGCACAGGTACCACCCTGCTTCTGCGCCTCAGCAATCACTGACAGAGTCAGAGTAGTTTTACCCGAGGATTCCGGCCCGTATATCTCCACAACACGTCCCTTCGGCAGGCCACCAATACCCAGAGCGACATCAAGACCCAGAGAGCCGGTTGAAATACTGGGTATCGCGACGTGCTCCTTGTCGCCCATCCGCATTACCGTGCCTTTACCAAATTGTCGTTCAATCTGGCCAAGGGCCGCCTGTAATGCCTTTTCCTTATTTGGATCCATCAATATCACCTCTGTGTATGTTGTTTCTTTAGCGTCGTGTTCAATCTGCTCATTTCAGCAAACCATCTTGCTATCAAAAGTGTCGTACTCTGGGAGTGCTTAGGCATCGTCATTGACATAGTAGCTAAGAAACACCAGAATACTGTATAACTATACAGCTAATTAAGTCGTTCGGGCAACCAGTCTCTGTGCAAATCTTGCCACAGATTTCACCCCGTTTTTCATGTCGACATCCAGTCTTGTACACCCCGCAACTTAAACCACCACGGGCACAATTGCTAGATTTCTCAACACTATGTTTTAAGTAACACTCTTGCCGTAGAATTCCTCGCTTTAGATGCTCGACTATACAAGCCCAATCATGGCCGCACGCGCAAACACATCCAGCCAACATACCCCGATGATGCAGCAATATCTGCGTATCAAAGCGGATTTTCCTCATACTCTGCTGTTTTATCGGATGGGTGATTTTTACGAGTTATTTTTTGACGATGCTAAAAAAGCTGCCCACCTGCTCGATGTCACTCTAACCTCACGAGGTAAAACGGCGGGGCAGCCAATCCCCATGGCTGGCGTGCCCCATCACGCTGCCGAGAATTACCTGGCAAGGCTGGTCAAAATGGGCGAATCGGTGGCCATCTGCGAGCAAACTGGTGACCCAGCGACCAGTAAAGGCCCGGTTGAGCGCGAGGTAAAGCGAGTTCTAACGCCGGGCACCGTTAGCGATGAAGCCTTGCTTGATGATCGCCATGACAACCTGCTGGTGGCCATTTACTGCGATAGCAAAGACATTTCGGACGAAGCGGTTCATCCACGTCGGGAACCGGTCAATACCGAGGGTGGGGAGCCAAAAAACTTCGGGATTGCTTCCCTCGACATTAGCAGTGGTCGCTTTAATGTGCTGGAGGTTAATGGTGTCGATGCCTTACTCGGCGAGCTACAAAGACTCAGGCCCGCTGAGCTACTGGTCATGGATCATCTACTCGAAACTGATCAAATCAAACAATTCTCCGGCTTGCGCACTTGCCCGGATTGGGAGTTTGATCTGGACTCCGCGCAGCGGAATCTGTGTCGGCAATTTAAAGTCGCTGACCTGAGCGGCTTTGGTTGTAATCACTTAATACTGGCCCTCTCTGCGGCAGGCTGTTTACTCAATTATGCTTTGGAAACACAGCGTAGCGCCCTGCCCCATGTTTGCTCTATTCGTCACGATTCTAGCGACGAGAGCGTTATTCTGGACGCAGCGACACGGCGCAATCTCGAGATCGACACCAGCACCCAGAGCTATTCTTCATCGGGTTCCACCAATAGCTCGATGGGTAACACAACAACCACCATCAGCAGCCAGCAAGCCACCCTCCTTGCGGTTATGGACAATACTCACACGGCGATGGGCGGACGTTTATTGCGCCGCTGGCTGACCCGGCCATTACGCGACCTGGCAATACTCGCTGAACGGCAGCAGTGTATCGCCGAACTACAGAGCGATTATCACTATGAAGGCGTATCGGAAACACTGGCCAACATCGGCGATATGGAGCGCATCCTTGCCCGCCTGGCATTGCGCTCAGCACGTCCCCGAGACCTGATTCGACTGAGGGATTCCCTTGCCGTACTACCGCAATTGCAAACCGAGCTTGGTAGCCTCATCGAGCCCTTAAACAAGCGGCTACGAGAACAAATTGCGACGTTTCCGGAGCAGCTGGATTTGCTCAACCGGGCGCTGCTCGATAACCCCCCGGTGGTAATTCGCGAAGGGGGCGTCATCGCTGAAAGTTTTGATAGTGAGTTAGATGAACTCCGTGCCATAAGCACCAATGCTAGTGGCTACCTGCTGAAGCTTGAAGAACGAGAAAAAACCGAAACCGGCATTGCGTCGTTAAAAGTCGGTTACAACCGAGTCCACGGTTATTACATTGAAATCAGTAAGGCTCAATCAGCAGATGCACCCGAGCGCTATATTCGCAGGCAAACCCTGAAAAACGCAGAGCGCTACATCACCCCCGAACTAAAAACCTTTGAAGACAAAGCCCTGAGTGCAAAAAGCCGGGCACTGGCCAGAGAGCGAGCGCTTTACGATCAACTTTTGGAAGATCTCAACATTAATTTCCAGGCCTTGCAAAATTCCGCCGGCGCGGTGGCCGAGCTAGATGTCCTGGTCAATCTCGCTGAACGCGCCCTGAGTCTTGATTTTTGTCGCCCCGAGCTTCGCGAAGAACCGGGTATTACCATAACCGGGGGGCGACACCCGGTTGTAGAGCATATTCAGGACACCACCTTTGTCGCCAATGATCTTGCACTCAATGATTCGCGGCGCATGTTGATCATCACCGGCCCCAATATGGGTGGCAAATCTACCTACATGCGTCAGGCGGCGCTGATCGTTCTACTCGCCCATACTGGCAGTAGCGTGCCAGCAAGCGCAGCAACAATCGGTATTGTCGATCGAATTTTCACCCGTATCGGATCGTCCGATGATCTAGCGGGCGGGCGCTCGACTTTTATGGTGGAAATGACGGAAACGGCTAATATCCTTCACAATGCTACCGACAAAAGTCTGGTTCTACTCGACGAAATTGGCCGCGGCACCAGCACCTTTGATGGCCTATCTCTGGCCTGGGCATGTGGCATTCACCTTGCCGAGGAAGTGCGCGCCTTCACACTTTTTGCGACCCACTATTTTGAGCTGACCGCTTTGCCCGACCAAATTGACGCCGTCGCTAATGTGCATTTAACCGCTAGCGAATATCAGGATAAAATCGTCTTTCTCCACGATGTTCAGGAGGGGCCAGCCAGCCAGAGCTACGGCGTCCAGGTGGCGAAACTTGCGGGGGTACCAGACGCCGTTATCGCTACCGCCCAGCAAGAATTACGCAATCTGGAAAATAACGCGCCCCTCAGCAATAAAGCTGGTGACGCGGAACGTCAGCCCCAGCAGCCTGACCTTTTTGTAAGCCCTTCTCATCTCGCCTCTGTACAGGCCCTCACAGAGGAGCTTGATCGTCTTGATCCCGATGAGCTATCACCGAGAGCGGCACTGGACGCAATTTTTGAGCTAAAAGCCCTGCGTGATAAGCGCTAGCACCATATTCGTACAATCTAGTCGGTCGGTTCATTTTGCTATAACGAGTGTTTAGCAATTCAGCTATAATACGCGCCACTTTTTAGTCCAAAAGACCTAATCAGTCCAGAATACTTATTTAATCCAGAAAATTTTGTAATCCAATTTATTTTTCACCTGGATCAGTATTCTTAACTTCAACTCGCTATACAGGAAATCATAACCATGACGTTTATCGTCGGGGAAAACTGCATCAAATGTAAATACACTGATTGCGTAGAAGTATGCCCGGTGGATTGTTTTTACGAGGGACCCAATTTCCTGGTTATTCACCCCGACGAGTGTATCGATTGTGCCCTGTGCGAGCCGGAATGCCCTATCGAAGCCATTTATGCTGAAGATGAGATACCGGAGGGTCAGGAAGTATTTCTCGAACTCAATAGCGAGCTTGCCGAAGTGTGGCCCAATATCACCATTAAAAAAGATGGGCCACCTGATGCCGAAGAATGGGAAGGCAAACCCGGCAAACTGGCCCTACTGGAACGCTAGCAAATTTTTGCGACTTTCGGTAAACCGACCAGCTTCGATTTCGTTCGACCCCCAAATTAAGTAAGCCTTTCAGTCACCAAATAGCACATCGCTTTCAATGCCCTGCCTGCGCAAAATAGTTCGCAATAAAGCCAGTGCTTCAATTTGAATTTGTCTAACCCGCTCACGAGTCAAACCCACCGCACTGCCAACCTGCTCCAGAGTTGAGGCATCATAACCTCGTAAACCGAAGCGACGGGCCAGGATTTCCTGCTGCTTGCCCGTAAGGCGCTTCAACAAACCCTCGAGAGTGACATTAATATCTTCGCCCTCGGCGACCTTATCAGGGCGCTCGCCATCATTGTCGACAATGGAGTCAACCAGCGTGCGGTTATCATCTCCAATAGTGATATCAACCGAACCTACGCGCTCGTTTAAGCGCATTATTTTTTCAATATCGGCGGGGCTTTTTTCCAGTTGCTCAGCGATTTCCCTGGCGGAGGGTTTATGGTCAAGGGTTTGGCCCAATTGCCGAGATATTCGTAGACATTTATTAAGCTCTTTAACCACGTGCACCGGCAGACGAATAGTCCGAGTTTGGTTCATCAAACCCCGTTCAATATTCTGACGAATCCACCAGGTGGCATAGGTTGAAAAACGAAATCCGAGGTCGGGGTTAAACTTTTCGACAGCCCTGATCAGGCCAAGATTACCCTCTTCAATAAGATCAAGCAGGGTCAAACCGCGATTAACATAACGCCGCGCTATTTTTACTACCAGGCGCAAGTTGCTTTCAATCATCCGCTTACGGGACGCTTCGTCACCCTCGCGGGCGAGACTTGCGTAGTGTACTTCTTCCTGCGCCGACAACAGGGGCGTATAACCAATTTCCTTCAAATACAGGCTAGCGACATCAATCGCTGGCCCAGCTTTGGCTTTGGTTTTGATCCCAGTCTCTGCACCCAAAGCCTGGTTGCGCGTCCCTCTGGCTCCTATATCCGGTGATATATCTGGTGACATATCTCGTGGCATAGTTGCCTCCTTAATTCACTTCCTACGGAAGCAAGGACGACCAACGTTGCCACTTTTATTGGGCAATCGCAAGCAGTATTTCTTGATTAATCAGTGGCTTAAGGTTTAAAAAACCGTAATAACAAATTGTTTTATAAGCTGTTTGTTAGCGAATTAGTCGCCAGGCAAAATATTATTTCCTGGGTGAAAATATTATTCCCTTGGCAGCAGACGCATCGGATCGACCGGTTTACCACTTTTTCTCAGTTCAAAATAGAGTCGACCCCGATTATTGGCATCCCCACCAACCGTCGATATGGGCACGCCAGCTTTGACCCTGTCGCCCTCACGCACCGACAAAGTGCGATTATGAGCATAGGCGCTCAGATAGATTTCGCTGTGCTTAATAATGATGAGATTGCCATACCCCCGCAAACCACTACCGGCATAGACGACGACGCCATCAGCCGCAGCACCCACGGTTCGACCCGGCAACGACTGGATATTAATCCCTTTGAACACCTTACTCGCATCGTAATGGCGAGACACCGCGCCTTTAATAGGCCAACGCCAGTTTAACTTTCCGCCCGGCCATTTATAGGCAGTGGAATACGCTGTGGCACTTGCGTTATTTGATTTTGTTGTGGTTCTGGTTTTGTTTGACGGTCGGTTTATCTTGATATTGGGCTGACGACTGGGCAGAAGTTCGGGCTTCGTCGTTGGTTTTTTAACTACCGCTATTTTCTGGCTCGATCTCGACTTTGTCAGCGGGGGACGCGAAGTATCCAGGGTCAGCTGCTGTCCAACATTAATGCGATAAGGCGGCGCCAAATTATTTGCTCGCGCCAGTGCATCCATATCTTTTTCATACTGCCAGGCGATGGAGAAAAGCGTATCACCGGCGGCCACCAGGTGATAAGTAATACGTTGATCCGGTGGTTGCATGCGAGTGCTCACCGGTGCCGGGTTAAAAGCACAACCAGAGACAATGCCCACAGATACCACCAGGGCAATCATCAGGGGCCGAAAAAGGTATGCATGATAGATATTGGGCAATCGACGCAATAGGTAATTTAAATACTGTTTGTTCGCGCGTTTGCCCCTGGCCACAGCATTGCTCATAGCTGCTTCTGCTGACTCCCACCGACGTACTCAAGCATTAATACCAGAGACAAGCCAAACACCATTGATGCCAGGACAGCAAGATACTGAGGATCACCGACTGCCTCAGCGTAGGTCGTGGGCCAATAAAGGTGTGGTTGTTGCAGCGCCTGTCCCGCATCTGTATGAGTAAGCACAGATTGTTTCCAGGGCCAGACCACGGCCAGCGAGCCGACCAGAAAGCCGGTCAACAACGACAGTGTTAAATTATGAAAGCGCATCAAAAGCCAATACAGAAATCGGGAAAAAGCCAGCAGACCAGTGGCACAGCCGGCCGCAAATAGTATCAACACCGAAAAGTCTGCCCGTACCACTGCACTGAGGATAACCGGATACATGCCCAACAATAGTAGTATGAAGCTACCTGAAATCCCCGGCAAAATCATCGCACATATGGCCACCATACCCGCGCCAAAAATATGCGCCGGGTGAGGTACCGATTCGGCCGGAATATTGATATGTGGAACAAACGTAGTGCCTAACACCACACCTGTGCCGACCAGCAATAACAACCAACAGGCGATACTGCGCATCTGGATCTGACGCCAGATATAAATGACAGATGCGACGATCAGTCCAAAAAAGAAGCCCCAGACCAACAGCGGATGCTCGTTGAGAAGGTAGGTAAGTAACCGGGCAAATGTGGCAACGCTAAGTAAAATGCCACTCAGAAGGACGGTCAAAAAAGTGCCCTGAATAGTTTGCCAGCATGCGCCGATGCCCTGATTGCGTAACACACGGAGGGCACCTAGATTAAATGAGCCTATGGCGCTAAGCAGTTGCTCATAAATTCCCGATATAAAAGCGATGGTGCCACCCGACACTCCCGGCACCACGTCGGCCGCGCCCATAGCGACGCCCTTGCAGAACAGGGTGAAATGGCGGCGTAGAAAATTCATGGACGTCAAACCAGGCTAGCGCTCAGCGTGTCACACCGCTCAACAAAGGCACAAAGCGGACTTTTTCGACGACCTCTTCATCATAATTTTGGCTGTCACCTACTCGGCTAATAATCCGCAATTCCTGATTATTCTCAGAACCGACCGGGATAACCAGTAATCCATCCGGTGCCAATTGATAGAGCAGATCATCTGGCACACCTTCCGGCGCGGCGGTGCTGATAATTCCATCATAGGGTGCATGCTCCGGCCAACCAATACCGCCGTCGCTATGGGTACAGATGATATTGCGCATCTCCAAACTGCGAAAACGCGCTCTAGCCTTATCGAGCAATGGTTTTATACGCTCAACGGTATAGACCTGGTCAACCAATTGCGACAGCACTGCGGCCTGATAACCTGATCCAGTGCCTACCTCCAGCACTTTTTTTCGCGGCCCACGAGACAACAGCAGCTGAGTCATCAGGGCGACAATATACGGTTGCGAAATGGTTTGAGCGAAACCGATGGGTAGAGCCGTATCTTCGTAGGCGCGATGGGACAGGGCTTCGTCGAGAAACAGATGTCGCGGCGTAGCACGCATCACATTAAGCACTTGCTGATCTTTTATGCCGTTATCCTTGAGGCGTTGGATCAACCTTTCACGCGTGCGCCTGGAGGTCATGCCTACCCCATCGAGATCAACCAAGCTCGCTTCTCCCCTCAAAAAACTGGCCTAAAAAACTGGCCTAAAAAACTGGCCGAACTATAACATAGCGCCGCTCGGCGGCGTATTGGCAAGACTGCTTTTCGGAACCTGGGTCGTGGTCAACTCCCGCAGGACTGAGGTGGCATACGCACCAGGCGGCAGCTCAAACTGCATTTGCAAAACGCCATCCTGCCATTGCCATTGCATTGCTTCGGGTAGCAATAACAATGCACGCCTGTCCTGCTGCAAACCACAATGCTCTAAGCCATGACACCATTGCTGATACGGCGCCAGCACTTCTGCCTCGAACCTGGCTAAGGCCGGATCAACACGACTTCGGCCTCGCCCCCACAGCGGCCCCGTCGGGCTAGTGCCTTCAGGCTCAGAAGTTCGCCAATCGCCATGTTTAATCCGCGCAGACAAAACACAGTTAAATAGATGTGATCGCGCCGCCGAAATATACAGACCCCATTGACTGTCGCGATGCTTATTTGGCCTACTTGAAATGGATTGATTGAGAATACGATCAGCTTCGGCCAAATTGGCACCATCAGTGCCAAAGCGCTGCTCGCCAAAATAGTTAGGCACTCCCTGGGTAGCGATCAGCTTCAAACGTTGCTCAACAGCTTTAATATCGCCCCTGAAATTGCACAGGCGAATTTGGAATACATTGCTACTATGGATACCCCGTCGCAGTTTTCGGCGATGGCGTCTGTGCTGTAACACTTCACACCCAGCCAGCACGCTGGGATCGCTGCGAAGACTACCCGCCAGGCAGTCAAAATTTGAACTGGGCTGACGCACACTAAACCACTGGGTGGTCAGCGCGCGGCGATCTTTAAGCCCACAATAGCCAACGTCGCTGTCTTCAACTTTAAAAATTTGCGCAAGATTAGATGCTATCCAACGAGTATTTTGCCCGCGCTTGCGGATTTGCAAATAAATATGATCACCGTCGCCAGACAGGGGTTGCTCAAACCTTTCCTCAACGACAAAATCTTCCGGCACAGTGCGAATATCTGCGCGACCAATCACATCGCCCCAGGCATGATTATAATTTAACAAAGAAACTCTCGATTGATTGACCGAAACGTATAGGGAAACGCCGGATAAACCCAATAGCTCAGTGATCTCTGTCACAGGGAACCAACACGCTGGTGCGGATTTGGCCATGCAAACTGTGCCGGTTTGTCATCCTATTCTCCTGTTTACAAACGGGTAAGCACTCTACGATTGAGCGCACGCTATGTCGAATTCTCACCATACTCAATCAGTGTGATCGCCTGACAGGCAATGCCCTCACCTCGACCGGTAAAACCCAAGTGCTCTGAAGTTGTCGCCTTAATATTGAACTGCTGAGCCTGACAACCTATCGCCTCGGCTAATTTGTCGGTCATCTTTTGAGCATAGGGCGCAATTTTGGGTGCCTGGGCAATAACAGTGATATCCGCATTACCCAAAGCCCAGCCATCAGCCCTCAGCATCGTCATTACCGCGCCTAACAATTTGAGACTGCTAATTTTTAGATACTGCGGATCGTTATCCGGAAAATGTCGGCCAATATCACCCAATCCGGCTGCCCCTAACAGGGCATCACACAAAGCGTGGACCAACACATCGCCATCGGAATGAGCTTTCAGGGTTTTGTGGAAAGGAATTGTTACACCGCCGAGAATCAGACCTCCTGTCCCATCCTCAAATGCGTGGACATCAAAACCCTGGCCGATGCGCATCATTGGCTGATGTCCTGCTGACCCACGATGTTTTCACCGCTACTGCACTGAGCCTGAAGAATGGCCTCAGCAAGAGCTAAGTCTGCACGGTGGGTGATTTTAATGTTGTCCGTTCTACCACTGATGATAATGGGTCGATGACCAGACAACTCCATCGCCGCCGCTTCATCACTCACAGCAAGCTCCTGCTCGCGACAGTGGCTGAGGGCCTCAATCAAGGGCCGATACCGAAACATTTGTGGTGTTGCCGCCAACCAGAGATGACCCCGGTCAACCGTTTCACTGACCACGCCATCGCCTTTATCTTGAGTCAAACCAGAAAATTCTTCGATTCGCTTAAGTGTCGCGTTGACGGGTGAGGCCAACAAGCCGCCCACTGAGGACTTGGCCAGAGTCGTCATAAGTCGCTGAACATCGCTCCGGGTAATACAGGGGCGAACCACATCGTGAACCAAAACCCAGTCCTGGTCCTCGGCTTCAGCAGCTAAAGCAATGAGCGCGTTTAATACGGAATCCGCGCGTTGTGCACCACCCTCTGCCACCCTGATTCGCGGACCGTTAAATATTGCCAGATTTTGCCAGCGAGCATCATACTTGTTTAGTGCGACAACAATCGTCTCACCGGGGAAACTTAAAAGCCTTTGCAGGCAGTGCTCAATCACCGTAGTGCCCAGTATCGGGAAGTATTGTTTAGGTAAGGTCGCGTCGAACCGGGCACCCTCCCCGGCGGCGGGCACGACCCACCAGTACTTCACGGCTGCTTGTCCTCGTCGACAACCATGTAAAACGTTTCGCCATCGCGGATCATACCGAGATCATTGCGAGCACGTTCTTCAATACCTTCAAGGCCATCTTTCAAGCCAGCGACGCTTGCGGTTAATTTTTGATTACGCGCTTCGAGCTTCTGGTTTTCTATTTGTTGCTGCTCGACACGTCGCTCTAACTCAGCTTTTTGCGACAAGCTGCCCTCGCCGAGCAAGAGTCGGTACTGGAACAGCACTAGCAGCGACACGACAATTAGTAGCAACCAACGCATTCAGCCGCTCCTCTCGTTTGGCGATGCATATCGCAACTCATATCGGAACTCATGCCGCAGCTTATATAACAACTTAGTGCCGGGAAAACTCGGCCAGGCCACGGTAGGGTGCAGTGCCATCGAGTTCCGCCTCAATGCGTAATAAACGATTATATTTGGCCACTCGGTCGGACCGACAAAGCGAGCCAGTTTTTATTTGTCCAGCCGCAGTCGCCACCGCCAGATCGGCAATGGTGGTGTCTTCTGTTTCACCGGACCGGTGTGAGATAACTGCTGTATAGCCAGCACTTTGGGCCAGGCGGATCGCTTCAAGAGTCTCGGTCAGAGATCCGATCTGATTGAATTTGATCAGGACAGAATTAGCCACACCTTCGTCTATACCCCTTTGCAGGATGTCGGTATTCGTGACAAATAAATCGTCACCGACCAATTGAACCTTATCGCCGATATTGGCGGTCAAGATAGACCAACCCGCCCAGTCGCTTTCATCCATACCGTCTTCAATGGAAATAATGGGGTGACGTTCGGCGAGACCCGCAAGGTAATCGGCAAACTCTGTGGCAGTATAGTTAACGCCTTCACCGCTGAGTTGATATAGACCATCCCGATAAAATTCGGTGGCGGCACAGTCAAGCGCCAATGTTATTTCATTACCCAGTTTATATCCCACCTGGCTAACCGCCTCGGCGATAATTTCGAGAGCCGCCTCGTTGGAGACCAGATTCGGCGCGAATCCACCTTCATCACCCACAGCAGTGCTCAGCCCTCGTCCGACCAATACTTTTTTTAAGGCGTGGAAAATCTCGGCACCCTGGCGTAGGGCCTCAACAAAGCTCGGGGCTTTGACCGGCTGAATCATAAATTCCTGAATATCAACATTGTTATCCGCATGCTCGCCACCGTTGATAATATTCATCATCGGCACCGGCATGGTGTACTGCAACGGCGTGCCGTTCAGCTCGGCGATGTGTTGGTACAGCGGAATTTTTTTACTGATGGCGCCCGCTTTCGCTGCGGCCAACGAGACGGCAAGAATAGCGTTGGCACCCAGCGTCGCCTTGTTATCGGTGCCATCGGCGTCGATCATCAAACCATCTAGCTCACTTTGCTCGGTCGCATCTTTGCCGAGCAGTAATTCACGAATAGTTCGGTTGATGTTGCCCACAGCGGTCAAAACGCCCTTGCCCATATATCGATCGGCATCGCCATCGCGCAATTCCAGAGCTTCTCGAGTGCCAGTGGATGCACCGGAGGGCACGCAAGCGCTACCCACAGAGCCATCTTCCAGGATTACATCGGCGTTCACCGTTGGATTGCCTCTGGAGTCGAGCACTTCATAAGCTCTGATATCTGCAATTCTAGTCATCTATTTCGTTTTCCCTAAATGTCGTTTGTCTAACTAAATATCGGGGTCATGGTCATTGGGTGTCAAGAACTGGCAGCGCCTTGACCACTTCATCAACAGCTTTAATTTGCTCCAGAAATGGCTCTAAAAGCGCCAGCTTGAGAGCACTGGGCCCGTCACATTTGGCCGTGTCGGGGTCGGGGTGCGCTTCAAGAAACAGCCCAGCAAGACCCGTGGCCATACCTGCCCTGGCCAGTTCCGTCAGTTGGCCACGACGACCACCCGATGCGACACCGCTGGCATCCCGACATTGCAGGGAATGAGTGACATCAAATATAAGCGGCATATCACCGCTGACCTGCTTCATGATTTCGAAACCGAGCATATCCACGACCAGATTGTCGTAGCCAAAATTACTACCGCGCTCACATAGAATGACTTCTTTTTTGCCGCATTCACGAAATTTATTGACCAGATTACCCATTTGTGAGGGGCTCATAAACTGCGGTTTTTTAACATTAATCACTGCATCAGTGGCCGCCATAGCCGCCACCAGATCGGTCTGACGGGCCAGGAATGCGGGCAGCTGGATCACGTCACAGACCTCAGCAACGACGGCTGCCTGGGTAGGTTCGTGGACATCGGTCAGCAAGGGCACCTGAAAAGCTTGTTTAACCGCTTCGAGAATACTCAGGCCTTCCTCCAGACCGGGTCCGCGATAGGAATGTATCGATGAACGATTAGCTTTATCAAAAGAAGCCTTAAATACATACGGCACTCCCAGACGCTGGCAGACATCAACAAAATGCCCGGCCACTTGCAAGGCAAAATCTCGGGATTCCAGCACATTGACGCCGCCAAACAGGACAAAGGGGCGATCATTGGCGATCTCTATTTGTCCCCCGAGGGCAATGGCAACCATATTAGCCAACCTCCGCATACTTAAGCGCGGCCTGAACAAAGCCAGAAAACAGCGGATGGCCCGTTCGTGGCGTCGAAGTAAATTCCGGATGAAACTGACAGCCAAAAAACCACGGATGTTCGGGGATTTCTACGGTCTCCACCAAACTCTTGTCGGCCGACCAGGCGCCCACTATCATGCCCGCTGCTTCAAGCTGATCAACATAGTGGTTGTTGACTTCGTAACGGTGTCGGTGCCGTTCAAGGATGGTGTCATTATCATAGATCGCTCGGACCATAGTATTTGGCACCAGTACACTTTGTTGCGCGCCGAGGCGCATGGTGCCGCCCAGATCTGAATGCTCCGACCGGGTTTCAAGCTGACCAGCAGCGTCCAGCCATTCGGTAATCAGGCCGATGACTGGGTGCGATGTGTTTTTATCAAATTCCGTGCTGTTGGCATTTTCCAGATCAAGAATATGCCGGGCATATTCGATTATCGCGACCTGCATACCCAGGCAAATTCCCAGGTAGGGAATATTCATTTCTCTGGCATGACGCACCGCCCGAATTTTGCCGCCAATACCTCTTTGGCCAAAGCCGCCTGGCACCAGAATGCCGTGACAATCGTCAAGCAGGGACAAATCATCATCGAGCCGTTCTGAATCGATATAGCGGATATTGACTTTAATCAGGCTGAGAATACCAGCGTGCTCCAGAGCCTCGTTAATCGACTTATAAGCATCCAGCAATTCCATATATTTGCCCACCATGGCGATGGTGACTGGTTTGCTTGGTTTACTCTGATTAGCAACCACTAAATCCCATTGTTTGAGATCGGCGGGTGGGCAGTCCAGCTGAAACTTTTCGATCACAAAATCATCCAGGTGCCACTCGTGTAAATGGCGTGGAATGGTATAGATACTTTTCACATCCTTAAGCGGCACTACCGCACGCTCTTCAACACTCGTAAACAGCGAGATTTTTTTCCGCGATCCGGCATCGACGGCAACCTCAGATCGACACAATAAAACATCCGGCTGCAGGCCAATGGAGCGCAATTCTTTTACCGAGTGCTGGGTCGGTTTGGTTTTAAGCTCGCCCGCGGTAGCGATATAAGGCACCAAAGTAAGGTGGATCAACAGCGCTTTATTGCTGCCGAGTGCGACTTTTAACTGGCGAATAGCTTCGAGAAATGGCTGGGATTCAATATCACCCACCGTGCCACCGATTTCGACCAGAGCAATATCAGCGTCTTCACCACCCTTGAGAATGCGACGCTTTATCTCATCGGTAACGTGGGGAATAACCTGAACCGTGCCGCCCAGATAGTCGCCGCGACGCTCGCGGCGCAATATAGTTTCGTATACCTGACCGGTAGTGAAATTATTATCACGGGTCATGCGGGAATTGAGGAAACGTTCGTAGTGACCGAGATCAAGATCGGTCTCCGCGCCATCTTCAGTGACGAATACTTCGCCATGTTGAAAGGGACTCATGGTGCCAGGATCCACATTCAAATAGGGATCAAGCTTAAGTACCGTGACATTCAGGCCTCTCGATTCAAGCAACGCGCCGAGAGATGCCGCCGCGATACCCTTACCGAGAGAAGATACAACGCCACCGGTGACAAAAATAAATCGCGCCATATATGCCCTTTTATCTGGTCGGTGTATGCAGCCAGATGTCGCTATGAGATTTTTTTGCCAGGAGGCTAGCTAGAAGGCTAGCTAGAAATCTACGAGACTATGCATTGCCAAAATCAGGCGTTGCAAGGGTCAGCGAACCTCCCTGAGATGGGGAATCAGAGTACCAGAAAGCAGAATTTGGCTCAATGGAATCGAGCCTCAGGATGTCACATGTGCAGTCATTCTTCGTCCTGGTTCAGGCAAAAGAAACGGGGAACCTTACTGCCAGCGCAATTGCTGACCTGGCTCGCCAGCCGCCGCCTGAAAGCCTTCACAAACCCACAAATCGCCCACCGCGATTAAATCCTCACCACAATAGATTAGCGGTATCTTGTCGCGTAGCCACGGCTCCAGGGAAGATTCCTGGAATAGTTTCTTGAAACTTGCGCTACCGCCTCGTCCAGCCGGTCGGCAACGCTCACCACCGCTGCGAAACCTCACCGATATATCATCACAATAGCGGCTTGCGATGCCTGCACCCAGCACCGGTGTCGCTTCTAAACTCAAGCCATCAGGCAGCAACAGGCAGCTGTCGAGGGGCCAGGGTATACGAGTGTCTTCTCCGACCTTGCCACCGCTATCGCTACTTGCCACCTTGTCAGGCGCTAGTAAATACAGTCGCTGTCGATACCGACGCCACTCGCCACCAGACCAGGCCACCCGTGGATTACGATCCTTATCGGCATTGAGCAGGCTGCTCAAGACCTCATTGATAATACGATGTCCCGGGGGATTGTCTCCCAGAGAACTAACTTCCATGGGGCTATCTATAAAGGGGGCTTGTTTAGACGGGCCTTGTTTGGATGGGCCTTGTTTAGACGAACCTCGATTCGACGACCTGGATTGAATTAAAGAACGCCCCTTCAACCTCACCAGGAATCGCAGCACATTGGCCTGTCGAGCGTTGCTCAAGGCTGACAACATCTGGATGTCGATACTGCAACCCAGGCGTTCGTCACGCAGTGCCATCGTATGCAGATCGAGCAGCGCCATATCTTCGTTAGTGCGCTCAGCTTGCTCACAGAGCATTGCCGCATCAGCAAGGCTTAACGCATATCCGGGCCATCGAGTCTTGATATGCGGAATAATATCGTGGCGCAGGATATTTCGATCAAATTGTCTGGACTTATTAGACTCATCCTCGATCCACTGAAGACGATTATTGCGCGCATATTCGTCAAGCGTTTGCTGCGCGACCCGGAGCAAGGGCCGCAGCAAAGTCGCATCGCCCATCGCCCGGGCCACCGGCATTCCGGCCAAACCTCGCGGTCCCGAACCTCTCAACAAGCGATATAAAACTGTTTCTGCCTGATCCTCGGCATGATGGGCCAGCACCAATAGTTCATCGGCCTGCAACTGCGCCTCAAAGGCCTGATAACGGGCTTCGCGAGCAGCATTTTCTCGGCTGCCAACACTGGATACCGTGACTTCTTTGGCAATGAAATTAACGCCCAGAGCCTGGCATGCCGCTCGACAATGCTCAGCCCAGTTATCAGCGTTGGTCGACAGCTTATGATTAATGTGCAGTGCTGTCAGTTTCGAAGGATCGATCAGACTGCTCAGCCCATGGAGCAGTACATGGGAATCCATACCACCGCTATAGGCCACATAAATATGACTAGCAGCATCAAAGCTTGGTAAATAATCATTCAGAGCAGCGGCAACTGTGGCTGCTGGTTTCATTCTCCACCACGCTGGCAGTGCATCGCCTTAACTGTTGCCGCAGGACATTAAACGCTCATAGCGCTTTTCCAGTAGCATATCGAGGGGTTCACTTTGCAATCTCTCCAGCTGCTCAATCAATCGCTCGCTGAGAGTCAGCGCCATTGCTTCGAAGTCGCGATGGCAGCCACCGAGTGGCTCCGGGATAGTTTCGTCAGCAATGCCCAGCTCCTGCAGAACCGTCGAAGTAACACCCATGGCTTCTGCCGCCAGCGGCGCTTTTTCAGCTGTCTTCCAGATAATATTGGCACACCCTTCGGGCGAAATCACAAAGTAAGTGGCGTACTGCAACATATTTAACCAGTCGCTGACACCAATAGCGATGGCGCCACCAGAACTGCCTTCGCCAATCACAGTAGCAATAATCGGCGTTTTTAAGCGTGACATTACCGCCAGGTTTCGGGCGATGGATTCACTGATGCCTCGCTCTTCGGAATCAATACCGGGGTAGGCGCCCGGGGTGTCGATCAAGGTCAACACGGGCATCTTAAACCGCTCGGCCATCTCCATAAGTCGCAGCGCCTTGCGATAGCCTTCCGGTTTGGGCATACCAAAGTTGCGCTCGACCTTGTCAGCAACGCTGCGGCCTTTTTCCTCACCGATAACCACTACCGGCTTGCCGTCGAGGCGAGCAACACCGCCGATAATGGCCTTGTCATCACCAAAATGGCGGTCGCCATGCAATTCCTCAAAATCGGTAAATACCCTGTCTATATAGTCTTTTGCGTGCGGCCGCAAGGGATGGCGTGCAACCTGAACAATCTGCCAGGACGACAGCTTTGAATAAATAGTCTGGGTCAATTTCCGGGATTTTTCCCCAAGTTTTTGTACTTCCTCAGCGATGTTAAGCCCATTGTCATTACCTACCAACTGTAATTCTTCTATCTTGGCTTCCAGCTCGGCAATAGGTTGCTCAAAATCCAGGTAATCAAGGTTCATATATTTCGTTCCTAATATCTTGGTGGCAGTGCTTATCTATCTGTCTTTAATAAAAATCTGAACTAAAAAATATCTGTATCTCACGAACCAAATCCATTTCAATCATGCGCGTCTTCAAGACTAGTCAGGTAACACGATCAAACTTATAAGCTATCTAACACCCTAAATACCCATGACCGCAAATCAGGCCACTTAACCAGGTCCAAAATCCGCAAACAATTATTCAATACTCCATCTGCAAATACTCTTCCCCGTAGGCATCACGCAGCCGATGGAGCAGGTCGTCATCGGGATTAACCGACCATTCCTCTGATAGGACGATACTACCCTCGGCGCTGTCACAACTATATTTTATCTTCATCGGGCAGGAGCCTTGCCTGTGATGCTCAAGTATTTTGCACAGCGAATCAAGGCTCCGTCTATTTGTACTCTGTTTGCCCGATTGCCGGTCACCATGCTCCCTGGTATTTGTCTGGCCGTTAGCTGATTGACCTTTATTTGACTGGTCATTAGTTGGCTGGTCATTAGTTGACTGATCGTTAACCAAATCATGGCCTCGCCAGTCGATTAACAACCCTTTTAGCAATGCCTGTCGTACTTCCAGCAACGTGCGCACCTGCTCGGCGCGCATTTTCAGGCCGCCGGTATATTCATCTTCGCTCACCGGGCCTTCAATAATCAGGATTGCACCTTTGGTGATTTTATCGCGGTAGTTCTGAAATTGCTCTGCGAAAACAGTGACATCCATTCGTGCACTATTGTCGTCTAGCGTCAATACGCCCATGACATCGCCGCGTCGAGTTTTAATCGAACGGATATCCTTAACAAGACCGGCCACAGTCTGATTTTTGTCAGCTACCTTGAGTTGATTAATGCGGTGTTTAACCAGCTTTTGAAGTTCGGCTCGATACTGATCAACGGGATGGCCACTAAAATACAATCCCAGGGTCTCCAGCTCACCCTGCAGCCGCTCACCGAGACTGAAGCGGCGCACCTGCCGAAATGCCCCGTAGCCAATTTCAAGTGCACTCTCCGTAAGACTTTCACCAAACAGGTCGGTCATGCCACAGTCGATATTTTTTGCCTGCTGCTCGGCGAGTTTAATCGCTTCTTCCATCGCCGCCAGCATCACTGCCCGGCTGTAATCGCGGTCGTCATTAGGTCCAATGGAATCCAGTGCGCCGCCTCGAATGAGCGCTTCTATCGCACGTTTATTGACCTTGCGGCCGTCAACGCGGGAACAAAAGTCGAACAAATCTTTAAATGGACCACCTTGCGCTCTAGCGGCGACAAGGTTTTCCACCGGTCCCTCGCCCAAACCTTTGATGGCACCCAGGCCGTAAACCACCGTCAGTTGTTCAGACGCGGTAAACTGAAATTCACCAATATTGACATCGGGCGCGCCTAGACACAGCTTCATAGCACTACACTCGTCCTTGAGAATCACGATCTTGTCAGTATTTTGCATATCCGCAGACAGCGCGGCCGCCATAAAAGCCGCCGGATAATGCACTTTTAGCCACGCCGTTTGATAGGCGAGCAACGCATAAGCGGCTGAATGGGATTTATTAAACCCATAGCCGGCAAATTTTTCCATGAGATCGAAGATGTTTTCTGCCAGATTTTTATCGATGTTGTTTGCTGTCGCGCCAGCGACAAACACTGTCCGCTGCTTAGCCATCTCCTCCGGTTTTTTCTTACCCATCGCCCGGCGTAATACATCGGCACCTCCGAGGGTATAGCCACCCAGCACCTGAGCGATTTGCATCACCTGTTCCTGGTAAAGAATGATCCCATAGGTGGGTTCCAACACCGGTATGAGCGCTTCATGCTGATACTTTTGGTGGGGATAGGCGACCGGCTCGCGACCATGTTTGCGATTGATAAAATCATCGACCATGCCTGACTGCAGCGGCCCCGGCCGGAACAGTGCTACCAGGGCAACGATATCTTCAAAGCAGCTAGGTAATTGCCGTTTTATTAAATCTTTTATACCTCGAGATTCTAGCTGAAAAACAGCCGTTGTCTGAGCCTGCTGCAGCAACTCGTAAGTTGGCACATCGTCCAGCGCAATCGCTTCAATATCTATCGGCTCAAGCCCTTCGCCCTGGCGCTGCACATTGACGGTGGCGACGGCCCAGTCAATGATGGTCAAGGTGCGCAGGCCGAGGAAATCAAATTTAACCAGGCCCACCGCCTCGACATCATCTTTATCAAACTGGGTTACCACCCCTTCACCCGCTTCGTCACAATACAGCGGCGAAAAATCGGTGAGTTTGGTCGGTGCGATCACAACACCACCCGCATGTTTCCCTGCATTTCGGGTAATGCCTTCCAACTGTAATGCCATGGCCCAAATTTCCTGGGCCTCCTCGTCCTCAGCGAGGAAATTCCGCAGAATTTCTTCCTGTTCCAGGGCTTTTTCGAGGGTCATACCAATTTCAAGGGGAATCATTTTCGACAGCTTATCGGCCAGACCGTAGGCTTTTCCCAGCACGCGGGCTACGTCTCTTACCACCGCTTTGGCAGCCATGGTGCCAAAGGTGATTATTTGCGAGACCGCGTCACGACCATAACGTTCAGCCACATAGGCAATCACGCGATCACGATTATCCATGCAGAAGTCGATATCGAAATCGGGCATGGACACCCGTTCAGGATTGAGAAAGCGCTCAAACAGAAGGTCATATTCGAGAGGGTCGAGGCCAGTGATATCGAGCGCATAAGCAACCAGCGAGCCAGCACCAGAACCTCGGCCAGGCCCGACCGGGATAGCATTTTGTTTCGCCCAACGGATAAAGTCCATGACGATCAGGAAATAGCCTGCGAAACCCATTTGGTTAATCGTGTTGAGCTCTAATTCAAGCCGGGCAAAATAGGCTTCCCTTGGCTGTGACGATGGATCGTTTTCAATCGACACCAAACGCTGCTCGAGTCCGTCCACCGATAATTGCCTAAAATACTCTTCGGTACTCAGGCCCTCAGGTACCGGGAATTCGGGCAATTGCGGTACATCCAATTCAAGCTCAAGCGTGCAGCGCTTGGCAATTTCTACGCTGTTGGTTAAGGCTTCGGGAATATCCTTAAATAACTCATACATTTCTTCTGGGGAACGGAGGTATTGCTGTTCGCTATAGCGACGCTCCCGGCGCGGATCATCCAGTGTGCGGCCTTCACTGATGCAAACGCGGGCCTCGTGGGCGTCGAACTGCTCCATAGACAGGAATCGAACATCGTTGGTCGCAACCACCGGACAATCGTGCTGACTGGCCAAAGCGACCGCAGCATGGACGTAGGCTTCCTCGTTAATCCGACCACTACGAGACAATTCGAGGTAGAAACGGTTGGGGAATATCGCCAGCCATTGCTCAAGCAAATGCCCGGCTTGCTGAGATTTCGAGGAAATTAATGCCTGACCAAGTTCGTTCCAAACTCCCGCTAGTGCAATCAGGCCATCAGACATTTCGGCAAGCCATTCGCGCCGCACCGTAGGTTTGCCCTGAACCTGGCCCTCGAGATAGCTTCGTGAGATGAGTCGGGTGAGGTTCTGATAGCCTTGCTGATTCTGCACCAACACCGTCAAGGTCGTGGCGGCTTGATCAGGCAACTCAGCCTGAACCTGGAAGTCACATCCGCAGATTGGCTTGATGCCCCTCGCCTGAGCGGCTCGGTAAAACTTTACCAGCGCAAACAGATTACTAATGTCGGTAATGGCCACGGCCGGCATCGCCAGTTCCGAGACACGATCAACCAGGGCTTTGACGCCAATGGTGCCGTCACTCAGAGAGTATTCGCTATGCAGATGCAGATGTACGAACGGCGGTGCGGCGGCGCTATGATTGTTTACTTGCGGCATCGCTTGCTCTTATAGAAGCTATGGGTATAGAACTTGTGGAATCGACATTGGCTGTCGTTAGTTCAGTAACAGCAATTCATTTATCAGCGAAACTTATCAGCGACGTTCGCGCGCACCGCGATGGCTTCCATGATCAGCTCGAGTCCGGTTTTATCCGTCGGCGGCAAGTCAATATCGGTACTGGCCAGCGGCGTGATGCGATCACCCCATTTAATCAGGGTGGCACCCCAAGTTAACCCCGCTCCGAATGCCGCCATCAAAATCGTCATCCCCGGTTTAACACGACCCTGCTCAAGGGCCTCGCACAGAGCGATGGGAATGCTACTAGTAGAGGTATTGGCATAGCGATCCAGCGTGACAACAACTTTTTCCATGTCCGCACCCAGGCGTTTTATCAGTGCTTCGATTATGCGTGCATTAGCCTGGTGGGGAATAATCAAATCAATATCATCTAGCGAAAGCCCAGACTGAGAAATCACATCTGTGCAGGCCTTGGCCATACCGGTGACAGCATTTTTAAAAATCTCGCGACCGTGAAAATCGATAGTGATATCCAGCGGCCGGTGTTCAGCAATCGCATCGAGACCGAAATCTGGGATCGCCAGCAATTCGCGGGTATTTTCAATGCAACCTAATTTGCCCTGAAAAAACCCACTTTCCTGATCAGACGCCTGCACCACCACGGCACCAGCACCATCGCCGAACAGAATCGCTGAATCACGACGTGACCAGTTCATCAGTGAGCTAAGTCGTTCTGAGCCAACCACCAGCACGGTTTGCACGGAGCCACCACGAATCATCTCTGAAATCATATTGAAAGCGTAGAGGAAGCCGGTGCAGGCGGCATTAAGATCAAAACAGGCGGCATTAGTCGCCCCGATAGCACCTTGCAACATCGACGCGGTATTAGGCACTACTTCGTCAGGAGTGGTAGTCGCGAAGGCGATCACGTCGATATCCAATGCTGAAATGTCAGCGCAGGCTAAGGCCCTCACGCTGGCGACATGGGCGAGATCTGCATTTTTAACATGGCTAATACGCCGAGTCTTGATGCCCGTACGCTCAACAATCCACTCCTCGGAGGTCTCCATGACGGAGGTAATGTCCTGATTTGTCAGTCGCGCAGGCGGCAAACAACTTCCCCAGCCGGTAATTTGCGCGTATGTCATGACTATCCTCTTGTCGTGGTGCGTAGCTTCTCGGTGCTTAATAGCCTGTACTAACTTAACACTAATTAATTAAGTATTTTCGTTATTTATTACGTCAAATTGGTAGCACTAATTCTCCAGTACTTAAGCGAGACTTGCAATGCGCCGAACCTAATTGGCGATAAAATATTAGCCAATTAATCACCGATTCACTATTTGGGGTTCTCTATTTGGAGTTCACTATTTATGGCTCTATTTGTGATTCAGCAAATCGGCAACTGGCTTGAAGGAACGTCGGTGCAAGGGACACGGTCCCAGAATTTTCAATGCGGCCAGATGCCGTTTTGTACCGTAGCCCTTGTGAGCGGCAAAATCATAGCCGGGATAAACCTTATCGAACTGCCGCATCTCTCCGTCGCGAATCACCTTGGCAAGGATAGATGCAGCACTGATTGCAGCAACTTTGCTATCGCCTTTAATGATTGATTGAGAGGGATAATGCCAATCTGGGTATCGATTACCGTCAACCACAACAAATTCAGGTGTGATAGACAGCCCGGCAACCGCTCTGGTCATCGCCAACAGGGTTGCCTGAAGGATATTGATCTGATCAATCTCTGCCACCGAGGCACGACCAATACTGTAGCTGGTCACACTCGAGACGATGTCTGAATATATTTTTTCGCGCCGGACAGCCGATAATTTTTTGGAATCTGCCAGACCAACAATCGGGCGATTACTATCAAGGATGACCGCGGCAGCTAAAACATCACCGGCAAGAGGACCGCGACCCACTTCATCGACACCGGCAAGCAACGCCCCCCGGTAGGGAATTAAATTATCCACGCAATGCGCTCAACTCGCCTCTGTTACCCCGACCCCGCCAGCGTCCCCAACATCGGCATCAATCAGTTTAAGTACGGCGTCAGCGGCTATATTGCTGGCGTCGCAGCGCAGAAGCTCGTGTAATTGCGTAAATCGCTGGGTCATACCCTGAGAATAATCAGGTTTGGTCAGCATCGCCATTAATGCTTCCGCCAGGCTTTCGACGCTCGCTTCGTTCTGCAACAGTTCCGGCACCAGTTCTTCCCCAGCCAACAAATTAGGCAATGACACATAGGGCACTTCCAACATCCGAGAAATAATCGCATGGCTCAGCCAACCGGTTTTGTAACTGACAACCATGGGCTTTTTTAATAACATAGCCTCTAAAGCTGTGGTGCCAGAGGCCAATAACACCGCATCTGCTGCCGCCATCACAGCATGGGATTGACCGTCAAATACCGTCAACGGCAAATCTGGGAATTCTCCTATCAAGGCATCAACCTGAGCTCGCCGCGCGGCATTGGCGGCGGGGAGGAGGAAGCTGAGTTCAGGCAATAATTGCCGGCAGCGGCGCGCAGTTTCCAGAAACAAACGGCCAAGATGCGCTATTTCACCCTTCCGGCTACCCGGTAATAAGGCGACCACGGGGCCTGTTGAATCGGCCAGACCCAGTTCGGTTCGTGCCCTTTCCCGCTCAGGAGTCAGGGGTAATTCATCAGCTAGAGGATGGCCCACAAAAGTGACGGGGATCTCATGATCTTTATAAAAATCTGCCTCAAAGGGCAACAGGGCAAGCATATGATCAACGCTGCGGGCGATTTTTTTAATCCGGTTTTGCCGCCAGGCCCAAACAGAGGGGCTAACATAATGGACGGTTTTTATACCGCTCTGTCTTAATTTGAATTCGAGTCCCAAATTAAAATCCGGCGCATCTATACCGATAAACACGGCTGGCGGCTGGCGCAGGAAGTGGTCGCGAAGACTGCGACGCATGCTTAACAACGTCGGCAATTTTTTTAAAGGCTCGACCAGGCCCATCACAGAAAGCGGCTCCATGGGGTGGAGCGAATGCAGGCCAACTGCCACCATGAGCTTGCCGCCGACACCTTCAAACTGGGTGTTGGGACGTTTTTTCAGGATCGCCTGCATCAACGCAGCGCCCAGCCGATCACCGGATACCTCTCCTGCTACCAGGCCGATGCGGAGTGCGCTCATCGATACATGTGCCGATTCGCCCATCAACTGACCTACTGATGCAACAAGGCTTTAACGAATAATGCCACGTGTGGAATCGCGGATGGAATCGATGAATGGCTGTAGTACATCATTGTGCTCATCAAGTGCATCAAGCCTTGCCAACGCCTCGTCTTGTTTGAGACCCTGCCGGTAAACAGTTTTATAGGCCCGATTTATAGCGATAATTTGTTGTTTGGAAAAGCCGCGACGCTCAAGACCCATTTTATTAATGGTGCGCGGTACAGCCGGATGCCCCGCAGCTATCACGTAAGCTGGCAGGTCTTGATTTAGATATGCCATGGCCCCTAAAAACGCATGAGCACCTACCCGAACGTACTGATGCACCCCTGTATAACCAGACAAAAATGCCCAGTTGCCGACATGAATATGACCCGATATAGATGCGTTATTGACAAAGATAGTGTGGTCACCGACCACGCAGTCGTGGCCGATATGAACATAGGCCATAAACAAGTTGTCGTTGCCGATCAGCGTCTCGCCTCTATCCTGCACAGTGCCGCGATGCACTGTCACACCTTCACGAAAAATATTGCGATCGCCAATCACCAGCTTGGTTGGCTCGCCGCCATATTTCATATCCGGGGTATCTTCGCCGATGGTCGAAAACTGGAAAATGCGATTTTGCGAGCCAATTTCGGTATGGCCTTTAATGACGGCGTGTGACGCGATCACTGTGCCATCACCAATGCTAACATTAGCACCTATGACCGTTAATGGCCCAACTTCAACACCGGCACCCAATTCAACGGAAGGGTCAACTACTGCGCTGGCGTGAACTGTTGCCATTATGAATCCGTACCCTGTGAATCCGTACCCTGTGAATCCGCACCCCGTGAATCCGAACCCTGTGAACCCATACCCTGCAATGCACAGAGAATTGTGGCCTTACAGGTCACCTGGTCATCAACAGAGGAGGTGCAGTTAAACCGCCAGATATTGCGTTTGGTGGAATCAATTTCAGCCTCAAGCATCAACCGGTCGCCAGGCACAACCGGACGCTTGAAGCGCACTTTATCGACCCCGGCAAAAAGATACAGTGCGTTGTCTTCAGGCTGCTTGTTAACGGTGGCAAACCCCAGCAATCCAGCCGCCTGAGCCATTGCCTCAATGATCATCATGCCCGGGAAAATCGGTTCCCCGGGAAAATGGCCGTTAAATACATCTTCATTTACCGTAATATTTTTGTACGCGAGAATGCGCTTGCCTAGTTCAATTTCCAGCACACGATCGACCAGCAAAAACGGATATCTGTGCGGCAGAAATTGCTTTATTTCCTTAATTTGCATAAAACTTCCCAAATGTTCCAAAATGCGTTGACGGACTAGGTCTGCTTTTTTTCGAGTACCTTTAAACGTCGCGCCATATCATCCAACTGACCAAAGCGAGCCGCATTCTTGCGCCATTTAGCCGTTTCATACATAAGTAATCCAGATGAATATGACCCCGGCTTATGTATTGACTTAGACAAAGCTGTACGCGCCATTGCGTGAACATTATCGCAAATTGTCACATGGCCCACTGCGCCCGCCTGCCCAGCAAATATACAGTTCTTACCAATAGTCGTGCTGCCGGCGATACCCGCATAAGCTGCCATGGCAGTATTTTCACCAATGCGCACGTTATGGGCGATTTGCACATGGTTATCAAGAATCACACCGTCTTCAATCACGGTATTACCGAGCGCGCCTCGATCAATGGTCGTACAGGCACCGATTTCGACCCGATCACCAACTTCCACTCCACCCAACTGGTGAATTTTTATCCACTGACCACCATCGTTAGCAAAGCCAAAACCATCGGCACCGAGCACGGCACCAGCATGAATGGTGACTTTTTCACCAATGCTGATGCCGTGATAAATACTGACGTTTGCCGATATCCAGGTGTCCCGGCCAATTGAACTATGTTCGCCAATAAATGTGCCGGCGCCCACCACGACTCCGGCTTCTATAGTTACACCGTCGCTGATCACGGCACAGGGGCCGATTGACACGTCAGATGAGACAGTGGCAGAGTCCGCAATAATTGCGCTTGGGTGAATCCCTTCGGGCGACTTTGGCCCATTGTCAAACCAGGCCGTAATACGAGCATAACCGACATAGGGGTTTTCTAGTATCAGCGCGTTGCCGGGATATTGTTCGGCAAACCGGGGTTCGAGAATAACGGCTGAGGCATTGCTTGAACTGAGCAGTTTCAGATAAGCCTTGTTCGACAGGAAGGCGATATCGCCTGCCATCGCATCCTGCAAGGTATTCAACCCAGAGATCTTACAAGCGGGGTCACCTTTGAGTTCCGCACCTAAAAATTCAGCACATTCTTGCAGTGTATAGGCTGCGGTCATCAAGGTCTCTCTGTTGGTTCTAGATGCGATTTTCTCAAACTATGCTTTAAGCAATTTCTTAAACTAATTCTCACAGTATTAGCTAGCTAGTGTGTCCGTCCACGCTTACACACTTGAAATGGCGTCCGTCCGCGCCGAGCCAATATCAGCCGAAAACGCTTCCGGTCTCAACTCATTAACCTCAGGAACCCAATCTTATTGGGTCTTTTTATTCATTCGATCAATAAGCTTTGAAGTTAAGTCCATATCCGGTGATGCCGAAATAACAGCCTCACGCTGTAGCAGTAAGGTGATTTTTTCCTCGGTAACTAATTCTTTAACTGCCTCGAGGGCCTTCGGCTGCAATTCCTGCATGATTCGATTTTGTAAATCTTTGATTTCTGCCTGGAGTTTCCGAGATACCAGCTCGACATCTGCGCGCAGGTATTCCATCCTTTTCTTGTAGTCAGCCGCCTGCTCCTGGGATAAGGTCATTGCCTTGCCCTCAACCTCCTTTTGTAGGGCCTTCATATCTGCGCCCAGGCTATCGTATTTGGCCTGCTGAGAGGAAAACTCAGAAGTCCCCTGCAATTCTTCCTGGCGTTTCTTGGCGACCTCGGTGCTAAATATTGCTCGTGCTACATCGACAACAGCAATCTTAGACTCCGCCAGAACGCTAGCGTTAAATAAAAACACACAAGTTACTACGGTCAAAAATCTTTTCACGTTATCCCCTTAACTATCATCATTGGCATTTATAACTACGTAACACGACTCGAACCTACGGTTAGAAGCCTTGCCCCATAGAAAACTGGAAGACCTCTGTTTCATCGAACTCATTGTCGTTAAATGGCGAAGCAAGAGCGACTGTTATTGGCCCAAAGCCGCTCACCCAGGTGCCGCCAATGCCAAATGAATAGCGTAACTCGGCTACATCTGGACTAAAACAATTTGTCTGGAAGGCATTACATTCCGTATCAAATATATTACCTGCATCAAAAAAGACCATGGCTTGCACACTACGCTGATCCTTCAAAAAAGGCACCGGAAAAAGTAATTCAACACTGGCTGACGCTTTTACATTGCCACCAAATGGATCTGGATCGTCAAAGCCTGGAAACGGTGTATCCTGAGGACCCAGCGAGTTGTTTTTGAAACCGCGTACCGATTTGAAGCCACCACCGTAATAATTTTTGAAAAATGGCAGTCGATCAGCATCACCCAGGCCAAAACCATAACCAAGATCTGTTTTTAAATGAAGAGTCAAACTTTTGGTGATGGGCTTAAAATACTGTGCTGCGTAACTAAACTTTAGATATTCAAGATCAATACCCGGTACCGAAAACTCAACCCCCATCCGTTGGGAAGAGCCTCTGGTGGCCAGCACCCCACGATTTAGGGTTGATTGCGACCAACTCAACGTACTGGTCAACATTGTGTAGTTATCACCATTTTCCCGTAAAAACTGGATAATTTCTAAAGACGGGAACACACCAACATCGATCGACAAATTCTCAACACTCAAGCCAAAACTAATTCGAGAAGTCTCAGTGAGCGGATAGCCGAAATTAACGCCTGTCGTAAAACTATCAGAGGTGTATTCAGCCACATCAAAATCACCATAATCGGTGGCCACAAATGAAAACCGATAACCCGCGCTAACACCGTCTTTGGTAAAATAGGGGTCATTCAAAGAAACCGTTGCATTGGTCCGATATTTGCTCCTGCTCACACCGAAACTTACTGAATTGCCGGTACCGAAGAAATTCCGCTCTGAAATATTTCCACCTAGAATAATACCCGATCCCTGAGCTACGCCGAAACTAGCCCCCACACTGCCTGAAGGCTGCTCTTCCACCGTGATAAAAACATCCAGTTGATCGTCGGTACCGGGCACTTCGCGAGTTTCGGTGGTGACTTCCTTGAAATGTCCAAGACGCTCCAATCGCACTTTGGAATGTTCGATCATGTCGGTAGATGCTGACGCTGCTTCCATTTGCCTCATCTCACGACGCAGTACCTCATCATCAGTTTTGGTATTTCCACGAAACTCAATACGGCGGACATACGCTCTCTTGCCAGGCTTAACAAAAAAAGTGACTTTGGCCGTACTTTCTTCTTCATCAAGCTCCGGAAATGCCTCCACTTCAGCAAAGGTATAACCTTCAGCACCCAGTCGCCGGGTGAACAACTCCTTCGTGGTCGTCATTAAAGTCTGGGAAAAAGTCAGGCCTTCGCGCATCAACACCAACGATAACAGCTGCGCTTCAGGAACGATTAATTCACCAGCCAGTTCCACTTTATTAACCGTATAAACACTTCCCTCGCTAACATTGACGGTGATAAATACGGTGTCCCGATCCGGGCCAAGGGAAACCTGGGTAGAGTCAATATTAAATTTAAGGTAGCCACGGTCGAGATACCACGATTCTAGTCGTTCTAAATCACCAGTGAGTTTTTCCCGAGAGTATTTGTCATCACCCATAAAAAATGACAGCAGCCCAGTGGTTTGTAATTCAAACAAGCCCACCAGAGCTTTGTCATCAAAGGCATGATTACCGACAATATTAATATGTTTGATTGCTGCCACTGAGCCTTCGTCGATAGTCAGATTTATCGCCACTCGGTTGCGTGGTAACTCAGTCACTTCCCCAACCACATCGGCATCATAACGGCCCTGGCTGACATACTGTCGGCGTAGCTCCTGACTCATGCCCTGTAATACAGGTTGTCGAAATATCTGCCCCTCCGATAAACCCGCGCCATCCAGCGCCTCAAGCAATTGCTCATCTTCTATGGCTTTATTACCACTAATAGTGATTTCGGCGATGGCCGGGCGCTCTGTGACGATAATCACCAGAACGTTATTATCTCGGGCAATACGAATATCGTTGAAATAGCCGGTCTGGAACAGAGCTCGCGTTGCTTCACGAATACCCTCATCGTCAACCAAGTCACCCGCGCTTATCGGTAGAGAGGCGAACACGGTGCCCGCGGAAACCCGCTGCAACCCGTCAACGCGAATATCTTCAACCTGAAATACTTCGGCATGGGCTAACGTGAAAAAAAACCAGAACAGCAACGGCGATAACAGTCGTTTCATGTATGCTTAAAAAACTCTTTATTGTTAATGTTTAAACGATCAGTTACAGCCGAGCGATGTCATTGTATAGCGCCAGCACCATCAAACCAACGACCAAAAACAAACCCACCCGATAGCCAAACTCCTGGGTTTTTATCGACACCGGGCTACCCTTGACTACTTCCGCCAGGTAATAAGCCAGATGACCGCCATCGAGCACTGGTATCGGCAGCAAATTCAACACCGCGAGACTGACACTCAACAGGGCCATAAATTGCAGAAAGGCCACTACGCCATAGCTAGCAGAAGCGCCGGCCACTTTAGCAATGGTGATAGGCCCGCTCAAGTGTTCGAGAGAAATATCTCCAACGATCATTTTCTTGATAGAAGAGAGGATTAGCAGCGTGGTTTTTCCGGTTTGACGCCAGGCTTTAGCCAATGCCCCAAACATCCCGTATTGACTCTCGCGATAGAAATTCGCTGGCCATTCAACTGGCAACGCTGACATACCAACCTGACCAATAATCGTGTCACCGGCCGTGGTCACCGATTTTGGCGTCATACTTAATGTCAGTGTGTCCCCATCACGTTCTATCAGGACTGTAAGATTCTGTCCGGGACGAGCCCGCACGTACTCAACCCAGGTATTCCAGTCTGGCATCGCAATACCATCGGCCGACAAAACCAAATCTTTCGACTGCATGCCGGCCATTGCCGCTGGATCACCGGGCGTGAGTTCATTGGCTATAGGCAGGGTTTTAGGTCGATACAGGCTGATACCGATACTGCCAATTGGATCGGGGTCGCGGGCATCGATATTCCAGCCCAGCAAAGCCGCTTCACTGTCATATTCGAGATTTGAATCCGCATAGCGAACCGTAAAACGAATGGTGCCGTGCTCGCCAATTCGATGCACCAGACGCTCACCCAGGTCTTGCCAGGTCGTTGTCGGCTCACCATCAACGGCAATGATTTCCTGACCGCCCTCAAGCCCAGCGGCCTCGGCGATGGAACCGGGTGTTACCTCAGCGATTATTGGTGCAACGCCCTGCACACCCACCATGTAAATAATCCAGTACGCCAGGATCGCCAGGACAAAATTTGCCAGCGGCCCTGCTGCAACGGTTGCCATGCGCTGGATGACCGGTTTTCGATTAAAAGCATAAGGGATATCAGCAACAGCAACTTCGCCCTCTCGCTCATCGACCATTTTGACATAGCCGCCGAGTGGTAAAGCAGCAATCACAAATTCAGTGTCATGGCGATCTCGCCAACGTATCAGCGCCGGACCAAAACCTATGGAAAACCGAAGCACTTTGATACCACAGCGTCGGGCCACCCAAAAATGACCGAACTCATGAAATGTGACCAACACACCTAACACTATCAGTGTGTAAAAAATCATCTCGATTATTGCCATTTATTATCCTGAAGCTCTTTACTAAGAGCCATTCTCAATCTGAATCTCAATTTCAACCGACACGACGCACTAGCTGCTCGGCAGACCTGCGTGCGCGCCTATCAGCGTCTTGGACTTCGGTCAGGTCAACAGGTTCAGTAACCGACCAGCTTTGCATCACACCGTCGACCACCCGGTAAATCTCGGCAAATCCAATCGCACCAGCTAAAAAGGCTGCCACCGCTACTTCGTTAGCCGCATTTAGCGCAGCAGGCGCGTCAGCCATATCACGCGCTGCGGCTCTCGCCAACCCGAGACTGGGAAATCTCTCATTGTCCGGCGCTTCAAAGTTGAGCACTGCCGCTGTAACCAAATCCAGCATCGCGACACCCGATTCAATTCGCTCAGGCCAGGCCAGGCCATGGGCGATGGGCGTGCGCATATCCGGATTACCCAATTGGGCCAGCACGGAGCCATCGGTGTATTCTACCAGAGAGTGGACGATGCTCTGGGGGTGAATAATGATTTCGACCTTGCTCTCATCGACATCGAATAACCAACAGGCTTCGATCAGCTCAAGTCCTTTGTTCATCATCGTCGCTGAGTCAACAGATATCTTGCGGCCCATCTGCCAGTTCGGGTGGGCACAGGCCTGATCAGGCGTCACAGTATCGAGCACATCCAGGGGCGTTGTCCGAAATGGACCTCCGGATCCGGACAACAAAAGTTTTCTTACGCCGTATGGATTCGCCGGTTTATTCTGTTTCTGAGCATCGGAGTCCAGCTGTCGTGCGGTGTTTTTCTCTGTGCTAATCGCGTCACGATTAAAACTCTCTGGCAAACATTGAAAAATCGCATTGTGTTCGCTATCTATCGGCAGAAGAGTCGCGCCATGACGGCTGACAGCTTGCATAAAAAGGCCACCGGCCATCACCAGCGCTTCTTTATTGGCCAGCAATACCTTTTTGCCTGCACGCACCGCTGCCAGGGTTGGCACCAAACCGGCTGCACCGACTATAGCCGCCATAACAATATCAACATCGTCGTGATTAGCAACCAAAGCCAGGCCCTCAGTGCCTGACAGAACTTTTGTCCCAGGAGGCACCTGGGCACGCAATAACTCAGCGGATTGCTCTGATGAGACAACCGTATAACGGGGTTTAAATTGCTGACACTGACGAGCCAGCGCTTCGACACGCGTGTGGCCCGTTAACGCAAAAATCGTGTATCGGTCAGAGTGACGCGCGACAACATCCAGCGTGCTGACGCCAATGGAACCGGTAGCACCTAGAATCGTTAGCGTCTGCATGGGTATTGTGACCGCCTGGTGCACTGCAACGCAACAAATGGCTCATTCATGTCTGGTGCTCATACAACAGGCCGTACATCAGTGCGAATACGGGTAGCGCTGCGGTCAGACCATCCACTCGATCCAGCACACCGCCATGACCCGGTAATATCGTACCGCTGTCTTTTACACCGCGATGACGCTTGACCATGCTCACCAGTAAATCGCCAACTACCGAAGCCAGTCCAGTTATTACTGCTAGCAGCAACCACGCCCACAACCGAGTTTGTTCACCGGCTCCAGACAATGCATAAAACATAGCGACGATAACAATGGCTAGTATACCGCCAGCAAATCCTTCCCAGGTTTTTCCAGGGCTAACTTCCGGCGCTAATTTATGAAGCCCAAAAGCTCGACCACTGAAAAATGCGCCGATATCAGCCAGGGCCACCAACACCACAACACTGAACACCAACCAGGCCCCATTAGCCAAATGAATCAAGGTAGTCAGAGCCACCCAAGTGGGCACTAATACAACAATTCCCATAGCTGCACACAACCAGCGTTTACCCCACAACAACGCGCTACTGGGGTAACCCTGAACCCATAACAGCGCAATGGCCCACCAGGCGCAGGCCCAGGCGAGCAGGGATCGAACACGATTATTAACGGCGGCGCCGTCGCTAAAGTCGAACTGCCAACCTGCGAGGCCGACTAGAATCAATAAGCCGAGCGTGTAAACCAAACGGGAACGCAACCCAGAAAACCCTGCTAAAGCGCTCCATTCCCAACCGGCATAGCCGACAACCAGAGCCATAAGGATAGAGAAATGCCCAGGCACCAGGCCAAACAAAGCCGCTAAAAATAGCGTCGCTAACACAATCGCCGTCGCTATCCGTTGTTTAAGCACTACGCTCTATCTCGTTGCGACACCAATAGTTGGCTACTACTCAGGCCAAAACGCCGATTGCGACGACGGTATTCCTCAAGAGCCAGGTCAAACTCTGCCTTGCCAAAATCTGGCCAATAACAATCAGCGAAGCAAAGCTCCGTATAGGCCATCTGCCAAAGCAGGAAGTTGCTGATCCGTTGTTCACCGGCGGTACGAATGCATAAATCGGGTGGCGGGAAATCGGCGAGAGATAATTCCTTTGCCAACAACTCTTCACTGATATTTGCCGGTGCTAGTTCTCCATCAGCAACCTTCTGAGCCAGTGTTCGTGCCGCCTCAGTAATATCCCATCGACCACCGTAGTCGACTGCCAACACCAGATTCATATCACCTTCAGCGGTCAGCGCTTCTGCCTGCTTAATCCGGTTACGCAAGCCATTGCTATACCGACCGCGCTCGCCGATTACATGGAGTCGCACTTTTTTGTCGCGCAACTTGCGCATTTCATTTTTGATGTAGGTCCCAAACAGTGCAAATAAACCCTGCACCTCTGATTTGGGGCGTTGCCAGTTTTCACTGCTAAACGCAAATAGAGTCAGCGTTTCAACACCTTGATCACGGCAGGCCTCGAGAACATTGCGAACATTTTCAACCCCGGCCTGATGCCCGGCGACCCCACCAAGGCCGCGCTCATTGGCCCAACGGTTGTTACCGTCCATAATGATTGCGACATGACGCAGCGGAGGGGCTTCTTCTTGACTTGCAACTTCAGTCATAACGGTGATCGAGGAGTGACCATCTATTCAGATCTCCATCAAATCCTTTTCTTTAACCGCTAGCGCTTCATCAACGACACCTATAAAGCGATCAGTCAACTTCTGCACATCATCGTGGGCACGGCGATCTTCATCTTCAGTGATATCTTTGTCTTTTAATAATTCTTTGAAATCCGACAATACGTCGCGACGGATATTGCGTATCGACACCCTGGAGTTTTCAGCTTCCTGACGGGCATGACGGATGAAGCCCTTGCGGGTCTCCTCCGTCAGGGCCGGCATGGGGATGCGAATAACCTCACCAGCAGTCGCCGGATTAAGCCCCAGATCAGATTTCATGATGGCTTTTTCGATATCGGGTACCAGGTTTTTCTCCCAGGGCGTAACAGCCAGGGTACGGGCATCGAGAACCGAAATATTTGCCACCTGTGAAAGTGGCGTGGCGCTACCATAATAAGACATCGTCACTGATTCCAGAATACTGGGGTGGGCTCGACCGGTACGAATTTTATTCATCGAGTGACCGAGCGCCTCTAGGGTTTTTTCCATGCGCTCTTTGGCATCGTCTTTTAGCTCTTCAATCACGTTTTATTCTCTTCTGCCCCGGTCGGCTCCTCGATCAGCGTACCTTCGTTGCAACCCACCACAATATTTAGCAACGCGCCGGATTTTGACATACGAAATACCCGCACAGGCATATTATGCTCCCGACAAAGGCAAATGGCAGTCAGGTCCATCACTTCAAGCTTTTTATCGAGCACTTCATCATAGGTCAGCTGTTCGTAAAGCGTCGCGTCCGGAAATTTCATAGGGTCCGCAGAATACACCCCGTCCACGTTGGTGGCCTTTAATACCAGCTCAGCGTTAATCTCGATACCGCGCAAACAGGCGGCCGAATCAGTTGTAAAAAATGGATTGCCTGTACCCGCCGCAAATATCACCACTTCACCTGCAGACATGTAACCCAGGGCACGGCGACGATCATAATGTTCAACCACACCACTCATAGGTATGGCGGACATAACCCGCGCGGAAATATTGTTGCGATCAAGCGCATCACGCATCGCCAGGCCATTCATTACGGTCGCCAACATACCCATGTGATCCCCAGTGACACGCTCCATACCAGCAGCGCTCAATGCTGCGCCCCGAAACAAATTGCCACCGCCTATCACCAGGCCGACCTGTACGCCAATTCCGACTAACTGGCCTATTTCAAGGGCCATTCGATCAAGTACTTTGGGATCAATGCCAAAGCCTTGTTCGCCAACCAGTTCCTCGCCGCTGAGTTTCAGCAGGATGCGTTTATACTTTTTGTCTTTGCTGTTGCGATTCGACATTGGTGTCCCACAGCGTCTGGTTTTTATTTTCCTTGCTTTTCCATTTGTGCGGCCACTTCTGCGGCAAAATCTTCCTCTTCAACCTCAATGCCTTCGCCCACTTCAAAACGCGTGAAGCTTTTTATATCGGCACCAGCCTGCTGCAAAAATTTGCCCACTTTAACGTCGGGGTCTTTAACAAAGGCCTGCTCAACCAGACTACTTTCGGCGAGAAATTTTTTAACTCTTCCCGCAACCATTTTTTCGATGATTTCATCGGGCTTGCCGCTCTCCTGTGCTTGAGCGATATAAATTTCTTTTTCCTTGGCAATAACATCCGCAGCCATGTCTTCAGGTTTAGCCACCTGAGGGTTAAGTGCAGCGACATGCATGGCAACATCTTTAGCAACATCCCCGTTGCCACCATCCAGCGCAACCAGTACTGCGATCCGGTTATTGCTGTGCACATAACCGCCCACCACCGGGGCTTCCACCAGCTCTATGCGCCGGACACTGATATTTTCGCCAATTTTTTGCACCAGAGCTTGCCGGGCGGTTTCCACATCGCCATCCATCAGTTCGGTAAGATCACCTAGCTTGCCATCGAAGGCTTTGTCGGTAACGGCACTGACAAAGCCCTGAAAGTTTTCATCACGGGCAACAAAATCCGTTTCCGAATTAACTTCGACAACGACACCGTAGCTGCCATTCTCGGCAATTTTTACCATCACCATACCATCGGCAGCTGTTCGACCGGCTTTTTTGGCCGCTTTCATACCGCTGGATTTGCGCAAATCTTCGATAGCTTGCTCAATATCGCCGCCCGATTCGACCAGCGCTTTTTTACATTCCATCATACCCAGTCCGGTGCGCTCACGGAGGTCTTTCACCTGGGAAGCCTTAATAGCTGTCATTACCAATCCTCATATATTTTCAATTTTGCCTGATAAAAAGGGGGCCAGGCCCCCTTGATAATATTTACGTAGCACTGTTCCTGAAACAGCCCCACAACAAGCTTTGAATCTAATGCCAAAAAAGCGTCAGAAATAAAGCAAGTTAGTCACAGTGCATCCTCAGGACGCATCCGGCGCGGTTTCTGCCTGCTCAGCATTAACGGGTTCTTCTGTTGCCACACTGGTAGGTTCTTCGGTTACAACGACTGCTGATTCTGTCGCTTCTACAGCTGGCTCAGCACTCGCTTCTGCAGCGACGTCTTCTGTCACTTCTACAAATTCATCGCGAACCGATAAGTCCTCACCGCCTGACTTGCCAGCCAGGATGGCATCGGCCATCGCCACCGCATACAGGTTAATGGCACGAATGGCATCGTCGTTACCCGGGATCACCACGTCTATACCATCGGGATCGCTATTTGAGTCCACAATGCCAATCACTGGAATGCCCAATTTGTTAGCTTCCTGAACGGCAATGCGCTCGTGATCCACATCAATCACAAACAGGGCATCGGGCAAACCACCCATGTCTTTAATACCGCCGATTGAGCGTTCAAGTTTTTCCATCGTACGGGTGCGGGTCAGGGCTTCTTTTTTAGTTAATTTATCAAAAGTACCGTCTTCACTTTGCACCTGCAAATCGCGAAAGCGCTTAATCGAAGCCCGGATGGTTTTGTAATTGGTTAGCATGCCACCCAACCAGCGATTACTGACATAGGGCATACCCGCGCGCTCAGCCTGCTCTTTAATAGCTTTTTGTGCAGCGCGTTTGGTGCCAACAAATAACACCTTATTACCATTGCTACCCAACTGACGAACTTGCTCCAGCGCTCCGTTAAAAGCGGGCAAAGTGTGTTCGAGATTGATAACGTGGATTTTATTGCGAGCGCCAAAGATATAGGGGCTCATTTTGGGATTCCAATAACGAGTCTGGTGACCGAAGTGAACACCGGCCTTCAACATGTCACGCATACTGACAGTGGTCATACATTTTCCTCAAATTTGGGGTTAATCTTCCACATACCCCATTGACCAACCCCCTGCCATCAACACCGCCTTAAATTAAGGCTCTAAATAATGTATTTGACGCGCGGGCACCCGGATCAACGTGCCGGTATATGTGCGAATTTAGAACATTAACCCGGCAGTCTCTGCGCCGGGGCGCGCTTTATACCATAATCGGGCTGGCGATTGAAGCAAAAGCAACGGCTTTGCGCCATTCTCGTCAACCATCTGAGCCATTCGCATATCGCCAAAAGACGCGGAAATTACCGGACCACCAATCTGGATGGGACGTCACTTATCTACGTCAAATTGGGTACAATGCCCGCCTGTTAATTATCTCGTCCTCAGCCGATGCCGGTAGCCACTCGATCCAGCGAAGATATCGCCAAAATGCGCATTGCCGGACGGCTTGCCGCAGAGGTGCTGGAGATGATAGAACCCTATGTGAAACCGGGCATCAGCACGCTGGATCTGGATCGAATTTGCCATGATTATATGGTCGATGTACAAGACGCAGTGCCCGCCTGCCTGAATTATCGCGGCTTTCCCAAAACTATCTGTTCGTCTGTCAATCAGGTCATCTGCCACGGTATTCCCAGTGCTGCCAAGATTCTTAAAAGCAGTGATATCGTCAATCTCGATATCACTGTTATAAAGGACGGATGGTATGGCGACACCAGCCAGATGTTCTGCCTGGACAAGGCGCCAGATCATGCCCGACGCCTGTCCAAAGTGGCCCAGGAATGTCTCTACAAAGCCATCGAGATTGTTAAACCCGGAGTCAAACTGGGTGATATTGGCCACGTCATCCAGAGCCATGCTGAGAGCAATCATTACTCGGTGGTCAGAGAGTACTGCGGCCATGGCATCGGCACTGAATTTCATGAAGACCCGCAAGTTTTACACTATGGCAAACCAGGTACCGGTTTGACTCTCGAGGAGGGTATGACCTTTACCATCGAACCCATGGTCAACGCCGGCAAACCCCACACAAAATTAAAGAAAGACGGCTGGACTGTGGAAACCCGCGACGGCCGACTCTCGGCACAGTGGGAGCACACTCTGTGTGTGACCAGCGATGGTGTCGAAGTGTTAACCACTCGCAAAAACGAAGTGATTCCCCTACCGACTTCAGAGCCAACTTCTATACCAACTACAACGTCGACTTCAGTATCAAGCGCCGACTAGACACACATGGATACAGGCCATTCAACCGCACCGCTATTCTTCCGCGAAAGACGGTTTTCGGCAGATCTGAAAAACGGCGAGCCAATGGCTATATTTTGCGATGCAATCTTTGGTGCCAACCAGCACCTTAATCGACGATTCATCGACGGCGAAGATATTCGATCTCTAGTGACCGAGCGTGCGGCCTTTATCGACCGCATTCTGGTCCATGCCTGGAATCAGTTTAGTTGGGACGACAATATCGCCCTGGTTGCGGTCGGCGGTTTTGGCCGTCGAGAATTGCATCCCTGCTCTGATGTCGATTTGTTGATCCTGACCAAGCGTGACAACCACCAGAAATATCAGCAGGACATTAGCGCGTTTTTGACTTTCCTGTGGGATATTCATCTCAAGATCGGCCACAGCGTACGCTCAATAAAACAATGTGCCGTTGAGGCAAAAGCCGATATCACCGTCGCCACGAACTTGCTTGAAAGTCGTTTGCTCGTCGGCAATGAAAATCTGATGGCAAGTATGCGTAAGCGCACCGACACTAATAAAATTTGGCCCTCGAAGTCTTTTTTTGCGGCCAAACGCACTGAGCAGGACGATCGCCATGAAAAACATGGCAACACCGAATATAGCCTTGAACCCAATATCAAGGAAGCACCGGGGGGCTTGCGGGATATCCAGTCGATCAGCTGGATTGCCAAACGCCACTATCAAATCGACACCCTCGGTGAGCTGAGTGACAGCGACTTTTTATCTGAGGAAGAATATCAACTGATCAGGCAGGGTGAGGAATTCCTGTGGCGAGTTCGCTACGGGTTACACATGATCGCCGACCGCCCCGAGGAACGTCTGTCTTTTGAACACCAGCGCAAGCTGGCCGACATGTTTGGCTATAAGGACAATGACCGGCGCATGGCCGTCGAGCAATTTATGCAGCGCTACTACCGCGTCGTATTGGCCATGCACGAACAGAACGATGTACTGATGCAGTATTTCGACGAAGTTATTATCGGCAATTACGAATCGGCCTCGACGCGTCCAATTAACGAGCGCTTCCAAATTCGCGATGGCCGCATCGAAGCGATTAGTGACACCTTGTTCCTCGAGTCACCGTCGGCCCTGCTCGAAGTATTTGTCCTGCTGGGTGAAAACCCGGAGATTGACGGCGCGTGTTCAAAAACAATTCGCCAAATCCGACAAAGTCGATATCTTATCGACGAGTCGTTTCGTCAGGACGACCACAACCGGGCGCTGTTTATGCGCTTGCTGCGTTGCAAAGGCAAGCTCTCCACACAGCTCCAGCGTATGACCCGCTATGGAATTCTAGGTAACTACCTACCCGAATTCGACGTCATCATCGGCCAGATGCAGCACGACTTATTCCATATCTACCCGGTCGATGCCCACACGATTCAGGTGGTGCGCAATATTCGTCGGTTGGGCAAACCGGAGTTAATGCAGACCTTTCCAGTGGTCTCTCACGTCAGTAAAAATCTGCCCAAACCGGAATTGCTGCTGGTCGCAGGCCTCTATCACGATATCGCCAAGGGCCGTGGTGGCGATCACTCTAAACTGGGGTCGGCGGATGTCGAGCAGTTCGCAACCCGGCATGGCTTTACTGACCAGGAAATCCGTCTGCTGAAATGGCTGGTCGAACATCACCTGTTGATGTCGAGTATTTCTCAGCGGGAAGACATTGCCGACCCGGACATCATTCACAAATTTGCCCAGCTGGTCGGTAACCAACTGCACCTGGATTATCTGTTCACTCTCACCGTGGCCGATATTACCGCCACCAACCCGACCCTGTGGAATGGCTGGAAAGGTTCGCTAATGCGGCAACTGTATTTTTCCACCAGAGACGCGTTAAAAAGAGGCCTGGAAAACCCGGTTGACAGACAGGAATGGATTAACAATACCTGCCAGCAGGCCCTTGCCCTACTTGCCGAACGGGGTATCAGCGAAGCCGCAAGCCGCAACCTGTGGGACGGCCTTGATGATGAATTATTTCTACGTGAAAGCGCCTCGGTTATCGCCCGTCTAAGCGAAAAAGCGCACACCGCCAGTAGCCAATCAGGAACCCTGGTTTCTATCGAAGATGCCGGTGTCGAAGATACCAGCGCCACCCGAGTTTTTATCTACACCAAAGGTCTGAGCAATGTTTTCCCCATCATCGCTACTGTCCTTGATGCCCAGCGCATCAATATTGTCGATGCGCAGCTCTATACCGGCAGTCGCCACCGCCATACCTTTGATATTTTTTACGTGTTAGATGAAAACGGCGAGCCTTTCGGCAGCAATCCAGACAGACATGCCAAAGTTTATGCCGCGCTGGATAAAGCGCTACAGGCACCTGCCACTGAGCTACTCTCGGTAACGCGCCGCACATCGCGACAGCTTAAACAGATGACCATCAGCACCTCCGCACATATTGATAACACCATTACTGACAAAAGCAGCTATCTTGAAGTTATCACGCCAGATCGCCCCGGCTTGTTGGCACAACTTGGGCAAATTTTTATGCAGTTCAATTTCCACCTCCATAGCGCAAAAATTGCCACGTTAGGTGAGCGGGTAGAAGACGTGTTTTATATCACCGATGCCAACGACAAACCCATTACCGACCAAAGCCTGTGTCGAGAAATAGAAACTGCTATCTGCCTCGAACTGGACAATCGTAACCTTGATGAGACATTATCCGGAGCACCTTTAGAGTTGATCAACTCTCGTCCCTGACCACCCCGTTGATAAGCGACCAAATTAAATGAATCCCGATCTGCAAATTTTGCAGCCCTACCCCTTTGAACGATTACGCCGTTTAAAGGCTGACATTGTTCCGGCGGCAGAGCTGACGCATATTGATCTCTCGGTGGGCGAGCCAAAACATCCCGCCCCCGAATTTGTTACTCAAGTACTTGCTAGCAGCCTATCGGGGCTTTCAACTTATCCAGCTACCAAAGGCCTGCCCGAACTGCGTGAAGCTATTGCCCAGTGGCTAGAACGACGCTTTAAATTGTCGAAGCGTCCAGACCCAGACACCCAGGTACTACCTGTCAACGGCACCCGAGAAGCACTATTTGCCTTTGCCCAGACTATTATTGATCGCCATGGTGCAGCTGGTGCTGAGCAGCCCGCCGTGTTAATGCCAAACCCCTTTTATCAAATCTACGAGGGTGCAACCCTGTTAGCAGGCGCCGAGCCGATCTACGTTAATTGCACCGCCGACACACAGTTCCAGCCCGATTTCGCCGTCGTCCCCAAAGCTGTTTGGCAACGTTGCCAGCTGGTTTATTTGTGTAGCCCTGGCAACCCCACGGGGGCAATCGTCGATCTTGAACAACTGAAAGATCTCGTCGCCCTGGCTGATCGCTATGATTTTGTTATCGCCAGTGACGAATGCTACTCGGAGATTTATCCCCACGAAGATCAACCACCGCCGGGCCTATTGCAGGCCTGTACTGAACTGGGTCGCGATACCTTTCATCGCTGTGTGGTGTTCCATAGCCTCTCAAAACGCTCGAACCTGCCGGGCCTACGCTCCGGTTTTGTCGCCGGTGACGCAGACATTCTCAAACAATTTTTGCTCTATCGCACCTATCATGGCAGCGCCATGCCTGTGCAACATCAGCTGGCTAGTGCCGCCGCCTGGCAAGACGAGGATCATGTGGTGGCAAACCGCGCGCTCTACCGTGAGAAATTCCAGATCGTCACTGAAATCCTCAAACCAGTAATGAATGTATCGCGGCCCGATGGGGGCTTTTATCTGTGGCCAGAAACCCCAACATCAGATACTAACTTTACCTGCAACCTTTTTCGCCAAAAACATCTCAGCGTGGTGCCCGGTACGTATCTGGCCCGAAACACGACAGACGGCAACCCCGGTGCCCGGCGTATTCGTATGGCCCTTGTGGCACCACTGGAGCAATGCCGGAAAGCCGCTGAACGCATTAAAACCTTTGTCGAGAGCCTATAAATGCTCAAGCAGGAACGGGTCTCGTACATTCTCGAAAAACTTCAGGCGCTCTACCCCAATCCTCCGGTACCCCTTGATCACAAGGACCCCTACACACTGCTGATCGCCGTATTACTCTCTGCCCAATGCACCGACGAGCGCGTTAATCTGGTCACTCCCGGTCTGTTTGCCCGCGCAGATAACCCGGTTGATATGGCCCAGCTTGAAGTTGAAGAAATCCTCAAGCAAATCCGATCCTGCGGATTATCACCGCAAAAATCAAAAGCCATCTCACGGCTCTCACATATTTTGCTCGACGAACACGATGGTGAAGTGCCTGAAGATATGGACGCTCTGGAACGATTACCCGGCGTCGGTCATAAAACTGCCAGTGTGGTGATGTCACAGGCCTTTGGTCACCCGTCCTTCCCCGTCGATACTCATATTCATCGACTCGCCCAGCGTTGGGGTCTGAGCAACGGCAAAAACGTCGTACAAACCGAAAAGGATTTGAAGCGGTTATTTCCGAAGTCCAGCTGGAATGCACTACATCTGCAAATTATTTATTACGGGCGCGAATATTGCAGCGCCCGAGGCTGTGATGGCAGGGTTTGCGAAATATGTACCACCTGTTATCCACGCCGAAAATCACCCGTCATTAATAAGAAGCCCTGAACAAAAAACCCTGAATGGGTTCACAGACAAAGCAGTCGTACTAACAATCGTCACTACCCACATGGCATACGAGTTTGTTATTCTGTGCGGCCATTTTTCGAGGCCATCGAAAATCAATGACAAGATTATTTGGTATTAAAAATTGCGATACCGTCAAAAAAGCGCGGCGTTGGCTTGAAGAGCAATCCCTTGCTTATGAATTTCACGATGTGCGCAGCGATGGTCTGAGCGAAAATCAGGTACAACAGTGGCTGGATAAGATAGGCATGGCGGCGCTGATCAATAAACGCAGCACCACCTGGAAGCAGTTGTCGGAATCCACTCGTGAAGGGCTGAATGAGGAGAATGTTATTCAACTTATTCTGGACAATCCAACCCTGATCAAACGACCTGTGCTGGAATATAAAGAGGCGGCATACACTGGTTTTAAAGCCGCCGATTATGAAGCCATTTTTTCAGATTCCTGACCCGCTAATTTCCTGGCAGCACAATTGTTAACACGAACCTGTTAATGCAAAACCCTTAATACAAATTCCTCAACACAATCGATAGTTAAAAGAAGGCGGAGACAAGAATGACAGATTTATACAGCCTGGGCATTGGCGTGGGCACACAAAACAGCCATGGCGAATGGCTGGAAGTGTTCTATCCAGAGCCATTGTTGCAACCCTCTGATGGCGTCAAAGCCGCACTCACCACGGTAATGGCTGTCGGTCAGGACACCGTAATGACTCTGGATGCGGCAGCGCTCGGGCAGCTGGCCCAGGCCTTTGACGCACAGGGTGAGGCCGCTCAGGCACAGATCACAGGATCCCTCGTTAACAGCACCAAACCCGTCGTAGCAGTGGCCCTCACCGCGGATAGCAAACCCACATCTGTGCCCGCGGTCTATCTCAAATTGCATTTGATTTCCCACCGACTGGTCAAGCCTCACGGTACCGACCTGTCCGGTATGTTTGGTGTATTACCCAATGTCGCGTGGACTACTGAAGGCGCTATTGATCTCAGCGAGCTACCTCAACGTCAGCTTGCAGCTCGCATGCAGGGCGACAATTTGCAAGTCAGCTGTGTTGATAAATTCCCGAAAATGGCCGACTACGTGGTACCCAGCGGCGTCAGAATTGCCGACACCTCGCGGGTGCGCCTCGGCGCTTATATCGGTGAAGGTACCACCATCATGCATGAAGGTTTTGTTAACTTTAACGCCGGCGCGGAAGGCCCTAATATGATTGAAGGGCGCATTTCCGCGGGTGTGTTTGTTGGTGCTGGCTCCGATCTTGGCGGTAGTAGTTCCACCATGGGCACCCTTTCGGGAGGCGGCAATATTGTGATCTCCGTGGGCAAGGAGTGTTTGCTTGGCGCCAATGCGGGCATTGGTATCCCGCTGGGGGATCGCTGTACCGTCGAAGCTGGGTTGTATATAACGGCGGGGACCAAAGTGGTAATGCTGGATGAGCAGCAGAACAAAGTCACTGAAACCAAGGCTCGGGAGCTGGCTGGCAAAACCGATTTACTGTTCCGTCGTAACTCTGTCACCGGCGCCGTCGAATGCCTGACCAATCAAACCGCTATCGAGCTTAATGAAACCCTGCACGCCCATAATTAAAACGGACAGTTGCTAAATAAGATCCTCGTAATGACAAACTCCTTATCGCCCACTCTTGAGCTGACCTGCGCATTGATTCGCAAGGCATCGGTGAGCCCGGTCGATGCGGGTTGTCAGGACTTACTTATTGAACGCCTCGAAGCCATGGATTTTGATGTTCACCGCCTGCCCTTCGAGGACGTCGAAAACTTTTGGGCAGTACGCGGTAGCGACGGTCCTATGCTCTGTTTTGCGGGCCACACCGATGTAGTCCCGGTAGGTGATATCAACGAGTGGCATACCGATCCCTTTGAGCCAGTAATTAAAGACGGGGGCCTTTATGGTCGCGGCGCAGCCGATATGAAGGGCTCTCTGGCGGCGATGGTAACCGCCACCGAGGGGTTTCTAGACAAGTCTCCCAACCATAATGGGCGTATCGCCTTTTTAATCACCAGTGACGAGGAAGGCCCAGCCATTAATGGCACCACTAAAGTCGTCGACTGGTTAAATGCGCAAAATATCGCGCCAGACTGGTGCATTGTCGGCGAACCTTCTTCAAGTAATAAATTGGCGGACACCATTAAAAATGGACGGCGTGGGTCATTAAATGCGCGGCTCACCGTGCAAGGCATACAGGGTCATGTCGCCTACCCTCATCTGGCCGATAATCCTATCCATAAGGTGGTTCCGGCGCTGTCTGAATTAACAGCAATTAGCTGGGATCAGGGCAACTCGCACTTTCCTGCCACCAGCTTTCAGGTATCCAACATCCATGGGGGAACCGGCGCCAGCAATGTGATTCCCGGCAACGTTGTGGTTGATTTCAATTTTAGGTTTTCTACTGAAATCACCGCACAACAATTGCAAGACCGGGTGGAAGAGCTACTCGACCACCATCGATTACTCTACGAGGTAAACTGGCAGCTCAGCGGCGAGCCCTTTTTAACGACACCGGGAATATTGACCACCGCCGTTATTGATTCCATAAAAAATATTGTTGGGATCGACGCCGAACTCTCAACGGGGGGCGGCACCTCAGATGGTCGCTTTATCTCGAGTTTGGGCAGCCAGATTGTCGAACTTGGCCCCGTCAATAACAGCATCCATAAAATTGATGAGCATGTGCTCGTCGCTGACCTCGACCAACTCAGCGGTATTTATCAAGACGTATTAACGACTCTGTTAGGCGCTTAACGATCTGCTAATCGACTCAACCTGTCGTTAATCTAATGGGCCGACAGGCAACAGAATATTATCTCGGCATTTTCGCTATCGCATGAATATCAAATCGCGTGGTCTTACCGTCGATTGAAAAACTCGCTTTGATACCGGCCAGTGGTGACGCTCGGCGCGGACGTTTGACAACTACCCGGTAGCGCGCAACCTCTAACGCCGCCATCAACAAGTCGCCAGCGTCTTCATCGCTTCCCACTAAGCCCTGAAATATGGCCATTTCTTTTTTTACTTTGGCACTTTTGAATCGTTCAGGAAACATAGGGTCGAGATAAATCACATCGGGACGCTTGTCTTTTGTGAAGCTATCTTCCGTGAGGCGGTCTTCGGTGAGGCAATGCAACCAGGATTTGCTATCGCCGTTGTGCATAGTTAAGCGTTTGCTGATCAACTGCAATGAGTTTTTTCCTGTATTTTCCTGTAGCCCAGCCTGGGATAACCGGTCTAACCCGTCCGATAACAGTGCAGCAACAATATCATTACGTTCAACCAGAACGACCTGTGCACCGAGGCTGGCCAGAACAAATCCATCTCGACCCAGGCCAGCTGTTAAGTCAGCAATCAGAGGCTTAAAACCAGCGGATAATCCGACTGCTCGCGCAAGTGGCTGCTTGACCCCGCCACCAAATAAACGTCTGTGCCGCGCAGCTCCAGTCACAAAATCACAGCGGACAACATATGGCCCAGTCTTGTCGTCTGTCTGGTTTTTGGCGAGGGCAAGTCCAGCGTCGCTATATTTTAGATAGCATTCGGTGGTTATTTGGTCAGGGCTTTGAACCAGGTCTATAGCGAATTTTTCGGCCAGTTTTTCAGCCAGGGCGATGTGGCGCGGCGCACTGACTGAATCTGCAAGCAAGACTACATTACCGATAGATGCAACAGCCACTATTTACTGACAGTTATTCGCCGTCTCAAACTAGCTAGCTCAATCATTCCAACGTACAAAGATTGGCTATAAGGGCACCAACTCCAGCTCAACACGTCTATTGGCCTGACGGCCTCCAGGGGTATCATTGCTCGCCACTGGGTAACGCTCACCATAGCCGGAAACCTGCACTCGCCCGGACATAACACCGTGGCTAATCATCAATTGTCCAACACTACCGGCGCGCTGTTCAGACAGCGTCTGGTTGTAACTATCGTCCCCTTCTGAATCGGTATGTCCGGCGACTCGAATGACAGTTTTATCAAACTCTTTCAAGACCAATGCCACCGACTCTAACGTTGAGTAAAACTCGGGGCGCACTTCGTGACGATCTGAACCAAAGGTAATATTGCCGGGCATAATCAGGCGTATATTATCGCCTTCCCTAACCACTCTCACACCTGTGCCTTCCAACTTCGCTCGAAGGGCGGCTTCCTGCTTATCCATATAAAAGCCAATGCCACTACCTACCGCAGCGCCCCCTGCGGCACCAATCAAAGCACCTTTTTTGCGATCTTTTTTGCTGGCGGTTGCGGCGCCAATCACTGCCCCAGCAACAGCACCGATACCTGCACCTTTTGCAGTATTGCTAACCTTTTGATTGCCGGTATACGGATCCGTGGACATGCAGGCCGTTAAAGCCAAAACGACACAAACTAAAATCACCTTATTCATTGCTAACTCCTTAGATATCACTCTGGTACGTTTTTTTAACATCAGACAAATTTAAGTGGGTAGTTTGTAGTTTAAAGGCGCACAAGTTAAGAAACGACTTGGTACCACGCGACTACGCATACGGCGACGCCGTTGCTTTGCCTTTAGCTTAGCAGTTGGAATGCAATAAATACGTGCGCATTGCCTCAATATTTCTATTCTCATGGCCGTACTCTCGGACTCAGCATTTCAGCGCCACCTAACTTCTCAATAGCGTTGGCGCTTGCGAGTGACTATGATCAAGACTCTATTATCGCTGAGCATTATTTATGAAAAAGATACTCTGTTTGCTTGCTACTCTCATTCTCTCAGCCAGCTGTAAGCAATACAGTGTTACGTTCAATGACGCCACCATTTACGAACCACCCACGTTATTGACCAATTTTGCTGTTGCGGACTCAGCTTTATACAAATGCATCGACCAGACCGTTAAAGAATTGAAAATTTATGCCGCTAACCAGCTAAACATTCTCAGGTGCAGCGGAGTCAACATAGTGCAGACCGATGGCTTAAGTCTATTTACCCAGATCACTGTGCTCGATCTGTCAGACAATAATCTAACCTATATTCCCGAATTATCTGACCTAAAAAAACTGACTCACTTAAACCTTGAGGGGAACACTAGTCTAGCCTGTAAATCAACCATAAATCTGACAAAAAACATCACCAATTTAGCCCTTCCTGTGCATTGTATAAATTAAACGTTTTCCTGCGATTCTGGTTGACATTGGTTACTCACAGAATCTGGGGATAAGTTTGTGGACAACTTAATCAAAACCGGTCAAAAGGCCCTATCCGTATAGCTTTTTTACAAATGGCTACTTTTTAAACAATATAAAACATGCAATAAAATCAATAACTTAAAATATAGCTCTTCTTAAATCAATGACTTAGCACTTGTTCCAAAAAGTCATATGAGGTAGCGCCATTAACTACATTCATCTGTGGAAAAAAAACACTGTTATTAAAGAGAAAAGCACCAAAACTGCGCATCTCAATGGTCATCAAAAAGACTATTTTATCCGAAGTTCAAGCCTAGTCTGTGCCCTACCAGCTCATAGGATTCAACGACATCGCCAAGACCTTGGCGAAAGCGATCTTTATCCAGTTTTTCACGGGTTTCAGCGTCCCAAAGTCGACATCCATCCGGCGTGAATTCATCACCCAGAATCACCTCACCTTTGTACAAACCAAACTCCAACTTGTAATCCACAAGCAGCATGTCGCCGGCCAAAAATAGTGCCTTGAGCACATCGTTCGCAGCAAAAGTCAGCTCCTTCATTTTAACGACGTGTTCTGACCTGGCCCAGCCGAAAGACTCAATATGATATTCATTAATCATCGGGTCGCCGCGCTCATCATCTTTCAGAAAAAACTCAAACGTTGGCGGATTTAAGTCAAGGCCCTCTTCGATGCCCAGACGCTTGCAAATGCTACCAGCCGCAATATTGCGCACCACACACTCGACGGGAATCATGTCCAGCTTCAGGACCACAGACTCCTCGTCATTTAACAAAGATTTGTGGTGGGTGGGGATGCCTGCCTCGGCAAGCCTGGCCATGATAAACGCGTTAAACTTATTATTTACCATGCCTTTCCGGTCAAGTTGCTCTATCTTCTTACCGTCAAAGGCAGAGGTATCATTCCGAAAATGCAGGATTAACAAGTCGGGGTCGTCAGTAAAATAAACCGACTTTGCCTTGCCACGATACAATTCATCACACTTGTTCATAGAAGAATTTCTCCTCAATCGCCTATAAATATATCTTGATTCGCTCTGTGGCTAATGACACCCCACAACAATTACTCATTGCCTAGCCACCAATCAACTTAATCTAACTCGATTTATCAACCGGGCTTACTAAAGCTGGTTTGTTCAGCCTCGGTCGTTCAATCTGAGCTGTTCAATCTGAGTTGCTCAATCTGAGTTGCTCAACAAGGCTTATTCGATATTCAACCAGTTTGCGCCGCCCGTCTGGCTCGCATAATGCACTTGCGACATCCCTGCAACCAGAGGGCTAATAAAACTCTTCACCCTGTCGAGGGTATTATTTTGCTCACTCATATGACCAATCACAATACCCTGTAACTTATCCGTACCAATTGTTCTTATCAGACCCGCGGCCTGTTCATTATTTAAATGGCCCCAGTTTCCGCCCACACGCTGCTTTAATGGGTAAGGGTAAGGACCGTCGGCTAACATTTGTGGATCATGGTTAGCTTCTACAAGCAGCCCATCACACTGCCGATAAGACTCAATAACATGGGGTGTAATACTGCCCAGATCGGTCAATATACCCAATGATTGCCGCTGACCGGTAAACACAAACTGCACAGGTTCACGAGCATCGTGGGGTACCGCAACGGGGGAGACGACGATATCCTCGACCTGAAATTCCTTATGGGGGTCAATAGTATTAACAACCAGATTCGATGTTCCAGCGGCAGCTTTTAAGGTTCCCGCTGTCATATACACCGGCAATTGAAAGCGCCTGGCCAGACTAAAAACGCCGCGGATATGATCACCGTGCTCGTGGGTAACCAGAATGGCACTTAACTGATCGGGATGTCGGCCCTCGCGCGCCATGCGCCGCGTCAATTCCACAACGGAGAATCCGCAATCAACCAACAGGCAAGCACTGTCCGATTCAACCAGGGTGGCGTTACCCTTGCTGCCACTACCCAATGACATTAAACGCACCAGGCTATTTCCCCATCACGTTCCCAATTAGGATAAGTTGGCACGGATTTTTTTCAGTAGGCGTAATGAATCAAGCCTGGTCAGCTCACCCTGTTGAGCATCGAATATTCTGACTTCTACGCCATCGTCACCCGACAAAACCCGTACTTCATAATCCACTTCAAGCACTCGTTCTTCTTTCACCGCAGCACCCAGCATACGCCGGATAAAACCCGGCTTATCAACTTCTTCATCGCCAACTTGATCGTGTATATAAAAAATACCTGCCGAACGATCCTGATCGACAATTGAAAAATTTTCTTTGTTGACTGAATAGCCCACCGATGCCCAGGAGCGATCATAATCAAGCCGCAGCAATATATAGGGTGATTTTTCCTTAGGTGTAAGGATATCTACCTTTGACTCACCACCAATCTCCTGAGCCAACATCGATACGGTACCGCTGGATGCGTCCCCCGCGAGTTCACTGGCAACGACATTGAGCATGGTTTTTTCTCGCTCTTCATCATCCGAACTATCTGGCCACTCGGGAATTTCAGCTGCCCTGGTCATTACCATATGTAAGATTGAAATTTCCGTACTCTTCGGCTGAACACCTTGCTCGATAGTGAAACGATACCGATGGTTTTTCTCAGTATCATCCTGAAACTCTAACCAAACGGTTTCAATAACACCCGTTGTTGCGTTTGCCAACGCTGTGGGTACGGCATTTCGGTTGAGTATGCTCCGCACCCGAGGCCAAACTTCACCAGGCAAACGATTGATCAATATCCAACGACCACCGGGCAAACTCTGGACTTTAACTTCTTCCTCAAGCACATTTGTCGAGAGTATCTGTGGCCGAGGGGTGCCATCAATATCCTCCAGTAGGCTGGTCTCTGGAATTTTGGGAATGCGATAAAGCTCACCAATCGCATCAGAATCGAGGCCCTCTGGCACTTCGATATAAGGCTCCTCCTCAGATAAAAGATAATCCTTACCTTTATTGCGAAACACTCCATCGTCGTCAAACATGCTGCACGCGTTTGTTAGCAACAAACCAACCGACATCGTAACTAGCAGCACCTTCTGTTTCATAATTTGGAACCCAGTAGCTGATTTAGCATTTATAAATTTCCCGATTTTGATTTTCTCGCTCTTCCTGTGTCACAAGAGCCCCGCATCAGCGAGCAGTGAACGCAGGGGTTCACGCCAGGACGTTGATAATTGAGTCAGGGGCAGACGAATAGCATCGTGCGCAATCAAGCCCATCTCAGCGACCGCCCATTTAACTGGTATAGGGTTTGACTCGACAAACAAATTGTCATGAAGCGGAGCCAGCACATCATTGAGTTGCCGAGTTTTTTCTTTTTCTCCAGCTAGAGCTGCGGTACACAGGGCGTGCATTTGAGCTGGCGCAATATTAGCCGTCACCGAAATATTGCCGCTACCGCCCAGCAACATCAATTCCACTGCGGTGGCGTCGTCGCCGGAATAGACCGCAAATTCATCATCGCAGCCCGCGATAATCTTGCGCGCGCGATCCATATCACCGGTGGCTTCTTTAATACCGACGATATTATCAACCTGAGCCAAACGGCAGACTGTTTCGGGCAACATATCGCAGGCCGTACGGGACGGTACATTGTAAAGAATCTGTGGGATTGCAACCGCTTCAGCGATCGCCTGGTAATGCAGAATCAGGCCTTCCTGGGTGGGTTTGTTGTAATAAGGCGTCACTAGTAAACAGGCATCGGCGCCACCTTCTTTGGCACCCATGGTTAACTCGATGGCCTCGCTGGTGCTGTTGGCGCCGGTTCCCGCAATGATGGGGATTCGGCCTTTGGCCTGCTCAACACAGGCCTTGACGACGGCCAGATGCTCTTCGATTTCTAGCGTAGCGGATTCGCCCGTGGTACCCACTGCGACGATGGCATCGGTACCGGCCTTGATATGCCAATCAACCAGGCGCCTCAGAGCATCATAATCAACGGCCAGCGTACCCGGCACCATGGGCGTTACCATGGCCACTATGCTTCCTTTGATCATCAAAAAAGGCCACCCGTGATCATCGATTTGCTCCGCAAAAAAAAGCGTCATGGTACTGGGCTGAATTGGCCGACACAAGCGTCGGTACGACTAATTTGTCCGCGTCGGGGAGAAGTCCTTATCAACTAAAAAATCAACTAGAAAATCAACTAGAAATATTTTCGAAAAAGCGTTGCTCCGCCAGCTCGACAACGTTAGACCACTACCTTCTTAGCACTGCATCAAGGTGCTCGACCAGCTCGGTCCAGTCGGAATCGTCGGCTAATGCCTCGATCAAAAAAGATCGCTGACCCGGATTCCAGAATGGCGCCTCCACCAGCTTAAGCTCGGGGTCGAGGGGACTATGCTCTTTAAGAAAAAGCGTCGTACTCTGCTCAGATGAAGGCAGGCCTAACTGCTCAAATAATGCTTTTAAATTGTGTTCTGAGGTATCCATAAATTTCCCTTCACGCGCTTAGGTGAGTTCCCAGCAATCCTGATCGAACTCCTCATTTCGAGACGTTCGATGAGCCAAGCCATCCCGTTCAAGCTTCAACAAATGCGCCCACAGAGAAAAGCGCGCATAAAACAGCACATTTTTATCAACATCGTCATAGACCGTCGACAACATGCCCAGCAAGCTGGCTTCGCCGAGTTTTTTCATGCCGGAAACCACTTTTTGCTCGCGCATCGAACGGTGTCTGACCAGACCCTCGACGACTTTAAGCGGCTCTTGCATCAGGTTGCCATGACCCGGCGCAATAGCCTTCATCGGGTATTTTTTTAATTTCTCCAGTGAATCCACATAGTCCCGCATATCGCCGCTGGGTGGAATGATCACCACTGTTGAACCGTCCATAATGTGGTCACCCGCAAATAACAAGCCATCTTCGTGAAGAAAATAGCAAACATGATTGCCGACATGGCCGGGCGTATGAATGGCCTCAAGGGTGAACTCATCGGTTTTAAATTGCTCACCATCGCCGATGTTTTTACTGACCTGGAATGTTTCATCCTGAAAACTATCCGGCGGCTCCATCATGCAGCCGACCAGCTCTGCGCCAGTTTTTTCGGCCAGTATCGCCGCCACTGGCGAGTGATCTTTATGGGTATGGGTAACGATAATCCAGCGGATTTTGCCCCCACCTGCCTCAATAATCGCATCGACATGGCTGTCGTATATCGGGCCCGGATCGAGCACTGCAATCTCGTTATTGCCGAGCAAATAGGTGTTGGTACCAGCACCGGTCATGACGCTGCCGTTAGGCGCGGTAATACGTCGCACCAGCGGTGAAAATTGGTCAACTGTGGTCATGGAATTGTCCTCTTTAATGATCATTCTTTCGGGTACGACTATAGCTCGACTAGCGTTCCAACGTCGGCATCATAATCAACGCCCTCAACGCCAAACCCGAAGAGCTTTAAAAACTCCTGCCGATAACCAGCAAAGTCGGTTAAATCGCCCAGCGTCTCTGTAGTCACATCGCCCCACAATGCCTTAACCCTCGCCTGTACGCTAGCTTTCAACTCCAGCCCGTCCATCCGCAAGCGGCCCGCATCATCCAAATCTCGGTCGCCGGTGGTAAAAAGCTGGCGCGCAAACAAACCCTGAATCTGTTCGATGCAGCCCTCGTGGGTGCCTTCTTCTTTCATAATTTTATAAAGGATCGAAATATATAAAGGCATGATGGGAATGGCTGAACTAGCCTGGGTCACCAGAGCCTTCAGGACCGACACTTTGCTTTCACCACCTATGGCCTGTAATTTTTCATCTATGGCGGCACTGGCCCGGTCGAGATCTTTCTTGGCCATGCCGATACTGGCATGACCATAAAGCGGCCATGTCATCTCCTCACCAATATAGGTGTATGCCGTGGTTTTGCAGCCTTGTGCCAGCAGCCCTGCATCGGCCAGGGCATCAATCCACCATTCCCAGTCTTCACCGCCCATAACTTTAATGGTATTGGCGATTTCCTCTTCAGTTGCAGGCTCAACAGTCACTTCATCAATCTTCAGAGTATCCGTATTCACACCCTTCATGGTGTAAGCATCGCCAATCGGCTTGAGTGAAGATTCGTACGTGACACCAGACCGAGGGTCGGTGCGCCGAGGCGAGGCCAGGGAATAAACCACCAGATCGAGGGGTCCCATATTTTCCTTCAGCATCTTTATGGCTTGCTCTTTAACCTCATCGGAAAACGCATCGCCGTTGATACCCTCAGCATAGAGTCCTGCACTGCGCGCTGCGGCCTGTAGTGCAGCGCTATTGTAGTAACCCGCCGAGCCAGTGCGTCTATCTGTCGGCGGTTTTTCGAAGAAGATACCCAAAGTATTGGCGCCACAGCCAAACGCTGCAGTGATTCGAGATGCCAGGCCATAGCCTGTTGATGAACCGATCACCAGGACATTCTTTGGGCCACCATCAATTTGTCCCTTCGTCTTTACATAATCAATTTGCGCCTGGACATGGGCAGCACAGCCGACGGGATGGGCATTGGTGCAAATAAATCCTCTGACTTTGGGCTTAATAACCATTCCTACTCCTGTGTTAACCATTGTTTGCAACTAAAGTCTGTTAAAGCGAATTAAGCTCAACGTTCGAACCTACCCTACCGCAGTTCCCGTTCCAGTACAGCTTTGCGATAATTGGCATTTATGATACTCCTATAATGGTATCCCGATAATCCCACACTGGCAGAAAAACTTACTCCACGATGATCAAACTACGCTACGAGACTAATGCCAGCTGGACTAAAACCGTACTGGCAGATTTCGACAATTTTCTGCTCGACCATGCAGGGGCCGAAAAAAAAGCTTCGGGTATGGCCATGTCCATGGCGCTGCATTATGCCGACAAACCCGACATCGTGAAGGCCATGATCAATCTGGCTATCGAAGAACTCGATCACTTTCGCGAGGTCGTCAATATTATGGCAAGCCGAAATTTACAGCTAAAGAAGGATGATAAGGACACCTACGTTAACCAGCTACGCAAGCAAATCCGCAATGGCCGTGATGACTATTTTCTTGACCGATTATTGCTTGGCGGTGTTATTGAAGCCCGAGGCGCTGAACGCTTTGGCTTGATCGCCCATGCCCTGCCCGATGGGGAATTAAAAACCTTTTATGTCGAGATCAGCAGATCCGAAGATCGTCATCGGGATTTATTTGTTGACCTTGCCGCCGCCTACTTTCCGCTGCCACAAATTACTCCCCGCCTTGATGAGCTGCTTGAATTCGAGGCCACTCTAGTTAGTAGCCTGCCGAATAGACCGGCCTTACATTGAGTCAAACTGTTGAGTGAAGCCACTGAATGAAACCATTCAACCAAACCGTTTAGCCAAGTGAGGGCCACTAAAGCTGTTAGCAAGTATCTCGACAGATACGCCGAGCCCGAAACACAGTTGCTGGCTAACTTTCCTTCGCACCAAACCTATGATCACGTATTGGTGATTCCCGTTTATCAGGAATCTCCAGACTTTTTTGATCGCCTCGCCAGGTCACTGATGCAAAGCCATGCGGTATTACTTGTTGTCGTCATCAATCAGCCCGACACATTAAGCACGGCTGACGCTCAAAACGAAATCCTGTGGCAAACCATTAAACAGCAGACCATCGAACGCTGGCAGAACCAAAATTTACAACTGCGGACACTGCCAGACATACAAAGTACGGTATTAATCGTCGACCGTTTTCAAGAAACGCCTATACCCCAAAAGCAAGGGGTGGGGTTGGCGCGCAAAATTGGTGGCGACCTGGCGCTGTATTTAATAAACCAGGGGCTGATACATCAGGAGTGGATTTATAGCTCTGATGCTGACGCGCAATTGCCTAGGGGTTACTTTTTAGAATCTAATTTGTCAGCACCCGATCTTGAAACTATCGCCGCAGCGGTGTTCCCTTATCGCCATATTTGCGACACCGACAAAGTCGGTCAGGCAACGCAACTCTATGAACGGCGATTACAACAGTATGTCGATGGCTTGCGCGCCGCAGGCTCCCCTTACGCATACCACACCCTCGGCAGCACTCTGGCAATCAGGGCCACAAGCTACGCCATGGTTCGTGGTTTCCCGAAACGAAATGGCGGAGAAGATTTTTATCTGCTCAACAAGGCAGCAAAAACAGGCGGTATATTGAGCCTGAAAGGGCCGCATATTCTTATCGAAGCAAGACAATCTGAAAGGGTGCCGTTCGGGACAGGGCCCGTTATTAATCGTCTACTGGCGGAAGGCTCACTGGATCAAGCAGACATTTTTTACCATCCAAAGGTATTTAGCTACCTGGCGCAATGGCTCGTCGCCTTACCCAACACTTGGTCCGAGCCCCTCGCGGATCAGATGTTATCGTCATTGACCCTGAAGGCTCTACAAAGCCTTGGCATCGACAAAGCGATAAGCTCGGCCAGGAGAATCAGCCGCACTCAGGACACCTACATTAAACATATGCACGCCTGGTTTGACGGATTTAGAACATTGCGTTTTATTCATTTATTGCGCGATGGCGGGTTACCAAACGTCACATTAAACACACTCACCGCTAAGCTTACTTGACATGGCGAGGCCGTCTTATATGCTTAATCCCTGTCAGCACAAATAAAACATTTAAACTGAAGGAGCGACGTCATGTCTGACAAATGGGAAATTCGCGTGTCTCAATTTGGTAACTGTAACTGCGCCTTTGGTTGCCCCTGTCAGTTTAATGCGGCGACAACTTATGGATATTGTGAAGCAGTCACCAGCCACATCATTCGAGAAGGTCATTTCAACGGCACGACACTGGATGGTCTGGGTTTTATTCTCCTTCTGCAATGGCCGGGAGAAATTGCTGAGGGGAACGGTCGCCAACAAGTAATTATCGATGAGCGAGCCGATACCGCTCAGCGTGAGGCCATCAAGAAAATTGCCCACGGGGAGGCGACGCAACCGGGCGCCAACGTCTTTTATGTCTATAATAGTACGATGTCGGAAGTACTCGACACGCTTTATGCGCCACTGGATATCTCAATTGATGTCGCTGCCAGGACAGCCCAGGTAACTTGTCCAGGCATCGTAAATTCTTCAGGCGCACCACTCATCAACCCCTTTAGCGGCGAAGCATCCCGTGCCGGCATCCACCTGCCTAATGGTATCGAATATACCTACGCAGAAATGGGCCTTGGCAACTCCTCAAGCAAGGGTGACATTGCTCTTGAGCTTAGCGAAAGCTACGGTCAATTCGCTAACCTGCACTGGAATCAGGACGGTGTCATTCATCACGACATCAGTACGCCCTAGCATTTTGCGCCTTTATCCTGCTCCCGAACTGCAGCATTAAGTCGCCTTGTTAAGCAAGGGCACTATCCGGCGCTTCGATAGCTTTGGCATCACCACCTGTCTGTTTATCACTGTTCTGTTGGCATGGCTTTATCTTTACGGCATGGCCGCTGATATGGACGCCATGCTGGTCGCGATGCCAAATATGGTCGTCCGGCCCTGGGATATTTCTTACGCCTTGATGATGTTTTTGATGTGGTCGATCATGATGATCGGCATGATGCTGCCCTCAGTGACACCAGCGGTGCTGATCTATCAAGGCATCGCCAGAAAAGCAGCCAGGGATGGCCAGACCATCACCCCGACCTGGGTCTTTACTCTTGGTTATTTACTTACGTGGGTTCTGTTTAGCCTCCTCGCGACGGTCGCTCAATGGGGGCTGGATAGTGCGGCCTTACTATCACCCATGATGGTCACCACCAGCGCAACATTGGGCGCCGCACTGCTGATAGCAGCAGGTGTCTATCAATGGCTACCGATCAAAAATGCCTGCCTACGTCACTGCCGATCCCCGATCGAGTTTATTTCCAGCCATTGGCAAACCGGCAGTAAAGGCGCGCTTAAGATGGGCGCACAACACGGCCTCTATTGCTTGGGTTGCTGCTGGGTATTAATGAGTTTGCTGTTTTTAGGTGGGGTGATGAATTTAGTCTGGATCGCTGTCATCACCCTGTTTGTCTTAATAGAAAAACTGCTGCCCTATGGAGATATTGGTGGCAAAATAGCCGGACTGGCTATGGTTATTATTGGCTCTATAGCGATCTTTGTGCCTGGCTTATCCCTGCCCCTGTGAACAAAATCAAAGGCTAATCGGGCACCCGGAGCCAGGGCGCTGGAATTAATAAGCAGGGCACTGAAATTAAACGGGCACGCTACCTTTCAAAGAAACTCGATGCAACAAACGACGATAACCATTGTAATCATTGATAGGATAATGATGGCTGGAGCGGTTATCCCAAATCACCACCGCACCGAGACTCCAGCGGAAACGACACTGAAATTCTGGTTTACGGGCATGCATGTAGAGCATGTTCAACAGGGGTGCACTATCCTCTTCTGTCCAGTCATCAAATCGAACCGTATGTGCCTCATTAACAAAAAGCGTTCGCTCGCCAGATTCTGGATGAGTACGAATGACCGGGTGTACATTGGTAAATTCTTCTGGCGCTGAGCTATCCCCACTGTCCACGAGTCGATTAACTCTTGTTTTAGAAACTGCGGCTTTAGATGAAGTATTAATCGCTTTCAGGTCATCAACCGTATCTTTGACACCCTGAGGCAACGTTTCATAGGCCTTACCCATATTGCAGAATATGGTATCACCGCCTAGCGGAGGTAACTCAAGGGCGTAAAGGCTGGCACCTCCGGCGGGGGTTTCCAGATAGGTGGTATCCGAATGCCATACACCTCCAAAATTAATGGTCTCATCGGGCAGCTTAAGTACAGGCGCGACCAATGGATTGTCATCTATACCCTTTAAAAAAGGGTATTTATCGACCTCGCCAAATTGACGGGTAAAGGCGACTTGCTGGCCAGGTGTCAACTTTTGGCCTCGAAAAAACAGCACCTTGCGCTCTAGCCAAAGTTTTCGTAGCTCAGCTAGCGCCTCTGCTTGAATGGGCTGTGAGAGATCAAGCCCGCTGATTTCTGAACCAACGAACGGCGCAAGGTGCTCGACTTCAAAGTGAGTATTCATTTTTTAGAACTCCTATTTACCACCGTGAGCCTGTAGTTTCTCCACCACCCTGTCGCCAAACTGCACAGTGCTGATAATCTCAGCCCGACTACCGGCCGGGCTGAGGTCAGGTGTTGAATAACCATCACTGAACACGCCCTGCATCGCGGCCCAGACATTGTTAGCCTCATCGACCATACCAAAGCTGTGCTCCAGCATCATTGCCACCGAGCCGATCATTGAATAGGGGTTGGCAATATTTTGCCCAGCGATATCGGGCGCCGAACCGTGGGAAGGTTCGTAGTAGGCCTTGCCATCACCGACGCAGGCTGAGGGCATCAGGCCCAGAGAACCTAGCAGCCCGCCACATTGATCGCTGAGAATATCGCCAAACATATTTTCCATTACCATGACATCGAACTGGCCTGGGTTCAGACATAAGTGGGTTGCAGCGGCATCAACCAGCATATTGATCACCTCTACCGAAGGGTAGTCCTGCCTCACTTCCTCCAGCACCTCATTCCACAGGACGCTGGATTTCAGTACATTGCTTTTGTGAATATTATGCAGCACCTTGCTCCGGCCCAGGGCCAGATCAAATGCCACAATTAGCACCTGGCGAATCTGTTGTTCATCGTACCGAAGGGTTTCTTCCACAAAGCGCAGGTTGCCGTCATCCACGCCGACAATCTTGTCGCCAAAGTAAAGCCCACCAACTAACTCGCGGATCAGGACGATATCGAGACCATCACCGATAACTTCCGGCTTCAATGGCGAGAAATGGGCCAGACCCTTAGGCAGGGAAACCGGACGCAGATTCGCGTAGGTATTGTAGCGAGCGCGTAGCGGCAACACTGCACCACGTTCTGGCTGCATATCCACCGGGATTTTCAACGCATCTTCATGGCCAAGACCCACCGGGCCTTTCAAGATCGCATCTGCAGCGTCGCAAATCGTTTTGGTTTGCTCTGGAAAAGGGTGACCGTGATCAAAATAGGCCCCCGCTCCGAAGGGCGCATCAATGAGTTCAAACGAGACAGTGTTACGCTTTTCTATCACCGCGAGCACTTTCAATGCTTCCCGCATGATTTCAGGGCCAATACCGTCTCCGGTCAAAATGGCGATTTTGTACGATGTCATAAAGGCAACTATCTGGGTTGATCAAAGGCTGTGCATTGTAGCTAACAGTCCTGAGCATGCACAGTAAGCGAGCTAGATAAGGCCATACAATGACCTAAATCAAACATCAGCAGCCGCGCCATAGTCGACTTATACGCTTCCATGCCAGGGCCAACTTAATCTAATTTCCAAGGACAATTTTCAACGCCATCAGCCCGCTTGTAAGGCCAGCAAAGAAAGGTATACTTCTGCGGATAATTTCAAAAACATGGTCATCATAATGCAGTGTCCAAAATGTAACAGCTCGTTTCAAACTGAAGAATTCCGCGGCGTCACCATTGACCGATGTAGTGGCTGTAAAGGTATGTATTTAGATGCTGATAAGCTAGAAAACCTTAAAGATGAACATTATTCTCAGGATAAGAGTGTCGACACTGCCTACCCCAAAGACGGTAAAAACTACGACAAAGTTGATGATATTCAATGCCCTGTCTGCAATGCCAATATGGACAAAATATCTGACCCGGAGCAGCCTCATATCTGGATGGAAGCCTGCCCCACTTGCAATAAGGTCTTTCTAGATGCTGGCGAAATTAATGATCTGCGTTACGTCACCCTGTTCGACAAGGTATTAGACATATTTAAAGGGTCGCGAAAATAAATTGCTCGCTTTGTACGAATATATACCCGGACAAATATATACCCCTACAAACAGTTAAATAGCTCTACAAAAAAAGCGCGGATGGTCATCATCCGCGCTTTTTTGTTATTTGCTACCAGCTCTAATTAAGCACTCTTCGCAACAATAAACATGTCATCCATGTTTGCCCTTTTCTCGTCCATAAGCTCTATATAACGCTTAAAGCCGCCGTTGTAGGTACCATCCTGACGACGATTTTCTTCACCCTCAAAGTTATAGTACCCCGGTGTACAGTCCTTATTACGATCCGTTTTACCGCGATGATCGATCACTTCCTGCACCCACCATTCCTCGATTTCCGGCGTAATATCGATGGACTCGCAATTATTTTTGAGCGCATAGTCAATGCAGGAAGCAATATAGCCACCCTGCACAGTCAGCACATCGGTGATATTGAACTGGAAGGAGGCCTGATAACCGGCCATGATAAACATATTAGGGTAGCCATGAGACTGCACGCCAAACAGGGTGCGAATACCGTCTTTATATTTATCATTAATTTCGAGATCATCCTGACCGACGATCTGATTATAGATACCGGTTTTTTGCACTTCAAAACCCGTGGCGTAAATGATCAGATCAACCTCATATTCCTTGCCGTCAAATACTGGGCCTTTCTCGGTAATTTCGTTAACGCCTTTACCGTGGGTATCGACAAGATGCACATTAGGTCGATTAAACGTCGGCAGGTATTCATCGTGGAAGCAGGGGCGCTTACACATAAACATATACCAGGGCTTCAGTGAATCGGCCGTGGCTTTGTCTGTGACGATCTCACCAATGCGCTCGTGAATCCACATCATGTAATCGATATTGGCGTTTTCCTGCTTTTGGATCTTCTCTTCGTTGGAAAGCTTGGCCCGATCCGCCTTTTGCTTTTCGGTCATTTGCGGCCCATCGATGGTGCGCTGACGCCGCTTGGCTTGCCAGCCTGGCTGTAATTTACGCGCCCAGTTGGGGTCAGTAGGCCAGTCGTTACGAATATCGATGGACGAAGGCGTACGCTGGAACACATACAACTCTTTGCAATTTTCGCCTAACCCTGGAATCGCCTGGACCGCTGTCGCACCGGTGCCGATAATAGCAACGCGCTTGTCAGCCAAACTGGAAAGATCATCGCCACAATACTCATAATCCCAACGGGAAGTATGGAAAGAATGGCCTTTAAAGCGTTCGATGCCATCGATTTTCGCCAGTTTAGGCTTGGACATGGGGCCATTGGCACAGATAACGAACTTGGCTTTCATATGATCGCCGCGATCCGTTTTTACATGCCAGAGTTTTTCGTCTTCATTCCAAGTCGTTGAGGTAACAGTGGTCTGGAATACCGCCAGATCGTAGAGATCATATTTTTTGGCGATGGCCTGGCAATGCTCATAGATTTCAGGGGCCTTGGCGTAGCGATCTTTGGGCACATAATCCATCTCATCCAGTAGTGGCAAATAATCATAGGACACCACATCACAGGCCGCACCAGGATAACGGTTCCAGTACCAGGTGCCACCGACATCAGCGCCGCGCTCGACAATACGAATGCTCTCAACACCCACTGCACGCAGTTGCGAAGTGGTCAATAACGCCGAGAAGCCACCACCGATGAAGAGCACTTCAACGGTATCGGTCAGTGCATCGCGGGGCTTAACGTCTCGGTTGTAGGAGTCTTTACCGAAGTGTTCCAGAGAGCCTTCAAGATTGGAGTTAAATTGGCCCGTACCTTCCGGACGATAGTTCAGCCGCAGATCTCGCTCATCGGCAAAGCGCTGCTTGATTTCATCGTAATAGGATTGCGGCTTGCCGCCGTCTCCGGAAAGTGGATCGAAGGAACTGAGTTGGGCAACACCGTCCGTCCCAGCAATTTGTTTGTTTGACTTAGCCATATATAGCTACCTCATAGTTTATAGATTGGGTTTATGCGCAAGATGTACGAGCCGACTGCAAATGCGCGGCTTAGAATTTGAAATCGAACGCCGAAGTATGCCGCGCGCAACGTTGATGCGTCAACCGCCGTTTTCAACCAAGCCTAAGGCTAACCCGAACACCTGGCTGCTAGCAAAGTGGTTCCAGAGAAAAATCGTGGGAAAGTTGATCCTAATCAAATAATAGAAAGCTGGCACTTGCCAGAAATAATCACGCTGTTTACCCTTTTGCCACTTTACTTAGTTATTTCCCCATTTCACCTAACTTAACCAACTGAGTGATGCAGTAGCATATTACCAGGCTAGGAGATTAAACATGAGTGGTTCAAATACCGGGCAACTATTTGGCCGTATGGATAGGGAAGGAAATGTCTCCATTGAAGACGGTAACGCCGACATGGTCACCCGCATCGACTCTGAAATATGCCCAGTCGGCAGCAACCGTCCGGCAAGAGAAGAACACCCAGATGGCATTACCCTGACGCGATCAGATGCCGCCAAACTTGGGGTCGTTATTGAGGGCATGTGACAACAAATTCGGCGAGATAAGTACCTGATTTCACGAATTGAATTTCGCAGATTGGCCAGACCAAAAATCCAGCTAGCTAATACCCACCTAATTTTTTCTACCCGTCATTTTTTCCCGAAACTCTTTGCGGCGTTCTCGCAAGCGCTCACGCTGGCGCTTCATAATTTCTCTGGCATGAAAAACTGTCGGCACATTATCGCGATTACGATTTAGAATGAAGGTGATAAAAACCGCCTCCAGAGCAACCCATATATCGAATATCACCACCAGTCGAAACATGAGTGATGTGCCATATATCACCATTATGTAATAGGCAGGCACCATCATCACCGCCGAGGCTTTGGCAGACCAGGTATGAAAGCTGGGTAGCTCGCGAAACTTCAAAAAGCCCAACGCCGTCGGCACCAGGTAACAACCCAAACCAGTCAATACGAACCAGATTTCCCGATTGAATAGTTCAGGCCAAACCCAGGCCAGCGCCACCACCATCGCGCCATAGGTTAGCGCGTCTGCCCAGCTATCCAGCTTAGCACCAAGCTCACTGGTTTGATTGAGTTTGCGAGCCAGATAACCATCGGCAGCATCGGTTGACAGTGACACGGCTAATACCGATAAAAACCAGGTCGCCTGCTGCTGATCGGCCAGCACCAATAATACCGGCACCAGCAGAAGTCGCGTGCAGCTTAGCAAATTGGGAATATTGGCGGCTAATTGGCTCATAAATATAGCGGAGGTGTTTTACTAGGTAAGATAGAAAAATATGCGTGAGTTTATCTGCAAACGTCTATCAAAACAGAACAACAATTTTAGCTTATTTTTTTACACAAACTAAGCAGAAGTACAAGCGCGCTGACGGCAGATTTCATACAAACATACGCCGGTAGCCACGGACACATTGAGACTACTGACCACCCCATGCATGGGCAGTCTGACCAGGTGGTCACAGGCTTCTCGGGTCAGGCGACGCATACCCTTACCTTCAGCGCCCATAACCAGCGCCACTGGCCCGGCCAGATTAGTATCGTACAGCTCGTCTTTGCTGCTACCGTCGGTGCCAATTATCCAGATGCCCTCCCTCTTCAGACGCTCAATGGTTCTGACCAGATTGGTCACCACCACAAAGGGCACAGAATCAGCAGCGCCAGATGCGACCTTACGCACCACTGGCGTGATACCGGCTGAACGATCTCGCGTGGTAATAACGGCATGAACCCCAACGGCATCAGCAGTGCGCAAACAAGCTCCGAGGTTATGAGGGTCGGTAATTTCATCGAGCACTAATAACAGCGGTGTTTGCTCGGACTTATCCAATAAATCAGCCAGCAAATTGTCCAGATAAGCTTCATCCGCGACGGCAGTTGACCTGCACAATGCCGCAACACCCTGATGATTACCGGCTTCGGCCAGCTTGTCCAGTTCCGACCGGGTCGCCCAAAGCCAGGGAATCTCCTGGGCATCGGCAAGCCCTTGAATGGTTTGCAAACGTCGATCTTTGCGACCCCTCATCAGCCGTAACTCGCTAATTTGGCGGGCATCAGTTTTTAGCAATGCATGTACGGTGTGTATGCCGTACATCCATTGGCTTTTTCGGGGATCAGTCATTTAAACGTTCCAGGGCATTACACACTGGTTATGACGACACTTGTTAATACGACACTCATTTTATAACAACAATGTATTGGCGCCATAAGACTCGAATACCCTTCGTAAAGAGTCGTTCATTTTAATTGTTTGCGAGGAATAAATCAGTCCAGAACAAGTGAGCAATAACTTACTAAATAAAAGTTAACGGGAAATCACCGCCAGGGCCACCGATCCACACATCAATACGGCACCAAAGCCACGCACCCGAAGTTGTTTGGCGGTCAGCTTCTCCAAACCGGCCATACCCCATTTCCCAAATAGGTAAACGACGCCGATGGCAAGCAGACCGCGAACACTTTGCAGAATATTGACAATGGTAACCTGCCCCGAGCTGGAAATCGCATACACAATCAACAGCCCACCGGCTGCTACCAAAAAGGAATACAGCGCCAGACTCCTGGCAAATGGCCCACTCAGGGACCAGTCGCCTTTTAACGCCACAGTCGCTAGCGGGATGGACACCAATGCTGGCAGGCTGAAGACAAATAACATCATCTGCTCAGCACTGTATCCAGCACGGATGCAGAGCAATATAAACAGGTCGGTAGCAGCGAACATCAGGGCGTTCAAAAATACAAACATTAGGCCCACGAGGGGCGCACGGAATTTTGCATCGTTCAGAAAAAACAAGCTGATTACCGCGCCAGCAGCACCCACGTACACTAGCGGGTTATAGATTTCACCCAGAAATAAAGCCGATAACGCAGCGATGCAAAATATTTTTAGGCCACCCATCATAGGCACGGCAAAAGAGGCATCGCAACGTTTTATGCCCTCAAACATAAACATATTGCCCGCGACGGCGCACACTGTCATGGCGGCCACATAACCGGGTGCATGAAACAATTCGCCAAAATTGAAAAAAGGAATGACCAACAAGCCACCCAGGCCGCAAGCGAACATACTAAAAAAGGCCACCTTTGCGGGATTACTAGCATGGACCAACAAGCGCTTGGAATAGACATAGGAAACTGCATGGATCGATGCGGAAGCCAGGGTAAAAACAATATAAAGATTAGATTGCACAGAGGCATCCATAAAAGGTCAGAGCACAGGCAGGCTATGCTCTACATTTTGTAACCATAATTCGGATAAAAATAATTGGGCAGACGGAGTCTATCGAAAATTTACAACGACGAAATTACTACAACTCCCAGTGCGGGCGACCTCGAAGAAATCGGCCCGCGTGCGTTGACGGCTTCGCTTAATCAGACCGGCTCAGGAATCGGCATGCGGCCAATGTATTCGCCAGCAATTTCACCAATATAAAGCTGACCCTCATGTTCGAGCACACTGGTCACCATACCAAAGGTACCATCGTGGGCATCGATAAAATGGGTGATATTGCCCCCCATATCCACACCGACAAATAGCCCATAACCGGGCACATTAAGGCCATCAAAAAACTCGGGTACTGGTGCCAAAAACTTTGGCATGCGCAACATGAGTTTTTTCAGGAATGGTTTAGGTGCAAGGGTTTCAAGGCGAGGAAAACGCGGAAAAGCCAAGGCCACCCAATAGGTATCCTTACCATTAAAGGTGATATTGTCCGGGCCACCAGGCAGGTTCTCAACAAATGGCTCGCTTTGCCCCGCTTTGGGCCCTTTGAGCCATAGCCGTGTTACACAAAACCCCAGGGTTTGATTAATCAGTACATATTCATCATCCGGCCCCATGGCCACACCGTTGGATAGATGCATGCCGTCCAGCGCCACACTGCTGGTTTTGGTGGCCGGGTCATAACAAATTAACTCGCCCAGCGCGTTGTCTTCCATGATGGCGTAATCCGCTTCCGCCAGGGTCCACTTGGAGGAGATATCGCTAAAATAAATCTTGCCATCCGCAGCGATTGCCAGGTCATCGGCCACTTTATATTGGCGACCATTAACGCTGTCGCTGAGCACACTGAGGTCTCCGCTGGGTGTCACGCAAAGTAAACCTTTATCCGCGTCACAAATAATCAGATTGCCACTGGCGTCAAATTTTAAACCCAGGGGACGGCCACCCGTATTAGCCAGCACCTCTGGTTCGCCCTCACTTTCAATATGCATACGCACCACATCGCCATTGCCGAGACCCGTGTAGATATAGCCATCCTTAATAGCAGTGGCCTCTGGCCCTTCAATCTTGCCAAGCCACAACTTCTCGGCACTGGACATCCTGTTGCGATGAGCAAAGCGACCCTCGTAGGGCGGCGCCAGCGGTGGATTCCAGCCCTTGGGATCAATAGGCACCGGCCAGAACAACAAATAGGCTCCGCCGAGAATAACAATCAAAACAAATAATTCAGCCATAACACACCTCTTTTAATTTTTGTGATTTTGGAACAAGATCCACGTTAACCGCTGTTTCTTATATTAGCTTCGGCTTCGACATATGCTTTTAACCCATACCCACACCAATATAGAGCTCACCCAGCGGGCTTGCAAGATACTATCTCAGTATTCGATTTCGCTAGTAGCCATTCGTGTGCCAGACAAAGCCTTTCTAGTCACTGCTGTCCCAGTTATTTTCATGTCTCATAATAGAGCCAGCTGAGGTGTTGTAAAAACCAGATCTGGTGGCGGCTTAAATAAAGCCATCAAGTCCCTTCTAGCAAATAAATTGATGTGGATGAGGCGACTCATTTGTTG
>JAJFKC010000040.1 GCA_021773435.1 Porticoccaceae bacterium
ATTTCTTTGTAGCGCTTGCCCGTTTTATATAACCGAATGGCTTGCTTGCGTTTTTCTTCCTGTACATCTTGTGATAATTTTCGTGCGTCTATTTTCATCCGGTCATTATATCATCTCTGTTTATAGGCCGGGTTAATAATAAGGCAAACAATAGCTCAGAACGTTGTCTTTTTGGCAGTTTGTTGGGAGGCAGTGCCAGGTTACAGGACGCCTTTTAAGACACCTGAATCGATTCCCTGTAGCGGACCCAGTGGGTTTTTGCGGATTTTTTCTCCGCTGATTATGGGTTCGCCACTCCAAACTTTGTACACGACGACACCATCATTGATAATAATCAGCGCATAAAAAGACCAGCCAGTACGCTTTGTATGTCGTTTAAACGTCATCACATCCATTGCCGCATTACCCACCCTTTTGCTTTTTGTTTCCTGGGGTTGCGCTTCGTAGGCGATGCAATTAGCGCGGGACTTTATACAATAGCTAACGGCCGCGTCGAGGTCTTCAAGCTTGATAGACTGGTTGGGCATAAAGCGCTGGATGATATCCAGATAAGACAGGATGCGGATATTCGGTTGAGAATAGGGGTCGTAACCAAGCTCCCTCAACTCTTTCAATGTGGTTTCATAGGGTTCGATTTTTTCATAGTCAGCCATGGCTTCCTGGAAATTACCCCAACGTGATTCAACGTTGCTTTCTTCCCGCGGCAAAGCGCTACTACATGCATTGATTGTTAGGTAGGTAACTAATAGGAGCAACAACCGAGTCGAAATAGACTGACCATGTGCAAAGGAATTTACAGATAAATCCATAGAGTTTTACATCACTACAACAGAGGGGCAAATTTCGAAGGCTCCAGATATCTAACGCCATTAGGCGCGCTGGTTGTCCCTCGGGCTATTTATGCCGCAATGCCAAAGGCTTTGGCAGACTGCAAAAGGTCTAGACGATCTTTAGGTGCAATGGCGCGTATTTCACATCCGGCGCTGTGTTGTTTGTGTTTTTGTCGATCTTTAACCTGCCATGCAACCCGTGCGCCTACTTGAACAGTGATATTGCCTTTAGTGGGGTGTGGAAGTTCGATTGAGAATATACGTAACGCCTGATTGGGCAGCTTCTGATTCGCGAAGAGCATAAAGCCTCCGGTTGAGATATTCCCCACATATCCTATATTAGTATTGCTGGCGAGGTCGTAAACTTTAGCAAGAGCTAAATAAGTGTTTCTCGGAGCGCGCTTAAGATTAGCCAAAATTATTTTTATATGCACATTAGTGAGTTGCACGGATCATAGCGAAACAAGATGACTATGCCAAGCTGAATCTATTGCCGGATCCATGATGTTAGAAATTTAAAGGGATTAGTTGTTTGACCGACTGTATCTGAAATTAGATATGCAATGTCATTGCAAGAAGAAGTTAGCTAGTCAGTCGATTGTGTCGCCGAGTTGTTTGACGGACCCGCAAAGTTGTCAGTGTCGAAGTTAGGATCAACGCGGCAACCATGCCAACCCAGAATCCCTCGACCCCAAGTGATGCGCCCCATAGATTAGTGAGTGCAAGTGAGTAAGACAGTGGGAAGCCAATCAGCCAATAACCTGTCGCCGCCAAAATTAATGTGATGCGCGTATCTTTGTAACCACGTAATGCGCCATTGCCGCCGACATTAATAGCATCGAAAACGCGAAAAGCCGCTGCGTAAACGAGCAGCAATGCGGCGAGTTCCTGGACGTCCGGATCGGCTGAGAATAGCGCCACAATCTGGTGGCGAAAAATAATCACACAACTTGCCTGCACCAGGGCCATCACCGTGATTAAACCAAGACCTGTAAAACAGATTTGCCTTGCCAGCTGCGGATTCCTGTTACCCAGCTCATGGGCGGTGAGCACGGCGATGGCCTGGGATATTCCCATAGGAATCATAAACATCGCCCAGTCAAAAGTGATCGCAATGGTGTGACCACCGATTACTACGGCACCAAGGTGGGCAATAAATAACGGGATGATGAGGAAAAATCCCCCTTCGGCCAGTATCGCACCACCAAGGGGTAGCCCGACTTTGAGGGTTTCTTTTATTCGTTGTGGGTCGTAGCGGAGGACGTTGGTCAGCAGATGGTAGTGCGACAATGGTGCCGCGAAACGCGCGTAGAGTGTTTCTCCTCCGACAATCAATATTGACACCAGTAACGTTGCCCAGCCACAACCCGCGCCGCCTAGCTCGGGCAGGCCCCATTGCCCAAACACCAATGCGTAATCGAGCGGAATGTTGAGCAGAAAGCCAATTAAGTTAAATGTCATTGCCGGGCGCGCATGGCCCATGCTTTCAAAGCTCGTTCTGAAAGCTAGCATATAGGGCAGTAAAAATGCCCCACCTATCATTGGCCAGAGGTAGGCGATCGCCACCTTTAATACGGTGGCCGGGGTGTCGATAAATGGTAGTGCAACAGTGCCTATGCATACTAGACCGGCGCAAAACAGGCCCAATGGTAGACAAAGCCACAGGCAGCTCTGAAACTGGCGGCGTAGAGAATCCATATCGCCGGCGCCAAAGAACTGGCCAATAATAGGGCCGTTGCCAAGCACGATGCCGACCGTCAGCATAATTGACAGATTAAAAACTGCACTGCCCAGGGACACGCCGGCCAGATCAGACGTGCTAAATTGGCCGGAGACTATAATGTCAGTGATGCCCATGCCGACAATAGCGAGCTGGCCCAGGGTCACGGGCACCGCGAGGCGTATCAGACGTGCGATACTTTGGCGTCGAGTCTGTTGTTTCTGGTGGGGGCTTTGCAAGTGGATTGTTGTCGGGCAAGGGTAAAGGGCGCTATTTTCAATGATTTTGACGGCGGCCTCTAGCAAATTCCGAGATATAGGTGAGGTGTAAGAGTGGAGGAAACAATTATGACGCTTGTAGAGTTTTTATCGACGCTATTTTTGTGGCTTGTGGTGGCTTTGCTGATTTTTGGTGTTATCACCTTAATTCGAATGTACATCGCAGATGTTCGGCAATCACGACATACCATTCGACGAAACTACCCTCTGCTTGGTCGTTTTCGATATCTATTTGAACACCTCGGCCAATTTTTTCGGCAGTATTTCTTTGCTATGGACAGAGAGGAGATGCCTTTTAATCGCGCTCAGCGGTCGTGGGTTTATCGCGCCGCTAAAAATGTTGATAGCACCCTGGCGTTTGGCTCGACGGTGAATACCCATCAACCCTGCACGGTGTTATTTGTTGCTCACCCTTTTCCTACTTTACAGGAAGATTATGTTCAACCCAGTGTCCTGACCATCGGTCCCTTGTGTCGAGAGCCCTATGCTACCAGCGCCTTTTTCAATATATCTGCGATGAGTTTTGGCGCCATCTCCCGCCCTGCTATACAGGCCTTATCTAATGGCGCAGCGAAAGCAGGTTGCTGGCTGAATACTGGTGAAGGCGGGTTATCCAGTTATCACCTGGAGGGGGGTTGCGATATCGTTTTTCAGATTGGTACGGCGAAATACGGGGTGCGTGACGACAAGGGCCAGCTGGATGATGGCAAACTACGCGCCCTGGCTGCCCACCCGCAGGTCAAAATGTTTGAAATCAAATTAAGTCAGGGGGCGAAACCTGGCAAAGGCGGCATATTGCCCGGCGTTAAAGTGACTGACGAAATTGCTCGCACCAGGGGTATTCCCCCTTGCGAAGATTCCATTAGTCCCAACAGGCACCCTGACATCAGAAATGTTAATGAATTGCTGGATCGCATCATTCATATCAGGCAGGTCACGGGCAAGCCAGTAGGTTTCAAGCTGGTGGTCGGTGGCGCCGGTTTTTTTGGTGATCTGTGCACCGCGATTCTCCATCGGGGCATTGGCGAATCAGCGCCGGACTTTATTACCCTTGATAGCGGTGACGGTGGCACTGGCGCTGCACCGCAAAGTTTGCTTGATTACGCTGGCCTAAATATTCGGGAAACGCTGCCTCCGGTGATCGATAAATTGAAAGAGCAGGGTTTGAAGGAAAGAATTGCTGTCATTGCCAGCGGTAAGTTAGTCACCCCGGTGGACGTGGCCTGGGCCATGTGCGTCGGTGCCGACTTTGTGGTGTCAGCTCGCGGCCATATGTTTGCTCTGGGCTGTATTCAGGCCATGCAATGTAATAAAAATACCTGCCCGACTGGTGTCGCGACCCACGATCCTAAATTGCAAAAAGGTCTCGACCCCACCGACAAAGCTGAGCGTGTGGCAAATTACGTGATCAATATGCAAAAAGAAGTAGGGATGATTGCCCATTCCTGCGGCGTTCGAAACCCCAGAGAGCTTAATAGAACTCACGCCCGCATCGTCACGGAGCTGGGCCAATCGGTGCCCATGGATGTTTTTTATGTTGCCGCCGCAAAGCAGAACCCAGTTTTTCCTGAGTCACCTTGATCAATATCAGGGGCCTCAGGGACTAAACGGGGAGAAGTAATACGGAATTTTTTTCATCAGGCCTCCTCTAAGGGCGAATCCTACTGCTACATCCCTTTACTATGGAGAGCTTTTTGATGAACAGCATCGTGACACTGTATACGAGTTTTCACCGCGCTATATTTTCGCGCCTGCAATATCTTGATGGTCTGGCACCGTTGCTGCTTAGACTGATTCTCGCTCCGGTGATGATTGCCGCTGGTTGGCACAAATTCCATAATTTTGATGACATGGTGGCCTGGTTTGGTAATGCAGACTGGGGTTTGGGTTTGCCGGTGCCGGTAGTCATGGTCTTTCTCGCCGCCTTTTCAGAATTTGTCGGCGGAATCGCTCTGTTAATTGGTCTGGCAGTGCGCTGGTTTGCCGTACCATTGATGGTGTCAATGCTGGTTGCTGTCGCATCCGTGCATTGGCAACACGGCTGGTTTGCTATTGCACCGGGTAATCCTGAGACCAGTACTGCAACAGCGCTGGCCGCTGTCGGTATCCCTGCAGCTAAACGCAGTCTCGAAAACAGCGTCGGCGTGGGCGAGCGGGTCAGCGCCGCCAAAACAATTTTGCGCGAGCATGGCAATTACGACTGGCTGAGCGAAAAAGGTACCTTTGTGGTGCTGAATAACGGCATTGAATTTGCCGCGACCTACTTTGTTATGTTGCTGAGTTTATTCTTTTCCGGGGGCGGACGATTTTTCAGTATTGATGATTGGCTCAGGCGGATATTCTGGAAACAGACCGAATAACCTTTCTCCCCAGGACCCCGTGGCTTTCGCAGGCTGATTAACTCGCCTTAAAAAGCGGTGCTTAAAGCGATGCTCCGAGGGTAAGTTACCCTGTGGTATACTCCCGCGCTTTTTTTGATAATGGTTAAGGGTTGTAGTATTTGCTTGCGAATAGGTAATTTAGATAATCCGTTGGGATAATTAGATAGTCCGTTGGAATAATTAGATAGTCCGTTGGAATAAATAGTACATTCCAATAAATAATACATTGGAATACACAGTTGGATAAGACAGCTATATGAGTGAAGCACCACAGCAACAAGCAGCACGAGACAGTGATAACAAGCAAGCCGGCCCCAGGCGCGGTCGCCGTGGCGGTCGCCGCCGCAGAGGTGGTGGCAATCGCGGAGCTAACGACAGCGCGAGTGTCGCCTGGTCGCTGGAGCAGTTTCAGGTCGAGCCACAGGCGGGCAAGCAGCGTTTTCATGATCTAGAACTACCCGATGTAGTGATGCATGGCATCGCCGATCTGGGCTTCGAATATTGCTCCCCTATTCAAGCTCAGTCCTTACCTTACACCTTGCGCGGTAATGACGTGGTCGGCAAAGCTCAAACGGGCACGGGCAAAACCGCAGCTTTTCTAATCACTATTATTGACGATTTGCTCAAACACCCCATCGACCATGAGCGCTACGCTGGTGAGGCTCGCGCATTAATTATCGCGCCGACCCGCGAACTAGTGATGCAAATCGCCGATGATGCGCGGGCTCTGAATAAATACACCGGCCTCAACGTCCACACCCTGGTGGGTGGTATGGATTACGACAAACAACGTCGTCACCTGGATGAAAAGCTCTGCGATATCCTGGTCGCCACCCCAGGTCGTCTGATCGATTTTTGTGGCAGCAAAGATGTCTATCTTGATAGAGTCGAAGTATTGGTTATTGACGAAGCCGACCGCATGCTTGATATGGGTTTTATTCCCCAGGTGCGTCGCATCGTGCGTCAGACCCCTAGAAAAGAAGAGCGCCAAACACTATTATTTTCGGCCACTTTCACGCCGGAAGTCGTTAGCCTTGTTGAGCAGTGGACTCAGGATTCCACGACCATTGAAATCGAACCTGACCGTATTGCCACTGATTCGGTGACTCAAAAAGTTTACATCACGCAAACTCGCAACAAGCGCGACTTGCTCGCCAATATCCTGCGCAGCGAAGAAGTCGAAAGCGTCATTGTCTTTGCCAACCGCCGTGATCAATGCCGTCACCTACAGGAATTTCTGGGTAAGGCCGGGTTCAGTGTTGGGCTGTTATCTGGCGAGGTCGCGCAGAACAAACGTGTAAGAACGCTGGATGATTTTAAGTCCGGTAAAATTAAAGTTCTGGTCGCTACCGATGTGGCCGGACGTGGCATTCATATCGATGGCATTAGTCATGTCATCAACTTTACGCTGCCCGAAGAACCCGAAGATTACGTGCATCGTATTGGCCGCACTGGCCGCGCCGGTAAAACCGGCACCTCCATCAGCTTCGCCTGTGAAGACGATGCGTTTTTGCTGGAACCTATTGGCGAACTACTGGGTGAAAAGGTCGAATGTGAACAGCCGCCTGAAGAGTTATTGGTCGAATATCGGGCCACTTAATTTGAATGTCTGATTAACTTGCGCCTCGACCCCGTTGGTAAGGCTTCGGTGACTATTGCAGATTAAATCTGAAGCCAAGCCTTATCGGGTGATGAATTTTTTCCATATGCCGATGGGATCCCATATTTTTCGAAGGTCTTCCTCGGCTACTTTTTCGTCTTCTCCGAGCACCGAGCGGCGGTATCGGTAGGTGAAAGCAGAAACGCGCATGTTGGCGGCACAGTGGACCCAGACTTTTCTTTCAGCGTTCTCTCGAAGGCAGCTTACAAACTCTGCGAAATCATCTTCTGTGGGGTTTTTAAAGTCCACAGGGATATGGATGTAATTCATCTTAAGAGCCGAGAGTACTTCCGTTTCTTTTACGACGGAGTTTTCCAGAATGCTGTTTGGCGCCAAGTTTATTACCGTCTCATACCCTGCACCACGAATTAACTCAAACTGAGATTCACTGGGCTGGCCAGATGTGGCGAACAATTCGTTGATGGGTAGATAGTTGTAAATATCATCGATAGAAACGCTTTTTCGTTTGAAAGGAGTCCTCCTGTCGATAACGGACCGGAAAAAGCCGACGATTGTCTTGATTGTGTTCGTGTGCATTTGACGCCTAAGGCCGCGCACAGGCGAGAAAGAAAAGTAAAAGGTTAGGTCTTACAATCACTCATTTTTCCTTCTACCCTCGTGATCACCCGAATTGCCGTAGAGTAATGAGCCCCAAAATGATCTGCAATCGCATTGAGAGATACCATGATAAAGACTGCCTGCCAGTTGAATTTTCAAGGGCCTGCTCATGCCGGTAATACAGTGAGATTATGATTGAATGCAAGACCTTTGTTTCTGACCCCTTTGTTTTCAGACCCCGTTGTTTTTGTAACTCCAATACTTGTGTTCTGCATTCGGTTGTTTCGTTGGACATTTATTCGCCACTGTTTGCGACCTCGGAAACAGTTTGATGTGACCATGACAGGTCTGATATGCCCCTGTGGTTGTTGATTTCTTGTCGAAACTCCTGGCTAAACGGTGTCTGTCGCCTATCCCATTGATCTTGGATAATTGGGTTTTGCAGCAATCCAAGTATCGTGTCTCTTCTCACCACCCATGAGGGTTGGGATAAAAGCCCGCCGCGATGTGCGTAGAACGATCCTTCGAACACCAGAAACAACTCGGTTACAATCCATTTGAACCGCCTTACATCCTCTGGACTGAGACCAGCAAAATTCTCAGCGGCGGCATCCCATATCCTGGTGTTCTCTGGATCTTCAGAAACCCGCGCATGCCATTCAGCGAGTTTCTGCGGAACTTCAATTTCAGCAGAAGTGCGAGCAGCCCGGTAGCTTTGTCGTATCTGAATCGCGAGAAAAGCCAATGTTGCGATAGTAGCAATAGCAGCAACTAACTCGCCAATACTCCCAAGATCCTGAACCGTCATTTGTAGTACCTAATTGATAGCAACCTCACCGCTAATAACGACAAGAGTGTAAGGTCAAAAAAACACCAAGCCTGACGTAACTCTGATAATTTCGCCGGCCGGCGCCTTCTGGATATTTCCTCGATGGCACCACCTAACGAGGCTGTAGAAAAACCTCGATTTTGAGTAATATCCCAATTTTTTATGTAACGTTCCTTTTCCGAGATATGCACTGCATATATTGCCTCGACATCACTAGAGCCTATATACAAGCATTAAACGCGCACCTTGATCAATGCGCTGAAAAACAAATTAAAATCGCTCTAATCGACTATTTTATACCGACCGTCCAATTAGAGGGTTATTCTACAGCCTCAACGCCGCGAGCAAAGGCGCGCGTTAGCGCGTCCAGCCCGCAGGGCGATTTTGCCTTGCCTGGTTAAGCTAGTCGTTGCTTTCATCTTCGTTTAACGGTGAATCACTGGTGTATGGCACCTTACCCGATGGCACGAATTTCGAAGCCTCTTCAAGGTGCAGGTCTTGGTCGTCGAAAAAGATATGCGGCTTAAATGCTTTAAGGACTTTAGCTTTTTCTAGCCCCCCAAGAAAGAAAACCTCGTCGACATATACTCCCCAGCTTCGAAGAGTTTTTATCACTCTCATTTCGGCGGGAGCATTTCTAGCTGTTACGATTGCAATTCTAACGGGAGAGAATTCCACGCTAAAAGGCAGCCGATCTTGCAGCCTAGATAATTTTTGAAGTAATGTTGCATACGGCCCTTCTGGCATCGGAACGTCTTGTTTATCATCTTCATTTTCATGAAAGCCGCCAAGCCCCTTGGCCTTGTAAACAATTTCGCTGCTGTCATCGAAAAGTACTGCATCTCCATCAAAGGCTATTCGAACTTGGCCTTCAGGTATTTTTGACACATCAGTTGGAGGCTCTTTTACAATAGCGGCCGCACAAGTTTTTCCGTCAATGACTTTTTGAGCATCGTTGATATTAGTTGTTAAAAATAAATCAACATCATATGCCTCGAGGTAGTCGACAACAGATTCGCCACCCGTAAATGCGTGACGTGATATAGGCAAATCCCTCTCTCTAATGTTGTTAAATACCCTGACTCCTGTTTCAGGACTGTTTCGAGACATAACGACCACTTCAATTAAAGGAGCCTCCGCCTTTGGTTGGTACTCGTTTAGCCTAAGCAAGGCATCTACAAGAGGCATGCCAGTACCATCTTTGAGAGGATCATCCTCACGCTTCAACATATATTCACGATAAAGCTGTATCGCTGTGTCTTTGTCCTCAGCATATTTAGAGCGAAAGACCGAATCAGCTTCACTCAAATCAAATAGCGCTGTTGCTGTTATGCCTATAACTAAAGTATCAGATAGATCTAGTGCCACGAATTCTCCTTGTGAGCTTAACAGTATTAATCAATAGACCTGTGCCCACTATCACCGGTCTCGCGATGTTGGCTGGAGAAATAGCGAGGGAGCTGCTTATAAGTGATCGTTTTCAATAGCTTAGCCCTGCCTTCCTGATTCGAGCTTAGAGTGATCACGAGCCTCTATCAGAGATCGCTTGTATTGTTTTGGCTCTCGATCATAAGGGTGAACACTATGCATTTCAATTAGTTAGAGGCCTATAAAAAGTGATCACGAGACTGTGGCTACTGATCTAGGGCCGAATTACTTATCGTGGGCTGGACAAGGTTGTTGATCTGCCATGAGGGTACTAATGCCTTAAGACGGGTCTTTCCCAACCTTAATAATTCCCGGGCTAACTTGCGCGGAATCGCCATCGCCATCATCGGTTTTTGCCGCAGTACCAAACTCTTTTAGCCAGAGTGACGTTGCGCCCGTCACCGCTGCGGGTAACACCAACAAGTTGAGTAGTGGTACGGATGTGCCCAGTAGAACCAGTCCCCCAAACCCCGTCAGTAAACGCCTTTTAGTTTTCGCTTGCTGGCGCAATTCATCAAAGGTCACGAGGTTGATATCCGCAGGGTAGTCGAGGTATTGCAAAGACATCGACCAGGCCCCCCACAGGAATACAATAAAAGGCGTCGCCAAATTCAGCACAGGGACGAATGACAGGATCAGACAGAGCACCAAGATGCCGACAATACGCGGCAGAAAATACATTAACTTGCGCAACTCGCGGACAAATGAGCGCCAGGCAATCGCTTTGATGCTTGCCCAGTTTAGAGCTTCTGCTTCGCTCAGGTGGTCCAGATGTTGTTGGGTGCGCTCCGCCAGCAAGCCGTAAAATGGCGAACCGATCAGGTTGGCGAAGATCGTAAAGGTGTAACCATAGACGAATAATAAGGTCAGGCCGAACAAGCCCCAGATAAGCCAGGCGATAAAGCTCAACCAGCCAGGCAACCAGTCGGTAAGACTGCCGAGCAAGGTGGCGAAATAATCAATCGCCAGTGCGGTGATGCCGACAAACAGTGCGATATTGATCAGCAGTGGCAGAACAACCCAGAGGCGAATACCCGGTTTGCCCAGTAAGCGAAAGCCCAGCAAAAAATGATCTAAGGCCATGATGTCTGAAATCCCTCCAGAGTTTAATGTCGTGGTGGAGCGTTTGGCGTTTTGGTACTGCTAATAGCTCAGGGTGTGATCACTGAGAGTGTAATAGCTCAAAGCGTTCTTGCGGGTGACAGCCGAGAGCGGGAGTGCCAAAATGGCCGCCTCCGAAATCTCAACTGACTCATGAGCTTATGAACAAGGCACTCGCCGGATTACGCATTCTCGATTTGACTCACATCCTGTCTGGGCCGTTCGGTACCATGACTCTGGCAGATTTGGGTGCCGAAGTCATTAAGATAGAGCCGCTGGAAGGTGAGCGCACTCGCGGTTTGCTGGCCAATGATCCGAATAACTCAATCGATGGCATGGGTGCGTATTTCATTAACTTAAATCGCAATAAAAAGAGCGTGGCTCTCGACTTGAAAAGCGAAGAGGGCCGACAGCTTTTTTATCGCCTGGTGAAAACCGCTGATATTGTGTTTGATAATTTCAGTGTCGGTGTCACCCAAAAACTGGCCATTGATTACGCCACGCTAAGTGAGATCAATCCGCGCATTATTACCTGCTCAGTCACCGGCTTCGGCTCGGAAGGGCCGGGCATGCATCGCACCGCCTTCGATCAGGTGGTGCAGGCCTATGGCGGCAATATGTCGATTACTGGGGATGATGCCAAACACCCGCTGCGATCCGGGGTGCCTATTGCCGATCTCGGCGGCAGCCTTTACGGCATGGTGGGTGTATTAACGGCGCTTTACGAGCGTGAGCGCAGTGGTAAAGGTCAGCATGTGGATATCTCTATGCTTGATGGTCAGGTGTCGATGCTCAGTTACATGGCCACTATGTATTTTCTGTCGGGTAAAGACCCCGAGCCAATTGGCAATTCGCATTTTGTTCATGTGCCCTACAATAGTTTCAAAACCCGTGATGGCTTTATTGTGATCGCGATTATTTTTGATCATTTCTGGACCGGCTTGCTCGATGTGCTGGATTGCGATGCGTTGCGTAAGCTGGAGTACGACCACCAACCTGGCCGATTGGCGGACAAGACCACAATTGAAAATAAAGTCGCCGAGATTTTTATTACCAATACCTCTGAGTTTTGGCTGGAAAAACTCGAAGCGGAACGCATCCCCTGTGCGCCTATTAATACCTTTAGTCAGGCTTTGAGTGATTCTCAAATATTGTATCGCAACATGGTCGTCGATATTAGCCATCCCAACGGCGAGACCACCAAAGCGCCGGGCAATCCGGTGAAGTTATCCCGCAGCAATCATGAGGAATTTAAGCCCGCGCCGTTGCTGGGGCAGGATACGGATGCCGTACTCGGCGACCTGCTAAATATGGGGTCAGACGAGCTGGCGGCATTGCGAGCTAAAAACGTTATCGGCTAAGTTTCACTTCCAGCTCTAGTTGCTTGGCTGTGGTTGCTTGGGTCTAGTTGCGCCGGAACTGGTTTGCCTTTCCCGATCATAGCGCCTAGCATTCCGACTGAAACCAACAAAGGGATGTCACAATGAAAACTGTATTCAAATTGATTGCTTTTCTGGCGCTGGTATTGGCCATACTCATCGGTGTCGGTGTTTACTATCTCGATAGCGGTATAAAAAAGGCGGTTGAAACCTTTGGTCCCGAGTACACCTAGACGGATGTGGGGCTTGGCAGCGCAAATTTGTCACCCTGGTCGGGTAAAGGCAGCTTGCACAATCTGATCGTGGCGAACCCCGATGGTTTCAAAACCCCCAGTGCTTTTTCGCTAGGGGAGATAGCTGTGGAGGTCGATACAGCAACGATTACCAGTGATCCGCTAGTGGTTAACAGCCTGCGTATTATCGCACCGGAGATTACCTACGAGCAGGGCAAATCAATCTCCAACCTGCAACAGTTGCAAAAGAATGTCGAGCAATCGGCAGGCGCGGCCGGTTCGACAACAGACCCCGGGGTAGAGGAAACTGGAGATGGCACTAAACTAGTGATTAAAGATTTATTGATAAGCGGTGGCAAAATTCGCTACAGCAATCCTTTAATAGGCGATAAAACTATCGACGTACCGCTGCCGGAAATTCACATGACGGGCATTGGTGAAAAATCTAATGGTGCAACGGGTGCAGAAATCGCCGAGCAGTTACTGACGGCGATCAACAAGAGTGCTATGTCCGCCGTGTCTCTGGCGGGTGCCCTCAAAGAAGTGGGCAAGTAACTTGAGCAGCGTTTAAAGGATGAAAAGGGCAAGCTCGAAGAATCCCTGGGAGGATTAAAAGGTCTTCTGGGTAAGTAAATACCAGCTGCTTACTTATAGAATTGACAGTTTTGTAGAGTTGAAAATTTTAGGCAAAGAATTTAGGCCCAAAAACTAATCAATTTCTGATAAAGCCGGGTAAAGGCCATTAGCCTACGCTATTAGCAAATGCCCGAGCAAAGATATCAACTAAGGGGTTATAACAATGATTGTGCGAGATAAATTTTATATCAATGGCCAGTGGGTAGAGCCAGTTGGCGAAGGAGTGCTGGAAGTGGTCGATGCATCCACTGAAGAAATTATGGGTACAGTGCCAGCCGGAGCCGCTGAAGATGCTAATCGGGCGGTGGAGGCAGCGGCCACAGCGTTCGAGACCTGGGGCATGACTACCCCGAAAGAGCGGCAGGGCTATCTGCAAAAATTGCATACTGCGATGAAGGCTCGCCAGCAAGAGCTGGGCGAAGTGATGGCCGGAGAAGTCGGTATGCCCCTGGGTATGTCTACGCCTATTCAGGCTGGCCTGCCGCTGCAGGGAGTAGCCAACTTTATTAAGATTCTCGATAACTACGAGTTTTCAGACAAGCTCGGTAATTCCGAAATCATCAAAGAGCCGGTCGGTGTGGTGGCCTGCATCACGCCCTGGAATTATCCTCTGCACCAGATCATGGCCAAGGTCTGCCCGGCGTTGGCGGCGGGCTGCACCGTGGTCGTTAAACCCAGTGAGGTGGCCCCATTAACTGCCTTCATGTTAGCGGAGATGGTTGAAGAAGCGGGCTTTCCACCTGGTGTCGTCAATGTCATCACTGGCCTCGGGCCAGTTGCCGGGGAGGCCATGGCCAGTCATCCGCTGGTCGATATGGTGTCTTTTACCGGCTCTACTCGTGCCGGTAAGCGAGTGTCGGAACTGGCATCGCAAACCGTAAAACGTGTTGTGGTAGAGCTGGGAGGGAAATCCGCTTCAGTGATTCTGGATGATGCCGACCTGGAAGACGCCGTTCGTGGCACGGTCAATGATTGCTATTTTAACAGTGGCCAAACCTGTGCGGCCCATACCCGCATGCTGGTACCCGAAGCGCAATATGAACGTGCTGCCGCGAAGGCCGTTGAAGTGGCCGAGAGCCTAACCATTGGTCAATCCCTCGATCCCAAAGCCAAGCTCGGGCCAGTGATTACTAAAACTCAACAGGATCGTGTGCGCAGTTACATTGAAAAAGGCATAGAAGAAGGTGCTGATCTTCTTTGTGGTGGCGCCGAACAACCTGAAGATTTGCCCACCGGCTTTTTTATCAAGCCGACTGTATTTGGTAAAGTCACTCAGGATATGACCATCGCCCAGGAAGAAATCTTCGGGCCCGTGCTCAGTATTCTCACCTACAAAGATGAGGAAGATGCCATTCGTATTGCTAACGATACGGTTTATGGTTTATCTAGTGGGGTCTGGTCAAAAGATATGGATCACGCCAAAAAAGTTGCCCGTCGCCTACGCAGCGGCAATGTGATTATCAACGGTGGTGGTTTTAATATGATGGCGCCGTTTGGTGGCTACAAACAGTCTGGTAACGGTCGCGAACATGGTCCTTATGCCCTGGATGATTACCTGGAAGTTAAATCTCTGCAAATGTAAATTTGGCGTTTGTCACAAAGGCCGAAAATAATTCCTAACTTGGCTGGTATGAAGGGTTGTTCGCGCAACATTGCTAGTGGAAAGAAAAGTGATAACGCGACCGCGAAAATATAAATTCTAAAATAATAACTATTTTAAGGAAAAATAATGAATACAAAATCGCAACTGCTTTGTGCCTGGTGTGGTATCGCATTTCTGGTTCTATTTACTATTGGCTGGGTGTTCCTCGCCCGCTTTTTGCCGCCGCCGTCACCAGCCTTGAGCGCTAATGAAGTCGCCGCCATTTATCAACAGAATACCGGGGCAATTCGTTTTGGTTTAATGCTGGCCATGATCGCCGGTGGCCTAACCGCACCCTGGGTGGCCGTGATTGCCAATCAAATGAAACGTATCGAAGGAGATTCCCCGGTGCTTACTTATACCATGCTCGTTGCTGGTGCGGCCGGTATATTGGTGCTTGTTTTGCCAGTCATGGCCTGGACAGTCGCTGCGTTTAGGCCAGATCGAGACCCTGAATTAATTATGCTGCTCAATGATTTCGGGTGGATATTTTTTGTAATGACCTTCTCACCCTTCTTTGTGCAAAATATGGTGATTGGTCTGGCGATTTTTGCCGACAAATCCGACGCGCCGGTGTTCCCTCGCTGGTTGGGCTACTTCAATATCTGGGTGGCAATTTTACTGGTGCCCGGTGGCTTGATTACGTTCTTTAAAACCGGCCCCTTCGCCTGGGATGGCATTATTGCTTTCTGGTTACCCCTGGTTATCTTTTTTGGCTGGTTTCTGGTCATGTTCCAGGTGCTGTTGAAAAATATTAAGCAGCAAGCCCTCGCTGCGTAGGTGATGCGTGACGCGCGTTTAGCTTAGGTGCAATAAGTTTAGAACTAAGTCGTTTAGAGCTAAGCAGTTTAGACTCAATCAATTTATGTCAAAAAAGTAGTTGCCAGAATATGTCGCAAACTAAAAACCATGTGCCTGGAGAAGTGGGCATATGGGTATTTATTCTGGGTGATATGCTCGTCTTCGGCCTGTTTTTTCTGGTCTTTGTTTATTACCGAGGCCTTGATGTCGAGCTTTACCGTCAATCCCAGGCTGCGTTAAACCAGCATTACGGCGCTTTTAACACGCTACTGCTACTGGCAAGCTCGTGGTTTGTGGTGATGGCGGTGGAAAACGCACGGGCCGCTAGCGGTAAGCAGGCGGCCAAATTGTTTTCTCTGGCACTGCTTTGTGGTGCGGGCTTCGGTGCGGTCAAATTTATTGAATACAGCGAAAAACTCGCCGCCGGTATCACCATTACCAGCAACGATTTTTTCATGTATTACTATATTTTTACCGGCCTGCACTTATTGCACGTCGTTATCGGCATGGGCGTACTGACTTTCCTGATTATAAAAGCCCGCTCCCCACAGTTTCAGGCCTCGGATATGGTGCTGGTGGAAAGCGGTGCTAGCTTCTGGCATCTGGTCGATCTACTATGGATCATACTATTTCCCCTTTTGTATTTAATGAAGTAATGGTATGACGCTGTCATTAATAAAACATCCCGCGACCCTGGTATGGACGTTACTGATGATCGCCACAGCGCTGTCCTGGTGGTTGGGAGCGGATAGTCCGTTTTTTGGCGAGAACAGCTTTGCGATTACCACAGGCCTGATGCTTATCGCTTTTACTAAAATCCGTTTTGTTATCCGCTATTTCATGGAAGTTCGTCATGCACCGGTGGCGCTGCGCCTGGTTTGTGACGTCTGGGTGGTAGTTATCTGTGGGGCAATTTTGACTTTGTACGGGCTTGGTTCCCCGGCGGGGTAAGTTACAGAATATCCGTTTAGAACCTCCGCCTATATTCTTATCAGAGCGAGCGAATTGTATCCGTATAACTAACGTAAAGTGCCAGCCTCGATTTAATCGTTAAGCAGGAGGTTACGATTTTTTTCCATGATGGCTTTGAATAGGGTGCCGTTAACCAGATTGTTTAGCCAGGCCTGTAAGGATGTTAATCGCTTACTCTCAAACCACCCGAAATCAACGTTGGCAAATTGACGGATAAAAGGGAAGATCGCAATATCGGCATAGCCCAGTGTCTCACCCAGCATGTAGGGCTGAGTGGCAAGCCGAGTATTCAGCTTATTTAAAAATACCAGGCCATTTTCTCGGGAATTGCCCCTGGCATTGGAGCAGTCTTCGTTGGGGTAGCGCTGGGGGTATTTGTATCGATCCAGTGCCTGTTTAAAACTACAGTCGTTTTCTACGATGAGTTCATGGCAGACCTTTGCTGACGCATCGGAGCTGGCTTCTGGCAGCCAGTGATCAGGATCATTTTGACCCAGCGCCCAATTCATAATCGTCAGGCTTTCATCCAGCACCCGACCATCTTCAAGCCGCAAAACTGGCACGGTTCCTTTGGATGACAGAGCCAGCAAGTCTTCGGGCTTTTCTTTTAAGGCGACCTCAATAATTTCAATCTGTATCCCGGCGCTGTACAGCGCCATTCTTGCCCGCATGGCATAGGGGCAACGGCGGAAGCTGTACAAAATAGGCAGATTATTTAGCATCTTTGTTTTGGTCTGCTCCGTCACCCTTGATGGGGGCAGACCATCCTTTTTTGGCTATGAGCTTTCTGGCTGCGAAGTTACAGGTCGTAAAACCCTTTACCTTCTTTGACCAGCTTCTCTAGCAACGGTGCCGGTTGCCAGTAATGCTCGCCAAACTGCTCGGCGTATTTTTTATAGGCGTCATAAATATTTTTCAGACCAATTTGATCGGCCCAGAACATGGGCCCGCCTTTATAGGCGGGGAAGCCATAGCCGTTGATCCAGATAATGTCGATATCCAAAGGTCGAGCGGCGATGCCTTCTTGTAGGATCAAAGCGCCTTCGTTGATCATCGGGAACATGCAGCGTTCGAGAATTTCCTGGTCGGATATCTCCCGTTGTTCGATGCCTGCATCTTTGGCGCATTGGGCGATCAGGTCTTTAACCACAGGATCGGGAATAGGGGTGCGGCCATCTTCATACTTATAAATACCCGCATTGGTTTTTTGCCCGTGGCGGCCTAGCTCGACCACCTTGTCTATCCACACGGAGTCGCGTTTTTCGACTTTGCCTGCTCGGCGGCGCTCTTCACGGACTTTATAGCCGACATCGAGCCCGGCCATATCGGCCATGGTGAACGGGCCCATGGGGAAACCGTAGTCGAATAATACTTTATCGATTTGTTCCGGGGTTGCGCCTTCTTCGACCAGGAAAGCGGATTCGCGGGTGCGAGCGTGGAGCATGCGGTTGCCGACAAAGCCGTCGCAGACACCGACTAACGCGCCGATTTTGCCGATGCGTTTGGACAGGCTCATTACCGTGGCGATAACATCATTAGCGGTCTTTTCACCGCGTACGTTTTCGAGCAAACGCATAACATTGGCAGGGCTAAAAAAGTGCATGCCGATAACGTCTTCAGGACGATTGGTGACACTGGCGATTTCATCGACATTTAACGTCGACGTGTTGGTGGCAAGAATGGCACCGGGCTTGCAAACTCGATCAAGGGTTTTGAAAACTTCTTTTTTAACAGCCATATTTTCGAAGACCGCCTCAATGACGATATCAACGTCTTTAATATCGTCATAGGAGGTGGTGGGTTCGATCAGGGCCATACGTTGTTCGACATCGTCCTGAGTGATGCGGCCCTTTTTGGCGGTGTTTTCATAATTGCTGCGAATTGTAGCGAGGCCTTTGTCGAGAAATTCCTGCTTGAGTTCCAGTAGCTTGACAGGGATGCCGACATTGGCAAAGTTCATGGCGATACCACCGCCCATGGTGCCCGCGCCGATAATGGCGGCGGTTTTAATATCACGCTTAGCAGTGTCTTTGGGCAGGCCGGGGACTTTGGCGACTTCCCGCTCGGCGAAAAAGATATGCTGCTGGGATTTCGATTCAGACGAGGCCATTAGCTCATTAAACAATTCCTGCTCTCGGGCCATGCCTTCATCAAAGGGCAGCTGAAAGGCTGCGCGAAGGCACTTGATAATATGGAAGGGTGCTAAAAAGCCCCGTTGCTTACGGGCGATGCCCTGTTCGTATTGATCAAATATTGCTGGGTCAACGGTTTCAGGAGTGATGTCTCTGATGGCGCGGGGGCCTTTACCTTCAGCCACCAAATTTTCCGCATAAGCGATGCCAGCTGCTAACAGATCACCTTCAACGATGTCATCAATGATCCCCAGTGCTTTTGCCCTGGCGGCAGGCACATGGCCGCCACCCACGATAAGTTCTAGTGCCGCTTCGGCACCGACCAGACGAGGCAGGCGTTGCGTGCCGCCCGCACCGGGTAACAGACCCAGATTTACTTCAGGTAAACCCACCAAAGCCGTGGGCAAGGCAACGCGATAGTGACAACCCAGGGCGACTTCCAGTCCGCCACCCAGGGCAGTGCCGTGAATAGCGGCGACAATCGGTTTGGCCGCAGTTTCCATGGTATCGATCACCGGCACAAGGCCCGGCTCGCCCATACCCTTGGCGAATTCAGTGATATCCGCCCCGGCGATGAAGGTGCGGCCTTCGCAAATTAATACGATAGCCTTAACGCCGTCGTCAGCCAGTAAGCTCTCCACCGACTCTTTGAGTCCCGCGCGCACTGATTGGCACAGGGCATTGACCGGCGGGTTGTTGACTTTAATTAGGCCAATCTCGCCTTGTTTGGAATAGCTGACAGTGTCGGACATCTTGGTTCCTCGTTAAATGTTTTGGTCGTTAAGCTGGCGGGTTATGGTAAGGTTTTGTCGAAGAGCACAATGTCGCGCTTCAGCGGCGCGAAGCGAGTAACGAGCGAAGCGTCCGACCGCGAGCACCTTATATGCAGGTTTATACATCTCTTGATGCGGCACGGGCCTCTAAATTTTTTAGAAGTCCATTTTTAATGCTGTATATCCAACCGTGAACAGAAAGTTCTTTGCCTTGTTTCCACGCATTCTGGACAATTGTAGTATTGCAAACATTTGTGACTTGCTCTTTTATATTTAGCTCGCAAAGCAAATCCAATGTCGCCTCATTATCTAGCCCCTCGAATTCCCCTGCATTGAAGCGAATTACATCCTTAATATGGCGCAGCCAATTATCTATAAGCCCATGCTCCTGGTTTTCCAATGCCGCTTTTATACCGCCACACCCATAGTGACCACAGATAATAATATGCTTAACCTCGAGAACCTCAACAGCAAATTGTAGTACGGAAAGACAATTCAGGTCAGTATGTACAACTATATTTGCAATATTGCGATGGACAAATATTTCACCAGGTTGCAGGCCTGTTATTTGATTAGCGGGGACTCGACTGTCAGAACAACCAATCCATAGGTACTCTGGGGCCTGCTGCATCGACAACCGAGTAAAATATTCTGGATCTTGCTCCTTGATTGAATTGGCCCAAGCCGAATTGTTATCAAATAGATGTTTTAGTGTTTTCAATTTTTAAATAATCCTCGTGCTTCATTTCGCATATAACTACTTGCATATAACTACGTATATTAGGCGGTTTCTCTATTTTTCGGATTAAATAATTCTCCTCGCTGGATCATTAAAAAGTGTTACGTCGGTAGTTGCTACTTGAGCGGGTTGGGGGGCGGCGAGCCGGTAACGAGGAGTTACCCTCCCAACTGCTTCTGCAATACTTGAATATAGTCCTGTGCTCTGTCATGGACTGAGATAATTTCCAGCAAGTTTTGTCCCTGAGGATTACAAGCCTTGAGATTGCGGCCTGCGGCAACAAAAAATTCCAGGAAAGTCGCGAAGTTCTCTGCCTTCATCCCTCGGTAAGCTTTTTCCAGCACATGAAAGTCGGCATCGATACCTTCGGGTGGCTCGAAATCCAGAAAGGTGCGGATGCGATCGTCATCGAATACTTCGCCGAGGACTTTCTGTTTGTCTTTGCGTAAGGCCATTTCTTTCGCTCCGGTGATCTTTGTCGCAGTAGCTCTGGGCCAGCTCTACAGCAAAGCGTTAAGTTTGCTGAGCAGAATCTTGTTGACCTGCTGGGGGTTGGCCTGGCCTTTAGAGGCTGTCATGATTTGTCCGACGAAGTAACCGAGCATTTTCGGTCGTTTGGCAACGTCTGCATTGCGATAGTTGTCGACTTGTTTAGCGCTATTGGCGATCACTTCATCGACCATCACTTCTATGGCACCGCTGTTGGAAACTTGTTTCAGGCCGCGGGCTTCGATAATGGCGTCGGGTTCGCCTTCGCCTTGCCAAATAGCGTCAAATACTTCGCGAGCCATTTTATTAGATATGGTTTTGTCACTGATCCTTGTGATTAGGGCGGCCAGTTGTTCGGCGCTGACTGGGCTTTGCTGAATCGGCATGTCTTCACTATTGAGTTTGGCGGCCAGTTCGCCGCTGACCCAGTTAGCAGCTAGTTTTGCATCGTCGCATTGGTCCGCAGTGGTTTCAAAATACTGAGCGGTAGCGGCATCGTCTCCGAGCACGCCAGCATCGTAACTGGATAATTGGTACTGCTCCATAAAGCGTTGATGGCGGGCTTCGGGTAATTCCGGCAGGGATGCTTTTATTGCATCGATATAGGCTTGATCAATTTCGATGGGCAGAAGGTCAGGACAGGGAAAGTAGCGGTAATCGTTGGCTTCTTCCTTGCTGCGCATGGAGCGGGCGATGTCGGTATCGCCATCGTAAAGCCTAGTTTCCTGGCGCACGCTGCCGCCGTCTTCGATCAAATCAATTTGTCGTTCGACTTCCTTTTTAATGGCCTTTTCCATAAACCGGAATGAGTTGAGGTTTTTGGTTTCGGTACGGGTGCCCAGTTCATCTCCTAATTGGCGCACCGAGACATTGACATCAAAGCGCATAGAACCGTGGGCCATGATGCCGTCACAAATTTCCAGCGAGGTGACTATAGCGTGCAGTTTTTTAGCAAAAGCCACGGCTTCGTCCGCATTGCTCATATCTGGTTCAGAGACAATTTCGATTAGTGGAGTGCCGGCACGGTTGAGATCAATGCCCGACATACCGTGAAAATCTTCGTGCAAAGATTTACCGGCATCCTCTTCCAGATGGGCATGGTGAATGCGGATGGTTTTAGTGCTGCCGTCGGCCAGTTCAATATCTACATGGCCGCCCAGAACGATGGGTTTTTCCAGCTGGGTGGTTTGGTAGCCCTTGGGCAGGTCGGGGTAGAAATAGTTTTTCCGTTCGAAGGCGGAAATTTTACCGATGTCGGCGTCGATGGCCAGGCCGAACATCACCGCCATACGCAGAGCTTCTTCATTGAGCACAGGTAAGGTGCCGGGCATAGCCAGGTCGATGGCGCAGGCTTGCGTGTTAGGCTCGGCACCAAATTCAGTGCTGGCTCCGGAGAATATTTTGGTCTGGGTGGCCAGCTGAGTGTGGACTTCCAGGCCGATAACGGTTTCCCAGGTCATGGTCGGTTCTCCTAGCTGACGTCTGACGGGCTCTGGCAATGCCAGTCCGTTGCCAGTTGATATCGGTGGCTGATATTAAGCATGCGCGCCTCATCAAAGTATTGACCAATCAATTGTAAGCCGACGGGTTTCTGGTCGACAAAGCCACAGGGCAGAGACATCGCAGGTAGCCCGGCCAGATTGGCGGCAATAGTGTAAATATCTTCCAGATACATGGCGACAGGGTTGTCGCCTTTGGCACCAAACTCAAAAGCCGGGTTGGGGCAGGTCGGCCCGGCGATGACATCTACTTCGCTAAAAGCACTTTCGAAATCGTTCTTGATTAATCGTCGCACTTGCATGGCCTTATTATAGTAGGCGTCGTAGTAACCGGCAGACAGGCAGTAAGCGCCAACTAGAATACGGCGTTTAACCTCATCACCAAAGGCCTCAGCCCGGCTGCGCATATACATATCGTGGAGATCAACCGGATCTTTGCAGCGATAGCCGTAGCGAGCGCCATCGAAGCGGGACAAGTTAGCCGAGGCCTCAGCGGGGGCGATCACATAGTAAGCCGGTACTGACAGGTGGGAGTGAGGCAAGGTGATCTCTTTGAGCCTGGCACCCTGTTTTTCCAGCTCGCTCAAGGCATTACGCACCGCTTGTTCTGTGGCGGGGTTCAAGCCTTCATCGAAATATTCAGTGGGAATACCGATGGTCAGGCCCGCGATACCCTGATTCAGTGTCGCCGTGTAGTCGGGTACTTCGTGCTCGGTGGAAGTCGAATCACGGCTATCAAGCCCCGCCATCACATTGAGCAGCATCGCGGCATCTTCGGCAGTGCGAGCCATGGGGCCGCCTTGATCGAGGCTGGAGGCAAAGGCGATCATGCCCCAACGGGAGACTCTTCCGTAAGTGGGTTTGAGACCGGTGATGCCGCACAGTGCCGCCGGTTGTCGAATTGACCCGCCAGTGTCTGTGGCGGTGGCAACGGGACTAAGACAAGCAGCGACGGCTGCCGCAGATCCGCCCGAAGAGCCACCGGGAACACAGTCAGTGTGCCAGGGGTTTTTCACCGGGCCGTAGTAGCTGGTTTCGTTAGACGAGCCCATGGCGAACTCATCCATATTGGTTTTGCCCAGCACCACCATGCCCGCTTTAGCGATCTTATCCACCACCCCGGCGTTGTAGGGCGGCACAAAATTATCCAGCATTCGCGAGCCACAACTGGTGCGAATACCCTCGGTGCAAAAAATATCTTTGTGGGCAATAGGCAGGCCACAGAGCACGGGCGCATCGCCAGCGGCGAGATGCTCATCACATTGCCTGGCCTGGGCCAGGGCAGCCTCTTCGGTAACGCTGATAAAGCAATTATATTTCGAATCGAGGTTTTTTATGCGGTCCAGAAAGTGCTGAGTAAGCTCAACGCTTGAAAATTCGCCGTTTGTGAGCCCAGTTTTTAATTCAGCCAGGGTTTTGGTGTGCATGATGTTTCCGAAAAAATGCCAGGAAAAGGATAAAGGTTACTTATAAAATTAGCCTACTGCCGCTTAGTCAATGACTTTGGGTACCAGATAAAGCCCGTTTTCAGTGGCCGGAGCCAGGGGCTGGAAGTCATCCCGGTGGTTGGATTCAGAAATTTGGTCGTGACGTAAGCGCTGGGTGGCGTCAAGTGGGTTGGCCAATGGTTTGACGTTTGCGGTATTAGCCGACTGCAATTGATCGACCAATGCCAGTACTTCGTTGATGCTACGTGTGGTCGCCTCAATGTTTTCTTCTGTGACTGCAATGCGGGCCAGTTCGCCCAGTTTTTCAATATCTGTACGATCTATTGACATGATATAGTGTGCCCGGTCACAGTGTTGCTAAAGGCGGCGTAAGGTATCACATTTGAACCTTGCCCTAAACACCTGTTGTTGCTAAAGTTTACCGATACAATTCAAAGGTTAAAATTCGCTATCAGAGTCCGTATTTTATACCCTATATTTTAATCAGCGGACAGCGCTTATTGAACTGAGCGTTTTTAGAAGGAATATAGCACCAGCATGTTAAAACGCTTACGCGGGATGTTCTCAAATGACCTGTCCATTGATTTGGGCACGGCAAATACGCTTATCTATGTCCATGAAAAAGGTATCGTCCTAAACGAACCTTCGGTAGTGGCTATACGGCATCACCTGGGTCAGAAAACAGTAGAGGCCGTCGGGGCAGAAGCCAAGCGAATGCTAGGTCGTACACCAGGTAATATAAGCGCAATTCGGCCACTTAAAGATGGGGTCATTGCTGATTTCCAGGTCACCGAAAAGATGTTGCAACACTTTATCAAGAAAGTTCACTCCGATAATTTGATTCCGCCTAGTCCTCGGGTGCTGGTCTGTGTGCCCTGTTTGGCGACTGAAGTCGAAAAGCGAGCCATTCGTGAATCTACCGAAGGAGCAGGTGCAAGAGTAGTTTACCTTATAGAAGAACCCATGGCCGCAGCAATAGGTGCTGGCCTGCCTGTTGAAGATGCATGCGGTTCTATGGTGGTTGATATAGGCGGAGGCACCACCGAGATCGCTATTTTGTCGCTCAACGGTGTGGTTTTCTCTGACTCTATCCGCATGGGCGGTGATCGGTTTGACGAGGCCATTACCAATTATGTGCGACGCCGGTATGGTTCGGTCATCGGGGAATCAACAGCAGAGCGTATCAAAATAGAGATTGGCAGCGCTTATCCTGGTCAGGAGGTCAGAGAAATAGATGTGCGCGGGCGCAACCTCGCCGAGGGCGTACCAAAAAGTTTCACGCTCAATAGCGACGAAATTCTTGAGTCGATACAAGAACCCCTGGCTGCCATCGTTCAGGCGGTGAAAAGAGTGCTTGAGCAATCGCCACCAGAGCTGGCATCGGATATCGCCGAAACTGGGATCGTGCTCACTGGCGGTGGTGCCTTACTCCGGGATCTGGATTTGCTTCTGACCCATGAAACCGGATTGCCGGTCATTGTTGCCGAAGATGCGATGACCTGTGTTGCCCGAGGTGGCGGCAAGGCTTTGCAAATGATGGATAAAAAATATCTCGATATACTTGCGTCTTAAAGATACTGCGCCCTAAGGATTGTTTTTTGAATAGCTGACTGACTAAATTTGAAATCACAGCTCGTGACACCGCCATTTGTAAAAAGCTTGTCCCAGGGTCTGTTAACACTACTTGAATCATGACTATTGTGACTACAAAAGCAGCTATCAAGGCCCGCGGAGTGCAGTTTGATCATTCCAAATAAGCGACAAGTAACGCTGAGAGGTGTTTTTTTAGCAGCAACCCTGGCTTACTATAAAAAGGGGGCCAGAGCTATTTTTCCGCCCCGCTGCGTTGAAAATCGTGTGTGTAAAGTGACTACACGGCGCTCTTTCCGACTTGTTGGATGGAAAAATAGTTCCGGCAGTTATCATCCAAATTGTGTTAACAGACCTTAAATCGCAAGGTGTTGAGCGATCAAGAAACTTTTTTCGCAAAGCTCATCTCCCCGGCGAATGTTGTTGCTGGCATTCGCCGGGGCACTCCTCATCCTAATCGATTCCTTTACCACCTTGCTTAAACCGGTACACAACTGGTTTGAAAATACCGCCGTCCCTTTTTACTGGGTGACCAGCCTGCCGGCAAGATTCAAGGATTGGGCCGACGACTCAGTGATCAGCCGCAGTGAGCTTGAGGCAGATAGAAAGCGCCTAACGACTGAATTACTGGTCTATCAGGGACAAGTACAGCGAATGGCCGAGCTAACCGTCGAAAACATGCGCCTGCGAAACTTGCTCAATGCGACTGAATTGCTGGCTGACAATGTCCTTGTGACGCAATTGATCGGTGTTTCGCCGGATCCGTTAACGCACGTGATTTCAATTAATCGTGGCGCCGAAGATAAAATTTTTGTTGGGCAGCCTGTGATAGACGGCGAAGGTCTGATGGGGCAGGTGATCGACGTCTTTAACGACCACAGCCGAGTTTTGTTGATTACCGATAGCCGCCATGCGCTGCCAGTAAAAGTGGCGAGAAATGGCCTGCGGGCCATCGCCGAAGGGGTGGGTGATTATCGGCAAATTGCCTTGCGCGATATGTCGCCGACCCAGGATATTGTGGTTGGCGATACGCTGGTTAGTTCCGGATTGGGAGATCGTTTCCCCGAAGGTTATCCGGTGGGCACCATCGTTGACATCAATAAAGACGTGGGCAACGATTTTGTTGACGTTGTCGTTGAGCCAGCGGCAAAAGTGGATCGCAGTCGGCATTTATTGTTAGTGTTTTCAGGCGAGCTTAAGTTGGTAAGTGATAATGATTTGTCGACGGAAAAGGAGTTGGTAACCGACAAGGCATCGGCAAACGGTGGGGCGGTGCCTGGTGAATAATCGCCTGTCGATGACCGTGGTAGTGCTTGGCCTGTGCGCTGCCATATCGATATGGCTTATACCGCTGCGCAGTGAGCTGGCGTTTTGGCGCCCACCCTTTGTTTTGCTGCTGGTTATTTATTGGCTGTTTCGACAACCACAACATTATGGCCTCGTGTTTGCCTGGCTGGTCGGCCTGGGCATCGATTTTATGTTTGGCGAAATATTGGGCCAGCATGCCCTGGCGATGTCGGTCGCGGCATATTTGGTGATAAGTCAGCAGCAGAGAACACATTATTTTAAAATGCTTTCCCAATGTGGATTTGTCGCCATTGTGGTGCTGGCTTACGAGGTGGTACTACTCAGCTCTAAACTGCTGATTGAGGATGTCGATACGCTCTTACCATCATTTTATTCCGTGTTGACTAGTGCATTATTGTGGCCCGCTCTATTTTTATTGCTGCAAAAAACCCACCGCGAGCAATGGTGAGTAGATACTATGGCTCCAGAACCGGTTTCAGTTTTCACTATGATTTTAATTTTAGTCATAGTAGCCAAAGATGTTGCGGTGGAGTTTAAGGCTTAGTGAGCGACTTTATACTGGCCTCGGCATCGCCCCGTCGAGTGGCGTTACTCAGGCAAGTTGACCTGCGGTTTATTCAGCGTCCGGCGGATATCGATGAATCTCGTACATCTGGTGAAAAGCCACGGGATTATGTGCTTAGAATGGCTATCGCTAAAGCAGAAAAGGTGGCCGATCTAGCACAGTCCGAATTTGTTAGTGACAATAACGGTAAGGGTAGAATGGACCATCCCATTCCGGTGCTCGGGGCTGATACTGCGGTAATATTGGCAGATCAGATTTTTGGCAAGCCAAAAAAACAGAGCGAAGCCATCGATACCTTGCAGGCACTATCGGGTCATCGTCATCAGGTATTGTCGGCTGTCGCTGTGTGCGGGACACCGGTTAATGGTGAGCCGCGTACGCAAACCGTATTAAGTGAAACCTGGGTGGAATTTAAGGTCATAAGCAGGGCGCAGTGCGAACAATATTGGCTAACTGGTGAGCCAGAGGATAAAGCAGGGGCTTACGCGATACAGGGCATTGGAGCGGTCTTTGTGACATCGATTGAGGGCAGTTACTCGGGAGTGGTGGGCCTGCCGCTGTGTGAGTCGGTAGAGTTATTAGCGAATTACGGTGTTTCCTGTTGGAATGCTGGTTAATTAAGGTGCGGATAAGACTATGAAAGCAGAGGTGTTGGTTAATGTTGCGCCTACCGAGACGCGGGTGGCTCGGGTCGAAAATGGCCTGCTTTTAGAGTTAGCCATCGAGCGGACGAATAAACGCAGCCTGATTGGAAACATCTACCAGGGCACAGTGGTGCGGGTGATGCCGGGAATGCAGGCGGCCTTTGTCGACATCGGTCTGGACAAGGCGGGTTTTATTCATGCCAATGATGTGGTTGATGAAGCAAACAAAGACCGGCGGATTCAGACTACCTCTGGTGATGGTGATGGTGATGGTGATGGCAACGGTTCAGGTAATGGCAGAGCCGTGAGACTCGATATACGAATGCTTCTTCGTGAGGGGCAGTCGGTCAGCGTACAGATTATGAAAGAGCCGATCGGCACCAAAGGCGCGCGTCTGACCACCCAACTGTCGGTATCGTCCCGTTATTTAGTGTACATGCCGGATGTTGATCACATCGGTATTTCCCAGCGCCTGGAGCAGGAGGAGGAACGTGAACGCTTGCGGACCCAACTGGAATTGGCCATTGAATCTGGTGGTATGAGTGAGGAGGGTGGCGGTTACATAATCAGAACTGTTGCTGAAGGTGTTAGCGAAGAGGAGCTGAGCATCGATGTAACCTATTTGCATCGATTGTGGCGTCTGGTCAAAGATCGAATGGGCACGGTTGCCGCGCCTAATAATATCTATCAGGATTTGCCCTTGGCACTGCGCACAGTGCGTGATATCGCTATGGAAGAAGTTGCTGTGGTGAGGGTGGATTCCCGCGGCGTGTTTAAGGAAATGTGTGATTTCGCTCAGCGATTTTGCCCAGAACTGCTTCAAAATATTGAATATTATGAGGATCCGAGACCACTTTTTTATCTTTACGGTGTCGAAGATGAAATCAGTAAAGCGATGGAACGAAAGGTGCTCCTTAAATCGGGTGGTCATCTGGTGTTTGATCAGACTGAGGCGATGACCACAATTGATGTCAACACGGGCGGGTTTGTGGGGCGGCACAACCTTGAAGAAACGATTTTCAAAACCAATCTCGAGGCCGCAGTGAGCATTGCTCGGCAGCTTCGCTTGCGAAATCTCGGCGGCATTATCATCATCGATTTTATAGATATGCTTGACCCGGAGCACCAGCGACAGGTGTTAAGACGCCTCGAAAAATCCCTCGAAAGTGATCGGGTAAAGATGAATATTTCTAGGGTTTCTGAACTTGGTCTGGTCGAAATGACCCGCAAAAGAACCAGCGAAAATTTGCAGCAAGTACTCTGTGAACCCTGTGATGCGTGTCATAGCCGAGGTTATTTGAAATCTGCTGAAACGATTTCCTACGATATTATGCGAGAAATACTCGGCACTACCAAATCATTTGAAAGCGACAGGGTGCTAGTGATCGCCTCGGCGCTGGTCATCGATCGTTTGCTGGATGAAGACGCAAAGCATGTCCAGTCCCTCGAAAAGCATATCGAGCGTAATGTTGAGTTTCGGGTCGAATCGACGTATTCACAGGAACAATATGACATTATTCCTGTGAATACTTAACCCCGTTGAGTGTCTAGGAGCTGGATTTATTGAAGGTCGGCACAGTCCTGCGCAGTACCACACGCTATGTAACGGTTGCTGCCGTATTACTTCTAACTTGCTATGCGGTAATTGTTGTCATCGCCAGGCAGGCGTTGCCCACTCTGGCGCGTTACCAGCCGGAGATTAATGAGTTTTTTTCCCGGCAGCTTGGTGTTGAGCTTAGCACAGAAAATATCGGTGGCACCTGGAAGGGCCTGACACCGCGTATTGAAGTAAGCGGCTTGCGCCTGGGTGCCGCGACCAATGTCCTGAGCGCAATCGATCCGACGGGAACTGCTGGCAAGAATGTCGCGGAGACCTTATATATAGCGCACCTGAGCGCTGAACTTGATTTGTTAAGTAGTCTTTTTGAGCGAGATTTAGTTTGGCATGACCTTAGACTGGGTGAAATATCAATTGTACTGAGCGAAGCATTTGACGGTAGTTGGTCCGTTATGGGGCTGCCCATCACTGGCTTGGGCGAAGACGAAGAGTCCGATAAGCTCGCGCAGTCATTACGGCGAATACTGTTAAATCGATTTATTCATATTGAGCAGTTATCCGCCGCAGTATTGTTTCATTCGGGCATCAAAGCAGCGGTAAGCTTTAGCGATATAAAACTGGAAACCGCTGACGATTTTCACCGATTGACAGCGGGCTTTGCTTTTGATGATAAGCCTTCGTCCGCACAACTGATCATCGAAGGCAGGGGTGATGTCCTGGATATACATCGGTTTGAAGGTGCTGGGTATCTGCGTCTGAATCGCATTAACTTTAGTGGTTCCCTGAGTTCGATGGTGGGGCGTTGGTTCCCGAAACTAGTTGAGCGCATCGGCGATATTGAATCCGAATTAACCGCAGATATTTGGCTTGATTCGGCAGAGGATGGCCAGATAAATTTGGTTGGTCGGCTAAAAGCGGAAGAGCTACCGCTTAGCTGGGCCGCTGATTTACCACCGATAAAAAATCTCAGTGCAGAATTAACCGGCTGGTTTAAACCTCGGGCAAGCTGGGGTGCGCGCGGGCAGGCTCTCGATTTTGATTGGGCTGGTATTGATATTGAGCCGCTAAATTTATCATTGAGTCAACGCGTCGATGCGAAATGGAGTCAGTTATCTCTCGCCGCCAGTCAACTAAATCTGGCTACCTTAACCCGAATTCTGACCTCAACCGGGTTGGTGGCAGACACTACCGAGCAGGTAGTGGCATCGCTTGATTCTAAAGGTCACCTCGAAAACCTGCATATCGACATTGACTTGGATAAGCCATTTCCACTAGAGGCTCTATATGCAAGGGTTGACCACCTGTCGATTAGTTCATGGCGCGATGCCCCCGCCATTAGAGATTTGAGTGGCTATATCGAATGGCGAGACTCTGGCGGGTTCTTTGAGCTAGAAAGCCCCGATGGGTTTGCCATGCATTTTCCGGGCGTCTACGAAGATTTTATGGAATACGGCAGCAGTCAGGGCCGCATTAATATCGAGTGGCAAGAGGATGTGCAAGCGTTGCAGCTTGCTGGCGGGCCGATCCAGATAGAGGGTAAAGAGGGCCAGATTCGCGCTTATCTGTCGTTGGACATACCTCTCTCACAAGACGGTGAACGACAGATGTGGTTGTTGGCGGGTATTAAAAATAGCCAGCCTCGCTACGCCGATCAGTATATTCCCAAAATCTTAAACCCTGCTTTGTTGGGCTGGCTGGACCGGGCGGTAGGTGATGATATGGATATTGTCGAAGGCGGTTTTATCTGGCGGGGATCGCTGGCCAAAGAGGGTGTTCTACAGCGAAGTGTCCAGGTCTATACCAAAGTGGCAAATGGCGACGTTAAATATGATCCCGGTTGGCCCCCACTTACTGATATGTCTGCATATATTGCGGTTGATAACGGTGCCTTAAGCGGCGTTGTCGGGCCTGCCAGAATTGGCAACAGTGGCCATGGTCGCCTGGCTCGGGCGGTAATAAAAACAGTATCTACTGAGGAAAAACAGCCTGGCCAGGCCAGTAATTTTCTTTCTGTGCTTGGTCATGTCACAACCCCTTTGGATGAAGCTGCAAATATTATGTTGGCTTCGCCTCTGAGTGATCGATTCGCGCCATTGACAGACTGGCGTTTACAGGGCCAGACTGAGGTGCAACTGGACCTTATTATTCCGCTCGATAAGCCGCCGAAAAGTGAAGCGCAACAATTGCCAGCGGGTTCAGAGGCTGCCAGTTTAGCCAGAGACACACAAAGCATTGAGCACTACCGTGTTGATGCAAAATTAAAAAATGGCCAAATGACTCATAAAACGCAGGGTATTGGCTTTGACGATATTACTGGGCTGATTGCTTACAGCGACGAAAAAGGGATTTACTCCCCGGGGATTGATGCCAGCATATGGGGGCAGAAATTTAACGCCACGATTACTACGTCGGATGGGCAGACTAAATTTGAATCTTCGGGTCGCTTCGACGTCGCTACATTGCCCGCCTGGAATTCACTGTTTACGCAACACGTGACAGGAGCAAGCGATTATCTCCTCAGCTTTAATATTCCGCAGGAGGGTAGCCCCAACCTGTTGTTTAACTCCAGTCTGGAGGGCGTCGAAATTGATTTCCCTCTACCCTTAAGCAAGCTCGCTGAGCCAACCATAGGCCTGGAAGCGCGTCTAATATTCGCTGATGAATTAATGGTAGAAACTAAGCTGGGTGACCACCTGACCGGCAGTTTTATTGTTGCTAATCAGCAAATCACCCGTGGCCAGATTGCATTGGGTGGTGTGGCGGCTGAACCGACGGCGGTGCCTGAATTGCCTGGCGCGGGATTGTCAATTGTTGGCACGACACCGATATTAGACCTGGATGCATGGTTAGCAGCGCTAAAGCCGGTGGAAGGTTCGTCTGAGTCTGCTACTGGTATCGATTTGGTGGCGCTAGCGCCGACATTTTCGGTAGTGTTTGGCGAATTATTGTATCTCGATACCTCGGTCACCAACGCTCATGTGACCGGGGGGTACGATGTGGAGGGTCTCAATGTACATATTGACAGCCAAGTATTATCTGGGCAAATAGTTGTTCCTGCAGATAAAGCGCAGCCATCGGTGATGGATTTAAATTACCTCACCCTACCAAAGCCGGAGCTGGATAACGACGAAAATTTTCTCGATCAACTTGATCCGCTTACCTTTCCCTATCTCAATTTTGCTTCTCAGGGTATCCGTATCGGCGACAACGAATTGGGTAGCTTGGCTTTTTTGATAAACCCCCTGCCGGACGGTGTTGAATTAAGCAATATTCGTGCAGAAATTACCGGCATCGAAATCAGCGATTTGCCCGTTGGTGAAAGCTCCAGCTTTACATGGCGTGTAAAGGACGGCGTCCATCGCAGTCAGTTTGCCGGGCTGTTAAAAACCTATGATCTCGGTGCTGTGCTTAAAGCCTGGCAGTTGCCCGTGGTGCTAGACAGCGAGAAAGCGATATCGATTGTCGACCTGAGCTGGCCGGACAAGCCCTGGAATTTTTCCGTCAATACATTGAGTGGCCAGAGTGCGCTTAACTTTAAAGATGGTAATTTCTTTCGAGCGCCCGGCAATACCACAAATGCCTTAATCAAGTTGATTGGCTTAATAAACTTCAATACCTGGGCGCGGCGATTAAGGTTGGATTTTACTGACCTTTTTGCTTCAGGTGTCGTTTACGAAAGTCTCGAAGGTGGTCTGCAGTTTTCTGATGGTGATCTTGCTTTCGATGCCCCCATAGTCGTAGATTTACCCTCGGGGAAAATGCGTTTGATGGGTCAGGCGGACTTGCTGGCGGAAACGGTCGATGCGCATTTGGTAGCGACCTTGCCGGTCGGTACTAACCTGCCCTGGATTGCGGCGCTGGCGGGCGGCTTGCCAGCGGCGGCGGGTGTTTACCTCACGGGAAAGCTGTTTGAAAAACAGGTGGATCGGGTCTCAAGTTTCAGCTACAAAGTAACAGGTCCGTGGGATGAGCCAGAAGTCCAGATTAATCGAATTTTCAGCGATAAAACTGGCGGTTGAGAAGCGACGGGCTGAGCGGTATTCGGTTGAGAGGTGTGAAGTAATGCCAAAAGGATCGGTGAGTCAGGTCGCGGCAGTGCAGTTGAAAGCTACAGGTGCGCCAGAGCAAAACCTGGCTGCTGCTGAAACCCAAATAAATCGTGCAGTAAATAAGGGTGCCGAGTTAATTGTATTGCCCGAGCATTTTGTCTATTACAACGAAAAGGATTTAATAGCGGTGGCTAACGATGAACAAGATCAGTCCGGGCCAGCCCGATCTTTTTTTGCGGATCAGGCTAGCAAGCACAAAATTTGGTTGGTAGCCGGTACTTTGCCGATGTTTAGGGGCGATGATCGAAATAAGCCCTATGCGACTTCGTTGCTCTATAACCCTCAGGGCAAGGTCTTGGCCCGCTATGAAAAAATACATTTGTTTGATGTGCTGGTTCAGGCAACCGGTAAACGTTATTACGAATCCGATAACTATCAGCCCGGTAATAAAGCCGTAAGCGCAGTAACCAACGTTGGCAAGCTAGGCATGAGTGTTTGCTACGATTTACGCTTCCCAGAGTATTATCGGTTACTGGTTGACCAGGGTGCCGAAATTTTAGTGGTGCCCTCAGCTTTTACGGCCGCCACGGGCGAGGCCCATTGGCGTTTGTTGCTCCAGGCCCGAGCCGTGGAAAATCTGTGTTATGTGATCGGCGCCAATATTTGTGATCGGGATCATCCACGCAAACCAACCTGGGGTGGCTCGGTGATTATTGACCCCTGGGGTAAAGTGTTGGCCGAAATGGATGATGAAGAAGGTTTTATCATCACTGAGATTGATCGTGAGCGTATCGCTGACCTACGAGCGAGTATGCCTGTATTAGACCATCGACAATTTTAGGCCGCCTCCGCCTCGCTGCTGGCAAATACACAGCTAATATGCGGAACATATGGGGCAAATGTGAGTTTGTGATTAAAACACTAAATATCTTCAAATATGCTATAAAGCTAGACCTTAAGCGATGCGCTGAACCGCGCTTTTGAGTGTCGCTCTTAAACACTGCCGTGGTGATATCGGTTCGCTTAGTTGATCACCCCAGGCTGAAATGAAAATGACCAATTGAAAGAATGGAGAGTCACCATGAATACCCCGACAAGCCCTGCAGGTATCACCAAGCAAACGTCGATCTTGAGCAGCAACAAACTGATTCGTAATACCTATATCTTGCTGTCTATGACCCTGGCCTTTAGTGCCCTAACCGCTGGCGCCTCCATGGTTCTTAACCTGCCCCATCCTGGTATTGTGATTACCCTGATCGGTTATTTCGGTTTGTTGTTTTTAACCACGAAATTTCGTAACAGCGCATTGGGCCTGGTCTTTGTTTTTGCGCTGACCGGGTTTATGGGTTTTACCCTGGGTCCGATTATTAATATGTATCTGAAGTTGCCAAATGGCGCGGAGCTGGTCATGAATGCCCTCGGCGCAACGGCTGTTACGTTTGTTGGTCTTTCGGCCTACGCACTAACTACCCGCAAGGATTTCAGCTTTATGGGTGGCTTTTTGATGGCAGGTATTATTGTCGCTTTTCTTGCCGGTATCGGGGCCTACTTTTTTGAGATGCAGGGTCTGTCTCTGGTGGTATCAGCCATGTTCGTCGTATTGATGGCTGGCCTGATCTTGTTTCAAACCAGCTCAATGGTGAACGGTGGTGAGACCAATTATATTATGGCAACCATCACACTTTATGTTTCTATCTATAACCTGTTCACCAGTTTGTTGCATCTGATGGGTGTATTTGGCGACGACTAAATTCAGTTGGCTGGCAAGCCAGGTTTTTGTTCAAGGCTTAGTCTTACTTCAGCGGCTGTAGCGGGTTCGCCACCCGCATCACGAATAGCTTGCACGGCTTCTTCCACCCATTGCACATTGGTCTTCTCGTTTTGAAAGGGCGCGTCTTCCAGGCCCACCCGCACGTGGCCACCTAGTTCAACAATTTTGGGAATGAGGGGGATGGTGTTGATGTCCAGACCCGCAACCATCCACGGTGCGTCGGGTGCTTCTTCTGCCATCAGCATAGCTAATGCTTCAATGGCCCATTCTCTGGGCGGAAAACAAAACGTAAAACTATCTGACAACATAAAGCGAAACACTGGCATTTTTACGTTTGGGATGCTCCGGTACAACATCGCGCCCTCGCGAATAAAGCCCGGCTCATAACAGGCATAGGCCGGTCGCCAACCGTATTCAGCGGCAAGTTTGGCGCTGCCTTTGAGCACAACGGGGCCGTTGGTGTAGATATCTCCGTCGTCGCCGAATAGATTGGCGGCGCCTTCCTTCGTGGAGAAGTTACAGGAACCGGGATCGAGAATACCCCACTCAAGCGCACCTCTTCGGCATAGTTCGTTAGATGTGGCATTACGCACGTCAGGATCGTCGGACATGGGGAAGTCAATAGAGGAGGGATAAACAATCGCATCAACTTTGCTCTGTATTCCCTCGATAAAGCCCTGGCAAATATCGACATCGGAATTTTGTTTGCCGGTTTCGGGATCAAGACTGTGGGCGTGGATGATTGCCGCACCGGCATTGATGCAATCGATTCCTTCTCGACTTATTTCCTCGGCAGTGATTGGTATGTTGGGTTGTAATACACGCGTCCACGCACCATTCATGGCGACTTCAATCCAGACTTTGTTTGACATAGTAGTTGCCCCGCTTGATTGGATTAGGGGTTTAATATAACAATAACGGTTAATTAAATTTCGTTTTAATCGCGCTGGCAGGCGTTGAACTTATCTGAGCAGGCGCTACTCTTATAGTTAGGTGTTTGAAATGATTTGGTTTGGTAAAAAATGGCGATAAAAAAAACAGCAGGATGGACGCTTTCTCTTTTCGTCTGTGTTGGTATTGTCCTGGCGATGACCGCCCCAACGGTTACTTCGGCGGGAGACAAAGTATCAGTCGCTGAGGCAAAGGCTCGGATAGAACGCGGCGAGCAACTCGATACTATCCCCAAATCAACCTGGAGAAAAATACTCACCCCCGAGCAATACCATATTATGTGGCGTTCGGGGACAGAAGAGCCTTTCACAGGCGAGCTGCTTGATAACAAAGAAGAGGGCGTTTATGTCACCGCTGGGTGTCGCCTGCCGGTTTTTCATTCATCACAGAAATTTAAGTCCGGCACCGGCTGGCCAAGCTTTTGGGAGATTTTTAATAAAGATAATGTCGTCCTGAAAAATGACTGGGCCTGGGGCATGAATCGCACCGAAATATTGTCCAAATGTGGCGAACATTTAGGTCATGTTTTCGATGATGGCCCCGCGCCTACTGGCCTGCGGTACTGCATTAATTCAGTTGCCCTGGCTTTTGTTCCAGATAAACAATCGTCTCCCGCCGAAAAATCTCAACAGTAACGCTAGCAGGTTGCGCTGAACACTGAATGCGAACGCCTGGAACGCTTCGGTGACAATTTCGTCAGGTTTGCCTCAATCAGTACCGTTACACAGTACATCCACAGCCGCCCCGGCCCTTGAGCGAGTGGCTTGCTCTACCACCAAATGGCCGATTCAAGGCCGATGCTACATGAACCCTCGTCGCGATTGAAAAACTTAATAGGAGGCATTTGAATGCCCTACGTCAATATTAAAATAACCAGAGAGGGTGCCACCAGAGAACAAAAGGCGGCCTTGATCAGGGGTGTTACAGATTTGTTGCAGACTGAGCTCGGTAAAAACCCTCAAACGACGGTTGTTGTCATAGACGAAGTAGATACCGATAACTGGGGTATCGGCGGCGAGTCGGTTACGATCCGCCGGCAGTTAGGTGGTTAACCAGGTCTTTATCCGAGCGACTTTTTGAGCCTTTACCCGGCGTCACCCAACTAAAGGACTTTCCACCGGCAACCCAAGTTTAACCCTCGCATAAATTTCTGCATTACTGTCAAAATTTAAGCCACCGTGATTATTGATGGCGTGAATATCTCGCCAGCTCCTCTGCAGCGGATCACCGTTTTGTAACGCCGCGCCCCCACTTGCGGCAAAAATACGATCCGCCGCGCGGGTGAATAAGGTTGTGGCGTAGGCGTTTAGAAACCAGGAGTGGGCTTTCTGCTCGCGGTTGGGTTCGTCGCCGGTAAGCGAAAGGCGCTTATGTAATTCACTGTCTTTTTCCAGCAACAGATCGCCGCTCTGGATTTCAGCTTCGGCTTCTACCAGGCGGATTTGTGAGGCAACTTTGTCGATCTGATTACCAGCGCCAAACACCAATACTCGACTGCCTAATTTCTCGGCAAATTGATCCAGCATACATTGTGCCGCGCCGCAGGCGGGTGCCACTAGTGTGCAGGCGGATGGGGCAAAAAAATCCTGTTTATAGAGACTACTGGTGTTAACTTCGCGCCCGGGTGCATTGCCTGCCACCACTTGTGTTAACGAACAAATTCTTTCGTAGGGTATATAGCAATGCTCGATAACAACATCTTTGCTGCCAGTGCCTTTGAGTCCAGCAACATTCCAGCTGTCGTGATCGAGCGCGAAGTCGCTGGTGGGCACAACACACTGGCAAAACTCCGGGGGCGAGCCATCATCCGACTCGATTAACACGCCAACCAGAGCGTAACTGGCGTGATCCGAACCACTGGCAAACGGCCATCGGCCATTGCTCAACTCAATGCCACCGGTGACCTTCTTTACCGTGCCTGCTGGATTAAATGGTGTGCAGGTTTGGGCGTCCTGGTTATCACGCCAGACATACTCCTGAGCACTGGCGGGAAAATATCCCAGGTAGTAATTATGAATGGCCAGAATACTCATCACCCAGGCACTGGATGCGCAGCCACCACGGGCGAGCTCCCGAGATACCTCATACATTACTCGCAGGTCCATTTCATAGCCGCCATGAATTTTCGGCTGGCTTATGCGAAAGAAGCCCGCGTCGCGAAAATCGTTGAACGACTCATCAGGTAGCCGTCCTATATCCTCACATTCCTCCGCACGTTGGGCCATCGCGGGCGCCATATCGCGAGCTCGCTGAATGATTTCTTCTGGGCTGGGTTGGGACACGAAGCTTCTCCTTTTTTCAATTTCTTGTTTTAGGGTGATGAGACCAGATTACATCAGTACCTATATGAGTGCGATTTATTCTTGCAATCTAATAATGCGATTAACCAAGGGCAATGGTAGTGTGCCAGTGCACAGATTTTAGGGCGGGAACGTCTTTGGCATAGGTGCTCACTAGACGATCGTAGATTAAATCTCTAGTTGGGTGGACTAAGGACTTTCCGGATTAACTTTTTAAGTGGAGAAAGCAATGGATTATTCAAGAAATGAAGCAAAGCAGTGGGCACAGAAAAACCTGCGTGGTTTTTATGACGCGCCTTTCACCCCGTTTACCAAAGATGGTCAGATCGATGAAGAGGGGCTGCGCAGCAATATTGAGATTCTAATCAATGACGTCGGTATTGATGGCATGTGTGTCGGTGGTTTCCTCGCTGAAGCCTGGAACCTGAAGCTCTCTGACTGGCTTCGTTATCATGAGATATATGCCGATGCGGTCAAGGGGCGGGTCGATCTTTCTACCATCGTGCTGGACCCAAGCGTTCACCAGGCTCTTGAGAAAATGGATTTTGTGCAAAATCTGGGCTTCAACAGCGCCGAGATTATGAATCCCTCCGTGCAGTTTAAAACCGATGACGAGATATATAATTTCTATAAATACATCTCTGACCACAGCGATATGGCCATCGTGCTTTATCGAACCCCCGTATCGGGCACGGTGCTGAGCATGGATGTCATGAAGCGGCTGTCTGAGATAGAAACCCTGGTCGGCGTCAAACAGGCCAGTTTGAGTCGGGCAGATACCATCAAGCTGCGTCGGGATATTCGTGATGACTTCTCGATTTTCGAACCCTTTGAGTATTTTTGGCTGGATGATTTGCAGAACGGTTATCCCGTCACCTCATGGGCGGCTTTCGCGTACACGCTGTATGGCAAGCGCCGCGGTGAGCTGAAAGAATATATCCGCCTTGGTGAGGCGGGAGAATGGGCTAAGGCGAGAGAAGTTTGGCAAGCTCTGCGACCCTGCGGCAATCTGATCGATGATATGGGCGCCGAAGTAATTGCCAAGACCCAGTCCTATGCCTCCGGCTTTACCATCTTCAAGCCCTGGTATGACGCCATCGGCCTTAAAGGCGGTCATGTGTTAGCCCCGGTCACGGATGTGGATGAGGCAGGTCGGGAAGCCTTGCTGGTTAAACTTCGCGAAGCGGGTATTTGCTAGGTTTTGGGTTTGAAAATGTAAGTGCTTCCTGGCGGCGCTTTTTAAATGCTCTTCATGCAGCTGCTTCGAATCAGCTGAATGAATCTAACTTCCAGGGAGCGCCTATATTAGGGGCCGCTAAAGTTAGGGACCGCCAAAATCTTTGATGGCGCCTAACAATTGACGACAGGTGATTTGGCCCACCAGTTTGCCATGTTCTATAACCGGACGTCGTCTGTGTTTATGGTCCAGCATAGTGGCGGCCACAGTAATAATATCCTCGTCGGGATGGTTGGTTTCCACTTCTTTGGTCATCACGTCTTTGACCATCTCGGCGCCAGGTATGTTGCCATTATAGGTGGCGCTGACCATTGCTCTTAGACAGTCCAACTCCGATAACATGCCTACCAGTTGTTCATCATTATCGACAACAGCGACGCCAGACAGTTTGTTTTTCAGGATAACCTGAGCAGCTTTAGATACGGTCACATTCTGGTCAACCGTGACGGGTTTGCGCATGTATTCCCGAATATTAATGGACTTTGACACCTCGTCGCCTCCCTTTTTATTTGTATGTTAATCAGGCCAGTCTTGATTTTTTAAAGTTGTTATTAAGATCACCTATTATTTAATACACTTAAAACCAGCGTACAAATTTAGTATAGCTACGTTTTTCATAATCTGCGGTGATGGCCTGGGAGAGTGCATGGCCGTGGGCTCTAATCAGTTTTAAGCTGATTAAGCGTCTTCTAGCCCTAATTTCTTGATCCGCGAAGTCAGCGTTGTCGGCTTGATGCCCAACAATTTTGCAGCGCCTTTGTCTCCGGATATTTTGCCGTCGCAGGCGGCCAATGCGACTTTGATCTTGTACCACTTTCGTTGACACTTTTTATGCACTCTTGGACTTCCCATAGTCTGATGGAAGTTCAATCTTTAAGGGATGTCAACTATTTTGGGGGAAGATCAAGGTGATCTTGCCCCGATAAAACGGACACATTAAATTTCATGCTGCTAGCCGCTCGTATTCCATCGGTGAACAATAACCAATCCCTGAGTGTAGCCGCGTTCGATTGTAAAAATCATTAATGTAACGACCTAAAGCATACTTC
>JAJFKC010000005.1 GCA_021773435.1 Porticoccaceae bacterium
TTTAGGGTGATTAGCTAACTTAACGGCTTGCCGTTTGAACTCAAGGGTATAACGATCGTAGTGACGTTTCCTGGTTTGTCCCATCTTCTAGACCTCTTCGATAAACAGTCAATGACTGTCCACTAAAGTGGTGCTAGTTCACCAGCCGCAGGCGAACTTTGATTAATTTGTTATGTGTTTTTAATAGACTGTGCATGTGCCGGATACCATGGTGCCAAAAGCGCCTTTAAAGAAGAAAGGCTTTTTATTGCCCTCTGTGTACTGATTTATTTGGAGGTAATCGATGGTATTGTTGGGTTTGTAGCGTGTAACTGCCTTGAAGCCATTTTCATTCGGGAGGTAGTCGTAAACCGAAGGCATTTGCCCGGACATATTATTGCTGATACCCGCACCCGTAATTAGACCTGTACTACGATTTACAACAAACTCTTTTCCCAAGTAGCCTGTGACAATATTGGATTTATGATTAAGCGTTCCATTGTCTTCCAAGCGAACGGCATCTTTGATCGTGCACTTAAAATCATTTATTGCATAGCTCTGAATTGAGGCCAAGAAAAGAACAATTACTGTGATACTTCTCATGACACTCCTTTACACATAACGCTTGAACTCAGTTGACCATAATACAAAGCGAAGCGGCGTATTATTGGTCAACTGCAGTGATTTGTTAGAGCGCAACGTCTCTTCTCCGATCGCATAACATTTACCTTTCGACGAGTTCAACCCGCCTGTTCTTATCCCGGCCAGCATCGCTAAAATTTGAAAACGTTGGCACAAGTGGCCCAACGCCATGCGGCTCCAACCGGTCCGATGCAATACCGTAGTCGTTCTTCAGCGCAGCTGCAACGGCCAGTGCGCGATCAGAAGATAGTTTGCTGTTGTAAGTGAAGGTTCCCTTCGAGTCGGTATGGCCGACCACATAAAAGCTTTTCTCTGGATTGTCGTTCAAGTATCCGGCAATCGCATCAAGCGCAGCCTTTGACTGAGGCTTGAGTGTGGCCTTGTCAAAGTCGAACACGATACCATCTAACACGACGCGACCATATTCTTTCAAATCAGAGCCCAAGGCTTCGGCATCAACGACAACGAGCCCTGTTTCAGCGGTCTCGACTTCAACAATATCTACCAAGGCTCCGATATAGTTTTTCGAGTGCTGTTCGACGTAAACAACCACATACGCAGTGCCCGCAGCGCGTTCTTTCTTGGCGACGACAGCACCTGCGCCACCCGACGAAGATGTACCCGAAAACATCGTACCCACAGCACCAGGCTTGGTCGCCGGATTGGCCTGAAATGTAACCTCCATCCATTGCCGAGAGCCAATTGCCCGGCCTTTACGATCTGCAAATATACCTTCACCGAGAATCTCGAAACCTTCGGCCTTTAGCCCGTCGTGATAGTTCTTGTAGACCTCAGAATAGGTCCGGTCCTCCCCCTCATATTTGTAGAATGTGCGGGTCACCCGACCCTCTGTCTCAATCCAATCCGTGATCGTCCGGTAACCGGTTACCAGACCCACAGCCACTTTGTATGGCTGGTAATTTTCAATGTGTTGCCAAGCGATGACTTGTCCAGGATAACGTTTGATCATCGGATGTTCGACGATGCCATCAATATCTTGCGCAGTCACCATGGTGTGCGTGAATAGAAAAATAAGTGCTACGACCGCCGCCGGAATATGCCTCAACATTTGCGCCTCTCCTGAGAATCGTTAAGTAGATTATGCCTATCGACCATTTCGCTCTAACGACCAAGCTGTGCGGTGTGAACGAAGCACAGCGAAGTGAGCGTCCGAACGAGCGCCTTGTTAGCCGTTGTTTTCAAAATATGCATTTAAATCTCGAAATATTCCGCCAATATCATCTGTAAATTCATTTTTTAAATTGCCTTTTATATCTACCAAGCCTTCGACCTCTGCTCGTTCCGAGCGCGCTGGTTTCGTCCGCACATCATCTGCTGGTATATTGCAGTAAGAGTAATTGGTAAATTTTTTAGATAGCTCTTCTTTTACTTCTTTCTTGTCAGCATCAAGAATTCCTGCAACTTTCTCGAAACCTAAATCATTGAGTATTTCTGAAATTGCTTCCATATTATGTGCACCACCAACGCCCCAACCAAAGAAGTGGCCTTTTGATGCCGCCTCTAATTGCTCTAAAATTTTTTTATAAAAGATGACATCTTCTTGTCCTTCAACGAGAATAATACCGTCATCCAAGAAGAATACTTCTCTTGCGTCAAGTCCAAGGACATGTGGATTGTTAAGATTATTTAAAAACCCTTGAATTTTACGAACGGAATCGTCTCCGAGCATGGCAATTTGTGATTCATAATTTTTTGAAAACACTCTCGCAATTCGTGCACCATTGGTTATTGCGTCGAAATCGACGAAATAAGGAGCATGTGTGGCTATTATTATTTGTCTATCAGTAGCATACTCAACTAGAAGTTTTGATAAACGTCTTTGAAATGAAGGATGAAGCGATAATTCGGGCTCGTCGATAACAATCACATTACCCGGCTTCGAGTCATAAAGCGCATCAACTATAAAAAATAGACTAATAAGACCTTCGCCTAGCCCATCGCTATTATGGTACGAGCCGCCTATATCATATTTGAGAAAATATTGACCACCATCTGACTGATCAATAGTCCAGTTAGGAACTGGCGTAAGAACTTTTTCTAGAACACGATCAAACTCTTCCCTATTTTTCTGTATTTGAAATAAACGGTGAGAAAATTCGTTTAGCGCGGTGCTTCGAATTGCTGGTAGTCCAGTAGAACGAATATGCTGCTCACGACTATGCGTAGCTTTACCGAACAGTGGATTGAAGAACCTCCTAGATGGAAGAACAAAGATACTATTTGCTGGAATAGGGTCGCCGTTCTTAACTAATGTGCATTCACTACCACCTGAATCTACAGTCTTAAGTACCCACGAATTATTATCCTCACCAGCCAAGGATATCTGAACCTTATCCCCAGCTTTTTGATTACGTTTACCTACGGTAAAGCTTTGCTCACTATCTAGAGATAGAGCTCTTATCGATTCAATTACTGTCGATTTCCCACCATTATTCGGGCCAACTAAAACAGTAATCCCGCTACCGGGGTTTCCGTTAGGAATAGCAAAATCCACACTTTGCTGTGTAGCAAAGCCTCTTAATCCGTGAATTGATAAACTTTTAATAGCCATAAATTGTAAGTCTGCAATATTTCTGTAAGACGGCTAACGCTTTGCTAAACGGCTGCCGAAGCGTAGCGTAGGCAGTCCAGTGGAGGCGCGCCTTTTGCGCCGGAACGATGTTTGAGCAACTTGTTATGCATTTTCTGGCGCATGCTCTTGATACTGTGTAACACCCTCAGGGATTACTTCCCAACGAGCTTTAGAACCAACAAAAATATGCCGGCCAATTTCTATTTTGGGGTCTTCGTTAAGACAACCTAGTGTCACACCATGCACTTCATTTTCGTAGATGCCACACAAAGTAGAGCCACATTGCCTGCAAAACTGTAAGCCAAAACCTTGTTGACTGGCATACGTGGTTAGATAATCTTTGCCACAAACCCACCTAAATTCTGATGGGTTTACTAGCGCATAAGCTGAGGCTTGAGAACTGCGTATTCTGGTGATTCCGATCACCGGTACTGGTTTTATTCGATCACCAGATCTTCCTAACGCGACGGGTCCGATGGTATCACTGTAAGTGATCGGATTGAGTCAGTTTGCTCATAATTTTACGCATCGATTCTCCC
>JAJFKC010000041.1 GCA_021773435.1 Porticoccaceae bacterium
GAAGTATGCTTTAGGTCGTTACATTAATGATTTTTACAATCGAACGCGGCTACACTCAGGGATTGGTTATTGTTCACCGATGGAATACGAGCGGCTAGCAGCATGAAATTTAATGTGTCCGTTTTATCGGGGCAAGATCACAATTTGCTACGCTGCGCTTCGCAAATTTCCGGTTATGCGGGGCGTTAGCTGCTTAGCGCAGGCTTGACGCTCCAATAGGATATTTTGAAATTGCCATCACCTCCATCTAGCCCCATTAATAATGTCCTCCCAATCGAAATGCAGAAAATTCGAGATTCTGCTTTGGAGGCGATTGGAGAACTGGTGCCAGCGGGTCCGCCTCAGTCGCAAGCGGAAGGTAAGGGGCTGTTACTATCCTCCCGCACGAACGGTGGCCGCTCGCTTCCCGAATATTTTCTGGTCTACTTTCTGCTGGTTGATTTGCTCGAATTTCCGCATTTGGGTCAGTGGGAAAAAAGTGCATGGACTGTTCCAGTCCGCTACCGGGGACGCCTCTATGGAGTCGAGCACCGTAAAATGGGCCTAGGAATATTTGCTCCAAACCTCGACCCAAAAGCGAACATGAGCACTAGGCCTAATGAAGAGCAAGAGGCCGACTCGCGGGAGATCGCGACACTAATTTTAAAAGCTATAAAAGTTGCTGAACCTTACTTCTCCTGGCGGGCGGAGCAGGCGGCGGCAACCGCAGCGTTTAACGTTCTGAATAAGAGTCAATGGCTATTTGATCGATATGAATTCTTCCGAAATCGCCGCACCGCGCTGATCGACGAGGCGAAAGCAGGACGCGAAGAGAAACACATCACGAAGACCAAACTGAGCGATGGCAGTGTAATGACAGAGGGCTTTTATCCTGCGTATTCCTTGCTAATCGAAGCAGAGTGGAATGCGCATGCAGCAATAGATGCTTTCTTTAGCTGGACGGAACATGCTTTTATTCACCTTGCAATTCTTCAAGGAAGGCTGCGCACCGGAGAAGAGGTTTCGCGCATCGCTGAAGCTGACTGGAAATCGAAATTCAAGCTCGCTTTAGACCTAGATGACGCTAGTACAAAGAAGCACTACGACTCACTTCTAGATCTCCGTTTTCAGATTCGCAACTTTATGGCTCACGGCGCGTTTGGAAAGCGGGGTGAAGCATTCCAATTCCACTCGGGAGCTGGGGCTGTTCCAGTTCTGCTTACCAGCCAGCAAGGACACAGGTATTCGTTTACCGCAAAACCAGGATTCGAGGAAACTGATGCACTTGCAGGAATTGAGCAATTTTTCGTGCATCTTTGGTCTGGCCCTTTGGGTGCTGCACGACCCTATATCTTCAGTAGTCTTCCTACCATCCTCTCGTTTGCGTCAGATGGTACTTATGCACGCGCCATGGTCTCTGAAACTGAGATGAAAGACCTCGTTTCCGATCTTACACACAAGTTTGATAACGCAGGCAACATGGACTGGTAAAATCATTTTGGAGGTCGCAGCTAACAAACCGATCCTGAGCGACAAAAGTATGTCGTCATGCCTTTTGCAAAAAGCGCAAAAGCCACGCCAACATACTTTCGCGCCAGATCAGGGGCGTTATGTTTCTCCCTTATAAAGTAGTTGATCAATTGGTATAACCTTGGTTATACTTGCCTTATGAAAACAGCAATCTCAATACCAGATACAGTGTTCCAGTCAGCAGAGGTTTTAGCTAAAAGGCTCGGTGTGAGTCGAAGCGAGTTTTATGCCAAGGCTGTGGAAGAATTCATAAAAAATAATATAAAACAGGGGGTTACGGACGCCCTGGATTCTGTTTATGACGGCGAAAGTAATAGCCTCGATGATGAGCTCTACAGCATCCAATCTCAGTCTATTGAGAAGGGTGAGTGGTAGTGAAAAAAGGGGAAATTTGGTGGGCATCATTGGCAGAGCCCAGAGGGTCTGAGCCGGGGTTTCGACGTCCAATCGTTATAGTGTCTTCAGATGTATTCAACAAGAGTAAAATTAACACCGTTTTAGCAGTGGTAATAACATCAAATTTAACACTCGCAGATGCGCCAGGTAACATTCAATTATCAAAACGTTCCTCGAAATTAAGCAAGGAATCTGTAATCAACGTCAGTCAAATTATCACGATTGATAAGCATTTCTTGACGGAACGCATTTCTAAATTAGGTCCTCAGCTGATGGCATCTTTAAGCGAAGGCTTATCATTAGTCCTCGACCTCTAACATAACAAGTTCAGGCATTAGACGCCAAAAAAAACGGCGCTAATGCTAAAAGCGTTAGATGCAGAAAGGAAATAAACATGAGTATGAAAAATAGAGTTCTTCTGCATAGGACAGGACGAGATCAATACGGCAATAAAGGAAGCGCTCCACTCCCTACCTATAAGCCAAGTCAAGAAGATGAAAAAAGAACAAGTAAAATGCGCGCACTGCATGTGAAATTAAATGGTGACTTTATTCAAGAGCATGGCACACAATGGCTTGCTCTGTTTAAAGGTATGTCTAAAAAAGCAATATGGTCATTTTTATTCCCATACCAAAAACCATCATTGGCTACGTTTTACAGTCACTCTAGAGAGTACGCTACTCTTGAGGAATATTTAAACTTTTTGCTAGTGCATAATAAACACTGGTCTTTATCGAAACTTGGCTACGAACAAGAACATATAAAAACCTCCTTAAAGCCATTCAAAGAATGTGGGCGGTATATGGTTAGTTATAAAGGCGGGGCATCATTTGCAACAAGCATCTAACAAAGCAAATCAACATGGAGCGTTAAAAGCGCCGCGAAAAAAACACGCAACACTTTTAACGCCCAGGTATTTGCGACGTTATTTTTTGCCACAAAAAGTGTCGAGTAAAATCGAACCTTCCTTGCCCGACTAAATGGATTCCTATCACGCCTCATCCCGCAACAAACTAAGCGCAGGTTTACGCAACGCCCCGCGACTAGCGAGCACCCCCACACCGGCCACCCCAAGGCCAATCAACAGGGGGATTAGTTGCCAGTACGATAGGGTAGGGTTGTCGTTAAGGAGTTGCGCTGTCAGCGGATACAGTGCCGCAAAAATAATAATCATGGCTGCCAGCGCTGCGCAGCCACACAGCGTAATAAACTCGGCCCAGGTGACGCGATAGAGCAGGGCGCGGTTGCCGCCCAGCGTGCGCAGCAAGGCGTTATCGCGGCCTCTTTGGGCCTGACCACCGAGCAGTGCGGCGGTTAATACCAGGGTGGCAGCTAACATTAGCAAGGCAGCGAGTAGCGCGGTCGCAGCGCTGGCCTGTCCGATAATTTCGTTGGCTTTATTCAATAAGGTATTAACATCTAGTAGTGTAATGTGGGGTAGCTGTAGCATTAGTTCGGCAAGACGCTTGCCGTCGCCGGTGGGTAACCAGAAGCCGGTTAACCAGGTGACGTCCTGTTCGGCCAGCCCGCCGGGCGCAAACATAAAATAAAAGTTGGGTTCAAAGGTGTCCCAGTCGACTTCTCTGAGGCTGGCGATTTCTGTGTTGATCGATCCCTGGCTAGTGATAAATAGCAGTTTGTCGCCGAGCCTTAAGCCGAGTCGGTCGGCCAGTTCCTGTTCAACAGAAACGGTATTTTTTGCCGGGTGCCATGCCCCTTCATTAATTTTATTGCTAGGCAGCATGTCTGCGGCTTCGGTGAGGGCCAGGTCACGATTTAATGCTTCATTGCGGTTTTCCTTTTCTTTGGTGACGGCCTGGCTCACGGGTACGCCATTAATTTCGGTCAGGCGGCCCCGGACAATGGGGTAGAGGGGTTGGGTGATGGCCTCTTGTTTTTCTAACCAGGTATTAAAGGTATCGAAATCTTTTTCAAACAGATTGAGAACGAAATGATTGGGTGCTTGTTCTGGTAGCCGTGAGCGCCAGTCATCCAGCAATTGATTACCAGTTTGGCCGGCCAGCGCCAGTACCGCCATGGCCATGGTTAATGCAGCCAGCAGCGGCAAGGTGAGTGACGGTCGCCGGCTAAGACGACGCAAAGCCAGCCGCGAAGCCAGTGGTAATTTGCCACTGACCAGATCGAGTCCTTTTAAAAGCGGCCATAACAGGGCGGGTAAGCCTGCACCGAGAATCACTAATAGCGCGAGCAAGTTGCCCAGGTCGGCCAGTGAACTGGTTAAAAAACCTGCCAGTAAAACCGGTGCGCCCAGCGCTGCGGTCAGCTCGATATTGGTCGACAGGGGCTTGGGCTTGTTGCGCTGATTTAGCACATCAATAGCCGGTACGCGTACTAATGCAGTTAACCGAGGCAACGCAAATGCCAGCCAAAGCACCATGGGCGCGAACAGGATAGTTAGCCATTGTACTGATGTGGCCGCCATTGAACCCTGCCAGTCAAGGCTTTGGCGGAGGATACTAATCAGGGCGATACCCACCAGGCTACCGATCGCTGAGGCTGGCAGTATGGCGATAAATTCTGAGCCGAGCAGCCGACTAATAATCTGTCGTCGGGGTGCGCCGAAGCTGCGTAGTAAGCCTGCCAGACGTGACCGATGAGCGACTCGCTCGGAGGTCGCCAGATAAATAGTGGCCCCGCAAAGCATACTGACCAGTAACACGGCAAGGTTAGCCCACAGTGTTAATTGCTTGAGCGGACCCATCGAGCGCACGGCCGCGTTTTCGATATCTTCGAGGCGTTGATCGGGTCTTAGTGTGGGTTCCAGATTCTTTTGCAAGCGGGATATTTGGCCTGCGTCACCGCTGATCATTTGGCGGTAAGTAATTCGTGTGCCGGGACCGAGCACACCTGTGGCTTCCAAATCGTGCTGATTGAAAACAATGCGCGGACTCATGCTATAGAAGCCAGCACTTTGATCTGGCAGTTGGCGAATCACCGCACTCAGTTTGAGCTTCTTTTGGCCGATGTTTAACTCATCGCCGGGCTGTACATGGAGCCGATCCAGCACTTGATCTGCGACCCATACTTCGCCCGGTGTTGGGCCTGCCTGCACAGCATGGGTGCCTTCAAAGCGGCCAGATGCAATTTGCATTTGGCCGTATAGAGGATATTTGTTATCGACCGCGCGGGCGCTTACCAGCAGTAATTCATCGTTGAGAACCAGCACCGTTGAAAAATCCACCACGGTGGCGGTAGCGTTGGTTTTTATTAATTCAATTTGTGCTGGCTCCGGCGCGCGCGTACCAGTTAACGCCAGTTCGCCACCGAGCATTTCAGCGGTGCGCACGGCAAAGCGTTGTTCTAGTTCGGCGTGCAATAAAATGATCGACGATAGAGCAAAGCCCGCGATGCTGATAGCAAGGGCTAGTAATTGAAAGGCTCTATCGCGCCACGGCCGCAACCAGGAGTTAGTCATTGTGCGGAGCTCTCTGTCGCAGCCTCCGCCAGGCTCTCGATGCTTGATTCTGACCTTTCAAAAAGCCGACCCTCCTCAAGTTGCAGGTGACGCTGACAACGTTTGGCCAGTTGTTGGTCGTGAGTAACCAGCACCAGTGCCGTGCCGGATTCGCGATTCAGGTCAAAGAGTAATTCCCCGATGCGCCCGCCATTGGCATGATCCAGACTGCCGGTCGGCTCATCGGCAAACAAGAGTTGCGGCTGCACAGCAAAGGCCCGCGCCAGAGCGACACGCTGCTGCTCGCCGCCGGATAAGGTAGCCGGAAAGTGTTTGAGACGATGCTCCAGACCAACCCGCTGCAGCCAGTGACTGGCAGTTTTCCGGGGCGAAGCCGCGCCTTTTAACTCCAGCGGCAGCATGACGTTTTCCAGCGCGTTTAAATCGTTGACCAGATGAAAATGTTGAAATACAAAGGCGCACAATTCACCGCGACGCACTGCGCGGCCATCTTCATCCAGTTTGCTGAAAGGCTTACCGTCCAGCAGCACCTCGCCAGAGGTGGGGGTATCCAGTCCAGCCAGTAAACCCAATAATGTCGATTTGCCGCTGCCGGAGGGGCCGGTAATGGCCACGCTTTGTCCGGGAGATAAGGTAAAATCAATGTCTTCGAGCAGGGTCAGTTCACCATCTGGGCCGGGCACGGTTTTACCCACCGACTCTGCTTGTAATAGCGATTCGGCTTGTAATAGAGGTGCACCGGTGCTGGGTAATTCAATTTCGAGATTTTTATTCATGTCATCCAGATTAAAAATGTTACGACTATTGGTCCTGGGTGCTTTGATTTCGCACGGATCATACGGCACTGCCGCTTCTTCAGCACACGAATCGGCCCAGGGCTCGCCTTCAAAAAATCCAGCTGTGCTGTTGGTGCTGGGCGACAGTATCAGTGCAGCGTACGGGATTGACAAGTCGCTTGGCTGGGTCGCATTACTGGAAAGTCGATTGGATCAACAATGTCCAGGTATTGCTGTTCACAATGCTTCGGTCAGTGGTGAAACGTCAGCCGGGGGCTTGTTTCGTTTGCCGGATTTGCTAGCGAGACTCAATCCAGCCGTGGTGGTGATTGAGCTGGGCGGCAATGACGGTTTACGAGGTTTGTTGCCTGGGCAAATGCAGGACAATTTGCAGGCGATGATTGATTTAGTGCGCCAGGCAGGTGCTGAGCCGCTACTGCTAGGTATAGTCATTCCGCCCAATTACGGTGAGGCCTATCGGCGTCTTTATGACAAAGCGATTGCCGATGTAGCGGAATCCGCCGATGTTTCCTTTGTCAGTTCCTTTCTGGAAGACGTTGGTGGTCATGCAGGTTTGATGCAATTAGATGGTATTCATCCAACGGTATTAGGCCAGCCTGTTTTGCTAAACAATGCGTGGCAGATACTGAGCGAACCATTGCGAAAATTATGTCCTACGCTTTCACTCTCTGCTTGGGAAAATATTCCATAATATAATCAAGTCGTTTTTTGATATCCCACTCGTCCTGAGCTAGTTCTTCGATAGCATTTAAACGCTTTTTCAAACCCAGTCCAGACGCGGTCTGGATGCTCAACCCGGGCCGGGCGTTAATCTCCAGCAATAAAGGGCCGCGATTCTTGTCGATGACGATGTCGCAGCCCTGATAGCCAAGACCGGTCAATTCATAACAGCTTGCAGCGAGTATCAGTAAGGTCTCCCAATTAGGTATAACGAGATTTGAGAAGTCAACGTCAGTGTCGGGATGCCTGCGGATCACCCGATGCTTCTGAACCGCGTGAAGTGCTCTTCCGGTGCTAATATCTATCCCCACGCCAACAGCCCCCTGGTGAAGGTTGGCTTTGCCGTCCGAGGCGTGTGTTGGACAACGGAGCATGGCCATGACCGGGAAGCCCTGAAAAATAATTACCCGGATATCGGGTAACCCTTCGTAGCTGTAGCGTTGCAGGTCAGGTGTACAGTGCACTAGGGCTTCGATAAAGGCTAAATCTGGTTTGCCTCCCAGGCTGTAGACTCCACTGAGGACATTGGATATATCGTGGCGGATATCACGCAAGCCAAGGACCTGGCCACTCGGTTTGCAAAAATTCTTGCCCTCTCGGCGATTGATTACCAGAATGCCCTTGCCGCCACTGCCGCGCGCCGGTTTCACAACAAACTGCTCGAGAGGTTCGAGCAGTGCTGACAGGTTTCTGAGTTGATAGGGTGATTCCATCACACCGAGCAGGTCCGGCACGGCAATATCGGCATCCTCGGCGGCACGCTTGGTGAGTAGCTTGTTGTCCACCAGGGGGAATCGTTTACGCTCGTTGTACCGAGATATAAACGAGATATTGCGTTCATTGATGCCCATAATCCCTCTGGCATGGAGGGTTTTTCGGCGGTTTAACAAACCTTTCCAGCTATCCATAAGCCTGGCGGTTCATGCTAATAGCATCTAGTTGGTCAGCTGACGAAATCGGTAAAACTCCAGTAATCTGAACCCGGTGTACTGGCCAAATAATAAAATGACGCCTAATACGCCCAACAAAAGTTCAGGAAAGTTAAAGGTCAGGTGCTCGATAAGAACATTGGTCATGGCAAGGTAGGCAGCGATAGCGACCAGCAAACTACCACCGCCTTGTATAGCGACTTCCTGAGGCCCATCCTCTTCCCAGGTGATCGACATTCTCTCTATAGTCCAGGCGAGTATTACCATAGGGAAAAAGGTCAGGGTCAGGGCTTGATCCCAACCGAGCTTATGGCTCAGCACACTGAAACCGGCCATCAGGACAACGACGATGATCAGTACGGCACCGATGCGCGCGGCCATGTGTAAATCGGTTTTGCTCAGGTAGGAGCGTATCCACAAACCTGTGCCGACCAGTATCACGAGGATGAAAATACCGGTCAGCAATGTGGTCTGAATAAAGGCCAGGGCAATTAATACCGGCATAAATGTGCCGGAGGTTCTGACGCCGATCAATATCTGAAAGATAACCACAACCAGCGCGCCGATGGGTACTAGCAGTAAAGATTTGAATACATTCTGCTTCTCGACTGGCAGGCTGTAGATGTTGAAATCAACCAGTGCAACGGTTTGCTCCCGTGCCAGTTTAAGGGCGATATTCTTTGCCGGAATCACATTGGATAATATCGAGAAGCGAATTTTTGAGCGCTTCCCACCTTCGACATCGAGGAGCGAAGGACCGCCTCTCTGCCAGATAAAGAAATCGGTGGGCAAACCACGGGTAGCCGTATTGGGGTTGTAAATCAGCCAGCCGGAGGTTTCGTAAACTTCGATGAGTTCGGCGGGAGGATCGTTGTGAGTGCGGTTACCCAGTTGCACACCGCGGAGTATGTGGGCATGTATACCCGCCTCTGCAAGCAACTTCAGTGCGATACCTGCAGTAGATAGATTTCCATCTGCGCTAAATAACACCCGAGTGTCATCGGCATGCTGGTTACCACTTAGTATTTTCAGGAGTTCTTGGGTAAAAGCGTCCTTTGTCGTGGCATTATCTTTTGCTAGTTCGATAATGCTTTGAGCGGCTTCGCGCTGAGCGGGTTGCCACACCGGTTTAGAAACATGTCTATGAGGGCTGGCTATAGAGGTTGACCGATTGGCTGTGGTGTCAAGGCGCGGTGTTACCTGAAGGCTGTAGTATAGATTTTGCTGACCGCTGGCTTTATCTTCGGACCAAATAGCGCGGCGTTGTTCACCCTGACTTTCGATATTAAAGACGTATCCTGAAGATGCAAATGTTTCATCGAGAATTTCGTAACCGCTTTGTTTGCTGGGTAATGCCAGGTTAGCTGAGACTAATTGAGAATCTGCATCAAAGGTAATCTTTGCTTCCACATTCCAGACTGTTCGAACACTGCCGGGTGTGAGTGGAAAGTAAAGAAAGAAGTATTTGTAAAGTGTAAGACCCAGGCCAATAAAAATCAGCACTGAAGATATTAGGTATATTTGATTTCGAGACGTCATAATCTGTTCTGGTCGGAGATTTCCATCAAAGACTTTGCTCTATCTTGCAATTCGTCGCAAACTGACATCAACGACAGCGGTATCTAGCAGATAATTTCGGCCGATTAGAACGGGGAACTCCATATTTGAGCGATCTGTTAAGGATACTTCAACTTGCTTGACCAGTTTGCCGATTTTAAGCGTTAATATTACCGTTAAGCGACTATCGCCCGCAGCGTCGACCTGCTTGATTCGAACGCGCCGAACTAGTTTTCGTTCCAGCGCGACCTCTTCTTTTGTTTGCGTGTTATTGATTTTGAAACGCACCCAGTTATCGCCGTCTCGTTCAAAGCGCTTGATATCGTAGGCATGAATCGATGTGCTCGTCGCGCCAGTATCTATCCGGGCCAGGTATTCAAATCCAGGCGGATCAATGGAGACCAGTTCGTATTCCCCAAGCAAGGCCTTATTACCAGCAATTGCTGCTGGGCAGATCGGACATTTTTTTTCTTCCGCTTTTGGACACACAGCTGTCGGCCAGGTGCTAGCAGGTGCTTCATTGGCAGGTTCAACCGTTTCTGGGTGGGCGCAATCGACCGTATTATTGTCCAACCTGGTTTTTGAGTTTGCCTCAGCAGAGTCATTATGAGGTGCCGGTTTGAAAGGCGTGCAGCCGATCAAGATGCTGGAAACTAAAATAATGGCGTAACAGAAGCAATTTTTCACTAAGGATGTATAAACCATAAGCTAGTTGGTCACCAGTGCTCGAAAATCATGCTGAATTAAATGGACGCCCATTCTATCGTAACCAGCGTGATATGGGTGATCTATGAGATGCGAGATTTAGGCGAATGGCTGGTATTTGTCCATTTCTATAGCGCTAGTCCATGGGTTATTAATACGACCGCGAGTACAGCTGAGCTAAATCACTCTTCGAAGCGGTGAAACACACCGCAGTGCTGACACTCACCGTATGGCCTGATACTCTTTGTCTAGAATTATTACCCCTTAGGAGAAACGATATGAAATTTGGAATTGCCTTTGCAACCGCCGGGCCGTTTTCTAACCCAGACTTGTTTGAAACGTTGGTGTTAACTGCAGAAGAAGTCGGCATGGAATCGATCTGGGCGGTCGAGCATGTAGTTGTGCCCCAGGGATTTCAGTCAAAATACCCCTATAGTAAGGATGGTCAGTTTCCCGGTGGTGAGAAAGCCTCCATACCTGATCCTTTAGTGGCGCTATCTTATGCTGCTGGAATGACTAAAAATCTTCGCCTGGCTACTGGCATCATGATTTTGCCCCAGCGCAACCCGCTCTATGTGGCCAAGGAATGGGCATCGCTTGATGTTCTGTCCCGAGGTCGGGCCATGATGGGTATCGGTATTGGCTGGTTGAAAGAAGAAATGGAAACCGTGGGTATTCCTTTTAAGGAACGCGCCGCGCGCACGGAAGAATCCTGCCAGGCAATTCGCTCTTTGTGGCAGGAAGAGCCGGAAGCGTTCAACGGTAAATTCTACCGTTGGGGACCGCAGAATTCTAACCCTAAACCCGTACAAAAACCTGGCGTGCCGATAATTGTGGGCGGTAACGTCGAAGGCGCTGCGCGAAGGGCCGCCAGGGTCGGTGATGGCTTTTATCCGGCATCCGGTAGCTTTAAAACACTGCCAACGCTTCTGGGTGCAATGCGCGATGAATGTGCGAAAGTTGGCCGTGATGCCAACGAAATAGAAATTACTGTTGCTGGCGGAAATCTCGATCCAGATCGTGTTCGTCGATATGAAGATATTGGTGTGTCACGGATGATGATAAATCCACCGGCCAGAGACGCGGAAGGTCTCAAACGAGGTCTGGGCGAATTTGCGGAATCGGTGATTGCTAAGCTTTAAGATGATCTGCCAGCAAAAATCTGGCAATACTGGCTTTTTAATAAAAACACTAGTCGAGATTTTTCTTGAACCTGAAAGACGCCACTGCTAACCCGACGACTGAAAACAGGGTAAGCCAGATAAGGTCATGCCTCATATCGATGATCGCTACGTCGCGCAATATCACGCCCCGAACCAGGCGCATAAAGTGGGTCGCGGGTAAGATTTCAGCGATATATTGGGCGATGTCGGGCATGCCGTCATAGGGGAACATAAACCCGGACAATAATATTGAAGGTAGTAATACGAAGATGGTCATTTGCGTGGCTTGCAGTTGATTCTTTGCGATTGTCGAAATCACCAGGCCAAGCACAAGGCTAGCAATAATAAACAACAGGGTGGCGCCGGCCAACTGCCCGAGGCTGCCGTTCATAGGCACATTAAATACCAGGTGACCCAGCCCTAAAATAATACTGACCTGTATAGCGCCAATAAATATATAGGGGATTATCTTGCCAAGCATTAGCTCAATCGAGCGCACTGGCGTGGTGATAAGCATTTCCAGATTGCCCCGTTCGCGCTCCCGCACAATGGCTGCAGAAGTAAACATGATCATGGTCATGGTTAAGATAATACCAATCAACCCAGGAACAACGTTGACTGCGGTGCGTTGTTCCGGATTATAAAGTAGTGCTACCTCGAAGGTGGGCGTGCTACGGTTGACTGGTTTATTAAGTAATTCGGCAAGGGGCATATTACGCAGGCTTTTAATCGCTCCTGCAATCATGGTGTCGGAGCCATCCACTATCCACTGGGCAACGGGGCGACTAGTTTCTTCATCGCTGGCCGGAGGTGAACCAAAACCCGCTGTCTGATGACGGGCTAATCGTTGACTGACATCCTGGGGGATGACTAAAACTGCGCGTATTTCTGCTCGTGCAATAGCGGCCTCAGCATCTTCTACATTAATGTAATGTTCCGAAAACTCAACGACCTGAGTAGCGCTGATGGTTTGCACTAAAATCCGACTTAGCCCGGTTTGGCTGTGATCCACCAGGCCTACCGGTATATGACGGACATTGGTGTTAATGGCGAAACCAAATAACAGCAGCTGGATTAGGGGAATCATGATGACCATGCCAAAGGTCATTTTGTCCCGTTTTAGTTGCAGCAGCTCTTTGCCGAAGATAGCCTGAATTCTGGACAGTCCGTTCATAGTCGGCCTTCGCCGGTGCAGGTGACGAATACATCTTCCAGACTGGGTCGTACCTGAGTCAAAATATCATCTGGTTGAATATTCTTCTGCTGCCTTAAAAACCCCAATGGGTCAGCAACACTATCTTTCACCAGAACACGCAGGCGTGCGCCGAGCTGTGCTGCAGTAATTACCTGGGGCAAATGCAGTAAATCCTGCTTGAGTTGACGCAAGTCTGAGGCTGCCACTTCTACAACGCTGGCTCCCATCTCTCGCATCAAAATTTCTGGTGAACCGTCGGCACGTTTAATACCAGTCTCTAATATCGCCAGCTTATGGCAGCGTTCGGCTTCATCCATGTAATGAGTTGACACCAATATGGTCGCGCCCTGATCACAGAGGTCAAAGAGCTTTTCCCAGAAATCCCGACGGTTTTCCGGATCGACCGCCGAAGTGGGTTCATCTAAAAACAATAACTCAGGTTTGTGCAGGGTAGCTGCGGCCAGGCCGAGTCTCTGCCTTTGCCCTCCGCTCATACTTCCGGCCAGTTGACTGTATTTTTCTTCCAGTCCGTAAAGATCTATCAGTTCGTCTACCCGCCGTTTTTTTGTTTGTCCTGAAAGACCATATATTTTTGCAATAAATTGCAAATTCTCTTTAACAGTTAAGTCATCGTAAAGTGAGAATTTTTGCGTCATGTAACCAATACGTAAGCGCAGTTTTTCCGCATCTTTGGGTAGCGTAAAGCCCAATACTTCAATCTCTCCTGAACTAGGTTTTAGGAGTCCCGTTAATAAACGGATTGCCGTGGTTTTGCCACAACCATTGGGGCCTAAAAATCCATAAATACGGCCTTTTTCCACTTCCAGATCCAGCTCCTGTATGGCTTTAATTTCGCCAAAGTTTCGGCTCAGGCTGGATGCCTTGATGGCATATTCGCTCATGGCAGCACTACTTGTGCGGGGACTCCGTTGGGTAAACTAGCTTCGCTGTCGGGCAACTGCACCTCAGCCAGATACATCAGGCGCGAGCGTTGATCCTGGTTGAGCGCGTAGTAAGGGGAAAAAGCGGGTTCGGATGAAATCCAGCGCAACCGGCCGGTGATGGGTTTATCTAAACCATCCACATGAACGGCAAGCGCGTCCCCGACTTTCATTTTAACTCGGTATGGTTCAGGTACATAAACCCGCGCAAAGGGTGCCTTACCTGCCAGGACTATTGCCAGTGGGCTGCCTAAGGTGACGCGCTCGCCAAGATTCCATGGCAAATTATCGAGAATGCCATTGCGGGTAGCCGTAATGCTTAAGTCAGACAGTTTTTTATGTTCGCTTGCCAGGGCTGCGACCTCAGCAGCGAGCTGGGCTTCGGCTATACGCAAGTCTTCTTCGCGGGTGCCGTTAGTTAGTTCGCGTAATTGCTCCTGGGCAGCGCGCAGGTTAGCGAAACCAGCATCGCGGCTAGCGAGACTTTGATCCAGGTTGGCCTGACTGGTCAACTTTCGTTCAATCAGGTTTTTTGCCCGCTTATAATTGGCTTCACTTTCCACCAGCGTTGCTTTAGCGCCAGCGACCTTTGCACTGGCAGCGGCCACTTCTTCTTCGCGAGCACCGTTATGCATCTTTTCCAGATTCGCCTCAGCCTGCAATACCCGGGCCTGAGCCTTGGCAACCTGGGCTTTTTGTTGAGTGTCATCAAGTTTTACAAGCAAAGTACCTTTGGTGACTACCTGACCTTGACTAACCGGCAGTGCTACCACCACCTCACTGACGGTCGCGGTATGGGCAATGCGATCTCTCTCTAATATGCCAAGGGCCACATTGTCATCGGGGTTTGTACAGGCTGACAGCAAGATGTAGATAACAGCAATAAAGTAACGCATGGCTACAATCCTTTCAGTGAGAAGGCTTTATATTAAAGTTGCTATTTTTTTGATGTTTGCGTTGGGCGACAAAATAGCCCAGGGCCTCTAGGTTGTAATACAAAGGGATACGGCTAAATAAAGGCTTCTCAGCTTGGGTCATTAATTATTTGGAGCAACCAAACGTCTATCTGCGCGTTTTGATAAGCACTTTTTAAGCCGCCAGCGATGAGAGCTAGCTAGTGTTAACGAACATCTACCGCGGTGTTTTTGATGGTTAAGTGCTCAACGCCCTGTCGCTATAAACCGCCTATACAAAGATATTTGACCTCAACAAATTCGTCGATGCCATATTTGGAGCCTTCTCGGCCGACACCGGATTCTTTGACGCCACCAAAGGGCGCGACTTCTGACGAAACAATACCGCTATTGATACCAACGATGCCGGTTTCCAGGGCTTCGGCAACCCGCCAGACACGCTTGATGTCCCGGGCATAAAAATAAGCGGCCAGTCCGAAAGGGGTATCGTTAGCGAGTTCAATAGCTTCGTCGTCACTAGTAAAACGGTACAGCGGAGCCAGGGGGCCGAAAGTTTCTTCCTGGGTGACGAGCATATCTGTAGTTGCATTGGTGATAACAGTGGGTTCAAAAAAAGTCCCGCCCAGAGCGTGGGCTTTACCGCCAGTAATAATCGTCGCGCCTTTATCTAATGCATCGCCGAGGTGCTCCTGCACTTTGTCGACGGCTGCCTGGTTTATTAGCGGGCCTTGCTCGACGCCTTCGTCAAGGCCATTGCCGACTTTCATAAGGCTGACCGCGACTGACAGCTTTTCAGCAAAGGCCGCATAGACGCCATCCTGTACCAGAATACGATTGGCACAGACACAGGTCTGCCCGGTGTTACGAAATTTGCTAGCCATCACACCTAATACTGCAGCATCGAGATCGGCGTCATCGAAAACAATAAAGGGTGCGTTGCCGCCAAGCTCCATACTGGTTTTCTTGACCGTATCGGCGCATTGACGCATCAATACTTTGCCGATTTCGGTGGAGCCAGTGAACGAGAGTTTGCGAACGGTGGGGTTGCCGGTTAGTTCACCGCCGATGGCGCCGGCACTGCCAGTAATAATATTTAATACGCCGGGCGGAATCCCCGCTTCCTCTGCCAGCACCGCCAAAGCGAGAGCGGAATAGGGTGTATCGGAGGCGGGTTTGATTACCACCGGACAGCCTGCGGCAAGGGCCGGGCCGCATTTTCGGGTAATCATGGCGTTAGGAAAATTCCAGGGGGTAATGGCCGCGACTACGCCGATGGGTTGTTTGATCACCACGATGCGCTTGTCGGCGCTGGTGGCAGGAATGGTGTCGCCATAGACGCGTTTTGCTTCTTCGGCAAACCATTCGATGAAACTGGCGCCGTAGACGATTTCGCCCATGGCTTCGGCGAAAGGCTTGCCTTGTTCCAGAGTCATTAAGGTGGCGAGGTCGTGTTGATGAGTCATCATCAGGTCGTACCAGCGGCGCAATATATTGGCGCGCGCTTTGCCGGTTAATTCGCGCCATGCAGGCCAGGCTCGGTCAGCGGCTTCGATGGCGCGGCGAGTTTCGTCACCACCTAATCTTGGTACGGTACCCAGGGCTTCCGCAGTTGCCGGATTGGTAATGGTGAGCGTATCCCCCGAGTCGGCATCCACCCACTGACCATTGATATAACATTGCTGTTTGAATAAATCTGGACGAGATAGGTTCAAAGTGGGCTCCGGGTTGGCTAATTCGAGGCAGGCACATCATGCAACGGGTTATTCTATTTGCAAAATTATAATTTCGTGTAATATATCGATCCGACAGTTTACGCACAATTTTCATTTAGGGGGAGGTCTGTATGGACTACACACGCAGCACGGCAAAGCAATGGGCATTGGAAAATGTCAGGGGCATGTTTAATTGCCCGGTCACACCTATGAATGCAGATTTCAGTTTTGATGAGGAGGGTATTCGCTCCAATATAGAAGCTTTTGTCGAGATGGGAGTGGATGGTCTGGTGGTCGGTGGTTTTATCGCCGAATGCTGGAATGTCACCTTGTCGGATTGGTATCGCTACCATGAGATCGTCGCAGACGCAGTTAAAGGTCGTATGAACTTGTGGTCTATTATTCTCGACCCCAGCGTGCACCAATGTGTCGAAAAAATGCAGCGCATCGAAGAGCTGGGTTATGACGGTGCCGAGGTGATCAATCCGGTGGTGCAGTTGCGCACCGATGATGAAATATTTAACTGGTTCAAATACCTGACTGACAATTCAAACCTGGCGGTGTGTCTATACCGGACGCCGGTCTCAGGCAAGGTGATGGGTTGGGATTTAATGCGACGGCTGGCAGATATTGAAACGGTTGTTGCCACTAAGCAAGGCGTGATGAATCGTGCAGAGTCGCTTAAATTGCGTAGTTATTTGCGCGATGACTTTATTGTTTCCGACCCTTTTGAAGGTAATTTTGCCGATGATCTGCACCGCGGCGGTCAGGTCGTCTTTGGTGAGTTGTCCTATATTATCTATGGGAAAAAGCGTCATATTGTAAATGATTACCGGGAATTATCTGCTCAGGGCAAGTGGGCCGAGGCCTTCGATAAGTCTGAGGAGTTGGCCCCCGTTCGCGAGTTGTATCACGATGTTTTTATCTGGGAGGTCATCAATACCTTCACCTATGCTAGCGCCCTGGCCAGCATGAAAGCCTGGTTCGAAGCCATTGGTCTTAAAGCTGGGCCGATTCGCCCTCCCGTTGAGCAATGTACTGAGGAGCTGCGCGAGCGCATTAAAAGCACGCTCAAAACTCTGGGCGTATCTTAGGCCGGCTGGATTTGGGAAGATATCGGGTGACAGTAATTTGAATAAACCACTACATTTTTGTATCCACGGCGCTGGCGGGCTTGGCTCTGTGATCGGCGCGCGGCTTGCCCGCGTTGGTTACCAGGTCACATTGATTGGCCGCTCGGCACATATGGATGCGATCAAGGCGAACGGTCTAAAAATCACTGGGCGCGAAGATTTTGTTGTCCACGAGAATCTTAATTGCGTCACTCATCCAGATCAGGTCAGTGGTGAAATCGACTACTACATTTTGCTCACCAAACAAAAGGCAATGACCGACGCGCTTAAAGACGCTGAAGTATTAGTTAACCGTGTGGCATCTGCCCTAACATTGCAAAATGGTGTCGGCAAAGAAGACCAACTGATCGAAACCTTTGGTGTCGAGCGAGTAATCGGTGGCTCAATCATGGAAGGCGGTACACTTATCGAGCCTGGCTTTGTTAATAACCATGTCACCGCCGAAGTCACCGCCTATTTTGGTGAACTGACCGGTGGTACGTCCGAGCGTACCGACAATCTTGCTTCGGCTTTTGATGAGGCTGGCCTCACTGCCAAATCAGTTGGGGATATTCAGCACGTGCTTTGGGAAAAAGTGGTCCAGGTCGGTGGTGCTTCAGCCTTTGGTGCCAGTACTCTGCCGGGCAATCCCGAGCTGGATTTTGGTGCCGGGCTATCCAGTCCCGAGGGGGCGGCTCACTACGTGACGATTGCCAAAGAGTTGCTGGCGGTGTACCGAGCACTGGATTATACGCCGCAAAACTTTTATGCGCCGGTATCCTTCCTGAAACAAATTGATGAAATGGATTTTGCTGCAGCAGTGGCACACTGCCAGACCATCGGCGAAATGTTCAAGAACAGAAAAGGTGTGAGAACATCGATGCACGAGGACATACTGGTAGGTCGCAAATCTGAGGTTGACGCCATTATCTTGCCGCTCGTTGAGCAGGCAGAAAAACTAAACGTTGCGGTACCCACCGTCCTCGGTGCCTACCGAGTGATTAAAACCCTCGATCGCTATTGTCAGTAAACTTTGGCGCGGTAGGGCGCGTTTTGATGGGTTTTCTACAACCATCCTGGTTGTGATAATTAGTACTAATTTAAACCTTCAATGAAGCACGATATTAAGTTTGCGGATGGCCGTAAGTCCTTTACCTGCGGCAGCGGCCAACACCTCCTGGCTGGTATGGTGCAAAGTGGCTCGAAAAGCATTCCCGTGGGCTGTCGATCAGGTGGCTGCGGGGTATGCAAGGTCGAGATTGTAACTGGGCGGTACACCACCGTAAAAATGAGTCGAGCCCACGTCAGCGTTGAGGAGCAGGTCGCCGGAATAAGCCTTGCCTGTAGAACATTTCCCGAATCCGATCTCTCCTTGAAGGTGCTGGGCAAGATTAAAAACCTAACACTGGGCGACGTCTAAGTTTGCATTCGTAAACCGGTATTAAAAAGCCTGCAATTCTGGTTTATGTCCCATTAAATTCGCCATCAACGAATCGAGGTGGTATAAACAGACTATTCGGCGGTGCGAAGTTGGTCTAGGCATTCGGTCCAGACATTCGGTCCAGACATTCGGTTTAGGCTTGCAGTTTAGGGGATGGCGCCGCGCAAAAATATTCAGGAGATATTAAAAATGGCGATGACAGGTATTTTGCGTCCAGGCCACGTGCAACTACGGGTGCTCGATATTGACGAAGCTGTTAATCACTACTGTGAGAACATGGGCTTGATCGAGACCGACCGCGATGCCAATGGCCGGGTCTACTTGAAATGCTGGGACGAACAGGACAAATTTTCTGTGGTGCTAGAGCCCTCCGACCGTGCAGGTATGGATCATATGGCCTTCAAGGTACACAGGGAACAGGACTTGTGGCGTTTTGAAGCCAACGTTAAAAAGTTTGGCCTTGATACCCAGAAAATACCGGCCGGTGAATTGCAGGGCTGTGGCGAACGGGTTCGCTTTATCGCGCCCGGCGGGCACAATATCGAATTGTTTGCGCAAAAAGAACAGGTCGGCAACGGCATTCCGACCACCAACCCGGCGCCCTGGCGGGAGGATGTCAAAGGCATGAAGGCGATCCGCTTTGACCACTGCCTGCTCTATGGCGACAATCACGACGACACTATCCGACTATTTACCGAGGCCCTGGATTTTCAGCTCACTGAACAAATTGTCGATGGCGATACTCAGATCGCCGCTTTTTTGAGCTGCAGCACAAAAGCCCACGATGTCGCCTTTATCCGTAACGAAGAGGCGGGCAAGCTCCACCATGCATCATTTCTGCTGGGTTCCTGGGAGCAGGTGCTTAAAGCGGCCGATATTATTTCAATGAAAGATATTCCGCTGGATGTGGGCCCCACGCGGCACGGCCTGACACGAGGTATGACGATTTATTATTTCGACCCTTCAGGCAATCGCAATGAAGTCTTCGCAGAAGACAGTTACGTTTATCCCGACTCGCCGATACTCACCTGGACGGTAGATAATGTCGGGCAGGCTATCTTTTATCATTCCCGCACCCTGGTAAACAGCTTTATGGGCGTTAGCTCATAGCCTCAGGTTTAGCCAACGGTTTTTCGTCAACAGGCACTAATCGGAGTTTGCCATGAGCAATAGCGTTAGCAGCAAAAATATAACCACTGCAGCAGCCCTTACCGCTGCCCAGGCAGCCTTGGAAAGAGCTGGGGAGCTCGGCATTGGTATTAACGTATCAGTAGTCGATGCCTCGGCTGTGGAAATGGCCTTTCTCAGAATGAATAAGGCTTTCCTGCCGTCAAAAGATATTGCCAAAGATAAGGCTTCTACTGCGGCCGGTTTTGGCTTTCCCACCATGCAGTGGAAGGATGTGCTGAGCGGCAATACTCAATTACAGGCGGGTATTACAGCAAGACCGGGTGTGGTGACCTTTGGCGGTGGTTTGCCTATTGCTGAAGATGGCGAGATTATCGGTGCTATTGGCGTATCCGGTGGCTCCGAGGCTGAAGATATTCTTTGCGCTCAGGCGGGTATTGATGCCCTCGGTTGATAACATTATGGTCTGATGTAGACGGCTCGGCGCTGATCCGGCTAAGTGCTAATACTACAAACCAGGCAGCATAAGTACTGCCTGGAGAAACAAACAACAATAGATACAGGGGCAAAACCATGAACGCAATCACACCAAATCCATTTGATTACCATCAATTCGTCAATACTGAAGAGGGCTGGATTGACCGCCGTATCTTTTGGGAAGAAACTATATACCAACGCGAGCTTGAGCAAATCTTTGCCAAAGCCTGGCAGTTTGTCGCCCACGATTCGATGATTCCTGAAACCAATGATTTTTATACCACTTATATGGGTGAAGATGGCGTCATCGTCAGCCGCCAGAAAGATGGCAGTGTCAATGTTTTCCTGAATTCCTGTCCTCACCGGGGTAACAAAATCTGTCTCGCTGACGAGGGCAATGCCCGCAATTTTAGCTGCAATTATCATGGCTGGGGGTTCAGTCCAGGGGGCAAGCTGCTTGGTTTGCCCAATGAGCAAATTGTTTACGATGATGGTGATATCGATCTGGAAAGATGGGGGCCGAGACAGGCCCGCGTCGATACCTACAAAGGCTTGATATTTGCCACGTTTGATGAAGAAGCGCCGAGTCTGGAAGAATTCCTCGGGGACTTCCGCTGGTACCTCGACATCATGCTCGACCACGATGAGGGCGGGACCGAGTTTATCGGCGGCGGTATAAAAAGTTATATCAATGCCAACTGGAAATTCGGTATCGAAAACTTTATTGGTGATGCCTACCACGGTGCCTGGACCCATGATTCCGGCGCCCGAGCCTTAATGGGTGAGAGTCTGCCGGTGCCTGAACCAGCAGGCAGTTATCAGGCCAGTATGAATGGCCACGGTTGGGAATTCGGCACCGATGGTTTTTATGATCTGGCGATTCTCGGTCAGCCAAAGATTCTGGAATATTATGAAAAACTGAAACCGAAAATGGCCGAACGACTCGGTGAATTACGTGCCACGATTTTTGGCTCTCTCGCTTCTGTGGCAATGTTCCCCAATTGTTCATTCCTGCCCGGCGTGCAGGCTTTTCGCGTGTGGTTGCCCCGTGGCCCCAGAAAACTGGAGCTGCGCACCTGGACTATCGTCAATAAAAATATGCCTGACGAAATAAAGCAGGCCTTTAATATCGCCTGTAATCAGACCTTTAACCCCGCCGGTATTTTTGAAATGGACGATGGTGATAACTGGGAGGGCAACACCAGTATTAATAAGGGCGTGGTGACACGCGGTGAGAAACTCCACTATGGCTGCGGCATGAAGCGCCGCATTGAGCATTCGGAGCTGCCTGGCGTTATTTATGAGAGTCAGTATAGCGAGGCCAACCAAAGACAGTTTTATCAACGTTGGGCGGATTTAATGAGTGCTAGGAGTTGGGATGACGTACCCACTCGCTATACACCCCGTTATGCGGGCAAGCCGACGCGACCGGAGTAATGACGATGAGCCAGACACTGAGCAAGACATCAGGTACCAAAAAAAATACCGCAAACCACGCGTCACTGGAGTTGATTAATGAGGTTCAGCAGTTCCTCTACCGCGAGGCTCGCCTGCTTGATGCCGAGCAGTTTCGCGACTGGCTGGGCATGCTAACGGAAGACATTCACTACTGGATGCCCTATCGCTACCAGCGCTACCGACGAAATGAAAAGGACCCGACGATTTACGAGGCATCCTATTTCAACGATAGCCTTGACGATCTGGATAAGCGGGTACGCCGCACCGAAATGGATACCTGTCGATCGGAGGATCCGGCGAGCCGGTTCGCCCATGTGATTACTAATATAGAGGTGGAACTAACCGAGAACTCGGATGAGTTGACGGTCTACTCTCTGACGTCCGTGCATCGAAATATGAACGAAGACGATGGCCACGTCATGATTGGGCATCGGGAAGATTTGTTACGCCGCGTTAACAGTGAATTAAAAATTGCCAGGCGTAAGATTATTCTCGATCAGAATATCTTTACCAACAAAAAGTTAAATACCTTTCTATAAAGGACTTCCTATAAAGGACTTCCGGACCATAAGCGTTGCCCAGGCGATTTAAATGTTAGATTTATAACAATAATAGTTATCAGAATATTTTCTAAGCGGGGAGCACGAATATGCTCCCCGCTAATTTTTAAACGCTAGCCCCGCCCAACTGTTTATTCTTCGGCAAAAAAATCTCTGACTAGCCTGTTAAATCGGGCGTTGTGCTCGATTTGAGTCCAGTGGCCGCAGCAACCAAACATATGCAGTTGGGAATTGGGTATCCACTGAAATAAGGTTTCGGAGGTGATAGGTGGCACCACGACGTCCTCGCGGCCATGAATCATCAGCGTGTGATGTTGTATTTTCTTTATGTCTTCCGGGTCGCTAGCTAAAGCTTCGATGCCCTGCTGGCGGGGCGCGGGAAACATCTGGCTAAAGGACTCCTGAAAGCCCGGTTGAATACTCGCCTCATAACGCAACTGTGCCAGTTCGTCACTGACCAGGTTTCTGTCGTAGGCGAAATAATCCATCATCTGTCGCATCGCCTCGAACGAAGGCTCGTAGCCCCAGCCTGCTTCCAGGGCTTCGGTGAGTTTAAAAGACACCCCAGCGGCACCCATCAAGACTATGCGATTAACTCGCTCCGGATGCTTAATGGCCAGCGCCAACGACAAAGCGCCGCCAAAAGAATTGCCTACCAGGTGGGTTTTTTCAATCTCCAGTGCATCCATTAAATCAACGGCGTGCTGCACCCAGTTAGCCATCGTATACTCAAATCCGTCGACTCGATCGGTGAAGCCGAAGCCCGCCATATCCGGCGCGATGACTCGATAGTCTTTGGCCACTTCCGGTATGACCAGCCGCCAGTTTGCCCAGGCACTGACGCCGGGGCCGGAGCCGTGAATCAAAAATACCGGTGCGCCTTCTCCCTGATCGTGGTAATTGGTGTTAAAAGCACCGGTTTTAATATTGTTAGCAATTTCTGGATTGGCGTTCATGGTGTTGCCCTTTTATTGAGGTTGGATAATTGCGATTGGATGAATGCAGTGAGATAGTTGCAATTAGTTGGCCCGACTTGTCAAAGCAAAGTTTATACGGTGAGAGAAAGTATTTTAGCGCCTTGTCAGGCAAGATATAGGTGTTGTATTAAAAAGAAGAAGCTACACGGGTTAGAGTAATATATTCGCTTAATTAAATTTATCCCCAAGGAGCATAACCATGCCGATCATTGATGTCACCCTGCTGGAAGGCCGTAGCAAGGATGAAAAAAATACGCTGATTACCGAACTGACCAATGCCGCCATACGTGCCATCGATGCGCCACCCCAGTCAGTGCGTGTTATTTTGCGCGAAGTGGCTCCGGAACATTTCGCAGTAGCCGGTATATCAAAAGCCGACAGTGGCAGTTAAAGGTAAAGGCGGCTAAACCACCTTCATATTGACGTCACCCAGGTGCTGATAACGCACCACAATGGCATCGCCGGGTTCGACAGCGACCGCTGCGGTGATGCCGCCGGTCATGACAAAACTGCCAGCGGGTAATACTTCGCCGCGCTCGGCTAGCATATTGACCAGCATGGCGACGCTGGCCGCCGGATTGCCTAACACTGCAGCACCGGCACCCAGTTCGACAACGCTGCCGTTCTTTTCCATTACCACGCCAATGGTACGTAGGTCGACTTCGTTGACAGACATTGCACGGCCGCCAATGACAAATCGCGATGACGATGAGTTGTCGGCAATAACGCTGGGCAGGTCAAATTTAAAATCTTTATAGCGGGAATCGATCACTTCAACAGCGGGGACGATAAAGTCTGTCGCCGTGAGTACCTGGCCGGTATTACAACCAGGGCCGGATAATTCTGCGTTGGTGACAAAGGCGATTTCAGCCTCTACTTTAGGGTGAATCAATTCTTTGCTGTTGATCTCGCCGCCCTGAGGGATGCTGAAATAATCAGCGAGAAAACCGTAACAGGGCTTATCGACACCCATCTGCGCCATTTTGGCGTAGGAGGTGAGGCCCATTTTCATGCCGACAATACGGGTGCCACGAGCCACTTTACGGGCGCGAATGGCCCATTGAATATCCAGCGCTTCGTTAAAAGTCAGGCCGGGATATTGATCGGTGATCTTGACGACATCCTGGGCGTTTAGCTCGGCGTTTTCCAGATGTTGCGCGACTTCGGAAATTTGTTGTTCGGTCATGCTGGTTATTGTTTGAGTTTTGACCATCAGGAAGCTTGCCTCTCTTTAACCATTGTTAATGCCATGTCTTCGATCATATCTTCCTGGCCGCCGACCATTTTCCGGCGGCCCATTTCTAGTAACAGTTCTCGGGCGGAGACCCCGTATTTTTCCTCAGCGCGGCGGGCGAATAATAAAAACGATGAATAGACCCCGGCATAACCCAGGGTCAGTGAATTGCGATCAATACGAACCGGAAAGTCCATAATGGGCGTGACCAGATCTTCGGCGACATCGGCTATTTTAGTCACGTCGACCCCGGTTTCGATGCCCATGCGTTCGCACACAGCAATAAAAACTTCCATCGGTGTATTACCCGCACCTGCACCCATACCACCACAGGCGCAATCGATGCGATTGGCGCCGGCTTCTACTGCAGCGAGAGAATTAGCCACACCCATAGATAAATTATGGTGGCCGTGAAAGCCCAGTTCGGTCTCTGGCTGAAGGTGTTCGCGCAGCAAGCTGATTCGCGCTGTCACGTCATCGGGCAACATATAACCTGCAGAATCCGTGGCGTAAATACAGTTGGCACCGTAGGATTCCATCAGCAAGCCCTGCTTGAGCAACTGTTCTGGCTCGCTCATGTGGGCCATCATCAGAAAGCCGACCGTGTCGAGACCCATCTCTCGACCCGCCTTGATATGTTGCAAAGATACATCGGCTTCGGTGCAGTGAGTGGCCACACGGATGGTGGAGATGCCGCAGTCAGCGGCCATCTTTAGATGGTCAACAGTACCGACGCCAGGCAACAGCAAGGCCGAGACTTTGGCCTGCATTAAGTCTGGAATTACTGCGCGCAAATATTCTTCGTCACTGGCTGCGGGGAAGCCCCATTGGACCGATGCACCGCCCAGACCGTCTCCGTGGGTGACCTCAATGAGGGGCACGCCGGCATCATCCAGGCCCTGGGAAACTGACTTCATTTGTTCGATGGTGATTTGATGCTGCTTGGCGTGCATACCATCGCGCAGGCTCATATCGTGGACGGTAATTTTTCTGCCCTTAAGATCCATTGCTGATTCCTCTTTGCTCGTGCCTGTGTTCGTGCTCGCGCCGTTGTTGGTAGTGTAAGCGGGCGGCTAGGCCGCCGCGCGAACCGGTAATTCTATGCCACCGCTGGCAGCTTCTTCGGCGAACATTTCAGCGGTGCGTAATCCCGCCGCGGTCATGATGTCCAGGTTGCCGGAATATTTGGGCAGAAAGTCACCGAGACCCTCGACTTCCATAAAAATCGATACCCGGTTGCCGTCGAAAATTGGTCCGTTAACGAGTTTGTAGCCGGGTACATATTCCTGGACCGCCTCGACCATGGCCTCCACTGATCGGGTAATGGCTTTCTGATCGGGTTCGTCTTCGGTCAGGCAGTGAATGGTGTCACGCATAATCATCGGTGGTTCGGCCGGATTGATAATAATAATCGCCTTGCCTTTTTTAGCGCCGCCGACCTGTTCAACACCGGCGGAGGTGGTGCGGGTGAATTCATCAATGTTCATCCGGGTGCCCGGGCCCACCGACTGAGAAGCCACGGTGGCGACAATTTCGCCATAGTCCACTGGTTGCACCTGGGAGACAGCCGCGACCATAGGAATGGTGGCCTGGCCTCCGCAGGTCACCATGTTGACGTTCATCTCCAGTTTGTGGGCGTGGGCCTTGAGATTAATCGGTGGCACACAAAACGGGCCGATGGCAGCCGGGGTGAGGTCGATCATAATCACGCCCAGCTCATTCAGTTTTCTGCTATTTTCTGCGTGCACATAAGCTGAGGTGGCGTCGAAGGCAATGCGAATATCATCCTCTATAACATGGGCGAGCATGCCATCGACACCTTCTGATGTCGTTTTCATGCCAAACCCTTTGGCGCGTTTGAGACCTTCTGAGGTGGGCTCGACACCGACCATCCAAACAGGTTCTATCCAGTCGCTGCGCATGGCTTTCATCAGCAGGTCGGTGCCGATATTGCCGGGGCCGATAATGGCCGCCTTTAATTTGTTATTCATGGGATTTCTTACTCACGCATTTCTTACTTATGGGATTAGCTCGTTAGCTTTCGAGACCTTGCTTATAGAGAAATTGATTGTAGAGAAATTGATTGTAGAGACATGGTTTATCGATGCTCATCTTCATACACTGGACCTAAACAAACCGCACAGACGCCGAACCGATGCCGCCGATATCGACACGCATATAGTCCCCCGCGACAATAGGTTCGAGGGGCACCAGAGAGCCAGACAAGATGACTTCCCCAGCTTTCAAGCTGATGCCGAACTTACCCAGGGTGTTAGCCAGCCAGGTCACACAGTTGACCGGTGAACCTAGCGCTGCCGCGCCAGCACCGGTGCTTAGTACGGCACCGTTTTTTTCCACTACCATGCCACAGGTGACTAAATCGACTTTGCGCGGGTCAACGGCACTATCGCCGAGCACAAATAAACCGCAGGAAGCGTTATCGGCGACGGTGTCCTGAACTTTTATTTTCCAGTCCTCAATGCGAGAATCGACAATCTCAAAACAGGGCAGCACGCAGTCGGTGGCCCGAATAACGTCAGCATTGGTGACGCCTGGCCCAGCTAGATCGTGTTTTAAAATAAAAGCGATTTCGCCTTCGGCCCGGGGTTGTAACAGTCGTGATGAAATGGGCATTTCGCCGCCGCTGGAATAGACCATATCGTCGGTGAGAAAACCAAAGTCTGGCTGGTGCACGTTGAGCATGTTTTGCACGGCCTTGCTGGTAACGCCGATTTTTTTGCCGATTATTTTCGCGCCTGCCTCAACCCGACGCTCCACCATACGCAGGGAAATATAGTAGGCGTCGTCAATGGTGATGTCTTCGAATCGGTCGGTAAGCGGTTTAACGGTGGTGCGGTTGATCAGCGCGTCGTAAAGCTCATCGCCGCATTGCGTAATCAGTTCTTTGTCCATTAGTTCCCCAGTGGTAAATCGTTATAAATTAAAACTTAGTGGAAAATACAGCTTCGTGCAAAATATATGTAGATTATTCTCGGTAGTATTAAGTTTTGGCTTTTTAAATAAACGCCGCCTAAAGCTGTATGCAGATATTCTTAAGTTCAGTATAGAACTCCAGCGAATGCACACCACCTTCGCGACCGATGCCCGATTGTTTGGCGCCGCCGAATGGTGTCCGTAAATCTCTCAGAAACCAACAGTTCACCCAGACCATACCAACTTCTAGCTGTTCCGATACTCTAATGGCCCGTGAGCTGTTTTCGGTCCATACTGATGCACCCAGGCCATAGGCTGTGTCATTGGCGAGGGCGATGACTTCGTCTTCATTGTCGAAAGGACGAATGTGGCAGCAGGGGCCAAATATTTCTTCGTTAACTACTCGTGCGCCGTCGGCGAGTCCAGTCCAGATAGTCGGCTCGATCCATGCGCCGGAGTTGATGTCGTCGGGCATATCCGGCACGCCGCCACCGAGTACCACGGTAGCACCCTCTTCCACAGCCAGCTCATAATAGCCTAATACTTTTTGTTGATGTTCCTGGCTGATTAGACTACCCATCGAGGCCTCGGTGTCATCCGGTGGCCCGACTTTGATTTTGTTAGCAGCCTCAGCCAGCTTACTGACAAATTCGTCGAAGATGGGCCGCTCAACATAGACACGCTCTGTGGCCAGGCACACCTGACCGCAATTTAAAAACACCGAACGCATGGTACCCGCAACTGCCTTGTCCAGATCACAATCGGCAAAGACCAGGGCAGAGTTTTTGCCCCCGCATTCCAGAGAAATATCTCGCAGTCCAACTGAGGCAGCTTTCATGATCGCTTCACCGGTAGCGGTTTCGCCGGTAAAGGTAATGGCATCGATGCCGGGGTGGCTCGTGAGTAGCTCTCCGGTAGAAGCCGGACCAAAACCGTGCACGACATTAAAGACGCCTGGTGGAACTCCGCATTCATTCATAACCTCGGCCAACAAAGTCGTACTGGCAGGCGTTTCTTCCGAGGGTTTGACTATCACAGCGTTGCCGCAGGCCAGGGCTGGGCCAACTTTCCATGTGGTCAGCAACAGGGGTAAGTTCCAGGGGCTGATCACGGCGATTACACCCTTGGGTGTGCGATGGGCGATATTAGTGGCTTGTACGCCGTCGGGGCCTTCAAAGCGAAAGGCCTCGGTGGGTACGTTCTTTATGACATCGGCAAAAATTTTAAAATTAGCGGCACCGCGAGGCACATCAACATGGCGCGCCAGGGACTTTGGCTTGCCGGTGTCCTGGGCTTCTGCGTCAACAAATTCCTCGAATCGCTCATTGATGCGGTCTGCCACTTTATATAACAGCGCCACCCGTGCATTTAGCGATAATTTGCCCCAGGGGCCTTTCATTGCCGCGTTCGCAGCCTTCACAGCCGTATCGACCTCGGCCTTGCCGGCCTCGTAAACGGTGCCAATTAATTTGTTATCAGCAGGGCAGCGATTCTCGAAGGAACTGCTGGAGGCGACAAACTGGCCATTAATAAAATGTTTAAATTCTTTCATCGCTGCTTTCTGTGAGTCTATTGCTTGTTAGTCTGCTATTTATGAGCTTAGATAGTTAAAGAGGTGTTGTTGCCTGCGCAAGAAAGATGGGCGAGCTGGTTGAGGACAAACACCCGGAAATCTATTGCAGTTAGGTATTGCTTGCCTGCAAGTAATCTTCAAGAAAATCCAGCCGATCATTGCCCCAGAAATACTGGTCGTCCACCACCATAATCGGCGCGCCGAATACTCCAGCGTTGTGGGCGTCAACGCAAGATTTCCTGAACTCGGTTTGTCCGGCCGACGAATCCGCATAGGCTAGCACGGCCTCAGCATCTAACCCAGCTGCAGTGGCGGCGGCCTTTAATTCCTGGTCGTCGGAGGGGTCTATGCCTTGCCCCCACATTCTCTGGTAGGCCTCGGTGACAAAGGCCTCAGCGCTGTTGTGCTGATTGGCAAACAGCGAAGCGATGTTCCATTTTCCCCCAGCGAAACTCTTTGGAAAAACCATTGGCACATCGTAGCGATCTGACCAGCGTTGGAGATCAGCCATGATGAGTTTTAATTTTGGCTCCACGTCTCTGTTGGAGGGGCCATAGTTACCAGCCGCCAACTTTGCCGAGGGTATATCCATCGGGTGATAGCTAATTTTTGCACCGTTGCGTTTGGCAAGCTCGGGCAGTTTGACGTGGGCCAGATAGCTAAAGGGGCTAATAAAGTCGAAATAGAAGTCGATATTTCGCATTGCCGTGTCTCCAGTTATGTTATCTGCCAAAGTTTGTAACTACCAATATCGCGCTTACTGAGCAGTAAGACCATCTGGTAGGGCCAGGCTCGCAGTTGACGCTGATTTAATTTCGTTGTGTCCACGGATTAATCAGTTTCAATAAAAACTTCGCCGTTTTCGACTATCGCCGGGTAGGTCTTTATGGCCACCTGGCAGGGGAAGGCCGATGGTTCCCCGGTTTTGATACTGAAGGCGCCACCATGGAAGGGACATTCGATTTCGTCCCCTTCCTGGTAGCCGTCGGTTAACAGCGCGTTGCCATGGGTGCATAGATTATCGGTAACAAAGTAATCGCCTTCCACGTCGTATACGGCGAGGGCAGGGAGGCCTTCGATCTCCACTGCGAAAGGCTCTCCGTCGACGACTTCATCGGTACTACATAGTCTTACTTTATTACCCATCTATCATTACCCATCTATCCCTCAAATTTATATCTCAACTCTATATTTTGGCTCAAAATATCGTGAGCGACGGCCTGTGTTGCAGCTCGCAACAATTTATTAATGGATGCTCCTATAGATCAATATCCAGACCATAGCCCTTCGCCTCCGGGCGATGACCAAAAACATCACCTCGGTAATGTTCAGTTGCGTCCAGCGACGCACGTGCCCCCCAGCCCATTTCCAATACCCAGCCCGATGGTGTAGCGCAATAAAAGGTCAGGGCCTGGTCGTTAGAGTGTTTGCCTAGCTGCATGACAACATCGATACCCTGTTCGCGGATGGCATCATGGGACAGCCCCAGATCATCCAGCTCGGTGTATTCAATCATGATGTGGTTAAGGCGTTTTTCCATGGGCCCGAGACCAAAGGCCACGGAATGCTGGCGTTCATTACAGGCCATAAATACTGGCTGTGCGACCATGCCATTGGGCATGCCCAGTTTGTACTGAACCCCACCGCGCATGCCCAGCAATTTGTAGAAGGCCAGGGCTTTTTCAACATCCGGCTCGTTCAAAATGCAGTGGCCCAGGCCCTGGTTTTCGGTAAGAAAACGCCCATACATGGGCCGACCGGGATGGAAAGGTTTGCCTGCTTCAACATGAGGGCTGAAAAAAATCTCGGTGGGAATACCGCCCGGTGAAAGCAGCTTGATTAAGCCCAGCACATCGCGCTCTTCGGCTTCTTCCTCGCTGCCTCTAGTGTAGTCAATGCCTGCGCCTTCCAGCGTCTGGATCATTTCCTCCAGCGCTTCAGGGCTGGCGACGCGCCAGCCGATGTAGTCGAGATCGTCTCGGTCATTCACATTCATGGTGATGCGTCGCGACCACTCATCCATGCGCAGGTGAAAGCGGTCTGCCTTGCCGGTATCGACCAGCTCCATACCGACGGTTTGCACCGCATATTTTTCCCAGGCCGCTCTATCGGAGATGGAGAAACCCATATAACCTAATTCGATGATGCCCATGAAACTATCCTCTTGTTAAGTGAAGCGTTAGCTCTTCTTTTAATAAGCCCTTAGGCTTGTGTGGTGGTTACCGTTAAAAAATATCTAAAATAACACGCTAGTTGTTAAATTTATTCGATGCCTTGGAAACTCATTATGGCATCCAATAGCTTACTAGCGCGCTTTTTTGATCAATTTTCGTAAGTCTATATCTGGATCTGCCAGTGCAGCTGTATCAACTGTGATGGAGCGTTCCAGCATGCGTCTTCCGGCAGCCATATCTCTCGGCTGGTTAACCGTCAAGACACCGCGAATAATATTATCCCGTACAAAAAAGGCCGTAAAGTTGCGGCTGTTTTCATCGCCACGAATAATCACCTCAGCCTCAGAGATCACGTCTCCCAAAACCTGCAGGTTAATATCGAATTGATCAGTCCAGAACCATTGTGCTTTAAGATATTCATCCGGTTGTCCGGCGATAGCTTTTGCCGCCGCAATAGCCTGATCCTGGGCGTTTTGATAGGTTTCGCAACGGCCGCGGCCGCCGAAATACAGCGGTGAATTGGCCACGTCGCCCACCGCATAGACAAGTGGGCAGGAGCTTTGTGCAAAGGCATCGACGACGATTCCATTGTCGGTCTCTAGACCTGCAGCCTCGGCCAATTCGACATTGGGTATCACGCCTATGCCCACCACCAGGGCATCCAGTTCAAGTGTGGAGTCATCGCTAAGCACGACGCCGCTGACTCGCCCGTCGCTACCTAATATGGTTTTGACGCCGCAACCGAGGCGCACATCGACGCCTTCCTGGCGGTGGATTTCAGCCAGCCAGGCTCCAAACCGAGGGCCCAATGCACGGGCCATGGGTATTGCCAGTGGTTCGATACAGACCACTTCGCAGCCGCGTTTACGAGCGCTGGCCGCGACTTCAGCACCGATCACGCCCATACCAATCAGGCCGATGCGGGCACCGGGTTGCAATTCTTTGGAAAGTTCTCGAGCATCTTGAAGGGCGCGAAGATAATGTACGCCATCCAGATCTGAGCCTTCGATATTAAGTTCACGGGCGCGTGCGCCGGTAGCCAAAATCACCTTTTCAAAGCCAATTTCGGCACCAGTGGATAAGGTGACTTTTTGTTCATCTATATTCAGGCTTTCGGCGCGAACTCCGAGACGTAAATCGATATCGTTATCGGGATAATAACTATCGTCTTTAATATAAAACTGGTCGGGCAGTTCATCGGGCTGGATAAGCACGTCTTTTGACAGGGGTGGTCGTTCATAGGGAGGAGAGGGTTCTTCGCCAATCAGGGTGATGGGCTTTTCATAGCCAGCCATGCGCAGGGCTTCTGCGGCTCGGCCACCGGCCAGGTTGGCGCCGATAATGACTACACCACGATTCTTAGCATTGGCGTTCGTGCTGATATTATCTGCCGTCATAAACCGACTTCCCAGGAAGGGGTGTCGCCGGAACTCAGCTCTTTATGCAACTCCGCCCACATTTCGCCTGAGATTCGTGCCCCGGCGAGAAATTCCTCTGGGCACAAATGGTAGGGTGGCCTGATAGGCCCCGCGTTGATCCAGCCGGCGGCATCCATGCGGGTTTTTTCCAGAGCGATGTTATACATCGAGAAAGTCTGAAAGCTGCCGTGTGGGAATAGCGTCGCCGCAGTCGGCCCCAATTTTGCCTGAAAAGCTTTGGCCTTGCGCCAGTCGCCAGTGGCGCGGGCATCGGCGATCACATCGCGGATATAAACGGACACGCTAGGGCCGCAGACTGCGCCACTGGTCCAGAAGGCGTCGATGAATTCGTCGATACGCGCCGCTGCATAATATTCAAAATCCAGGGGCAGCAATTTTATTCGGCCGCGAATGGCGGACATATCCCGCATCAGCGGGCCGACGCCGATATACTTGGCGGTCACGACCTGGGGGATTTCGGCTACTTGCGTCCAAAAATCTCGTGGAAATTCGAATTTAAAGGCTTCCGGGTTAGCATAGATCGCGTAGTTCATATCCGGCGCCCCCGCGGCAACATCACGATAAAACTGCACGGCGGTTTCGGTGCTCGGTGCGCACCACATGGGTATACCGAGCATGGTGCCATCGGCGCCAATATCCTGTGCTTTAAGGGTTAAGCTGATGGTGTCGCGGGTGTTTAGCGTGGTGGTGCCGACAAATACCGGGATTCGCCCCCGGGCTGATTCAACCAAAGCGCCCATATAGGCGATCTTTTCATCGTAGGTCAGGGTAGCGGCCTCACCGAGGGTGCCCATGCTGAGAATGCCGTTGATACCGCCCTTGATCAGGCCTTCGACCATGCGCGCGGTTTCATCAAGATCAACGGTATCAAGCTCGCGCCAGTCAGAGGCGTTGGGCTTTGCTGGGGTCGGCAATATGGCCCAGGCGCCTTTAATGTCATCGACGGATAATCGTTCAGGTTTTTTCATGGGAGCCTTCGATACGCTTTTTCATTCTTCTTTCACTCTTCTAGTCTTTCCGCCAATAGTAATGCGTTGCATAAATTGCATCAAGCTGATGAAGCCAGCCACGCGTATGGACTACCCTTGCGTCGATAGAGAGGCGGCTTGACCAGATTGTAAACCGCCAGCGTAGTGTCAGTTAGCTTCGCAGAGTTTTTTTATATAACCGATATCTTGGCTTGCTTCCGCTGCGGTTGCTAGTAGTTTGCGGGTGGCAACCGCAGCTTTACAAATGGGATTGGTGCTGCGATCAATTAGTCCCAGGACTGCGGCGGCCCCGCCATCCTGGTTGAGGATGGGTGCGCTGATGCTGGTTAAGCCAGGGATGACCATGCCTAGACCCTGCGCATATCCCGCCGACCTCACTTTCTCCCTGGTGCTCTGGAGATCAAATTGTTTGGCATTTGGCATACGTTTCAGCTCACGTTTGACCAGCTTTTCGGTGTGTGCCGTGGGCAAAAAAGCCAGAAAGGTGTGCCCTGCTGTCGATGACAACATGGGCAGTACCGAGCCTAGGCCGAAGGATGTCGCCACCGGCGGACGGCCGTGGGTTAGGCGAATAATGGTCGGGCCGTGGCTGCCCCAGATAGTGACAATGCCGGTGAGATTGGTGTCCTTGACCAGACTGTCAATGGCATTGCGCGCAACGTAGCTAATATCAAGCTGGGCATAAGCTGCCAATCCTAGCCTCAGAGCGTAGGGGCCAAGGTTGTAATGTCCGACTGCGTCATCGGGCACCACAAAGCCCGTGTTTACATAGGCCGCGAGATAGCGGTGGGCCTGACTGCGGGACAAATTGGCTGCCTCGGCTATATCCCGTAACGGCAGTGGCCCATTATTTTCCATCAGGGCGTTGAGCACCCGCGCGCCGATTTCTACCGAGCGAATACTCTTGCTGCCGACGCTGGTTTTTTTGGGCTTATCTGTTTCATTTTGTACGGCAGTCATGATTATTTCCTGGTCTTCTTTATAGAAGTGCTCGCTGATCGCGTTACCTGACTATGAAAAACATGTCGTTAAATGAACTTCGACGTGGCGGGGGAGGCTTTATTGCACAATATGCAATGACCTACAAGCCATTTTTCAGTGCCTGTATTTGTCCGTGTGTTTGTTGCCTTTCATAATGTGCTCAACACGTTGGTCCAGGGAGCGCTGCTGTAGGGCCCACTAAGTGTTGGACGATAGCTTTAATTTAAGGTCATTAACGTCTACAACAAAGCATTTTACACAGGCAAGATGCGGTTATATTCTGGGCGATCTATCTAGCCGACAACAATGTTAATAAGGAATCATAGATGACCAGCGACATTGGCAGTGACACGGACAAACTTAACGATGTGCGCCCTTTTACCGGCAAGGAGTTTCTCGACAGCCTTAGCGAAGAGCGTGAGATCTGGATTTACGGCGAGAAAGTTAAAAAAGTCACCGAGCATCCGGCCTTTCGTAATCCCGCCAGAATGTTGGCTCGCCTCTACGACGGTCTGCACAATTCGGAGACGAGCGACAAGCTTACCTGCCCCACTGATACCGGCAATGGTGGTTTTACCCACCCTTTTTTTAAGGTATCTCACAGCAGCGACGAACTCATTAAGGCTCGGGAAGCCATTGCTACCTGGGCCAGGATGACTTACGGCTGGATGGGTCGCTCGCCCGATTACAAATCCAGCTTCATGGTCACCCTGGGTTTTAATCCCGATTACTACGATCCCTATCAGGAAAACGCCGCACGGTGGTATAAGAAGTCTCAGGAACGGTGTTATTTCCTCAACCATGCCATCGTCAACCCGCCGATTGATCGCAATAGCCCGCCGGAAGAAGTTAAAGATGTGTTTATTCACTGCCATAAGGAGACCGATGCAGGTATTCGCGTGTCCGGTGCCAAGGTAGTGGCCACCGGCTCAGCGCTCACCCACTATAATTTTCTCGGTCAATACGGGCCGACCCCGCTTAATGACGGCAAATTTGCAATTTCTGCTCTGGTTGATATGCGCACGCCGGGCGTCAAGCTTATTTGTCGGCCTTCCTACAGTTATCAAGCTGAAGTGATGGGCAGCCCCTTTGATTACCCGCTATCGAGTCGCTTAGATGAGAATGATGCCATCCTGGTGCTCGATGATGTCTTCATCCCCTGGGAGGACGTGCTAATTTATAACGATTGTCACAAGGCCTCGAATTTTTTGCCGGAATCCGGTTGGGCGCCTCGCTTTGCCTTGCATGGGTGCACGCGATTAGCCGTGAAGTTTGACTTTATTGTGGGTCTGTTGATGAAGGCGGTGGAAATGACCGGCAGTAAGGATTTTCGTGGCGTCCAGGTCGCCATTGGCGAGGCCGTGTCCTGGCGCCATGTATTTTGGGCGCTTTCCGATGCTATGTGTCATAACCCCGACACCGGCCCCAGTGGGGCGGCCCAGCCTAACCTGGGTGCGGCGATGGCTTACCGAGTGTTGGGTACAACCGCCTATCCCCGTGTCAAGGAGCTGATAGAAAATGTCGTCGCCAGCGGGCTGATTTACCTGAATTCCCACTCCGCAGATTTTAAGGTGCCGGAGTTAAGGGCCTATATCGATAAATATATCCGTGGTTCCTACGGAAATGACGCGGAAAGTCGGGTCAAGGTGATGCGTTTGCTATGGGACAGTATCGGCACCGAATTCGGCGGTCGGCATGAACTCTACGAACGCAATTATGCGGGTAACCACGAAAATATTCGTATGGAAACTTTATTCGCCGCCCAGGCCACCGGGCTCGATAAAGATATGATGGCCCTGGCTGAGGCCTGCATGGATGAATATGACCTGGATGGCTGGACTGTCCCCGACTTGATCAACCCGACCGATATCAATCGATTCATGAATAAATAACCATGGAGCAGGTCTCCAGGTCTCCAGGCGTCCAGATATTGACGGGGAATAATCAATTCTTCCAGACGCTCATACAAAATATAAGCCAAGGCTTGTGCACAATGTGTACTTCATTGTATGTTATGCAATAATTATTCGAAAAATATGGTCGATGTTTGGCTAACTAAAATCGCAGGGTTATCGTGTCAGCGATACGGGCATTTGGCGCTGACTGAGAGGATATCCTGCACAAAAATAACATAAACAAAAGTAGCGACTAAAATGGTCGTAACTGGTAGAAAACAAAACTCAGTATCGACAAGATCAGGCTTAAAGTTCCACCAGGGGTAAACAGGAAAGCAGATTAGGAGAAGAAGAAATGAATAGCATCATGAAGGGTAGTTACGCGGATTATCTCGATGATCGACCGGAAGACGGTATTTATCGGCTTGATCGCAGGGTCTTTACCGATCCCGAAATATTCGAGCTGGAAATGACCCAGGTGTTTGAAAAAACCTGGCTCTTCCTGTGCCACGAAAGCCAGATTGCCAAACCACACGACTTTATGACTACATACATGGGTCGTCAGCCGGTGATCATTAATCGGGGTGAAGATGGCGAAATACGTGGATTTATTAATGCTTGTGCCCACCGGGGTGCGCAATTGGTAAATGTCTGCAAAGGCAACAAAAAAGTATTTGCCTGCCCCTTTCACGGTTGGTGTTTCAAATCCAGCGGCGAACTGGCGGACTTTGTCGATAAGGAAAACGTCGGCTATTCGGAGGCTTTTAACCCTGATGAGTTGGGCCTGACTCCCGTGGCGAAAGTTGCCAGTTATCGCGGTTTTGTTTTTGGCAGTTTAAATCCTGAGGTTGGTGATCTGAAAACTCATCTGGCTGAGGCGACTAAAATGATTGATCTGCTTTCAGATCAGTCGGATCAGGGCATGGAGATACTGCCTGGCTTTCAGACCTACACTTACGAAGGTAACTGGAAGCTACAGGCCGAAAATGGTGTCGATGGCTTTCACCTCGAAGCCATTCATGGCAATTATATGCAAACTGTCATGCGCCGTACGAAAATTATGATGGAAAAAGATGCAGTCAAAACGATGGAAATTGCCGGCATGGATAAACTACCGGGCGGGTTTTATGACCTGGGTAACGGCCATGTCGTGCTCTGGAATCAATTACCCGGCGTGCAGAACCGCCCGCTTTATGAAAGTCGCGATGAGCTGGCCGGCAAGCACGGTGAAGTGCGCACCAGCTGGATGATCGACTACATCCGCAATTTATTGATCTATCCTAATGTGTTCTTGATGGACCAAATGAGTACACAAATTAGGGTGTTCAGGCCTATTTCTGTCGATAAAACCGAGGTGACGACCTATTGCATGGCGCCTATCGGTGAGTCTGCTGAAGCGCGCCGTAAACGCATCCGTCAATATGAAGACTTTTTTAATGCTAGCGGAATGGCGACGCCAGATGACCTGGCGGCCTTTAGTCGTAGTCAAGTGGGCTTTAACGGTGCCAAGGCGCGTTGGAGCGATATGTCTCGTGGTGCGACTAATGTGGTTGATGGTCCCGAACCTCAGGCCAAAGAGCTGGGCCTCAACCCGGTGACTTCGGGAACACAGTTAGAAGATGAGGGTTTGATGATTGCTCAACATCGCCGTTGGCTGGAATTAATGGAAGCAAGGTCATAATTGGGGGCGATAGCGTATGTCGAATGAAATAGAGGAGGCTGCAGTTGCCCTTATCGTCAATGAAGGCGCCTGCCTTGATCAGCGCGACTGGGATCAATGGATAAGCCTGTATACAGAGGATGCCGAGTACTGGGTGCCCGCCTGGGATGACGAATACACCGTGACGGATGACCCGCAGACGCAGATGTCGCTGATTTATTACGGTGATCGTTCTGGCCTCGAAGATCGGATATTTCGGTTAAACACAGAGACCTCGTTGGCTTCTATACCACTGCCTAGAACTTGCCACATGACTACCAATTATCGTTTCGACGCCCAACCCAATGGCGACTTAAAAGTCCACTCGGCATGGCATACCTATTCCTACAAGCTCAAGGCCATCAATCAGTTTTTCGGGCATCAGGAGCATCTGATCCGGCCCACAGACGATGGACTAAAAATAGCCGGGCGAAAAATAATTGTGCTCAACGACATGATCGCAAACGTAATGGATGTCTATAGCATTTAGTCATTTACGTTGTAGAGGTCGTGCTGTTACCGCGCTATCGCTTTTGATTTAAGTGGCCGAAGGATCTTGTATAACTTAAGTTCGAGCCGGTTCCCGGCCGTCGAACACCCTAAAAATTAAATAATTGATTTCATTAACCAGAACTATCAGGAGAACTCAGTGACTGCATTAACTGAAGAAAGCACCAGCAATATTGTTCATATCGACAATCTCGATATGGATCTTCACTACAACGAAGCAGGCACTGGCGAGACCGTCATCATGCTGCACGGTGGTGGTCCGGGCGCTGCGGGCTGGAGTAATTTTTCCAGAAATATGGAAGCTTTTTCAGCCAAATACCGAACCATTTTACTAGATTGCCCAGGCTTTAATAAATCCGATGCAGTGATCGCCGAAGAAGCCCGTGATTCATTGAATGCCAAAGCTGTAAAAGGATTGATGGATAAACTGGGTATTGAAAAAGCGCACCTGGTGGGTAACTCTATGGGCGGCGCTACCGCTTTGAGTTTTTCTCTGGCCTACCCTGACTCGCTGGGCAAAATGGTGTTGATGGGCGCTGGCGGAGGAGGTCGTAGCCTGTTTACGGCCATGCCTATGGAAGGTATCAAATTATTGATTGCCCTGTATCAAAAACCCTCCCTGGAAGCGCTTAAAAGAATGATTCAGGTGTTTATCTATGACCCATCGCTGATGAGCGACGAATTAATCGAAGGGCGTTATGAAAACATGATGCGCAAGCCGGAGCATATGGAAAACTTCATGAAAAGCATTGCCCGTACGCCCGGCATAGTGACCGACTTCAGTCCTCGGCTACATGAAGTGCAAGCTCCGACCTGTATTATCTGGGGCAGAGATGATCGCTTTGTGCCGCTGGATCACGGCCTTAAATTTGTCTGGGGCATACCGAACGCTGATTTACACGTGTTCAGCAAATGTGGCCACTGGGCACAGTGGGAGCATGCCGATAAATTTAATCGTCTGGTATTGGGCTTTCTTGAAGCAGACGATTGATCGTCTCTGCAGACGACGGGTGTCAGTGATTAATGTCACTTATAGTCCCTACCAATGACAGATATAGCCCCTGTTTATAGACGGTTATATCTGTCAAATTAGTCGGCGCACTGTTGCCAAATCTCAAATATAAAGTAAGAGAAACACTCGTTGGCGATAGCTCGCGAGGCCATATTTGCTATCCTATATTTGCTATTAAAGATAAAGAGAATAAATAGAACATTTAGTAGCGGGTCTAACGTGGCGGGTCTAACGTGGCGGGTCTGACATGGGGGCTCTTCATAGAGAACTCTTCGCCAGACCACAATTTTACTTAGCTGGAACTGAAACTATGTTGATGAAAAGCAAGTCATTACCTTATACCAAGACGGAAGCAAGGGCCTGGGCCCAGCAGAATATAGTCGACTGGCACGATTGTCCGGTGACACCTTTTTTACCCGACAACAGTCTCGATGAGGAAGGCCTTAGAAATAACGTTGAGTATTATATCGAGACCGGCGAAACCGCCCTGGTGTGCGGTGGCTTTGTCGCCGAGTGCTGGAATACCACTGTCACCGAATGGATGCGTTATCACGAAGTCATCGCGGAGGCCGCTGCCGGTCGAATCCCCTTACACACTATTATTTTCGATCCCAGTGTCCACCAGGCGATGGAGAAGCTAAATTACGTTGAAGACCTGGGTTATGTGGCGGCGGAGATTATTACGCCCATCGTGCAGCTGCGTGCCGACGACGAAATATTTGATTACTACAACTACATTGCGGAGCACTCCAACCTGGCCTTGTTATTTTACCGCTCGGCGGTTGCCGGTCATTTGATGAGTATTGAGCTATCCCAACGTTGTGCTGAAAATATTCCAACCATGGTGGGCATGAAACAGGGCAGTCTAAATCATGCTGACACGCTTAAACTGCGCAAGATTTGCCCGGATGACTTTATCGTCAGCGACCCGCTGGAAGCGCATTGGTTAAATGATTTACGTCAGGGTGGACAAGTACTCTACGGCGCATTCCACCACATTCTCTATGGCAAAAAGCGTCATCTGCTTGAAGAATATACCGCGTTAGCTCGAGCCGGACAGTGGGAAGAGGCCTATGTGATTTGGGAGTCCTTAACACTCATCCGTGATTTGGTTGACGAAGTAATGATTGGTTCGGTGAAGAGTAGCTTCACGTACGCGACCACTCTGGGTAATGTTAAAGCCTGGTACGACGCGATGGGCTTGGCCGCTGGAACCTTGAGAGCCCCCATGCGTCAGGTGGATCCAGCCTATCGGGAAGAGCTTAAAGGCAAACTCCAGGCCTGCGGTGTGATCTAGCAGCGCAAAACCGCTCAAAGTATCAACTTGGGTGCCGCTAACGATGATCGAGGAATCTTTATGAATGCAATACCCAAGTTTAACATTGGCGATTTAGTCAGGCCCGACGGCGGTATTCAGGACAGGCGAATTTATTGGGATGAAGATGTCTACCAGATGGAACTGGAGCGTGTCTTTGCACGTTCGTGGTTGTTTCTGGCACAGGATTCATTGATTGCAGAAAAGGGCGATTTCCTGACCACATTTATGGGGCAGGACAGGGTTATCGTCACCCGTGGTCAGGATGGCAAGGTGCGCGCTTTTTTGAATTCTTGCTCCCATCGCGGCAACATTATTTGTCGCGCGGACTCTGGTAACGCCAAAAATTTCGTCTGCAACTATCACGGCTGGGTCTTCGGCTCAGATGGTCGAATTTCCGATATTCCGTTAAAAGATGAAATTTATCCGAAGGAATTTGATGAAAATAACGTCGCCCTAAAACAAGTCCGTGTCGAAAGTTATCGGGGTTTTATCTTTGGCACCTTCGATGATAACGCGCCATCATTGACTGATTATCTCGGTGAGATGGCCTGGTATTTTGACACCTTTATGGATGCGCCCGGCGGTGCCGAGCTACTCGGCCCGCCGACTAAAGTGCGCATAAAAGCCAACTGGAAATTTTTTGCTGAAAACTTTATCGGCGATTTCTATCATGCTGGCTGGACCCACGCGGCTGCTATCAAGACCGTTGGCGGGCCGCTAATGGCTTTGCTGGGTAATCAGGCGACACCACAGGGAGCCATTCAGTTCGCCACCAAATATGGTCATGGTTTTAATGCGGCTCCGGGCAATGAAGAAGTTTACCCCCATATCCATCAGGGCCATATTGCCGAAATGTGGGAGGACTGGGTGCGCTCAAGAGTGCCGGTTATCAAAGACCGCCTGGGCGATGAGCGAGCATTGCTCTATAACGCAATCTGGGACGGTTCAATGTTTCCCAATACGTCATTTTTAAGAGGCATCGATACCTGGAAAGTCTGGCAACCACGGGGACCTCGTGAGCTTGAGGTATGGACCTGGACCATTGTCGAGCGTGATATGCCAGAAGAGCTGAAACGGGGAATCCGACACACCAACGAAAAAACTTTCGGCGTGGCCGGTATTCTGGAAGGCGACGACGGTGAAAATATGGAGGGCAACACCAATACCTCTGAAGGCTGGGTGACTCGCCAGGAACCCTTGAATGCTGAGATGGGCCTGGGTTGGGAAAATCTGGAATCAGAGACCTTCCCCAGTATGATGTCTGAGCCAGGCGATAATGAAGCCGCACAACGCAATTTCCTCCGCATGTGGCATACCATGATGACCTCTGAAAACTGGGATGAAATCATGGCTCGTCGAACAACGGAGCATAAAAAATGAGTGGGGGTGCTTCTGATATAAAACCGGGCTCAATAGTGCCGCTGGATTTACATTATGTGATCCAGTCTTTCCTTTTCAAAGAAGCGCGCATGTTGGATGAAGAACAGTTTCGCCCTTGGCAGGCAACCTTAACCGACGATATTCATTATTGGTTACCGATCAGAGAGAATCGTTTTCGTAAAGATCGTCGTCCTGAACCGACACCCGAAAATTCTTCGTCTGTCTACAATGACGACTACACGGATATTGAGCATCGCATTATGCGTTTTGAGACGGGACTGGCCTGGATTGAAGATCCGCCTGCTCGGGTGCGTCGAGTTGTGTCCAATATTGAAGCCGAATACACCGATGACGACAATGAACTAAACGTGTTTTCGAATATTATTCTTTATCGCAACCGTCGTCAGGATGAAGAGGCCTGGTTTGTCGCTGCCCGCCGAGATCGCTTGCGTATGGTTGACGGGCAATGGAAACTGGCGCGCCGCCATATCGTGTTTGATCAACACGTGGTGCTCGATGAAAATTTATCGGTATTTTTATAGCGCTTTGTTTGTTAGCAGTTTTGAATAGTAATAATTGTAGATTTAATGACGTAATAGGTCTCACCACCCTGCCTTTTGTTTCATGCTGAGGCTGTGGTGAGCAAATAAAACAGTATGCACATAACCTGGAGACAAAAATGGAATATACCGCAAGTGAAGCAAAACAATGGGCGCAGAAAAATCTACGTGGCTTTTATGATGCTCCTTTAACCCCCTACACTAAAGATGGCCTGCTCGACGAGCCGGCCATGCGCGATAACATCGAGCAATTTATTGACATGGGGTTGGATGGCATTGTGGTCGGCGGTTTTATTGCCGAGGCTTGGAATCTAACCCTTTCCGAATGGCTCAACTACCATGAAGTGATTGCTGATGCGGTTAAAGGGCGTATTGATATTTCAACCATTATTCTCGATCCCAGCGCTCGGCAGGCGTTGGAGAAAATGCAGGCAGTAGAGAAAATGGGGTATCGGAGTGCTGAGGTGATGAACCCCGCCGTCCAGTTAAAGACCGACGACGAGATTTATTCCTTTTATAAATACCTGGCCGATCGAACCGACATGGCGATGATCCTCTATCGCACCCCGGTGTCGGGAACGGTGCTGAGTTTCGATTTGATGCAACGACTGGCCGATATCGACACTATTGTCGGCGTCAAGCAAGGTAGTCTGCGACGTTCAGATACCCACAAGCTGCGTCGCGACTTGCGCGAAGATTTCTTCGTTAGTGAGCCCATGGAGCAGTATTTTTATGAAGATCTGCGTGCGGGCTATCCCTTCATTCAGTGGGCAGCTTTCCATTACACCGTGTTTGGCAAAAAGCGTAGCGTCATTCAGGACTACAAGAAATTAGCGGAAGACGGAAAAATGGCTGAATCCTACGAAGCCTGGTTATCCGTACGCGCGGTTTCTGATTTTATTGAAGACCAGACAGTCTGGCATGTTGCCCAGACTGCTAGTTATGCTTCGGCTTTTGCGCTGCTCAAGCCCTGGTATGATGCGATGGGCTTAAAGGGTGGTTACACGCTGGCGCCGGTGAATGATGTGACGGAAGAACGGCGGGAGTGGTTGGTTGATATTCTGAAAGGGCTGGGTGTTGTTTGATTATTAGTTTGCGTTATACCCGCTTTGGTATGTTGGGGGCGGGTTTAACGTGAATCAAAAGCCAGGCAAACCGGCTCTAACAAGCTATTAACCCGGCCTATAAACAGAGATGATATAATGACCGGATGAAAATAGACGCACGAAAATTATCACAAGATGTACAGGAAGAAAAACGCAAGCAAGCCATTCGGTTATATAAAACGGGCAAGCGCTACAAAGAAATA
>JAJFKC010000042.1 GCA_021773435.1 Porticoccaceae bacterium
ATGGAAGTGACCCTGATAGCCCCGATAGCGATGGAAGACGGTCTGCGATTTGCTATCCGCGAAGGTGGCAGAACAGTGGGTGCTGGCGTGGTGGCTAAGATTATTGAATAGCCTGTGAAGAAACCGCGTTAAATAAGGGTGCCAAACCGAGTCGTCGGGTAAGCGTTAAAACCAAAAAGTAACTGGATAAAAGTATTTGGGCAAGCTCACGGGTATTAGGCCAGTAGTTCAATTGGTAGAGCACCGGTCTCCAAAACCGGGTGTTGGGGGTTCGAGTCCCTCCTGGCCTGCCAACAATCTTGTGGCAGAATGAAGGTGACAGGGTGTGGGTAACAAAATGGATAGCCGCAGAGTAACAACACAGTGAACGATACGGTCATTTTTCGATTTGACGGTACCAAATGGGCGCTGGTTTTCATGCTCGTGGGTGGCGGCATATTCGGCAATTATTATTTCGTCGCTCAACCGCTTCTCTACCGCGTATTGGCATTATTGGTGATTGGGGCGATAGCGGTGCTGATTGCCACGCAAACGGCAAAAGGTGCAGCGTTTTTGGGGCTTGCTCAGGGTGCCAAAGTAGAAGCTGGTAAAGTGGTTTGGCCGAATCGTCAGGAAAGAAATCAGACAACATTGATTGTCGTTGGTTTTATCCTGTTGATGGCATTGTTGTTATGGGGCCTGGATGCCCTGGTGGGCTGGTTGGCAGCTTTTGTCATTGGCTAAAAAAAAGGGTTAAGGATTAGGTTGATTAGGGGATAGTAATGTCGAAGCACTGGTATGTGGTACATGCCTATTCCGGATATGAGAAAAAGGTCGCCGGGACCTTACAGGAGCGTATTGATCTGGCGGGCCTACAGGATGATTTTGGGGAAATACTGGTGCCCACCGAAGAAGTGGTGGAAATTCGCAATGGTCAAAAACGCAAGAGCGAGCGAAAGTTTTTCCCAGGCTACGTGCTGGTGCAAATGGAGCTCACCGATGACAGCTGGCATCTGGTAAAGGAAACGCCGCGAGTGATGGGTTTTATCGGTGGCAAGGCAGATAAGCCTGCACCAATAACAGACCGCGAGGCAAATGTAATATTGTCACGCATGCAAGACTCTGAAGAAGCGCCGCGACCTAAAACCATGTTTGAGCCTGGTGAGCTGGTTCGGGTCATTGATGGGCCGTTTAATGATTTTAATGCGGCAGTTGAAGAAGTAAATTACGAGAAGAGCAAGTTAAAGGTGGCGGTGACTATTTTTGGTCGCTCAACACCCGTAGAGCTGGATTTTATTCAGGTGGAAAAGGCCTGATTTTGAAATTTTTTTAAAGCAACGCTTGTCGCGTTGCCTGCAAATTTTTGCGGTTTCGATGTGAATAAAAGCAGGGGAGCCGGTGACGGATTTTGCACATCCCGAGGCGCTTAACCCATGAGGAGATAGCTAGCTATGGCAAAGAAAGTAGATGCGTATATTAAACTGCAGGTTCCTGCAGGACAGGCGAACCCCAGCCCCCCTGTTGGCCCAGCGCTTGGTCAGCACGGTGTCAATATAATGGAGTTCTGTAAGGCTTTTAACGCCCAGACGCAGAGCGTAGAGCAGGGTCTGCCGATCCCCGTTGTGATTACAGTTTATAGTGATCGTAGTTTCACCTTTATAATGAAAACCCCGCCCGCATCGGTATTGCTAAGAAAAGCAGCGGGCGTCAGTAAAGGCAGTGGTCGACCTAATACCGAGAAAGTGGGCAAGGTCACCCGTGCGCAGTTGGAAGACATCGCCACACAAAAAATGCCGGATCTGACTGCTGCAGATATGGATGCAGCGGTGAGAACCATCGCCGGTAGCGCGAGAAGTGCCGGTCTTGAAGTGGAGGGTGTGTAATGGCCAGGCTAAGCAAACGACAAAAAGCAATTAGTGAAGCGGTTGAACCGGGCAAAATCTACGATGTAGTAGAAGCGGTAGAGCTGCTGAAATCACTGCCCGCCACTAAGTTTGATCAGATGGTTGATGTCTCAGTAAACCTGGGCATTGATCCCAAGAAATCCGATCAGGTGGTGCGCGGCGCGACAACCCTGCCCAATGGTACTGGTAAAAACGTAAAGGTCGCCGTGTTTGCTCAGGGTGAAAGTGCTGATGCGGCACTCGAAGCTGGTGCTGATCTGGTTGGTATGGATGATCTTGCCGAACAGATTAAGGGCGGCGAAATGGGCTTTGATGTGGTCATCGCCAGCCCTGATGCCATGCGTGTCGTCGGCCAACTAGGACAAATACTTGGCCCCCGCGGCCTTATGCCCAATCCCAAAACCGGCACAGTAACACCCGACGTGGTAGCGGCAGTGAAAAATGCCAAAGCCGGGCAGGTGAGATTTCGCGCTGACAAAAGCGGCATTGTTCACGGGGCAATTGGCTCTATCAGTTTTGAAGCCAATGCCATTAAAGAAAACTTAGAAGCATTGGTCACGGATTTGTCAAAGGCAAAACCGGCGTCTGCCAAGGGTGTTTTTCTGAAGAAAATAACCCTGTCAACGACTATGGGCCCGGGCCTGTCGATCGATCAATCTTCATTGGGGGCATAAAGCTCTCGCAGACTTTAGGGCCGATGTGCGTAGTCTATGCAAGTAATTGATTAGGCATCGTGCATCGTCCGTTAAAGACCGCTGGTTCCCCATATGAACTTTTAGCGTCATTAGAAAGTTGGGGGGTAATGGTATGAGCAAGGTAGAGGTTTGTTTCGATCTTGTCGTTATACCGCCCGCGCAAACGGTGTGACCTGATTCAGTTTTAACTGGGTTTGACCACCATTAGTCGTTCCGGTGTTACGAGAGGTGTTAACGTTTTGGTACCGCATTACGCGAGACTAGTTGACCCGATTAACCGGAATCAATCTGAAGTCGTAAGGCTTCGATAACACCCAGGAGATATTCGTGTGGCATTAAATCTCGAAGACAAGAAAGTGATAGTTGCAGCAGTGAACGAAACCGCTAGCAGCGCTTTGTCCTTAGTGATTGGCGATGCGCGCGGGGTCAGCGTTAGCGAAATAACTGCTCTGCGAAAGCAGGCGCGGGACGCAAATGTTAGTTTGCGAATCGTTAAAAACTCCCTGGCCAGGCGCGCCTTCGAAGGCACTGAATTTGAGTGCGTAGAAAGCTTGTTAGTGGGACCTTCCCTGTTTGGTTTTTCCATGGAAGACCCCGGTGCGGCAGCACGCCTGTTCAAAGATTTCGCCAAAGAAAACGAAAACTTTGAAGTCAAAGGTTTGGCTGTCAGTGGTCAGATGTTGGGCCAAGAGCAGCTCGATGTGCTCGCCACTCTGCCGACCCGTGATCAGGCGCTTAGCCAACTGCTTAGCGTAATGATTGCACCGGTCACGAAATTGGTTCGCACGCTCAACGAAGTGCCGACCAAAGTGACTCGTGTCGTTGCCGCTGTTCGTGATCAGAAGCAGGATGAAGCTGCATAGCTATTTTAGGTGATGTGGCTGTATTAGGTGATTAGTTTATTGGTGCTAAATAATTAGTGCTGTTTATTTAAGTTTTTTTATTTAAGCTGTTTTTTAAGCTTTTTATTTAGGAAATAGGAGATTGAGTGATGGCTCTTTCAAAAGATGAAATTTTAGACGCAATTGCTGAAATGAGTGTTATGGATGTTGTTGAGCTGGTGTCAGCAATGGAAGAAAAGTTTGGTGTGTCCGCTGCAGCAGCAGTCGCTGTCGCAGCAGCTCCAGGTGCAGGCGGAGAAGCTGTTGCCGCCGAAGAGCAAACCGAATTTGACGTGGTTTTATCAGCGATCGGTGACAAGAAAGTTAATGTCATTAAAGCGGTTCGTTCGATCACCGGACTTGGTCTCAAAGAAGCCAAAGAAATGGTAGATGGCGCGCCAGCTACCATTAAAGAAGCTGCTTCGAAAGAAGAAGCTGAAGCTGCAAAAACACAACTTGAAGAAGCTGGCGCCGCTGTCGAACTGAAATAAGTTTGCATGTCGCTAGACATACTGCGCCGTTGAAGGGTGCCGGGCTGGTGGGTTTTCTCACCGGCCTTTCGCTGTTGTTTGAAGTGGGCGGTATGTAAGAGAAGTGATTTTTTATCGTTGCAAAACGGTGTAGCTGGAATATCCGAAAACGCTAAACGTGCTGGGGAATATTGATGACTTATTCATATACTGAAAAGAAACGGATTCGCAAAGACTTTGGCAAATTGCCCCAGGTCATGGATCAGCCCTACCTGCTAGCGATACAGCTTGACTCCTACCGCAAGTTCACTCAGCCAGGTGTGGCGGTTGATGATCGGACTAATACCGGCTTGCATGCCGCATTTGGTTCGGTATTCCCTATCGAGAGTTATTCCGGTAATGCTCGCCTGGAGTACGTTGATTATAAACTCGACAAGCCCATTTTTGATGTTGAGGAATGCAAGCTGCGCGGCATAACCTATGCAGCGCCGTTGCGTGTGCGCGTGCGTTTGCTACTGATCGATAAAGATCTGGCCAGCAAGCCGATTAAGGATATTAAAGAGCAGGAAGTCTACATGGGTGAAATTCCCTTGATGACTGACTACGGCACATTTGTTATCAATGGCACCGAGCGAGTCATCGTCTCCCAGTTGCATCGATCACCTGGGGTATTTTTTGATCACGATAAAGGTAAAACCCATTCCTCCGGTAAATTACTGTATTCCGCACGGGTAATTCCCTACCGAGGCTCCTGGCTGGATTTTGAATTTGACCCGAAAGACCTGGTTTATGTGCGCATTGATCGACGCCGTAAGTTGCCCGCGACTATTTTACTGCGTGCCATGGGTTATAGCTCACAGGAAATCCTTGAGATATTTTTTGATACCTCGACGTTTAATATCAACGCCGAAGGACAGTTTGTCCTGGAGCTTGAGCCTTCCCGCCTGCGCGGTGAAATGGCCGCTTTCGATATCGTTGGTAAAGGCAAAAAGGTACTGGTCGAGCAAGGTCGCCGTGTCACTGCCCGGCACATACGGCAGTTGGAAAAAGACAAAATCACTTCAATGGCAGTGCCCGACGAATACCTGTTCGACAAGGCGCTGAGCCAGGATATTATTGATGAAGAAACCGGTGAAGTGTTGCTTGAGTGTAACTCCTTGCTTACCGAAGAGCTGGTCGAAAAGCTTCGTGAGTTAAAGTTCACTAAGATCGAAACTATTTACACCAATGATCTTGATTGCGGGCCGTTTATTGCCGACACCCTGAGGGTTGACGGAACCAGAACCGAGCTTGAAGCATTGGTAGAAATCTACCGCATGATGCGTCCCGGTGAGCCGCCGACTAAAGATTCGGCTGAAAATCTGTTTAAAAACCTGTTTTTTAGCACTGACCGTTACGACCTGTCGGCGGTGGGCCGTATGAAGTTCAATCGTCGTCTGGGTCGTGAAGAGGTAGAGGGCGATAGCATTTTATCTCGCGAAGATATTGTCGAAGTGTTTAAAGTGCTGTTGTCCATTCGAAATGGCCAGGGCATGGTGGACGATATTGATCATCTCGGTAACCGACGTGTTCGTTCTGTGGGTGAGATGGCGGAGAACCAGTTCCGTATCGGACTGGTTCGCGTTGAACGGGCCGTTAAGGAGCGTTTGGCCGTTGCAGAAACCGAAGGTTTGATGCCCCAGGATATGGTCAATGCCAAACCCGTTGCAGCTGCCATGAAAGAGTTTTTTGGCTCCAGCCAGCTATCCCAGTTTATGGATCAAAACAATCCTTTGTCGGAGGTGACTCACAAACGTCGCGTGTCAGCATTAGGCCCGGGCGGTTTAACGCGCGAGCGCGCCGGGTTTGAAGTGCGGGATGTGCATCCGACTCACTACGGTCGGGTTTGCCCCATCGAAACGCCGGAGGGGCCAAATATTGGTTTGATCAATTCTCTGGCTAATTATGCGCGTACGAATAATTACGGCTTCCTCGAAACGCCTTACCGAAAAGTTGTTAATGCGCGAGTTACCGATGAAATTGAATATCTGTCGGCCATCAACGAAGCCGAGTATGTGATTGCTCAAGCCTCCGCGACCATTGGTAAAAACGGCAAATTAACCGAAGAACTGGTGGCAGTTCGGCACGAGGGTGAATTTACCGTTAAGCATCCGGATGCGGTTCAGTATATGGATGTCTCGGCCCGGCAGGTGGTGTCGGTAGCATCATCGTTAATTCCTTTTCTTGAACATGATGATGCTAACCGGGCCTTAATGGGTTCGAACATGCAGCGCCAGGCGGTGCCAACGTTAAAAGCGGATAAACCACTTGTCGGTACAGGCATTGAGCGTGTTCTTGCCGGGGATTCAGGTGTCTGTGTCGTCGCCCGACGTGGTGGTGCGATCGAGAGCGCCGATGCTGCCCGTATCGTGGTGCGGGTCAACGACGATGAAGTTGACACCGGAGATGCCGGTGTCGATATTTACAATTTGATTAAGTACACGCGGTCGAACCAGAACACCTGTATTAATCAACGGGCGCTAGTGAAAGCAGGGGATATCATCTCCCGTGGCGACATTATGGCCGATGGCCCCTCCGTCGATCTCGGTGAGTTGGCGCTTGGTCAGAATATGCGCATCGCCTTTATGCCCTGGAATGGCTATAACTTCGAGGATTCTATTTTGGTTTCGGAGCGTGTGGTGGAAGAGGATCGTTTTACCACCATCCATATTCAGGAGCTGACCAGTGTTGCCCGGGATACCAAACTCGGCGCCGAAGAAATCACGGCGGATATTCCCAACGTCGGTGAATCAGCGCTATCGCGTCTTGATGAATCTGGCATTGTTTATATTGGTGCCGAGGTAGGCGCTGGCGATATTCTGGTCGGCAAAGTCACGCCCAAAGGTGAAACTCAGCTAACCCCTGAAGAAAAATTGTTGAGAGCCATCTTTGGCGAAAAAGCCAGTGATGTGAAAGACACCTCACTGCGAGTGCCGGGCAGCACCCAGGGCACGGTCATTGATGTGCAGGTATTCACCCGCGAAGGTTTGGAGAAGGACGAGCGCTCTGTTGAAATTGAGCAGGCCGAGCTGGATCAATTCCGCAAAGATGTTAATGATGAATACCGCATTATGGAAAATGCCACCTTTGAGCGACTGCGTCGTTCACTAGTAGGCAAGCCAGTGATTAGCGCGCCTGGTCTTAAAAGGGGTGACAAGTTAACTGACGAAGTTGTTGATGGCTTTGATGCCAGCATGTGGTTCAGTCTACGCATGGACGACGATAGCTCTAACCAGCAATTGGCGCTCGCCGAAGCCCAATTGATCGAGCGTCGGGTCCTGCTCGATGAGCGCTTTGAAGACAAGAAGGGCAAGCTTGAAAGTGGTGATGACCTGGCGCCGGGTGTACAAAAGATCGTCAAGGTTTATCTTGCCGTGAAGCGACGTATTCAGCCTGGTGATAAGATGGCCGGTCGGCACGGCAACAAAGGTGTGATCTCCGTGATTATGCCGGTTGAAGATATGCCTTACGACGAACATGGGCAGCCCGTCGATATTGTTCTCAACCCCCTGGGTGTGCCGTCGCGGATGAATGTCGGTCAGATTCTTGAAGCTCACCTGGGCCTCGCGGCAAAAGGTCTGGGTGACAAGATCAACACTATGCTTAAAGAAGAGCGCAAGGTATCCGAGTTAAGACAGTTCCTGCAGGCCATATATAAATCTGGGGATAGTAATACCAAGGCCAACTTGAAAGACTTGAGTGGCGCCGAGATTATGGAGCTGGCCGAGAATCTTCGCGATGGTGTGCCGATGGCGACACCGGTGTTTGATGGCGCCACAGAAGCAGAAATTAAAGAGTTACTGACCCTTGCAGATCTACCTGAGAGCGGGCAAATGACCCTCTATGATGGTCGCAGCGGCGATGCCTTTAGTCGTCCGGTGACCGTTGGCTACATGTATATGCTAAAACTGAACCATCTGGTTGATGACAAAATGCACGCCAGATCAACCGGTTCTTATAGTTTGGTTACTCAGCAACCGTTGGGCGGTAAAGCCCAGTTTGGTGGTCAGCGTTTCGGCGAGATGGAGGTCTGGGCATTGGAGGCATACGGTGCCGCCTATACCTTGCAGGAAATGCTCACCGTTAAATCTGATGACGTGCCGGGTCGTACCAAGATGTATAAAAACATTGTTGATGGTGACCATCAAATGGATCCGGGAATACCTGAGTCATTTAACGTGCTGGTCAAGGAAATCCGTTCGCTAGGCATTAATATCGAGCTGGAATACGAATAAGTAAGCGCCGCTGTTTGTAGTCATGTGTCGGGTTAGTCCCCGGCGAGGCGAACACCCATTGGAGGAAAGGCCTTGAAAGATTTATTGAATTTACTGAAGTCCCAGGACCAGAGAAGTGATTTTGAAGGTATTCGTATTGGCCTGGCGCCACCTGACCTGGTGCGGTCATGGTCCTTCGGGGAAGTAAAAAAGCCAGAAACCATTAATTACAGAACCTTCAAGCCCGAGCGTGATGGCCTGTTCTGCGCCAAAATTTTTGGTCCGGTAAAAGATTACGAGTGCCTGTGTGGCAAGTATAAGCGTATGAAGCATCGCGGCATCGTCTGCGAAAAATGTGGTGTCGAAGTGACCCTGGCGAAAGTCCGCCGGGAGCGTATGGGCCATATTGAGCTGGCCAGCCCAGTTGCGCATATCTGGTTCTTGAAATCCCTGCCATCGCGTATCGGCCTGATACTGGATATGACCCTGCGTGAAATTGAGCGAGTGCTTTATTTCGAGTCCTTTGTGGTTTGCGATCCTGGCCTGACGACGTTAGAACGCGGCCAGCTGTTAACCGACGATGAATATTTTGAAGCGCTAGAAGAGTTTGGTGATGAATTTGTCGCCCTGATGGGTGCTGAGGCCATTCAGATTTTAATGAAGGATATCGATCTGAAAGAAGCCATTGCAGGGTTGCGGGAAGAAATTCCCAATACTAAATCCGAAACAAAAATCAAAAAATTCTCCAAGCGACTAAAATTGCTCGAAGCGTTTGTCAATTCCAATAACAAACCGGAATGGATGATTCTTGAGGCGCTGCCGATTTTGCCGCCGGATCTCAGGCCATTGGTGCCTCTCGATGGCGGTCGTTTTGCCACATCTGATCTGAACGATCTGTATCGGCGTGTTATCAACCGTAACAACCGTTTGAAAAGACTGCTGGAGCTTAACGCCCCAGATATTATCGTGCGTAATGAAAAGCGCATGCTGCAAGAATCAGTCGATGCTTTGCTCGATAATGGTCGTCGCGGCCGAGCTATCACCGGGTCGAACAAGCGGCCACTGAAATCTCTGGCCGATATGATCAAAGGCAAGCAGGGACGTTTCCGCCAGAACCTGCTGGGTAAACGCGTCGATTATTCCGGTCGTTCTGTGATCGTGGTTGGCCCGACTTTGCGGCTGCATCAATGCGGTCTGCCCAAGCGTATGGCGCTGGAGCTGTTCAAACCGTTTATTTTCTCGAAGCTTGAAGGGCGCGGCCTGGCGATGACCATTAAAGCAGCCAAGAAAATGGTCGAGCGCGAAGAAGCGGTGGTCTGGGATATTCTCGATGAAGTGATTCGAGAGCATCCGGTGTTGCTCAACCGTGCACCAACTTTGCACCGGGCGGGTATTCAAGCTTTCGAACCGATCTTGATTGAAGGTAAGGCTATCCAGTTGCATCCGTTGGTGTGTGCCGCGTTCAACGCCGACTTCGACGGTGACCAGATGGCTGTGCATGTGCCTTTAACCCTTGAAGCACAACTCGAAAGCCGCGCTTTGATGATGTCTACCAACAATATCCTGTCGCCCGCCAGTGGTGAGCCGATCATCGTGCCGTCTCAGGATGTGGTGCTGGGCCTGTATTACATGACTCGGGAATGCGTCAATGTGCCCGGTGAAGGTATGGTCTTCACTGACCTCGAAGAGCTATCGCGTGCTTATTACAGTGGCAAGGTGAACCTCCAGGCCCGGGTCAAAGTACGCATCAGTGAAGTCCATGTTAGCGAAGAAGGAGAGCAGTCGGAGCTTGTCAGTATAAAAGACACAACTGTTGGCCGGGGTCTGTTGTGGGAGATCGTTCCCGACGGTCTTGCTTATGACCTGATCAATCAGGACATGAATAAAAAAGCCATTTCCAATGTGATCAACCAGTGTTACCGCGTACTTGGCACCAAATCGACGGTTATTTTTGCTGATCAGCTGATGTACACCGGGTTTGAATTTTCAACCACCTCAGGTGCTTCTATCGGTGTCGATGATTTTGTGATCCCAGATTCAAAAGTAGAGATTATTGATAAGGCAGAGGCCGAAGTTGTTGAGATAGAGGCGCAGTTTTCATCCGGTCTGGTGACCCAGGGTGAAAAGTACAACAAGGTGATTGATATTTGGTCGCGGGCTAATGACCAGGTGGCCAAGTCTATGATGGAAGTATTGTCCACCGAGCCGGTGGTCAATCGCGACAACGAGGAAGAACAGCAGAAGTCGTTTAACTCGGTATTTATGATGGCCGATTCAGGTGCGCGGGGCTCCCCCGCACAGATTCGTCAGCTAGCCGGTATGCGAGGCCTGATGGCGCGGCCCGATGGCTCAATTATTGAAACGCCCATTACCGCCAACTTCCGCGAGGGTCTGAGCGTACTGCAATACTTTATTTCGACCCACGGCGCTCGTAAGGGTCTTGCCGATACAGCGCTGAAAACAGCCAACTCCGGATACCTAACTCGACGCCTGGTCGATGTGTCGCAAGATTTAGTGGTGACCGAACAGGATTGTGGAACCACCGAAGGCCTGTTGATGACGCCCATTATTGAGGGTGGCGACATCATTGAAACGCTGGGTGCTCGAATTCTCGGCCGTGTGACCCTTCACGATGTCTGTCGTTCCGGCACTGATGAGGTGGTGATCGATGCGGGTACCATGATCGACGAAAAATGGGGCGATGAGATTGAAGCCATGAGCATCGATGAGATGTTGGTGCGCTCGCCGATCACCTGTGAAACTCGCTACGGGCTTTGCTCCAAGTGTTATGGCCGTGATCTGGCCCGTGGACACATGATCAATATTGGTGAAGCCATTGGTGTTATAGCGGCTCAGTCTATTGGTGAACCGGGCACACAGCTCACTATGCGCACCTTCCATATCGGTGGTGCGGCTTCGAGAGCGTCAGCCATTGACAATATTCAGGTCAAAGCCGCCGGTTCCGTACGCCTGGTCAATGCCAAAGTGGTAGAGCGCAAAAACGGCCAATCTGTTGCTGTGTCCCGTTCTACGGAACTGGCCGTGGCAGATGAAAATGGTCGTGAACGGGAGCGTTATAAAGTGCCATTTGGTGCTGTTATTAAGGTTAAAGACGGCGCCAGTGTTGAGACCGGAGATGTGGTTGCCAACTGGGACCCCCATACGCATCCGGTTATTACTGAAGTTGAAGGTAAGGCGGTGTTCTCCGGCATGGAAGAAGGCTTGAGTGTCAGCCACCAGGCCGATGAGATGACTGGTTTGACCAGTACCGTCGTCATCGATCCCAACGAACGCCCGGCGGCTGGTAAAGATATGAAGCCCACGGTGACCCTCGTCGGTGCAGATGGTGAAGAGCTTCATTTCCCCAATTCGAAAGTGCCCGCGCATTATATTTTGCCCGCTAACGCCATCATTACGATTAACGACGAAGCAGGCGTCGAAGCCGGGGATATTATCGCCAGGATTCCTCAGGAGAGTTCTAAAACCAGGGATATCACGGGTGGCCTGCCTCGTGTTGCCGATTTGTTTGAAGCGCGTAAGCCTAAAGACCCCGCGATTCTTGCCGAGATCAGCGGCACTGTGAGCTTTGGTAAGGAAACCAAAGGCAAGCGCCGCCTGGTGATTACGCCGAACAATAGCGATGATCATTATGAAGCGCTGATTCCGAAATGGCGACACATGGGTGTCTATGAGGGCGAATATGTTGAGAAGGGTGAGGTGATTTCTGAAGGCCCGCCTAGCTCCCACGATATTTTGCGCCTTAAAGGTGTCGAAGCACTGGCTAATTACATCGTCAATGAAATCCAGGAAGTTTATCGACTTCAGGGCGTAAAAATTAATGATAAGCACATTGAAGTGATCGTTCGGCAAATGTTGCGCAAGGTTGAAGTGACCTCAATGGGCGATTCTCCTTACGTCAAAGGCGAACAGGTTGCCTATAGCCGTTTGCTGGAGAGCAACGAAGGGCTGGCAGCCGAAGACAAAATTCCCGCCGGGTTCGAGCGACAATTGTTGGGTATTACCAAAGCCTCGTTGGCCACTGATAGCTTTATTTCAGCAGCGTCCTTCCAGGAGACTACGCGTGTGCTCACCGAGGCGGCTGTGACCGGTAAAATGGATCCATTACGAGGCCTCAAAGAGAACGTCGTGGTCGGTCGACTAATTCCAGCTGGGACTGGTCTCGCCTATCACAGCCAGCGGCAGAAAGATAAAGAGGCAGCACTCACTGAGCAAAGCACGTCTGCTAGTGAAGTCGAAGCGGCTTTATCTGAAGCGCTAAGCGCCAGTGAAGACGAATAAGGTCGGCATTACTATTGATACTACCAGGTGGTGATTCTGCTTGACTCAGGTAGGTGTGGTCATTAAAATTCCGCCTCCCTGATTCAAGGCCACTTTTATTTAGGGTCAACACTGGTTTCATGATCTTGGTCAACACTGGTTTCATGATCTTGATTGTTAATCAGAGGTTTTTTTAAAAGCCTTCACTATGAAGGCATATTTTGTTACGCGGAGTATTTGTTAATGGCGACGATCAACCAACTGGTTCGTAAGCCGAGAAAGCGCAAAGTTGCCAAGAGCGATGTGCCGGCCTTACAGGCCTGCCCTCAACGTCGCGGTGTTTGCACCCGTGTCTACACGACAACACCAAAAAAACCGAATTCTGCCATGCGTAAAGTTTGTCGCGTGCGCTTGACTAGCGGTTATGAAGTGGCCTCGTACATTGGTGGCGAGGGTCATAATCTACAGGAGCACAGCGTTGTATTGATTCGTGGCGGTCGAGTTAAAGATTTGCCCGGCGTCCGCTATCACACGGTTCGGGGTAGCCTCGATACTTCTGGTGTTGATGGCCGCAAACAGCGCCGCTCAAAATATGGCACCAAGCGACCCAAGGGGTAACCTGGGATATTTAGAAAATTCATTGAGGTGGCAGAACTTGTCCCTGTCACCCAGTAAGGCCGGTCTGGCGCTATTGCCAGCTATCGGATTCACCTGAAAAAGAGAGATATATGCCAAGACGACGCGTAGTAGCCAAGCGAGAAATTCTTCCCGATCCAAAGTTTAACAACACTACCTTAGCTAAGTTTATGAACCACGTTATGGTGAGTGGTAAAAAATCTGTGGCCGAGCGTATCGTTTATGGCGCGCTGGATATTGTTGAGCAGCGCCTCAGTAAAGATCCGCTAGAAGCGTTTGAAGAAGCGCTTGAAAATATTGCGCCGATGGTCGAGGTTAAGTCCCGCCGAGTAGGTGGCGCCACCTATCAAGTGCCAGTTGAAGTTCGCGCTTCTCGGCGCGGTGCCCTGGCCATGCGCTGGTTAGTTGATCACGCCCGTGGACGCAGCGAAAAATCCATGGCGCAACGATTGGCGGGAGAAATCGTTGACGCATCGCAAAGCAAAGGCGGCGCGGTGAAAAAGCGCGAAGATGTGCATCGCATGGCCGAGGCCAATAAAGCCTTCTCGCACTATCGTTTTTAGATGGCCGATTTTAGAAAAGCGGTTTCAGTTTTACGCTTATTGCTAGCCTTAATATCAAACCCGCGGGATTAGTTAGGCAATAGTTGAGTAAGAAAATTAAGTTGGAAGGCGGCTATCGATGGCTGCCTTTCGTATTTTAGAAAGTCGCTTAACCTGAGTGCGCGGTATTACAGCCGTTTAGATAAAGCGTAAACGAACACAACTGGGGAATAGACAGTGGCACGTAAAACACCTCTTAGTCGTTATCGGAATATTGGCATCGTAGCCCACGTTGACGCAGGTAAAACAACGACTACCGAGCGGGTTTTGTTCTATACCGGATTGTCCCACAAAATCGGCGAAGTTCACGATGGCGCGGCGACTATGGACTGGATGGAGCAGGAGCAAGAGCGGGGTATTACCATTACCTCTGCTGCCACGACCTGTTTTTGGGGTGGTATGCAAGGTCAATTTGACGAGCACCGTATCAATATTATTGATACCCCCGGGCATGTCGATTTCACCATCGAAGTAGAGCGATCACTGCGTGTGCTTGATGGCGCCGTCGTCGTGCTGTGTGGCTCCTCCGGCGTTCAGCCGCAGACCGAAACAGTTTGGCGGCAGGCCAACAAATACGAAGTGCCGCGCTTAGTTTTTGTTAACAAAATGGATCGAGCCGGTGCTGACTTTCAGATGGTCGTTGATCAGCTGAAAGAGCGCCTGGGCGCGAATGCGGTGCCTTTGCAAATGGCCATTGGCGCTGAAGAAGAATTTAAAGGTGTTATCGACCTGGTCAAAATGAAGGCGATTTTGTGGAATGAAGCCGATCAGGGTGCGACCTTTGAATACGATGACATACCCGAAGATATGGTCGACGTTTGTGATTCCATGCGTGAAGAGTTGGTGGAGGCTGCGGCTGAAGCTAATGATGACTTAATGAATAAATACCTCGAAGGTGAAGAGCTCACTGAAGAGGAGATTAAACAGGGTATTCGCCAACGCACACTGGCCAATGAAATCGTCCCGGTATTAGGTGGCTCGGCATTTAAGAACAAAGGTGTGCAAGCGGTGCTGGATGCGGTGATCGATTATATGCCTGCCCCCACCGAAGTGAAAGCTATCGAAGGCGAGCTGGATGATGGCACTGCTGCGACTCGTGCAGCTGACGACGAAGTACCGTTTTCGGCGTTGGCCTTTAAAATTGCCACCGACCCGTTCGTCGGTACCTTAACCTTCTTCCGGGCCTACTCGGGTGTGGTTAAGCAGGGTGATTTTTTGTACAACCCGGTAAAGGGTAAGAAAGAGCGTATCGGCCGAATGGTGCAGATGCACGCCAACCAACGGGAAGAAATTAAAGAAGTGCGGGCTGGCGATATCGCCGCAGCCATTGGCCTTAAAGATGTCACCACGGGTGACACTTTGTGTGACCAGGATAATTTGATCACTTTAGAGCGTATGGAATTTCCCGAACCGGTTATATCGGTTGCCGTGGAGCCGAAGACCAAAGTTGATCAGGAAAAAATGGGTATTGCGCTGGGCAAGCTGGCCCAGGAAGATCCATCCTTTCGTGTGCAAACCGACGAGGAGACAGGCCAGACTATTATTTCGGGGATGGGTGAATTGCATCTCGATGTGTTGGTTGATCGTATGCGCCGAGAATTCAACGTCGAAGCCAATATCGGCAAGCCGCAGGTCGCCTACCGAGAGGCAATTCGCAATATATGTGACATCGAAGGCAAGTTTGTTCGCCAGTCCGGTGGCCGAGGACAATATGGCCATGTCTGGATCAAGTTTGAGCCTCGCGAGGATGAAGAGGAAGGCCTCGAATTTGTTAATGAGATTGTTGGTGGTACCGTACCGAAAGAATATATCCCCGCCGTCGAGAAGGGTATTGCCGAGCAAATGAAAAACGGTATTTTAGCGGGTTACCCACTGTTGGGTTTAAAGGCGACTTTGTATGACGGCTCCTTTCACGATGTTGATTCCAATGAAATGGCCTTTAAGGTGGCTGGCTCGCTGGCGACTAAAAAACTGGCGGCCGAAGGCGGGGCTGTATTGCTCGAGCCTACCATGCAAGTTGAGGTGGTCATGCCCGAAGAGAATATGGGTGATGTAGTCGGTGATCTGAATCGTCGTCGCGGCCTGATCCAGGGTATGGAAGACAGTAGCGCTGGCAAGGTGGTGACCGCCGAAGTGCCTCTGGGCGAGATGTTTGGCTACGCCACCGATGTGCGTTCGGCAACTCAAGGTCGAGCCACTTTTACCATGGAGTTCTTAAAGTACTCTGAGGCACCGAACAATATAGCTGAAGAGATTATCGCTAAAAACGGCTGAACTAAAATCGCTAGCTGAAAACGGCTGGCTAATAATGGCTAAAAAGGCCAGGTAACTATATTTAACTTCGTTTTACCGTAAATTGGATTTGAAAGGAGCAGCGCTATGTCTAAAGAGAAATTTGAGCGTAATAAGCCGCATGTGAATGTTGGTACGATTGGTCACGTAGACCATGGTAAGACGACGTTAACAGCGGCCCTGACACGGGTCTGTTCAGAAGTTTGGGGTGGTGAAATGGTCGCCTTT